>DCCG01000015.1 GCA_002314145.1 Thalassolituus sp. UBA1087 | reverse complement strand
ATGGGGCGCGCGGTCAGGAAATATAGAGGTTTCAAGGAAATACGAGCCAGAAAGCGCGAAGCGGGGAGGTAGCCCGTCCGGCGAGAGGGGCAAGGCCCCTCTATGAGGACAAGGGCCTGAGATTTCTCGCAAAAGTTTAAATAAAACTTTGTGCGACACAAGCCAGCGTTATGCTGGCTTTTATCGCATCCGCGTGGCTTATTCTGCCGGCGCCGCTTCTTCCAGCAGAGTCTTCAGCTCGCCTTTTTCGTGCATTTCAGTGACGATATCACAGCCACCGACCAGCTCACCTTTGACCCACAGCTGTGGAAAGGTTGGCCAGTTAGCATAGGCTGGCAGGTTGGCGCGGACTTCCGGATTCGACAGCACGTCAACGTAGGCGAACTTCTGTCCGCATTCCATCACGGCCTGCACAGTACGGGCAGAGAAGCCGCACATCGGCTGGTTCGGAGAACCTTTCATATACAGCAGAATCGGGTTACTTTCGACCTGTTCTTTCAGAACGTCCATAATTTCCATGGGGTTTCTCTCTCAATCTGAATGGATGTTTGCTCAATCGCAATCGATGACTGAGCGCATTCTATCACAAGCGAATAACCGACTGCAGAGGTTGGTTTTAATCCGCCCGGCGGCGCTGCGATTTAACGGAAACGCACCATCAGATCATAAAGGTCACCGGCAATTTTCTGAATATTACCCACATCATCCGCTGTGTGATTGCCGGATGTCATACTCTGTTCAGCCAGCTGGTTGATACGCGCTACCTGACCGGCAATATCGTCTGCTACCTGCACCTGCTCTTCCACGGAGGCAGCCATCTGAATCGACATATCAGCAATCTGAGACACCGAGGCGGCAATATCATCCAGCATCTCCTCTGTGGCAATCATGCTCTGCAGACCGCTGTCGCCTGCCTGCGCCCCCAGATCGGCCACTTCGACGGACTGATTACTGAGCGTGACCAGGCCTGACACGACGGTGTAAATTTCTGCCGTGGATTCCCGTGTACGCATGGCCAGTTCCCTGACTTCGTCAGCCACCACGGCAAACCCCCGCCCCTGCTCACCGGCCCGTGCAGCCTCAATGGCGGCATTCAGCGCCAGCAGGTTGGTCTGCTCAGCGATCTGCTCAATCACGGCGGTGGCCTGAGATATTTTACCGGTCTGTTCCGCCACCCCGGCCACCGCGGTGCGGATTTCATCGACTTTACTTTTAAGATCTTCCACCGACTGGCGGGTATGAGTCACACCGCTGTGTCCCTCATCCGACTTTTCCCGGGCCTGGGCGGCATAACGCGCGGTTTCCTGAATGTGACCGGACACTTCACCGATGGTCGCCGACATCTGCTGCACGGCAGTGGCCGTGCCTGCAGTTTCATCCAGCTGATGGCGCAGTGCATCACAGGTGCCCTGCACGGATTCCAGTCCGCTGTCGGCACTGTGGCGAACCTCCTGCGACGCCAGCCGCAAACGGGTCAGTATTGTATCCAGGTGGCGCTGCTGACTGAGAACTGCCACTTTAAGCCGGCCCAGCTCAAGGGGATCATCCGTGTAGGTGCGGGCCGCCAGATCATCACAGAAACTCTTGCCCATCCCCTGACGTATCACCCGGAAAATACGTTTCTGCGCCCGGAAACCCAGTGCCGCGGCCGTCACAGAACCAGCCAGCATCACCAGCCAGGCAGCCTGTACCCAGCCGCCAATGCCTAACCCGGCTGACACCAGCACCAGCAGACTGATGAGCAGAGTGTGAAAGGGAATACGGGGAATCGTGAAGCGCCGGCCGCTGCCGGCGCTGAGATTTTTGTATAGCCATTCTGCACGCTTAACATCGTCGCGCGACGGGCAATTACGCACGGATTCGTAGCCAACCACCTGGTCGCCTTCCATCAGCGGCGTAATGTAAGCACTGACCCAGTAAAAATCGCCGTTTTTACAGCGGTTTTTTACCATCCCCATCCATGGTCGTCCGGCTTTCAGGTATTGCCACATATTGTCGAACGCAGCCGCAGGCATGTCGGGGTGGCGCACAATATTATGAGGCTGACCTAATAATTCTTCGCGCGAAAAGCCACTGACACTGATAAAGGCATCGTTGCAATTCAGAATTTTCCCCTTCAGATCGGTTGACGAAATAAGTTGCTGCTGAGGAGGAAAAGTGACTTCGTTAGCCGTAACCGGCTGGTTAATTCTCATAACGGGGATCCAGACTACTTCTGCCTAAAGCATAGTCAGAAATTCTGATTTTTCCGTTTATCAATAAGAAATAACCCGCGCCCGCGTCTGACAATCAGGCCGATAAAGGCCGTTACGGTATGCCGGTACCAGAAAGGTTATTTAATAACCATTAATAACAAAACAATAAGACAACAAAAGAGTCGATTGTTTTTACAAACCACTGTTTTATTCATCGCCGTAACCACCACCACCCGGGGTGTGGATACAGAAAACATCGCCGGGCTGCATCTGCGCCTGCTCACAGCCGGACAGAGGTTCGAGACGGCGGTCGTGACGCACAATAAAATTAGTGCCCGGCCTGCCTTCCGCCCCGCCCTGCAAGCCGGCCACCGGCTCGCGCCGGTGACCACTGATGATATTCGCCGTCATGGGCTTGAGAAAACGGATATGACGTTCAACACCATCACCACCGCGGTGACGTCCGCCACCACCGGATTGAGGACGCAGGCTGAAATGCTCCAGTACAACCGGAAAACGCTGCTCCAGAATTTCCGGATCGGTCAGACGCGAATTCGTCATGTGCGCATGAACACCACTGGCGCCGTCTCCCAGCGCACTGGCACCAATGCCACCACATAAAGTTTCATAGTACTGATGGGTATCGTCACCGAAAGTGAAATTATTATTGGTTCCCTGGCTGCCGGCCATCAGCCCCAGCGCCTGCATCACCACATCCACCAGATATTGCGCCGTTTCCACATTGCCTGAGACGACCGCTGCCGGATACTGTGGCGCGACAACCGACTGCCCGGGCACCACCACATCAAGGGCACGGAAAAAACCGGCATTCAGCGGCATCGGGCGAGCCACCAGCGCGCGGAAACAATACAGCACTGCGGCCATGACCACTGACGTCGGCGCGTTAAAATTGCCCGGATGCTGCTTCTGACCGGCGCGGTATTGTGTCCCGGTGAAATCAACCCGGGCCGTCCGGGCCGCATTATCGACTTCAATCTGTACGCAGAATTCTGTGCCGTCATCCATGCGTGCGCGTGCCTGACCGGATGGCAGGGTCGCCAGACAGGCACGCAGGCTTTCTTCCGCGTTGTCCATGACGTATTGCATATACGCCTGCACCTGATCGCGACCATACTGGTCGCACAGTGCCTGCAGTTCGGTCACGCCTTTTTCACAGGCTGCCAGCTGAGCAGACAGATCAGCAATATTCTGATCCGGGTTACGTGCCGGCCAGGTGGCTGACGATAACGCCGTCCGCACGGCACTTTCCTGCAGCTCACCGCCACGCATCAGCACCAGGTTGTCGAGCAATACGCCCTCTTCTTCAATATGCTGACTGTTGGCCGGCATGGAGCCCGGCGAGATGCCACCGATATCCGCATGATGGCCCCGTGCAGCAACGTAAAAATCTGCGCCGCGATGAGCATCCAGCGGGGCAATAAAGACAGGTTTTACCACAGTCACATCCGGCAGATGAGTACCGCCGTTATAAGGGGTATTTAATACAAAGGCATCCCCCGGCTGCATATCTCGGTGGTCGCGCATAACCACTTTGATGCTTTCACTCATGGAGCCCAGATGAACGGGAATATGTGGTGCATTGGCCACCAGCTCCCCCTTGCGGTCAAACAGAGCACAGGAAAAGTCGAGCCGCTCTTTGATATTGACGCTGCTGGCGGTCTTTTCCAGAACAAAGCCCATTTGCTCGGCAACTGACATAAAAACATTATTGAAGATTTCCAGCTGGACAGGATCACGGACGGGCGCCGTCTCCGGTTTTTTATGCGGCGAATAATGATCCGCAGGTGCTGCAGCCTGTGGTTTTTTATCCAGCAACAAAGCACCGGATGTTAATACGCGCAGATGCCAGCCAGGTTCCACGACAATCGTGCTGTTATTGTCCGTGATTAATAACGGCCCCGGGTAAGATTCATTAATGCCTAATTGCGTGCGCGGGTAAACCGGCACCTGCTGCCATTCACCACACAGATACAGATTGGCCGATGGCAACGCCTGCTCATCGCCCGCCTGATTTTCTGCGGCAGGAATATCCGGAACCGGCTGACCGCCGGAAATAACCTCCAGCTGTACCGCATCCAGCAGCAGAGATTTATCCCGGGTAATAAAACCGAACAGTTTTTTATGTTCCTGTTCAAATGCCTGCTGCATTAAATCAGCGCGTTCAAGTGCCACCAGAATCTGTGTATCGGAGCCGCTGTAACGCAGGTAGGCGCGTTTTATCACACGCTTTTCACTGTGCATTTGCGCCTCAGGCGATGACATACGCTGCTGCAGCAATGCTGTTACTTTCTGTTCTGCCAGCATCACCGCACGCTCGTTTAATGGCTGTTCGATGGCTTCATCCTGCAACCAGCGCTGCTCTGCCAGACCAATGCCAAACGCCGATAACACACCGGCAAACGGGTGCAGGTATACTTTATTCATACTCAGCGCATCAGCCACCAGACAGGCGTGCTGAGCACCGGCGCCGCCAAAGGCATTCAGCACGTAATCACGTACATCATAACCACGCTGTACCGAAATTTTTTTCACCGCCAGCGCCATATTATCCACTGCAATGGCGAGAAAACTGCGCGCCATTTCTTCAGCAGAATAGTCGCGCCCGCTCTGACGTTTTACCTCAGCTGCCAGCTCGCGGAACCTGTCGGCCACCACCTCACTGTCAAGTGGCTGATTCTGTTGTGGACCAAACACCGCAGGAAAATGCTGCGGCTGCAGTTTGCCCAATAAAACATTGCAATCCGTCACCGTCAGCGGGCCACCATTGCGATAACAGGCAGGACCGGGATACGCACCGGCGCTGTGGGGGCCGACCTGAAAACGGCCATCGGAAAAATGCACCACTGAGCCGCCGCCGGCAGCCACCGTATGGATATTCATCATAGGGACGCGCAGGTGCAGACCGTTAACGTCGGTCAGTTCGGTGCGCTCCGGCTCACTGAGCTCACCGTCATTGCCGGCATAATGACTGACATCTGTAGAGGTGCCCCCCATATCAAAACCGATCACCCGGTTAAAACCGTCAGCCCGGGCTGTTTTTACCATACCTACCACACCACCGGCCGGGCCGGACAGCACGGCGTCTTTACCCTGAAATTCAGCGGCATCCACCAGCCCGCCATTGGACTGCATAAACTGCAGCTGTGACGGAGGCAAGGCGCTGCTAACCTGGCCGACATAGTGACGCAGCACCGGTGACAGATAAGCATCGGCTACCGTGGTATCGCCGCGCGGCACCAGTTTAATTAACGGACTGATGCGGTGACTGAGGGATATATGTTTAAAACCCAGCTGCTGCGCCAGCTCGCCGATACGCTGTTCATGCTGCGGGTATTTATAAGCATGCATCAGCACCACGGCGATACTCTGATATCCGGCCTGCTGCGCCTCCAGCAACTGTACCAGCAGGGCTTCTTCGTCCAGTGGATAATCCTTACGGCCATCTGCCAGAATACGCTCCGGCACTTCGTACACGCGATCATACAATGGAAGAGGTTTATCAATACGGATGGCAAAGATATCCGGCCGCGTCTGATAGCCAATGCGTAACTGATCGCGCAGTCCGGCGGTGATGAATAATGCGGTCTTTTCGCCTTTGCGTTCCAGCAAAGCATTGGTGGCTACCGTGGTGCCCATTTTTACGCTGGCAATCTGCTGAGGAAGCTGAGCATGCTGCGCCTGCAGACGCCGCACACCTTCCACCGCCGCATCCGCATAGTGCCGGGGATTTTCCGACAGAAGCTTGTGGGTCAGCAGTTCACCCTGTGGCGTCAGGGCGACGATATCGGTAAAGGTACCGCCGCGGTCAATCCAGAACTGCCAATCGGCATGGGAAGGGTTGGCTGGCATAGCAAAATCACAACAGCAGACAAAAGAGCCGCTTATCTTACCTCAGCCGCTGTCTGGCTTCATCCTGCCAGCCGGTCATGCAGGCGTGTCAGCACAGACCCTGCTGAGTGACCCACTGCAGCGTGACATCCAGCGCTTTACCGAATTTATCGGCCATTTCATCAATCTGTTGTGGCGTGATGATCAGCGGGGGGCAGAAAGCGATTGCCGTGCCGACATCACGCAGAATCAGTCCTTCGTCCTGACAGGCCTGACGCAGAAAGCCGGGGACTTCCATCGGGAAAGCGGCATGGGTTTTATGATTCTGTAATTCCACCGCAGCCATCAGCCCCCGCCCGCGTACTTCGCCGACCAGAGGATGTCCGAGGAAACCCTGCAGCTTCTGCTGCAGATAACGACCGCGCTCAGCGGCTTTGACGAAGATATGATCGCGCTCATAAATCTCCAGTGTTTTCAGCGCCACCGCGGCGGCGACCGGATGACAGGAGTAGGTATAGCCGTGGCCGAATACGCCTATCTGGTTGCTGGGTTCGACCATTGCGTCGTACATATCTCCGCGGATTATCGCTGCACTGATTGGCTGATACGCCGAGGATAACTGCTTGGCCACACTCATCATATCCGGTGCACCAATGTTCATGGTTTCACAGCCAAAGGCGTTACCCGTACGGCCAAATCCGGTAATCACTTCATCGGCCCAGAAGAAAATATCGTACTTATTGAGCAGCGCCCGGACTTTTTCGTAATAGCCATCCGGTGCCACGATAACACCACTGGCGCCGGTCACCGGTTCTGCAATAAAGGCCGCAATGGTTTCCGGGCCTTCGGCGAGAATCTGTTCTTCCAGATGATTAACGATACGGTCGACAAACTGATCTTCGCTCTCACCGGGCAGATGATTACGGTAATAAAACGGTGCATCGGTGCGGATAATACCCAACTCACTGACCGGCAGATCAAAATTGGTATGGTTCACTTCCAGCCCGGTCAAACAGGCCGCCCCTAGGGTAATACCGTGATAAGAACTTTCCCGGGCAATGATTTTTTTCTTTTCTGGTTTACCGATCGCATTAAAGTAATAACGCAACATTTTCATCTGCGTATCATTGGCGTCACTGCCGGAGTTACCGAAGAAAATATGGGCATCTTTTACCGGCACCATGGCCGCCAGTTTTTCGCCCAGAGCCTGGCCTGTCGGATGACTCTTACCGAAGAACATAGACGCATAAGACAGCTCATGCATCTGCCGGGTGGCCGCTTCAATCAGTTCACCATTGTTGTAACCCAGCGCGGTACACCACAGACCCGCCATTCCCTCGAGATACTCATTGCCCTGATCATCATACACATAGACACCTTCACCACGGGTAATGGTCAGGGATACCCCGGTTTTAAGATTGGTAATGGGATAAATAATGGTGCTCATTGCTGACTCCTGAACAGATCAATAAAACCGCGGCACGGTAAACGGCGCTCAAGATAGCAAAAGCATCTTAATAACTGCCATCGCATATTTATGGCTTCTGCATTGGTTTATTTAATACAGGCACCACACAGGTACCAAGGGTATTACGCACCAAAACAACCCGCTACGCACCGATACAACCCGCTACGCACCAATACAACCCACCACAACCCGCCGCGCCCCAAGGCAATGCATTAACAGGCCCATACTGGCGTCAAAACCCGACAAAACGTGGGGTTCAGGAATTGGCAGGCTCCATGCATCAGCTTTTATTCTGCGGTATGTGAATTGAATCAGAATTTTCTATACGGATGTCACAGAATCCGTAAGTACCGGCCAGGGATGGTAAAGCAGACGACAAACCCAGTGATCCCAGGCAGGCAGACCATGAGTATGATGAATTTCACCCTGAAACAACTGCGCTATTTTACAGTGGCCGGCGAACACCGCAGCGTCACGAAAGCCGCCGAACTTCTGTACGTATCCCAGCCTTCGATTTCATCCGCGATCCTGCATCTTGAAGAAGTCACTGGCCTGCAGCTGTTTATCCGCCACCACGCACAGGGGCTCAGCCTGACGCCCCAGGGACAGCAGTTCTATCGCCGCGCACGTAAGCTGTTAAAAGAAGCTGAAGACCTTTCGCATTTTGCCGGCAGTCTCGGCAGCGACATTTCAGGCACTCTGAATATCGTTGGCTTTCCCACTTTTACCTCACTGATGATGCCGGCGCTGATTAAAGAGTTTGTCGGCCGTTATCCGGATGTATATGTGGACTGCCAGGAGATGCCACAGAAAGAACTGATTCAGAATATCCTCGATTGTAATTACGAGATCGGCATTACTTACGACATGGAACTGCCGGCCAATATTGAATTTCAGCCGCTGGTATCCTTACCACCATTTGCCGTGGTGAGCCGCGACCACGAACTGGCCGGACGCGATTCAGTCTCCATCACAGAACTGGCAGAGCTGCCCATGGTGATGCTCGACTGGCCCGTCAGCCGCCAGTACTTTATGTCGCTGTTTATTTCCCGCGATCTGCGCCCGGAGTGCCGCTACCGCACGCAGTCATTAACCATGGCCCGTGGCATGGTCGCCAATGGTTTTGGTTATTCCCTGTTTAATATGCCACTGTCCAGCGATACCGCGCTGGACGGCTCACGCCTTAAGGCGATCCCGATTGATGAAGAACTGACCCCCCTCACAATGGGGGTGGTTAAACTGGCTCAGTCTCATCTCACTCCGGCAGCCCAGGCGTTTATTGAGCTTTTGCAGGATTCCGTGGCCGAAGAACAAAACAATAGTGGAACACAGGACGCAGAGGACACTGCCCTGGTGACGCCGGGTCTGGATCAGAAAAACAAAAACACTGCACAGGAAATCCGTATAGGCGGTTAACCGCAAACATGATTTGATTGGAAAAAATTTGACGGTGGAGTTTTCAGCCGATGTCTGAACTGAATAAAGCCTGGTGGGAATCGCTGGCACAGAAGATTACCCTGCAGGACAAAGCATTTATTGATGGTGAGTACGTTAACGCAGAAGGCAATGCAACCTATCCGGTCACCAACCCGGCCAACGGTGAGCTGCTGGTTAATATGGCCGCCTGTCAGGACGCCGACGTGGATAAAGCTGTGGCAGCGGCACGCCGTACCTTTGACAGCGGCGTATGGCGCAATCAGTCACCGGCAGCACGCAAAGCCGTGATGAAAAAACTGGCCGACCTGATCCGCGATGAAATGCATGAACTGGCTCTGCTGGAAACCCTGAACATGGGTAAACCGGTACTGACGTCACTGAATCTTGACATCCCGGGCTCAGCAGCCTGCTTTGAATGGTACGCCGAAGCTATTGATAAACTATACGGTGAAGTGGCTCCTACCGACGGTAATAATTTTGCCACCATCACCCGTGAGCCCATCGGGGTTGTCGGTGCCGTCGTTCCCTGGAATTTCCCACTCGATATCGCCGCCTGGAAACTGGCGCCTGCTTTAATTGCCGGTAACTCAGTGGTTTTAAAACCCGCAGAACAATCACCGCATACAATTCTGCGGGTAGCCGAACTGGCCATTAAAGCCGGACTTCCCGCCGGGGTGTTAAATATTATTCCCGGCCGTGGTGAAGTCGCCGGTCAGGCGCTGGGGCTGCATATGGACGTCGACTGTATTGCTTTTACCGGCTCCACAGCGGTGGGCAAAATCTTTATGCGTTATTCCGCCGACTCTAATATGAAACCGGTATGGCCGGAAACCGGCGGCAAAAGCCCGAACCTGATCTTTGCCGACTGCGATTTTGACGCCGCAGTGGCCGGGGCCGTCGCCGGAATTTTCTCCAACCAGGGCGAAATCTGTTCCGCCAATTCGCGCATTCTGGTCGATAACCGCATTAAAGAAGCATTTGTTAAGGCCTTCAGTGCAGCCGCAGAGAAACTGGTGGTGGGCGATCCGCTGGAAGCAGACACCGAAGTGGGCGCGATTGTTGATAAAACTCAGGTAGAGCGCATCACCGGCTTTATTGAGCGTGCAGGACAGGACGGTGCGCGACTGCTGACCGGTGGTAACACCCTGCACAATGGCTGCTGTGTGCAACCCACGATATTCACCGATGTTGATCCGGCGATGGAAATTGCGACCGAAGAAGTTTTCGGTCCTGTGGCGGTGGTGATTGGTTTCGACAGTGAAGAAGAAGCCATCCATATTGCCAATAATTCCGTCTACGGTCTGGCCGCTTCAGTCTGGAGTCAGAATATTTCCCGCGTACACCGGGTCTCCGCCGCACTGCGTGCCGGCACGGTTTCAGTCAATACGGTCGACGCGATTGACTTCTCCACCCCTTTCGGGGGCTATAAACAATCCGGGTTCGGGCGGGATTTATCCCTGCACGCTCTGGATAAGTTTACCCAGCTGAAAACAACCTGGATTAAACTGGACTGATCATCAGGCAATCCGGTCATTGCCGGGACAGACGCTCGTTGCTGCGTTCTGCCTCCGGTGACCGGCTGTGGCCATTATTCTGTTTTTTTATCCACAGCCTCAGTTAATTTTATTTTAACCCACCGCTGCAATTTCATACTCTTTTGCTCTGTCTCTGTGTCATCTGCGGATCTCCGTTTCCGATCTCCGCTCCAGTGTGCGGACAGGCATCATGACGCAGAGCCAAAGTTAATTCACGAGGACCATAAAATGCCCGTTCACGAACGCATCCGTATGTTTAACACCAAGGAAACCTACCCTAACCAGACACTGGATAATGACCTTTGCCAGGCCGTCAAAGCGGGCAATACAGTTTATGTCCGTGGCCAGGTAGGAACCGATTTCGACGGTAATCTGGTCGGCCTTGGTAACCCTCAGGCGCAGGCGGAACAGGCAATGAAAAACGTGAAGCAACTGCTGGAAGAAGCCGGATCTGATCTCAGCCACATTGTTAAAACCACCACATATATTACCGACCCGCGCTTCCGTGAACCGGTTTACCGTGAAGTAGGTAAATGGCTGAAAGGCGTTTTTCCTATTTCAACCGGTCTGGTGGTTGCCGGTCTGGCACAGCCGGAATGGTTGATGGAAATTGATGTTATTGCTGTTATTCCGGAGGCCTGAAGATGACATTTTCGGTTGCTGCCATTGATCCGCAAACCGGTATGGCTGGTTGTGTTATTACCTCATCCAGTATCTGTGTTGCCAGTCGCTGTGCCTTTGTAAAAACCGGTACCGGGGTCGCGTTAACCCAGAATGTCACCAATCCGGATCTTGGCCCTGCGGCACTGGAAGCTATGGCCAACGGACAGAAACCAGACGATATTCTGCAGGCTTTCCATCAGCAGGACCCCGGGCTGCAATGGCGACAGCTGGGCATGCTGAATATGCAGGATGAAAAAGCCATGTTCAGTGGCGAACACGCTCTGGGAATTCATGCCATGGCCAGTGGTAAACACTGTCTGGCGCTGGGCAACCTGCTGGCCAACGATAAAGTCCCGGCAGCCATGGTGGCGTACTTTGAATCCAGCGAGGAAGCGTTTCCCCTGCGTCTGATTAAAGCATTACAGGCGGGACTGGCGGCTGGCGGTGAAATGGGACCATTGCATTCTGCCGGTGTTCTGATCAGTGGTGAACCTGAATGGCCGGTTATTGATCTTCGTGTGGACTGGCATGAAGAACCATTAACCGAACTGGAAAATCTGTGGACCCTGTACGAACCTCAGATGGCGGCCTATGTAACCCGGGCAAAAAATCCGGCCGATTCCGAATCCTTCGGTGTACCCGGTGATGAATAGCAGCGACCTTCTTGCCAGGCTTATTGCGTTTGACACTACCAGTGCTCTTTCCAATCTGGAAATGATGGAATATATCCAGCACTACCTTAACGCCCATAACATCGACAGCCAGCTGATTTTTAACGACGAATATACCAAAGCCAACCTGTACGCCAGCATTGGTTCTGAGCAAGCACGGCAACAGCCCGGGATTTTATTGTCGGGCCATACCGACACGGTGCCGGTCAGTGGTCAACAATGGACCCGACCGGCCTACCAGCTCACCCGCGATGGTGATCGTCTTTATGGTCGCGGCACCACGGATATGAAAGGTTTTATTGCCTGTGTACTGAGCGCCGTTCCGGCGATGGCTGCTGCGCAACTCAAACGACCGCTGCATCTGGCCTTTTCATACGATGAAGAAATCGGCTGTTTAGGAGTGCGCCGTATGCTGGATATGTTGTCGCAGCAACCTGTAGCGCCTCTGCTTTGTCTGATTGGTGAGCCCACTGAAATGAAGGTTGTCACGGCGCACAAAGGCAAAGTTGCGGCACGCGTTACCGTTACCGGCAAAGAATGTCATTCAGGCATGGCTCCCCAGGGCGTCAATGCAGTTAACTACGCTTCCCGCCTGATCGTATGGCTTGAAAATGAAGCCCTTAAACGTCAGCAGCAGGGACCTTTTGATCATCAGTACGATGTTCCTTTTACCACGATTCATACCGGCACAGTGCAGGGTGGCAGTGCGCTGAATATTGTGCCTAATCACTGTGAGCTGGTATTTGAAATCCGCAATATCGCCGATGAAAATGCTATGGATATTCTGCAGCAGTTCCGGGACTACGCCCGCCAGCTGGAACAGCAGATGCAGCAGCATACGGATACCTGTGCGATTGATACCGAAATAATCACGGAATATCCCGGACTCAATTGCACCGATGCCGAACAACTCGTCAGCTATGTACGCACTCTGACGGGCAACGACCAGAGTGGCAATATTAATTTCGGAACCGAAGCCGGACTATTCCGGCAGAGCCTTGGCGTACCGTCTGTGGTCTGTGGACCGGGATCAATGGCACAGGGGCATAAACCGGATGAATTTATTGAAATCAGTCAGCTTGATCAATGTGACCGGTTTCTTAAACAGCTTATTCATGCCTTGAGCAGCGACACGCTTCCCGGCTAGCGCAGATTAACTCTCTTTGCTATCTGAATCCGTTCACTCTATCACCGTCCGGGCTATCTCCGGCCGCGCTATTTCTTCCCGGCGTTATGGATTTTTTATTTTCCGCAGATTGATATCAGGTTCAGGCACACAACAGCGCCGGTTTTTACCTGCCAACTGAACAGTCAGATTGCATAATATATTTTTATTCAATTACAAGACTAATGATATTTTACCCTCTGCAGGTTTACCCATAAGCTGACATCACTGACCTGAATCCTGTCATAAGCCGGAATCCGTGTCTTTCAGCCCACAGAATATTGTTATTTATGCGGCTTAAGATAAATCACACCGGCCCGGTCATGGCAGGTCATATTAATGAATATTTATTTGTCTGAATGTAAAGGGTAAATCATGACGATTGAAACAACCGATACTCTTGTTGTGGGTGGTGGGCAGGCTGGTATTGCAACCAGTGAGCATCTGACCAAACTGGGTGTACCTCATATTGTTGTCGAACGTGACCGCATTGCTGAACGCTGGCGTTCACAGCGCTGGGACAGCCTGGTGGCAAATGGTCCGGCCTGGCACGACCGTTTCCCGAATCTGGAATTTAACGACGAAGATCCGGATGGTTTCCCAGGCAAAGAACGTTATGCTGATTATTTTGTTGAATACGCAGAAAAATTTGCCGCTCCTATCCGCACAGGGGTTGAAGTAAAGAGCGTTGAACGTAATGTCGGCGAAGCCGGTTTCACCATTGAAACCTCTGCCGGTACCATTAAAGCCAATCGCGTTGTGGCAGCGACCGGTCCGTTCCAGGTTCCGGTGATTCCATCTATTGCGCCAAAAGATGACAGTCTGTATCAGATTCACTCTGCTGAATATAAAAACCCTGCACAAATGCCGGAAGGCGCTGTACTGGTTGTCGGCGGTGGTTCATCCGGTGTTCAGATCGCAGCCGAACTGCGCGAAGCCGGTAAAACCGTTTATTTATCCGTTGGCCCGCACGACCGTCCGCCACGTACTTACCGCGGCCGCGACTTCGTATGGTGGCTGGGTGTTCTGGGCCTGTGGGATGCCGAAGCTATGGCGCCGGGCACCGAACACGTCACCATCGCCGTCAGTGGTGCTAAAGGTGGCCATACCGTTGATTTCCGGGAACTGGCACAGAGCGGAATTAACCTGGTTGGCCGTACTGCGTCGTTTGAAAATGGTAAAATCACCTTTGAATCTGATCTGAAAGCCAATATCGAACGCGGTGACAACGATTATCTGTCGCTGCTGGATGCTGCCGACGCTTACATTGAGCGTAATAATCTGGACCTGCCGGAAGAGCCGGAAGCACGCAATTTCCTGCCAATGCCGGAGTGTGCAACCAATCCGACACTGGAACTGGATATGAAAGAGGCCGGCATTACATCCATTATCTGGTCAACCGGATTCGGTGTGGACTACAGCTGGCTCAAAGTCGATACCTTTGATGACAAAGGCTACCCACTGCACCAACGTGGCGTATCCAGAGAACCCGGTATTTATTTCGTGGGGCTGCCATGGCTGTCGCGTCGTGGTTCCACCTTTATCTGGGGTGTATGGCATGATGCCAAACACATCGCGGACCACATCGCCACTCAGTGTAAATACCTGAAATACAATGAGTTAGCCAAAGAGAAAAACGCATCTGCCCAGAAAAAAGCGGTCTGATGTGTCTCTGGTGTACAGTGGCCCTGCCGCTGTACACTTTTTCTGAATCCTTATCCGTCTCCCTTCTTGCCGGATGGTCTGTCGGCAGTTTCTGCTTACCCTTTTTCGATAAAGTCCTCACGCGGAAACAAAACCTTTGTTCCATGTTGACTTTACCCTACCTGAGGCCAACCGTGCCTGCAGTCACAATCCCGTCGTTATCGCCAGCCTGTCAGCTTATCTTATTCCGTCCCGTCTGCCCGACATTGCCCTGCCCAGAGGAAAAGTGCGACATCTTATCCCAGAAAATACTTTTTGCTTTTTAGGTTCTAATCGACAAAAAAATCCCTGAAAATGCATCATGTTTGGGCACAAAGAATAATAAGCTGAAAATTCCGCACCATTACAAAACATAATTTATTGAATAACAAAACATGATTCAGGCCTAAAGAAAAAGATAATTTATTGATACACGGCGGGATATTACCGTTTCATCTGAGTTTTTAAATCACCTTAATAACTGACTTAAAGGTATCGCAGATGATTCCGTTCAAGAAAAAATCCGCAGTAAAGAAAGCTTTCTTTTCGTCGCTGATGGCAGCAGCCCTTGGTCTGAGCCAGACTGCATCCGCCGGCGAGCTGACTATTGCCCACACTACCTGGGTTGGCTACGGCACCCTGTATCTGGCCCGCGATCTGGGCTACTTCGAAGAGCAGGGTCTCGACGTTAAACTGCAGACCATTGAAGAAGCTTCCATGTATATGGCTGCCCAGGCCTCCGGCAACATTGACGGTGCGGCATCCACCATTGACGAAATTCTCAAATACCGTCCCAACATGTGTTTCAAATCTGTTATCGCTCTGGATGACAGCTATGGCGGCGACGGTATCGTTACCGGCGATGATGTCAACTCTCTGAAAGATCTGAAAGGCACGAAAGTCGCCGTTAATGAAGGTTCAGTCTCTCAGTTCTGGCTGTCCTATCTGCTCGAGCAGGATGGCATGAGCATGGATGACCTGATCATTCAGAATATGACCGCTGACGACGCTGCCAGTGCTTTTATTGCAGGCCGGGTACCGACAGCAGTGACCTGGGAGCCTCACCTGTCACTGGTGCGTAAAAACAAGGCCGGTAAAGTACTGGTCGACAGCAGCAAAACCCCCGGCGTCATTGTCGACGTGGTAGAACTCAGCTGTGACGTTATCAATGAGCGTCCGGAAGATGTTAAAGCCCTGATCGCCGGTTTATACAAAGCAGTTGAATACAGCAAAGAAAATCCGCAGGAAGCCTATAAAATTATGGCCAAAGGTGTTGGCGGTTACCTGGCTGACCCGAAAGACTTCGCTGATGCGGCCGCTAACGTACGTTTCTATGATAAAGCGATGAACGAGTCGCTGATGACGCCGCAAGGCAGCATCAAAGATCTGATTAAAGTGGCAGATAAAACATGGAGCAAACTGCAGGAACGCGAACTGAATGTCAGCTATGACGATCTTGTCGACAGCAGTTTCATCGCTCAGTAAGGTTTTGCATTCATGTCTAACAGCGTTATTAAAAACTGTATGACACCCAGAGAAGAGCTGCCCCGGCAGCTCGTTCTCAGTACGGGTGTGATCGCCTGGCTGGTTCTGATTCTGGCCTGGGTTCTGCTGGCGGCCAGCGACATTGTGCCTGATATGTTTCTGCCATCACCGGTTCAGGTATTTGAAGCCGGTGTGCGTCTTGCAGAAAACGGGACTCTGATGACCCATATCTGGTCAAGTTTCAAAGTCGTTATTATCGGTTTCGTCATTTCTTCTGCGGTGGCGGTACCGGTCGGACTTTTAATGGGCAGCTTCCGTATCGTGCAGGCGTTCCTTGAACCCCTGGTGAATTTTATCCGTTACCTGCCCGTTACCTCCTTTGTTCCACTGTTTATTCTGTGGATCGGTATTGGTATTGAACAGCGGGTAACCGTGATCATTTTCGGTGTTTTCTTCCAGCAACTGGTCATGATTTCGGATGTATCACGCGGGGTATCCAAAGATCTGATGCAGGCCGCGTACACCCTGGGTTCCAGTCGTCGTGACGTGGTAATGCATGTGATTGCACCGGCGTCCCTGCCCGGCGTTCTCGATACACTGCGTGTCACCATTGGCTGGGCCTGGACTTATCTGGTGGTTGCCGAACTGGTGGCTGCATCCAGTGGTTTAGGTTATATCAGTCTGAAAGCCATGCGCGGCTTCCAGGTTGACGTTATTTTTCTGGCTATTGTGATTATCGGCATCCTGGGGCTTATCACTGACCAGTTTTTCCGGATTTTACGTGCGAGGTTAAGTGCATGGGCCAGTTAAAAACACTTCATTCTGTTGATCAGCAGGACAACCAGCAGCCGCAGGATGACATGCCGGTTCAGCTGCGTATCGATAATGTCAGCCTGCGCTTCCCTAAACCTGATGGCGGTGAATTTACTGCACTGAAGGATATCTGCATGGAGGTGCGTGACCAGGAATTCGCCGTCATCGTCGGGCCCTCCGGCTGCGGAAAATCCAGTCTGCTGTATCTGACAGCCGGTCTTAACTCACCTTCGGAAGGGGAGATATCCGTGGCCGGTGAGAGAGTCACCGGGCCGGGGCCGGAACGCGGTATGGTTTTTCAGGGGTATACGTTATTTCCCTGGCTGACGGTGCGTGAAAATATTGAGTTTGGTCTTAAACGTAAAAAAGTACCGGCGGCTGAACGTAAGGATATTGTCGACTTTTACCTGCACGAAGTCGGGCTGGATAACTTTGCTGACAATTATCCCAAGCAGCTTTCCGGCGGTATGAAACAGCGCGTTGCCATCGCCCGTGCTCTGGCCAATGATCCGAAAATCCTTCTGATGGATGAGCCATTCGGCGCCCTGGACAGCCAGACCCGTCTGCAGATGCAACAACTGTTGCTGCGTATCTGGGAGCACAAAAAGAAGACGGTGGTCTTTGTAACCCATGATATCGACGAAGCCATTCTGCTTGCTGACCGTGTGTTTGTGATGGGATCAAAGCCCGGCCATATCCGGCGCATTCTGAATGTGGATATTCCCCACCCGCGGACCCTGGACCTGGCCATGGAACCTGAATTTATTGCCCTGAAACGTGAAGTCATGGACCTGCTTCATGATGATCTGAATGAAATTCACTGAGATAGTCTGTTATGTCTGAAAATACTTTTGATTATATTGTTGTTGGTGCGGGTTCTTCAGGCAGTGTTATTGCAAGCCGTTTAAGTGAAGACCCGGATGTAAAGGTGCTGCTGTTAGAAGCCGGTGGCAGTGACAACAACCTGCGGATCAAAACACCTGCCGGTACGATCACGCTTTACTATAGTAAAAAATACAGCTGGAATTATTATTCCGTACCACAGAAAGAAATGAACAACCGCAGCCTGCACTGTCCGCGCGGCAAGGCGCTGGGTGGTTCCGCGTCGATGAACAGCATGATTTATATCCGTGGTCATGCCAGCGATTATGAGCGCTGGAAGGATGCCGGCTGCGAAGGCTGGGGCTGGGATGACGTCTTGCCATACTTCCGTAAATCGGAAAAAAACATGCTGGGACAGGATGCAAAGTATCACGGAACTGACGGCCCGCTGCTGGTTGATCAGCCGAAAGATCCTAATCCCTTCAGTCACCGCTTTATCAAAGCGGCCAAAAACGCACTGGGCGTTAAAGAAAATACCGATTTTAACGGCGCTGAAATGGAAGGCTGTGGTATTTATAATGTGACCCAGAAAGACGGTAAACGCTTATCCAGTTACCAGGCTTTTGTTGCGCCGGTAGTGAATCAGCGTCCCAACCTGACAGTCCTTACGGATGTTGAAGTGGAAAAGCTGATCATGGACGGCAATCAGGTTACCGGCTTGCGTGTGATTGACAACGGCCGCCACCAGGATATTTCCGCGCGCCAAGAAGTGATTCTTTCCGCCGGTGCTCTGGGTACGCCTCATATCATGATGAAATCCGGTCTTGGTCCGGCTGACCAGTTAAAAGCGGCTGGTATCGATACTGTAGTGGATTTACCCGGTGTCGGTCAGAACCTGCAGGATCACCTGGATGGTCTGGTGACCGTACGCTCCAATAACAGTAAAACACTGGGATTTTCGGTCGGTGCTTTGCCACAGATTCTGACTTCTCCTTTCCGTTACCTGTTCAGCCGTAAAGGCTGGTTAACCACTAACTATGTGGAAGCCGGTGGCTTCTTTAAAACACCACTGGCCGGTGATATTCCGGATGTGCAGTTCCACTATGTGCCTGGCTTCCGCAGTCACCGTGGGCGTCTGTTTGAATGGGGCCATGGCTATGCCATTCACGTCTGTGTGCTGCAACCGAAAAGTGTTGGTGAGCTGCGTCTGGGAAGCAATGGCGAGCTGCAGCTGGATTACAACTTTCTCTCCAATATGGAAGATGCCAAAGTGCTGACGGAAGGCATCCGGCTGGCACGAAAAGTACTCGCCGACCCGGCGTATGATGATTCCCGGGGTGAAGAAATGCTGCCGGGTAAACAGGTTCAGTCGGATGAGGAAATGCTAGAAAATATCCGCGCCAATGGCGCTACGGTGTTTCATCCGGTGGGCACCTGTAAAATGGGCCGGGATGATATGTCAGTGGTATCGCCGGACAATCTGAAAGTGAAAGGTGTACAGGGTCTGCGTATCGCTGATGCTTCGGTTATGCCTAAGCTGATTACCGGTAACACCAATGCACCCTGCATTATGATCGGTGAAAAAGCAGCGGATATGATCCGCAGCAAAGCCTGATGTTTTATGCCGCTGTGGTCACAGATCAGACTCCAGCGGCATAAAGCCCAGTACCCAACTCTGCAACTGTCGCCACAGACTGGCTTCAGGGTCCGATGAATAACGTTTTTCATTGCCATTGCGGCGGCGTTCAAGCCATTCGATACGATCACCGGACAACTGCAGCTGATAGGCATAATCAGGCAGATTATCCACCAGTACTCTGCTGACATCGCCAGCCATCTGCGGTTGTTTAATCAGCATGCCCATCTCAGTATTCTGCTGCGCCGATCTGGGATCCAGGTTCATGGAACCAATAAACAGATATTGCTGATCAACGATAGCGGCCTTGGCATGCAGACTGGCAGACGATGATCCCAGCCAATGACTTTTCAACGGATCGGCCGCCCCCGGTTTCAGTTCCCAGAGAATAATGCCTGCTTTTAACAGAGCACGGCGATATTGCTTATAAGCAGAATGCACGGCCGGTACATCTGTGCTTGCCAGCGAATTGGTGAGTACCTCAACACGAACACCCCGCTGCACCAGTGATGCCAGATACTGCACCGTATCACCGCCGGGAATAAAATACGGCGAAATCAACATCACCCTGTCCGTGGCATTATCCAATAACTGCACCACATTATGCAGTACCGGCGACACCGCATGATCGGCGGTTACTTTGCGCGGATTATCAGCCACAACAAACGCCCGCCCCCTGTGTATCAGCTGTTGGTAATTGCTGGTCAGCTGGGCTGTGCTCTGGCGTAATATTTTTCCGTAAGGGTGCCCGGCGTGTGTGGCAATCCATTCCTCCAGCCAGTGACGGACAGACTCCAGGCCGTTTTTATCCTGCGCAGGATCATCGTCCAGCACCACCTCTGCCGGCACCGCCAGTTCACTGTTCCAGTAGTTATCAAAGGACGTGGAAACGTCGTCCACCACAGGCCCGGCCGCCAGCACATCCAGATCGCCAAAAATAACAGCGTTACGCGCAGCATCAAAATATTCATCGCCGATATTTCTGCCCCCCACCACCGCGATGAGATTATCCGCCACCATGGATTTGTTATGCATCCGCCGGGTAGAAATTCCATAGCGGGTAATAAACTGCATCTCACGCGGGTATTCACGTTCAAACGGATTAAACAGACGGATATGGATATTGGGATGGCGGTTCAGCAGGCGGATATAGTCATCTGACCCTGAACTGGCCATATCATCCAGTAACAGCCGCACTCTGACACCCCGGTCGGCGGCCTGCAGTAACATCCAGGCAAAGAGCTTACCGGTAAGATCGTTATGGAACAGATAATACTGCAGATCCAGTGACTGACGGGCTTCCGAGGCCAGCAACAGCCGCGCGGAAAACGCATCGGCGCCACGCTCCAGCAAGACCAGCCCGCAGGCCTGCGGATCGCTCTGATGAAGCAGTGTATCAAGCACGGAACCGGCCGCCGGGGCGGGAGCCTGCAGATGAGGCTCATAAGCCGGATGAGAATATTGCGGAAAGCGGGCGCAGGCTGCCAGCGCCAATATAATAAGCGCCGGCAATCCCTGCTTAAGGCATATTCGCAACATAGGCAGCAACGTCTTTTAACTGCTGCTCATTCATGTTTTTGATCACGCCCATCATAGGGGAGTTCTGACGTTCAGGATCGTTATTGTGAAACTTCATCAGCGTGGTCAGCAGATATTCATACGGCTGGCCGGCAATGCGCGGATACTGTTGACTGCCGTGACCTTCTTTACCGTGACAGACAAAACACACACTATTGTAAATGGCTTCTCCGGCAGCGCCCGCCTGTACCGGCTGCTCCCTGGGTTTCACTTCCATTTGTGCAAAATACAGAGCAATAGCGATGCGGTCATCTTTGGACAGCCCGTTTGCCAGTTTACTCATGACGTAATCTTTACGGGTACCGTCAGCAAAATGCTCAAACTGAGTAAACAGGTAGGTCGCATTCTGGCTGGCCAGGTTGGGAATATAGTCGCGCTTACTGTTGCCGTCATCACCGTGACAGCGCACACACAGGGTCGCACGTTCTTTACCGTCTTCCAGCGCGGCCTGATACAAAGCCGTATTTTTCTGAATAATCGACAGTTCCTGCAGCATGGATTCAATGCTTTCGGCAGCCGCGTTAAGCGACGTCAATGAAGCGGCAATGATCATCAGGATCCTGATCATAGGGATACTTTCCTTAATTGAGGGCGTTATCATAGGAAGAGGCTAACGATACGCAGCTGGTCACTTCAGGCCAAGCATCTATTTGAGACTCATTCGCTTATTTCTGCCAAAGACTGACCTGCATCAAAGCCGGAGAAAGCCCCATAAATGGCATGGAATACCCCTGAAAATGATTACAAAATTATCATCAGCCAGCCGTTAAAATCGCATCCGGCTGTGCCCCGGCCTAGGCTGCTCCTGCGCATTCAGGTACACTTGCCCGCTTTCTAACCTGTATTCAGATCCGATTATTACGCCATGATGCAAGAGACCTACAGCCCCCGCGATATTGAGCCTTCCGTACAGCAACAATGGGAAGAAAATCAGGTATTCAAAGCTGTTGCCGACAGCAACAGGGAGAAGTTTTATTGCCTGTCTATGTTCCCCTACCCCAGCGGCCGGCTACATATGGGACACGTGCGTAATTACACCATTGGTGATGTGATCTCCCGCTACCAGCGGATGCAGGGCAAAAACGTCATGCAGCCCATGGGCTGGGATGCCTTTGGTCTGCCGGCAGAAAACGCCGCCATCAAAAACCACACGGCGCCGGCCAAATGGACCAAAGAAAACATCGCTTACATGAAAGGGCAGCTGAAATCACTCGGCTTTGGCTATGACTGGAACCGCGAACTGGCGACCTGTGATCCTGAGTATTACCGCTGGGAACAATGGTTTTTCACCAAACTGATTGATCAGGGCCTGGCCTATAAAAAAGTGTCCGCGGTGAACTGGTGTCCGCACGATCAGACCGTACTGGCGAACGAACAGGTGATCGATGGCTGCTGCTGGCGCTGTGACACCGCCGTGGAGCGTAAAGAGATTCCGCAGTGGTTTATCCGTATCACAGACTATGCGGAAGAGCTGCTGAACGATCTGGATCAGCTTGATGGCTGGCCGGATCAGGTGAAAGCCATGCAGCGCAACTGGATTGGTAAATCCCGCGGCGTACAGATGACCTTCGGCCTGAAAGACCGCGAAGACTCGCTGGAAATCTACACCACCCGTCCGGATACCCTGATGGGCGTCAGCTATGTGGCCGTGGCCGCCGGCCATCCACTGGCCAAAGAAGCCGCAGAAAGCAACGCCGAACTGGCCGCCTTTATTGAAGAGTGCAGCAAGTCCGGCACCGCCGAAGCCGATCTCGCCACCGCCGAGAAAAAAGGCATTCCAACCGGCTTTACCGCCATTCATCCGCTGACGGGTAAAGAAGTACCTGTCTGGGCGGCTAACTTCGTATTGATGGAATTCGGTACCGGTGCCGTGATGGCGGTACCGGCCCACGACCAGCGCGACTGGGAATTTGCGCAGAAATACGGCATCGACATTCAGCAGGTCATTCAGCCGGCAGACGGCGAAGAATGTGACCTGAGCAAGGCCGCCTACACCGAAAAAGGCACGCTGATTAACTCCGGCGAATTCGACGGACTGGAATTTGAAGCCGCCTTCGATGCCATCGCAGCCAAACTGGCTGCCGAAGGCAAAGGTGAGGTCAAAACCAATTACCGTCTGCGTGACTGGGGCGTGAGCCGTCAGCGCTACTGGGGCGCGCCGATTCCGGTGATCCGCACAGAAGATGGCGACACCATGCCGGCCCCGGAAGAGCTGCAACCGGTGATTCTGCCCACCGATGTGGTCATGGATGGGGTGAACTCGCCGATCAAAAACAACCCGCAATTCGAGAACATCGAATACAAAGGCCAGCCAGCCTTCCGTGAAACCGATACCTTCGACACCTTTATGGAGTCGTCCTGGTACTACGCGCGTTTTTGTTCGCCCAACGACGATACGCAGATGCTGAATCCCGAAGAAGCCAATTACTGGCTGCCGGTTGACCAGTATATCGGTGGTATTGAACACGCCATTCTGCACCTGCTGTACGCCCGTTTCTTCCAGAAACTGCTGCGCGATGCCGGTCTGGTTGAAGCCAGCGAGCCATTCAAAAACCTGCTGACTCAGGGCATGGTACTGGCAGAAGCCTTTTACTACGTCACCGACAGCGGCTCCAAAGAATGGGTTAACCCCGCCGAGGTTGAAACAGAAAGCGACGATAAAGGCCGGGTCGTTTCTGCCAAACGTAAGAGCGATGGTAAAGAACTGCAGGCGGCGGGCATGAGCAAAATGTCCAAGTCGAAAAACAATGGGGTCGACCCGCAGGAAGCCATCGAACAATACGGCGCCGACACCGTGCGTCTGTACACCATGTTCGCTGCGCCCCCGGAGCAGACGCTGGAATGGTCGGACTCCGGTGTACAGGGTGCCCAGCGTTTTCTGAACCGCGTATGGCGTCTGAGTTATGACCTGATGCAACAGGAAGATCACGGTGACCTGGCGGCCATCAACAAAGATGAAAAAGACGCGCGCCGTAAAACTCACGAAACCATTCAGAAGGTCAGTGATGACGTCGGCCGCCGCTACAGTTTCAATACCGGTATTGCCGCTGTCATGGAACTGCTGAATACCCTGCAGAAAATCGACCTGTCATCGCCCGGTGGCCGTGCCGTGGTCGCCGAAGGTCTGGATGCCAGCATCCGCATGCTGTCGCCAATCGCCCCCCATATGACTCAGGTTCTGTGGCAAGCCTTTGGCCACGAAGGCCTGGTGGTCGATGCCCAATGGCCACAGGTGGATGAAAGTGCACTGGAGAAAGACAGTATTCTGCTGGTCGTACAGGTGAACGGTAAAGTCCGCGCCAAACTGGAAGCCCCTGCCAGCGCGTCGAAAGAAGAGCTGGAAACCCTGGCTATGGCAGACGAATCCGTGCAGAAACAGATTGACGGCAAAACCGTGCGTAAAGTCATTGTTGTGCCGGGTAAGCTGGTCAATATCGTCGCTAACTGATGCGCACTGACGGTGTTGCGGTTGCAGGCTGACAGACGTTCACCCTGCGCCGGATGCTGGTCACTGCGCACATGTGAATGGAAGATGTATGCGAAATCTTGTCTGGATTCTGATGATTCCCCTGCTGGCCGCCTGTGGCTGGCACCTGCGCGGTGTGATGCCATTGCCGGACGTCTACAAGACCCTGTATCTGCAGAGCTCGGCCAATCACGATATCAACCGCCAGCTGGAACTGCAGCTGGAATTTAACGGCGTATTGCTGACACAGACTGCCGAAGATGCCACCGCTGTGCTGAAAGTACAGCCCGTCACCATTGAACGCCGCACCCTGTCGGTGGCCAGCTCCGGTCAGATTGCAGAATACGAGCTGAACGGACGACTGCAGGCCAGCATTGCGGTCAGCGGCCGCGAAGGCGAAACCAGCATTGAAGTGAAGTCCCGCCGCATTCTCAGCAACGACGTCAATAATGTGGTTGGCACCAATGCCGCCGAGCAACAGCAGCGCACTGAAATGCAGCGCGAGCTGGTTCGTAAACTCTTGCGCCGTCTGCAGGCTCTGGAACAGCAGCCGGCCGCCGCACAGCCGGAGCCTGAAGAAGGATGAAAATCCGCCAGGATCAGCTGGGCAATACGCTCAGCAAAGGCCTGGCAGGCTGCTATCTGGTGGCCGGGGACGAGCCCCTGCTGGTGATGGAAGCCTGCGACGAAATCCGTGCCGCTGCACGTGCGGCGGGTATTGAAGAGCGTGAACTGTTCCATGCCGAAGCCGGCTTCGACTGGCGTCAGCTGCAGGAAGAAGCCAATGCCATGTCGCTGTTTGCCAGCCGCCGGATTCTCGAAGTGCGCATTCCCAATGGCAAACCGTCCGATAAAGGCAACGCCCTCAAAGAGATTCTGGAGCATCCCAACCCGGACAACCTGCTGTTGATTGTCTGCCCGCGTCTGGATGCCGCCAGCCAACGCTCAGCCTGGTTTAAAGCAGTGGAAAAAGCCGGGGTATTCCTGCCCGTCTGGCCCATCGACCGCAATCAGTATCCGGGCTGGCTGAAACGCCGTATTCAGATGGCTGGCCTGCAGTTTGATCCGGCCGCACTGGCGGCACTGGCCCACCAGACGGAAGGCAATCTGCTCGCCGCCGTGCAGGAGATCGAAAAACTGCGCCTGCTGGGCAATCCCCACATTACTGAAGAAATCATTCATGACGCCATTGGCGACAGTTCCCGTTTTGACGCCTTTGCCCTGGCCGACAGCTGCCTGCTGGGAAATCTGGCAGAAGCCAGCCGCATCCTCTCCCATCTGCGCTCTGAAGGGCTTGAGCCACTGATGATCCTGGGCGCCCTGACGCGCAAAATCCGTCAGTTGATTGCCTTACACGGCTTACCCGGCCCCCAGCTGAGCGAAGCCTTCAAAAAGCAGAACGTCTGGCCGAAACAACAACCTCCCTACAAGAAAGCGTTACAGCGTTTATCAGCACAGGATTTGCATGCTGCCCTGCAGGTCGCCGAACAGGCAGATTCTGCGGCCAAAGGCAGTGGTGACGACCCCTGGCGTTTGTTAAATGAGTTGACTGTATTGTTAACTGGTGTAAAGCTGCCAACCAGTTAACACTATTGGCGGATAACAACTCACAGAAGTTGTCGCCTGTCTGATGGATACTTCCGTATCCGGACAAACCAAGCAAAAAACACTTTATGACCGGTAATGACTCACGCAAAGGGTGACAAATTTTGTCACTTTGTGCCGGAAACGTGCACGAGATCATATTTTAAAATCAGGTGACAACTATGATGTCACCATTAAACACGGATATTGTGTCTGACGAGGGTGGACAGATGAGTGCACTGACAAGCCAACAAAACGCCGATCTGGTCTGGGATCTGGAGAAGATTCACCAGCACCAGCGGGCCATGACATTTGTGAAGCAGTTTGAAAACCGCTTCTGCGTTTTTTCTTCATCGGTACGTCAGCTCTACACCAACTACAGCATTTTCTTCCCGGAAGAAGCCGACCGACAGATGGTCATTCTGCCAGACCCGTACGCTTTTCATGATACTTTCAGCCATCTGAATCCGGATGCTGTGCAGTCAACCGGACTGCATGTTATTCCCGGCAACCTGATCGGTAAGAAAGGTCTGTATCTGGTGATTTCACACCGCGATAAAAACGTTAAGTCGGTACCGATTCCGTTTCAGGAAGGCATCCGCCAGATCCTGCGCCGCTCCAACACAGATGACCCCTTCCTGCCGGTACTGATGAAAGGTGACCTGCGTGAATTCAATGATCAGCTGCCCTGCCTGCACCTGAACCGGCTGCGTCTGAAAGAACTGAGTGGTTTATCCAGCCTGGAACGCGAAAGCATCCGCACCATAGTGACGGATAAGCTGATGAGCCTGTATCAGGAATCCTCGGCACTGAACATCGCCTGATCGATCCCGCCTTATACTGAACCGCCCGCCGCCGGTTAACGCGCCGGGCGAGCTGCCGCCGTCAGACGGCTTCCTCTTCACTGCGATAGTAACGCCGCACTAACCGGCTCAATCCCTTACGCCAGGGTTTTGGTTTGATACCAAAGGTATAGAACAGGTGAGTGGTATCTCCCTGAGGCACCCACACCGCTGGCATGGTCGCTCCTTCCTCGGACCCCAGTTCAACATCGGTCAGGTTTTCGTACTGCCCGGCTTCTGCCAGTAAGGCTTCGGCAAACGCATAGGATGAAGCCGCTTCCACACCACAGAAATGATAAGTACCCCATAAATCATCGCAGCAGGCGACCTGCTTAAGAATGGCCAACAGCACATCCGCCACATCGTCCGACGGGGTCGGACTGAAGCGGCGCTGCATATCCACCGTCAGTTTCTGATCATCACGGATCTGGTTGAGCAAACGGCTGGCAAAATCATCTGCCATTAAAGAAAAGCCCTGCCCGGTGCGGAGAATAATATGACGTGGATGTTCACGCACCATCCCTTCCAGGGCCAGCAGATCCTGAGCCAGCGGCTGCTCCGAAAAAGCTTCATCGTCTTCTTTCCAGACATCGTCTGACGGCCCGGTAAAGACCGTCAGCGAAGACAGGAAAATAACCGGTACATCCTGCTCCCGCGCCTGCTCCAGCCAATAGGGAATATGCTGATAATCGTCGCTGTGAAACAGGGAAGGCACCAGCACAAAGAAAGGCTTGCCCTGCCCCATAACCCCCATGCGCTCACGCTGCTCAAGACCGAGACTTTTGTAGCTGAGATTCTGTTCAGCAAGCGTACGGGTAAGAAAGTGGCCAACCGGCCGGTTGGCACCGACCACCAGTGAATGAAAACTGCTGAAAGACAAGATACGGATTCCCCCTTAAGCGAGCAGTAACAGAGCTTAAAAACAGTAACGGATAATAACCTGACTTGGCCTGAATCACGATGGGAAAGCGCAGAGGATGACTATACTGAAGCAGAGAGGATGATAATAAAGAGGGAAAATGACCAGCCGATTATCCTGCAGCTGTATCCTGAGACTGATGCTCCTGTTGCTTGTCTCTCTGATGCCGGCTGCGATGGCCAGTCAATCGGCTCCGGCAGCACCGGGGTCGATCAGCAATCTGAGTTATCTGGCGTCAGACCAGCGCCTCAGTAAAGAAGCTGCAGAACAGACAACAGGCTGGACCCCGGTCGACGGTTACTCCGCCAACTTTGGTTTCGACCGGCGCTGGTTCTGGTTCCGCTTCGACCTGCCCCCACAGGAATCCGCTCACAGCCGTATTCTGCAGCTGCAATATCCATTACTGGATCAGGTAACACTCTATCTTTACCGTGGCGATCAGCTGCTGCATACAGAAACCCTCGGCTTCAGTCTGCCCTTTAATGCCCGTACCGTTGCTGACACCCGTCTGGCTTTTACTCTGCCGGCAGGTCTGGATGCGGACCGCGCCATGCTTGAAGTACAGAGTAACTCATCGCTTCAGGTCAGCCTCAGGCTGTACGCTGACGACGAATACTGGAAGATCCGCAGCACTGAAATTGCCGCAGACTCCGCCTTTCACGCCATTCTGTGGGCTATGCTGGCTTATAACCTGCTGTTGTTTCTGCTGACCCGTCATCCTTCCTTTGTACTTTACTGCCTGAGCATTGCTGCCACCTCCTTTATGATGGCCAATCTGCATGGCTGGACGTTCCGCCTGTTCTGGCCACAAACCCCGGCACTCAATGATTTCGCCGTCATTGCCGGCGTCACGGCCACGGAAGTGTTTTCCAGCCTGTTCGGCATCTACATTCTGCGCATGAAGCGACTGGCCCCCGGTCTGTACCGCATATTTCTGGCATTCATCGCCGCAGCCCTGGTGAGCGGACTGTCCGGGCTGATACTGCCCTACTCACTGGTCGCTCAGTTCCAGACGGCACTGGGCGCTGTGATGACGATCGTGGCGCTGGCAGGAGGACTCAGACTCGCCCGCTCGCGCGATGTCATGCTGTACTTTATCGCCCTCTTCTCACTGCTGTGCGGCATGCTGGTACTGGCGTTGAAAAACTTTGGCCTGTTACCGGTCAATCTGTTTACCAGCTACGCCGCTGAAGCAGGCTATGTGCTGCAGGTGATCTTTTTCGCACTCAGTATCGGCGACCGCCAGCTCAGAGAACGGCATGCCCGTATTGCGGCTCAGGATGTGCTTATCGCGTTGCAGCGCGAAACCAACGAAGCCCTGGAAAACAAGGTACGGGAACGCACCGCCGATCTGCAACTGGCCAACCTGCGCCTGCAGCAGGAATCCACCACCGATGCTCTGACCCAGGTAAGAAACCGCCGCTGCTTTGACCAGACAATGGATACCCGCTGCCAGGAAGCAGACCGTCAGAACACGCCGCTGTCGCTGCTGCTGATCGATATTGACCATTTCAAACAAGTGAATGATCAGTGGGGCCATGGGTGCGGCGACATCGTGCTACAAAAGGTTGCCAGTCTGTTAGACCATGCGCTCAGCCAGCGCGGAGAACACCTCTACCGTTACGGCGGGGAAGAATTTGCGGTCATTCTGAGCGGCTACCGGACGGCGGCGGCGCAGGAGGTTGCCGAGGCGTTGCGCCGGCAGGTGGCAGACCTGCGGGTGCCGGTCAGCGGCACACAGCTGAAAGTGACCATCAGCATCGGTGTGGCCTCCCGCCAAAGCGGTGCGGCAAGCGACTGTAGCCGGCTGTGCGAGCAGGCCGATCAGGCTCTTTACCGGGCGAAAGATAATGGCCGCGATAACATCTCAGCCTGACACCGGGCATGCCAGAACGCCCGTCTGGCAGCGGATTGCATAACTCCGGATGGGCCAAAGATGCCGATTTCCGCGAATCCGATATTTTCTGTTGGCAGGATTGTGCCTTTTCTGTACTTTTATTCCTGAACGTAAGTACCAAAAGTATAACAACCACGCCTATGCGGGGCAGGAGAAAAGAATGAAAAAATCCATACTGACGGGGGCCGTAACAGTCATCAGCATGCTGGTATCCAGCCAGCTGATGGCACAGGGATACTACGTAGATGAGCAGTCTGCCCTGCGTCTGGGCGATGCATTTTCCGGCGGCAGCGCCTCGGCCAGCGACGCATCCACCGCCTTCTATGGCCCGGCCGCAATGACACTGCTGAACGATGAAATTGTTTTCAACATCGCGGCGGTGGATTTTTCCTCATCCTTTGACGGCGACGCCACCACCCTCGGCGGCGCACCGATTAACGGTAAAGATGCCGAAGCGGACAGCCTGGATATGCTGCCCAGCGTTTATATGGTGCGGGAACTCAGTGACGGCTTCAAAATGGGCGTATATATGAATGCGCCATACGCGACCGGCACGGATTTCGGCAAAGATTCTGTGACCCGCTATCAGGCCTCAGAAAGTGAAATCACCGGTATCGATGCCGGCTTTGCGCTGGCAATGCGGCTGAACGACAAGGTCAGCATCGGCGGCAGTTTCATCGCTCAATATGTGAATGCCAAAACCGCCGTGGCAGTGAATACCCTGGCGCTGTGTCTTGGTGCGGAGGCCTCGGGCGAGCTGCCCGCCGGAACCTGCACAGCGGTCGGCGTCGACAGCTCGGAACTGGGCAACACCACCTATGACGGCTATTTCGAGATGGAAGGCCATAACATGGCCTACGGTTTCGCCCTGGGTACCCTGATTGAATTCACGCCGCAAAGCCGCCTCGGCATTAATTATCGCTCGCGCATTGCCCATACCTTATCCGGCAATGCCGAAGTTACCTTCCCCGCCAGTGCTGCCGGCTTTACCGGGCTTGCCGGTCTGGCGGATACCAAAGCTGACGGCAAGGTTTCACTGACCACACCGGAAACCGCCAGCCTGAGTTATTTCCACCGTTTTGGCAGTGTCGCAGTGCAGGCGGATTATTCCTGGACGCGCTGGTCACGCTATGACGAAGTCAAAGTCCGTTCGCGGAATGCGGTGGTCGCAACACTGGCTGAAGCGCCCCAGGTATACGACTGGACAGAATCCCAGCGTATTGCTATCGGGGCCAGCTGGCAGGTCATGCCGGCACTGACGTTACGTGCCGGTATGGCCGTGGATAAAACCCCGATTGAAGACGAAAACGCCAAAGTCGATTTCGCGTTCGATGATTATCAGGCGGTTTCGCTGGGTATGAGCTATGCCCTGAATGAAGAACTGACACTGGATGTTGGCCTGCAGCATACGTTTGAACAGACACGGGATATTGACCAGAACGACCTGACAACCTCGGCCTCCGCTCTGGAAGGGGAAGTGACCACTCAGGTGAATTCTTACGCCGCTGGTCTGCGCTGGGCACTCTGAACGTTCGTCCGTTCACAAAGCGGAAACAGACTCCGGCGGCGGTTATATAACTGTCATGGAGTCTGACTTATGCTTGTATTTCACTCCGTAAATACAGGGAAGGTCCAATGAAATACGCCGCTTTTATACTCGCCACCAGTCTGATATCCACACCGGCACTGGCCGATTTCCGCGTCACCAGCCAGGATATCCGGGACGGTGAAATGATGGCCAGTGAACAGGTTTATAATGGCTTTGGCTGTGAAGGCGATAATCTGTCACCGCAACTGAGCTGGCAGGATGCCCCGCAAGGCACCAAAAGTTTCGCCATCACCGCCTATGATCCGGACGCACCGACCGGCAGCGGATGGTGGCACTGGGTCGCGTTTAATATTCCCGCCAGTGTTAACAGCATCGACACAGGCGCCAGTGGCAGTAATATGCCGGAAGGCGTTACAGAAAGCCGCACCGATTATGGTTCAACAGGGTTCGGTGGCGCCTGCCCGCCGGCCGGGGACGATGCGCACCGCTATCAGTTCACGGTATTCGCCCTGAATACCGAAACGCTCGACCTGCCGGCCGACAGTTCCGGCGCACTGGTTGGTTTCTACCTGCATGCTCATGCGCTCGGCAAAGCACGCCTGGAAGGCCTTTACCAGCGCTGAGCCCGCTTACAGCGCCAGTGACAGGCGCAAACGTTCGTTGCGGTTGTGCAGCGCATCCTCTTTGCTGCTGAACAGCTGAACATCGTTCAGGGTAATCAGCAGCACCGCGCCGTCACACAGCCCAACATAACCGGCGCGGTGTTCACGGATAAAGTGCCCGTCATCCGCCTCCAGCGGCGTGTCCAGTGACACGCTGCGGATCAGACCATTTCCCAGCGGGTCACCGACCTGCTCCAGCGTGCGATACAGGGCCAGCGTATCCGCCGTGATGACCAGCACAGTGTCGTTGATCAGACTGGCGGCTTCTGCCGGAATACCACTGGCTAAGGTTAAAGACGTGACCTGACGGATCAGGTCCGAAGTGTTTTCAATCAGCATGCGGAATAGTTACCCATTGAATTGTCTGGTTACCGGCGTTGTCTTCTGCCACCAGCTGCCAGCGTGATGCATTCTTCATGGGCGGGCAATCAATGCGGAAGTGGCCGGTATATACCAGATTGCCCCGGCAGATATCACCGTCCGGGCTGTTCAGCCAGACGCCGGAAACGCCCATGCCATCATCATAAACCATTCCCTGTAACGCCGGTCCATCAATCCATTTGATGAAATCGACCACCGGCCCCTCATGGTCAGGAAAACTGGCTTTTGACCAGCTGTCGGTACCGTCAGCCTCTTCGGCGCGGTTGCTGAAACCGTCGCCGTCGCGGTCCGGATCCTGGTTATCTCCGCGGCCGTCACCGTCCAGATCCGCCCATTCGCGGGGATCATCCGGGAAGACATCCGTCTGATTGCTGACGCCGTCACCATCACGGTCGTCATCGAGGGAATCCGGAATACCGTCACCGTCCATATCCGGCGGCACCGAAGCGGCGTCTGCCGGATCGGTACCGGCAGCGTCTTCATAATGATTGCTGATGCCGTCGCCATCGATGTCATCATCACGGTTATCGCCGATACCATCACCATCCAGATCCGCCCACTCGGCCGGGTCCTGCGGGAATACATCCTGCTCGTTCAGCACGCCATCGCCGTCGATATCATCATCCATCGCATCCGGGATGGTATCGTCATCCAGATCCGGCGGGGTACTGAAGGGATCATCCGGATCAAAGCCCAGCGCGGCCTCGTGATCGTTGCGGATACCATCACCATCACGGTCTTCATCGGCATTATCACCGATACCGTCAGTGTCCAGATCCGCCCATTCATTGTTATCGGCCGGGAAGGCATCCGTGTCATTAACATAGCCATCGCCATCCATGTCGTCATCCAGCCCATCCGGGATGCCGTCCTGATCAAGGTCGGGGGGCACCGAGGCGGCGTTGCGCGGATCAGTGCCAGCCAACAGTTCATATTCATTACTGATACCGTCACCGTCGACATCGTCATCGCTGTTGTCTCCGGTGTGATCGCCATCCAGGTCATGCCATTCCAGCGGATTCAGCGGGAATCTGTCCATGGCGTTGCCAAAGCCATCACCGTCGATGTCGCTGTCCAGTGCGTCGGGGATACCATCATCATCCAGATCTTCCGGAACACTGGTTTCATCCAGAGGATTAAACCCAAGCTGGCGCTCGTAGAGATTATTGATGCCGTCGTTATCCTGATCCGGGTCCTGGTTATCACCGATGCCATCGCCATCGTAATCCTGCCACTCCAGCGGATCACGCGGGAAAGCATCACGCTCATTGGCAACCCCATCACCATCCATATCCGGATCGATGACATCGGCAAGACCGTCTTTGTCCATATCCTGCGGTACGCTTAACGGATCGAGGTCGTCACTGCCTGCCAGTTCCTCAACTTCATTATCGAAGCCGTCATTGTCACGATCCGGGTCGGCATTATCACCAATGCCATCGCCGTCGGTATCGCGCCACTCCTGTGGATCATCCGGAAATGCATCGGCTTTATTGTCATAGCCATCGCCGTCACGGTCAGTATCAAAGGCATCCGGCATATTATCTCTGTCGGCATCCGGCGGACGGCTGTCCGGGTCCAGCGGGTCCGTACCCAGATGGATTTCAAAGACGTTGGGAATGCCATCGTTATCCGCATCCGGGTCCTGATTATCAGGCAGCCCGTCCTGGTCGGTGTCGGCATATTCGCCGGGGTTACGCGGGTACTGGTCACGGCTGTTTTCCACACCGTCACCGTCGACATCATCATCCAGCGTATCCGGCAGACCATCGCGGTCGAGATCACCCGGCACGGAATCCGGATTCAGCGGGTCAGTACCGGCGCGGCGTTCCATGTCATTACTGATGCCATCACCGTCGATGTCGTCATCGGTTTTATCGCCAATGCCGTCACCATCCATATCATCCTGCTCATAAGGGTCCAGCGGGAAAGCATCGCTCTGGTTATCATGCCCGTCGCCGTCCATATCCTGATCCAGCGCATCCGGCCAGCCATCGCCATCGGCATCCGCCGGCACGGAATCCGGATTCAGCGGGTCGTAGCCCAGCTGCTGTTCAAAACGGTTAAGAATGCCATCGTTATCATTATCTTTGTCGGCGTTATCACCCACGCCGTCATGATCACTGTCGAGCCATTCGCTGGCATCGTAAGGAAAATCGTCTTTCTGATTAACGATGCCATCGTTATCCCGGTCTTCATCGATACTGTCGGGAATGCCATCGCCATCCGCATCGGACTGATCTGCACGATCCGGATCCGTGCCGGCACTCTGCTCGAGAAAATTCGACAGCCCGTCACCGTCACGGTCGGTATCCAGATGATCAGCAACCCCATCATTATCAATATCACTGATCTCTGCCTGAACCGGAAAGACCAGTGAACTGCTGAGCAGGAGTGCAGCGCTGAATAAGCCTGTGCGGCAACAGGCAACGGCAACCTTATTGCGCAGGAACGACGATGGCGGGAACATAAATATTTTTCTTCTGCTGACAGTTAACGGTGATTATTCTTTTATTTCATGCGTCGGCATCATGTTGACTTCACAATGAATACCGCGGTTTTTCTTATCCACCAGTACACCTGCTACATTTTTGCCATTTTGCGGGCGCAGCAGCAGATAGCCGTTCACACAGAATGCTTCTTTGCCGGAGTCTTTGGGAGACACTTTGATTTCTTCCTGGGTGTTCAGAGAAATCAGCCGCATTTCTTCCACCACCTGAGCGTCTTCTTTCGTCGAATGTCTGATGTAGCCATAGTACTCCAGCGTTAATACGGCAACGACCAGCCCGGCTAAAAAACCGAGGCCGATGTATTTCACCAGATCTGGTTTTTCTGTCTGATTTTCTGCCTTGTTTTCTTGCGACATCAGGTTTTCCCCAACAAGTGATTTAACGATAAATTTTTTATTCCGCCTCAGCATTGCCTGCGTCTTTTCCCCATGCGGGCATCAGCGATTGCTCAATATTCAGCTGATTCAGGATACGGGCGACGATAAAATCAATCATATCCTGAATGCTTTGTGGCCGGTGATAAAACCCCGGACTGGCCGGTAATATCACCGCGCCCATCCGGGTTAAAGTGAGCATATTCTGTAAATGTATTTCAGAATATGGCGCTTCGCGCGGTACCAGTATCAGCTGACGGCGCTCCTTCAGCGCCACATCCGCTGCCCGTTCAGTCAGGTTATTACTGGCGCCGGTAGCAATGGCTGACAGCGTCCCTGTGCTGCAGGGGCAGATCACGACCGGACCGGGTTGACCGGAACCTGAGGCCCAGGGCGCCATCCAGTCTTCACGACCAAATACACGCAGCCGCTCGCCATCAACCTGAAAATATTGCTGCAACATATCCGCCTGCGCCCGGGCATTACCGGGAACGGACAGATCTGTTTCGGTCGCAATCACCAGCTGTGCAGCTTTGGATATAATCATATCCACGGATTTTCCGGCCGCCAGCAGCACCTGCGTCAGACGCAGTGCATACGGACTGCCGGATGCGCCTGTCACGGCGACACAGATACGTTCCTGCATTAATACGTCCCCTGCAGTGCAGTGGCTATTCGTTCAGGCATCGCGGCAAACCCACCATTCGACATAACAATAATATGATCACCCGGCTGTGCCTGTTTTAACACAGCAGCCAACAGGCTTTCATGATCTGTGAACACCTGTGCGGGAGATCGTCCGGCGGCGGCAACGTCATTCAGTGACCAGTCCATATTGTCCGGCTGAAACCAGAACACCACGTCAGCATCATCGACGCTGGCCGCCAGCTCATGCTTATGGATGCCCAGTTTCATGGTGTTGGAGCGCGGTTCCAGCACCGCCAGAATACGCCCGCCGGTGTTTTCCGCCTGCATGCGTTTTTTCGCTCCCTGTAACGTGGTGGCGATGGCGGTGGGATGATGGGCAAAATCGTCATACACGCAGATCCCGTGATGATCAGCCACCCGTTCCATGCGCCGTTTGACGGATGCAAACTGCCCTAATGCTTCTGCCGCGATCTGAGGTTCAACCCCGACATGGCGGGCCGCCAGCATAGCGGCCACAGCATTACGGACATTATGCAGGCCGGTCAGCTGCCAGCTCACGGTGGCGGAAATGTCAGCGCTGGCATTCGTGATACGGAATACCGAGGCATCAGCGGCTTCCAGGGTCCATTGCCAGTCTTCTCCCGGCTGCTCTGAAAACCTGACCGCCGGTGTCCAGCAGCCCTGCGCCAGCACCCGCTCCAGGGCTTCTTCGCCGGCGGGCAATACCAGCTGCCCGGTGGACGGCACGGTGCGGATCATATAATGGAACTGGCGTTCAATCGCGGCGAGGTCCGGGAAAATATCCGCATGATCAAATTCCAGATTATTCAGAATCAGAGTGCGTGGCTGGTAATGCACGAACTTGGAACGCTTATCAAAAAATGCGGTGTCGTACTCATCCGCTTCAATAACGAAGAACGGCGAATCGCCGATGCGCGCGGAAACAGAAAAATTCTGCGGCACACCGCCGATCAGAAAACCCGGCTTCATGCCCGCGTATTCCAGAATCCAGGCCAGCATACTGCTGGTCGTGGTTTTACCGTGGGTACCGGAAACCGCCAGTACCCAGCGGCCATTCAACACCATCTGCCCCAGCCATTGTGGCCCGGACATATAAGGTAATCCCCGGTCGAGGATATATTCCACCGCCGGATTACCGCGCGACATGGCGTTACCAATAATCACCAGATCGGTATTTTCCGGGATGGTAGCAGGATCAAAACCTTCACTGAGCTCAATACCGGCTGCCGCCAGCTGATCGCTCATCGGAGGATATACACCGGCGTCACTGCCGGATACGTCATGCCCGAGTTGTTTGGCCAGTTGTGCAAGTGACCCCATAAAGGTGCCGCAGATACCTAAAATGTGCAGGCGCATTGTGTTTACCGCTCAATACTGTAGCCGCTAGTGTACTGTGTCGGGCAGGCCTGCCCAAGTCGCAGGCCTGCCATTTGCACGGATGGCGCTGAAATTCCTCACAGATTCCGGTAACATCCACACTGATTTCAATTTATTTCGCCACTCACAGCTTAACCGGGAATCAAGATGCAACGCTTAAGGAACTTTCTCGATCACCACTGCGATAATCCAGCACTGGTCACCGTTATTGAAGGCCTGATGGTCGCCTGTAAAGACATCGCCTATAAAGTGCAGCTGGGTTCTCTGGCCGGCGTACTGGGCAGTGCCGAGCAGATTAATGTTCAGGGCGAATCCCAGAAGAAGCTGGATGTCATCGCCAACAACCTGATCAAACAGGCGCTGCGGGCGATGCCACAGGTGAAAGGACTGGCCAGCGAAGAAGAGTCCGATGCCGTTGCCTGCAACCCGGATGGCGAATTTCTGGTGCTGTTTGATCCGCTGGATGGCTCTTCCAACATTGATGTGAACGTCACGGTGGGCACCATTTTCTCCGTCCTGCAGTCTGATCCCGGTGATGATCCCACTTACGAAAGTACGTATCTGCAGTGCGGCCGTGAACAGGTCGCCGCTGGTTATGTGCTGTACGGCCCATCCACCCTGTTGGTACTGACTACAGGGAAAGGGGTGTATTCCTTCACGCTTGATCCCCGTGTCGGCGAATTTTATCTGCAGCGTGAAAACATCCGCGTGCCAGCCACCACCAAAGAATTTGCCATTAATATGTCGAACCAGCGTTTCTGGCTGCCGGAGATGAAAAATTACGTCGCCGATCTGCTGCTGGGTGAAGAAGGCCCGCTGGGCAAACGCTATAACATGCGCTGGATTGCATCCATGGTTGCTGAAATCCACCGTATTCTGACCCGCGGCGGTATTTTCATGTACCCGTACGACAGCCGCGAACCGCAAAAGCCGGGCAAGTTGCGTCTGATGTATGAAGGCAACCCGATGAGCATGTTGATTGAGCAGGCTGGCGGTAAAGCGTCAACGGCGTTCGAGAACATTATGCAGGTGGAACCGACCAGTATTCACCAGCGTGTTTCTGTGGTGATGGGTTCGAAAGATGAAGTGGATACTGTGATCCGTTATCACGAAAGCTGATCACCGGGTCCGCTGTAACAGAAGCCACCTCTGACAGGGTGGCTTTTTTATGTCCGTTTTAGTGCCCTTGCGGCAGCCACTTCTCCAGTACCTTTTTCAGACCCGGTACTTTGACAGGCTTAGCCATATAATCATTCATGCCCGCGTCCAGACAGCGATCACGGATTTTGTCCGTGGTGTTCGCTGTGCAGGCAACCACCGGGGTCTGAATGCCATCTGCACGCAACCGCCGGGTGGTTTCAAAACCATCCAGCCCGGGCATCTGACAATCCATCAGAATCACATCAAAATGTTCGTCACGCACTCTGGCCAGACAATCTTCTCCGGAGACAACCGCACTGATGTGTATGCCATCCCAGGCTTTGGTTAACATCCGCTGCACCACTTTCAGATTAACCGGATTATCTTCCACAATCAGCGCGCGCAACGAAGCACTGTCACGGGCCGGTCCGTCCTCAGCCTGAGAGACAGAAATCACCGGAATAATGGCTTCGACCCGGGTGCCTGAACTACCGTCACTCTGAATATCCAGCCGCCCCCCTAACAGAGTGCAGATATGCTGGGTAATGGTCAGGCCGAGTCCGATTCCCTCATGCCGGCGGCTGAAGGAGGAATTAACCTGCGCGAAGGCTTCCAGCACTTTCTGCTTCTGTTCATCGGCAATGCCAATGCCGGTATCCGAGACCGTGATGGCCAGCCAGTTCTGATCGCCCTCTGGTTTCAGCGACAGATCCAGACGCACACCGCCGCGGTCAGTGAATTTGATAGCGTTATCCACCAGATGACGCACGATCTGGCGGATCAGTGACGGGTCCGACTGCAGTGCGGAGCTCGATAAGGCAGGGTCATAACTGACACGGAATTCCAGCTCTTTACTGTCGGCTTTGCGTTTCAGGCTGTCGAGCAGCTCTTTCAGTGCTTCGGTAATATTATGATCACTGAACACCACGGGCAGACGGTTTTTTTCCGTATCCACCACCACCAAAACATCTTCCAGCAATTGCGTCAGGTGTGTCAGCGACTGGTCTGCTGTTTCTTTGTAATCGTCAAACTCTTCCTGGGTGTTGTTGCGGTCGAGCAGCTGCAACATACCGATGGCGCCATTCAGCGGCGTACGGATTTCATGGCTCATCATCGCCAGGAAATCACTTTTTGCCCGGCTCGCCTGCTGGGTTTTCTGCTGCTCAGCAAGAATAGTTTCAGTGTATTCCTGCTGGTCTTTTTCAGCCTGCTGCAGTGATTCAGCCAGCTTGTTGACATTTATCTGCAGGTGACCGATCTCAGCACCATCATCGACCCGGGTACGCTCTGCGGTATGGCCTTCGGCAAGCCGGTTAATAAAACGCGTCAGCCGCTCCAGCGCAGGTAACATAGTGCGCGAAGCCAAAATGCCGATCACAGCCGCCAGTATAACCACCAGCAACCCCGTCAATAAGGATTTGCGGGCGATGGAAAATTCCTGCTGACGGATCACCACATCCGACATGCCGAGACGGATAACCCCCAGCGCTTCTTCCCGGAAAGGGGCATCACCAAACTCAGAAAACTCATTCAGTGCCAGGACTTTACGCACCATAGGATGCTCTACCGCGACCACGTCACCAGCATCCAGCTGGCTGTATCCCTCATCGTGCAGGTCCATCAGAACGTCGCCGTTACTGTCCAGGATCTGAACCGACACAATGGCCGGCTGTGCCAGCGCAGTATTCAGCAGCGGCCGCAGCAGATCATAGTTTCCGGTGACCAGAGGATATTCCGCGGAGGCACTGATGTGCTCAACGATCAGCTGCGCCATACGTTCGTGTTCAGCGCGCAGATCCCACCAGCGGTTGAGCATGTGGTAGCTGGTTAACACAACCACCGCGAGAAGCGCAGGCACCACCCCCACCAGCAGCATTCTGTGGCGGATGGACAGGCGGCGCAGCCCCTTCACCGCTGTTTCTCCTGTGCGGCGAGTTCTTCGCTGAGCTGCTCAGCATCCGGTAGTACCAGGTTCAGGGAGTGTCCGACCTGTTCGTTGTAATAGACACCAAAATAGGGATTGTAGCCGGGCTCCGGCCAGAGTTTTTCTTTCAGACCGGTGAGCAGCACCTCGCCCAGACGGCGGGCCACATCCGACAGATCACTGTGAGTCGTGGCCAGCGCCCCCGCTTTGATATAGGCACTGGAAGGACCGATCAGCGGAATGTTCTGACGATAAGCCGTAATCAGAATATTTTTAATATTGGCCGAGCTGTAGAGTCCGGTATCGTATATACCGATCAGAGCGTCAGAGTGTTTCAGCAGATCCAGCAGAGCATGATTCATGCTCGGGTATTGATCGATAAAATAGGGCGTAACCAGTGGCCGCGCTTTCAGCCCTGCCTGCTTCCACAGCTGACGATCATCCACCAGCACTCCCACCGGCCGTTCCGCCCCGAGAATGCTGCGCGCCAGCCGGATTTGCCGCCGCAGCGGTGGTTCAAGGTATATCGCACTGGCGAGTTGCGGGTGCGCCGCTGCCGCCTGATGACTGACAAATACAGCCACTGCCGGCACCGGGGATTCTGAAGGCCATTGTTCCAGCGCCGCCGAACCGATTAATACAACCGCATCCGCCTGTTCTGCCTCTGCGGCCTGAGGAATGGTGTAAAGCCGGATATCCAGCCCGGTTTGCTGTTCTGTCAGGCTGGCCAGCTTCTGTACCGAAGGCACCAGTGACTGACTGACAAAGGCCACGGTCTCAGCATGAACCGCCGGTAGCAGGGACAAGCAGAACAGGAGCGTCAGCGCTCTGTATCTTAACTTTTTTGCATCCATGCAAAGCTTTCCCATCAGAAATCCAGTCCCAGTTGCAGGAAATATACGTTATCGTCTGAGTAACGCTGGTTTTTGTAATTCAGCTCATCTTCACTGATCAGATACTGCCAGAACCCGCCGACCCAGGGCGTCATACCGTTCAGCTGCCACTCTTTACGCAGGTTCAGTTCCAGACGGCGATAAATTTCATCACCCTTGTTGTAACCATCAAACCAGAAATGCGATCCGGTGAGGCTCCATTGGTTCCCGCTATGCTGCCAGCTTACCACCATACTGTTCTGCGCACTGAGACGTGTTTCCGTCTTTAGCTGCCTGGCTATTTCATCCTGGCTCAGACCACTGGTGTCCCCCAGGAACACATCGGTATCAATGTAAGCCGCCACCAGCCATAATCTGTCGTTCGGTGTCGGATGCCACTGCAACTGCAGTTCTGCCCCATTCACATTCATGCGGGTGTCATCACGCACTTCCGGTGTCGCAAGATTAATCGCACTGGAAATCAGGTTGCTCAATCTGTCCTGATACACCTTCACATCCGCTTCGATACGGTAATCAGCCAGTTTTACATAATACCCGATTTCCGTGCTGGCGATGCGCTCCGGTGTCAGGCCACGGTGATCGGTTTTCTGGTGCATATAAAAGGTCAGCGCTTCCTGCCCCAGATAATTATCCGTGACCTCCTCAAGCTGCAGAGAGTAATCCGGTTCCTGCTCGACCAGATCCGGTGAGCGGACGGCTTCGGAATACACCATGCGGATGCTCTGCTGAGGCGATAACAGCCAGTTAACCGCCACTCTGGGCGACACTTCAGACTGATTGGTATCTTCGTCTTCGTACATGGCCCCGACATTGATCAGCATAAAGCGGGCCGGCCGCCACTCTGTGCTGGCAAACAGCCGCAGCGTATCGTTAACCCGGGTACCGCCGAAAAAGGTTTCCGACGTGACCTGATCACGACGCACACTCAGCCCGGATACCGTGCGGAAGGTATCGCTCCATTGCACGGTGTCCTGCCACTCAATATCAAAGCGTTTTTCGAGAATATTCTGGTCCAGCTTGCCACAGGCTGTTTCAGATGCATTGGCCGGGTCGGCATAAAAACGGCCGGAGATATTATTGACCAGCTGCTGTTGCTCCGGTGTTTCCAGTGATGTCATCAGCGACGCAGTATCGCCGGCCAGCAGGTAGTCGGTCGCCGGCGGGTTCTGGGCGTATAAGCTATACAGGTCCGGATCAAAAAAGACCGTGGGTGCACAGGCGTAATTTTCCTGGCGGCGGTCATTACGACTGATATAAGCCTGCAGATGAGACTGATGGCGGTCGGAAAAGTCCTGCTGCAGGCGTACCAGAACGTTCATCTCGGTCACATCCTGATCCGGCGGGGTACGGAAAAACTCATTGTCGATACGGATATCCGAGTGCCCCTGCTTGAAGGAAGCCTGAGCGTTCAGCTGGCTGCCGCCATCCAGCTGGCGACTGAAATAACCGGTCAGAAAACCGTGCCGCTTACTGTCACGGAAATTATCCTCGCCCGGGTCAGTGGATTCACGCGAACCATCAAAACCATCCGACGCCTGCAGATTGAACGTCAACCGGTAGCTGTTCAGCCCCGTATTCCAGGCATGACTGACAAAAGCATCATCAACGCCCTGATTCCCATTGCGGTAGCGGACCCGGGTCCCTAATGTGTCACCCGGGTGCTTGGTAATAATATTAATAACACCCAGAAAGGAATTCGCCCCATAGGCCGCCGCATTAGGACCACGGGTAACTTCAATACGCAGAATATCTTCCATGGCCACGGGAATATCATCCCACACCACGGACGCAATCCCCGCGCGAAAAACAGAACGTCCGTCCACCAGAACCTGCAGACGCCGCATCAGGCTTGGGCTGGAGGCATGATAAGCCACTGCCGCGTTATTCTGGTCATCACCATGACCAATGAACATGCCCGGCACATAGCGCAGGACTTCCGGCAGGGTCCGCACGCCCCACGCCTGGATCTGCTGCGCGTCAATGACCGTGACGCTGGCCGGCACTTCTGAGCGTGGCTGCCGCAGTCTGGCAGCCGTCAGAACAACAGGAATATCATCTTCGAGTGAGAATGCAGCAGACAGATCACCGTCCGTAAACTCATCAATGAATTCCTCGGCCTGAAGCTGTGCCCCCGCCAACATAGACAAAAGGCTGATACAAAACAGTGTCGGTTTCATGGTCCATTCATAGTTGCGAGGGAACTATCTGCAGGTTCCCCTGGCCAATGCAGGTGGCTTTATACTTATGGCAGACTGACATCGCAAGGCCCGGCCGTTATAATCCTGCCATTATATTCACTAACTCACTAACTATAGTTAATTCAGGAAAATTCACATGAGCTACGCCTCAATTCCGGCTGGCAAAGACCTGCCAAACGACTTCTACGTTGTTATCGAGATTCCAGCAAACCACGACCCGATCAAATATGAAGTCGACAAAGACATGGATTGCCTGCTGGTTGACCGCTTTATGGCGACGCCGATGTTCTACCCGGCCAACTACGGCTATATCCCCAACACTCTGGCCGATGACGGCGATCCGCTGGATGTTCTGGTCATTACCCCATATCCGGTACAGCCAGGTTCCGTCATCCGTGCCCGTGCCGTTGGTGTGCTGAACATGGAAGACGAAGCCGGTGGTGATGCCAAACTGGTGGCTGTCCCTCATGAAAAACTGACTCAGTTGTATAATGACGTAAAAGACATTAACGACGTGCCACAGCTGCTGCGCGATCAGATCGCTCACTTCTTTGAAAACTACAAAGACCTGGAAAAAGGTAAGTGGGTGAAAGTTCAGGGCTGGGGCGATGCCGAAGAAGCCAAAGGTATGATTGTTAAAGCGGCGGATGCGGTTAAGTAAACTGCCGGCCTGCTGAAAAAAGGAGCCACTGGCTCCTTTTTTTATACTGTTTCTGCACGTTCCTGATTAAAACGTCAGTCTGACTGCAGCTGTGCCAGCTGTTCTTCTGCCAGTCTGAGCTTGTCTTCCAGCGCCACCCGCTCGCTGACATCTTTCTGAATACCAATGTAATAGGTCAGCTGATCCGCTTCGTTGTACACAGGTGATATGCTCAGCTCATTCCAGAACAGACTGCCGTCTTTCCGGTAGTTGCGCAGTACCACACGCGAGGAGCGTCCATCCTGTATCGCTTCGCGGATGGCATTCAACCCCTGTTGTTCCCGGTCGCCGCTCTGTAAAAAGCGGCAATCCTGGTAAAGAATCTCGTCGGCCGAGTAGCCGGTCAGCCGTTCGAATGCTTTATTCACATAAATCAGAATATTATCGTCACCTTCCTGCTCCGATATCACAATGCCGTCGTTCGATGCATCAACAGCTTTTTTAAGCAGCTCCAGGCTGATCGGGCCCTGCTGATCATTCAGATCCATCGCGGTATTTCCTCTCAAAGCGCAAGTGTATTCAGGCAGAATGTGGCTGATAGCCAGCAGAAATTCTCATGTTCATGACAAAGGGTCAAGCCTGTTAAGCGATGACACATTACTCACCCAGGCTCAGACACACCACGGAACTGTACAGGTTTTTACTTTGTGTATAACTACTTATAGAATCCGGATAACTTTGCACAACTAATCTGGGCCTGTTATCACTGATGAAAAGAGTCTCCGGCAATGTCTGACACCCCTGCAGACCCGAATCTGGCGTATTACCCGATCCGGATTGTTTCCAATGAAACCGGCGTCAACGCCATTACCCTCAGAGCCTGGGAAAGACGCTACGGCCTGTTGAACCCCAAACGCACGGCGAAAGGCCACCGGCTGTACACAGAGCAGGATATCCAGCTGATCCGCAAAGTGGTCGCTCTGCTCAACCGCGGCATTCCGATTTCTCAGGCCCAGGCGATGATAGATAACGGCGAGGTTGCCGATGATCTGCCCGCCAGCGTGCCCAACCGCCCCTCTCAATGGCAGCATTATCGCGAGCATCTGAATAAAGCCGTGATGGAGTTTGATGATGGCGCTGCCGCCACGCTGTTTGTTGAAGTCAGCCAGTTTTTTCCGATTGATGTCGCACTGCGTTTTCTCTTTATTCCGCTCTACCGGCATCTGCAGGAAAACGTGACTCAGCAGCTGGGCCCGGCGCGGCTGAGGTTTTATGCTGCCTTCCTGCAGGCCCGTATGGCCTGGCGGCTGAGCGAACAGGAAAGAGCCGCCGGTGCCCCTTCGGTTATTGTCGCCAACTGCACCGGCCAGGATGACATTGATCTGCTGTTAATGGCCCTGTTGCTCAAACAGCACAAACTGGACCCGGTCTGGTTCAGTGGCATACTGGCCCCTGCACAACTGGCAGAGCTGGCGCGGATGCCGCGCTGGCAGGCGCTGGTGATTAATGTCGGCGACCAGGCCAGCGACAGAATGCTGGATCAGCTGCAACAACTGACTCAGCACAGTGGCCAGCCGGTTTTTGTGCTCAGTCAGGGGCTGGAACAAAGCAGTCTGTTATCACGCGGGTTGATTGCGCTGCAGGAAGACCTGCACCAGTCGGCTCTCAATATACGCGATATGCTGTCAGGAATAATCGAATGAGTGGCGACGTCTACGAACTGCTGTTGCGCCATCCACATCTGCTGGACCAGAACACACTGATTGTGGGGGCCGGCGCCTCCCATCCCCCGGGCTTAGTGGCAACACTGCGCGACCATGGCTGCAGTGTCCTGAGCTGGGATCTGCCGACGGCCAATGCTTTTGCCGCCCTGCAGGAGAACAGCCATTACAGCCTGCCGCAGACAGAAACACTGCAGAAATTCAGCCGCATTATTCTGCTGTGGCCCAAGTCAAAACTACTGGCCCGGACACTGGTTACTCTGATTGCCAACAGTAACACTGAGTGTTATGTCGCCGGTGCCAACGACAGTGGTGGCAAAAGTGTTGCCAAAGCCTGCAGCCAGCTGACAGCCAGTGCCGAAAAACTGGATTCAGCCAGACACTGCACGCTATGGCATCTGCAGCTTAACGCCGAAAGCGGTTTCAACTGGCTGAAGCACGCTGATTCCTTTACCTTCAGCGAACAAAGCTACATCACGCTGCCCGGTGTGTTCAGCCACGGCGCGCTGGATAAAGGCACCGCAGTGTTACTGGAACACGTACCGGCCCCGGCCCACGGACGCCTGCTCGATCTGGGCTGTGGCTCCGGTATCATAGGATTAAGCATGAAAGCCGTCAGCCCGGCGCTGGACGTGACTCTGGCTGACATCGACGCCATGGCCATCCGCAGTGCTCAGCTCAACAGCACGCGCCTTAATCTGCCAGCGGATATTGTTGCCAGTGATGGCCTGGCGGAGATTGAAGGCCGCTTTGACTTTATTTTCAGCAATCCGCCTTTTCATCAGGGCAAAGAAACCGACTACGAATTTGCCCGCCAGCTGTTCCGCGACAGCTGCCGTCATCTGACCAGCGATGGCCAGCTGTGGATCGTCGCCAACCGCCACCTGAAGTACGAAGAATGGGCCAGAGAGTCCTACGCTCAGGTTGAACTGATGGCGCAGGAGCAGGGCTTTAAACTCATCTGTGCGCAACAGCCGATACAGTCTTAAGACCGGGAGCGGGAATGAAGCCAACTCTTCTGTGGCTGCTTGTTACCGGCGTACTGGTGCCGGCCTGCAGCCTGGCTCTGCCCCAGGTCAGCAGTAATACAGCCTATCCGCAGGAGGTTTACTCCGCCCGCGACCTGCGTTTTTACAATCCCCAGACCCTCTACGACCTGCTGCGGCATTTGCCCGGGGTCACCCTGGGCCAGCAAAGCAATGGTAAGACCGAGATCCAGCTGCACGGCCTCGACAGCAGCTACCTGACCATTTTAATCAATGGCCAGCCGCTGCTGGGCGACCGGGAAAACAATATTCTTTCCACGCGCCAGATCCCTGCCGCCATGATTGACCATATTCTGATCGACCGGAATCCGCGGGCAGACCTGATACAGAGTGGCTCCGCCGGTACCATCAATGTGGTACTGAGCGATGCCTATGGCGGCGACGGGCTGCTGCTCAGCGCCGGAGGTCAACCACTGAGCAGCCGTCAGGCATTCGCCGCACATCTGAGCGGAGACAAGCATCCGCTGCGTCTGTTCGGCGAACACCGTCTGCACCGCTACAACACCCACGGGGATACCGACACGGAAGACGGCAACCATGGCAGCTGGGAAAGCAGCCAGCGTGAACAGAGCGAAAGCCTGCACCTGAGCTACAACACGCTGCTGCAGAACCGGCATCCGCTGAGTCTTTATCTGCTGCAGTCAGAGCATGAACACACAGAAAACCTGGACGGCGTTTACGCGCTGAACCGCCCTGATATCCAGAGCGCCCCGGTGTTCAGCGATGTGCACAGCCAGCAACAGGGGGAAAGACGCAACCAGCGGGCCGGGGGCAACCTCATCATCAACTGGCGCCACCTGTCGCTGGAGACCAGCTTTGTGGCGGAGCAGTTTTCCCTGGATCATCAGCTCAGACAGCAAACACCGGAGGCTGCCTGGCAACGCAGCGACATCGATGACAGCCGCTATCAGCTGGGTGCACAGCTACGCGAAACCGTCGCCGAGCACCGCTGGTCTGCGGGCCTGAGTTTTGAACAGCGCAAACGCATCGCCACCGGCTCCGGCAGCGCTATTCTGACCACCAACAGTGACCGCTCAGGCCTGCCCTACAACTATGATGTCAAAGAAAACCGTATCGGCCTGCACCTGCTGGACCGCTGGCAGGTGACAGACAGCACGCATTTTGAAGCCGGTTTCCGCATGGAAAGTCATGAAGTAAGCCTCGACAGCTTCAGCGGCAGCGAAGCCTCCGGCATCGACACCAGCACTTATTGGCTGCCTTCCTTTCACCTGATGCACCGCCTGACGAACCAGAGCCGGGTGCGCATCAGTGTCAGCCAGAGCGTGAAAGAGCCGGAAATTTCAGAACAGGTGCCCTACGAGTTCCGCCAGGGCAATATTATCTGGCGCGGCAACGATGCACTGGAAGCAGAACTGATCAGTAATTTCGATCTGAGTTACGAATACAATTTTATGCGTCAGGCGTCTGCCCGCACCGACCGTAACAGCGGGCTTTATATCCGCGCATTCCAGCGCATTATCAACCGCGCCATTTATCAGGGCATCAGTACGGAAACCAGCACACCGTCACCGCTGACCGTCCTGACGTCACAGAATAATGAAGGCAACAGTATCCTGCGCGGCGTGGAACTGGATGTGGAGTTTTATCCGGGCATCGAAGACATGCGCATTGATATCGGTGCCGGCGCTTACCATTCCGAAATGCAGACGGATGGTTTACTCAACCAGCGTTACCAGCTGCCCAACCAGCCGGGCTACATGGTGCGCCTGGCGTTTATTCATCAGCCCCTGGCCGGCCTGCGCTATGGCGGGAACTGGCGTTATCAGGATGGCAGCGACCGTTTCCTGCCGGATGAATCCGGTTATCTGGTTCAGAGCAGCAGCCCGCGGCAGAATCTGGATATATTCGTTGAATTTCAATGGAGCAGTTACTGGTATTCACTGGCCAACCTGAGCCTGACCCCGGGCCCCCCTGCCTGGCAGGAACAATCGGGTATCCGCCAATACCGCGATGTACAGCCGCAGTGGCAGCTGGCGCTGATGCGGGCATTCTGACCTGCGCTGATAAAAAGACCTCATGTGCAGCTATGACAGGCTGCCAGAATCTGCGCATCAGGCCCGCTGATCTATGCTGGATACAAATCACTGAGAAGGTATCCGATATGACAGCCTATGTTTTATTATCCGGTCTGCTTCTGTGTGGCATCCTGTATGCCTGTATCAGCCCGGCACCGGCCCGGCAGACCGTCAGGATTCGCGCACAGAAGCCAGACCGCCGCCACTGACACCCCGCCGGGGTGTGCGTAACAGCATCATCAATAACAGCAACAGCGCTGGCAGCGTGGTCAACAGCATCCCCTGCCAGCCCAGCACCAGAACCACAGCGCCGGATGCCAGCGCCCCCAGGGCCTGACAGGCAAAGACGGCGAGATCATTGATGCCTTCCACCCGGCCGGCTTCTTCCGTCTGATAACAGCGCGACAGCAGAGCGGTGCCGGCCACAAACAACAGATTCCAGCCCAGTCCCAGTAACACCAGCCCCAGCCAGTAATGCACAAACGTCTGATCCCACCAGGCAATCAGAATACACAGCAACATAATCAGCATGCCGGTGAAAATCATGCGCCAGTGTCCGAGCCTGCGGATTAACTGGCCCGAGATCAGCGAAGGCAGGAACATTGCCACGATATGACTCTGGATAACCCATTTCGCCGCACTGAGATCATAGCCAGCCCCCTGCGTCATACTGAGCGGTGTCGCCGTCATGATGTAAGCCATCACCCCGTAGCCACAGGCCGCCGATACCATTGCCAGCGGCAAAGCCGGCTGGCTCAGCAACTCTGACCAGCGGCGTCCTTCATGATGGTGGCGGGAATCCATCTGGCCGCTGCGGGGCATCAGCCACAACAGAATTCCGGCCGCCGCCAGATAACAGATGATCAGTGCAGCAAAGGCCGCCCCTCCGCCCAGCGATGGCAGCCAGTCATTCAGGCGGGTTAGTTCCGGCCCCAGAAAAGCGGACACCAGGCCCGCCAGCAAAAGCCGTGCGGCCACGACAGGGGCCTGATCGGCACTGACCGACGCCATGGCCACAAACCGGAACTGCTGTACAACCACCCCCACCGCGCCAATGCCGAAAGCCGACAGGGTAAAACCCCAGAACCACGCCCGGCTGACCGACACAGACGCCAGAAGACTGAACAGGGCGCCACAGAGCATGGCGACAACAAACAGTCGGCGCCGTCCCAGATAGCGGGCGAGCTGCGCTGCGGGCCAGGCAAAGACCGCTGCGCCGCAGATCATGGCAGCCACCGGCAGAGTCGCGAATCTGGGATCAGGGTGAAGCTGGCGACCAATCAGGCCACCCAGCAGAACCATCAGAGGTGCGGCGCTGAGGGCCAGCGCCTGAGCCACCATCAGGCCACGGATAAGAAGCGGCATTGAAGCCTCATGGCATATTGCGTGAGTAAAATATTTCCAGCATTTCTTTGCGCAGTTTATCTTCCACCTGCTGGCGCTCAGCGGGTGTCATGGACTGAACACCTTCACCAAACAGGTAGTTATCCAGTTCGAAGTCCTTGAGCAGCATTTTGGTGTGGAAAGTGTTTTCCTGATAAACGTTCACATCAATCATCTGATACGCCTTCTGCGTATCTTCTGTCAGGTAATTCTGAATAGAATTGATATCGTGATCAATATAGTGCTTTACGCCATCCACATCGCGGGTGAACCCGCGTACGCGGTAATCAACCGTCACAATATCGGAATCGAAACTGTGAATCAGGTAGTTCAGTGCCTTCAGAGGTGATATCAGTCCACAGGTTGAAACATCGATATCGGCGCGGAATGTGGAAATCCCGCCCTGGGGATGACTTTCCGGGTAGGTGTGCACCGTCACATGACTTTTATCGAGATGAGCCACGAGCGCATCGTGCAGCGGGCCGGGCTTTTCTTCCATCAGGTCTTCACTGGGCAAGACTTCATGTTCAGCAATTAACATGGTCACACTGGCGCCTTCAGGTTCGTAATCCTGACGCGCAATGTTAAGAATGTTGGCCCCGATGATGTCCACCACATCCGTCAGAATTCTGGTCAGGCGATCAGCGTTATACAACTCATCGATGTACTCAATGTACTCCTGACGTTCTTTTTCACTGTTGGTGTAACAGATATCGTAAATATTGAAACTTAATGACTTGGTCAGGTTATTAAAGCCATGAAGCCGCAATTTATTATTCAATCATTAACTCCCCGGCACCGGGTGCCCTGTTTCAGTCAGACTCACTGACCGAATAACTGTGAGTAATTTCCACACCACCCTGCTCCAGCATGATAGAAGCAGAACAATATTTTTCAGCTGACAGTTTGACTGCCCGCTCCACCGCGGATTCTTTCAGGTTACGGCCGGTAACCCGGAAATGCACATGAATTTTCGTGAACACACTGGGGACGGCATCCGCCCGTTCGGCTTCAATATCTGCAACGCAATCAGTCACATCCAGACGCTGTTTACGCAGAATGCTCATAACGTCAAAACTGGTACATCCGCCCAGGCCAAGTAACAGCATTTCCATTGGCCGTACGCCCATATTGCGGCCACCATGATCTTCCGGACCATCCATGACAACGGAATGACCACTGCCGGATTCGCCCAGAAACATGGCACCATCAACCCATTTTACTGCTGCTTTCATGTTTACCTCTGGTTGAAATAGCAAAAAGATGCGGAGATTATCACACGGATAAGGATTGGATAAATCACCCATGCAGAAAAAGATGGCGGAATTCGCCTAATCTTCACTACACTCTCATGGTTCACCTCAGACAGTTAATGAGTGATAATCTAGATTAACACAGGATTGGACGCCCAATATGAGTCTCCCCAAAATGCCGTCAAAGCATCAGCACCTTGACGACTTTTTATCTCACTGCCATAAGCGCCGTTACCCGGCCCGCTCAACGCTGATATATGCCGGCGAAGAGAGTGACACCCTTTATTATTTAATAAAAGGATCAGTAAGCGTCATCATTGAAGATGATGATGGCCGGGAAATGGTCATGGCGTACCTGAACGAAGGCGATTTCTTCGGCGAAATGGGACTGTTCGATGAAGAACAGCAGGCCCGTACCGCATGGGTAAAAGCCAAAACAGAATGTGAGGTTGCTGAAATCAGTTACACCAAGTTCCGCGAACTGGTAGAGCAGGACGCGAAACTGATGTTTTATATTTTCCGTCAGATGGCCAACCGTCTCAGCCGCACAACGCGCAAAGCAGGCGACCTCGCCTTTCTTGATGTAACTGGCCGGGTCGCACGTACGCTGCTCGACCTGAGCAAAGAACCGGATGCGATGACACACCCTGACGGTATGCAGATCAAAATAACCCGCCAGGAAATCGGCCGCATTGTTGGCTGTTCACGGGAAATGGTCGGCCGTGTATTGAAAGATCTGGAAGAAAAAGGGCTGGTTTCGGTTAAAGGTAAAACCATGGTCGTGTTTGGCGCCCGCCGTCCACCACCACCCCGTCCGTCCTGAGCAGGCGGCTGCATAAGGCGTCAGACTGATCTAAACTGTCTGTCTGTATGCCCCCGGACGCATGGGGCATCAGCCCTATGACCCGTACACGGAGCGCCTGCCATGGCCGAAGACATGCTGTTTGCCGACGATGATGTTTTTTCTGACGACGCTTCTGCCCACCCCCATCCCAATGTCTGGCGTATTCTGATTGCCGATGATGAGCCCGACGTTCACCGTATCACCCGCATGGTCCTGTCAGGCTTTCAGTTTGACGGTCGTCGTCTGGAACTGATCAGCGCTTACAGTGGTGAAGAAACCCGTCAGATCATGGCGGAAAACCATGATATCGCGATGATCCTTCTGGACGTAGTGATGGAAGATGATCACGCCGGGCTGGAAGTCGCCCGTTATATCCGCGAAGAACTCAATAACCGTTATACCCGCATCGTCCTGCGTACCGGCCAACCAGGTCAGGCGCCGGAACATGAAGTCATCCGTACTTACGATATTAACGACTACAAAGACAAAACCGAGCTCACCACCACCAAACTGAATACGCTGATGTATGCCACCCTGCGCAGCTATCGTGATATCTGTACGCTGAATGAACACAGACGCGGACTGGAACGGGTTATTACTGCATCCGCAGAAGTATTCAGTGCCGGTGCCATTAATCAGTTTGCCTCCGCAGTCCTGGCACAGGTCACAAACCTGCTGGGACTGGAAGACAGTGCGCTTTACTGTTCCAGCACCACCAAAGCGGACACCCTGCTTGGCAGCCACCGCTTCCGGGTACTGGCAGCCACCGGCGATATGCAGCAGCTGAGTGACGAAGACAACTTTGACAACATTCCTGCACGCGTCCGCGAAGGCTTTGAACAGGCGATGAGCGAACGCAAAAGCCAGTATTTTGCCAATCACTATATTGGTTATTTTGCTTCCGAACGGGGCAGTGAAAGCCTGCTGTTCGTCACCTACCAAAAAGAACCTTCCGAACTGGACAAACAGTTGCTGGAAATTTATGCCACCAATGTCGCCATCACTTATGAAAATCTGCTGATGCGCGAAGAAATTATCGAAACCCAGCGTGAGTTGGTTTATATGCTGGGGGAAGCTGTTGAGCACCGTTCACGTGAAACCGGTGCCCATGTCAAACGCGTCGCACAGATTTCCCGCCTGCTGGCGATCCGTGCCGGTTTATCGGAACAGGAAGCGGAACTGATCAAACTGGCAGCGCCACTGCACGATGTGGGCAAGATCGCGATTCCGGATAAAATCCTCAACAAACCCGGGAAACACGATCCTGAAGAATGGAACATAATGCAGGAACATGCTCAGATCGGCTCGGATATTCTGAGTAAATCTGACCGCCGTATCTTACAGCTGGCGGCTATTATTGCAGCACAACATCACGAACGCTGGGATGGTTCCGGCTACCCCAGAGGCCTGCAGGGTGAGCAGATTCACATCGCCGGCCGGATCGCAGCCATTGCCGACGTGTTCGATGCATTAGGCAGTCAGCGCTGCTACAAAGATCCGTGGCCGGATGATCAGATCATTTATCTGATTCAGAGTGAATCCGGTAAACAGTTCGACCCGCGACTGGTTGAACTGGTAATGGAAAACCTGGAGGATATTCTGGCCATCCGGGCGGAGTTTCCCGACTGACAAACAGGCATAAAAAAACCGGCGTCGCCGGTTTTTTTATGGGCGTATATCGCTATCAGAAAAACAGCGAATGCAGAGCATCACCCGGATTGTCGGCGCGCATAAAGGCTTCTCCGACGAGAAATGCGTTAATCTTGCGCTCCCGCATCACAGCCACATCATCAGGGGTAAGAATTCCGCTTTCGGTGACCAGTAATTTATCCGCCGGCACCTGCTGCTGCAGCGAAAAGGTCGTTTCCAGCGTCAGATCAAAGGTATGCAGATTACGGTTATTAATACCTAACAGTGGCGTATTCAGCGTCAGCGCAGTATGCAGCTCTTCTTCATCATGAACCTCCACCAGCACGTCCATACCACATTCGTGCGCCATGCCTTCCAGATCCTGTAACTGCATTTTACTCAGCGCTGCCACTATCAGCAGTACACAGTCAGCATTAATTGTCCGTGCTTCATAGATCTGATACGGATCAACCAGAAAGTCTTTACGGATGACCGGCAGTGAACAGGCAGCACGGGCAGCTTTAAGAAAGTCTTCATGCCCCTGAAAATAGTCGTGGTCAGTAAGAACCGATAAACAGGCGGCACCGCCCACTTCATAAGATTCAGCGATTTCTTCCGGCACGAAATGTTCACGCAGCACGCCTTTCGACGGTGAGGCTTTTTTGACTTCTGCAATCACCGCCGGCAGCCCGGCTTCAACTTTCGCCAGCATCGAGTTATAAAAACCGCGTAACTGTTCAGGATCAGAATCCAGCGCCCGCGCTTTAACCTCTGCCAGCGGCAATGATTTGCTGCGTTGGGCAACTTCTTCGGCCTTGGTGGCCAGAATCTTTTTTAAAATGGTCGGAGTATTCATTGGTTTGCTTCGTCTTCAGCCAGAAAGCGTGAAAAGCTTACCAGCTCATTAAGTTTTTCCAGTGCCAGTCCGGAATAAATGGCATCCTGCGCCATATCGACACCAGCTTTCATCGTCTGTGCCAGACCCGCAACATAGATAGCTGCACCAGCATTTAACGCCAGAATATCCGCTGCTTTTTTACCATTGGCGGTTTCGCGCTTACCCAGTGCATCTTTAATCAGAGCAAGGCTTTCTTGCGAACTGCTGACGTCCAGCCCGGTCAGAACCTGGGCTTCAATTCCCAGATCTTCCGGCTTAATTTCGAACTCTTTCAGTTCGCCATTCTTTAATTCACAGGCGTAAGTCGGGGTTGCCAGGCTGATTTCATCAAGACCGTCTTTTGAGTGCACCACCAGAATATGACCGGCATCCATACGCTGCAGAACTTCTGCTACCGGCCGCACCAGCGCTTTACTGAATACACCGATCACCTGATTGGCGACACCCGCCGGGTTGGTCATCGGTCCTAAAATATTAAAGATAGTGCGCATACCCAGTGATTTACGCGGGCCTATCGCATATTTCATTGCACTGTGATGGGAGGGGGCAAACATAAAGCCGACACCCAGTTCATCAATACAGCGGGCCACCTGATCGGAACTGAGGTTAAGATTGACGCCGGCCGCTTCCAGCAGGTCTGCACTACCGGATTTCGACGAGACACCACGATTCCCATGCTTGGCGACGGTACCGCCGGCGGCAGCCACAATAAAAGAGGATGCCGTAGACACGTTGAATAAATTCGCGCCATCGCCGCCGGTACCGACAATATCCACCGGGTGTTCTGCTTTAATTTTGACGCCGCTAGCCAGCTCACGCATCACAGTAACAGCACCAACGATTTCATCGATGCTTTCACTTTTCATACGCAGGCCAACCAGAAAACCACCGATCTGTGCTTCATCACATTCACCGGTCATAATCTGGCGCATCACGTCGATCATATCTTCGGTGGATAAATCCTGACGTTCAACAACACGCGCCAGTGCCGTTTTAATATCCATTATTTATCCCCTTCATTCTGTTCAAGAAAATTCTTCAGCAGGTCGTGACCGTGTTCAGTCAGTATCGATTCCGGGTGAAACTGCACGCCTTCTATCGCTAACTCTTTATGCCGGATACCCATAATTTCTTCCATGCTGCCATCGGCATTTTCCGTCCAGGCGGTAATTTCCAGGCATTCCGGCATGGTGTTCTTATCAATCACCAGCGAGTGGTAACGGGTGGCGTTATAGGGATTCTGCAGCCCCTGAAACACTCCTGTATCTTTATGATGGATCGGCGAGATCTTACCGTGCATGACCTGACCGGCACGGATGATGTCACCTCCAAAGACCTGCCCGATACTCTGATGCCCGAGACAAATTCCCAGAATGGGTAACTTACCGGCAAAATAACGGATGGCTTCCATGGAAATACCAGCCTCATTCGGTGTGCAGGGGCCCGGTGAAATAACCAGTTGATCCGGCTGCATGGCTTCGATTTCAGCCACACTGATTTCGTCGTTACGGAACACCTTAACGTCGGCACCTAATTCGGCAAAGTATTGCACCACGTTGTAGGTAAAAGAATCGTAATTATCGATCATGACTAACATTGCTGACTCCTGCGCTGTAGCGCCTCTATTCTGTGGTTACTGGTCCAGTCCGGCTTCCGCCATGGCAACCGCGCGGAACATGGCGCGGCCTTTATTCATGGTTTCTTCCCATTCCAGCTGCGGGACAGAATCCGCAACCACCCCGGCGCCAGCCTGAATATTCAGCTTGCCGTCTTTGATCACAGCGGTACGGATGGCGATGGCCATATCCATATTACCGCTCCAGCTGAGGTAACCCACGGCGCCGCCATACACGCCACGTTTGGTGGATTCCACCTCATCAATAATTTCCATGGCGCGGATTTTCGGCGCGCCACTTAAGGTACCGGCCGGGTGCGCTGCACGCAGCACATCCATGGCATCAATACCGTCTTTTACTTTACCGGTCACATTGGAAACGATGTGCATCACATGACTGTAGCGCTCGATCACCATCTGATCAGTGACCTGCACCTCACCGGTTTTTGCCACCCGGCCTACGTCATTACGGCCCAGATCAATCAACATCAGGTGTTCGGCAATTTCTTTCGGATCAGACAGCAGCTCCTGCTCCAGCGCCACATCCTCTGCTTCTGTCGCCCCCCGTACCCGGGTGCCGGCAATCGGTCTGACGGTCACTTCGCCGTCTTCCAGGCGGGCAAGAATTTCCGGTGAGGACCCCACCACATGAAAATCACCCAGATTCATACAGTACATATAAGGCGAAGGATTCAGCGTACGCAGGGCACGGTAAATATTGACCGGATCGCCACCATAGGGGACGGTGAGACGCTGTGACGGCACACACTGCATAATGTCGCCAGCAAAAATGTACTGACGGATTTTTTCCACTGCATCTTTGAATTCCTGCTCACCAAAGGATGATTGAAAATCCGCCTCGGTGACCTCTGCCGGTGCCTCAATCGGCTGACCAACCGGGCCACGATAAGGCTGTCGCAGTTTAAGGCGCAACGCATCAAGACGCTGTTCGGCTTTTTCATGGGCATTATCGGTGGCCGGGTCAGCCAGCACGATCAGATGCAGCTTGCCACTGAGGTTATCGAACACCATCACTTCTTCTGACACCATCAGCAGGATATCCGGCGTACCCAGTTCATCCGGCGGACAGGAATCCTGCAGGCGCGGTTCGATATAGCGCACAGTATCGTAGCCAAAGTAGCCCACCAGGCCACCATCAAACTTCGGCAGGCCGGCCACATCGGCGACCCGGAAACGCTGCCGGAATTCGCTGACGAAATTCAGCGGATCGTCAACAGAGTGCTGTTCAGCCGTCTGGCCATCACGCATCAGGGTGACGTCGTGACCGCTGATCTTCAGTACTTCACGGCACGGCAGGCCGATCATGGAATAGCGGCCCCATTTTTCCCCGCCCTGCACCGATTCCAGCAGATAGCTGTAGGGGGCGCTGGCCAGTTTAAGATAAGTGGTTAACGGGGTATCGAGATCGGCCAGTACCTCACGGGCGACCGGGATGCGGTTAAAGCCCTGTTCTGCCAGAGCTGCGAATTGTTGCGGAGTCATAATTACCTTCAGATTGTTAAGCGCGATACAAGGCCGTGCGGCCGGTCAGAATGAGAACAGCGCTTAACACCATCGACGGGTCAGATGCTGACCCTGTTGCAGGGGGCGGTTATATTGAAAAAACACCGCGGGGCTCCGTGTTATTCAGGTTTGAGAGATAAACAGAACTATAACGGTATGCTCAGGAAGCGGCAAGACGGAGGTCGGCTTAAATCGCCCTTCATTCCGCCCGCCAGTCGAGGCATGGCCATTGGCGGTCGCTGGCGACTGCACGCAGTTCCCGGCTGGGATTCAGCACCACCGGCTGCTTAACGGCTTCCAGCAGAGGTATGTCAGCATGGCTATCGGTATAAAAGGCGGCATCTTCGAACGACCATCCCCGCCGGTTGAGGAACTGGCGGGCCAGATCCACTTTGCCCGCGCCATAGCACATGGGCTTTTCCAGCCCGACGATGCGGTTATTTTCAGTGCTCAGCCTGTTGCTGATTACATTATCAATTCCCAGAGCATCACCATAGGCCCTGGCCACCACATCGTCTGCGCCGGTAATCATCACCAGCTCAGCACCCCGGCGCTGATAGGCAAACAACAGGGATGCCGCCTGCGGATATATATGCAGCTGACCGCGCTCATTAAAAAACCGCTCCACATGGATACGGTACTCTTCCAGTGACATGCCACGGGTACGGGTGCGGTAATAATTGGACAGGCGCCAGTGGGTAACACGGCCTTTTTTATACGCCCGGTAGAGAGATGCCAGGGCCAGCATAGCCTCCACCACAGCCCAGCGCTCGCGCTTCACCCGCCAGCGAATCCACAGACTGTTAGCGTCTTTGTTGATCAGGGAGTCGTCCAGATCAAAAAACACCACCGGTACATCGTAAACCTGCATTAAGGCTCCGCTCATCAAGCTTTGGCTGAGCCCGGCAGAATATCATAGTGAGTCATCCAGCCCCATAGCAGCCAGCCGCCAATGGGTAAGCGTAGCAGCGCTGATTTTCCCCTCACAACGTACGGCCAGCGCCTGTAATCCCTGCCACAGGGCATTCGCCTGGGTATCCAGCCCCATCAGCTTCATGGATGCCAGCATACGGCTGAGGCGGCGGTAGTTGTGATTCTCCGGCATCAGCCAGTGGCGTTCACAGATATTGGCCGGCATCACCAGCTCAAACCCCTGTGGTGATTCTTTCAGTACCATGCCCAGAAAAGTCAGCATCCGCTGCAGCGCCTGGTGCATGCGGGCCTGCAGCTCAGGGTCACGGTGAAAGTCGTCCACAACCTCCGCCGTGACAACCGGTGCTTCAGGGTTGTAGGGGCTGGGTTCATGCAGTGGAAACAACCACTGAATGTAGTCATGACAGGTTTCCATTTCGGTATCCGGGAAAGCAAGAATACTATTGAAACTCCGCCCCCGGTGATCAGTGCCCTGGCCACAGTAAAAAGCTGTCAGTGGATGCATAAAGCGTATCCGTCCGTCGTATTTACATCGCTGAAATTGCCGCTTCAGACATAATTGCAGAAGCCCTGCTTCAGCATAGCAGGCTGACCGCAAACGGTGAGATTTTGTGGACCCCCTGCCTTGACAATTTTTGACCTGTGTCGATTGAAGTTTTGTTTTACTGTTGTAGTCTGAAATGACCAATCCGTTGCCGGAAAACGTTCCGGTGAGAGTCAGCCGAAAGAAGGAGAGACTATGAAAGGTTTGGAAATCAGCTTCCGCGACATCAGCCACTCTGATGCCATTGAGCAACATATCCGCGAAAAAGCCATCAAGTTAACCGCAACGTTCGATGAAATCACTGGCATCCGTGCTGTCGTTGCCATGCCGCATAATCACAGTTACAAAGGCAAGCTGGCCCATGTATCTCTGGAGGTTGGCCTGCCGGGACAGACGGTAGCCATTACCCGGGACAAACACGATAACCCGGAACATGAAGACATGTATCTGGCGGTCACCGATGCCTTCGATAAAGCGCAGCGTAAGGTACGTCAGATTCATAACAAACGTATCGATAAAAACCGCCGGGCCGGCAACAGCAGTGCTGCCTGAAAATCATCCGGACAATCGACATAAAAAAGGCCCGCACGGGCCTTTTTTATGTCTGTCAGTCAGTGTGTTCTGCTGTGCCTCACACCTTACCGCTCAACAATACCTGCAGCAGGCCGGGTCTGACCAGACTGGCATACAGCTGCCCCATTTCTTCCGCCGCCATGGGAAACTCTTCCCGCACCCAGCGGACAATCACGGCGAACGACGCACCGGCAATAAAATCGACCACATAATTCATGCGCCCGGCATCCCGCACAGATAACTGATGGGCACTGATATAACGCTCCATAATACGCGCGACATAATGCTTGAATTCGTTCAGGACCAGGGCTTCAACATCGGATTCGACCAGCAGGCGGGCAAACTCTGCATTATCGGACCACTGCCGGAACATGATCTCAGCAATCACGGGATCGGCATTGGTTGAACGGGTCAGATAATCATCGACCTGTTCATAAAAGCGCATAAACATGCTTTCGATATAACCTTTTAACAGGTCATCTTTGGAGCGATAGTGCAGGTAAAACGTGGGCCGCGCCACCCCTGAACGTTCACAGATATTGGCTACGGAAATCTTGCTGTAGGCTTTTTCAGCCATCAGCTGCAGCAGAGTCGTCATTAACAGCCGGCGCGAACGCTCGACGCGCTTATCCAGGTCTTTTGTCATGGTTATAAGGGCTGGCATCGCAGCACGAAATCCGTTTGTTATGGTTATTATTTCAGAACAGTCACGGACGTCATTATAGACAAACGTCTATTTAGCCAACAGAGTGCGTTGCGGTCAGCCATCACGGGGGAACATCGCCTGTGTAAAACCGGGTTCCGTGAGCTGAGTGAAGAGTTCCGCCAGCTGCGCCGCGGAATAACGGAAACCTGTCCTGACCCAACGCTGAAGTACCATCCAGAAAGCACCGGCAAGATAATCGGTCATATAGGCCTGACGCTCAGAATCTATTACCCGGATACCGTGGTGGCGGATATAAAGCCCCATTACCCGGGCGATATATCCGCGGAAGCGGCCAATTAACAGAGACTCCAGGCCATTAGCAAAGATCAGCCGGGCAAGGGCCTGATGTTCCTCCCACTGAGCAAACAGGTGGGTACTGATATCAGCGCCGGGCATCAGGTTCTGCTGCACGGGTCCGGCAATATCCTGATAAAAAACCTCAAAAATATTATCCACATAAGCACAGAACAGGGCGTCACGATTACTGAAGTGCAGGTAAAACGTCTGCCGCGCGATGCCGGCATCACGGCAAAGACTCTGAACAGTAATTTTATGGAAGGTCTGTGTTTCCATACGTTTGAGCAGAACCGGATACAGAACACCGGCAAGTTCCTCATAGCGGCAGCTGTGCTTTTTTTCCCGACCAGTCATTATCTGCCTCCGGACAAAACGGATTCAGAAACGGTACCACACAGGCATAAAAAAACCGCCCGCAGGCGGTTTTTTTATCGTATCGGGATGCTGCACTGCCGTTTAAGCAGTTTCAAACATCTCTTCTTCCAGTTCGTACAGAGGCTCAGAGCCGCCTTTAACCGCAGCAGACAGGCCAATATAACGTGGCAGCAGACGCTTCATATAGAAACGCGCGGTGCCCACTTTGGCTTTATAGAAACCGGAGGTATCGTCACCTTTAGACAGTGCAACCACAGCCATTTTAGCCCACATATAAGCCAGTGCGGTGTAACCGAATACCTGCAGGTATTCAACGGAAGCGGCACCGATTTCGTTGGCATTGCCACCGGCCTGATCCATTACCCAGTGGGTCAGATCCGTCAGATTTTCCAAAGCGGCTTTCAATGGCTCGATAAATTCAGCAGCCGCATCGTTACCTTCCTGCTCAGCAATAAAGGCATTAATGTCTTCTTCAAACAGTTTATAAAAAGCGCCGTTATTGGCGGCCACTTTACGGCCGATCAGATCCAGTGCCTGAATACCATTGGTGCCTTCGTAAATCTGAGTGATACGGATATCACGCACAAACTGTTCCTGTCCCCACTCACGGATAAAGCCGTGACCACCGAAGACCTGCTGACAGGCAACGGCCGATTCCAGCGCGTTGTCAGTCAGAAACGCTTTAGCGACCGGCGTCAGCAGAGCCAGCATGGCATCAGCGTGCTTTTTGTCATCTGCGTTGTCAGAGAACTTGGCAATGTCCAGCCATTTACCCACATAGGTAGAGAAAGCCCGGCCGCCTTCAGTAAAGGCGCGGGACGTCAGCAGCATGCGGCGTACATCAGGGTGAACAATGATCGGGTCAGCCGCTTTGTCTTTGGCTACGGCCCCGGTCGGTGCGCGGCTCTGGATACGATCACGGGCGTACTCAACCGCATTCTGATAGGAAGCTTCGGCCGCGCCAAGCCCTTGTATACCAACCCCCAGACGTTCATAGTTCATCATGGTGAACATGGCATTCAGGCCTTTGTTTTCTTCACCGACCAGCCAGCCTTTGGCGCCGTCATAGTTCATCACACAGGTAGCGGAACCTTTAATGCCCATTTTGTGTTCGATAGAACCACAACCCATGGCATTACGTTCGCCCAGCGAGCCGTCTTCGTTCACCAGGAACTTAGGTACCAGGAACATGGAAATCCCTTTCGGGCCCGCCGGAGCGTCCGGCAGTTTCGCCAGCACCAGGTGGATAATGTTCTCCGCCATGTCGTGCTCACCCCAGGTAATAAAAATCTTAGTCCCGGTCACGTCGTATGAGCCATCGGCATTCGGTGCCGCTTTAGTGCGGATGATACCCAGATCGGTACCGGCATGAGGTTCGGTCAGATCCATAGCGCCGGCCCACTGGCCGCTGTACATATTGGGCAGATACTTTTCTTTCAGCTCCTGAGAACCATGAGCGTTCAGAGACAGACAGGCGCCGGCCGTCAGCATTGGTGCCAGGCCGAAAGACATATTGGCACCCTGAATCATTTCTTCCATCTGGCCAACCAGTGTCTTTGGCATGCCCATGCCGCCAAACTCAGGGTTGCCGCCCAAAGCATTCAGGCCCGCTTCGCAATAGGTTTGATAGGCTTCTTTGAAACCCGGAGCCGCAGTGACTTCGCCGTCTTTCCAGGTTGATCCGACTTCATCACCTTCACGGTTGATAGGCGCCAATACCTGACTGGCGATCTTGCCGCATTCTTCCAGGATGGCTTCCGCGGTTTCTGTATCAACCGCTCCTTCAAGCCCTGCCAGAGAGGACCAGAGTTTGTCTGCTTCAAAGACTTCATTCAGTACGAAACGCATATCGCGCAGCGGAGCTTTATATTCTGCCATGTTGCAACCTCATGTTTGTTCCGGGATTTGCATTATCCATTTCAGTCATGACGATCGGATAACGGAAAACGCGGCTATTGTAACCAGTTCGACCAGCTTTCCCAGTCTGAAATACGTAAAAACCGCGCCGGGGCGCGGTTTCTACTGATATGCCCTGAGCATCGTTCAGGATCAGGGATCAGAACGCGAAGTGTTCTTCAGCCAGATCCATCACAGTGTCAGCGCCTGCAACCATAGAGATTGCGTGACCTTTGGCGCGCGGCAGAACACGGGCAAAGTAGAACTTAGCCGTGGTCAGCTTGGCTTTGTAGTAGTCTTCTTCAGACGTACCATTTGTCAGCGCATCCTGTGCAACTTTCGCCATACGTGCCCACAGGTATGCCAGTGTCACGTAACCTGAATACATCAGGTAATCGACCGATGCTGAACCGACTTCTTCACGGTCTTTCATCGCCGACATACCAATCTTCATGGTCAGGTCGCCCCACTCTTTATTGTATTCGGCCAGCGAAGCCACCAGCGGCGCCAGTGTTTCATTACCTTCTTCTGCCTGGCAGAACTTATGAACCATCTTAGTAAAGTTACGCAGGGATGCACCCTGAGTCATCAATACTTTACGGCCCAGCAGGTCGAGTGCCTGGATTCCTGTGGTTCCCTCGTAGATACAGGCGATCTTGGTATCACGTACCAGCTGCTCCATACCCCACTCAGCGATAAAGCCATGACCACCAAATACCTGAACACCCAGGTTGGTCGCTTCATAACCGACTTCCGTCAGGAAGGCTTTGGCGATCGGCGTCAGGAAGCCCAGCAGCTCATCAGCGGCTTTACGCGCTTCTTCATCTTCTGACGCTTTCACAATATCGTTCTGTTGCGCGGCCAGATAAACCAGTGCACGGCCACCCTCAGCGAAGGCTTTCTGAGTCAGCAGCATACGGCGCACGTCCGGGTGAACGATAATCGGGTCAGCGGCTTTCTCAGGCGCTTTCGGCCCGGACAGTGAACGCATTGCCAGACGGTCTTTGGCATAGGCCAGAGCACCCTGGAAAGAGGCTTCAGCAGCGGTCGCACCCTGCAGGGCGGTACCGATACGGGCAGTGTTCATAAAGGTGAACATGCAGTTCAGGCCTTTGTTTTCTGGTCCGATCAGCCAGCCTTTGGCGCCATCAAAGTTCATCACACAGGTAGCGTTACCGTGAATACCCATTTTGTGTTCGATCGAACCACAGGTCACGTCATTACGCTCACCAACACTGCCGTCTTCGTCAGGCAGCATTTTCGGTACGATGAACAGAGAAATACCTTTGGTACCTTCCGGTGCACCTGGCAGACGTGCCAGTACGATGTGCACAATATTCTCAGCCATATCGTGCTCACCGGCTGAGATAAAGATTTTGGTACCCGTGATGGCGTAAGAACCATCAGCATTCGGCTCAGCTTTGGTTTTCAGGATGCCCAGGTCAGAACCACAGTGTGGTTCGGTCAGACACATAGTACCTGTCCACTCACCGGAGACCAGTTTGGTCAGATAAGTTTCTTTCTGCTCGTCAGTACCGTGCAGATCAATCGTGTTCATGGCGCCGTGTGACAGGCCCGGGTACATACCCCACGACCAGTTGGCAGAACCAACCATTTCAGACACAACAGTACCCAGTGATTCAGGCAGCCCCTGACCACCGTGAGCTTCGTCATGCGCCAGAGAAGGCCAGCCGCCCTCAACGAATTTGGCGTACGCTTCTTTAAAGCCGGTAGGCGTGGTAACAGAACCGTCGTCATGACGGGTACAACCTTCAGTATCACCAACACGCTGCAGAGGAGCCAGTTCCTGTTCACAGAACTTGGCACCTTCGGCCACGATCGCATCGATCATTTCTGGAGTTGCTACTTCAGCATAAGCCGGAATGCTGGCGTAATGACCGGGCATATCCAGCAGTTCGTCCATTACGAACTTAATTTCACGCAGGGGAGCCTTGTACTCTGGCATAGGAACGACCTCGTTGCCTGTTATGTTCTCGCAGCCTCAGCTGCTGTTGATTTTGGGCAGTTTGACCACTAGCGATTCAAACAAGTGTTTGAAACATACGTTCGCCACCGTACGTTGTCAAGCCTGAGGAACCCATCGGCGCGTGCCGATTTTGCAAATATACCCGTCTATCGTTGCAACAATGCAACCATCACGGCATAAAAAAACCGGCATAAAGCCGGTTCTTATCAGGAATCTGGTGTTCAGATGACATCATCCAGTATCTGGCCGGCGGATACCGGTGGCGGCATGCTGATTTCCAGCAGGACTTCGTTGATGCGCTGCATACGGGCATTGTATTCCGCATTACGCTCCGCGGCTGACACGGCCTTTTCTTCCGATTCTTTTTCGCGCGCTTCTTCCTGAGCAGCTTTAGCCTCTTCCAGCGCTTCAGCTGTTTCCGCCTGCTGTTCTTCCAGGCGACCCATTTCTGCATCACGCCGCTGAAGCTGTTGCTGCGCTATTTCATTCAGCGCCTGAGCGGCTTTCTGAGCGGCTTCAGCCGCTATCTGCCGGTCCTGCGACGAAGGCTCTGCAGGGGCCAGTGCTGCACGCTGAATCTGATCCATTTTTTCCAGCGTCGCCTGCGGATCATCTTTGACTTTGCTGACATCAACAGAGACTTCCCCGCCAACGGCATAGCGCACACCATCCGGCCCGGTTTCATAGCTGAAGCTGGTGCTGCCGGCATGGATGCCACCGGTTGATGCATGAGCCTGCTCATGGGCACGGACTTCCTGATCTCTTTGTTTCAGCTCACGGATTTCCGACAGTTCACGTTCTTCCTGCACCTGGGTCACAACATCCTCTTCAGCAGTAGCAGCCAGTGGTTGTTGCTGATCACCCTGCTCACGGGCAGGCTGACTATTGGGGGATTTCTGATACAGACGGGTTTCAGATTCAGGATTAACAAGGCTGGCGTTCCCCGCTGCTGCAGACAGTGACACATCGTCCACCGCCGACAGCACCGAAGCTGGCGGTGTCTCAGGTTTTACAGACGACAGGGCTGTGCCGGTAGTGGCATTTGCCGCTACCGTACTGACAGCTGGACCTGCGACCGGAGTTACCTGCATTCGTCACCTCGTTGTCCTGATCTGCTCAGGCACTGGTATCAATCAGGCTGCCGATCTGTTTATCAGCAGCTTCAATGGCTTTCGCACCGGCTGAAACAGCTACCTCTCCCTGCTTCAGTTCAGTCAGTGCTTTTTCAGTTTTACCCACACCTTCTACCGGGCGCTCAGTGGTCGCATCAACGACATCACGGGCAGCGCGGTTTACCTGCTCAGTCCCCTGAGAAACCGCTGCAGCAGCTGTGGTAAAGGCAGAGCCTGCTGTAGAACCAATATTCATAACAATGGCCTCGCGTTATCCTCCAGTGGCTATTGGTCATAATTTAACCAACATCAAGCACGCTTTCCAGAGGCTTTTCAGGCTTTGATAGACCATTTTGCTATATCCGCAAGCGCCCCAATTCATTAAAAAACATTTGTTCAAAATAATGTCATAAACAAATAAAATAAATGTCAAAAAACCATCAGCCAGCGACACTGGCCACTCCCTCTGCATTGAACACCGGGCGATAAATTCAGCGGATCGCCGTATAACAGACCGCACGCTGCCCGGCTATTCTGAGCCTTTTATGGACCGGCCTGCCCGTATCAATGGATCTGAACAAAGTCTTAGCACTGACAGGACTATTTCATCAGGGTTCGCTTTCACACCTGTTGAGCGGAACCTGCGAGCTGTGCCTGGAAAGCGCCGACCTGTCCGGCTTTTTATGCACGCCCTGCCGTACCGCCCTGGCAGCCAGTGAGCATGCCTGCAGTCAGTGCGCTGAACCGCTTGCACATCCCGGACGCTGCGCCCGTTGCCAGCAACAGCCGCCGGCCTTTGATTATGCGTACAGCAGCTATCTCTACCAGCCGCCGCTGTCCGACTGGCTGCTTCACGCCAAAGATCAGGGGCAGCTGCAATGGCTGAAACGCCTGGCCTGGCTAATGCAACACAGACCCGTAACGACACTGGATGCCGTCGATGGCCTGGTGCCCGTTCCATCCTCTGCGCGACGCTTACTGTATCGTGGTTTTAATCCGGCACAGCTGCTTGCCGCTTCACTGGCCAGACACTGGCATCTGCCATTGCATAGCAAAGCCATTATGAAACACAGCAGTGAGGATCAGCGGAAGCTGTCGGCAACCCAGAGACGACGCAATCAGAACCACAGCTTCAGCGCTGGTCAACAGCTCTTCCGGGGAGAACACCTGCTGATTATTGACGACGTCATTACGACCGGAGCAACCGCCAACGCCGTCGCCCGCCTTCTGAAACAGCAGGGAGCCGGGATCGTCGGCGTCTGGTCCATGTGCCGTACTCCGGCAAAATCAACACAGCATACAAGCTGAAGTCTGTCATAATGCGCGCTGTTACAGCGGAGGCATTTTATGACGTCATCACACCCATATTCGGAACTGACCCAGGAACGCGTCATGGACGCAACAGAATCGCTGGGGTATTTGTGTGACGCCCGGGTTTTCCCCCTGAACAGTTATGAGAACAGGGTTTACCAGATCGGTATCGAGGACGAAGAGCCGCTGATCGGTAAATTTTATCGCCCGGCCCGCTGGAGCAGAGAGCAGATTCAGGAGGAACATGATTTTCTGCTGGAGCTACAGGAAGATGAATTGCCGGTGGTCGCCCCGGTGGTGAAAAACAACCAGTCATTATTTTTTGATGATCCTTTTTATTTTGCTCTGTTCCCCCGCCGTGGCGGACAGGCGCCGGAACTGGCCAACGACAATGACCTCGAATTAATTGGCCGCTGGCTTGGGCGTTTGCACCAGACGGGCAGCCGCCAGGATTTCTCTCATCGCCCGGCAATACGGGGCACTGAAGACCTGAGTCTGGCAAAAGAACAGGTATTATGCAGTGGCCTGATGCCAGAAGATTACCGGCCGAATTATGAAGCTCTGGCGGATAACCTGATTGCCTGGGTGGAAAAAACATACGTGCCGCAGAACATCCGCTCATTACGGATTCACGGTGACCTGCATACAGGTAACCTGCTGTTGCGTGACGAAGTCCTTTATATGGTCGACTTTGACGACTGCGTGCAGGGACCGGCCATGCAGGATATCTGGATGCTGCTCAGCGGCAATGAACAGGAACAACGACAACAGTTACTGGTCATTAAGGAAGGCTATGAAATGTTCAGGCCTTTTCCTCAACAGGAACTGGGCCTGATTGAAGCACTGAGAACGATCCGGGTAATGAAATATGCAGCCTGGTTGTGTAGCCGCTGGAACGATCCGGCGTTTCCCCAGGCTTTTCCCTGGTTTACCGGCCATCGTTTCTGGTCAGAGCATGTCAATGCCCTGCAGGAACAGCTGGCGGCTATACAGGAACCCCCGATCGAATTACCGATTTTTTAACAGGAGTATTTATGAAACATTCTGCCACCCGCTATCTTACCCCTCTGATTTTAACCGCTGCGTTTACCTCAGCGCCGGCCATGGCAGATGGCTTTGATGCATCCGATCTTTATGTTGGTGGTGGTGTATCTGAAAACGTCGTTGATTCACCCTTTGGCGGAGGCAGTGACGATGCTGTCGGTTATACCCTGTTTGCCGGGTACGAGTTCGACAACGATTATTCACAGGTAAAAACGTCGGCAGAAATTGGTTACAGTGAGACCGATGAGTTTGACGATGTAAACGATGATATTTCCGGGCTCTGGCTCGCCGGAGTAATTGAAAAAGACTTACCGGAAATCAGCCGTAACCTGTTTGCTATCGGACGTGCCGGACTGGACTTTGGCGACGATGACGGGCTGTTACTGGGCGCTGGTGCCGGCTTCCACCTGACCCCTAAAGTTGACGTGCGGGGGGAGTACCTGGCCAAAAACGCATCCACTGTTTATCAGGCAAGCCTGGTCGTTAATTTCTGAACGAATTAATATCCGCCAGGGATAAACAGACAATAAAAAAGGGCCATCAGGCCCTTTTTTATTGCTTTTTTATTGCTTGGCGTTCAGAGGTCGCTTAACGCACCCCACTGCGGCGCAGTGCAGATGGCGTGTAGTCACGGCTCGAACGTTCGAAACCGAAGGAATAACCTTCATCTTCTTCATTATCCAGACCCAGCGCCAGGTAACGGCCGGAGTTCAGATCATAAAGTGTTTCTACGGCATACCACGGCACCTGAACATCGTAATACATGACATTGTGTGCTTCTGCCACACGCCACAATTCACCGCGGCCGTCGTAATGATCGATCTCTGACGCCTGCCAGGTGTCTTCATCCAGGTAAAATACACGTTTACCATAAATATGGCGTTTACCTTCTTTGAGGGTCGCGGTCACTTTCCACACACGGTGCAGTTCATAACGGGTCAGATCCTGGTTGATGTGGCCAGCCTGCACAATATCATCATACTTCAGGTCTTTGCTTTTCAGCTTATAAGAGTTATACGGGATATAAATTTCCTGCTTACCTTCGAGTTTCCAGTCATAGCGATCGGGCGCACCGTTGTACATATCCAGGTTATCAGAAGTACGCAGACCATCCGCCGCAGTTCCCGGGCCGTCGTAGGAGACCTGAGGGGCACGACGCACACGACGCTGACCAGCATTATATACCCATGCTTTACGGGGTTCTTTTACCTGATCCAGTGTCTCATGAACCAGCAGCACGTTCCCCGCCAGACGGGCCGGAGAAATAACGTCCTGTTTAAAATAAAACAATACATTCTTGTCTTTTTCAGGGTCATAGTCAGACAGTTTATTACGGAAAGTAAACTCATCCTGGAAACGGACAACAGTATAATCACCGTTAACCTGAGGGGTTACCTGACCAATAATACGGCGCACACTGCCGCCACGGTAGCGGACGATATGGTTCCAGATTGCCTCCACACCGACTTTCGGAATCGGAAACGGAACACCCTGCGAATAATCCACCAGACCACTACCACCAGTAACCAACTTGGTGGTTACTGCATTTTTTTCAGATTCTTTATAAATAACATCCGGGTAAGCTGCAGAACGCCGGCTCTCATAGACCGGCATTTTATAAGTATCGGGATACTTGGCAAACATTGCCTTCTGGCCATCGGTCAGATTCGCAGCGTATTCTTTATAGTTTTCCCCGGTAATAACAAACTTCACCTTATCGTCTGAATAGGGGTTTTTCAGCTCACCGCCGGATTTATAACCTTCCGGGGCCTTAGTCAAGCCACCAGTCCAGGCCGGTATTGTTCCTGCTTTATTAGCGCTTTGCTCTGCACCAATTGGCGTCAGGCTTTTGCCCAGCGCTGCTGCTTCTGCAGCAGAAACTTCAGCATTAGCCGTGCTGATCATCAGGGACAGCGCTAATGCGCCGCCCAATGTTTTTGAATATTTTTTAAACATGGTTCATAGACCTCTGTAATTCTTATATGAGCCAATAATCTTAGAAGGAATACTTCGCAGACAAGGCAATATTGTCGCGATCAACCATCTGATTGTAGTCACCACCCGAGAAGTTGGTGTACGACACATTTACTGACGTCTGATTAAGGTAGACAAAAGTCACGCCCAGCCCCGTAGTCAGACGGTCATCAATGAACTGAGCACCCGGCTCAGGACCATTCCCTTTGTCATAGGCAACAGACAGCATAGGGCTGACGTTCACACCCGCAAATGCGTTGTTGAAGTCCATTACGGCACGCAGACGCAGACCACCGGACAGCTGGGTTACATAACCATCGTCGGTACAGTAATCAGTGTTGGCGTTTTGACCGCTATTAGCGCTGCCATTAAAGGTATCCGCAGAACAAAAGTTCGTTGCGCTGGTGAGTGCATTCGCATCCCACACGCCATCGTTATTACCGATACCGTAAGCACCGGAACGACCATAGCGGGCATCATCGGTATCCGGCAGATCCGGGATAAAGGTCATACCGACCTCCCCTACCAGAGCCAGACGGTCGGCTCCCATAATACGATCGAAGAATTTAATATAGGTCATCTGAGCCTGCCACATATCAAACTCGTCATAACCTTTCGCCAGCTCACCATAAAGTGGTGCAGCACCACCGGCTTCTTCAGCTCGCTGCTGATAAAGACGGCTGTATGGTGCACCATTACCGGCCAGGATCAGCTCAAAGGCATTCCACTGTAACGGCATATCAGGCTTGTAACTGACTTCACCGGAGAGGGATGCACCGCCTTCTGTGCTGGTCGCAAAGCTGATACCAGCAATCTGGATATCCTCAGGGTAGGAAATCTGATACAGCGGACGGTAAGAGTCATAGCTGGCATCTGCATTCACCTGAGAACCAGCCGTGCCCGTCAACGTGCCGGACGTATCATAGTTGGACACAGCACCATTGATATATGGTACCCGGCTATGGATATTCATATAGTAGAAGCCCAGCTCGGTGTCGCCCAATGCTTCAGCATACCAGCGCAGCGCCATACCGTACTGTCCCGAGTCTTTTGGCTGATCATCCGGCAGACGCTCCGTAAACGGCAGCGTTGTGCGCTGACTCAGAGGTACACCGTTGTCGATATTTGCCTGACGGCCTTCCATGTAAACTTCTTCGGCCTCAGTACCGCCGAGGATAATCGGGCCACAGCCATCGGCGACAAAGTCGACGGTAGAGAAGAAGGTGCCACATGGGTCAGTGCGGGTTTTTTCCCATTCCAGCTGATAGAAAGCTTCCAGAGTAACATCGGCCGTTACACCAATGGAGGTATACGCCATATTGACTGGCAGAAGACCTTCTTTAACTTCAGCACCCGGTTTACGGAAGGCGGATGCATCCACCGGGTTAATGCTGTTAATACCGCCCTGGATAAAAGTACTTTCCCCCCAGCTGACCACCTGACGACCAAGACGGATATTGATCGGTGTATAACCAATATCGTAATCCGCCCAGATATACGCATCCAACAGCTCAGCGCCTTTACCGGCCGCATCTTTGGTTGCGTCGTTTAATGGTTTGAAATCCGTTTCTTCATCCATCAACGCGGTATCGTAATAAGCGCGGGCACGGAAGAAGCCACCGTAGTTGTTGTAATTAAGCTCAAGGTCGGCACTCCACTTAACTACGTTGGTGTAGATATCACCCTTACCGTAGTTCAGTGTGCCGTCGTCATAGTTATACGAGGAGCCGTAGGTTTCTTCACCAACGGTCGCACCGTTACCGGCCATAATCTGGCCTTTGTCGCGCTCAGAAGTCCGCCATGCAACACCGTAACTGATGGTGTTATCCAGCTGAACTCCCAGATCCCCAAAATTAAACTCAACCGCATTGGTAGAGGTCGCAGCCGCCATCGCGCCAACTGCCAGCGCTAAAGGTAATTTTTTCATTGAGCGCAAACCTTTGTTTGTTATTTTCATAATTAACTCCGCCCTTTTATTCCGTAACAACAACGCTGGTGTTAGTCATGGTCAGCTGCTTACCATCGTTGTTAAAGAACGAGATAACCTGATCAATCATTTCTGCACCGGTAGCATCGTCGAGTTCACCAAATGAACGGTGATCGCCTGCCGAGAAACGTACTAGTGGAAGCAGGTAACCTGACCCATCCCCCGTGGATCCAGCGGCAGCAGTCAGACCGCCAGTGGTTGCCAATGGCGTTGTACCAGCCAAAGGGGCAGCGGAAGTATCTGCGACATCATCGTTATCACCGGCTTCACCAGTAAGAGTGTTATCAAGCAGAACGCGTGGAGCCAGGCCATTGGCAGCATAAGCAGCCGGTGGAATCACCAGATCCGGTGCGTTCGTCGCGCCGTCACCGGCTACTTCAAACATCATCACACCAGCAGAATCGGATACATCGTCGATCATTGAAGCAAAGTTAACCGGGTCAGCAGAATCAATCGTGGCCTGGAAAACATGCATCGTCAGCTCGAACAGAGAAGAGCCCTGCGTCATATCCAGTTGAGGATCAGCAGCGTTACCAAGCGCCTCTAAACCACCCAGAATTGCAGGTGCAAAGGCAAAGGAGTTCTCCAGCATTTTGGTCAGATTACCACTGCCGTTCGCCAGTACTGCAGCCTCGACAGGGTGCACATACGTAGTGCCATCCTGCAGATCATTAGCCAGAGCAACCGCACTGGTGCCAACAATCGCGCCCAGCGAGTGGCCAGCAAATTTCAGATTAGCGGAAGGGTTAATATCAACACCCGCATTACCATCAAAATCCAGCGTATAAATGGATGCATTCAGGTTAAGCAGATCCATTACAGCCTGACGGTTGTTATCCCTGGTATTCTGGAAATTCGCCAGGTTAATAAACAGCGAACCGGATGCAGAGTTATCGTAATAGAAGTCACCTGCTGTACCGTCGTTAACACCATCTCCGTCGTAATCAACAGCACCGGTATCGTTAGCAATAGCATCATCACCACTGGTGATAGCCATTGAACGCGGTTGACCACTGGCTGCGATGTCCTGCGTCAGGCCAAAGTGGCGCTGAGCAAACATGCCGACAAAGGCATCATCATTGGTATCTGCAGTGCCGCTTCCGTTTGCGTCGGTACCACCCGCTGCACCTGCATAAAGTGCTTTCAACAATGCCCCACCGGTTTCACTGAATGGCTCAAGGCCATGCAATGGCAGGTCGATAGCGATAGTGGCATTACAGTTATCGTCAAGCGCCATATTGGCAGCAAACGGAATAGCTGCGGAACGGTTCGAACGAATACCGTGCTGATAAATGATCGGGTTATAAGTACCGGCACACGCTGTGCTGTAAAACACAGAAATCGGCACATCAACGTAACCCTGTGGGTTAGTTTCGGAATCAGTGTGTAAACCGGTCTTAGCGATCGGGAAGTGACGGGTAACGTTCTCAGACGGTGCCGTAACCGCAGCTGGAGAAATACCGGCAGCCGTCAGCAAAGCAGAGAGATCTGTTGGCAAGGTGTTATCTGCTTTCCAAAACTCAGTGAATACACGACCTGCGGTAGCAGTAAGTGTGGTTGTGTTGGTCGTATCTGCCGCTGACAGGTAATACGGCATTTTAATGGTGCCGTTGGCCATGGTCAGGCCTGTGCTCGTACCCAAAGTCCCATCAACCGAAAGCGTATTGACAGTAAAGTTAGAAACGCGTGGCACTGGCTGAGGTAAAGAAGCACCCAGGGTGACAGCCCCGCCCAGCGTGGTTGCCATCTGCGCTTCGCCACCAAGGGCGGTAATCAACGCTGTTTTCTCAGCACCATCAGGCATAGCGGTAATCGCGCCTACCAGAGACGTAACGATAGTGGTGGTATCGTCGCCATTGACGAAGCCCTGCTCCATCAACAGACGCAGGCTCGCTGGTAATGTCTGGGCGACAGCCGGATTAACCTTGGAAGGTGCAGCCATAGACTCCAGAACAGTCGTCGTACCGCCGGTGGTGAAGGTGGTCGCGTAGGCAATATCAGCAGTGGTCAGTGACTGACCCATGCCGGCTCCAACCTGTTTGGCAAGGTTTACCCAATTCTGGATAGCTCCCTGCAAAGATGCAGTGGTTGGGTCAGCTACAGTTGTTTGCGCATTGGCGAGGAAGGAATAAGTGCCGCTGGCAGCAACTCCGACTCCGTCAGTATCCAGCAGGCCATTAGTTACGACGACCAGGTAGCGGGTGGCTGGCTCCAGTGGAGTCGTTGGCATAATACGCAGTACATTGGCAGCGCCGGCCGGAGAATCAGAGTATGTGATAACACTTGCATCAATGGCTGCAGGAGCGCCTACCGGGTTGCTCAGATCAAGGATAGGATCATCGTCATTTTCCGGTGCACCACCAGCGATAGGGTCGTTGGTGTAGTTCAGCGGAATCAGAATCACGTTAGCGGTAGGGCCCGGAGTGGCCACAACTGACGCAGCATCCAGGGAGCCTTCAAACGGGATATCGATTGCTGAAGTAGTGGAGAAACCGTCCAGATCGCCTACGGCAGAAAAGATCGGGTTGTAGTCGTCTGAGCCGATAACCGCATCACCGCCCGGGAAGGGAATTGTTCCATCCAGACAAGTATCGGTATCTGCGGAAGCGCAGTCGCCGTCAGCGCCGGCCAGGCCCTGAATAAGAAGATCGGTAATTAACGGAATTTGTGGCAGACCCGCGCTGTTTGTGGCGCTTGGGTTATATACCACCCGAGTACGTTCAACGGCTGTGCCGCCTTCGCCAACAGTACCGGAAGAGACGGGTGTGGTGTCAACGTCATCGTTGTGCTTTTCAACGCTACTGATATTACAGCCGGCAAGGCCTGCTGCTGTGGCTGCGATGGCCAGACTGAGAAGGGTCTTCTTCACCATATTGCTACCTGTTTGTGTTTTTATGGTTATGTTTGCACTTCAGGGACGCGTAATTACCCCCCTCCCCGAAGAGATGTTCGGAACTATAATCTGGCAGCAGCGCACCCTCATCACTCAAAAGTATGATTCAGTACTAATACCCCTTCGATTTTGTATCTGCATGTAACGCTACCTTCGTCTTACTGGCCAGATTGTCGGTCAATCTGAGGCCAAAGTGCTGTGACTGGGATTCACAAACGCATTCCTCTAGAATATCCGCCCTTTACAACATCTGATGTCAGGAGACAGCGCATGTCTGAACAGAATTCTGTGGTTATTGTGGCGGGTGCACGTACGCCAATGGGTGGTTTTGGCGGCAGCCTGGCCAGTGTTGCCGCAACCGACCTGGGTGCCATTGCCATTGAAGAGGCCGTCAAACGTGCCGGCATCCCTGCCTCTGATGTGCAGGAAGTCATCATGGGCAACGTCCTGCCAGCCGGCCTGAAGCAGGGCCCTGCCCGTCAGGCGATGCGCAAAGCCGGGCTGCCGGACGCCACCGGCGCCACGACCATCAATAAACTGTGCGGCTCCGGCATGAAAGCCACCATGATGGCACATGATGCGATCAAGGCCGGCTCCGTTGAGATCGCCGTATCCGGCGGCATGGAATCCATGTCGAACGCGCCTTATGTGATGGAAGGCGTGCGTAACGGTTACCGCATGGGCGCCGGCAGTGCGCCACAGGATCACATGTTCCTGGACGGTCTGCAGGACGCAGAAACCGGCAAACTGATGGGCGCCTTTGCCCAGGAGATGGCCGATAAAAAAGGCTACACCCGTGAGCAGATGGATGAATACGCCATCATGTCGCTGACCCGGGCCAAAGACGCCATCGAAAAAGGCCTGAATAACGCGGAAATCGTGCCGGTGACCGTGAAAACCCGTAAAGGTGAAAACCTGGTTGAGAACGACGAACAACCGTTCAACGCCAATATCGAGAAAATCCCGTCACTGCGCCCGGCCTTCGCCAAAGACGGTACCATCACGGCCGCTAACGCATCCTCTATTTCTGATGGCGCATCCGCACTGGTACTGATGAGTGAAGCCGCGGCCAGTGAAAAAGGCGTTCAGCCGCTGGCCCGCATCGTTGCTCACAGCACTCAGTCCCAGCATCCGTCGGAGTTTACCGTGGCACCGGTTGGCGCCATTGAAAAAGTACTGGCCAAAGCCGGCTGGAGCAAAGACGACGTTGACCTGTATGAAATCAATGAGGCTTTCGCCATGGTTGCCATGATGCCTGTTGATGAGCTGAAACTGGATATCAACAAAGTTAACATCTACGGCGGCGCCTGTGCTCAGGGACACCCGGTTGGCTCGACCGGCTCCCGCCTGATCGTCACTCTGATGAATGCGCTGAAAAATACCGGCGGTAAAAAAGGTGTGGCGGCGCTGTGCATCGGAGGTGGTGAAGCCACTGCCATTGCCATCGAACTGATCTGATCAGGTCGCCAGACATTATGACGACCATAAAAAACGGGCGTTGCTGATCAGCAGCGCCCGTTTTTTTGTCTGCAGGCTCCACCGGTTGCCTCAGAAAACAATGGTTTTATTACCGTGCAGCAGCACCCTGTCTTCCAGATGACTGCGCACGCCACGGGCCAGCACCATCTTTTCTACATCTTTCCCCAGGCGGACCATATCATCGACCGTATCGTTATGGCTGATGCGGATAACATCCTGATCAATGATCGGCCCGGCATCCAGTTCCCGGGTTACATAATGACAGGTCGCACCGATCAGTTTGACACCACGCTCTGCGGCCTGATGATAAGGTTTAGCGCCCACAAACGATGGCAGAAAACTGTGATGTATATTGATCACCTGGCCATGATAACGATCACACAATTCCGGCGGAATAATCTGCATATAGCGGGCTAACACAATAGCATCGGCCTTATGTTCTTCAACAATGGCATTCACCCTGGCGAAATGCTCAGCCTTATCAGCACTGTCGACCGGCACGTGGAAAAAAGGAATACCATGCCATTCCACCATGTCACGCAAGGTATCGTGATTCGAAATTACGCAGGGAATATCACAGCTGAGTTCATTACTGTGCCAGCGGTGCAACAGGTCAGCCAGGCAATGACTCTCGCGGCTGGCCATAAGAATAAGCTTCTTTTTAACCCGTGAATCGCGCACCTGCCAGTCCATGTCGAATTCTTCAGCGATCGGGGTAAATTTCTCTTTCAGCGTTTGCAGGTCAAATGGCAGAGAATCAAGCCGTACACAATGACGCATAAAAAAACGCCCTGTTGCCGGGTCTGAATAATGATTAGCCTGAACAATCCATCCACCATGCGCGGCAAAGAAATCCCCGACACGGGCAACGATGCCGACCCGGTCCGGACATGAAATGGTTAAGCGATAAACGGGTTCCACACTAACTCCTGACAACAGACAAAAACCAAGCGGCCGTATAGTACTCCCGAAGGCATCAGTCTGAAAGCAATAGCCGGCTGTTCACCACCCCGCCGCCTGCGGTTGGCAGCAAAGCTGACAGCAGTCACAGACGACTGCTATATTGAGAGCAAAGCCAGAGGTCGTTGTTATGTCTTTGATCATGTTTGATATGGGGCGTCGCGTAGAAACCCCGGTCCGCCCGGATGAGTTCCGGGTACGGGCAATGTCGGCCAGTGAAAAGACCAGCCATATCGATAAAGATAAAACCGCCCGTGGTATGCCGCAGGATATCGAAGCCTATTACCAGCGCCCGGAGCACCCGCCGGATGGTATTTCATCCTGCGCTGACATTATGACCCAGCGACTGACCACGCTGAGCCCTGATGATTCCATACACACCGCCTGGAACACACTTTCGAGCAGTGGTTTTCACCACCTGCCGGTGGTGGATAGTGAACTCAATGTGGTCGCCATCTTATCAGACCGGGACCTGCTGCAGGCACTGGTTCATAATCGGGATATATGGGATGACAGTATTATGGAGGTTGCTGCTCACCCGGTGGTCTGCGTGCTGAAAACCACTGATATCCGCCAGGCCAGCAACATCCTCTACGAATACGACATCGGCGCGCTGCCGGTGCTGAACAATGAACACGAAATCTGCGGCATCATTACCCGCAGTGATATTCTGAAGTTATTAAGCCATTATGGTCCGATGGAGCTGTGGGCCTGATACCTGCAGCCAGCGGATTAAGGAGTCTGTGTGGCAAGTCATTATCGCCTGATACACCCGAAAACTCATCTGCGTGTTTTATCACGCTACGAAATTCAGATGCTCAAAGACGTCAGCAGCGAGACCAACGAACTGGTACGCCGCTGCTGCTATGCAGTACTGAACTCCGGCAGCCAGGAAGATGATTACCTGCGCCTGGAAGAAGAATTCAAAACCTTTGACATTGAAGTACAACAGGAAGACCGCGGCATTGTGCTTAACCTGATCAACCCACCGGCACGCGCTTTTGTCGATGGCGAAATTATCCGCGGTGTACGTGAACAGCTTTTTTCTGTATTACGCGACGTGCTGTATGCTCAGGAGTCCATCCTGAAAGCACACCGTTTTGATCTGGCAAAAGGCGAAGACATTACCAATGCCGTTTTTCATCTGCTGCGTAACGCCAACCTGCTGAAGCCAGACCAGAAACCCAATCTGGCCATATGTTGGGGCGGACATTCCATTCCACGCCACGAATATCAGTACACCAAGGATGTCGGTTATCAGCTGGGATTACGCGGACTGGATGTCGGTACCGGATGCGGCCCGGGGGCCATGAAGGGCCCGATGAAAGGCTGCACCATTGCACACGCCAAACAACATAACCGTGAAGGGCGTTACATCGGTATCACAGAGCCGGGAATCATTGCCGCCGAAGCGCCGAACCCGATAGTGAACGAACTGGTGATTCTGCCCGATATTGAAAAACGCCTGGAAGCCTTTATTCGCCTTGCACACGGGATCGTTATTTTTCCCGGCGGTCCGGGGACTGCCGAGGAACTGCTGTATTTACTGGGTGTGCTTTCACACCCGAACAATCAGGAGATTCCTTTCCCGCTGATTATTACCGGCCCGGAAGAAGCCGGCGATTACCTGCGCGATATCGACCGCTTTATCGCAATGACACTGGGGAAAGAAGCACAGGACCGTTACCAGCTGATCATCAACGATGCTCCCGCCGTAGCCAGAGCCATGAAACATGGCATTCAACAGGTTGAGGAATACCGCAGCTCGCACAGCGACGCCTACTTCTTTAACTGGGCGCTGGCTGTGGATGAAGACTTCCAGTTGCCGTTTGAGCCCACCCATGAGGCCATGGCGCAACTGAGTATCCGCAAGCACCTGCCACAACACGAACTGGCCGCGAATCTGCGCCGGGCCTTTTCCGGCATTGTCGCGGGGAATGTAAAAGCATCAGGCGTCAAACGGGTACTGCAACAGGGCCCGTATCAACTGCATGGGGATGCCGACATCATGCAGGCTATGGATAAATTATTGAAAGCCATGGTGGAACATGGACGCATGAAGATTAAAGGCGAGTATACGCCGTGCTATAGCATTATAGCCTGAATAAAAAAGCGGCTGAGAAGCCGCTTATTTATTGCATTATTGATCAGTAGTAACTAAGAACTTCTTTAATACCAGTAGGCTGATCTACTTCAACTTCTTTATGAACATTATCCAGCGGTTTAACAATCGCTTCACGACCTTCGTCAAAGCTTTGTTCGTCCACTACAACCTTGTAGGCTTTATCCAGCAGCAGGGCACGCTGAGCCGATGGCATTAAAAGATACGAGATATCATTCTCCAGCGCTGCAAACGCAGCTTCCTTTTTATCGCCCTCAGCATCAAAGAACTTATTCAGAACTTCTTCGTTATCGCGGTATTCGTTACCGGTAGGGTTTTGCTCAAGATAGTAAGCATATTCACCATGACCATCTTCACGCTTTCGATCAGCGATTCCTGACAGGCCTTTTTCCAGCCAATGGTACCAGCCGTTACGATATGCCCCATGCTCCAGCTTGCGATTAAAAGAAACAATGGTGTCATTATCCGCGCCAATATAACCGTGGCAGCCAGCACAAAAATAGGTTTCTTCGTAGGTTTGTGGGCGCAGCTGACCGGCATCATCTTCAATAAAGCCCTGATATTTCCAGCCCTGTGGTACATAAATGCCCACCTCCATATTGCCGGAAAGTTGTTTTTTCCGTGCCGGGAAATCGTGGCGCTCTTTAATTTCTTTGTTAACAATCACCATCAGGTCATTGTAGTTACGCCAGGCCGTTTTCTTGCCGTAACGGAACTCTTTCATTCGCGCGGCCATCTTTGTATTGCCATCACCGTCAACATCGATATAACGGACGGTATGCGCAAACTCGGTATTTACCGGGAAGAGGCCTGCAGCCATCTTGATCTCGCCGGCATCAAACAGAGTTTTGGCGTAACCAACGTAGCTCATAAAGACGTTATTCAGAGGCGCCCATTCATATTTAATCGTTGTGGTATTACCAAGGATACCGTTTCTGTCCAGGTCGACGCCGTAACGGTTTTCGTCGACCTCATCAATGGTGATGTCTTTTTTCTTCATCATGGCTTCAACAATCGCCATGTTCACTTTGTATGTTTCGAGATCGAATTCGCCGTCTGCTGTTTCACGGAATGTTTCCGGCAAACGAATCATTACGTCATCGGTCGAGCCATTGGTCGGCATAAAGGTACCCAGGAAAGGCGCATAAGCAAACACCCGCCATCCGGTGTAGCTGCCATCCGGTGATCTGTCGAAACCGTCTCCATCAAAATCAAAATAGACATCCGGAATATAACCACCCCAGCTTCCGTTTTTATCACGGTCCCAGACTGAAGGGAGGTTTTTCAGTTTCTCGGCCAGAATGATTCTGCCATCCGATGTTTTGTAGTTATCCTGGCGGACGTAGTCGAGAATTGTTTCATCGGAAATTTTTTCAATTTCAGACGTTCTGTCTTTATAAATATTACTCCAGTTGGTTGTCGTGCCACCTTCCGGGAAGCTATAGGCCAACTGAACATCAAAATCGTCAAGATAATTAGGATCTTTACTGTCATTGTGGCATGCATAACAGGGGTTATGGATATCCCCGTTATCGGATACCGGGTCGGTGTAACATTGCGGTGGAATATAAGGTACCTGATTGTCTTTATGGTCAGCGGTTATATCACTTAATGTGCCATAAAAAATTTCATTCCCATCGGAATTTCCGTCAGAGTTGCCTGGGTTATTACCTGAGCCATTGCCTGAGTCTCCACCCTGATTTCCCTGCTCACTATTATTTGTAACATCTGATTTGTCATCATCGGAACCGGTAAAGCAACCACCCAGAGAAATTGCGACAATAAGCAGACTCAATATTCGTATTTTCATAAAACCACCACAACACAAAAATAAAAACAGGGGTGGCAAAGCCACCCCTTCAGTTCAGATATCAATCTGACATATTAACGATGTGCATCTACAGCAGGGAAAGGACCGATATAGCCGGTATAAGCGCGCTTATCGGATTCAGCTGCTGCCTGACTCTGATCAGATTCACCGTAAGGATGCTGAACAACAGACATCAGGTAAGCGAAGCCGTTGATATCCGGGTACCAGTAAGGTGAAGTGGTTTCTGCACCATATGGAGTAGTCTGGATACGGGTCAGACCTTTACTGCCGAAGTCATAGGCCCAGATAACATCATTCTGATGCTGGGAGCCTGCGTCTTCGCCAATAATCAGCATGTCGTAACCGGACATGTAAGTAATGTTATCCGGATTACCGATGCCGTTGACGTTACAGGTGTTATTGCTTGGGTCGAAGCCTTCAACCTGAGGGTCTTCGTCAGTAACCGGACGACCGGCAACCAGACCTTTCATACTGGTAGCAACATAGTTGGAGCCCAGGTCGCTGTCAGCACTTAATGTCAGTTCATAGACAGCGCCACAACTGTTGGCAGACAGAGCGATATCGTTATTGCTGCCCAGGTCGTTTTTGGCATCGTTATCTGTCATGCCATTACCAATCTGAGACATTGCCACATACAGTTTGTGACGTTTGCTGTCGTAGGTAATACCTTCTTCCTTACGGAATTCAGTAGTAGCACCTTGCATTGACGCATAACGACGGGTTTCAAGGCGGGAAGCTGCTTTTTCCATACCTGCTTTAATGGAAAGACATTCCAGGCCTGCACCGTTAGCATTAACGGCACTGAAACCTGAAGGACAGGTGGCACCTGTTGGCTCGGCAGTATCAAAAATATCTGCGAACGTAGCCTTAGCCACACCGTTTGTGCCATGCACATAGTCTGAGATCTCTTGGTTGGTGGCGTGACCCAGAGAAACCCAGGTAAGATCTGCAGCGCCTGCACCTTCAGAAGAAGTCTGATGCCATTTGGCTGCGTACAGAGTACCGGCACTCAGATCGCGGGCTGTGTCAGCAATAAACATAAAGAAGCCAACGTTGGTGCCGTCGTCTGACATATAAACGGTTTTTTCATCGTTCATAACATACGACAGTTCAAACGCCAGACGACCCATTGCATAGTGCTTGGTCAGATTTGTAGTAGGAACGTCATCCGTTGCCGGATCATTATCGGTATCAACTTCAACCTCGATGTTCCAGCCGTAGCTGTACGGGTTCCACTGCACATCACCGGAAACAAAGTAGTCCAGCTGACCATGGTAGTACCGGTTGGATTCCATGCTTTCTGCAGTTGGATAAACAACAGCATCCGGTTCATATTCTTCAGAAGCCAGATGAGTGGTCCACGGTGTTACTGACGCTGCACAATGTACCCAGCCACCATCAACACTTTTCTGATCAATCTGATACATATGCTCCGGAGTTAACTCACCGGTAGTCGTATCCTGATTCAATTCAAACAGGAACATTGCTCCTGGGGTATCTTCCATCTGGGAAACAGAAAACAGACGATCATCAACCGGCAACAGAGAAGTATGTTCGTTAGAGTCTGAAATGCGTTTTGAGCCGTCGTCCATATAAAGGTCGCTGCCTTCATCATCGACCAGCTGACCAAACGCTACACCATCGATTTCCTGGCCGGAGCGAGCAAAAGTATGGTAACCGCCACCATAGACGTAACCGTCTACCACAGCCTGAGACACCAGAATTTCGCGTTTTTCAGCATCTGTTGAAGGCGCTGGTACACCAACAAAAGTAATACCGGCAGTGGGTGTGCCGGAACCGTCTTTACCATCAGCACCATCAGCACCGTCAGCACCATCCGCACCATCCGCACCATCCGCACCGTCAGCACCATTAATACCATTTACACCGTCGACACCATTGATGCCGTCATCGCCATCTTCACCACCACAAGCAGCCAACATGGCTGTCATAGCAGAAATCATAACCGCCTGTGCCAGGCGATTTTTTTGCAACAGTTTCATAACCATCTCTCTCATCAGTTTTGGGTTATTTCCCAGCGCCATAAAGTAATCCTTAAAGGTGACAAAAAGAGTTATATTCCATGACAGTTATGCGACATTATTATTAACCCTATTAATAGCTGGGTAAAAAGGTCAGGTATAGACAGGCAGTTGCATCAACCGGTACGAAAGTCAGAATATCCGGAAAGAAAAGTCAGCTGATCACTTCAGAGGAGACAGAGTGGGCACCCGGAAGGTTACCCTCCGGGCGCACAAAGGTTAAGGGTTACTGCTGAGCAGGGAATTATCCCAATTAAGACGTATATCCCACATATAGCGGAAATCAGCTTCGAGGGGTTCAATATCGTCTGGTATATGTTCCAGTACGTTTACGGCTGGCGATACCACCGGATCACGGCCATAAATATAGCTTTGTTCGGAAACAATGGTTTTATAGGCTTTATTCAGTACTGATGCCCGTTCCGGCGTAGGCGCTACCAGATCATAAATGGAAGTCGCTGCTGTGACTTTATCACGGTCAACCGTACCATCTTCTTTAAACCATTTATTCAGCATTTCAGCATTACGACGGAATTCATCTCCGCCCCCCACGCGTTCAAAATACGTAAGGTATTCACCCTGTGATTCATTCCGTGATGGCACATCACGAATTTCTTTCAGGTTGATGTAACCCCACCCTGGTTCACCATTCATTTTACGGGCAAATGCAAACGTCTGATCGATCGTACTGCCGATCGTTTTATGGCAACCATTACAGAATTCCAGCTCCTGCTCATGCTGCTGGCGAAGTTCGCCATCCTGGTCTTCGATATAGGCGTTGAGAATCCAGCCGAAACCATTGCTGATACCCCGATCCCCCAGGTGTATCGTCTTGGGAAGACTGCCAAGATGTTTCTCTTTCGCTTCATTAAAATAGTCATTCTGTAACTTTTTAATACTGGTCTGCGATTTTTTTACCATATAGCGGACTTCTTTAATGCGCGGAGAATTGTATACATTCCCCTGGCCATCAACCCCGACATAACGTACTGTATGTAAAAACTGAACACCTTTTGGATACAGCATATACTGTACTTCGGTTTCTGAAGCGTCACCGACATACTTCGTCTGATTTACAATAGCGCTTATGGAATCTGAAATCTGGCCATCACCATTGAGGTCGCTGCCGACGGCGATTTCATTAAGGTCGACCGGCGTCAATGTGTCCGCCCCTTTGATAGCCATCTCCAGAATAGCAAGATTAGCTTTATACACTTCTTTTGAGTATTGCCCATTCAATGTACGGAATGCTTCCGGCATACGAATCATGACATCGTCGGTTGAACCGTTAGTAGGCCAGAACATGCCGGGCATAGGTTTATACTTAAAGGCAACCCACTGACTGCCGTCACGGGCAAACCCTTCACTGTCAAACGCCTTGTCAGGGTAGGCGAGATTCTCAATTTTCGGAATTTCACCTTTCCAGTCACTGTCGTTCTCCAGTCTGGCAATCAGATTGGAATAGTTATCCTGATTTACCCATTTGCTTATTTCATCATCCGAAATTTCTTTAATCAGCTCACGGCGGTCAACAAACAGATTTTTCCAGTGGTTTTCCACCCCTACTTCTGAAAAGTCATAGACCCCTTGCAGATAGATGTCTTTCATCATGTTAGGGTGTTCAGAATCCGTTGAAGCCTGGTGGCACACGTAACAGGGGTTCTTTTTACCGTCAGTTTTTGTGTAGCACTGGGGAGGAATAACCGCTTCTGCATTATACCGTTCATTATGTTCAATATAGGCAAGCGCCGGTATTTTATCCTCAACGCCACTTACCGCTTGATCCGTATTTTCTTGCTGACCGGAACCTTCATTACCTGACACCTGATCTGCGTTATCACAGCCGGAGACCAACGCAGACAGTGTTGTAATGATTAAAAAATAAGTTTTTATATTCATCATAAACCTTTACCGAAAATGGGGCCCCAGAGGCCCCATTAAGAACAACAATTATAAATCAGTGTTTATTAACTGTTATTTATCTGCTGGTTCATACATCCACAGCGTATCGTTATTACGGTTACTGCTGGCATCTTCACCAATCAGAATACGGCCATCATCCAGAACAATTACGTTGTCAGGATTGGTCAGGCCATCGACACTGCAGCGTTCAGCATTGGTAACACCACTGCGATAGGTTGAGCCTGTCAGTACAGGATCAATACGGGAGAAGCTGTAATCGCTTTCGATTTCAGCACGCCATACGGTGCCACAATCTTTCACACGGTCTGAAAGCTGAATATCACCTTCTGCATCAACCATCGTATTGTCGGTATCCGCGTTACCCATGTACATGTAAGCTTTCTTAACGACTTCATCCGGAATCAGATCCGTGCCTTCGATCGCTTCTTCAACACGCTTATGGTTAATGGAGATACCCTCCAGCTTACGCCATTCTGCCGTTGCGCCCAGCTGCTTCGCGGCATAACGGGATTCCAGGAATGCAGAACGGTCATCCATTGGCTGACCAGCAGTCACCGCACCGCCGCCATTAGCAACGGTCGGATATGTCGTATTATCCGGACGACCTGCCTGCACCCAGGCAGCCCAGGCTTCAACGTCAGCCGTGGTCATATAGCTGGTTTCACCGTCAACGTAGTCATCGGTACCGATAACATCAAAGTCATCCACCCAGCTTTCAATTTCCGTGTTATTACCGGATGCTAAAGCAACCCACTCAACATCGAACCCGGTTACAGCAGGATCATTTACATCCGTGTCCTGAATCATTTTGGCGCCATACAGCGTACCTGAACTCAGATCTTCTGCCGTATCAGCCACAAACTTGAACAGGACACCACCGGTATCATCCTGTGATGAATACACAGTTTTTCCGTCCGGCATAACCGTGGAGTTTTCGTGCTCGTAACGGCCAATGGTAAAATGCTTAACCGGTACAGGCGCATCACTCAGCGGATCAGTAATTTCAACAATATAGCCGTAGTCATACGGGTTAGCGTTAGCGTCGGAGAGTTCCCACATACGGGCAACACGATCATCCGGGCCCACACCGTCAGTCAGATCAGCAGGCGGCTGGTTCCAGTCAGCCTGAGTGGTGGAATCCACCGCAGAGTAGACAACCCACTCTTCTGAGGTGAGTGGCGTCCCCCACGGAGACACAGAGCCAAAGCAGTTGGCCGCGGTACCATTCACATCGGCAAAATCTACCATAATGGCATCGAGTACAGACCATTCACCGGCTTCTTTCTTCAGGTGCATGCGGCTTACGCCACCCGGGAGCTGTTCCCAGTTAGTGAACAGGTAGCCTTCATCGTCATCGATGGCCACGTATCCATTGAAGTCCGGGTTTTCGTTCTCATACAAGAGTTCACTGCCATCAAGATTGTAAATATTACCAATCCCTTCCGGCAGGCTTGAAAAAGTATCACCGGTCTGAGCCAGGATTTTGTAAGTACCGTAGGCCGTTTGCACTGTTTCCTGCTCATAAGCGGTTTCCGGTACTTCCAGATCAACCAGAGTCTCTGGCAGGCGATTGAAGTTAATACCTTCAATAACACCCACAGTACCCGTGGTATAGGTACGGCCATTGCCATCCGTTTCACCGTTCGCGCTGTCCGGATGCTGAGCATTAAAGAACAGGGAGCCATCGTCAGTGACAACCATGCCGGTCACTTCAGCACCGTAAGGCACGGTAGCGATACGGGTCAGTACACCGGAATTGGTTTTTACAACGGCATTCTGCCCGTCCTGGCCGTCATCACCATCTTCCCCACCACAGGCTGTCAGGGTTGCTGTCGTCGCAACGATCATCGCCTGAATCAGGCGCTTTTTATTAAAAAGTTCCATGCTGTCTCTCTTATAGTATTGAGGGTATGTTTTCTGCCTGATGCAGGGTAAGGAGAGAAAATGACAGTTAGAGTTAAATTTAATGACAGATTAACGACAGGCCGATGACATTCCCCGCACAGTCATCGGCTATACGCCGCAGAGACCGCTATCAGCGCGTAGATGGATGTTAATATCCCGGGCAACAAAGCCAACAATATCAGAGCTGGCTTTATGCAGAGAAAGCTTCTGTAAAGGTTACCTTGAGATTTCCGGTATCTGGCCGATAGTTAATAACAGATACCGAATGATGAAAGCATTATGAAGCCGCTTCTTTTCTGCCTTTTAGCCATACATATTCCATGGCTTTACGCCGATGAAACCTTAAACAACCTGACGGTGATATCCGTCTATCAGATCGACGACGAATCCTCTGCTGCGTTCGATTTTTTCACTTCTGAGCGGGTACACAAATGTGGTGGCATGGCCTCTAACCGTTTCCGTTCTTACAGTCGTTTCGACCATGTTGCGGAGCGCAGATTCAGGCTGGTGACAGATGCTCTGGCCTACCATTACCGCCTGAGCATCAGTCTGGAAGGGTGTGAAGGAAAAGCCATGAAAGTTGGCTTTATCGGCGTCCGACGCTGAGCAGTCAGGCAGCGTTTATCCGCCGGCGGAGTTCCTGCAGTGCTCTGTCGGTCATGGCAGCCAGCGTCAGATCACGGCGCGAAATCCCTTTTACATCATGACTGGTCCACAGCACCTCCAGCTTGCCCCACCCCAGGGTCAGCTCCGGATGGTGATCCTGTTGCTCAGCCAATACGGCGATCTGATTGGCAAGATGCATAGCGCAGCTGAAATCCGACAACCCGATATGCCGGTACAGGCCTTGCACACCTTCCTTTTCAGTTACCTGCCAGTCGCTGTGCTCTTGCAGCCATTCATTCAGTTCCTGTTCATTCAGCAGATCATGACTCATAACGCATCTCCGGTCGGAAAATCATAAAACTGACACTGCACTATGCGCGCAATGCAGGTGATTTAAACAGGCAAAACATGCCAACGTCATGATCTGTAGCGGTCTGCGGGCACAAAAAAAGGCGCCGCAGCGCCTTTTTTACGTATCAACAAACCAGAATCTGTATCAGATCTCGGTGGCGTTGATTTTGGCGTACCACTGCTGTGGACCAGTACGGTGAACGGATTCACCTTTAGTGTCCACAGCCACGGTTACCGGCATATCTTCTACTTCAAACTCGTAGATTGCTTCCATGCCCAGATCGTCAAAGCCAACCACTTTGGATGCTTTGATCGCCTGAGACACCAGGTAAGCAGCGCCACCCACCGCCATCAGGTAAACCGCTTCGTTGTCTTTGATCGCGTCGATGGCGATCTGACCACGTTCGGATTTACCGATCATGCCCAGCAGACCAGTCTGCTCCAGCACAGTACGGGTGAACTTATCCATACGGGTAGCCGTTGTCGGACCAGCAGGGCCAACCACTTCTTCACGCACCGGATCAACCGGGCCGACGTAATAGATAAAGCGGCCTTTCAGATCCACCGGCAGATCTTCGCCTTTGGCCAGCATATCCACGATGCGTTTATGCGCGGCATCACGGCCAGTCAGCATCTTGCCGGACAGCAGAATGGTTTCACCGGTTTTCCAGTCTTTAACATCTTCTGAAGTTACGGTGTCGAGATTAACGCGACGTACGGAATCACCCACTTCCCAGGTGATCTCCGGCCAGTCTTCCACTTTCGGTGCTTTCAGCGCCGCCGGGCCGGAACCATCCAGCACAAAGTGGGTGTGACGGGTTGCAGCACAGTTAGGAATAATGGCAACCGGCTTATTCGCCGCGTGAGTTGGGTAATCCATCACTTTCACGTCCAGAACCGTGGTCAGACCGCCCAGACCCTGCGCACCAACGCCCAGCTTGTTCACTTTTTCGAACAGTTCCAGACGCAGTTCTTCAGCACGGTTCTGCGCACCACGGGCCTGCAGTTCGTGGATGTCGATCGGCTCCAGCAGAGATTCTTTTGCCAGCATCATGGCTTTTTCAGCGGTACCACCGATACCGATACCCAGCATGCCTGGCGGACACCAGCCGGCACCCATGGTCGGAATCTGCTTCAGCACCCATTCCACCACGTCATCAGACGGGTTCAGCATGGCGAACTTGGATTTGGCTTCAGAACCACCACCTTTCGCTGCCACATGCACGTCCACGGTGTTACCCGGAACCAGTTTCATGTGGATTACAGCCGGCGTGTTGTCTTTGGTGTTCTTACGGGCGCCGTCAGGGTCGGCCAGAACAGAAGCACGCAGGACGTTATCAGGCAGCAGGTACGCACGGCGCACACCTTCGTTGGCCATGTCTTCCACGCTCATATCGCCTTCGAATTTCACATCCATACCAATGGTCAGAAAGACGGTCACGATACCGGTATCCTGACAGATCGGACGGTGGCCCATGGCACACATGCGCGAGTTGATCAGGATCTGTGCGATGGCATCTTTCGCGGCTTTGGATTCTTCGCGCTCGTATGCTTCGTTCATCGCATCGATGAAGTCTTTCGGATGGTAGTAGGAGATGTACTGCAGAGCATCAGCAACGCTCTGGATCAGATCTTCTTGCTTGATCACAGTCATGGTGAATTCTCTCTCAGGGGCTATCGAACGTAGCCGTATCGGGCTCCGCCGCGGCTTGTGGCATCAGGCGGGCGTGAAAACGCCCACTGAGTGGGCGCGAAAAAACGGTGCGTATTGTACCCCAGCTGGCGCTGCTCTAAAACGGCCACCAGCCCTCGTCTTTAGTACTATCTTTTCCAGCAGCATGTTCTGAGGCTGGCGCGGCTCCGCCTGTGGCTGGCAGCGCACCGGCATTCATCCCCCCCGGCGCTGTCTCTGTCACGCCGGCATCCGCGACCTGCGGCGCTGCGGGCTGCAGCCGGCCGCGGCCATGATGCATCATGCGGGTAACCGGCAGTTCGTTCATCGCCAGCTCTGCATCAACCAGTTGTAACGGACCATCGCCCAGCGGCGTCTGCCCCGCAACGGACGGTGGCGGATCAATCTCGGAATAACGCAGATAATAGACTTCGCCGGCTTTCACCTGTAACTCCAGACGGGAAATCTCCTTCAGCACGAAGACGTCTTTAACCCCTTCCAGTCCCAGTAATCCACGCCGCATCGCCACATCGTAACGTCCGGGCTCAAACTCGTACCAGGTATAACCGCCGCCTTTCATGTTAAACAGGCGCTCATCATCAATATTAAAACTGGGGCTTTCCAGTTCATCCATCGCCCACTCACTCGCCGGGCGATAAATGTACACCAGCGCGGTGTGTTCATAATCCCAGCGGTAGCCAACCGGTTTGAAATTCTGACCATCCGGCTCTGATACATAGGAGCCAAAACTGTCGCCGAGGGAGTGGTAAACGGTGCATCCGGATAACAGCCACAGGCTTGTTACCAGCAGTGAAAGAGTTCTTATCATTATTATTTCCTGTGCTGTCAGAAACAGTGAAACGACGGGCGATACATTTCTCCTTTTACATCGCTCCTTTCAGGCCATTCCTGGTCAGTTATTGTACAGTTTTTCCGACTGCTGCTATGATGACACAATTACAAAAAATAACAAAAACAAATGGGTCCCGGCCATGGAAAAACATCGCCACACCAAGGTTTGCAGCCCGCTGATTGCGGCGCTGATTTCATTATTGACCGCCGTCACCGGCCACACCGCCGGGCGGGATAACGAAGCCTATTTCTCGCAGGATCTTGATGATGCCATCGCGGCTGCCAAACGCAGCCCGGCCGATCAGAAATATGTCGGAGCCACTTGGTATAACCGCTCCACGTCACGCAGCTTTGCCCTGCCGAAAATGCTCAATACCGAAATGGATACTCAGGTGATCGAAGGGGCGATGGGCCCGACCGCAGCCGGTGAAGCAGCGGCGGCCGAAGCTCAGCGGCCGGTACTGGACGCCGCGCTGGGGCGGCTGAATAAGCGCAATACCCTGAAAGAAGGCGATAAAGATCAGGATGACGATGAAGAGGAAGAATTCCGCCGCAATGAGCGCGAAATTTATATTCCCGAAGCCCGTTCTGATGAAAGCCGGGTGAGAGACATCCGTGGCAATGTTTCAGTTACGGCCAGAACCCGGCCCTGACCGGAAGAGCAGCGACGGGAGCAGCCCTATGAACTTTGCTTTCTGCTTATCAGCGGCGTTTATTCTGCTGGCCACCGCCGCAAAAGCGGAGGCATCGCCACACGATGAATACTATTCCGGCGATATATTCACTGCCATAGAAGAAGCCCGGCAGCGCACACATCATTACGATTACAGCCGCGCCACACGCTATAACCGCAGCACATCGCAGAGCATCCCGATACCACGCCTGCTGAATACCGAAATGGCGAGAACTATTATTGAAACTCCGGATGCCGTTGATATTGGTCCCGGCACCCATAACGGAACAACAAATAACGGAACAACAGAACCCCCGGAAACGGGCACGCCGGAGCCGGCATCCTCTTCACGCCCGCCGCTGTCAGTCAGCGATTCCTCTCCGGTATCCGTTAAAGTGACGGTGCGCTGAGCTTTGCTCTGATCTGCCGGCGCAAAGGCGCGGTCATCGCCATGACGATCTGATCGCGCTGCCAGGCCAGCAAGGCCGGGCCGGTTAACCATTCAGTGCAGTCTGTCATCGTCTGCTGCAGGTTTTCAAAAGCATCCAGCGCCGCCAGATGATACCTCTCCGGCTGTGTGCTGAACGCAGTCTTCAGCGCTTCTGCTTCAACACACAAGCGCTCTGCCGCCTCAACCCGGCTCTCCTTGCGGCAAGCGGCCACCAGCCAGGCGGCCAGCGCCAGGGCAAGGTGAATATCTTCCCAGTAGCGGAAAGGACGATTGAGTGCCCGGTGAGCATCCTGACTGAATACCGCCTCAGCGGTCACCTGAGAAAAGGTCACCGGCTTATGCAGCACATCCGGGAAAAAAGGTTGTGGTTTGCTGACGTCCTCAACACTGACGCCCTGCGCCTGCATGGGAACAGTGACACAGACAAGCTGCTCTTCCCGGTCACCTCTGGCCACCACATACAGGTAATCCAGCCCCTCACCGGCCAGCATCACATGGGATTTACTGCCGCTCAGGCCACCGGCTGTGGTGTATTGAGTCGTCATATTACGGAGAGAACCCATGCCGCGCTCGGAGATACAGAAAGCAGCCCACACATCACCCGGCAACGCCGGATCGAGGCAGCGCATCACGGCCTGATAGGCACAAAAAAACGCCGTTCCCGGCGTTTCTGCCATCAGCCCTGCCTGCCAGGCTGCGGAAGTAGTGCTGTGCTGCTGTAGCAGGGCGGCAAGCTCCCGGCGCACACGCGCCGGGTTCTGCTGCAGATTCAGCGGCTCAGGCGACCCGGACATTACTGAACTCCGCCCCCCAGCGCATTCTGAATGCGGTCAAGACGGATCTGGATGTCTTCGATTTCCAGCTTCATATCACCCATATCACCGCCGTCCCGGACTTTGCTGACTTTTGCATCCAGCATCTGCAAGTTTTCGGTAATCTGCGCGATACGCAGCTGATTCTCAGCCGGCACGTCCAGCGCTTCTTTTTCCACTTTGGCGATACGCGACGTCAGCGCCGCATCTTTACTGGTGAGTTTTTTCTCCAGCCCGCTCAGAGCGCTTGCCTGTTTCGACTCCAGCCCGGCAAGGTCTTTTTTCAGCGCCGCAATGCCGCCCTTCAGCGCGGTAATGTTCTTGCTGTTGCTGGCTATGTTCGCTTTGTTACGTTTATTGGATACGTCCCACAGCTTACGGATTTCACTGGCGTTTTCTTTTACCAGTGCTTTCAGAGCATCCACGGACAGGTTTGCATTCTCACCGGTAACAGACAGTTTCTCGTTCAGAACAGCGAGATTCTCGGCCTGTGAACGCATGACTTTTTCCGCCGCCGTGAGCTGTTGTTGCATCGTCTGCATCTGCATAAACAGAAAACCTGCCAGCCCGCCCATGGCGATCGCCACCAGCAGAGCAACAATCGCCAGAGTCTGTTTGGGTGCCGGTGCTGTGGCAGCGGCCGGAGCCTGTCGATTTTTGGCTGCAGCCGCTCGCTGTGCGGCCGCACGGCGTGCCGCCAACTGTTTCTGGCGCTGCGCAATATCTTCTTTCGACGGTTTCATATCCGGTAATATCGGATCTTTTTCGGTATCCATGGGCTCCCCGTTTAACCTGCGTGTCATCTTTATTCTGAGCTGAGTATACCGGCATCTGTGACCATGCGAAATTATGAGGATCAGGCCAAACCCTGCCTTTTTGTCATAAAAACCACAGAAATCGCATGAATAGCGCCGGTTTCTGCAGAGTGCTATGATCTGGCTACTTCGTTGCGGCATCGGCTGAACTCTTACTCAGCACTCTGGTCGCAACCAATGCAACCTGAACTCAGCTATGAAAAGAATGGAGATTACTATGGCGTTTGAATTACCACCTCTGCCGTATGCAAAAGATGCTCTGGAGCCACACATTTCCTCTGAAACACTGGATTATCACTACGGCAAGCACCACAACACCTACGTTCAGAAGCTGAATGGTCTGATCGAAGGTACTGAGTTTGAAGGTAAATCTCTGGAAGATATCATCAAGAGCTCTTCCGGCGGCGTTTTCAACAACTCTGCCCAGATCTGGAACCACACCTTCTACTGGAACAGCCTGAGCCCTAACGGTGGCGGTGAGCCAACCGGCGCAGTGGCAGACGCAATCAACGCAGCCTTCGGTTCTTTCGAAGACTTCAAAGCCAAGTTCAACGACATGGCTGTGAACAACTTCGGTTCAAGCTGGACCTGGCTGGTTAAAAAGGCCGATGGTTCTCTGGACATCGTAAATACTTCCAACGCCGGTACACCGATCACTGAAGGCCTGACTCCGCTGATCACTGTGGATCTGTGGGAACACGCTTACTACATCGATTACCGTAACGTTCGTCCGGATTACCTGAAAGGTTTCTGGGCACTGGTTAACTGGGACTTCGCGAACGAAAACTTCGCATAATCACCAGTAACTGAAAAAACCGGGCCCAGCCCGGTTTTTTTACGTCTGCAGAATGGATAAACAATGAAATTACTTCTGGCTTCCGGCTCCGCCTACCGGCGGGCATTACTGAACAGACTGCGTATACCTTTCGACTGCGCATCACCTGACATTGATGAAACACCACACCCGGGTGAAGAGGCGCAGCAATATGTGGTCAGACTGGCGCGGGAAAAAGCCCGTGCTCTGGCCGGGGATTACCCTCACCACTGGATCATCGGCAGTGATCAGACCTGCGTGCTGAACAACCGCATCTGTGGCAAACCCCACACCGAAGAGAAAGCCATTGAGCAACTCAGCGCAAGCAGCGGTCAGCAGGTCACCTTTTATACCGGCCTGTGTCTGCGTTCGCCACAAGGGGAAGAGTACTTTCTGTGTGAACCCTTTTCTGTTTATTTCCGTCCGTTGCAGGAAGAGGAAATCCGCCATTATGTCGCGCTGGAGCAGCCGCTGGATTGCGCCGGCAGCTTTAAAGCGGAAGGGCTGGGCATCAGCCTGTTTGAGAAAATGGAAGGCCGGGATATGAACAGCCTGATTGGCTTGCCCATGATCGCTCTCACTGAGCTGATGCGCCAGGCCGGCATCAACCCGTTATTACAGGCGACATGATAAGACTGACGACCGGCGCTGAATCCGGCGCTTGAAATAAAAGGGCTGCGGAATAACGCACCGGCCAGGTAACAGGTTTTCAAGACGAGTCACAGCCAATAAAAGAGCCCCGCAGTTGCGGGGCTCTTTTATTGGCTGCTTACATCAGCAGTCGCCGTCGTAACCGCGCCACTCAGTAGCTGTTACATATCGCTGCGACGCTTCAGAGGCAGACCGTCAAACAACAGGTTGAGGCGGTTATCGATGTCCTCTTCACCCAGTTTGTCAGACACAGAAAACTCCCAGATACCGTTGAATTTATCCCGTGTCAGTGTTTTGGCCCGGCCCGGGTTGTCGACGATGGTCGGGCGCAGGAACACCATCATATTGTTTTTGGTATGACTGGTGGACTTGGATTTAAACAACCATCCCAGCACCGGAATATCCCCCAGCAGCGGAACTTTGCTTTCGGTCTCGGTAACATCGTCGCGGATCAGACCACCCAGTACGATGGTTTCCTGATCGTCGGACAGAATCATGGTTTTAATCGACCGCTTGTTGGTAATCAGGTCGGCACTGCCGGCAACAGTGGTAGAAGCCACAGATTCTGCCGTTGCTTCCACTTCCAGGCGAATCGCCTCACCGTCATGAATATGCGGTTTTACTTTCAGCGTAATACCAACATCTTCACGGGTAATGGTGGTAAATGGGTTGGTATTACTGTTCGACGCGGTAGAACCTGTACGGAAAGGCACGTTCTGACCGACTACGATTTCTGCTTCCTGGTTATCCAGCGTCATGATGCTGGGCGTGGAAAGCATATTGGTGTGCGTATTACTCTTAATAGCCTGCAGAATGGTGGCGAAGCTGACAGCGCCGTCAATTTCACTGTACGCCCCTACAGTCAGACCGTTAGCAATAACATTGCCCAGCGCGCTGGCGGAAGAGGACGAACTGCCACTCTGTGCTGTTGCAACAGCACCGGCCACGGACGATATGGAACTGCCGGCATCGGAGAAGTTGGTAATCGCCACCGGATTATCCAGATCACCAAACAACCATTGCAGACCCAGAGCATCATTAATATCGCCGTTAATTTCGACAATGGCGGATTCAATCAGAACCTGCGCACGGCGCACATCCAGTGATACCACCAGCTCTTCAATTTCTTTCATGACCGAAGGTTCAGCGCGGACCACCAGCGCATTCAGGTCTTCGTCGGCATAAATACCGGCCGAGCCTTTCACCTGCTGTTCTTCTTTTGCCGCCGTACCGGCGGCGCCATCAGACATCAGATTTTTCAGCAGCTCGGCCAGTTTGGTGGCATCGGCATACTGCAGACGGATCACTTTCGCACTGCCGGAGAAATAAGAAGGCTGGTCAAGTTCTTCAATCAGTTTGCGGATGCGTTCACGGGCGCTTTTTTCACCTTTGATAATCAGGCGGTTACTGCGCTCGTCGGCTACGACGCGAATGGAACCTGCGGTATTTTCCGCGTTGGCACTGCCATTTCCCTGGGAAACTTTGGCCGGGTCCAGACTCTGCAGCATGGTCACCACATTGCCGACCCAGGCTTCTTTCAGCTGCACAACTTCCAGTTCTTCACTGCCGGATTTATCCAGCCGGTCGATGATCTGCTCTATACGGTTAATGTTGGCAGCATGGTCAGAAATAATCAGGGCATTAGCGGATTTTACCCCGGCCAGGTGACCGTATTTAGCCACCAGCGGACGCAGAATAGGCACCAGGTCCAGCGCCGGTGTATTACGGATGGTAATCACCTTGGTCAACATTTCCTGACTCTGGGTGCTGGCGTTTTCGTTCAGGTCGCGCCCGGCCTGCTTCACATCATTCTGCTGTACGATCAGCACCACATCGCCGGCCGGTACCGCAGCGAAACCCTGCACCTGCAACACAGACAGGAAGAGTTCGTACACGCCTTCCTTATCCATTGGTTCGCTGGACAGCACATTCACACGGCCTTTGACGCGCGGATCAACGACAAAGCTTTTGCCGGTAATGTCTGCTACCTGGCTGATAAAGGCCCCGATGTCGGCCTCTTTAAGGTTGATCTGCCAGTCGTTTTCTTCAGCCTGAGCCACGCTGGCAAACGCCAGAACTATCAGGAACACCCACTGCTTAAACACGTTCATTTCCTTTTAATTCAGACTGTGTGTGACAGTCAGACGGCTGTCGCCCCGCTGCACTTCGATGCGGGCGTTACCTTCACTTTTGACCTGCTCGAGAATCTGCTGATCACTCTGCGGATCCCCCAGCCTCTGTCCGTTAACTGACAGTACAATGTCCCCGGGACGCAGATTCAGCGCGTTCAGCATGGAACCCCGCTGTACTTCATAACCCTGTCCGGGCCCCACGGATTTCAGCCCCATCTGCGTCAGTGTGGCTTCCGGATCATTTTCTGCACCTGTGGTCACCATATCGAGAAAGTCACCGGCATTACGGACTTTCCTGAACCTATCCCGCAGTGACACCCGTTCACGGCTGCTCTCACGCGGGTCCGGCTGGCGCGCCACCGCCCGCACACCGGCGGATGGCGTATCATCAAACTTCAGCGTTTCCAGCTTGCCATTGGTATCCAGAATCACTTTGTCGTCATACACCGCCGCCAGCCTTGTACGGCCCTGGACCGCATCGCCGACCCGGTAAAACTCACCGGCTCCGCCTTTGGGGGCAATAATTGCCGACGATGACTGATCATCCGATGAGCGGGTCACCCCCAATAATTCGAGACGCAGCCGGGTATCCGGTGCATCCACTTCTTTCGCCACGGCCTGCACAGGTTCTGCCGTATAATCACCGAACAGATGGTACTGTGCCGTACCTGCGACCCGGTCCTGCTGCGACTGCCCATTGCCCTGACTGGGAGCGGCCAGAATCAGCGGCTCCGGCGCCACAAGCTGCCAGGTAAGATGAGCCAGCTGCCATGACAGCAACAGCGTCAGGGCTATTTTCCCTGAAATCAGCGTCCATCGCTGCCAACCAGTCAGCACTGCTAGCGTTTGTGTCAAAAGCCCTTTACTCCGTTCTTACCCTGAGCGCGCGCCAAGGTTATAAAATCTTATGGGACACTTCAAAAATTACCGTGTCCTCTTCCGCTTTATTGGGCCATTCCTGCCCTAACGCATCAATAAACCGGCGCCGTACGGCGACGCCTCCCCAACCGTCCGGCTGCATATAAGCCTGCAACAGTTCTTTATTATCTGTGGTGGTGGCCGTGATCACGGCTTTATTACCTTCCATAGCAATGTTCCCGAGAACCATCGGCATGGTGGCCTGTACCGGTTTGTTATTGACCGGCACACTGACCTCTCCCCCGCTGTACACCACCCGGCCACTGATATCAGCAAAACGGCGCTGGGCCAGGTTCAGCTCGCCGGAGAGTTGCGATAATTCGAAATTGCCGCCAACGCTGATGCGGTTTTTTTTCAGCACAGGCGCCACTACCGCCGAGTCCAGATAACCGGATGCGGAATGGATATCCAGTTGCTGATCCATGCCGATGCGGGTATCCGCCTGCAACCGTAATCCCTGGCCTTCCACCTGCAGATTAACCGCCGCCGCACCGGTCAGCAGGCTCAGCGGACTGAGCGTCCAGCGTGCCTGCAGTTCACCTAATGCGCGCATCTGCGGCACACCGATTTTGGCGTGGCCGTCCCATAGGGTGCCATTGACATGGTGGATGTTCACCGGCAGACGTTTGACCTGAGGTTCCACAAAACCCCAGACAAAATGCAGAGGTGTATTGATAGCGAGGACAAAAATGAAGGTAAAAAGGCCCAGTAACAAATACCAGCGGGCTGCCCAAATGGCTCTAAACATGATGTTGACTGCAGTCCCTATCCAAAACAGCGGATCATTCTACTTAACAGGGGCTGAAAAATTAATGAAACATTGTGACATTCGTATAAAAAAACAGACATCGGTCTCTCAAATGTCTGTTTTTCTTCGCAAATTGTGAAATGGCGACCGGAACGGTCGAACCCGTGGACAGTCTGCGACGGTTCTTTAAGGAAGTTCAGTCAGCCAGTGAGATGCTATCTGAGCCATCCTCCCAGCGAAATATGCCGGACGTCAGACGGCTCTGATCCTGCCGGGGCGCGATAACAAAACGGTATCCGTCGCCGGGCACCGGGTTGTACCAGCGGCTTTCATAGACGGCCATTCCCTGCGCGTCGTCTTCCAGATATCGTACTTCCACATCGTAGCCATCATCGTGAATGGGTTCTCCGTCCACAACCAGCGGCTGCCACTCACCATTCACCCGCTGTTCGATACCGACCAGGCGCCGATCAAATGCAATGGCTGCCGGGCCAACGTCGCGCCAGCGCACAGCAATGTAATTTTCTTCGTTGTCTTCCTCTGCCAGTGTGACCTGTGGTGCCTGCAACCATTGACGTTCCCCGCCAGCCGGCCGGGGTTGAGGCAGAAAGTCATTCACCTTCAGATGATACTGCCACTGCGGCAGGTACTGCTGCACCCGGCCGCGGCTGAGGAAATCTTGGGCCAGCGCCCCCAGTTGTCCGGCCAGATAAGGCGTCGTGTATTGCCCATACAGGGTATGACCACCTTCATAATTCTGCCGGCGGTATTCTTCCGGTGTGGTGGTATAACCAAAATAGCCATTGGCATTACTGGCCACCCAGACATAACCGGCATCCTCACCGGCGGCGGCAAATTCCTCTGCGACGCTGTGCGCCATACGCCGGCCGGCTTCCACGGTCGATTCAAAGGGTACGGGTAAAACGACCATGTCATTAATACGCAACAGCTGGAACATCACGGTATGAGGGAAGCTGTCTTTGGGCTCAAGAATTGGCTGCAGGAAGGAAAACCCCAGATGACGCTTATTGCCCTGACAGCCTTCAGTAAAGAACCACCAGCGCCGCGCCATGATGTTGCCACCATGAAAGAAAGGAATCAGTGTCAGCCAGGGGGTACGGCGCTCATAGGCGCCGGCTGCCAGAGCATTGCCAACCGCAGCATCATGGCAGATTTCCACATCACCGATGCTGTTGTGCTCACGGATATTCAGCTCGCGGGCCGCCGTGGCCAGCGAGATGTCTGCGGTCAGCTGCGGCTGCAGGGATTCAAACAGGGCTATCGCTTCTGCCCCTATGCCCTGCCCCAGCTTTCTGGCCGCTTTCCAGTTAACATCGAAATGCGTAATCCAGTTATCCCCGTGTTCTTCCAGCGCCGGGGCCATATCGCCCTGGGTACCGGTACTTAAAGCATGCACCACCGGCCAGTCGGTGTTGTATTTATCGTGGATTTTCCATTCCAGATCTTTCTGGGCATAGGCAAACAGATCCGCGTTATACACTTCCACCGGGGCTGTCAGGGCGGTGGCATGTACCGAAAAACTGGAAAACGCGGCTAACGGTTTAAAGTGCCCGTCATCATCCGCCACGTCGATGCGCACCATATACAGCGACGGATTCACAGCGCGGAACTTTGCCTGCGGATCATCAAGGTCAATCTCGCCGACGTTGTTGTTCAGCACGTAGGAATCCAGTGAGCGGTTACGGTTATAGCCATAGATATCTTTCTTGCCGGTGGCAATTTTCGCCGGGCGGCGTTTGTCGTGGGCTTCGATAATACCGGCGGCAATGCGTGATGCAGCAAACTCCAGAAATTCCGGTTCCAGCCACTGACCGGATGAGGTGTGCTTGTTGTAAAAGTCATTATCGAAAAAGTTAACCGGCGCCGAATGGCTGTGTGATGCGGTAATCGCAATGTCTGACGGCTTAAGTCCGGTGTGTTCTGCCACCCGGCTGGCCACTTCGTGATGGAGTAATAAAGATGCAGCCGTCAGGTCCGTCTGCACAACGGCGAGCGACTGACCATCACCATCATTCAGATAAACCACCCGCGCTTTTATGCGGGTGCGGAACCCCTGCCCCCGGTTGGCCATCACCGAATACCCGCCCATGGGCATCCCCGGCGGTGGCGTAATATCCACGGATATCGCCCAGGCACTGGGGGCTTCTTTCTCAACCACTGCAAACGTCTGCGGTTGTGGTACGCGGATATCGCGGGTACTGGCACAGGCCGACAGTGAACTCAGCAACAACCCGTTGATGATGAACAATAACGCCCGGACGGCCGCTGGCGGGAAACGCATAGCAATACCTTTTTTATTATTCTGATCCGACAGGTCACCGCTGACGCCGCACCTTATCTGCAATGAGTCTGCAAGGAGCAGGCATGGTCAGCATGCTTATATTTTGTACCATGGTATCATTATTTATTCACTGTCCTGTCCGGCCAGAACGCCGGGCTTTTCTGGCATAAGCGGAATACACAATTAGTTCCATTAAAGAACAACTAAGGTGCCTTCAGCTAATATCCGGCAGCGCTCTCTCTTGCCGCACCAGTTGTTCTTTCTGCTGTTTCGACCATTGCTTCACCCGGTATTCAAGCTTCAGGGCGGTACTTTTATCCCCCACCGGCTGCCGGTAAACCAGCTGCAGAGGTCCGCGCCCACGCAGTGCCCGTGCACCCCGGGCGCCACCAGCAGCATGTTCCGCAAAACGCCGGTCGACGTCTGTGGTGATGCCACAATACAGTGAACCACTGTGTGTGCGGATCAGGTACAGACTCCATTGCGGTGTTTTCTGCTCTTCAGTGAATGATGCTTCTGCGGACACAATCGACCTTGTTGATTGTCAGATGAGACCGTATCGTACGCATCCAACGCTAAAGTAAAAGAATTATATGCACTCAGTCTTCCGCGAACCTATCAGTGGCCTTACCCATCTCGCCGGGGCCGTTTTTGCCATTGTCGCGCTCTGTATTCTCGCCGCTCAGGCGGCGATTCACGGCGGTCCATGGCACATGGTGTCGTTTATGATTTTCGGCGCCACTCTGTTGATCATGTTTGCCAGCAGCACGGTTTATCATCTGATTCACGCTTCTGACGACGTTATCCGCTGGCTTAAACGCGTCGACCATATGGCCATCTTTCTGTTGATTGCCGGCACTTATACGCCGGTGTGTCTGGTCCCCCTGAATGGCCCCACCGGATGGTGGCTATTTGGCGTGGTGTGGGGTCTGGCATTCATCGGCGTCGTACTGAAAGTGGTATGGATCAGCGCCCCGCGCTGGTTTTCCACGGTGATTTACATTCTGATGGGCTGGTTGGTGGTGTTCGTCTGGCCGGTGGTCGATCGAATACCCGCGGATGCACTGCGCTGGATTGCATACGGTGGTGTGAGCTATACCGTTGGTGCAGTGGTGTACGCCACAAAATGGCCGGACCCCTGGCCAAAGTGGTTCGGCTTCCACGAAATCTGGCACCTGTTTGTAATAGGTGGCGGCTTCTGCCACTTCTGGGCCATCGCCTATCATCTGGCCGATGTACCGGTGCACTGATACGCCGCACGCCACAGCCGGTTTTGAAAAGCAGACAGTAACGCGGTAGCCTTGCTGTCCGTTTTCACTGCGTCATTTTCACCATCACAGACATCATGAACGACATTTCCGATCCGCTGTTTATCAGCCGTGCTGTGCAGATTCCGTTCACCGAGATTGATATGAGCGCTATCCGTGCGCAAGGCGCCGGTGGCCAGAATGTGAATAAAGTGTCGTCGGCTATTCATCTGCGGTTTGATGTCAGAGCCTCCTCCCTGCCAGACTTCTATAAAGAACGACTGCTGGCGCTGAAAGATCAGCGCCTGACCCGCGATGGTGTCATCGTGATCAAAGCACAGCAGTTCCGTACCCAGGAACAGAACCGGGAAGACGCTCTGCAGCGCTTACAGCAACTGATTCAGAGTGTCACTAAAGTGCAGGCAAAACGCATTGCGACCAAACCCAGCCGCTCTGCCAAACGTAAGCGCATGGATAAGAAGACCCGGCGCGGCAACATTAAAAGCATGCGTGGCAAAGTAAAGGATTTCTGAGCACAGCTGCCAGCCTGTCAGAATTGCCGTCTTTGTTACGCCACTGACCGGGTTTTACTTCGCTAACCCGGCAAACTCAGTCACTCTGTTCCCGGACTCACTGTACGGACTTTGCCATGCACCACCCGCTCCCGCCGGACAGCCAGCAACAGCACTGGATTCAGCAGCTGCCGGAAGGCACGGAGAAGCCATTTCGCACCGGTGACATGCTCAGCCGGCCGGATTGTGGTCCGGATCAGGTGTTTCTGCTGAAGGAAGGCAGCGCGCGCATCTGTCTTTCCGGCGAGCAGAAAGAGCTGACGCTGGGCTGGCTGAAAGCCGGCAGTATTTATGTCACCCATACCCGTGCCTGGGTTGAAGCGCTCAGCCCCGGCTGTATTGTCAGCTGGCCCATCGGCCAGCTGCATGAGCTGATCAGTACGCGACCGGAGCTGGCGTTAGTGGCCCTGCGCGAAGTCGGCATGATGTTGCACCAGGCCACCAATCTCATTGAAGATCTGGCTTTCCGGCCGGTGGAATCGCGACTGGCGCGCTATCTGCTGCTGGAGCACAGTGATCAGAACGCCGGGCCAAAAGACGATATCATCGAGCTCACCGGCCACACCGAACTGCTCGCCAGCCTGCTGGGAACCTCGCGCCAGACTCTGTCGACCCTGCTCAACCGGCTGATAAAGGAAGGCGTTCTGCAACGCCCTGACCGCCGCCATCTGCAACTCATCAATATCCCGCGCCTGCAGGAACTGTCAGCCAGCTGACAGACGCCAACCCTGCTTCACGCTACATTCCCTGCCATAAGGAAAATTTATTCACCCGGCACAGGACACAGCGGAGACAGACTGATGAACAGCAAAGTACAGACCGACCGTTACGTATCCTTTTGCGGTATTGAATGCGACCGCAACGCAGATGAATTTATGCAGAAACTGGAAGCCCATATTGAACAGGGCCACGGCGACCCGCGCTGGCAGGAATACTTCCGCCAGAAGCGCGAACAGCAGGCGAAAATGAAGCAGGACAATCTGTATTTTGTCGGCGCACAGATGAACAATCTGTATGCCTATCTGGAAGGGCTGGATGACGCGCCACTGCACGATATGCTGTGGGATCTTGAGCAGGAATGCTGCTGATTACTGCGCCTGCCCTCTGATATTCGCCTTACCGGCCAGGTAACGGTGGCGGAACAGCGCAAAATAATCTGCCAGTGCCGCCGCCGTTGCTTCTTCTCCTGCCAGTTTCAGCACTTCAATGCCCACTTCAGCGGTACATAACTGGTGCTCATGGAAGGCTTCGCGCAGTTGATATTCTGACGCTTTGTCCGGCTGGATACCAAGCACCGGCAAATCTTTCAGGTACGGACTGCGGAACATCTTGCGAGCCTCCCGCCAGGTACCGTCGAGCATAATAAATAAGGGCTTTTTATGTCCGCCGGCCACATCCATTAATTGCTGCGGCGAATGAATACAGACACCACCGTCCGCGTATTCATGAGGAAACACGACCACCGGCTGATACGCCGGGTTTTTCAGCAATGCCAGCAACGCCGGATCATGCACCGTACGCTGCCACTGAAAAGCGTAATTATCCACCACAACATCAGCGATTAAACGCCCGGTGTTACTCGGCTTGTAGACCTCCCCCTGATACATCAGAAACAGAAACGCCACCTGCTGATCGTCACGGCCTGCCGGGCGCTGATCACAGATACAATGCTCCAGTGCCAGCAGACAGGACTCACAGCGCACGACGCGCCCGCCCCGGGCAAGAAATTCACGGGTGGATTTTGCCAGTTGCTCGCGCCGCAGACGGGTGACAGAGGTTTCACCAGGCGCGCTGGAAGGGGGTACAGGTATCGGGCACATAATGGTCAGCAATGATAAAAACCGCCCCAGTGTAGCGCCGGAAAATGACAGCTTCTACTGCTTTCATCCGCCGTTGTTGCACGGCCATGGCTCAGATATCAGGACAACGACGACCACAGTGCCGGCACATCGGCCACAGAATCGATGACATATTGTGGCTTGCTTCCCTGCTCATCAGCGTCTTCGTCACCGGCGCGGTATTTCCCGGTGCGCACCAGACAAGCGCGCATACCACAGGCCTGAGCCGCCAGCACATCCCCTACACGGTCATCCCCGATCATCAGAGTCTCAGCGGCTTCAGCCTGAACCGCATCCAGCGCCAGCTGAAAAAAACCGGCCGCGGGTTTGCCCATCACGACGGCGCTTTTGCCGGTCGCGTATTCCAGCGCCTTCACAAAGGGGCCGACATCCAGCTGCAGGCCATCAGCGGCGGCAAAATAGCGCGTCATCCCCAGCGCCACCAGCTGAGCATCCGGGTTTTCCATTAGCGTACGGAACGCGCTGTTAAGCTTATCAAAGGTAAATTCAGCGCCCATATCACCCATGACTACCGCCTGCGGACGCTTGTCTTCGACACCGGAAAATTCGCGGCGGATGCCCTGCGGCACCAACAGCTGAATCTGTTCAATACCTTGCTGCTGCAGCCATAACCGGGCCGCCACCGGCGGCGTAATAATCTGCTCTTCACTGACGGGAATACCGGCACCGGACAGATCCGAACAGATGCGGGCGCAGGATCTGGACGTGGTATTGGTAACAAACCGGAAGGGAATCTGTTGTTCTTCAGCCCAGTGGATAACCTCCGCCGCGCCTTTGATGGCTCTGCCCTTAAGATAAAGAACACCGTCGATATCGAATAACAGACTTTTCATATTGCCTCCACGACCAGACCGGGCGCCTGTCCCGGAGTGTCCGGAAAGTTCCGGCAGACAAACGCACCAGATTCACAAACCTTTCCAGTCTTGATTTACATCAACTTAAAACCACACAAAGCGTGCAGAATGTTTTTACTAATCATTATCATTTAGATTACTAGGCTATGAAAAAACTAATAACGGCCAGTTTAGCGCTGGCCACAGCAACCGTCTCCTGGGCCTCTGACACAGACCTTGAACAACAACTCAAAGATCAGCAACAGCAGCTGAATAAACTGACAGAAGAAATCCGTGCTCTGCGTGGTAACACCGCCTCAATTCAGGAACCTTCTGCCAGAAACTGGCAATTCGTTTCCTACGGCAGCATGTTGTACAAGCGTTTTGAGCGCTTTGACAACGTACAGGATACCGACCCGACACAACGCGCAAAAGCCGATATTGAACGCATCGTCACGGAATTCAAATACCGCCCATCACAACACTGGACGATTGAAGTCGAAATTGAATACGAGCATGGCGGCACGGGTTCCACCATGGAATACGATGGTTTTGAAGAATTCGGTGAATTTGAAACCGAAACCGAAGCCGGCGGCGAAGTCGTTATTGAAAAAGCACAGTTTGAATACGAGCCTTCCGACAGCTTTGGTATCAAATTCGGCCGTATTCATATTCCACTGGGGCTGGGTACCGTTAAACACGCTCCGTTCAGTTATTTCACCGCTGAACGTCACTGGTCAGAAGCTATGCTGATTCCACAGGTGTGGCATGAAACCGGTATTAACTTCAACGGTTCACTGGGAGATTTCCATTACCAGGCGCTGCTGACAACCGGTCTGAACTCCGAATATTTCCGCACCACCGATTGGGTAGCCGGCGGCCATCAGACACGTTTTGAATCCGTTAATGCCGACTCTCTGGCCACGACGCTGGAACTGAGCTACGGCAGCCTGCGTAAAGATCATGGCATTGCACTGGCCTGGTATCAGGGGGACACCTCGGACAACCGCCATAAAGAAGACAAAATCAGTGAGTCCGGCAACGTCAGTATTATTTCCGTTAAAGGTGCTGCCACACTCGGTGATCTTGTGGTGCGCGGAGAATATATCAGCGGTTCACTGGACGACAGTGCTGCGATTGCCAACGCCAATAAAAATACCGCTGGCCTGGACGCAGGCTCATTCACTCAGGTTGGCAGCGAAGCTGAAGCCATGTTTATCGAGGCCGGCTACAACATTTCACCACTGCTCGGACTGCAGCAGAAAATTCAGCCATTTATTGCCTGGGAGCATGCCAACCCACTGAAAGATGTGGAGTCCGGCTCAGCCAGCAAACGTTATGACCAGACCGAAACCAGCATCGGTGTTAATTATTATCCGGTGGAAAAAATCGTTCTGAAAAGTCAGATCAGCAACATGACAACCGAACAGTCAGATATCCCTGACACGACCAATTTCAGCCTGTCTGCAGGCTACCTTTTTGCGCTCTAACACTTAATAATTGAAGGGGAAAACAATGCGCTCGACACTTAAATTAAAGACAAAATTACTTCCGTTATCACTGCTGGCGCTGGGCCTTACCGGTTGCGGCGGCAGCAGTAGCAGTGGTGGCAGCGATAATTTTCAGTTTGATGCCACTGACCTGATTGAAAACGAAACCAACAATATTATTGTCGCCGGGTATGAGGATCTCTATACCGAAGCCGGTGATCTGGTCATCGCGTTGGCAGCATTACAGACGACTCAGAATGAAACCACACTGACCGCCGCCCAGGATGCCTGGAAAGCCGCGCGTGAACCCTGGGAACAGGGGGAATCCCATATTTTTGGTCCGGTAGATTCACTTGAAATTGACCCACATCTCGACAGCTGGCCATTAAATACTTCTGATCTGGCAAGCACTATTTCCAGTTATAGTGGCGCTGATATCATGACTTATAATGATGATGTGCAGGGGTTCCATGCCATTGAATATCTGCTGTTTGGCAATGGTGCCAGCAGCAATGACCGCGACACGGACCTGACCACCGAAGAACTGGCTTATCTGGCTGCACTGAGTGAAGTATTTGAAGACTACACAGAAAGCCTTTATGACAGCTGGGAGACCAGCTTTGAATCCGGTGCAGCCTACAAAACCTATCTGCTTAATCCGGGTTCTGCAGGTAACGATTATTATTCTAATGACCTAGTGGTCCATGCGGAAAATAA
>DCCG01000044.1:1609-71488 GCA_002314145.1 Thalassolituus sp. UBA1087 | reverse complement strand
TGCAGTTATTACTTGAAAGTGCGCTTTATTGCGGCATGATTTCAGGTAAAAAAGTTCTGCATGGAAAAAACCACTTTAATTCGCCTTTTTTGCCCCATGAATCCTTTGTGATGGCGCCCGGAGAAAGTGTCGATATTGATTTCCCTGAAGCAACAGAAATGTCACCAACCAGTTGTCTGGCGCTGGGCATCAGCCGCGACAAACTGCGCCAGGTCTGTGATCAGCTGAATCAGAAAAACCCGCTACCCAAAGAACTGGGCGAGTGGAATCCGCAGCATGATCATGTCCTGCATCTGTTTCATACCGAAGCAACACAGCAGTTATTGGTGCGGATCGTGGATAGTTTTATGAGCCATGATTCGGACCGTGATCTGGTACTGAATCTGGGCGTCACTGAATTGCTTACGCGCATGCTGCGTCAGCAGGGGCGTAATTTTCTGCTGCATTGTGCACGTCATGATCCGACGCTCAGCGCACTGACGGATACTGTGCGGTATATCGATGCCCATCTGACGGAAAGCCTGGATATTGACCGCCTGTGCCGCGTTGCCTGCATGTCTCGCAGCAAACTGTATCAGCAGTTCCGTCATGTTATGGGCAGCGGGCCGATGGAATATATACAGCAACGCCGGCTGGAAAAAGCCCGCGAGCTTATCGCTGCCGGGCAGAGTGTGACACAAACCTGTTACGACGTGGGCTATGTCAGCCCCAGCCATTTTTGCCGGCGTTTTCAGCAGCAATACGGTGTCTCACCGCGGGAATATGCTCTGCAACAGAAAGCTCCCGTGGTGAGTACTGCAACTGACTGACGATGATAACCGTTCTGGCAGAATCAGCTTTGTATAAAGTCCTGCACCACACGGTTAAATTTTTCGGGATCATCCCGGAACAGCATATGGCCACAACCATCAAAGAACTCTGTTCTGGCTCCTGCAATATTTTCGCCTACCCAGGCACTGCCCTGCCACGGAAACACCCGGCTTTCTTTCGCTACACAGACCAGTGTCGGGATGGTGATATGAGGAATAAAATCCCGCCAGTCGAGATTGGTATGGTCGCGCATAATATCGATTTTAACCTGGGCCGGACATTTCATAATTTCATCGGCTAAAAAAGCCACTTCCCCGGCGGAAGGTTCGTTATACAGGCATCCCTTTACCGTACCTTCCGCGTTGCTGTGTTCTTCGTATTGCAGCTGTGCGCACAGGCGCAGATAAGATTCCACGTCGTAACAGCCCAGCTGACCCCATTGCCAGTCCGGGGCGAAATACTGTGCCGGTGACTGGTCAATACTGATCAGTTTTGCCAGCCGGTGATTGCCGAATAATTCAAGATAACTCCACAATACTGAAGCGCCCATGGACCAGCCCGCCGCCGTGACCTGTTCCACTTGCAGATGATCCAGCAACTCTTTGACATCCATGGCGTAACGGGCAATCCGGTGCCCATGATCCGGCTTATCGGAATCCCCATGGCCGCGCAGGTCCATCGCAATGACCTGAAAGTGTTGCGCCAGTGGCGCGATATTTTTATCAAAAAAATGCAGACTGCAGCTCCAGCCCGGTACCAGTAACAAGGGTTGTCCGGAACCGGATACTGTGTAGTGAATCCTGACCTGATCCTGAGTGCTAAAGAATGCCATGGGACGTCTCCTGCTTATGCGGTGGTGGTTCAGATAGCGACTCATTTCAGCGTACCACCGCAAGTCGTGGGGAATGTGACGTGCAGCAATCTACTTTTAACAATACAAAAACAGAGCGTTGCACTGGCTTCTGTCGTAAAGCGTACAAGCGCTTTTTTATGTTGTGCTTATGACAGCATCCTTTTTTCTCTGTTTTTATAACATATTGAATTTCCTTTATTTTTTATAAAGATTTCGGTGCTGAAAATGGTGCGGAATATGCTGATGAAGTCTGTCCCGCCGATCTGCTGCAGAGACTGCGGGCTGAATCAGTAACAGGAGAACACACGATGTCGATTGATCAGATTGCTGCTTTTGCCAACAAAGCCAAAAGTGATGCTGCACTGGGTGAGCAGCTTAAAGCCTGTCAGAAAATGAAAGAGATGTTTGCTCTGGCCCGTGATAACGGATTCGAGTTTGACGAAGACAGCCTGTATCCGCCCAATGAACCACAGTTTACCGAAGATCAGTTATCGGAACGTCTGGCCAAAGCGTTGCTGAGGGTCTGACCTCCACAGCACTAAAAGTGCTGATAGCCTGTGTGCTGTGCCAGGGTGACTTCTTCAGAGTGCATCCATAAGCGCACAGGTTGTCCTGTCACCGGTTTCACCACCTGACCGATACGTGACAGTCCCGGATAAGTCGTCGAGAGCTGGCTGATCTGCTCCCGCTGACTGGCTGTTGCAGTGAACAACAGCTGATAATCATCCCCGCCGCTGATACAGCGCATGATGTCATCCCGTGTTGTGATGCCATCAGGCAGCGGAATAGCCTGCCCGTCAATGCTCAGGGTGACCGCTGAGGCCCGGGCAATATGGCCGGCATCCTGAAGCAGTCCATCGGAGATATCCAGACAGGCATGGATTACATCGCGTAACCGGCTGCCGAGGGCACATTGTGGCTGTGGAAAATAGTAGGCGGCAGTCTTCGTTGAACGGTCTGCCGGGTTCTCCAGCGCACAGGGCAAAGCCAGCGCTGAGGCACCGATAACACCGGATACCCAGATATCATCCCCCACCTGCGCTGTATGGCGGGTCAGGGCTTTTTCTGCGGGAACGAATCCCTGCACGGCAATGGTAATAATAACCGCCGGTCCTGAGGTGGTATCACCGCCAAGCAGGGCGATATTCAATTCGCCGGCAGCGGCTTTTAATCCCTGACTGAAAGCAGACAACCAGCTGGCGTCAGCCCGGGGCAGGGTTAATGCAAGATGAAATCCCTGTGGTTCGGCACCCATGGCGGCGAGATCAGAGACCGCACAGCGCAGCGCACGCTGGGCGATTAAATCCGCCGGGGCCTGGGGCGGAAAATGAATACCGGCCACCTGAGTATCGATACTCTGGGCAAGTTCATAATCCGGGGGCAGGGTAATAAGGGAGCAGTCGTCACCAACACCCAGGCGGGTGTTGGTGTGGGACGGGAATCCGCTGGCAAAATATTGCTGAATTAAGGCAAATTCGCCACGCTGTTCAGCACTCATACGGATGCCCTTATCAGTTCCTGCAGGTCTCAGCCTTTAGGGCCACGGATTTCAACGCTGCGTTCACGCTGTGCCAGTTTATCCAGTACACCATTGATAAACTTATGGCCATCGGTGGCACCAAAGGTTTTGGCCAGCTCCACCGCCTCGTTAATGACCACTTTATAAGGCACGTCGATACGGTGAATCATTTCAAAGGCACCGAGGCGCACAATAGACAGTTCAACCGGCGTCATTTCATCCATACGACGATCAAGCAAGGGGGTTACTTTTTCATCGAGAATGGTTTTTTCCCGTGGTACGCCATGCAGAATATCGTGGAAATATTCCATATCCACTTTACTCATATCATTATCGGTACGGAATTCCGCCTCGATCTGAGACAGATCCGAACCGGCCAGCTGCCACTGATAAAGCGCCTGCACAGCAAAACGGCGTGCTTTACGACGGGCAGCCGGACTGGCCTTCTGATTGCCGGATGTGCGTGACATGCAATCAGGCCTCCATGGCTTTCAGCAGGGCGACCATTTCGAAAGCAGACATCGCTGCTTCTTCACCTTTGTTGCCTGCTTTGGTGCCTGAGCGTTCAACAGCCTGCTCGATGGTATCGACAGTCAGTACGCCGAAAGAAACCGGGATGCCGGCTTCCAGAGAAACGCTGGCCAGGCCTTTTACGCATTCGCCGGCGACGTATTCAAAGTGAGGTGTTCCACCGCGGATCACAGCCCCCAGAGCGATAACGGCATCGTATTTCTGGCTGTCTGCCGCTTTCTTAACGACCAGCGGAATTTCAAACGCACCCGGTGCACGGATGATGGTGATGTTGCTTTCTTCAACACCATGACGCAGCAGAGAGTCAACGGCGCCTTCCAGCAGGCTTTCTACAACGAAAGAATTCCAGCGGCCAACAACAATGGCGAATTTTCCGTCATTGGGGGTCAGGTTTCCTTCAATGGTATCGATGTGTTTCATGATTATTTTCCGGTTTCGTAAGGGATGTATTCACTGATCTCAAGATCAAAGCCTGAGATACCACTGTATTTCATTTCAGAGCTGAGCAGACGCATTTTCTGTACGCCCAGTTCACGCAGAATCTGTGAGCCTGTCCCTATGGTCAGGAAGGCACCAGAGCTGTCTTTGTTCGCGCTGCGGACTTTACGTGCACGGCCATAAAAATCGTCCAGCGCATCTTCGATATTCTCTGCCTGTCCGGGCGACAGCAGCACCAGAACGCCTTTACCTTCTTTGGCAATCCGTTGCAGAGCGTCAGTGCTTGACCAGCTGTCAGCCCCGGCCTTACGCAGGCCCAGAACGTCACGCAGCTGATTATTGGTCTGCACCCGTACCAGCGTTGGTTCATCCGCTGAGATATCGCCCATGGTCATGGCCAGGTGAGTTTCGTTCTGAATATTGTCGCGGAAGGTGTGCAGGGTAAATTCACCGAATTCCGTATCCACTGTCTGTTGTTCGACAGACTCGACCGTTTTTTCATTCGCCAGGCGATAATGAATCAGATCGGCGATGGTGCCGACTTTAATATCGTGTTGCTCGGCGAATTTTTCCAGGTCCGCACGGCGTGCCATGGTGCCGTCCGGATTAATGACTTCCACAATGGCAGCAGCAGGAATCAGACCGGCCAGGCGCGCCAGATCGCAACCGGCTTCCGTGTGACCGGCACGGCTTAACACACCACCGGGGCGGGCGCGCAGTGGAAATATATGCCCGGGCTGCACGATGTCTTCCGGTTTACCCATCGGATTGACGGCGGCCAGAATGGTACGTGCGCGGTCGGCTGCAGAAATACCTGTGGTTACGCCTTCTGCGGCTTCGATAGACACGGTGAACGGGGTATCAAAGCGGGCGCCGTTGCTTTGCACCATGGCGTGCAGGCCGAGAAAATCACAGCGCTCGCCGGTTAACGGCAGGCAGATCAGACCACGGGCTTCAGTGGCCATAAAATTGATGATTTCCGGTGTTACTTTTTCGGCAGCAACAATAATATCGCCTTCGTTTTCGCGGTCTTCATCATCCATCAGGATGACCATTTTGCCGTCGCGAACATCAGCAATAATGTCTTCGATTTTACTCAGAGCCATAATTAACCTGTTATTTCCAGAATCCGTTTTGCATTAAAAACGCCTGACTCAACCCTGAGCCCTGCGTGCTGCTGTCTGTCTCTTGTTTATCGTTACCCGAGGTCAGCAGTTGTTCCAGATAACGGGCAATAATATCCACTTCCAGGTGCACCTGACTGCCGGTCTGCAGCCCGGTCAGAGTGGTTTCCTGTGCCGTGTGTGGCACGATATTCAGTTCAAAACCGTCATCGCTCAGGGCATTGGCGGTCAGGCTGACGCCATCAATGGTCACCGAACCTTTGGCGGCGATGTATTTTTTCAGATGTGGCGGTGTACTTACCGTCAGGCGGATTGAGCGGGCATCCGCCGAGCGTTTTTTGATGGTGCCCACCCCGTCAACATGGCCGGTAACAATATGGCCACCCATTCGTGTCGATGGCGTCATGGCTTTTTCCAGGTTGACCCGGGTACCGGCGCGCCAGCTTTCGATGTTCGTATGCGCCAGTGATTCGCGCGATACATCCGCCACAAAGCCATCGCCGGGTAATGCCACCACGGTTAAGCACACACCGTTGGTCGCAATGCTGTCGCCGAGCCTGACGTCGGCCAGATCCAGGCTGCCGGTGGCGATGCGCAGCGTCAGGTCCCCCTGTTGATTGGCGACACTTTTGACGGTGCCGACGGCTTCGATAATTCCCGTAAACATTACGCCTCTCCGGAGGGCGGTTGTACTGTGTCATTTGGTGTCAGCGTCAGACGCAGGTCATTTCCCACCATGCGTACATCGGACCACTGCCAGCGTATTTGTCCGGCCATGCTATCAAGCCCCAAGGATAGCAGCGGACGGGCATTACTACCGAGCAATGTCGGCGCGCAGTAGAGTACCAGCTCGTTGACCAGTCCTGTCTGTATAAAGGCCCCGGCCAATTGCGCGCCGCTTTCGACCAATACTTCGTTGCTGCCCTGCTCAGCCAGATGCTTAAGCAGGGCGGTTAAATCAACTTTGTCTTCCGCTGTGTGCGGGCTCTGCCAGATATGCAATGCCCCAAGTGCCGGATCCCGCTGAATACTGACCGATGCGGCATCGGTTACTGCCAGAAGAATATCGCCACTTTTTGAAAAGATCTGTTCGTTACCGCTCAGGCGCTGACGGCCGTCAATGATCACCCGCAAAGGCTGCCGCCACAAACGTGCTTCCTGTTCGATACCGGTTTCCTGCGGCCTTACTGTCATGGACGGATTGTCGGTCAGTACTGAATCCGCCCCGGTAATGATCACGCAGCTGCGTGCCCGCAGGCGCTGCACATCGGCGCGGGCGGCAGGGCCGGTTATCCACTGGCTCTCGCCGCTGGCCATGGCGGTGCGGCCATCCAGACTATGCGCCAGTTTAATCCGCACATACGGCAGGCCGGTCTGCATACGCTGCATAAAGCCCGGGTTGATGTCCATGGCTGCCGTTTCCAGGCAAGGGGTGATGACGTCAATGCCGGCTTCCCGCAGCATGTTATAGCCACGTCCGGCGACTAACGGATTGGGGTCGGCACAGGCTCCGACCACGCTTGCAACACCGGCTTTGATCAGGCCTTCGGCACAGGGCGGCGTGCGGCCGTAATGGCTGCAGGGCTCCAGGGTGACATAGGCTGTGGCGCCCCGGGCCTGATCGCCGGCCATGCGCAGGGCATTCACCTCAGCGTGGGGTTCACCGGCTTTCTGATGCCAGCCTTCACCAACAATGACGCCTTCTTTGACGATCACACAGCCAACTCTGGGGTTGGGGCTGGTGGAATACAGACCGCGTGCTGCCAGCTGCAGTGCCCGGGCCATGAAAACTTCGTGGCTCATGCCGGTTTCTCCTGCGTTTCAGTGGTGGAAGGAGACGTATCGGCGGTGCTGGTCAGGGCTTCCGATAACTCTGCGGACGCCAGCGGGCCTGAGAGGCGTTCAATTTCAGCGCGGAATTCTTCCAGATCCTGGAAGCTGCGATAGACTGAGGCGAAGCGTACATAGGCGACCTGATCCAGCTGCCGCAGTTCTTCCATCACGCATTCGCCCAGCATACGGCTGGCGACTTCGCGCTCTCCGCAGGCGCGCAGCTTCTGCTTGATACGGACGATGGCAGCTTCAATGTCCTCGACACTGACCGGGCGTTTTTCCAGCGCACGCTGAATGCCGGAGCGGAGTTTATCTTCATTGAAGGGTTCGCGGGTGCCGTCCTGTTTGATGATGCGTGGCATCACCAGTTCGGCGGTTTCGAAGGTGGTAAAACGTTCACCACAGCGGATGCATTCCCGGCGACGGCGTATCTGCTCGCCGTCTGCCACCAGACGTGAGTCGATAACCTTGGTTTCCTGATGTGTACAGAAAGGGCAATGCATAACTGGTAAAGAGCGGCTCGATGAATGAGAGCCGCGGATTTTAAGGGATAAAGGCAGGAAGTACCAGCATCCTCCGGCTTTTACTGAAACCGGGGCGGGCAGCCGCCCGGGCCAGGTGTCAGCTGCGCTGTGGGTTCCTGATCTGATCCGCCAGCAGGCCACCCGGGCTCAGCATTTTCCCGCGCCAGTCGTCCAGCAGCTGAACGGTATCATGATCGTTGGGGTGAAAGCCGGGGCGGAAGAAGTCCAGGTACTGGGGCAGCAGTTTCGGGAACAGGCCTTTGGGGCCCCACAGATACCAGAAACCTTTAAGGTTTCCTTTAATGTCGAACAGTTTTTTGTCCGCCGCCAGTAAGCGCAGATGGCCGCTGCCAACGATGGCAAAGAAGAACAGCGTCACCACGAGCATGGTGAAAATCCGGTGCAGATAACCACCACCGACCTGACGGTAAACATCATAGGCCACCACTTTGTGTTCATTCTCCTCCAGCGCATGCCACATCCACAGCTTCAGCGCCTCCGGGTCCTGAATATTGGCCTGATGGGACGGGTCTCGCAGCAGTTGTTCCGCCAGAATCGCGGTGTAATGTTCCAGTGCCACGGTGACGGCCAGCTGATGCTTTGCCGGCAGTATTTTACGGGCAAAACGCAGCAGCACGCCGAGCTCTTTATCCAGCTTATTGGCCGGCAGGCCATGCTTTTCCGCCAGATCATTAAACGCCTGATGCTCTTTGCTGTGCATCGCTTCCTGGCCGATAAAGCCGGAAATCTGATCTTTTAACAGCGGATCGGTGATGTCTTTACGGAAGTTGCGCACTGAGTCCACAAAGAAGGTTTCCCCTTCCGGAAAGAGAGACGACAGGGTACTCCAGAAGGTGGTCAGAAACGGGCTGTTGCGGTACCAGTAGCGCGGTGTCTGTTCCGCGAATTCAAAATCCATGCGGCGCGGCGGAATATTCGCCCGCTCACCGGCCGTCTGGCGGCGCTGTTGTGGGTGTGGCTGAGTGTCTGTGCTCTTGTCTGCGGTGCTTAACTGAGTCATACCGACCTCCTGAAAGCCATGGTCTGGTTTATCGGTTGTTATTATCCGTCACAGCCTAGCGCTGGCTGACGTCCGGCGGGAGGTAAGTGGCGGACAATTTCCGGCAGCAGCGGAGGGCTGTTGTGGGCGGCATCTCAGGCCAGCGGGTGCGATGGGGGATGTGGACGGGGATGCACGGGTTTTATCTGGCCGGATTGCACCTGTTGCCTGTGATGTCAGGCCGCGAGTAGGGGGTTATCTGCAGCCAAAGGTGGGCGCCGCTGCGGTGCTCAGGCTTCGCTCAGTTGCCCGGCGAGGGACGACAGGCCGCGCAGCCGTTCCGACAGGGTGGTTTTCTCGGTCTGGTAATCATCAATAATGCCCCAGCGACTGAACCGTCCGAGGCAGAAGCCTTTGCTGAGGTCATTGTAATAAATGCAGGATTTTCCCATCACCGCGATCACCCAGAAACCACAGACTTCGTCTGCCCAGGGATGTTGTTGCCATAATTCGGGGGCGGGGAGTCTGACCAGGGTCCAGAGTCCCTGCGATGCACTGTCCAGCGCGCTTTCGGCGTCGCTGAGCATAGTCCGGAGATCGTTTTCGGTTACTGGCAGTGGGGTGTCAGTCATAAGCGCTCCCTGGATGAATTCATCGTGAGGACAGGACTTTAATCCGGCGAGGCTATGACATTCCAGTGACATTTTGATGACAGGTGGTACGGTCGTACCTTGCTGTGCGGTATTCATCGTGCTGTGGGAGGCACACTAAAAAGCCCAAAAGCCGTACAGTAAAAAGCCCGCGGCGGATTTACTCCGGCGCGGGCTGGTTGCCATGCGGCAGGCGGTTTAAAGGCGCTTACTTATAAACCGGGAACTGTTCGCACAGAGCGATCACTTTGGCTTTAACCTCTGCTTCGGCGGCCGAAGAATCGCCTGTTTCCAGACCATCCAGAACGTCACAGATCCAGTTGGTCAGCTGTATGGCCTGCTCTTCTTTAAAGCCACGGCTGGTCATGGCCGGAGAACCGATACGCAGACCGGAGGTAACAAACGGCGAACGCGGATCGTTGGGGACCGAGTTTTTGTTGACTGTGATATTGGCGCGGCCCAGTGCGGCATCCGCGTCCTTACCTGTGTATTCCTTGCCGATCAGGTCCACCAGGAACAGGTGGTCGTCGGTACCGCCGGAGACAATGTTGATACCGCGTTCGATAAAGGTTTTCGCCATTGCGCGGGCGTTTTTCAGCACCTGAGCCTGGTACTCTTTATAGTCAGGGCTCATGGCTTCTTTGAAGCACACGGCTTTGGCTGCAATCACATGCATCAGCGGGCCCCCCTGGGATTCCGGGAAGACGGCAAAGTTGAGTTTTTTGTTCAGCTCTTCGTCTTCTTTCGCCAGAATCAGACCACCACGCGGACCGCGCAGGGTTTTGTGGGTCGTAGTGGTCACCACGTCGGCGATGCCGACCGGAGACGGATACTGTCCTGCCGCCACCAGACCGGCAATGTGTGCCATATCAACGAACAGGTAAGCACCCACTTCGTCGGCGATGTCGCGGAAACGCTGCCAGTCAACCACACGGCTGTAGGCAGAGAAACCGGCGACGATCATTTTTGGCTTGTGTTCTTTGGCCAGACGTTCCACTTCGGCGTAGTCAATTTCGCCGGTTTCCGGATTCAGACCGTACTGAACGGCGTTGTAGATGCGGCCGGAGAAAGAGACGGAAGCACCGTGGGTCAGGTGACCACCGTGGGCCAGGCTCATGCCCAGAATGGTGTCGCCCGGCTGACACAGAGCGAAGTAAACGGCAGCGTTGGCCTGAGAACCTGAGTGAGGCTGTACATTGGCGTAAGGGGCGCCGAACAGTTCTTTAGCACGGTCGATGGCCAGCTGTTCGATCACATCCACGTGTTCGCAGCCACCATAGTAGCGCTTGCCGGGATAACCTTCGGCGTATTTGTTGGTCAGCTGGGAGCCCTGAGCTTCCATCACCCGTGGGCTGGTGTAGTTTTCGGAGGCGATCAGCTCGATGTGATGCTCCTGACGGGCATCTTCGGCTTGCATTGCAGACCACAGTTCCGGATCAAAATCCGCTATGTTCATATCACGGCTAAACATCAGGGCATCCTCTTAATAAGGGCTAAGTCAGAGTTCGGAAAAAGAAAGGCGGGCATTCTAGCGCAAACTGGGCGGCAAGGCACTTGAGAAGGAATCATCGTGGCGGTGAAATCGCTTCACGATGAGGCTGCTATGAGGCTGTTGCATGAGGACTGTAGTGGCGTTAAGAGGCAGCCTTCAGTGTTGTTGGCTGTTGCTCTGCAACAGTGGCAGCAGATCGCTGACCGGCAACGGCTTACTGAGCAGGAAACCCTGTACTTCTTCACAGTCAGCGGAGATCAGAAATTCCAGCTGCTCGCGGGTTTCCACCCCTTCAGCGATCACGCCCATGCCGAGGTTATGGGCCATGGCGATGATGGTACGGGTAATCTGAGCATCGTCAGCGTTCTGCGGCAGGTTCTGAATAAAACTGCGGTCAATTTTGAGAATATCGACCGGGAACTGCTTAAGATAATTGAGCGATGAATAACCGGTACCGAAGTCATCAATGGCGGTACGCACGCCGATATCACGCAACGACTTCAGCGCCGCCAGAGTGTGGGCGACATCGTCCATCAGAATGCTTTCCGTCAGTTCCAGTTCCAGCTGGCTGGGCTGAATGCCGGCCGCCGTAATGGCGTTTTTGACTGCATCGATAAAGCCGTCGTGTTTGAACTGACGCGCTGATACGTTGACAGCAATGCGGTTAACGCTCAGTCCCTGCTGTTGCCAGGCGGCGAAGTGACGGCATGCTTCGCTTAATACCCATTCGCCCACCGGAACGATCAGGCCGGTGTCTTCAATTACGGGAATAAAGACCGCAGGAGATATCATGCCTTTGTCCGGATGGTGCCAGCGTAACAGGGCTTCGGCGCCAACCACGTCGCCGCTGCGGGCCTGATACTGTGGCTGGAAGTAAAGTTCCAGTTCGTTGCGGCTCTGGGCCTGGCGCAGGTCGTTTTCCAGCTCCATCATCTCGACGGCTTTCTCGTTCATTTTTTCATCGAAAAACTGCACGTTATCGCGGCCCAGATTTTTGGCGTGGTACATGGCCATGTCGGAATTCTTCAGCAGTTCAATCACGCTTTCGCCGTCATGGGGATAAATTGAAATGCCGATGCTGGCGCTGATAAAAACTTCACGCTGCTGAAGAACATAAGGTTTATTCAGACAGTGCAGAATGCGTTCGGCCACTTTGATGGCGGTGTTACCGGCCTGGTCAGCATCCGTCAGGCCGCCCAGTGCCAGGGTAAATTCATCGCCCCCCATACGACAGACCAGATCATCCTGCTTGGTGCATTCACGTAAGCGCTGAGCGACCTGCTTTAACACCTGATCGCCCGCCGGGTGACCCATGGAATCATTGATCGGTTTGAAACGGTCAAGGTCAATAAACAACAGAGCCAGACACTGATCGCCACTTTTGGCCCGGCGGATCATGGCATCCAGTTTTTCGTGCATCTGGGTACGGTTTGGCAGACCTGTCAGCGGATCAAAATAGGCCAGCTTGTGAATACGCTCTTCAATCACTTTACGTTCGGTAATATCGGACATAATAATGATCAGGCTCTGGACCTCATGCTGATCATCGCGGATTGCGGTTACGCCTGCCCAGCCGGTTCTTACTTCGCCATCCATGCAGCGATAAAAAATCTCTCCCTGCCAGTAGCCGTCGATCACCAGTGCCTGACCTATTTTTTCATAAAAGGTGATGTCATGGCGGTCATCAGAAATAAGGAAGTCCGGGGTACGGCCAATCACGTCATCGTATTTATAACCTGTGATGGCGCAGAACGCGCGGTTGGCATTGGCAATGTTCATGGTGTTGTCGGTAATGATGATGGCTTCATTACTGTTGGCAAACACTTCAGCGGCCAGCCTGAGTTCCTGTTCGATGGCTCTTGCTTCGGTGACGTCACGGCAGATGCCGAGAATACCCTGCAGTTCATTATCTTCATTCCACAGCGTGGTCGCCTGCAGTTCCAGCAGCACATCGTCTCCCTGTTTGCTGGTCGCCATCATGTCGATTTTAATCAGGTCTTTATTGGTTCTGGCTTTTTCCGGGTTAAGCCGGGCTTTATTCAGCATCGCACGCATGTCATGCACCATGGTGCGGATGTCCTGAATTTCGAAAATAGCGTTCACCCCTTCACTCAGCAGTTCATCCTGTTTATAGCCCAGAATACGCTCCACGGAAGCACTGACGAAATTGAAGTTAAGATTTAAATCCGACGCCCAGATCACGTCGTTGATATTTTCGGCCAGCAGCCGGTAGCGGCGTTCGGAATCTCTTACCTGCTGTTGTTTACGCACTTCATCGGTGACGTCACGGACACTGCCAATATAACGGGTGACATAACCTTTCTCATCGAACTGCAAGGGTGTGTCCTGGGATTTCAGTATGCGTTCACTGCCGTCGTAATGAATAAAGGTCATCTGCGCCTGGCGGGTTTCTCCGGGCTTCATATGGCGGTTGCCGGCAATGTTATTGCGGATGGTCTCCATTTCGGCTTTGGGGGCGTAATCAATCCAGTGATGTTTACCCTGCCGTGCTTCCGGCGGATAGCCCAACAGGTCGGCCACTTCGCGGTTACGGTATACCAGTGTCGGCTGCAGTTTCTCGTCGATGTCCAGAACATAAATCACGTCCGGCATACTGGCGGTAATACTGGACCAGAAAGCTTCGCGCTCACGGATCTGTTTGTTTGCCTGCTTGCTTTCGGTGACGTCGAGTAATGTCATCAGTGCATGCTCAGCGGAGCCTGAATGCAGACTGAGATTGACCCAGAAATCGCGGACTTCTCCATCAAAGCATTTCAGCCGGATATCAAATTCAGTAGTGGCCAGATCAAGCTCCAGCGCCCGTTGCAGTGATTGAGCGAACTGGGGTTTATCCGGCCGGGCATTGAGCGCTTTAAAGTTGGCGATCAGATGTTCACGGCTGTCGGCGCCGGCAATGCGTACCGCAGCGTCGTTAACGTCGACGATTTTAATCTCGTCAATACTGCCGTTGAACGCGGATACGTCGATAACACAGTGGGCAACGCCCGATTCTTCAAACAAAGCCTTGTAACGCTGTTGGCTCTGCTGCATGGCACGGGTTACATGCTCGGCGTCGGTAATATCACGCAACAGCCAGACAATACCGCAGATTTTGCGGCGCTCGTACAGGGGGTTGTACTCCTGTTCAAGGATACGTTCTTCGTCACCGATGGTGATTTTCATACGACGGCCGCTGTCGGCCAGCATTTCCAGTTCTTCGGTTGATAAACCGCGGTTCCACAGCGCCTGTTTATCGGGCCATACGTCGGACAGTGCTGCGCCGACAAATTTACGCACCCCCATTTCAATTAACAGGGCGGCGCCTCTGGGGTTGACGTAATCAATAACGCCGTGGGAATCGGTTGAAATCAGTGCATCGTCAACCGACGCCAGTACCCGGTCTGCGCGTTGTTCGGTCTGGCGCCGGATGGCTTCGATCTGTCGGGCTTTACGTTCCTGGCGGCGCATAATCAGCCACAGAATACTGGCCAGGATGGCGAACACTAACAGCACCAGTAACGGCGAACTGAGGCGTTGCAGCAGGCCGGGGTTGGTACCATCCTTGACCGGTAAGGCGGCGACATCCCAATGTGAAAACGGAATGCTGGTACGGAACAGAATGTTGCGTTTTTCTTCCTCTTTCAGACCGGGCTGGTTGTCTGAATCAGCGAAATAAAATTCCCGTATGCTGACCGTTTCGGTCCGGGTATCGATGAGCAGCATTTCAAAGCCGGGGAAGTGGCCGTTATATATAATCTGTGACAGCTTGCTGTAAGCACGGCGGCTGACAAAAATATAGGATTTTCCGTCATCTGTGCTGAAACGGCTGAAAAAATAAAAACCGCCGCGGCCGCCATAACGCAGCAGGAAGAGGCCGTGATCACCGCCTGAAGCGTTGATATTAACGTATATATCGGCTATTTCGTTGCTGTGAATCTGTTCGCCACCCTGCTGCAGAAAGTGGCCTTCGCCGTCAAACAGGGTATAGCCGGTAATATTAAAAAATGAACGTTGCATTTCATTCCACAGGTGTTCACTGGCCTGTGGATCGCCGGCGGCGGTTTTCCCGATCAGATCGGCATAGCCGCGCACAAACATAGTGTTGGCAGCAATGCCGGCCTGGGCCAGCAGTCCTGCCTGCTGAGCGTAGTTCTCCAGGGTGAGGTGCACCTCGTTGATGTGCATGGCCTTATCCTGCTGGTACTGTTGCCAGCTGCTCCAGGCCAGCACCAGTGTCAGTGACAGGAAACTGAGAACGAATAACGGAATATTCAGCAGGCTGGAGCGCAGCGGGATATCCCGGCCGCTTGTTGAGAACATGTTAAATAGCATTCCTGCCGCCGATCCCCTGACTTTTTAAGGTGCGTTATCAGTATAGCGCCTGATACCGGTAGTTGAACCGGATGTATGATGGGTTTCGTCCTGATGGCGGGAATTGTGGTGGAAATCGTGAGGGAGCCTGGCAGGAATTGACCTTACCGGCACTGCCGTGTCATCTCCCATGGCCGCCACTGCGCTGCCTGTTGTAAAGGGTGATCAACCGCGCCGTTCAACCAGACACTGTGATCCGGTGTTTACTGATTTTTTTATCAGAAATAAAAAACCATGGTAGCCGATACGGTATAATCTGACTGTTTTATAGGACTCCGTTGTTATTCACCGGCCCGCCCGGACATTCGTTTACGGGCGGCTGCGGTTGCTATACGCGCTGCTTTTCAGTAGCGTTGGCCGCAACTGATATGAGGTAAATTCACATGGCACAATACGTTTTCACCATGAACCGTCTGGGTAAAATCGTTCCGCCCAAACGTCAGATTCTGCGTGATATTTCACTTTCTTTTTTTCCGGGCGCCAAAATCGGTGTTCTGGGTCTGAATGGCGCCGGTAAATCCACCCTGCTGAAAATCATGGCGGGACTGGACACTGACATCGTCGGCGAAGCCCGTCCACAACCGGATCTGAATATCGGTTACCTGCCGCAGGAGCCGGAGCTGGACCCCAGCAAAGATGTAAAAGGCAATGTGGAAGACGGTTTATCAGACATCGTCGAAGCCAAAGAAGCGCTGGAACAGGTTTATGCCGCCTATGCCGAGCCGGATGCTGATTTCGACGCGCTGGCGAAAAAACAGGGGGAGCTGGAAGCCCTGATCGAAACCGCCGGTGGCCACGATATGGAACGGCAGATGGAAATCGCCGCTGACGCCCTGCGTCTGCCGCCGTGGGATGCGGATGTCACCAAACTGTCCGGTGGTGAACGCCGCCGTGTGGCGCTGTGCCGTCTGCTGATGTCCAAACCGGATATGTTGTTGCTCGACGAACCGACCAACCATCTGGATGCGGAATCCGTTGGCTGGCTGGAAAAATTCCTCGAAGAATATCCCGGCACCGTGGTGGCCATCACTCACGATCGTTATTTCCTGGATAACTGTGCAGAGTGGATTCTGGAGCTCGACCGTGGCCATGGTATTCCTTATGAGGGCAACTACACCACCTGGCTGGAAGCGAAAGAAAAGCGCTTAGAGCAGGAGAAAAAAGAAGAAGAAGCCCACACCAAAGCCATCAAGCATGAGCTGGAGTGGGTACGTAAGGGCGCCAAAGGCCGTCAGTCGAAGAGCAAAGCCCGCTTGGCGCGCTTCGAAGAAATGAATTCACGTGAGTTTCAGACGCGCAACGAGACCAACGAGATTTATATTCCACCGGGTCCGCGTCTGGGCGATAAAGTGATCGAGTTCCATAACGTCAGTAAGTCCTTTGGTGACCGTATGCTGATCGATGATCTCGACTTTGCCGTACCACCGGGGGCCATCGTCGGCATTATTGGTGGTAACGGTGCCGGTAAATCCACCCTGTTCCGTATGATCGCCGGAGAAGAAAAGCCGGATGCCGGCGAAGTTGTCATTGGTGAAACCGTGAAGCTGGCCTTCGTTGAACAGTTGCGCGATGAGCTGGACGACAAGAAAACCGTGTGGGAAGCCATTTCCGACGGTCTGGATATGATTAACATTAATGGCAAGGATTATCCTAGCCGCGCCTATATCGGCCGCTTTAACTTCAAAAGCGGCGATCAGCAGAAACGGGTCGGGGATCTGTCCGGCGGTGAGCGTGGCCGTCTGCAGCTGGCTTATACCCTGAAGCAGGGCGCTAACGTACTGCTGCTGGATGAGCCGTCCAACGACCTGGACGTGGAAACCCTGCGCGCACTGGAAGAAGCCATTGATGCTTTCCCGGGGACTGTGATGGTGGTATCCCACGACCGCTGGTTCCTTGACCGCATTGCCACTCATATTCTGGCCTACGAAGGGGATTCCAAAGTGACCTTCTTTGAGGGGAACTACACCGAATACGAAGAAGACCGCAAAAAACGTCTGGGCGCCGATGCGGCACCTAAACGTATGAAGTACAAACGTCTGGCTTAAGCCCGCCGTGTCCGCCCGGCCGCCTTGTCAACACAGGGTGGCTGGCGCCGGTTCTCCGCTTTGTGCACTGTCACAAACGTCACTTTCTGCGACGCTCTGTCGTTTGCGTTATCAGTAATTACTACTAAACCTAATAGGGACTTTAACGCTGGCAGGTCATCCCGGCCATCCAGTGGTCCGACAGAGGGCAGGTATGGATAAACGTCATTTTAAACGGGTGCATTTTCTGCGGCGGGTAAAGGTTGAAACCGGTGGCCAAAGCTATGAAACCCATTGCATGGATATCAGTCTGCGGGGGGTACTGCTGGTGCGCCCGGAAAACGTCAACTGGAAGCTGGAACAACAGCTGACGGTGACACTGGAGCTTTCTGATGAAGAGTACATCGCGATGAACTGCTCGCTGGTGCATATCGACGAAGACGTGGTGGGCTGTGCCTGTGATTCCATGGATCTCGACAGTATGACCAGTCTGCGCCGGCTGCTGGAACTCAATATGCTCGATCCGTCATCGGTGGATCGTGAGCTGGCCGAACTCATCCGTCAGCCACGCGAAGCTTCCTGAACTTTTTTCTGTCGTTGCGTTACCATAACGGCCTTGTTCCTACGTATCAGGCCGTTTCTGTATGTTTTATGCGACCCTGGAAAACCAGTCTTTCCCTCATGCCACCGGCAAAATACTCTGTGTCGGACGTAATTACGCCGAACACGCCAAAGAGTTGAATAACCCGGTACCTTCCGCCCCCATCCTCTTTATCAAACCCGCCACGGCAGCGGTTCCGGCAGCACCATCTTTTACTGTGCCGGCCGGTCAGGGAGCCGTACATCACGAACTGGAAATAGCGGTGCTGATCGGTGACCGGCTTCAGCACGCCAGCGATGCCGATGTCGCCGCCGGCATTGCCGGGGTGGGCCTGGGGCTTGATCTGACCCTGCGCGATGTGCAGGCAAAACTGAAAGAAAAAGGCCATCCATGGGAAGTGGCGAAAGGCTTTGACGGCGCCTGTCCGCTGACTGGATTTTTGGCCGCGGCCAAAGTGACCGACTGGAGCGCCATTGAACTGAAACTGGAACGTAATGGTCATGTCCAGCAACAGGGCAGCAGCGCTGACATGCTGTTTCCGGTGATCCCTCTGATTGCCCATATGAGCCGTATTTTTACACTGAATCCGGGCGATATTGTTATGACCGGCACGCCGGCAGGCGTCGGCCCGCTGGAAGCCGGCGATGCGCTGATTCTGTCGCTGGGGTTGCCGCAGGCAAACGGCATTAACGTCAGTACGCAGGTGGCCTGATGATTACCTGTGACAGCCCGGGGCTGGCGCCACTGGACCAGGCGCTGGAAAGTCTGCTCAGTTTTGTCGAACCCATCCGTGACGCGCAAACCATTCCTCTGACTGAAGCCGATGGACGCGTGTTGGCGGCGGATGTTACCAGTGCCATGAATGTGCCACCGGCGGATAATTCCGCTATGGATGGGTATGCGTTGCGCGCTGCTGATCTGGCAGACGGGGATACGCTGAAGCTGGCCGGTAAGAGCATGGCCGGGCATCCGTTCCGCGGCACTCTGCGGGCGGGTGAATGCGTGCGCATTATGACCGGCGCTCTGGTGCCGGCAGGGGCCGACAGCGTGGTTATGCAGGAAAATACCGGGGTCGCTGACGAAGGCCTGATCCGCTTCCCCCATGGTGCGGATCAGGGCGACAACGTCCGGCTCAGCGGTGAAGACATCCGCGCCGGGCAGATACTGCTGACCGCCGGGCGCCGCCTGCGTCCGGCAGATGTCGGGCTGCTGGCCAGTGTGGGGATTGCTCAGGTCAGCGTCAGACCGCGTTTAAAAGTTGCTTTGCTGGCCACCGGTGATGAGCTGGTGGAACCCGGACGGCCGCTGGCAGACGGGCAGATCTATCAGAGCAACAGCTTTACCATCGCCACGATGCTCAGACGGCTGGGATGCGAAGTGCTGGCGATGGGCACAGTGCAGGATTCAGCTGCCGCGCTGCGCCAGGCCTTTGTGCAGGCCGACGCTGAGGCTGATGTGGTGATGACCACCGGTGGGGTGTCGGTGGGCGAGGCAGACTATACCAAAGATGTGCTGGAATCCCTGGGACGGATCGATTTCTGGCGTCTGGCGATCAAGCCCGGCAAACCCTTTGCCTGTGGCCATCTGCCGTCCAGTCTGTTTATTGGTCTGCCCGGTAATCCGGTCTCTGCCATGGTAACCATGCATCAGCTGGCGGCCCCTATGCTGCGCCGTCTTGCCGGCGAACATCAGGTAAAACCTGTGAGGTTGCGGGCGCAGACGTCGGACGTGCTGCGCAAACGCCCTGGGCGCACGGATTTTCAGCGCGGACTCTGCGATTACGACGATCACGGGCAGCTTCACGTGCGGGCGGTGGGCAATCAGAGTTCAGCCGTTCTCAGCTCGCTCAGTCAGGCCAACTGCTACATCGTACTGGAGCAGGAACGCGGACGCGTGGAAGCCGGCGAAACCGTCACCGTGGAATTATTCGACGGCCTGATGCTGTAAGGCCGGCCGCTCTGTGCCAGGACCGGTTTACTCTGTATCGACCGGGTCCTGGCGCCCGCTGTCGTCACCGGGCAACAGCGTGGTGGCGACGTCATCCATCATGTCCTGCCATTCGCTGTCATCAATATCCAGCAGGCCTAAACTGCGCAGCAGAAAAGCGCCTTCTGAGGCCAGAAAGGCCAACCGCATGCGGCGTGCTTTCTCATCGGACAGATCCAGATCACTGATAATTCCGCGATACCAGGTGCGGTTCGCCGCCATCTGCTTAGGATTTTCCAGCAGAGCCATCATCAGGCTGGCAGCCCGGGCGTTGGCGCTTTCATCCGCCTGGCGGGTGGCCTGTACGTGCCCTGCGACTTTTTCCATCGCGTCCGGATGGTCGCCGGCAATGGAACGATAGAGGCTGTTGTACTGCTGATCCCAGCGCTCGAAGATGGCATCCAGTAATGCCTCCTTGTTACGGAAGCTGTATTGCACACCACCTTTGGTAATGCCTGCCGCTTTGGCGAGGGCGTCGATGGTCAGCGCTTTAGCGCCCTGACCGCCAACGATCTGTTCAGCGATATCCAGCAGTACATTGCGGTCAATCGTTTTACGTCTGCCCATACTTTTCTCTTTTAAATAAATACGTATGTATTTATATTATGTGCCGGTTGAATGTGGAATTATACGGCCGCGTGTCAATAAAACACGATGGTGAAAGGTGAATCTGATGTTGTTTGCACAACGCTGGCTGATGCTGGCGGTTGTTTCCAGTGCTCTGTTGCTGATTGTTGTGGATATGACGGTGCTGTACACCGCGTTACCGGCGCTGACCCGGGACCTGCAGGCCAGCGCCACGGAGAAGCTGTGGATTATTAATGCCTATCAGCTGGTGGCCGCAGGCCTGCTGCTGCCGATGGGGGTTCTGGGTGACCGTTATGGACACCGGCGGCTGTTTCTGGCCGGGCTGGTGGTGTTTGGGCTGGCATCTTTGCTGGCTGCATTTTCGCCGTCACCGGCATGGCTGATCAGCGCCCGGGTATGCCTGGCGGTGGGGGCTGCGATGATGATGCCGGCGACGCTGGCACTGATCCGCACCGGCTTCAGCGATGAGCAGGAGCGGACGCTGGCGATTGGCATCTGGGCCGCGGTATCCGGTGGGGGCATGGCGTTGGGGCCTGTGATTGGAGGCGTCATTCTGGAGTACTTCTGGTGGGGTGCGGTATTTCTGGTGAATGTCCCTGTGGTCGTGGTTGCTCTGGTGATGGCGGTGCGTTACGTGCCGGTATCGGCGCCGGACTGGTCGCGTCCCTTTGATCTGCTGGCGTCGGCTCAGATTATGGTGGGGCTGATTGCCGCCATTATGGCGCTGAAAGAAGCCTGTGGCGGTCATCCGGATTATGTCCTGGCATTGTCAGAATTAACGGTCGCGGTGGTCGCCATCCTGCTGTTTCTCCGCCATCAGCGTGCACAGCAGGAGCCGATGATTGATTTCAGACTGTTCCGCAGCGCGCCTTTCGCGAACGGTTTTGTGATTGCACTGGTGACTACCTCGGCCATTGTCGGGGTGGAGCTGGTGACCACGCAGCGCCTGCAACTGGTGTTGGGATTCAGCCCTCTGCAGGCCGGGCTGTATATTCTGCCACTGCCATTATCGGCACTGGTGGCTGGTCCTCTGGCCGGCGTGCTGGCACCCCGTATCGGCAATCGCCGCAGCGTGAGTGCGGCAATGATATTGTCGCTGATGGCTGCACTGGCGCTGGCTTTGTCAATATCAGCGCCGATGTGGTGGCAGCTGCTGTTGCTGGCCTTACTGGGGCTGGGAATTGGCTTCGCCATGACGGTGGCTTCCACCGCCATGATGTTCAGTGTGGTGCCGGAAAAGGCCGGTATGGCGGCTTCACTGGAAGAAGTCAGTTATGAGCTGGGGGCGGCCTTTGGTATTGCCCTGCTGGGCAGCCTGATGACGGCGGTGTATACCTCGGCGTTTCAGCTGCCGGCGGCTCTGACCGTGCCGGCAGCACACGCAGCGGACAGTATTGATGCGGCTTTAATGGTCGCCAGAGGGTTGCCGGCCGGGGATGCAGGGCTGCTGATTCAGGCGGCGGGAGCGGCCTTTGATCAGGCGGCACAGCTGGTGTTCTGGACCGCTGCCGTGCTGGTGCTGGTGTGTTTGGTGTGGGTATTGATTGCTGACCGGCGCCAGTCTCAGGTCAACTCAGACCAACAGCCGGATCAATAACAGAAAGAGCCACGGTTAAGTGGCTCTTTCCGGATTGACGGAGCCGTTACTCAGAACGGGATGTCGTCGTCGAAATCGTCGAAACTGTTGCTCGGCTGGGGCGCCGGTGCCTGTTGGGGAGGCTGCTGATAACCGCCACCACCGGGATAGCCCTGATTCGGCTGTTGTGCCGGTTGTTGCGGCGGCTGCTGATAGCCACCCGGTGGCTGTGCCGGTTGTTGTGGGGCGGCCGGGCGCTGTTGCGGCGGCTGCTGAGGTTGTTGCGGGGCCTGTTGCTGAGGTGCCGGCTGTTGCGGTTGCGCATAGCCCCCCTGCGGCTGATTTCCACCCTGTGGTGAATTCATCATCTGTGACGGTTGTTGATAGCCGCCCATGCCGTCGTTGGCACCACGGCTGTCCAGCATCATCATATCGTTCGCGATGATTTCCGTGGTATAGCGTTTGACGCCGTCTTTTTCCCATTCGCGGGTTTTCAGGCGGCCTTCAAAATAGGCTTTGGAACCTTTCTTCAGATACTGCTGAACGATTTCCGCCAGCTTGCCGTAGACCACGATGCGGTGCCATTCAGTCTGCTCGACTTTCTGACCGGTCTGGCGGTCGTTGTAGCTTTCATCCGTTGCCATATTCAGGTTGGCAACGGCATTGCCGTTTGGCATATAGCGAACTTCGGGGTCACGACCCAGAGTACCAATGAGTGTCACTTTGTTAACGCTGCGACCCATGCTCTTCTCCTGTAGATTGTATTATGTTCAGCGCCTGTTGCTGATCGAATCCGGAGGCGCTGACTTTCAGATATACAGCGCCTTCGCCGGACTGCAGGCTGACGTCTGAGACACCATCCAGTGCCATTAACTGTGCCAGCGTAAAATCACTGCAGTCTCCGTTTACTGCCAGTCTGATACTGGTCAGATGGAGGGGGGCGGATGCGCGGAATAAAATCAGCGCCCAAAGTATCACTAATGCCCCCAGTCCGACAAATAGTGTGGGGCTGCCGTAGTGGCCCAGTACCCAGCCGCCGATGCCACCGCCGCAGAATGCGCCGAGAAACTGCATGCTGGAGTAAATCCCCATGGCGCTGCCCTTGGCGCCGGCCGGGGCGATTTTGCTTAACCAGGAAGGCAGGCTGGCCTCCATCAGATTAAAACCCCAGAAGTAAATCAGCAGCAGGATAACCCAGTGCCACAGCTTGCTGGCAGCGGCCATCCCGAACAGACCAATGGCTATGACCACGGCGCCGGTGATGACCACACTTTTCATTTTGCGTTTTTTCTCGGCGACAATAATAAAAGGCACCATGAATACGAAAGCCACCGCCAGTACGGGCAGATACAGCCAGCTGTGATGGTCCGCCGGAATTCCGGCTTTGAGCAGCTGCGCGGGAATGCCGACAAAAATAGCCACCATCAGAGCGTGGAGCAGAAAAATCCCCGCGTTGAGGGGCCATAGTTGTGGGTTTTTCAGCTGCTTAACTACTTCTTCCCAAACGGCGGTGGCATCCCGGTGAGGCCGCGCCGGCGGTGTGGGAATGACGAACAGAGTGACCGCTACGCCGCCCACGGCCAGTACACCGGTGGCCGCGAAGATCAGGTTCAGCCCACCCAGACTCACCAGCCAGGGCCCGAGTACCAGGGCCAGCGAGAATGAAAGGCCGATGCTGGCACCGATGGAAGCCATGGCTTTCATGCGGTTATCTTCCCGGGTGAGATCCGTCACCAGTGCCATAATGGCGCTGGCGATGGCGCCGCCGCCCTGCAGGGCCCGGCCAATAATGACTCCCCAGACATTGTCCGCACTGGCAGCAATAAAACTGCCCACAGCAAAGATCAGCAGGCCGCCAATAATAATGGGTTTGCGTCCGATACGGTCAGACAATGTGCCCGCCGGAATCTGCAGCACCGCCTGGGTCAGGCCATAAACACCCATGGCCAGGCCCAGCAATTGCGGCGTGGCACCGTCCAGCTTACTGCCTTCCAGCATCATAACCGGCAGAACCATAAACAGCCCCAGCATGCGCAGGGCATAGAGTGATGCCAGAGAAATCACAGCGCGCTGTTCTGCCGGGGTAAAACGCGCGCTTTCAGGGGAGGATGACGAGGTGGACATTCTGTATGCAGTTACTGGTCGGATAAAAGGGCGCAAGTCTATCAGTTTTGTCGCTTTGTTATCAGCTTTGCGTGTCGGTATGTCGGGTGTTTCCTCAAGGGACAGACGCCACAGGCGGCCCGCAGGCAAAATATATGGGCACTTGTTTATAAAATAAATAATAAGAAACAGGAAAAAGATCTTTTCAGAACGATCTTTATTCGCATAAGTCATAGCTGGATAAAGAGTCATAACAGGTCGTTCCTAACGGCAAAAAAGACCTGAAATGACCGGTACTAAATTGGTATTTCTACCGGGATTGCGTAAACTCAAAGCGTCGGTAGGGGAAGGCCGGCCCACACACCCAAAATTCCGGGTAAACATAAAGGAGTTATGTCTATGGATCGCCAGGTCAGTTTGCCAGGTCGCAGGGTCATACTTTTTGGCCATCAAAACCTTCAGAATTCTATTCTTATCGGATACATACATCAGCGCACCAATGTCGACTGCCAGTTGGTCAATGTGCCGGAGTGGCAGGCGGAATGGAGTCAGTATCCATGCCGTACCCTGGCATTGATTGATGCTGAGTGCGCGCGTCCGGAGAAGCTGCATGATCTGCTTGATGAAATACACGAGCAGTCGCTGGACATCAAAGTGGCGCTGTTTAATGTTGCCAAAGGCCATCCGGCCGAGCGTTTTATTGCCTGGCCGATGGTGAACGGGCTGTTTTATCGCGACACATCCCAACAGCAGCTGAGTAAGGGTATTCTCGGACTGTTTGAAGGGGAATACTGGCTGCCACGGGAATTACTGGGTAAATACCTGGAGAAAACTCGCCATAAGCCGCGCAAAATGCCCAGTACCAGCACTCAGCTGACCCGCCGCGAGCGCCAGATCCTGCGTCTGACCGCGACCGGAGCCACCAATATCGAAATCGCCGAGAAGCTCAACGTGAGCATGCATACGGTGAAAACCCATATTTATAACCTGTTCAAAAAAATTGGCGCCGCCAATCGTATTCAGGCCGTCAACTGGGCGAAAGAGTACATGGAAGAGCTGTTGCAGGAGCCGGTTGAATAATCGGCTGTCAGTGCCCCCCGCACATGAATTACAATAGGGGCTTTTCTTTCCAAACGAAGAGCCAACTATGGACAGGATTCACGTCCGCGGGGCACGCACCCATAATCTGAAAAACATCGATATTGATATTCCCCGCGACAAACTCGTCGTCATCACCGGCCTGAGTGGTTCAGGCAAATCCTCACTGGCATTCGATACCCTGTACGCAGAAGGTCAGCGCCGCTATGTGGAATCTTTGTCCACCTACGCACGCCAGTTTCTGTCCATGATGGAAAAGCCGGACGTTGACCTGATCGAAGGTCTGTCGCCGGCCATTTCCATCGAACAGAAGTCGACCTCTCACAATCCGCGCTCCACCGTGGGCACCGTCACTGAGATCTACGATTATCTGCGTCTGCTGTTCGCCCGGGTTGGTACACCGCGTTGCCCGGATCATGATGTTGCGCTGGAGGCACAGACCATCAGTCAGATGGTCGATGCCATTATGGACCAGCCGGACGGCGCCAAACTGATGATTCTGGCGCCGGTCATCCGTGACCGTAAAGGTGAGCATCTGCATGTGTTTGAAAGTCTGCGCGCCCAGGGCTTTATCCGTGTGCGGGTGGACGGGCTGGTGTGTGATCTGGATGACACACCGGATCTGGATAAGCGTCGCAAACACACGGTTGAGGTGGTGGTTGATCGCTTCAAAGTGAAAGAAGGCATCGAGCAGCGTCTGTCGGAATCTCTGGAAACCTGTATCGAGCTCAGCGGCGGGCTGGCGCTGGTGGCTGACATGGACGACGATAAAGCCGAGCCGCTGCTGTTTTCGTCACAGTTTTCCTGCCCTCACTGTGGCTACAGCCTGTCAGAGCTGGAACCCCGGCTGTTTTCCTTCAATAACCCGGCCGGCGCCTGCCCGAGCTGCGATGGTCTGGGCGTGAAGCAATATTTTGACCCTGAACTGGTGGTACACGACCCGTCGCTGACCATTGCTGAAGGGGCTATCCGTGGCTGGGACCGGCGCAGTATCTACTATTTTCAGATGCTGAAGTCGGTGGCGGAACATTATGGATTCAGCATCGATAAGCCATTCAACAAACTGACGGTTAAACAGCGCAACCTATTGCTCAACGGCAGTGGAGAAGATGAGGTTAATTTCAGCTACGTGAATTCACGCGGCGATCAGATTATTAAAAAGCATCCGTTTGAAGGGGTATTGCCGAATCTGGACCGCCGTTATCACGAAACCGATTCACAGATGGTGCGCGATGAGCTGGCGAAGTACCTGAGTGTGCAGCCATGCCCGTCCTGTGATGGGTCACGGCTGCGGGTTGAAGCACGTAACGTCTTTGTGGGTGATAAAAACATTCATGCCTGCACATCCATGCCGGTGGAAGAAGCTTTTGATTATTTCTCCACCATGACGATGGACGGTCATCGCGGTGAAATTGCCGAAAAAATTCTCAAAGAAATCCGCGAACGGCTGAGCTTTCTGGTCAATGTCGGTCTGGAATACCTGACTCTGAGCCGCAGCTCAGATACCTTATCCGGTGGGGAAGCGCAGCGTATCCGTCTCGCGTCGCAGATTGGCGCCGGTCTGGTCGGCGTGATGTACATTCTGGATGAGCCTTCGATCGGCCTGCACCAGCGTGACAACGACCGTTTGCTGAAAACCCTGTTCCGTCTGCGCGATCTGGGCAATACCGTCATGGTGGTGGAACACGATGAAGATGCTATCCGCAGTGCTGATCATCTGATTGATATCGGTCCGGGAGCGGGCGTCCATGGCGGGCAGGTGATTGCCCAGGGCACACCCAAGCAGGTATTTGCCAATAAGAACTCCGTTACCGGCCAGTATATGTCCGGTAAACGTGCTATTCATGTTCCTGAACAACGCGTGCCTTACAACAAAGACAAACTGCTGACGTTAAAAGGCGCGCGCGGTAATAACCTTAACGACGTTGACCTGACCATTCCGCTGGGTCTGATGACCTGTGTCACAGGGGTCTCAGGCTCCGGGAAATCGACACTGATTAACCGTACGTTATTTCCGCTGGCATCCACTGCCCTGAACGGTGCTACGACACTGAAAGCGGCTGAATATGACAGTATCAGCGGTCTGAAACAGCTGGATAAAGTGGTGGATATTGACCAGAGCCCGATTGGCCGCACACCACGTTCTAACCCGGCAACTTATACCGGTATTTTTACGCCGGTACGGGAAATTTTTGCCGGCACTCAGGAAGCCAGATCACGCGGTTATAAAGCCGGACGTTTTTCTTTTAACGTTAAAGGCGGGCGTTGTGAGGCATGCCAGGGTGACGGAGTTATTAAAGTTGAAATGCATTTCCTGGCGGATATTTATGTCCCCTGTGATGTCTGCCACGGCAAACGTTATAACCGCGAAACACTGGACATCCGTTACAAAGGCAAAAATATTCACGAAGTGCTGGAAATGACAGTGGAGGATGCGCGGGAGTTTTTCGATGCCATCCCGGCTGTGGCGCGCAAACTGCAGACGCTGATGGATGTTGGTCTCACTTATATTAAATTGGGACAGGCCGCGACCACGCTGTCCGGTGGTGAAGCGCAGCGGGTAAAACTGGCGAAAGAATTGTCCAAACGCGATACCGGCCAGACGCTGTATATTCTGGATGAACCAACCACTGGCCTGCACTTTCATGATATTGAACAGTTGCTGGCGGTACTGCATCGTCTGCGTGACCATGGCAACACCATCGTGGTGATCGAACATAATCTTGATGTGATTAAAACAGCAGACTGGATTGTCGACCTGGGTCCTGAAGGCGGATCAAAAGGCGGCTATATTATCGCAGAAGGTACCCCGGAAGATGTGGTTAAAAATAAAGCCTCGCATACCGGCCACTTCCTGAAACCATTACTGCAGAAAAAAGGGAAAAAATAAGTGAGTCCGCGACCGTCCTGCAGTCATTGTGGACGGCCGCTCCGGGTTTGCCTGTGTGCGGCCATTACCCAGATGGCCGCACCGGTAAAACTGATTATCTGGCAGGAAAAAACCGAAGCCAGACACCCGCTGTCGACGGCACCTCTTCTGAATTTAAGTATTCAGAATTCCGTGTTGTTGCAGGGGGATCAATATGATTATGGTGAAGTGTTTGGCTCACTGCCTGTGGAACAGGTCGCTGTACTCTATCCGTTACGGGAAGGGCAGGCGGTCACGGAACAACAAAAACGGGATATCCGTGCGCTGCTGATTATTGATGGTACCTGGCGTAAAACCCGGAAGCTGATGTTGCAGAACCCGTGGCTGCAGCAACTGCCTTTTATCCGCCTGCAACCGCAGACGACCAGCCGCTACACCATACGTACGTCGCCCCATGAATTCGGTTTGTCGACAATTGAAGCCGGTGTGGCTGCTCTGAACTGGCTGAGCGGCGGAGACGAATTTGATCGGGTATTAGCGGTGCTCGACCGCCTGGTCGATATTCAGTTATCGCATGGTCATAAGGGCGGCAAATAAAAAGGCGCTTCGGCGCCTTTTTATGATCTCAACCCTGTTCAGAATTTGTGTACTACCTTCACCGACTCATCCACCACGGAAGTATCCACATAGCCAATCAGGTTTGGATTCTGAGCGACGAGGTTTTTAATATCCGCATCATTGCCGGACTCTTTGGGCGGAGTGCCTTTTCCGGTGAAAATCAGACGTGACCAGTAAGCTTTCAGTTGACTGGCACTTTTACCAAGGACCTGATCATTAAACGCATCGCGTGTGGCGCTGCCTTCATTCTGGTCAACCGGTATGGCCTGGCTGCCATCCGGAAACTTAGATGTTTTGCCAAGAAAGATGCGGGAAATGGTATTGCCATCCAGTGCGCTGTTGCCATTGGCTGCACTGACGATCACAGCCACTTCGGCATAGGCCGTTGCAGTGAATATGATGCTTGTCAGCAAAGCAAGGCGGGAGACTGACTTAAATATTTTCATCGTAAATCTCCTTAAAAGACCAGGCTCATGCCAAGGGTATAAAGCACACCAGTTTCGCCATCGGCGCCGGCAACGGTTTCTTCATCGTTGTACTGGATATCGATTTTGAAGGCAGTGGCTGCATCATAGTCAAAACGTGCGCCGAGAATAATGGCAGACTCTTTCAGTTCGGCGTTCTCCTGTACGGTTCCGACCATTCCGCTTTTCAGATTATCGGAGGTGGCAGCGTACGTCAGATGGCCGGTGATATCACCCATGCGCTGAGCAGCGCTGATCATATAGGCGGAGTCATCATTGAGAACGGCACTGTCGTGTTTCAGCGCGGTCCACTCGGCAATCACCGATGTTGAGCCATTGTCATAGTTGACTGATGCCTGGTAGAAAGACGATTTATCTTCATCGGGAATAAATTCATCACCAACGCCGGCGAGGGCGGCTCCGGCGGCCAGCTGGTCCAGCGCGCGGGTTCCGCCGGGATCAATATCCATGGTGATATTGGTCTGGTGATAACTGGCACGGGCGCCAAAATCACCCATCGACATTGCCAGCACTATCCCCATGGCGCGACGTAATTCGATGGCGTATTCATCGCCCTGTAATTCCACATCGGATGAAAAACGTCCGCCATAAAGCTGCACCGAGGCATCCACGCTGCCCATGGTAAAGCGCTGAGTAAGATCAACGCCGCTGAGCGATGACAGGGCGCCCAGACGATAAACAATGGAAGGTGGGGTGATCCAGTTGTAGGCGTACCCGACTTCAAGAAAATCGGAATAATAAAAGAAAGGCGTACGCAGACGCCCCATGCGGATGTCGGTGCTGTCGCTGGCGGTATAGGTGATGTAGGCCCAGGCGGCTTCCGTTTCATAACTGTCGGAGCCGCGCGAAATCAGTTGCATGGTGGCGGAGGTGGAATCATTAACCTGCTGAGTCATCTGCAGGCCCACCAGAGTGCCGTTGTCAAAAGAAACGCCGTCATCGTAGCCGTCGGCGGAAATATCTTCGTTGGAAAGTACGCCTGCGGTAACGTTCATAAAACCATTGATCTGAAGATCACTGGAAAAAGCGGACGGGCTGATTACCAGGGTCAGTGCTGCAGCAAGTCCGGATTTGCGAAGAACCATGTTGGTAACCTCTGCTGTTAATTTCAAATTAACCTTAGTTAAGGACTGCAGAAGTTCAAATGACTATTATATGAATATCGTGGCGGTGCCCGACCGGGTTATACCTGTTCTGTCATCGCTGTAATGTGACGGATCTGTCGCTGAATAAGCTGATGATTTTTTTCCGGCAGTTCCTGCAACCAGTAGCACGCCTGTTCCCCGCCGTGCAGATCCGAAATCAGCGGGCCTTCCTGCCACTGAATATCATCATTGCCGGGTAAGTGATCGAGCAGTGTCTGGCTGGCCAGTAAGCGCAGCTCTTCACCGTTATCGGCAAGGTGAGAAGCCCAGTGCACGGTATCGCCTATCATGTTGCATTCAGTACGGTCGTCCTGTGTGACCGGTGCCAGTAATACATTGCCCCAGTGTGCAGCCATACGGAATTCTACCGGCAGCATGTTACTGTCGGTTTCCCGCAGATGCGTGACCAGACCACTGAATAACTGCGCGGCATAAAGGCTGTGCAGGGCTTCATGACCTGTGGTAACCGGGTTGGCGATGCCGAAGGTCATGACAATACCGGAGCCGTGATAGCGATCGACTTTACCATTATAGAGTTTGGCAGCATGAGACAGCAGACGGTGGTAATGATTGAGAACGGATGTCAGTTCTTCAGCGGAAAGCCGTTGCTGCAGAACTTCGAGATCCTGAATTTCAATAAAGAGTAACGCACATTCATGGTATCTCAGTGGTGACGAGGGGGCAGACGGGTGGCCGGACACAAAACGGCCAAGGGCCTGTTCCATGGCTTTCTGATGTTCTTCGCGCACCGCAATACGGTTCAGTGCCTGATGAATATTTTTCAGATCGCTGACCGCCGGCGACGGGGGAAGCTGCAGCGGATCATCGTTGGCATCCCAGCGCCCAAGGCTTTCTTCCAGCTGGCGCAGGTAACCGGTAACACGCTCGGTCAGCTGGTAGGCCACCAGGGCGGCCAACAGAGCCATCAGGCCACTGGCAATCAGACCCATGGCCAGATAATGGCGCGCGGTGCGGCCTGCCGATGACAGGTCGATATCGGCACGGATGAGCCCGGCCGCCATATTATCCTGGGTCACCGGCTGGCTGATTTCCGGGCCTTCGCGCAGCGGGGTTCCCTGTTCCGCAATGACCTGCTGGCTGGTATTGAGGATCTGAATATTGGTCAGTTGCGGCCCGGTCTGCCATTCAGACAGCGTGAGGGTGAGGGAAATTCTGTCTTCTGCCAGCAGGCTGGGGGCGATGGTCAGAGCCAGATGCTGAAGCTGTTGCCGGGCATTCTGCATCAGCTGGTTTTCCTGCTGATCTTTCAGTTGTGAGTAACCCAGACCACTGATGATCAGGCCACACACCAGTACCAGTATGCCCATCAGCAGGCCGCAAATTTGACTTATATTCAACTTTTGCCCAATCGGGCTGGCTGTATGCATGCTGTTACTCAAACAATCGAAGATTTCCGCGGTATTGATGGTATTATATGCGCCGCCTGCAGTAACGCCAGAAGAATACTGGTCTGGCGGCAGGTTTGGAATATGGCGCAGCCTTTGCCGCCGAATAATCTGAATAATTGATGGGGATTTCACCATGAGCGACGTGAAACAGTCTCTGCAGGATAAGCTGCAACAACTGGAAAAAGGCCTGTATCTGATGAGTTTGGACCGTGTCCGTGCCTTATCTGTACACGAAACCGTAGACCTGATTGAAGAACTGCGTGCAGTGGTTTCAGCGGCTAAAGCAGACGCTGAAAAACTCTGATTTGCCAAACAGGATCTGTAAGCAGGAAACTATCCGTGACTGAACTGGTTCTAATCCGCGTGACTGGGGCCGATAAGCCCGGGTTAACCTCACGTATCAGCGCCATCCTGGCGCAGTACGATGTGACCATCCTCGATATTGGCCAGGCCGAGATTCACGACACTCTGTCGCTCGGCATTCTGGCTGCCATTCCTTCCCGCGCGGAATCTGCCCCGGTGTTAAAAGATGTCTTATTTAAGGCACATGAAATGGGGCTGTCGATACGTTTCACACCGGTGACGCCGGAAAGTTATGAGCAATGGGTACAGGGGCAGGGGAAACCCCGCCACATTATTACCCTGTTGTCGCGGCAGATTGAAGCGGAAGCGATCTCCCGCATCACGGCTATTGTGGCCGGGCATGGTCTCAATATCGATCAGATCAACCGGCTCTCCGGCCGGGTGTCTCTGGCCGATAGTAATACCCGCCCGAACACCCGCGCCTGTGTTGAGTTTTCGGTCCGTGGCGAGGCGGATCAGACTGAACTGCGGGCCCGCTTCCTTGAAGTGGCCAATGAACTGGGGGTGGACATCGCCTTTCAGGAAGACAACGTCTACCGCCGTACCCGCCGTCTGGTGTGCTTTGATATGGATTCAACCCTGATCGAAGCAGAAGTGATTGATGAGCTGGCCGCGGCGGCCGGCGTCGGTGACCAGGTGGCAGAAATCACCGAACGCGCCATGCAGGGCGAGCTGGATTTTATACAGAGTTTTGAACAGCGCGTTGCGTTGCTTAAAGGACTGAAAGGCGATGTACTGCAGGGGATTGCAGAACGGCTGCCTGTGACGGAAGGCGCCGAGCGTCTGATCCGTAATCTGCGTGCTCTGGGGTACAAAACCGCAATCCTATCGGGCGGTTTTAATTATTTTGGCCGTTATCTGCAGCACAAGCTGGGGATTGATTACGTGTTTGCCAACGAGCTGGAAATGGAAGACGGCGTGGTCACCGGCCGCGTGACCGGTCAGGTAGTGGATGGCCAGCGTAAAGCGGAATTACTGCGCCAGCTGGCGGAGAAAGAAGAGATCCGGCTGGAGCAGACCATTGCGGTGGGAGACGGCGCCAACGATCTGCCGATGCTGAGTATCGCTGGTCTGGGCATTGCGTTCCGCGCCAAACCTCTGGTGCGGGAAAACGCCAAGAATGCGATTTCCACCCTTGGTCTGGACGGTATCCTTTATCTGCTGGGATACAGTGACCGCGATATCGCCGAATAGAGTCCGCTTATCAGCCAGCTGCCAGCAGACTAAAAAGCCCGCGAATGCGGGCTTTTTCAGGTCATCAGATAATGTCTGTGGACCTTACACTTCATCGTCATCACTGAAGTTGAATGCCATGGCGGCCTGCGGCGGCTGCACATAGTAGCCCTGGATAAAGTCCACGCCCAGTTGCCAGAGAGAAGCCACGGAGGTGGCGCTTTCGACCAGCGGGATAATGGTCTTCTTCTCTTCCTCGTGCAGCTCTTTCAGTAATTCTTTCAGAGCATTTTGTCCCGAGCCCAGCTCTTTGGTGAAGGAACCGTCGAATTTTACGTAATCAACCGCCAGGTGTTGCAGCGTCTGCATCGGGTTGAGAGCACAGCCAAAACGGCTGAGCGCGGCCGGAATGGCTTTATCGCGCAGCGCACTGCTGAATATCTGTGCCTGTTTCAGCATCTGTGACGCGTCTTCTTCATTGAACTGCAGTACCACAGAGCCTTTCGGTAACCGGGCGGCATTAATGGCAACCGCAATCCAGGCCGGCAGGGCTTCGTCAATCAGAGAGGCGCCACTGAGGTTAATAAACACCCGGGTGTTATGACCTTTGGCTCTGTGTTCACCCAGTAACTTGGTGGTATGCAGCACAACCCAACGGTCGATTTTGCGTTTCAGGTCGTCACTGATATCCACACTGTTCATAAAGTCGCCGGCCGACATCTCTTCGCCATCCGGCATATTCAGGCGCAGCAGAGTTTCGTAATGCTCGGTGTCTTCGCCTTTCAGGCTGATCATTGGCTGGAACAGCAGGCGGAAACTGTTGCCCTTGATCGCTTCTTTCAGCAGCGATTCCAGACTTTCAGCGCCGGCTTTATGGTCTTCAGTTTCTTTCGGCTGATACAGAGCCACGCCGTTGCCACGTTCGTGACCTTCCTGTTTGCGCACATCATCAGAGGCATGATGAGACTGCTGCAGGATTTCGTCCGGACGGGAGCTGTTTTCTGTAATCAGCGCTACGCCAACAGATACTGTGCTGGTGACTGTACGGTTGCCGATATCAATCAACAGGTGTTCGACTTTATCGCGTATCTGTTCGGCAAACTGCAGCGCGGATTCCGCATCCACGCCCATACGCAGGCAGGCAAAAATATCTTCCCCCACGCGGGCAAGAATATCTTTATCCGTGGTCTGTGATTTCAGCAGCGTGCCGACTTCACTGATCACGGTGTCCGCGTGGCTGATGCCAATATCGCTTTTCAGCTTACCGAAGTTATCAATATTAACGTACAGAATGGCGCCACGGGCACCTTTCAGAACTGCTTTATCGACGGCACTTTCCAGCGCAGCGCGGAAGTAAGGTTTGTTGTACAGCCCGGTCATCAGGTCGCGGCTGCTGATTTCTTTCAGCTTGGCTTCCAGTTCTGCGTTATCGGCGTCAGAACCAATGGTAACCTGAGTGCAGCGTTCGTCAGCGTAGGTGGCTTCGGAGAAATTCATGCTCATGGAGAAAGACTTCCCGTCACCATTTACACCGGTTGTACGCAGCTGCTGACTTTGCCCTTCGGCGATGTAGGATTTCAGGAAGGCTTTAAAAGCCTGCTGCGCAGAGGCATCGATCATATCCATGATCGGCATACCTTCCAGCTCATCGGTGGAGGCATAGCCAAACAGATCCAGGTAAGCCTGGTTAGCATAAACGTGCATGCCGTCGTGGATATAGGCCACGGCATCTTTGGAGCTCTCAAGCAGATTCTGACAACGTTTTTCGGCGTCACGGACGTGCACTTCCAGCGTACGTAATTCACGGCGGGTCTGCAGGTGACGCAATTCCCGCTGAATCACCAGTAGCAACAGGTTGCTTTCATCCTCCGGTACCACGGCGGCGGCGCCACGCTTGATGGCGCTCTCCATCACCATGGTATCGAGTTCTTCAGTGAGCAGGATAAGAGGCAGATCTTTGTTCAGCCGTTTGATGAGTTTCAGCAGCTCTTCGTAGGGGATTTCGCCCACATTGGGCTGGGTAATCATCAGGTCCCAGGTTTTGTCCTGCAGCTGTTCGTTGAGGTCTGCCAGGGAGGTAACCTGATGTGCGCGGGTCGCGCTGCCGGAATTCCGCATCAGACTGACCAGGCTCTCTGCATCGTTTTCGGTTTCGGTCAGTAATAACAGATGCAGGGTATCCCTACTGGAAGACATGCACACCTCAGGCAATTAATAAAAATGAGATTATAGAGCCTGAAATCTGAAAAAAAATGACTGAGGCTGACAAATGCGACGGAATCGCCGGGTTTGACGCTAAATTGTCAATGCCCTGTTCCGCATATAGCACACTGTTTCAGAGTTTGTTCCAGATAGAGTCAAATTCGTCATCAGCAATACTGGTTGCCTGGCGGGTACTGTTGTTGGCCTGAGCTGCGCCCCCGGCGGCACGGAACTGAAACTGACTGAAGCTGCTGGTCGACGCCAGGCGCTTGGTCAGTTGTTGCCGGCCCTGTAAGTCCGGATAGTTGAGCTCCACTTTATTCCCTGTACGGAATGGAATACGTGGCAGCAGCAGTGTGGCTGGTTGGGCGATGGCTTTAATGGCCGGCAACAATAAGGCACGCATAAAAGGACCGTTACTGCCGGTTTTCTGCAGCAGGCGTGCGGCGCCGACTTCGGCCCGTGGTGCCAGCAACTCAATGCCCAGTTGTGTACCTTTGTCGCGCATATGACGGATCCAGCGGATAACACCAATGGACCAGTGGCGAACGCCATTTTCCTGAATACCCAGCAGCTCGCCGGCCTGAATACTGGATGGCAGGTCTCCGGACCAGTGCACACAGTAGCCGCCGGGGCTGGTGTTGATCAGGTTCACGGCATGGGTCGGGTATTTGGCTTCAGTGGGCTGGCCATCGTTTTTATCCGCTTTGTGTTTGTTGATAAATTCGATGGCATCAATATTAAGGTGATCGTTTTCTGCGATTCTTGCGCCGCCGGCATCGAATGCGTTGGCCCAGACATCACTGTCACCGCCGGTATCAATGGCGCTGGTTTTTTCTTCACCGTCTATGGTTTTGGGTTTGATGCCCGCCATCACCATTTCAAATTCTTTCATGCCCGCACTGTAATAATGGGTGGCCGACAGTCCGATGCAGAGTTTCAGCGTTCCTTCGGAAGATGAGCGGCGGAATGAACGTTGCCAGTGAATGCCCCAGGCCTGAATGGCATGCGACAACAGGTTGTCGTTCATTTTTCCGGGTACCGTAATGGTGTGCTGGCCATTGGGGTTGGCTGCCCATTGCTTCAGGGCCTGCACCAGCCGTGAGGTATCCAGACCACGGAACAGCGGCTTCTGTGCATCCCGCAGGTGCTGACGATATTGCCCGGGACGATCACGGTGCAGATTAATAATGAACAGCGAGGATTCCACGTCCGCGGGTGTCAGTTCGGTGAAGGCGGCCCATAGCTCGCTGGCATCATAGAGTTCAGCCAGATCCTGCTGGCGCAGGTTGTTGGGCTTTGCGGTCCCTAACAGGTGCGCACGCATATACACATCACGGATAGTGGAGGTAGACATAAAGCGTGTCTGACGGTCACTGACTTCAAAATCCAGCAGGGAGTGCGTTTCGGCCAGAAGATAGAGTTGATTCACTTCCAGCCAGGCATGTTCCGGGGCATTACAGTACAGCTGAAAGGCTCTCAGTATGGTCTGGTTCGAATCTGAGATCGCCCGGTGAATAGCCAGCGTCACGACTTTGGAAGGCTTGTCGCCGGCGCCCAGACGGCTGATGCTGTGCGCAACCACCATCTTATAGCCGGTGGCCAGATGCCCCTGCAGGGCCTGGCTGAGGTTGGCAATTTTCAGCTGCTTGTCGTTCAGCGAAATCGACGATTTAAGGAAATGCTTATTCAGCAGAGTGCAGATAGAGTATATGTACGGGCGTACCACTTCGAGCATTTTGAATCTCAGCAGCGGGTCAGTCTTCCACTGATTCAGCTCTCGTATGGCCAGATACAGCTGGCGTGCCGATTCGCCGGTGTTGGCCATCGGCAATGATTTGGCCCATTGCGTAATACCTTCCACATTGCTTTGACAGAATGTGGGCTGCGATAAGGGTGTTGCCGGTATCTGCAACTTGATGGGCGTCACTTGGCTATCCATGCAATCCTGCTGATTAAGTCGTAACACATGGCCCGGCCTTCTTAGTAAAAAGTGCCAGATATCACATCTATTATAGCGGCTTTGTACAATCTGTAACGGAATACAGAAAGAATTCACTGGTTTATAGGGAAGAATTTAATCCCTGTCGAGGTGAATCATCGCTTTATTTGGTAATCCGGCGACCTCTCTGGCTAATTTAGGGACCAAATAGCCGGGTAGCAGTGTTTGCAGTTCCTGATGCAATGCAATGGCCTCTGACTCCGGAACATCGAAGTGGTGAGCGCCCTTCACCCGGTCAAGAAGATGAAGGTAATAGGGCAGAATGCCAAATTCAAACAAACGCTCACTTAACTCAGAAAGAACGCTGATATTATTATTGATCTGTGCCAATAAAACCGACTGATTCAGCAGGGTAATCCCGGCAGCGGCCAGGCTCTTCAATGGCCTGCGATGATCGTCGCTCAGTTCGCGGGGATGATTGATATGCAAGACCATGGATACCTGCAGACGGGTCGCGGCCAGCATGGCGGTGAGGGCAGGCGTCAGCCGCTGTGGAATGACCACCGGCAGACGGGTGTGGATACGCAGGCGGCGCACATGCGGGATTGCCTGACAGTGGTCAATCAACTGCTGCAGGTCGGCGTCCTGCAACATCAACGGGTCGCCCCCGCTCAGGATAATTTCACTGATACTGTTATCACGCCGCACGTAATCCAGAGCTTGCTGCCACTGGGCGCGGCTGAGGCGGTTGTCGGCATAAGGAAAATGACGGCGGAAGCAATAGCGGCAGTTGACGGCACAGCCTGAGGCCGCCAGTAACAGTACCCGGCCATGGTATTTGTGAATAATGCCCGGGGTGGTGTTGGCACTGTCTTCCGCTAATGGATCGGTAATAAAGCCGGGCTGTTCACGCTTTTCTTCCGTCAGTGGCAGTACCTGCAGCAGCAGGGGGTCATCCGGGCGGGCTTCCATGCGCCGGGCGTAAGGCCGGGGCACCAGCATCGGAAAATCGGGCTGATCATCGCTGCCGCCAGGCAAGCCGGCAGCGGGCAGACCGAGCCAGTTAAGCAGATCAGCGGGACGGCGGAATGACTCTGACAGGACCTGTCGCCAGTCTTCGCTCTCAACAGAATCGGCTGTTCGGGTTATGATAGGCAACTTTTGAAAATATCCTACATTGATTGGGCTGTAAAATGGCGAACTATTCTACCAACGAATTCAAATCAGGTCTTAAGGTGATGCTCGAAAACGAGCCGTGCTCCATTATTGAAAATGAGTACGTGAAACCGGGTAAAGGCCAGGCATTCAACCGGGTAAAACTGCGTAACCTGCGCAACGGCCGTGTGGTTGAGAAAACCTTCAAATCCGGTGACTCCCTGGAAGGTGCGGATGTGATGGAAGTGGATATGGAGTACCTGTACACCGACGGTGAATTCTGGCATTTCATGGCGACTGATGGTTCCTTTGAGCAGCATGCAGCTTCTGAAGAAGCACTGGGCGAGACCATCAAATGGCTGAAAGAGCAGGATGTATACGTTATTACCCTGTTCAATGGTGCGGTGCTGACGGTTGCGCCCCCTAACTTTGTTGAGCTGGAAGTCACTGAAACCGATCCGGGCCTGAAAGGCGATACGGCCAACGGTGGTAACAAACCGGCAACCCTGAGCACCGGCGCTGTGGTTAAAGTGCCTCTGTTTATCAACATCGGTGACAAACTGAAAGTGGATACCCGCTCCGGCGAATACGTCAGCCGGGTATAATCTGCCGCCCCAGAGCAGATACAAAAGGGAGCTGCGGCTCCCTTTTTTGATGCCGTTTATGTTTGCAGGATCTTCTTATGTGGCAACCCACCGCCAGCCGTGACGCGCTGCTGGCCCGTCAGCGTCTGTATCAGACCATCCGCCGTTATTTCAGTGAACAGGACGTCACAGAAGTGGAAACGCCTTATCTGTCGCAGGCGTCGGTGTGTGACCCGAATATTGAACCGATGCAGACCCTGGATCAGCGCTATCTGCACACGTCGCCGGAATACGCTATGAAGCGCCTGCTGTGTGCGGGGTATGGCGATATTTTCCAGATTGCCCGGGTGTTTCGCCGCGGGGAAGCCGGACACCGGCATAATCCGGAATTTTCCATGCTGGAATGGTACCGGGTAGGCTGGGACGACCAGCGGTTAATGCAGGAGGTGGCAGCGCTGACCCGGCTGATGCTGGCCCCCGGCTATGCGCAACTGCCGGTTGAGCATCTGCAGTATGCAGAGGCGCTGAGTCGCTATGCCGGGGTGAACGTCTTCACTGCAACGGACAGTGACATCGCTGCTGCAGGCCGGCAACTGGCCGGTCAGGATCTGCAGCTCAGCCGTGATGGCTGGCTGGATATTATTATGAGTCATGCGGTAGAACCGGCGCTGAGCAAAGATACTCTGGTATTTATCGACGAATTTCCGGCCTCTCAGGCGGCTATGGCAAAAGTGACGGCCAACGACAGTGGCCAACCGGTGGCCCGCCGCTTTGAGCTGTATTTCAACGGCGCGGAACTGGCCAATGGCTATTACGAACTGACCGATGCAGATGAACAGCGCCGCCGTTTCGAAGCAGAGGCCGATGGCCGTCCGCTGGATGAACGACTGCTGAACGCATTGCAGCATGGGATGCCGGCCTGCGCCGGGGTGGCCATGGGGCTGGATCGCCTGCTGATGACGCTGCTGAACACTGACAGCATCGCTGACGTGCTGGCCTTCGACTGGGGGCGGGCTTAAACAGCCGGTCAGCGGCCAGGGATTTGAGCCATCTCTGCATCATAGCGTTCCAGCGCTGACGTCTTGCTGTCATAAAGACGTCAGCAGCGGCGGTTATGCTGGCCACCATGAATATGATTACCCGTTGTTTCGTCCTCAGCCTGCTGGTGCTGACCGCCAGTCTGAACGCCCAGGCTCATAAACCCGCGTCCAGTGAATACTACCTGTTCGTTACTGAACAGGGGGTAACTATGGAGGCTTATTTCCCGCTGGACCGTATCGATTACGCTCTGAATGTGCAGATTCCTCACGATGAAGATTTTCGCGGAACAGAGCTGCGGCATAAGCTGCAACAGCATCTGGATACACATCTGTGGATCAGTAACCGTCAGGGGGAGCGGATCACACCGCAGATTCTTAACAGCTGGAATACCTGGAAAGACCAGAACGGCACCAATACGCCGATGCTGAAAACAGAGCTCTGGTTTCCGCTGGCGAGCACGGAGGGGCGCATGACACTGCATTCGGATGTCATCACTTCGGCGGTCAGCAATCACGATCTGTACGTCAGCATTCAGAGTGATTTCCGCCAGGGTGTGCTGGGTGAACCGGCGCTGCTGGGCGTCATTACCAAACCATCCCCGCAGCTGGTGATTGAACGTGATGGCGCCAGTTTATGGCAGGGCATCCGCTCAATGTTTATACATGGCATGGATCACATCCGCCATGGAACGGATCATCTGCTGTTTCTGTTCTGTCTGCTGCTGACGGCACCGCTGATGCTGGTTAACGGACGCTGGGGCGGCAGGCTCAGCAACCGCCAGGCGGTGATGCAGATCGTGAAACTGGTCAGTGCTTTTACGCTGGGCCACACATTGACCCTGGTGATGGCAACACTGGGCTGGATACCGGCCGGTGGTCAATGGATTGAAGTCGTCATAGCACTCACCATTATGGCCACGGCGGTGTTTGCTGTTCGCCCGCTGCCTTTTGCTAACCGCGGACAACTGGCCATCGCGGTGGTCTTCGGGCTGATACACGGCGCGGCGTTCGCTGAAAACCTGGCCCGGATGGGGTTGAATGGCACGGATCTGGGGGCCGCATTGCTGGCCTTTACCACGGGAATTGAACTGCAGCAGTTGTTGCTGGTGGCACTGGTGATGCCACTGCTGCTGGTGATCAGCCGTCAGCTGCATGTTTATTTCTGGCTGCGGTTGGTTTCTGCGCTGTTCGCGCTGGTTGCCGCTGGTGGCTGGTTGCTGGAACGGATTGAACAGACACCTAATCAGCTGACTCTCTGGCTGGAACAACTGATCACTGTGGCGCCTTATCTGTATGGCCTGTTAATTCTGGCGGCATTGAGCTGCTGGCTGATACAGCGCAGTCGCCAGCTGAATAGCGGGATTAATCCGCTGACCGATTGACGGCGGTTAAAAAGAACACGCCGCATATTTCAGGACGGATCACGGGAAAGAAAAAAGCCGCCCATTGTTGTTTATGGGCGGCTTTGGGGTGACGGCAGCAGAGGCAGACTGTGGGTTTATTCGATGCTCATGGCAATGGCTTCACCCATACGCAGCGGTGACTCTGCCCCCAGTTCTTCCAGCCAGTGAATTTTATCTTTGGCAAAACACAGCACGACGGTAGAGCCCAGCAGGAAGCGACCCATTTCTTCGCCTTTTTCAATGGTCACCGGTTGCGGATCTGTGTAGTCGGTGACTTTGGTTTTGCGCTCCATTGGCGTAATTCGCCCGGCCCAGACGGTTTCAATGGCAGCGACGATCATAGCCCCCACCAGAATCATTGCCATCGGACCCTGTTCAGTATCAAAGATACAGACCAGGCGTTCGTTGCGGGCAAACAGACGCGGTACGTTTTCTGCTGTGGTCTGGTTCACCGAGAACAGATCACCGGGGACATAAACCATCTCGCGCAGGGTACCGGTAACCGGCATGTGCACACGGTGATAATCCTTTGGCGACAGATAAATGGTGGCGAATTCTCCGCCCATAAATTTTTCCGCCCGTTGGGTATGACCACCGAGCAGTTCAATCAGTGAATAATCCTGTCCTTTGGCCTGAAAAATACGGCCATTTTCGATGCTGCCGAGCTGCGATACGGCACCGTCCGCCGGCGATACGATCTGATTTTCTGCGGCGGCAACCGGACGTACATCGTCTTCCAGTTCACGGGTGAAAAAATCGTTAAAGCAGGAAAATTCATCCGCATTTTTACGTTTGGCTTCGTCCATATTGATGCCAAACTGCTTAATGAAAAAGTTGATAAAGGTGTTTTTTATCCAGCGTATTTCACTGGCGGCCAGCCAGCCCACCAGGCGCGACAGCAGGTGATGCGGCACGACATATTGCACTGCGATAAAAGCTTTCTGTTTAAACGTCATGTCTGTATATCCTTAAGGCTGTTCACCGGTATTGACCGGGGTGGCGGGATCATTACCCCATTCGGCCCAGGAACCGTCATAGCCTTTGATGTTAAAGCCGAGAATTTTTCCCACCAGATAGGTGAAGCCTGAGCGATGGTGGGTCTGGCAATGAGTGGCGATTTCTTTGCTTTCGTCGATGCCCATGTCTTTGAGCAGCGCGCGGAATTTTTCCAGATCATTAATTTTAAGGCCACGCTCTTTGTCCATTCCCCGTGTCCATTCGTAATTCACCGCACCGGGAATATGTCCACCACGCTGCGCGTTGACTTTTTCGCCTGTGTATTCTTCTCTGGAGCGGGCATCCCAGACAGCAAAGTCCGGCTGACCAAGACGGGCAATAATCTGCTCTTTACTCAGAGTGCAGTCGCTGTTCACCAGTTCAGCGCGGTAATCACTCGCTGTCGGCGTTACTTCACCGCCTGCGGTTGGCAGCCCTTCGGCTAACCAGGCCGTGAGGCCACCGTTCAGGTAGGAATAGCGGGTGTGACCGATACAGTCCAGTACCCAGATCATACGGCCGGCCCAGCCGCCGCCTTCATCATCAGAGCAGATAACGTGGGTATCCGGAGTCAGTCCGATGGCGCTCAGTGCAGCGGAAATCTGATCCATTGGCGGCAGCTTGCCCGGTGCCGGCTGACCGGCGCTCTGCAGCATTTTAAAGTCCAGCCAGACGGAACCGGGAATGTGGTTGGCGATAAAGTTTTCGGCTTTGGCCTGTTCGACGATCAGAACCTTATCGTTATCGGCAAAAGGTAAACGGGCAGCCAGATCGGCTGGTTCAAGTAACAGTGGAAAATCAGCCATGAAACACTCCGCGTAAACTGGATAGCTGCTGAACATAAAGAATTGGAAAGAGGGCAGTTTATCCAACACTGCCACGGATGTCAGGTGACTTGTGTCCGGCGTCCGGTCAGTGCGGTCTGCCGGCGGCTTTGTTTTTCAGGGTATTGGCGCGCAGTGTGGCGAGACTTTGACTGGCGATCATGCACAGGTTCTTGAAACCGGCATACTCAGCCTGAGAAATCTCTGCCTGTTGTGCGTCAGCAAAGCCCATCACCAGACCAATCGGGCTGGCGCCGGCGTTGATCGACATCATCACCGACTGAGAAGGGATCAGATCGGTTACCGACGCAGGCAGGTGATTGAGGAATTTTTCGCGGTTATCCGGCGTCAGCATCAGGCCGGCGGTTTTTTCCAGTAGTCTGGTAAACAGACTGGGCCGGGTCAGATCGACGTTGAAGCGGCGCAGCGGGTCATCGGCGCTGACGCCTTCGGTGTAGATGATTTTCAGCCGGGTTTTATCTTTGTTGAGCAGCGCCACGCAGGCCTGTGGCAGCCCCAGACCTTCGGTGACACCTTTCAGCATGCATTTCATCAGGAAGTGCCAGTCGCCAAAACTGTCGGGTTCCTGCTGCAGCTGGTTAAGCAGTTTTTTCATGTAGGCATGATCAATATGACGTGCTTCATCACCGCCGGAGGGCTGTGACTGTGCTTCCGCTGATTCCGGTTTACCCGCCTCTGTTGTGGTTGTCGCTGCTGTGGTTGCCGCTGCTTTCGTTTGGGTTGTGGCAGTCTCAGTGCCGGTTGTGTCAGTTCCGTCGTGGGCGGCGTCATCGCCGGCGATGAAAGGATAAGGTTCAGCCACCGGGTGCGGGGATAACAGCAGATGCAGGCCGGTGCCCAGAGTCGAATGTTGCTGGCGGCTGGTCTGCAGCTGCAGTAAGCGTACTTTGGGCGCTATCTGGTGCAGTGGCTTACCCAGCCAGTGACAGGTCAGTGTCAGCCAGCGCTCTGTGTGCTTGCCGGTGGGCGCCATGTGCAGATGCCAGGCCAGCTGATTTGCCATCAGACTGGTCATGGCGGGGGCCTGGCAGAGATGAATTAACGGCCGTTGATTATCCAGGTCTCTGGGATCATGGTGACGCAGTATGCGCCACTGGCGACTGTCCGGCTTGTCCTCCGGGCTGTATACCTGTTGTGCCATCTGGGGCATATGCAAATGCCGTAACACCAGCAGCCAGTGTTTCTCATCAGCGCCGAAGATCTGTTCCGCCGCGCGCTGCAGGCTGTCACCCTGGCTGACCCGATACTGCCAGTTAGCGGCCTGTGGCCAGTGCAGCAGCCAGGACCACAGAGGGGCCATGGTCAGCATGGTACTCCAGCGCGCATAGCTGCTGGACTGAGTTCCTTTGATTGCGCTCCATTCGGCGGCCAGATTGCCGGCAAAGCGGGCACACATAATGGCCCGGCGGTAAGCGATTTCATTCTGTTTTTCTGGCCAGGGCTCAATGACCGTCATCTTTTTCATCAGTTTGACCAGCTCCTGCATGCCCAGCAGCGACAGGCAGCCAGCCGCGCCGGAAATCTGCTCCACGCAGCCGGGGTGTTGTCTGGCCGCCAGCATCAGCAGATTCATACAGAGTGCCGGATCACTTTCGATGCTGGGGGCCAGTTCATCAAAACTTACCCGTGCCTGCTGCATCTGCTGGCGGATACGGTCGCGCGTTTCCGCCAGTATGGGAAAGGTTTCGGTGCTGCGGATGTCTTTCCACAGGTCTGCCGGCGCCGGTGTTATCGTTAACTGAGTCATTTGCGGGTTTGTGTAACCGTCATTTGTAGCCTTTACTTAACTATAGTCATTATCCGCTTGAACAGGGCGCCACAGCATCCGGGATTTTTAATAATGCTGTTTTTTCTGGGTTTAATTATTGTTTTTGGCAGTGTGCTGTACGGCTACGTTATGTCGCATGGCAACCTGCTGGCCTTATGGCAGCCGTTTGAGATGCTCATCATCTGTGGTGCAGCCTTCGGCGCCTTTTTATTGGGCAATCCATTTCATGTCGTGGTTAAGTGTTTCAAGCTGACGCCACAGATCATTATGGGCAGCAAGGTCAATAAAGCCATGTATATGGATGTACTGGGCCTGATTTACGACATCCTCAACAAAGCCCGCCGTGAAGGCATCATGGCCATTGAATCGGATGTCGAAAGCCCCGCGTCCAGTGCGTTGTTTTCGCGTTACCCGGCGATACAGGGCAATGAGGAACTGGCCAATTTTATTGCCGATTATTTCCGCATTATCGCTGCCGGTAACCTGACGTCGTTTGAACTTGAAGCCCTGATGGATCAGGAGATAGAAGCGCGCCTGCACGAATTAGAGCAGCCGGCGATGGCGATCAGTAAGGTCGCGGATGGTTTGCCGGGGTTCGGTATCGTGGCGGCAGTACTGGGGATCGTAATTACCATGGGGGCGATTGAAGGTGAGATTGCTGAAATCGGCGGTCACGTGGCTGCTGCTCTGGTAGGAACCTTCAGTGGCGTCTTTCTGGCCTATGGGCTGGCCGCTCCGGTCAGTGCCGTGATGCAGCATATTGCGGAAGAAGAAATCAAACTCTATGAAGCCAGTAAGGCGTGCATTATCGCTTCACTGAACGGTTTGCCGCCGCAACTGGCGGTAGAGTTCGGGCGTAAATCGCTGTTTACCCACGGGCGCCCGAGCTTTACCGAAGTTGAAAGTAAAGTGCGTGGCCGCTGATGGAAAATTTAGGCCCCCATCAGAACATCATTATCCGGCGTTACAAAAAGGGCAAGCATGCCCATCATGGCGGTGCCTGGAAAGTGGCCATGGCGGATTTTGCGCTGGCCATGATGGCCCTCTTTCTGGTGCTGTGGATTATTAATTCTTCCAGTGAACAGCAGCGCGCGGCGATCTCCGGTTATTTCCAGGACCCGAAAGCCTATGAAGAAGGGACCAAAGTGCCTTCTGCTTATATTATTGATTTCGGTGGTTCCCCGTCGACCGCGGATAATATCGCCATTTCAGAAGAGATTGATCCGGAAAAAATTCTGCAGGCGGAAGAAATTGAGAGTATGGCGGAGGCCATCGAACGCCATCGTATGCAGGAAATGCAGGCGAAAATTGAAGCCCGGATCAATGCCAGCCCGACTCTGAGCCCGTTTAAGGATCAGATGCTGCTGGATATCACCACTGAAGGGCTGCGCCTGCAGATTGTCGATCAGACCAAACGTCCGATGTTTGCGCCGGGCAGCGCGGAGCTGAAATATTACTCTGAAGATATTTTGTGGGAACTGGCGCCGGTGATTGCCTCTATGGATCATAAAGTATCGATTGTCGGGCATACCGATGCCTCCACGCTGGGCAGCGTCCGGGATGCCGATGACGGTAACTGGCGCTTGTCGGCCATGCGCGCAGACGCCGCCCGGCGCGCACTGATGGAAGCCGGTGTGGAAAAAGACCAGGTGGCGGAAGTGATCGGCATGGGCGATACCGCGCCACTGAAAACGGATGATCCGTACGCGGATGTTAACCGCCGTATCTCGGTGACGCTGCTGAATAAAAAATCGACCGAAGCAGTTGAACAGCGTGCCGGTGGCGATGGTAAACCGGCGGAAGGCGAAGCGGGCAATAATGATCGCGAGCCGGTCGTCAATAAGGCTGGTTCTTTACTGGAGCAGCTGCGTAAGGAACGGGAAGCGCGCGATAACGCTTACGACAACCCGCCGAATCAGGAAGAGCTTACCTGGTAAAAAAGTGCAGGTCAGAGGTCGGTCAGGGTTTGCAGAATACGTTTGTAGCTCTGAAAACGGTCTTCTCTGACGTCGCCGGCGGCCACGGCGTCACGGATAGCACAGCCCGGTTCCTGTTCATGGTGACAGTCGCGGAAGCGGCAATAGCCGGCTAACGGACGCAGCTCGCGAAAGCCGTATAAAACCTCTTCGCCACTCATATGCCAGAGACCGAATTCACGGATTCCGGGGGAATCAATCAGATCGCCGCCGGCCGGAAAATGATACAGGCGTGCCGTGGTGGTGGTGTGCTTTCCTTTACGGGTATTCTCTGACAGGGCTCCGACTTTCAGTTCTTCGCCCGGCAGCAGGGTGCCGATCAGTGACGATTTCCCCACTCCGGACTGACCAACAAAAACACTGGTGCGGTCATTCAGGAAGGCTTTGAGTTCTCCCAGACTGGATTCATCCCGGCTGCAGACTCTCAGAGTGCGGTAACCCAGCGCCTCATATTTGCTCAGCAGATCATCGAACTTTGCCCGGTTGTCAGCATCAATCAGATCGGTTTTATTGAGCAGAATGATGGGTTCAATATCGCAGTTCTCGGCCGCTACCAGGTAGCGGTCAATCAGGTTGGCATGGGCCTCGGGCTCAGGTGCCACTACCAGAACAATAAAGTCGATGTTGGCGGCCACGGGTTTGATTTCATTGTATGGGTTGGGGCGTGACAGCTCGGATACCCGCGGCAGCACGGTTTCCACCACACCGCTGTGAACGCCCTGAGTCTCCGGCCCCGGGCGGAACACCACACGGTCACCGGTGACCAGTGAACCCAGGTTGGCGCGCAGCCAGCAGCGATACCGCCGCGAACGGTCATCCCGGGCTTCCACTTCGACCTGTGCGCCAAAGTGAGCCATGATCTGGCCTTCGCTTTCATCACCCAGTTCTCCGGCGTTCAGCTGTTCGGCGATACCGGCTTCTTTTTTACGCGCCCGCTGGGCCTTTTCCTGCTGGATCTTTTCCACCCGCCAAGCCTGACGGCGATTCAGTTTACGTTTGCTCATGACGACCGCTGTGATTAACAGAGCCTGTATTGTCGGCGTTGACCGGACCCGGCGCAAGCAGCAGACTGCGGCCGGAGCTTGTTAAGGACCCGCTTCTGGCCCTAGACTCTGGTTATCACAGTGTGAGAGATAGATATGACTCAGAATGACAATCTGGTGTGGATGGACCTGGAAATGACAGGGCTGGAGCCGGAACAGGATGTAATCATCGAAATTGCCACCATCGTGACGGATGGTAACCTCAATATTCTGGCCGAAGGCCCGGTCATTGCTGTCAGCCAGCCGGATGTGCTGCTGGATGCGATGGATGAATGGAATACCCGGACCCACGGCAATTCCGGTCTGACTCAGCGGGTTAAAGAAAGCAGCATTGATGCCCGCGAAGCCGAACGGCAGACACTTGAGTTTCTGCAGCAGTATGTCAAACCGGGAACTTCCCCGCTATGCGGCAACAGTATTCATCAGGACCGGCGCTTTCTGGTGAAATATATGCCGCAGCTGGAAGTCTATATGCATTATCGCAATATCGACGTGTCCACTCTGAAAGAACTGGCCAAACGCTGGAAACCTGAGGTCGTTGCTTCGTTTGAGAAAAAAGGCAGCCATCAGGCGCTGGACGATATCCGGGAGTCCATCGATGAAATGCTGCATTACCGTCAGCATTTTCTGGCACTCTGAGCCATTGTATTGATTATTCCCTTAATTTAATTGGGGAATAAATGTATAAAAAAAGCCCTGAAATATTCAGGGCTTTTTTTATGCGGGTCTGTAAAAACCCTGAAAATAAAAAGGTTAAATAGTAAGTGGATAAAAATATTTTTTTATAATCCCCTGATTTTAAAGGGATAAATCAGGGTGTCTGGGTTAAAAAACGGTGAAATTTAAAAGAGAAATAAACTGTTTTATTTAAAATAATAAAAAATCGGTTAGAATCGCCTGTCAGAAAAATGTCTGCACACAGACATCAATAAAGTTACCTGACAACTATATAACTGTTTGGTAATAAATAAAAGCGCAGATACAGCAGAACCTCTCACGGCTGGCGGAAATAATATCCGCAGACCGGGGTGAGCTGTACAGAAAGATTCACAGAAAGGCCCGAGGTAAGGTGTGATCGATTGCAGAAACTGCAGCAGTGATACTGTTGTGGGTGATCTACTTACAAAATCCGCTCTTGCACTGTCGTTGCTGGCAGGTCTTTGCGTGTGCCTGGCCGACGTATTCAGTATTGCTGATTTACCTTATTCTGAGGTGCGTGGTTATCTTGAGTTTCTCGGGGTCGCCGTGGCGGGTGTGCTGCTGTATGGCATTATTTTCTGGTTCTGCTTCTTCTGTTGTAAAAGTTCGGATGTTGCTGCCCGCATCTTCCGCTCGCCGGCACGGCGCAGCGCGTTTGTATCCGATGTTCTTGTTTCGGCACATGGCTGCCGTGCTCCTCCCCGCTGATTCAGCGACAGATAGTCTTCAACAATACTGATTTCCGGTGGTGCCTGCACAGCTTGCTGCTGTTAACGGGTTTCCCGTTATCTCTGTATTTTCTGAATCTCTGATGTCGCTTCCCTCTGACGCTCTGTATCCGGTCAATGTCTGAATGCAGGTGTCATTCCCGTGGATTAACCGCACCCGCGATTAACTGCGTCTTCTGTACGCCTGAATAAGGCGTGCTGGTCTCTTTTTTACTGTTAAAAAGGCTGAACAATGACAGATAACAAAGCTGCTCACCGGATGGTGGGGCTTCTCGTTGCTGCCGCCTCAGTGCTGTCCGGATGTTCCGGTGGTGTACTGGATCCGAAAGGACAGGTTGGCGTCGATGAGAAAAATCTGATCCTGATTGCTACCGGGCTGATGCTGCTGGTCGTGATACCTGTGATTATTATGACGCTGGTTTTCGCATGGAAATACCGGGCGTCTAACCAACAGGCCGAGTACGATCCTAAGTGGTCTCATTCGTCAAAAATTGAACTGGTAGTGTGGACAATTCCCATCATTATTGTCGTTATTCTGGGCACCATTACCTGGAAGACAACGCACTCGCTGGACCCTTATAAACCGCTGGATCATGACAGTGAACCACTGCAGGTCGAAGTGGTATCCCTGAACTGGAAATGGTTGTTTATTTACCCGCAGCAGAACATAGCAACGGTGAATGAACTGGTCATTCCGGCTCATCGCCAGGTCGCATTTAAGCTGACCTCGGAATCCGTGATGAATTCTTTCTTTATTCCACAGCTGGGTAGCCAGATTTATACCATGGCTGCCATGGAAACCCGCTTACACCTGATTGCAGACGAACCCGGCACCTACGATGGTTTCTCGGCCAATTACAGCGGTGAAGGTTTCAGTGAAATGAAATTTGACACCATTGCTCTGGCGGATGATGCCTCATTCAGTGATTGGGTTGCCGGGGTTAAAGACTCGGGCAATGTTCTGAGCCAGTCGGCATATGAACAGCTGACGGAGCCCAGTGAAGGGCACCCGGTTACCTATTATTCATCCGTCAAACCCGGTTTATTCGATGACATTGTCATGAAGTATATGCGTCACCACGGTCATACGCCGCTGACGGATCAGGGCCGGATGAATCATATGAGCGCTGTGTCTGCAGACGAATTATCCAACCAGTCTGTCCATCATGCCGGAGATGAATCATCGCAGGCAGCACACCGGGCAGAGGAGAAATAAGTTATGTTTGGTAAATTAACACTGGATGCCCTGCCGCTTCACGTTCCGATTGTGATGGGCACCCTGGCGGTTGTGGCTATTATTGGCTTAGCGCTGGTAATCGCTATTACAAAATACAAAAAATGGGGCTATCTGTGGCGTGAGTGGATCACATCAGTGGATCACAAACGCCTGGGAATTATGTACATAATTCTTGCCCAGGTTATGATGCTGCGTGGTTTTGCGGATGCCATCATGATGCGTACTCAGCTGGCGGTGGCGACCAATGGTGCCGAAGGCTATCTGCCGCCGGAACACTATGACCAGATCTTTACTGCCCACGGTGTCATCATGATTATCTTTATGGCGATGCCATTTATGATTGGTCTGATGAACATCGTGTTGCCTTTGCAGATTGGTGCACGGGATGTGGCGTTTCCTTTTCTTAATAACCTGAGTTTCTGGCTGGCCGTCGCCGGTGCCCTGTTAGTGAATATTTCTCTGGCCGTTGGTGAGTTTGCCAAAACCGGCTGGATTGCTTATCCACCGCTTTCCGGAATTAATCACAGTCCGGGTTCGGGGGTTGACTATTATATCTGGGCACTACAGATATCAGGGATAGGGACAACGCTGACCGGGGTTAACTTTATTGCCACGGTACTGAAAATGCGTGCGCCGGGTATGAAGCTGATGCAGATGCCTATTTTTACCTGGGCCTGCACCTGGGCAAATATCCTGATTGTTGCTTCTTTTCCGATTCTGACCGGTGCGCTGGCAATGCTGACGCTGGATCGTTATCTGGATTTCCACTTCTTTACCAATGACCTTGGCGGCAACGCCATGATGTACATTAATTTATTCTGGGCCTGGGGCCATCCTGAAGTTTATATTCTGGTGCTGCCGGCATTTGGTATTTTCTCCGAGGTGATTTCTACATTTTCCGGCAAGCGTCTGTTTGGTTATACATCCATGGTCGTTGCCAGTGGTGTTATTTCCATCCTCGGATTTATCGTCTGGCTGCATCACTTTTTCACCATGGGTTCCAGTGCAGATGTGAATGCTTTCTTTGGTGTGACGACCATGATTATTGCCGTCCCCACCGGCGTTAAACTCTTTAACTGGCTGTTTACCATGTACAAAGGCCGTGTGCAGTTCAGACCACCTGTGCTCTGGACACTGGGCTTTATGGTGACTTTTACCATCGGTGGCATGACCGGGGTACTGCTTTCCGTGCCGGGTGCAGACTATGTACTGCATAACAGTCTGTTTCTGATTGCCCATTTCCATAACACTATTATTGGTGGTGCGGTCTTTGGCTATATGGCAGGTTTTGCATACTGGTTCCCGAAAGCCATGGGCTACAAGCTGGATGAAAAATGGGGCAAACGCGCGTTCTGGTTCTGGCAGGTCGGCTTCTATGTAGCCTTTATGCCGTTATACGTCCTTGGTTTCCTGGGGATGACCCGTCGTATGAATCACACTGATAACCCCGACTGGAATATGTGGCTGTACATTGCCTGTGCCGGTGCCTTCATTATTGGTCTGGGCGTCGTTTCTCAGTTGATTCAGCTGTACGTTTCCTACCGTGACCGTGAGAAAAACCGTGATGTAACCGGTGATCCCTGGAATGGCCATACGCTGGAATGGTCAACCATGTCGCCACCGCAGTTTTATAACTTTGCCAAAGATCCGGTTGTTTCTGATATCGATGCGTTTACCGATATGAAAGAAAAAGGTACCGCCTATCAACGGCCTGAAAAGTACAAGCCCATTCATATGCCGCGCAATACCGGTGCCGGTTTTATTATGGGTATGTTGCTGACTGCCTGTGGATTTGGGCTGGTGTGGCATATCTGGTGGCTGGTGATCGTTACTTTTGCTGCCACCATCGTGACTTACATTAAGCGTTGCTACGACAAAGACGTCGATTACTACGTTCAGCCTGACGAGATAGAGAAAATCGAAGGCGAACATTTAGCTGCCGTTGAAACAACATTAAAGGCCTGATTATGTCGACAAGTGTTTTAAATAACGAAGCTCATTCACATGAGCATCATGACAGCGGAAGCACCACTTTGTTTGGTTTCTGGCTGTACCTGATGACGGACTGCGTGCTGTTTGCATCCGTGTTTGCTACTTATGCAGTACTTTTTATGAATACTGCCGGGGGACCATCCGGGCACGATATCTTTGAACTGGATTATGTTCTGGTTGAAACATTTGCTCTGCTGTTCTCCAGTATTACTTATGGTTTTGCCATGATCGGAGCCCAGCGCGGCAATAAGCAGGTCACTCTGCTGTGGCTGGCTGTGACCTTCATTTTAGGGGCTGTTTTCATCGGCATGGAAGTCAATGAATTCAGCCATCTGATTCATGAAGGTTTTGGTCCGCAACGCAGTGCCTTCCTGACCGCATTCTTTTCTCTGGTGGGTATGCACGGTCTGCATGTGACTGCCGGCCTGATCTGGATGGCAGTGTTAATGCTGGAAGTCATGAATAACGGCCTGCAGCCACGTACGGTTACCCGGGTAGGTTGCCTGAGTCTGTTCTGGCATTTCCTGGATGTAGTGTGGATTTGTGTCTTTACCGTAGTTTATCTGATGGGGGCTGTGTCATGAGTCAACATGATCAATCACACCAAGATCACGGTGTAAAACCTTATGTTATCGGCTTTGTACTGGCCGTTATTCTGACCGTCATACCTTTCTGGCTGGTGATGCAGGGAACACTGGATAAAGCAGTGACCCTGTGGACGATTGTAATTTTTGCCATCGTCCAGATCGCAGTGCATCTGAAATATTTCCTGCATCTGTCGCTGACCACGGATGATGGCCGGTTAAATACCTTTACCTTTTTATTCTCGGCTCTGATCATTGTGTTGGTTGTCGGATTATCCGTCTGGATTATCTATGCATCCAACGCCATGATGATGGGCTGAAGGTGGTGCCTATGACGTTTAGACGCTATCTGAAGGTTACCAAACCCGGCATTATTATGGGCAATCTGATCGCCACGGCCGGTGGCTTCTTTCTGGCGTCACAGGGCAGCGTAGATTATACGCTGCTGCTGGCGACCCTTCTGGGGCTGTCGTTGGTGGTTGCTTCGGGGTGTGCATTCAATAACTGCATTGACCGGGATATCGACAGTCGCATGGAACGTACCCGTAACCGGGTAACGGTGACCGGGGAAATGTCCCTGTTGGCTGCCTTATCCCATGCCGTTGTGCTTGGAATCAGTGGCTTTGCTTTGCTTATCTGGCAAACCAATCCGACGGCGGTATTTTTTGCCGCCTTTGGCTGGCTGGTGTATGTCGGGCTCTACAGCCTATGGCTGAAGCGCCGCTCTGTATTCGGGACATTTATCGGTAGTCTGTCGGGGGCTGTACCTCCGGTGGTCGGTTACTGCGCCGTTACGGGTGCCTTCGATACCGGCGCGGCTATTCTGTTGCTGATGTTCTGTCTCTGGCAAATGCCTCACTCATACGCCATTGGTATTTTCCGCTTTGATGATTATCAGGCCGCGGGTATTCCTGTGCTTCCTGTTGCCAGCGGAATCAATAAGGCCAAGTTGCATATTGTGCTCTATATTCTCGCCTTTGCATTGGTAACTATTCTGTTAACAGCAACCGGTTATGCCGGTTATGGTTATCTGGCCGTGGCCTGTGTTACCAGCCTCTGGTGGCTGAGCATGGCCTTGCGTGGCTGGCATGAGAATGTCGATGACTATGGCTGGGCACGGGGAGTATTCGGTATTTCGATTGTGACCATAACAGCGCTCAGTATCGCCATGGCCGTGGACTTTCAGGCTACAGCAGTTCTGAGCTGATATACCAGTCTGTCAGCTCAGAGGCCGGAGGCGTATGAGGGTGCGTCCTCCGGCTTTTTTATATTAATAAAATTTTTAATAATAAAATCAATCAGAAGGTGATAATTTTATTACTATAACCACGTTTTTTCCCTGATATTCCCATGCTTATTTCCTAGTTATAAGCTTAGGTTTGCGCTTTCATACGGGTTTTCTAGACTCAGATAAAACAGGTTTTCTGAGGCCCCGATATGACGCGCTTAAACTCTATCCGGATAAAAATGATGGCTCCCATCGTTGCTCTGGCGTTGATATTGATAGGCCTGTTCATCTTTATGTTTACGATGAACCAGTGGCAGAGTCATGCCCGGCAGATTCAGTCTGAGCATTATTTTGAAGCTATCTCTGAAGTTCTGAATGCCGACCGGGATATCTATCAGGCACGGCTGGCTCAACAAAAAATGTTTTCCGGGCAGGGGACAGAAGAAGAAAACCGTCAGGATTATCTGGATAACGCGCAGCAGGTGAATGAACGCTTTAAAAGCTACCGCCGTTACCTTCAGGATGAACCTGAGTTGCTGACAGACTTTGAAAACTTTGATCAGCTGTATGAAGAGTGGCTGAGTGCCAGTGAAAAACTGCTGACATCTACCAGTGCCAGTTTATTTATATCCAAAGAGTTTTTATCCCTGGATGAAAAATTTATGACCATTCGTCATATGCTGGATATGGCCGGTGAAAACCTGCGTGAACATACCCGGCGGTTAACGGAGCAGGGCCGGGCGGATGATATTACCGACTATGTGGAATCTATGGTGGAAGTGCTGAATGCAGACCGGGATCTTTATCAGGCACGTCTGGCGTTGCAGGAATATATGGATGGTGCCAGTACCCAACAGCAGACCGTCGAGCTATTTGAAGAGAATGCCGAACAGGTGATTATGCGGTTTAACACCTATCGCAATTATCTTCAGGGTGAGCCTCAGCTGATTGAAGACTATGAAAACTTTGATGTGCTGTTTAATGAATGGCTGCATGAAAGCCGGGCATTCTTTAAATCCCCTGCCATGGGCGAAAAAGTCGAGCTGCCTGCTGACCTTGTTGTGGCCGATGAAAAGTTTTCCGCCATCCGTAAAGTACTGGATAAAGCCGGTGAAAAAGTCCGAACCCATGCCCGTAATATGGAAGCTGAAATGGAGCGCCAGTTTGTAGCTTATCAATCAGTAGCCATGATGATTGTTGCTGTGTCTTTTGTGATTGCGCTGATCATTGGTTATCTGGTACCGCTGCGCCTGACGCAGTCAGTATTAACCATGACACAGCGTATCCGTGAAATAGCCGACGGCGATGGCGACCTCACTCAGCGCATCAATTCCAGCCGCAAAGATGAACTGGGCAGCCTGGCTAATGAGTTTGATGATTTTGTGGAGCATCTGCGCGGCATTATCAGCCAGATTCATGGCCAGTCAACGCAGCTCGGGGGGATGACCGATGGGCTGAACCGCACATCCGAGCAGACGGAAAAAATCACCCGCTCACTGGCGGATGCATCGGACTCCATCGTCAGTGCCGGCCACGAAATGAGTATGTCGAATAAGCAGATGGCGCAGACCGCTGACCAGACGGCCAAAGAAGCCGATAATTCCGATCAGCTGACCCAGCAGGGCATCAGTGCGGTAAATACCTCGCACAATGCTATTTCGGGCCTGGTAGAAGATATTGAAAACGCGTTAGGCCAGTCAAAAGAAGTGGAATCCAGTTCGGAAGCCATCGCCTCTGTGTTGGAAGTTATCCGCAATATCGCCGAACAAACCAATTTGCTGGCCCTGAACGCGGCGATTGAGGCTGCCCGGGCCGGGGAGCAGGGCCGGGGCTTTGCCGTGGTGGCGGATGAAGTCCGTACGCTGGCGACACGCACCCAGGACAGCACCGACGAAATTGAAACCATGATCAGTCAGCTCAGAACCAGTGTGCAGAGTTCCTCCACGGCGATTCAGAACAGCCGCAGTAACGCTCAGACCACGGTAGAGAATTTTGACAAAGTGATCGATATTTTTAATGCCCTGAGTGATTCATTTTCCAATGTTCAGAAAATGGCACAGGAAACTGCCCAGGCTACCCGGGAGCAATCCCAGGCGTCGGATGACATCAGTGAAAACCTGGTGGCGTTAAAAAGTGAAACCGATCATGTACAGGAAGTGGCCGGTAAAATTAAATCGCGCGCCCATCAGATCAACGATCTGTATCAGGGCATGGATAGGTTGGTGGGCAGTTTTAAAGTCTGATGCCGCGACTGTTCAGCCGTGCTGCGCCAGCGCCCAGTCGATATGCTCCTGCACCAGCGCGCTGACCTGTGGCCTTCTGGCTTTTAACGCTTCGGTGACCTCCAGACTTGCCGGCGCGTTACCCAGAGCCACCGCGATGTTGCGCAGCCAGTTGTTATAGCCGGTGCGGCGGATGGGCATCCCCTCGGTGTTTTTCAGAAACGTTGCTTCATCCCAGGCAAAGAGCTCCAGCAGAGTGGCCTTATCCAGATTCGCCCGCGGCGAAAAATCATTTTCGCCGCTGTGGCGGGCAAAGCGGTTCCAGGGGCAGCCAATCTGGCAGTCGTCGCAGCCGAAGATACGGTTGCCCATGCCGCGGCGCAGTTCAACCGGAATCGGCCCGTCCAGCTCAATGGTGAGATAAGAAATACAGCGCCGTGCATCCAGTACATAAGGTCCGGCAAAGGCGTTTGTCGGACAGATATCCAGACACGCGGTGCAGCGGCCGCAGTGTTCCTGCTCGTAAGGCTGATCCTCAGGAAGCGGCAGGTCGGTGAGAATTTCCCCGAGGAAGAAATACGACCCGGCGCCACGGTTAATCAGCATGGTATTTTTTCCCTGCCAGCCGAGCCCGGCGCGCTGTGCCAGGGCCCGCTCCAGCACCGGCGCGCTGTCTACGAAAGCGCGGAATCCCATCTCTCCGGCAGCCTGCTGAATGCGTTTTCCCAGCTGGGTCAGCCGTTTGCGCACCAGTTTGTGGTAATCGCGGCCCAGGGCGTAGCGTGAAATATAGGCACGGGACTTATCTTGCAGCTGCTCCGTGATGGCAATATCCGGTGGCAGGTAATCCATCCGCAGGCTGATCACGCGCAGTGTTCCCGGCAGTAACTCCTGAGGACGGGAGCGCATATTGCCATGATCTGCCATATACCCCATCTCACCGTGATACCCCTGAGCCAGCCAGTTTTGCAGGTACTGTTCGTGTTCGCCGAGATCAACACCGGTAATACCGGCCTGCTGAAACCCCAGATCCCGGGCCCATTGGTCGATCTGGTGGCGTAATTCACTCATTTCTTTACGGTTTTCAGGGTCGGACATTTCGTGTTCAGCGACAGCTTCTATATAATTTCGTGCAATTTACCACAGTGGACGACAACAGGATGAATCGACCATACAGTGCCAGGGATCATTTGCCCGGCGAGCTTTACCGTGCAGATCAGGTACGGGAGCTCGACCGGCGGGCGATCGAGGAAGGTGGAATCGACGGCTTTGAGCTGATGTCGCGGGCCGGGGAAGCTGCTTTTGCCTGCCTGCTGGAGCGCTGGCCGGAAGAAGAAGAGATCTGTATTTTTGCCGGACCGGGCAACAACGGCGGCGACGCCTGGGTGCTGGGCGCGCTGGCCTGTTATCACGGTATGCAGGTGCGTTTTTACACCCTCGGCGATCTGTCACGTCAGTCGGCGGCAGCGCAACAGGCGCGCAGCATGGCAGAGGAAGCCGGGGTGGTGGCACAGGCCTTTCAGGGTGAGCTGAACTATGACGGCAGCATCATCGTCGACGGTCTGTTAGGAACTGGTCTGAACAGCGAGGTACGCGGTGATTACGCTACCGCCATTGCCGCCATCAACGGCCACTGGGCGGATGTACTGGCGCTGGATCTGCCATCCGGTCTCAATGCCGATACCGGTAATATTATGGGCTGTGCCGTGAAGGCTGCGCTGACGGTGACTTTTATCGGCATGAAACAGGGACTGCTGACCGCCAGTGGCCCGGATGTCAGCGGTGCGGTGGCCTTTGCTTCGCTGGCCGTGGACCCCTTGGTTAACGCTGCGGTTCCCGCCAGTTGTGAGCGTATCAGCTGGGACCGCCTTGATCGTCTGGCACAGCGTCTGCCCGCACGCCGGGGTAACGTCCATAAAGGCGAGTTTGGCCATGTATTGATTGTCGGTGGTGATTCCGGAATGGGCGGCGCTGCGGCGATGGCTGCGGAGGCGGCCGGTCGCTGTGGTGCCGGGCTGGTGAGTTGTGCGACCCGGCGTGAAAATACGTTACCGGTTCTGGTGCGGCGGCCGGAAGTCATGGCCAGAGGCGTGGAATCCGGTCTCGAACTGCAGCCACTGTTAGAACGTGCCAGTGTGCTGGTGGTTGGCCCGGGTCTGGGGCAAAGCAGCTGGTCGGAACTGCTGCTGCAGCAGGCTCTGGCAGTGGATCTGCCGATGGTACTGGATGCGGATGCCCTGAATATATTGTCATCGCCTGGCTGGCAGACAGAATTTGGTGGCCGTGATGTGATTATTACGCCGCATCCGGGCGAAGCGGCGCGCCTGCTGGGAATGGATATTGCTGATGTACAGCGTGACCGTTTCCGCAGCGCACAGACGCTGGCGGAACGATATCAGGTGATCGTCGTTCTGAAAGGGCAGGGAACCCTGCTGGCGCATCCGGATGGACGTCTGGCGTTATGTTCGGATGGTAATCCGGGCATGAGCAGCGGCGGTATGGGGGATGTGCTCAGTGGCGTGCTGGGTGCCATGCTGGCGCAACAGACGGATGCCTGGGCCGCCGCGCGGCTTGGGGTCTGTGTTCACAGTGCTGCCGCTGACCTGGCGATACGGGGCAGTGGTGAACGGGGGCTGCTGGCCACTGATCTGATGATGAAATTACGGGAGTTGGTAAACTGATGTCCATTAGCCTGCACGGTGAATCCGCGATGACTGCCTTTGCAGCCTGCTGTATGCCGGTGCTGTGTGAAGGCGGACTGGTCTTTCTGGAAGGCACGCTGGGGGCTGGCAAGACCACCTTCAGTCGGGGGCTTATTCAGGCCGCCGGGCATTCGGGCGCGGTGAAAAGCCCGACCTACACACTGGTGGAAGACTACCCGCTGGATGGCTGCCATATCTGCCATTTTGATTTATACCGTCTCGGTGATGCGGAAGAACTTGAGTTTATGGGCATCCGTGATTACCTCGATCAGCAGGCCCTGTGCCTGATTGAATGGGCTGAAAAAGGCAGCGGTGTTTTGCCCTCTGCCGATCTGATTGTGAAAATTGATGATCTGGGCGACAGCCGCGAACTGCACTGGCAGGCCGGAACCGCCAAAGGTCAGCAATGGGTGCGGCAGCTTGATGCCGCTGCCAGTCAATTTGCCGCCAGAGGAGAGGCATCCGGGTGAGGCGTCTGAATTTTGTTTTGCTGGCTGGCCTGCTGGTCTCCTGGCTGCCATGGTCCGTTGCGAATGCTGACGTGCAGGATGTCCGGGTCTGGCAGTCGCCGGATAAAACCCGGCTGGTGTTCGACCTGTCACGTCCGCATGAACATAAAATTTTTACCCTCAGCAATCCTGACCGGGTAGTGATCGATCTGGCCAACGCCAGTATGAAAGCCAGTCTGGACGGACTGAGTGAGCGCTCCACGACCATTCGCCGGCTGCGGACCGGCACCCGCAATAAAACCGATCTGCGTATTGTGATTGACGTTGCCGAGGCTGTGGACGCCAGCAGTTTTCCGCTGGCCCCTAACGATGTGTATAACAACAATCGTCTGGTCGTGGACCTGGAACCTGAAAATCAGACCCGGGTCATTGCTCCGGTGAAAAAAGACGACAGTTATAACGATAACAAGCGCGACATTATTATCGCTATTGATGCCGGCCATGGTGGTGAAGATCCGGGCGCCATTGGCTACGGACGCACCAAAGAAAAGTATGTGGTATTAGCCATTGCCAAAGAACTGGAGCGTTTGCTGAAAGCAGAATACGGCTTTACCCCTTTCATGGTCCGCACCGGCGACTATTACATTGGTCTGCGCGAGCGTACCGCAAAAGCACGCAAAGCCAATGCTGATTTCTTTGTATCCATTCATGCCGATGCTTTCAAAATTGCCAGTGCCAGCGGCAGTTCGGTCTTTATGTTGTCAGAACGGGGAGCGACCAGTGAAGCCGCACGCTGGCTGGCGGATAAAGAAAACGAATCCGACCTGGTGGGCGGGGTCAGCCTGGAAGATAAAGAAGATCACCTGGCGATGACCCTGCTGGATTTATCCATGACGCACAAACGCAATGCCAGTGTGCAGTTGGGGAATTCTATTCTCGGGCAAATGAGCCGCGTCTCTAAGCTGCACAAAAAACAGGTTGAAGAAGCCGCTTTCGTGGTATTGAAAGCACCGGATATTCCGGCCCTGCTGGTGGAAACCGGTTTTATTTCCAACCCTCAGGAAGCCCGCAAGCTGGCCGACCGCAGCTATCAGAAAAAAATGGCACGGGCGATTTTCGATGGTGTCACAGGTTATTTCCGCATCCACCCGCCACGCGGTACGCTGTTAGCGGCGGATAAAGGCAAGGCGCCGGTGTTTAATACCTATGTTATCCGTCGTGGTGATACCCTGTCAGAAATCGCCGTACGCAATGGCGTGGCCATTGCCGACCTGCGCCGGGTTAATGATCTGAAAAATGATCGTCTTAAAATCGGTCAGACAATTAAAATTCCCAATTCCTGACGACAGCCCGCTACATACACCTGACCAGAGACAAGGTTTTATATGTCACAAATACACTTACTGTCTCCGCGGCTGGCTAACCAGATTGCTGCCGGTGAAGTGGTCGAGCGACCAGCCAACATTGTTAAAGAGCTGGTTGAGAATGCCCTGGATGCCGGCGCTTCGCGCATTGATATCGATGCCGATCAGGGCGGTGTGAAGTTGCTGCGCATCCGTGACAACGGCGGCGGTATTGAAAAGGAAGATTTACCGCTGGCACTGAGCCGCCATGCCACCAGTAAAATCACCACGCTGGACGATCTGGAAGCGGTCGGCAGTTTAGGCTTCCGTGGTGAGGCGCTGGCCAGTATCAGTTCCGTGACCCGCTTAACACTCACGTCCAAAACCGAACAGGCACCGGAAGCCTGGAGTGTGCACGTCGAAGGACGTGATATGGAAGCCAGTATCAGTCCGGCGGCGCATCCCACCGGGACCACCGTTGAAGTCCGTGATTTATTTTTTAATACGCCGGCGCGGCGTAAATTTCTGCGTACCGAAAAAACCGAATTTTCGCACCTTGAGGAATACGTTAAACGCCTGGCATTAAGCCGTTACGATGTGGGCTTTTCATTGCGGCACAACGGCCGGGTTATTCATCAGCTGCGTCCGGCAGAGCGAGGACTGGAAAAAGAAAAGCGGGTAGCCAGTCTGCTGAATGCGGATTTCATCGACAGCGCTGTGCATATTGAAACCGAAGCCGCGGGCTTATCCCTGCAGGGTTGGGTCGGCCTGCCGACATTTTCCCGTTCTCAGGCGGATATGCAGTATTTTTTCGTTAATGGCCGGGTGGTGCGCGATAAGCTGGTGGTGCACGCCATTAAACAGGCCTACCGTGATGTGCTTTACCACGGCCGCCATCCGGCCTTTGTGTTGTATCTGACGCTGGACCCGAAACTGGTGGATGTAAACGTGCATCCGACCAAACACGAAGTGCGTTTCCGCGATGGCCGTTTAGTGCATGATTTTCTGTTCCGCACGCTGCACCGTGCGCTGGGGGATGTGCGCCCGGATGATCGCGTTGCCGGTTCGGCGCCGGGCTCCCTGGATCAGGGTCTCACTCAGCAGAGCGCAACAGCCAGTGGGGTGCAGGCCGGTGAATTCGTGCAGCAGGAACGCCTCGACTGGCAGAGTGCCGGCACACCTGCGCCTGGTTCAGCGCCGGCACCGGGTTTTTCCTACCAGCCTGGTGCGGCGGTATCACGCGAGGCGGTCGCCGAACAAATGAGTGCTTACCGCCAGATGGGCGAAGCCGATGCTATGCCTGACGGTTCCGTGTCGCTGCCTTCTGCGCAGATTTTGCCGGAATCGGCACAGGATATTCCACCACTGGGATATGCGGTGGCCCAGTTGCATGGAATCTATATTCTGGCGCAGAACGAGCTGGGGATGGTGATTGTGGATATGCACGCCGCCCATGAACGTATTACCTATGAGCGTTTAAAAATCGCCGTGGATCAGCAGGGGGTGCAGAGCCAACCCTTACTGGTACCGGTGACGCTGGCCGTCAGTGAACGGGAAGCCGATGCGGCAGAAGAATTCAGTGAAGAATTCCGCCGTCTCGGGGTCGACGTGGCGCGGGTGGCTCCGGAAAGTATTGTTGTGCGCCAGATTCCCGTGCTGCTGCAACAGGCGGAAGTCCCGCGTCTGGTCACGGATATGCTGGGGGATTTAATGGAACACGGAACCTCAGACCGCATTATGGCGCATCGTAATGAGCTGCTGTCGACCATGGCCTGTCACGGGTCTGTGCGCGCTAACCGCCGCCTGACTGTGCCGGAAATGAATGCACTGTTACGGGATATGGAAGAAACCGAACGCAGCGGGCAATGTAACCACGGCCGGCCAACCTGGACTCAGCTCACCATGTCTGAGCTGGATAAACTCTTCCTGCGGGGGCGCTGATGAGCAGTCGTGATCTGCCACCGGCGATTTTTTTAATGGGCCCCACGGCCTCCGGAAAAACCGCCCTGGCGCTGGAACTGGCGGATAAATATCCGTGTGAAATTATCAGCGTGGATTCCGCACTGGTCTATAAAGGCATGGATATCGGTACCGCCAAACCTGATGCCGACACGCTGGCGCGGGCACCCCATCGTCTGATTGATCTGATTGATCCGGCGGACAGTTATTCGGCCGCCACCTTCCGCGACGATGCGCTGCGCGAAATGGCCGACATTACGGCGGCGGGCAAAGTCCCGCTGCTGGTGGGTGGCACCATGATGTATTTTAAGTTTCTGCGCGACGGGGCGGCAGAACTGCCATCATCCGTGCCGGAGGTGCGCGAACGCCTGCTGGCTGAAGGGCAGGCGCAGGGCTGGCCGGCTATGCATGAAAAACTGGCGCAGATTGATCCGGATTCCGCGGCGCGTTTAAAGCCGATGGATTCACAGCGCATCCAGCGGGCGCTGGAAGTTTATGAAGTCTCAGGCAAAACACTGTCGCAATATTGGGCCGAACAACAGACGGAACCTCTGCCGTATCATGTCGTCAACCTTGCCGTATGTCCTGAAGAGCGTAAGGTTCTGCACCAGCGGATTGCCCTGCGTTACCGGCAAATGCTGGCGATGGGCTTTATTGACGAAGTGAAAGCTCTGTACAACCGGGGTGATCTCAATATCAATATGCCGTCTGTCCGCTGTGTTGGTTATCGTCAGGTGTGGGACTGGCTGGACGGTAAATATGATTATGATGAAATGGTTGAACGTGGCATCATAGCCACGCGTCAACTGGCAAAGCGGCAGATTACCTGGCTGCGCAGCTGGCCGGATCTTCACTGGCTCAGAACAGATGATCCCGATCTTCTGCAAAGCGCCTTGAAAATCCTCAATGCTAACGCCATATTTAACGCATCGTCCTGAATTCGCAGCTCTACAGCCATAACACGGCCGCTCCGGATGGGACTGGGGCTTATTTTTTATCTTTTTTCGCTGTCCCCACATTGGACGGCAAACCTTATTTAAGGAGACCATCATGTCAAAAGGGCATTCTTTACAAGACCCTTACCTCAATCAGCTGCGTAAAGAACGTATTCCGGTTTCTATCTTTCTGGTAAACGGTATTAAACTGCAGGGGCAGATTGAATCTTTTGATCAGTTTGTAATTCTGCTGAAAAACACTGTCAGCCAGATGGTATATAAACACGCTATTTCGACGGTTGTTCCTTCCCGGAACGTACGTCTTGCACCATCTGAAACAGGTGAAGCAGCTGCTGAAGAATAATCGCAGACTCTTCTTTTGTCGGGTTGACCGCAGCGTTTCTGCTGCCGGCCTGCCCGCCGTTAATCCTGTTAATCTCTTTTCTTTTTCTCCGCTGTTCACTGCAACAGAGGCTGCCTGTATGCTGCAGTCTGAAATCAATGGTCTGACCACTCCCTCTGAATATTCCTGGTGTTGCCTTGTTTTTTGAACGTCACGAAAACGACGGCGAAACGGCCGTTCTTGTTCATATTGATTTTCCGGAAGGCGCGAACCGCGAGGACGTGCACGAGTTCCGTGAACTCGTCGTCTCGGCGGGCGCAGATCCGGTTGAATTAATCACCACTAAACGCGATGTGCCGGATGCCAAAACCTTTATTGGTAAAGGCAAGGTGGAAGAGATCGCCGGCGTGCTGCGTCTGCACGGTGCAGAACTGGTGATTTTTAACCACAGTCTGTCACCCAGTCAGGAACGTAACCTGGAAAGGGCGTTGCAGTGCCGGGTGCTCGACCGCACCGGTCTGATCCTGGATATTTTCGCCCAGCGTGCCCGTACCCATGAAGGTAAATTGCAGGTAGAACTGGCACAGCTGCAGTATCAGTCGACGCGGCTGGTACGTGGCTGGACTCACCTGGAGCGACAGAAAGGGGGGATCGGTCTGCGCGGCCCGGGTGAAACCCAGCTCGAAACCGACCGTCGTCTGCTGCGGGAACGGGTGAAGTCCATTCATGCCCGGCTGGAAAAAGTGCACGCCCAGCGTGATCAGGTACGCCGCTCGCGACGTCGTTCGTCGGTGCCTACTGTCGCCATTGTGGGCTATACCAATGCCGGCAAATCGACCTTGTTCAATACCCTGACCACGGCCGAGGTATACGCTGCTGACCAGCTGTTCGCCACCCTGGACCCGACTCTGCGGCGCTATCAGGTCGAGAGTGTGGGGGAAGTGGTGCTGGCCGACACGGTCGGGTTTATCCGTCATCTGCCACACAAACTGGTGGAAGCCTTCCAGGCCACTCTGCAGGAAGCCGCTGAGGCTGACCTGCTGATGCATGTGATTGACTGTGCCGCCGAAGAGCGTGATGGCAATATTGAGCAGGTTGAGCTGGTTCTGGGTGAAATCGACGCGGATGAGGTACCAGAGCTGCGGGTATACAACAAAATTGATCTGCTGGAGCACGGTCACCCGCACATCGAACGTAATGATGAGGGTGTGCCTGTGGCTGTCTGGCTGTCAGCGCAGAAGCGGCAGGGGCTGGATCTGCTGAATCAGGCCATCGCCGAGCTGATGGTGAGCGAAATGTTCAGCCAACAGCTGCGTCTCAGCCCGGCAGAGGCCAAATTACGATCTATTCTGTTTGAACTGGATGCCATTGAGCAGGAAGATTATGCCGACAATGGTGATATGCTGCTGACTGTGCGTCTGCAGCTGGCCGATTTCAAGCGTGCCCTGGCCCGCGCCGGTATCGATGAATCGCGGTTTATCGAGCCGGAAAAAGAGCCTTGGCAGTGAAATTGAGCCATTATAGGTTTTCTTTACGGATTCTGACGTTCGAATACGGTTTAAATCCGTTATCATTAACCCCAAATTAACGACATAGTCGCCTGATTGGAGTGATATATGGCCTGGAATGAGCCCGGCGGAAAGGGCAATCCCAACGACCCGTGGGGAAACAACAACCGTGGCGGTAATAAAAACCGTGGCGGCGGTAATCAGCCACCGGATCTGGATGAAGCTCTCAAGCAGCTGATGGATAAGCTCAATGGTTTATTCGGCGGTGGCAAGCGCAACAATAACAACGGTGGTGGCAATAAATCCGGTGGTGCCGGTGGCATGATCGGTATTGCGGCCACCATTCTGGTGGTCTTCCTGGGTTTCCAGTCGGTATATACCCTGGATGAACAGGAGCGTGGCGTGGTGCTGCGTCTGGGTAAATACCTGGAGACAAAAAACCCGGGTCTGCAATTTAAGATTCCACTGGTGGATCAGGTGATCCCGGTGAAAACCACCCAGGTCCGTACCACTGAAATCAAAGAGCGTATGCTGACTGAAGACGAAAATATCGTTGAGGTTGAGCTGGAAGTGCAGTACCGGGTAACCGATCCTGTGTCTTATGCCCTGCGCGTGGAATTGCCTGAGCGTACGCTGTCATCGGCTGCTGAAAGTGCGCTGCGCCATGAAGTCGGCTCCGCTGCCATGGACCCGATTCTGACCACTGGCCGTGCTGAGCTGGCGGATAAAGTTCAGGTGCGGCTGCAGGATTATCTCGACCGTTACCAGACAGGTATGGTTATCTCTCAGCTCAACATTAAAGACTCGCGTCCGCCTTCCCAGGTAAAAGCAGCCTTTGATGATGTGCAGAAAGCCAAGAACGACAAAGAAACCCTGACCAATCAGGCTGAAGCCTACGCCAACTCGGTCGTACCGGAAGCCCGTGGTCGCGCCCAGCGTCAGCTGGAAGAAGCCGCTGCTTACAAAGAGCGCGTGATTGCCCGCGCCGAAGGTGAGGCGTCACGCTTTGAGCAGCTGTACAGCGAATACCGCAAAGCGCCGGAAGTGACCCGTGAGCGTCTTTATATCGACGCTGTGTCTGAGGTTTACACCAATGCCAGCAAAGTGCTGGTGGATGTCGAAGGTGGCAACAACATGATGTATCTGCCGCTGGATAAACTGATGCAGAACCTGCCGGCCGCCAGTGGCAGTGGTACCGCCAGCCTCAGCAGCAGTGATATTTCCCGTCTGACCGATCAGGTACTGAATGAAGTCCGTGCACGTCAGAGTTCTTCATCCAGCACAACCCGCAGGGAGGGCCGCTAATGTCTCCTAAAGCAATGATCTCCGTGATTGTCCTGGGTGTGATCCTACTGATCGCCAGTCAGGGCCTGTTTGTGGTTACCGAAAGAGAACGGGCCATCAAGCTGAAATTCGGTGAAGTCGTACAGACTGATATTCAGCCTGGCCTGCACTGGAAAACGCCGTTTATCGACAACGTTAAACGCTTTGATGCGCGGGTACTGACGCTGGACACCAACCCGTCCCGCTACCTGACATCCGGTAAGAAATACGTCATCGTAGATTCCTTCGCTAAGTGGCGCATCAAAGATGTCCGCTCCTACTATAAGGCGACCTCCGGTGACCGTATGCAGGCCTCTAACCTGCTGGCTAACCTGGTGAATAAAGGTCTGCGTGACGAAATTGCGGCCCGCACACTGCACGACGTGGTATCCGGTGAGCGTGACGAGCTGATGACTCTGCTGACCGCCAGTCTTAACACTCAGACCCAGGATGATCTTGGGATTGAAGTGCTGGATCTGCGGGTGAAAGCGGTGGACCTGCCGGAAGACCTGAGTAACTCCGTTTATGACCGTATGTCGGCAGAGCGTGAGCGGGAAGCCCGTGAGTTCCGCTCCCAGGGTAAAGAGCTGGCAGAAGGCATCCGCGCGGACGCCGACCGTCAGAAAACGGTGATTGAAGCCGAAGCCTACCGGGATGCAGAGCGTACCCGTGGTGAAGGTGACGCTGAAGCGTCGCGTATCTATGCCAAGGCCTATAACCGTGACCCCGAGTTCTACGCCTTTACCCGTAGCCTGAAAGCCTACACCGAAACCTTTAAACAGAACGACGTACTGCTGCTGAAACCAGACAGTGAGTTCTTCCGTTATATGAAGGATGCTTCGGGCAAGTAATCGATTCCCAAAGAATTGATTATAAGGCGCCGCCGGTTAACCATGTTCAACGGGCGGTCACTTTGCTAGAATCCGTTAACCGGGCCAGAGGCCCGGTTTTTTTGTGCGATTTTCTTTTGACTGATACCCAGATAAGGAGTCCCGGTGCAGCCTGATTTATGGCGTGAGCTCGCGATTGCCGTGTGTCTGGTGTTTATTCTCGAAGGAGTTATCCCGTTTCTGTATCCCGCCCGCTGGCGCCGTCTGGTTGCGCAGCTGGCCACAGTGGATGACCGCACAATGCGAATGACAGGACTGATCAGCATGCTGATCGGCCTGGGACTTCTCTATCTGATCCATTAAAAAAGGTCTGATGATGACAAGCGCTGACCGTTGGCTGCTGCCGGATGGTATTGAAGAAGTACTGCCGCCGCAGGCCCGCCGCACAGAACAGCTGCGCCGCCGGTTGCTCGATCTGCTCGATAACTGGGGATACGATCTGGTCGTACCTCCGGCCCTGGAATACCTCGATTCTCTGCTCACCGGTGTTGGTAAAGAGCTGGATCTGCGTACCTTTAAGGTAACGGACCAGTTATCCGGCCGCATGATGGGCCTGAGTGCCGATACAACCCCACAGGTTGCGCGCATTGATGCACACAGCCTGGCACCGGAAGGCACGGCGCGTTTCAGTTACTGCCGTACCGTCTTTCATGCCAAAGCAGGCTCCCTGCTCGCCAGCCGCACACCGACCCAGATTGGCGCCGAAATGTATGGCGAGGCCGGTGTCGGCGCTGATGTGGAAATTATCAGCCTGATGCTGTCTATGCTGGAATCAGCCGGTATGGAGCAGGTGCATCTGGACCTGGGCAATGTCGGGGTTTTCCGTGTGCTGGCCAGCAAGGCCGGGCTTAGTGACAGCCAGCAGAATCAGCTGTTTGATCTGCTCAAACTCAAGTGTGAATCCGATATTGTTGACTGGGCCGCACGCGAGATCCGTGATCCCGGTCTGGCCGAAGCCTTCAGTCTGCTGCCACGTCTGCAGGGCGCCGCTGACGGGCTGGCTGAGCGCATAGCGCGGCTGGCCGAACTGGTGCCGGAAAGCAAAGCAGAGCTGGACCATATTCAACAGGTCGCGGCCCGTGTCGCCGCCCGTTATCCGCAAACCCCACTGTATTTTGATCTCACCGAACTGCGTGGCTATAACTACCACACAGGTCTGTTATTTGCGGCCTATATTCCCGGCTATGGCGATGCCATTGCTCAGGGAGGCCGCTATGACGAAACCGGCGCTGTATTTGGCCGCGCCCGGCCGGCAACCGGTTTCTCTGCTGATCTGAAAGTACTGTCCCGTTTTGGTGGTTTTAAAACGGAAGAGAAGCTGACAGTGGTCGCCCCTGACGCCGACGATGCGGCATTGTGGGCACAAATTACCGCGTTGCGGGCCGCCGGAAAACGTGTGCTCATCGCCGCGCAACAGGATGCTGTCGCCGCCGACGGGTATCTGAAAAAACAGGATGGCCAGTGGCAACTGGTCGAAGCATAAAACCCCGTTCGAGTCTGAACGGGCCTGAATATATAGAGTGATTGGTATCGCCATGGGCAAAAGCGTTGTTGTTCTGGGCACCCAGTGGGGTGACGAAGGTAAAGGTAAAATTGTTGA
>DCCG01000044.1:0-1299 GCA_002314145.1 Thalassolituus sp. UBA1087 | reverse complement strand
GAAGGTAAAGGTAAAATTGTTGACCTGCTGACGGAAAAAGCCGCCGCGGTTGTGCGTTTTCAGGGCGGTCATAATGCCGGCCATACGCTGGTTATCGACGGTGAAAAAACCGCCCTGCATCTGATTCCTTCCGGCATTCTGCGTGAAGGTGTTAAATGCGTGATCGCCAATGGCGTTGTCGTGGCACCGGATGCACTGTTGAAAGAAGTGCGTGCACTGGAAGCTCGAGGGGTACCGGTTATGGAACGCCTCAGGCTGTCCCATGCCTGCCCGCTTATTCTGCCGTATCATGTGGCGCTGGATCAGGCACGCGAAGTCAAACGCGGTAACGCCAAAATCGGTACAACAGGTCGTGGTATCGGGCCTGCTTACGAAGACAAAGTCGCGCGCCGCGGCCTGCGTGTTGGCGACCTGTATCAACCGGAATTTGCCGACAAGCTGAAAGAAGTGATGGAATTCCATAACTTCGCTCTGACTCAGTACTATGGCTGTGAAGCCGTGGACTACGAAGAAACGTTAGCAGCATGCAAAGACTGGGCAGAACAGCTGAAAGACATCGTGGTGGACGCCGTTGACCTGATCCACACCGTACGTGAAAACGGCGGCGATATTATGTTCGAAGGTGCGCAGGGCACACTGCTGGATATTGACCACGGTACCTATCCGTATGTGACATCATCCAACACCACGGCTGGCGGCGCCGCCACAGGATCCGGTGTCGGCCCGTTGTACCTGGATCAGATTCTGGGCATTACCAAAGCCTACACGACCCGTGTTGGTTCTGGTCCTTTCCCGACCGAGCTGTTCGACGATGTGGGTGAACACCTGCAGACCAAGGGTAATGAAAAAGGCACCACCACCGGCCGTTCACGTCGATGTGGCTGGTTCGATGCCATGCTGGTGAAACACGCTATCCGTGTTAACTCCATCAACACCATCTGCCTGACCAAGCTCGACGTACTGGATGGTCTCGACACCATCAAAGTCTGTGTGGGCTATGAAGACGAAAATGGCAAAGCCATTAACGTACCGGCCAGTGCCGATCAGTTTGAGAAAATCACCCCGGTGTTTAAAGAATTACCGGGCTGGAAAGAATCCACCTATGGCGCCAAAAGCATGGCCGACCTGCCGGATAATGCCCGCGCCTACATCCGCTTTGTTGAGGATGCTATCGAAGCACCGATCGATATTATTTCCACCGGCCCGGACCGGATGGAAACCATCGTCCTGCGTCACAGCTTTGATATGTAATTAGCTACATATCTGAGTGCTAAGAAAACCCGCTGCGGCGGGTTTTTT
>DCCG01000031.1 GCA_002314145.1 Thalassolituus sp. UBA1087 | reverse complement strand
AAGTTCCCCTGGGAGGCATCAGGCACTGCGGATTTAAAAGTCGTTTACAGAAAGCAGAATGCTATCAAATTGTGGGGCACCAATGGTGATTCACCGGCCATTAAAATAACGACCATAATCCCCCGTTTTATTATCTTTTCTGCCTGCTTTTATCGCCTGTCGTGCTGCCTGTTCTGACGGCTGTCTGCACAGTTTTACTTCACATTATCGCTGCTCTGCACTTAAAGCGTGCCATTATCCCGATGCCTTCCGGCAGGGGGCATACTGCTGTGGTGAAGGGCCGTAATAATACCTGTGAGCAATGCTGACAAACGCATTTTTTGCTGACTCAGGTCTGTCTGTAAGCCCCATGGTTACTGGCTTTTAAAAATTATTTTTACAGGTGTAAAAATTTACCCGGGGGCTTCCCGGCGATTGGCACAGTGCTTGATTAGTTAATGGTGAGTTTGCGGTCTGGCGCAAAAATTTTTTACTCATTATTTTTACCAAATGGTAAATATTTAAAATGGGGTCAGCAGTGCCGGGCGAACAGAGAACGACCAAGTTAAGAGGACAGAGACACCATGAAAGATCTACGCGTCAACGGTAAACGTCTGTGGGACAGCCTGATGGAAATGGGTGAAATCGGAGGTACACCGGAAGGGGGCTGTGCCCGTCTGGTGGGAACTGACCTGGATCGTCAGGCCCGGGATCTGTTTACCCAATGGTGTCTGGATGCTGGCTGTGAATCTGTCAGCTTTGATAAATTCGGCAATATGTTTGCCCGACGTCCGGGCAAGAATAATGATTTACCCGCCGTGTGCACCGGCAGTCATCTGGATACCCAGCCGACCGGCGGAAAATACGATGGTGTTTTCGGCGTGCTGGCCGGGGTTGAAGTACTGCGCACCCTGCATGAAAACCAGGTTGAAACCCCCACACCGATCGAAGTTTCTGTATGGACCAATGAAGAAGGCTCACGCTTTCAGCCGGCGATGCAGGGTTCCGGTGTGTATGTTGGCCGTTTTGATCTGCAGGAAGAGCTGGATAAAACGGATGTGGATGGCATCCGTCTCGGCGATGAGCTTGAGCGTATCGGTTATATCGGTGAAGCCGAGCCGGGCAGCCGTCATATGGGCGCTTTTTTCGAGGCGCATATTGAGCAGGGCCCGATTCTGGAAGACGAAGATAAAACCATTGGTGTTGTCCGTCTGGGGCAGGGCATCCGCTGGTATAACGTGACCATTAAGGGACGTTCGCAGCACTCGGGTACCACACCCATGCATCTGCGCAAAGACACTATGGTGGCCAGCGCACTGATTACCGCCGAGGTAGAAAAAATCGCGCACCGTCACGCTAATGGCCTGGGAACCGTTGGCTTTATGAAGGTGTTCCCGAATTCACGTAATGTGATTCCTGGTCAGATTGATTTCAGTATTGACCTGCGTAACCCGGATGCCGATGTTCTGAAAACCATGAATGACGAGCTGCTGGCATTCTGCGAAAAACTTGCGGCAGAACGGGATCTGGATATTGATGTTGATAACTACTGGTATTTTGCTCCGGTTGAATTCAAATTATCCGATGACGTCGAAAATGCTGCAGCGGATCTCGGTTATTCACACATGGATATTTATGCCGGTGCCGGACACGATGCCTGCTATATGTCTGACATTATTCCGTCCGGCATGATTTTTACGCCATGTGAAAAAGGCATCAGCCATAACCCGGCAGAAAAAACATCACCGGAACAATGTGAAGCCGGAACCAATGTTCTGTTGCACGCCATGCTGGCAGCCAGTGAACGCATCGCTGGTGGTGAGTAAAAGCGGTAAACAACAATTAATAACAATCAGTTCGTCTGTAATATCAATTAAGCACAAAAAACGGTAGGGGAATAGCCGGATATAATCCGGCTATAAACAATGAACAAGATACTAATAACCTTTAAAACGAGAGGCTAATATGACGACCAGTAAATCCGTCAAGGTGGAAGAGTTCTATGAACTCGAAGTAGGCTCCGATCTGGAATCTTCAACCTTTTATAACGACGACCTGGCACCGACTGAAATCAAGGAACGTACCTGGTCAAAACTGAATATTGCAGCTCTGTGGGTGGGGATGGCCATCTGTGTGCCGACTTACACACTCGGTGGTGTTTTGACTGCTTTCTTTGGTCTTTCAGTGACTGAAGCACTGATCACCATTCTGTTGGCTAACATCGTATTATTGCTGCCACTGACACTTAATGCTTTTCCCGGCACCAAATACGGTATTCCGTTTCCGGTGTTGCTGCGTTCGTCTTTCGGTATTGTGGGGTCGAATGTTCCCTGCCTGATCCGTGGTCTGGTGGCCTGTGGCTGGTTCGGTATTCAGACCATGTTCGGCGGTCTGGCGATTCACCTGATGCTGTCAGCAGTATCTGATGGCTGGGCCAGCCTGGGTGGCGTGGGTGAAGTCATCGGCTTTTTTGTTTTCTGGGCACTCAATATTGCCGTGGTTATCAAAGGTTCTGAATCCATTAAATGGATGGAAACCCTGGCCGCGCCTCTGTTGCTGGCCGTGGGTCTTGGTCTGCTGTTCTGGGCATCCGGTAAGGTGTCTGTGTCTGAAGTTCTGGCGACACCGGCTAACCGTCCGGAAGATGCCGGTTTCTTCGGTTACTTTATGGGTGGCCTGACTGCGATGGTGGGCTTCTGGGCCACGCTGTCTCTTAACATTCCGGATTTCAGCCGTTACGCCAAATCACAGAAAGATCAGGTGGTCGGTCAGATCGTTGGTTTGCCGGTAACTATGTTCCTGTTTGCTGCTCTGGGCGTCATCATGACGGCTGCATCGCCGGTTCTGGTGGGTGAAACAGTATCCGATCCGATTTCTCTGATCGGTAAAATCGACAGCCCGTTCTGGGTATTTATTGCCATGGTGCTGATCATTATCGCCACGGTATCCACTAACACCGCAGCCAACGTTGTGTCTCCGACCAACGATTTCCAGAACATCGCACCTAAATACATTAACAACACCCGGGGCGTACTGCTGACTGGTCTGATCGGTGTATTACTGATGGGCTGGGAGCTGCTGAAAAAAGCAGGGCTGCTGGAATCCGATGTCAGTGTTGAAAGCATGTATTCCAACTGGCTGCTGGGCTATTCCAGTCTGCTGGGTCCGATTGCCGGCATCATGATGGTGGATTACTTCATGATTAAAAATCAGAACCTGGACCTGGTGTCTCTGTACAAAGACGGCGGTGATTATCCGATGGTTAACTGGGCTGGCTTTATCGCCTTTGGTGTTCCGGTACTGCTGACCATTATTGCGATCACCACAGGCTTTATGAGCTGGTTCTACGACTATGGCTGGTTTACCGGTGCTATTTCAGGCGCCATCGTTTACTACTTCGCCGCGCGCGCTCTGCAACCTCAGGGTCAGCCTGCTGCCGCTCAGTAAATGATCAATCAAAGCCCGGTGATTAATTATCCCGGGCTGTTCAAGACACTAATAATCGCGGAGAGAAATTATGCCGACGCTGATTAAAGGCGGGACCGTTGTCACCCACGAACTGACTTATCGCGCTGATGTTTTATGTGATAACGGCAAAATTGTCGCTATCGGTGACGATATCGATGTTCCGGCCGGTACCGATGTTGTGGATGCCGGTGGCCAATACGTCATGCCGGGGGGAATTGATCCTCACACCCATATGAACTTTCCTTTTATGGGGACGGTGACCATTGACGATTTTGAATCCGGCACGTCCGCTGCGGTGGCCGGTGGTACTACGTCGATTATTGATTTTGTTATTCCATCGCCACAGGAACCCTTAATGGACGCCTATAAAAAATGGCGTGGCTGGGCGGAAACCTCGGTTGCTAACTACAGCTTCCATGTGGCCATTACCTGGTGGGATGACAGCGTCCATAAAGATATGGGCGAGCTGGTTGAGAATTACGGCGTTAATAGTTTCAAGCATTTTATGGCTTATAAAAATGCCATTATGTGCACCGATGACATTCTGGTCGCCAGTTTCGGTCGTTGTCTGGAACTGGGGGCTATGCCGACCGTGCATGCGGAAAACGGCGAGCTGGTTTATCACCTGCAGAATCAGATGCTGGAAAAAGGCATGACAGGTCCGGAAGCTCATCCGATGTCACGTCCGCCTATTGTTGAAAGCGAAGCTGCCCATCGTGCAATTACCGTTGCCGACACACTGGGTGCGCCTATTTATATCGTGCACGTATCCGCCGAACAGACGGTCGATGCGATCCGCTATGCGCAGAGTAATGGACAGCGCGTCTATGGTGAGTGTCTGGCCGGGCATCTGGTGCTGGATGACAGTGTTTACCAGAATAAAGACTGGGGCAGTGCCGCAGCTCATGTGATGAGCCCTCCGTTCCGTCCCAAAGGTCACCAGGATGCGCTCTGGCATGGTTTGCAATCCGGAACGCTGCATACCACGGCAACGGATCACTGTGCCTTCTGTGCGGAACAGAAAGCGGCCGGTAAAGATGACTTTACCAAAATTCCGAATGGCACCGCCGGCGTGGAAGAGCGTATGTCGGTCATCTGGGAGAAAGGCGTTAATTCCGGACGCATGACCCCCAATGAATTTGTCGCAGTGACTTCCACTAACGCTGCCCAGATTTTTAATGTCTATCCGCGCAAAGGAACCATCGCCGTTGGCTCTGATGCGGATATCGTGGTGTGGGACCCTCAGGGTAAGAAAACCCTGTCAGCGAAAACCCATAAATCAAAAATCGACTTTAATATTTTTGAAGGCATGACCGTCACGGGTATCCCGGTGTGCACCCTGGTGAACGGTAAAGTGGTGTACAAAGATGGTGAGGTGATTGGTCAGCCCGGTGATGGCGTCTACTTTAACCGCCCACCGTATGCCGCTTATTATGATGCGCTGAAACGTAAAAATGAACTGTCTGAACCGAAAGCGGTAGCGCGTTAAACGCCACTTCTTTCAGTTAGCTGCCGGCACGGATGCCGCACCCGCTTTCCCTTTAGCCGTGCACGGTCGAAGCCGGCGACGGAGCGAACTTCGTCTTTGTCAGTGGCGGGAGTCTGGTTAAAGGGTTTTTTCTTTCTGCCTTCTGCTGAGCGCAGGTAACGATGTTACCCGGGCTTACCAGAACACAGCCCGGCTGCTTTGTGGATGAAGCAGCCGGGCAGTATCGCTGTTCACGACCTCATACAGCAGAAGGCCTTTTTATTCCTCACGCTGAGTCTGTACCAGTTAAGTCGGTACTGCTTAACCACCGGACCCTGAGACAGAGTATTGCTGTCAGTGTCTGACCGCATTGTCCGGAACATGGTAAACTGACGGTATTCCGTTATTGCCGTCAAGATCATGATCCATATCGCGCTTATTAATCCCAAAGATGTCACCAATGTGGGCTCCGCACTGCGGGCAATAGGCTGTTATCAGGCGGATGGCCTGTATTACACAGGTAAACGCTATGACAACGCACGGCGTTACCGTACAGATACCAATAAAATTCACCGCCAGGCCTGGGTTGAACACACGGACGATATAACCGCCGTGCTTGAAGATCTGCCGCCGGCGACCCGTCTGGTGGCCATTGAACTGGTCGAAAACGCCTGCCCGTTACCGGATTTCCGGCACCCGCAGGACGCTCTCTATGTGTTTGGTCCGGAAGACGGCAATCTGCCACAGGACATTGTGGATGCCGCCCATGAGGTGGTTTATGTCCCCACCGTGGGCTGCATGAACCTGGCCGCGACGGTGAATGTGGTGTTGTATGACCGCATGGCCAAGCAGGGACTGAAGAGTGATAAATCCGGCAATGAACTGATCCGCGCCAGCCGCGACAACAACAATCATCTGCAGGTACGCAGCTGATTGCGGTACTGCTGGGGTACTGCTTTAGCGGCGCTGAGGTAATGGGGTGGTGCTCAAACCCGGCAGGCCGTCACCGGAGAAAAGAAACCATTGAACTCGTCTGAAATGCCTTCTGTACCAGGTAAAAAAGCCCTGGGCCTGCCTGAGTTAATTGCCATTGCCCTGGGCGGCATGATTGGTGGTGGTATCTTCACCATTCTGGGAATCTCAGTGGCCATGATCGGGCCATACACGCCGCTGGCTATTCTGGCCGGTGGTGTGATCGCCGCCCTGGCGGCGTATTCCTACGTGAAGTTAGGTGTTTATTACCGCGATGAAGGTGCCACCTACGGTTTTTTTAAACGGACATTTCCCCGCTCACCCGTAGCCGCAGCGTTGATTGGCTGGTATGTGGTGTTTGGTTATATCGCCACCATTGCGCTGTACGCTTATACCTTTTCTTCCTACGCCCTCAGCAGCGTTGACTGGGGCGACAGTGATGCCATCCGCAAAGCAGTGGCCTGCGGCATTATTGCACTGTTTGCGCTGGTGAATATCTGGAGTGTGCGCGGGATGGGCAAAATAGAAGATCTGATGGTGTACACCAAAGTGGGCCTGTTGCTGATTATTGCAATGGTTCTCTTGTCTCACCGCAGTACCAGCCTGTCTGAGCTGTTTCAGCATCAACAACGCATTTTTTCCTGGATGAATGTACTCACGGTGGCAGCGGTGACTTTTGTTGCCTATGAAGGCTTCCAGCTGGTGATTAACGCCGTGAAAGAGATGGACCGGCCGGATAAAAATATTCCCCGCGCGATCTATTCCGCCATTGCCATGGCAGTGGTGATTTATGTGGTCATTGCTCTGGCCGCAATTCTGGCCATTCCGTTCGACGATATTATCGCCAATGAAGAATACGCGCTGGCAGCCGGAGCGGGGGATGTATTAGGGCAGGTGGGCAGTGATATTGTGATTCTGGGGGCCGTGCTGGCGACCAGCAGTGCAATTAACAGCACTCTGTTCGGGGCATCACGTCAGGTCGCCGTGATCGCCGGAGACCGGTTTTTTCCGCCGCTGCTGGCACACAGGAATAATAATATACCGGTGACGGCGATTATTATGATGGCCGTGCTGGCGATGGTATTGATTCTGGCCGGCGGTCTGAAAGTGATTCTGGAGTTTGGCAGCGTTACCTTTCTGCTGGTCTCTCTGCTGATGGCCTATGCCAATTTCAGGATACGCCATCTGACCGGATCTTCCGTCATTCTTACCCTGTTATCCATCGTGGGGCTCAGTGGCGGCGGTGTCCTGATTCTGAAATATGAGTACAGCGACAATCCGGAACAGATGATTTTTATGCTGGTGATTTATATTCTGTTAACCCTTGGGGCACTTGGTTTTGCCAAATTCCCGGCAAAAGCCTCCGGCGGCGGTCAGCAGACATAAAAAAACCGGCAGTGTTGCCACTGGTGTCCCACAAGTTTTATTTAAATTTTTGTGAGATATTCCAAATTCACTGCGAATCTGAATTTCATATGTCTGACTAAAATTCAACGACTTAGCTGTATTGAAAAGTGGCATTAAGGTTGCCAATCCTTCGCATCTGGGAGCGCCGAAATGAACGATGATTTTTCCGGTCCGCCGGGCATGGATGCCCGGCGAGCGGACAGCGACAGGGATGTCGCACGGGCGCGCGGCCAGGAAAAG
>DCCG01000002.1 GCA_002314145.1 Thalassolituus sp. UBA1087 | reverse complement strand
AAAGTTTAAATAAAAATTTGTGGGACAGTAGTGGCCGGAAGGCTCCTTTTTTATGCTCTGTTTTTACGTGTTGTTGTGTGTTGTCGTTGTGCATTGTTATTACCGCGCACAATGGCAAAACCGACAGATCAGACAGGTTCGTTCTGACAGTCATACAGAAAGTCAGCGAAAGCAAAAGACGTTTGCCTGTATGACGCGTAATCTGAATCAGGATTTAACCTCAAAGCGGCATGCCATCATGCAAAGGAGGTCCTGTGGCTCTCAATATTTCCCCCTCATCGTCTCCGGTTTATTCTTCCTCACCGCTGGCGGAAAGTAATACCGGCCAGCAAATAAGCTCCGGATCAGCCATTAACTCGGCCGCAGATGATGCTGCAGGCCTGAGTATCGCCAGCCGTATGGATGCAGCTTTGTCCGGTAAACGTATGGCGATGCGCAATGCCGCAGATGGTATGTCTTATGCTGAAACGGCTAACGGCGCACTGGAAACACTGGCCGGTAATGTCAGCCGCATCCGCGAACTGGCTGTGCAGGCCGGTAACGGTGTGCTGAATGACGATGACCGTATGGCTATTCAGGCCGAAATAACCGCTCTGAATGATGAAAACAGCCAGCTTATGGGGCAGGCATCCTTCAATGGGCAGCCGTTGTTCAGCCGTGAGGAAGCACTCAGCTTTCAGGTTGGCGAGGGGGCCGGCGATACAGTCGAGGTTCCGGCCCCGGCGTTGAATGAGCTGGACAGTCAGAGTGGTAATGCATTAACCGCATCGGCAGCGCAGTCCCTGATTCAGGCTACGGATGATGATCTGCAGGCACTGTCGGCATCCATGGCCGATAACGGAGTCCTGATGAACCGTTTTTCATCCACTATGGATGCGTTGGCCAGCAGTATCAGCAACGATGCTGAATCGCTGAGCCGTATACAGGACACGGATATTGCAGAAGCTGCCTCCCGGCGGGCGGGAGAGCAGGTCCGGGAACAGGTACAGATTGCTGTGCAGGCCCAGGCCAATCTCCGCGGTGAAGATGTGTTGAGGTTGCTTGGCTGAACAGATTAAGCAGAAAAATTAATCGTAACCAGTAAATTAATTTGCTTTATAAGCGGCGGGTTATCAATAAAATCGACGATTTTTAACCACCTGTTGACTGCCGTGAATCTGATTTCATTTGATGCCTGCCGCACACTCGGTTTCAGCCGCACTGACTACATCAAACCAGAGTTGATGAATAATCATCTGGATAAACTGATCGAAGCCGATGGGGTCTTGTTTCCTCAGTACTGGCAGGTGAATGCGCTGACTTACGGGCTGAAAAAACGTATTTTTCCCAGTGCCGCCAGTTATCACATTGGCCATGATAAGGTCGAAATGACCCGTTGTTTTCAGATGCTGTGTCCACAGCATGTGCCCTGGACTCTGATCGCAGCCAACACGCCAGCGGAAGCTGACCGGGTATGGGAGCAGATGCCTTCCCCCTTTGTGGCGAAAATTCCCAAAAGCAGTATGGGAGAAGGGGTATTCCTGATCGAGAGTCTGGCTGACTGGCAAGCGTATCTGGCGCAATCGCCGGTGATTTATGCGCAGGAATATCTGCCCATCGACCGTGATCTGCGCATCGTCTGGGTTGGCGACCAGATTGTCGATGGCTACTGGCGGTTACAGGCTGAACAGGGATTTTATAACAATCTTGCCCGTGGCGGGGTTGCTGAACTCGGTATTCTGCCGCCGGAAGCCTGTGATCTGGTCAGACAACTGGCGACGGGGCTTGGCATTGATCATGGCGGTTTTGATATCGCAATGGTCGGTCGACATCCTTATGTACTGGAATTTAACCGCATGTTCGGTAATCAGGGCATTGCCGGTATGCAGCAGACAATCGATACCATTATTCACGATTATCTGCTGCGCTGCTGGGGACCGGACGAGCCGGATCATCCGGATACACCGGGGTCAGGACCGGCAGGAACCCTGGCCAATCCCGGCCTGCCGGACGCTGTGTAGCCGGCAGCCGGGCTCTCCGGCTGACTGAGGCTGTCAGCCAATCCTGCCATGCAGAGCCTTGTGGCATACCTGCATAAATGCATTTTCATCCATGCTGACCGGGTTTGTCTGGTGCTCAGCATCCTTCAGTGCCAGTTCTGCGATCGCCTGCAGATCACTCTCAGCGATGTTCAGATCCGCCAGGGTGGATGGAATATTTAGCGACTGGCGTAATGCCAGTAACCACTGGATCACCCCATCCGGGGATTTTTCCGGCAGATTCAGCAGACAGGCAATGGTCGTCAGCTTGTCGGCCAGAGCCTCTTTATTGTGTTCCAGCATATAGGGCAGGACCACGGCATTCGCCAGACCGTGGTGCGTGTCGAACAGGGCACCGATTGCATGGGCCAGTGAATGGACAGCCCCCAGACCTTTGGCACTGAAGGCAACGGCCGCAATACTGGAAGCGGCCATCATCTGGCTGCGTGCGGTGAGATCGCTGCCGTTGGCGACGGATTTCTCCAGCCACTGATGACATAAGCGGATAGCCTCAAGTGCGATGCCATCACACATGGGATTGAAAACTGGAGAACTGTAGGCTTCCAGGGCGTGGGTCAGGGCGTCCATCCCGGTCCACGCACTGAGATTGGCCGGCAGGCCGGTTAATAATTGCGGGTCATCAATCACAGCGAACGGAAAATGTTCGGGGTGATAAGGCACCCGTTTACGGTGGCTGTCGCAATCCGTGATCACACAGGAACTGCCGGACAGTTCGGACCCGGTACCTGCCGTTGTGGGAATAATCAGCAGAGGTACAAAAAAATCTTCACCGCGCACGGCGGGCAGATTGGCAGGGTCTTCAAAAAAGCAGAAATCCCACAGGTCATGATGATTAGCCGCGGTCAGAGAAACCGCTTTGGCCACATCAATGGCGCTGCCACCACCAATGGTCACAATGGCGTCACAGTCATTATCCCGGAAAACGGCGCAGCAATCGGCTACGTTTTCTGATGTCGGGTTGCCGCGTACGGCGGAAAATACCCGGTAATCAATCGTGTTATGTTCAAGACTTTTACACAGGCGTGAGAAAAACGTCTGTTGTGCAATGCCCGGATCCGTCACCAGCAGAACCCGTGCAAAATGGCGATCACGGATCAGCGTTGCGGCTTCATCCAGGCGCCCCGGGCCAAAATAAACGGGGGGCACATAGCATTGCCAGTCTTCATTGAAATGGTCAGTCATCAGGAGGCTCCTGTACTGCGGGTAATGTGTTTGATTTCTGTGAAGGCATGCAGCCCCCAGGGACCCAGTTCGCGTCCCAGACCACTTTTCTTCATTCCCCCCCAGCTGGCTTCCGGTAAGACGCGCTGATCGGTATTAATCCAGATGTGTCCGGCTTCCAGACGTTCAGCGACCGACGCAGAATAATCATCACTGCCGCTGATGACCGTGGCCGCAAGACCATATTCGCAATCATTGGCACGTGCTACGGCATCGTCTTCTGTGGTAAATGTCTGACAGCACAGAACCGGTCCGAATATTTCCTCATTCCACAGCTGACTGGTGGCGGGTACGTCGCTGTAAATCGTTGGCTCGACCATTAAATCGCAGCGCTCATGAGGATAAGTTCTTCCGCCGGTCAGGAGCTTCAGACCTTCCTGTTCAGCAACAGAGAAATAGTGACACACTTTTTCAAACTGTATTTGATTAGCCAGTGGGCCTAAGCGGCATTCTGGTGAGGCCGGATCGGAGGGCGTCATGGCGGCAAAGGTATCTGCCAGACGCTGCAATAGTTGCGGGGCAATATCCTGCTGCACTAACAGACGCGACGTTGCCGAACACATCTGCCCATTATTAAATAAAATGCCTCCGCTGACGGCATCCACTGCGAGATCAATATCGGCGTCATTAAATACGATAATGGGCGATTTTCCGCCAAGTTCCAGACTCAGGTTTTTAATATCGTCAGCACAGGCCCGGGCAATGTGTGTTCCGGTCGCCGTACTGCCGGTAAAAGAAATCTTTTTAACGCCGGGGTGGTTAACCAGGCTGCTCCCGGCTTCAGCTTCGCCATAAATAATATTGACCACGCCCGCCGGTATTCCGGCCGCCGCACAGATTTCAGCCAGAAAAGATTCCGGCAGAGCTGTGTATTCAGAAGGCTTAAGTACCGCAGTACAGCCTGCGGCCAGTGCCGGTGCGAGTTTCCACGAGGTGGTCACGGTAGGAAAATTCCACGGCGTGATCAGGCCGACGACACCAACCGGTTCGCGGCGCATTCTGCTGGAGAAGCCGGCATCCGCCACTGCAATTTCACGGTTGTTGTCGTCATCGAAGCTTGCCGCCAGAGACGCGTAATAGCGGTAGCAGTCGACAGAGTCCTGAACATCGTATCCGGCTTCGGTAATGGGCTTACCACAGCTGGCGGTGATGGCAGCAGCAATGCTGTCTGCTCTTGCTTCTGTTTCATCAGCGATGCGGTTCAGATAACGCCCGCGCTCTTCTGAAGGCAGATGGCGCCAGTCAGCCAAAGCACTCTGTGCACTCTGTACTGCCAGGTCAACTTCGTCTGCAGTGGCCAGAGGATAGGTGGCAATAGACTCCTGATTGTAAGGATTCACCGATGTCCCGTAGCGGGAAGGCGAAGACGCCTTACCGCTACCCATAATGTAGTGATTAATCTGAATCATAGGGCAGTGTTCTGATCCTGTACCTGTGATGCCGCGGTATGACGTTTTTGCGAGAGCTTTTTGAAAACGAAATAAATGGCGGCAGAGAATATAAAGGTCGGCGCTGTTGAGCCAAATTCCAGAGGTGAAACGTAGGTGAAGAAGATGGCAAAGGTAGCACCAAGAATGTACGCCAGCAGGGCAGCGATGTTGATGTCAAAACGACTGTCTGCTTCGAAATTGACAGAGGCTTCGTTCAGCTGACGTTTGCCCAGCAGATAGTAATCGGTAATGACAATGGCAAATACCGGAATCATCAGGGCTCCGACCAGCAGCACCCAGTCAAAGAATGAGGCCATCAGAATATCCTGCATAAAGGTACCGGCAACAATAAGCAGGCCCCAGAAAATCACAGCCGTTGAAAACTTCAGTTTCGGCAGGACCGACATGCTGCTCATGGAAATACTGTACAGGCTCATGATGTTGGTGGTCACTACCGAGAAAAACATCACCAGTGAACCGATCACAACAAATTTACCCTGCATGATATCGGATGGATCATAGGTAGGCGTGTGGCCACCGAGAATTGCGTAAGCGCCAACCAGTATCCCCAGCCCCATGGCGATAATGGTCCCCAGCATATAGCCACTGACAATCCCTCCGGCACTGATCCGGACACTGCGGCAATAGCGGTTGTAGTCACATGGCAGGGTGATCCAGGGCCAGCACAATGTCAAAGACAATGGCCATGGTCAGGCTCGGGGTATCCGATAATGGCAGATTCTTAATATCGCCCAGACCATTTTCACTGAGCAGTTTATACGTGATGGCCAGTGCCATGATCAGCATCAGTGAAGAAGCGATGCCTTCGATCTTCTGAATACCGGTATGGCCCAGAATGGTGATCACCAGAACCAGCCCCTGAGTCAGGAAAATGGCGAGCAGAATATTATCCAGGCCAAACAGTGTGGCCGTGACTTTATTCAGCGCCAGAGCGCCCAGATAGCCCTGAATCAGTGACCAGCCTGTCAGTATGACGACATTCAGTGAAGCGAAAATTTTCGATCCGTGGTAACCGTAAGTTGATCTGGCGATCATAAACGTCGGTAAACCGGTACGTGTACCTATGACGGCAACAGCGCCCAGCGCTAAACAGCCCAGTACTGATCCCAGCAGAACCATAAAAAAGGCCGATGAAGGACTGACGTCCGGAATAAACATCTGGCCGGTCATAATTGTTGGCGTCACCAGCGTTGCCGCGGTCCATAAAAAAATGGTGCCGATCAGTCCGAGGTTCCTGTCCTCAGACTGGGTTGGCTGGATGGTGTCGTGCCCGTTATTTAAGTGCATATTCATGTTCCCATTATGGTGTAGCTTTAAAAAAATATTCAGCTATCGTGTTGTGGGATTTTTTAATTATTTATATTGCGTGCCAGGTAGTACACAGAGCATTTCGTACAGAAGGTTAGCGGCGAGTAACGCAGTGTTACCGGAGCTGTCGTAAGGCGGTGAAACTTCCACCAGGTCACCACCGACAACATTCATGCCGCGGCAGCCACGAACAATTTCCAGCGCCTGTGGCACTGTCAGGCCGCCAATTTCGGCGGTGCCGGTGCCGGGAGCGTAGGCCGGATCAATGCCGTCGATATCGAAACTGATATAAACAGGGCCATCGCCGATTCTGGCGCGGATATCTTCCATAACCGGGACCAGAGAGCGGTGCCAGCATTGTTCTGCGGTAATCACGTTAAAGCCGCGTTCCCGGCCCCAGTCGTATTCATTGGCACTGTAACCGGTACCGCGCAAACCAATCTGGAATACCCGTTGCGGATCAAGGGCTCCATCTTCGTAGAGACGGCGGAACGGGGTGCCGTGGGCAATTTTTTCACCGAACATGTCATCGTTGATATCGGCGTGGGCATCCACATGAATCAGTCCCACCGGACCGTGACGGCGGCTGATGGCGCGGATAATGGGTAAGGCTATGGTGTGATCGCCACCCAGGGTCAGAGGCACACAACCGTGCTGCAGGATGTCATCGTAGGCCTGCTCAATGATGTCGACACTTTTTTTAAGATCGAATGTGTTGATCGCTACGTCCCCGATGTCTGCGACCTGCAGGCTTTCGAAGGGAGCGGCACCGGTGGATACGTTAAAAGGTCTGAGCATACGCGATTCATCGCGTATCTGACGGGGCGCCAGTCTGGCGCCGGGACGGTTGGAAGTACCTATATCAAGCGGTACACCGACAAAGCAGGCATCCAGCCCGTCTGCGCTTTCCTGCGCCGGAAGTCGCATCATGGTTGCCGGGCCACCAAAACGCGGCATCTGGTTACCGCTCAGTGGCTGATTAAACTTGTTATCACTCATTATTTTCTCCTTAGCTGTATGACGACAGCTGCATACCTCTATGGCAATCCCTGTGCCATCGGATAAAAGTCAATAAAATCAATATCTTATGAGATTTAGCCGAATATTTAATTCAGAAATGAATTGAAAAGAGCCATTGTATGATTTACTTTTGAATCGCGATTCAGTTATGAATTACTTTTCAACGGTGGGGGATATCAATCCGATGGCGATATACAGCCGGGTGGATCAGCAGATGTTTGAGGCCATTCTCGAGCGCTCGTCCGATAATATTGTGATTACTGATGGCCGCGGTTACATCCTCAGCGCCAGTACCAATTTTTACCGTATTTACGGCATCCCGTTTCAGGAAGTGATTGGTAAGCGCGTCGATGAACTGGAGAAAATCGATATTCTGAAGCCTTCAGTGACACTGGAAGTGATCCGCCAGCGGCGGGAAATTCAGGTGATGCAGACGACCACAGCGGGTCTGCATGTGATGGCGGTGGGCTTTCCGGTGTTTGATGACGACGGCAATATCGCCCGGGTTGTCAGCTTCTCGCGCGATATGACGGATTTCAATTTGTTGCAGCAGGAATTCGAAGCGCTGCAAAAGAGCAGAGTACAGCCACCGGAAGACACCCCGGATGACAATGTTCCGCAGCTGGTTTATCGCAGCCATGTGCTGGGTGAAGTGGTGCGGCTGATCCGCCGTATTTCCGGCTCAGACTTGTCGGTGTTATTTCTGGGCGAATCCGGTGTGGGTAAAACCGAACTGGCCCGCTTTGCTCACGATCAGAGCCGCCGCAAGGATGGCCCTTTTATTGATTTAAACTGTGCAGCCATTCCTGAAAGTATTTTTGAATCAGAAATTTTTGGTTATGAAGCCGGAGCTTTCAGTGGCACTGACCGCAAGGGCAAAGAGGGGGTGCTGGAAGCGGCCTATGGTGGCCCCCTGTTTCTGGATGAAGTGGGTGAACTCCCGGCATCGTTGCAGACTAAATTACTCAAAGTTCTGCAGGATGGTGAATACCGTAAACTGGGCAGCACAAAAAACCTATAAAGCGGACTTCCGGCTGATCTGTGCCACCAACCGGGATCTGATGAAAATGGTGGATGACGGATTGTTCCGCCCGGATCTTTATTTCCGCATCAACGGCTTTCCTGTATATGTGCCGGCCTTACGTGAGCGCCGCAGTGATATTGTCGTGCTGGTTCACAATTTTATCAGTGATTTAAATAAACAATACGGTGACACTAAGTATGTATCTGATGCCGCTCTGGCACATTTACAGCACAGAGACTGGATGGGCAATGTCAGGGAATTAAAAAATACGCTGGAACGCTGGTATGTCATTTCCCCCGGCCAGTGTATCGATATTGCCGAACCGGAAGGCAGCCGGACGTATTATCACAAAGCCGGCGGGGACCGCTCAAAGGACGATGTCCCCATTTTACCCGCTGCCTCTTCTGTAATGACCGCGATGTCAGGTGAAGGCCTTAAATCCATGCTGGATGACTATGAAAAAGCCGTTATCGAACAGGCATTGCAGGAATGTAAATCGACCTATGAGCTGGCTGAAAAATTAAAAATCAGCCAGCCCAGTGCGGTGCGCAGATTGCAGAAATACGGCCTGAGCACAAAGAGCTGAGTGGATCAGCTGTTCAGCAGGTTGAGTTGAGCATCCAGTTTATCCAGCTCAGAGGCAACCTGTTCACTGCTCAGGCTGGCTTCGTTGGCCAGTCTTGCCAGTGTCTGTGTGGCGTCACCAATGACGGTCAGGTTACGTGTGATTTCACTGCTGGTTGAACTCTGTTCTTCTGCGGCTGTGGCTACCTGATTAATATGGTCGGTAATTTCGCCAATTCCCTGAACCACATCGTGTAATGCGGTATTGGCTTTCTGCGTGGATTCCATCGCGCCGCTGGCCCGGTGACCACCCTGCTCAATAATATCCACCGTGGTTTTTACCTCCTGCTGAAGGCTGGAAATCAATGTGTCGATTTCTTCAGTCGACGCATGGGTTTTGGAAGCCAGGGTACGCACTTCGTCGGCGACAACAGCAAAACCACGACCCTGTTCTCCGGCCCGGGCGGCTTCAATCGCAGCATTCAGTGCCAGCAGATTGGTTTGTTCAGCGACGTTACGGATGACTTCCAGTATCTGATTAATATCATCTGAACGCGCTGCCACACGGCTGATTGAGTCGTTCGCGGTGGACATACTTTCACTGAGTTCCAGTACCGAATCCGCCGCATGAGAGAGGATATTCTGTGATTCTTTGATGGTCACATGAACATCTTTGGCGCGGTCAGCGGCATTACTGGCAATGCCTGATACTTCGTGAGCGGTGGCCGACATTTCCTGAGTGGCGGTGACGACGTTATCCATTTCCTGCTGTTGCTGGCGGGTATTCTGTTGTGTTGTGCGGCTGATTTCCTGATTGCCGGCAGATTCTCTGCGTACCACGGCACTGACGTCTTTCAGTGTATTGATCATATCCCGCAGTTTCTGCAGGAACTGATTAAAACCACCGCTCAGTTCAATCAGCTCCGCGTGGGTATTGAGTTCAATTTTCTGTGTCAGATCGCCATGGCTGCTGGACAGTTGTTTAACCTGTTGATTGAGTTGTGCCAGTGGACGGGACACTGAGCGGATCAGCAGGGCGATCATAACCAGCGACGCAATGGCCAGTAGCAGGGCGCTGATCAGCTGATTGCGGATGACCGTACTTTTCCCTTCTTTGATCATCGCAATCTGTTCATCCAGAGCTGCCATGGCAACACTGGTTGGCAGTTCAATAATCATAGTCCAGGCACTGCCGCTGGCATGAATGGGCAGGGCATAGGTGACGATGATTTTATCATCGGTTTGCAGGCTGCCATTGGTGCTGCTCAGTTTGCGGATTTCGGCGGCTTCTTCCGGCAATGCCTCCTGCAGTGGTCGCCCATCCAGTTCTTTGTTATGGCTGGACGCGACGATTAAGCCGCCGGCGCTGACCAGAGTGACCTGGGCCTGACCATCATACAGCTGAGCGCTGAGCTCTTCCGACAGTTCCTGAAAGACCGGCAGGTTAATATCAATACCGGCGACGCCGGCAAATTCGTTGCCATCCATCACAGGGGCGGTCATGCTGGTCATCAGTTCATGATAGTTTTCGGTAATTTCAAACTGGTAGGGCTCAACAATGCAGGGGCGGCCGGAATCTTTCGGGCACAGATACCACTCTGATTCCCTTTGCCCGAATTCATTTTTAACCGCACTGTATTTACCATCCGGGTCGGTCTGTTTATAGGAGACAATTTCACCGTCCGGGTTACGTACCCAGTAGATAAAAATGGAGCCATCGGCGGCAATGGTGTGACTGGCCGGGCTGCCTTTATAGCCACGGTCATAATCGTACGCGTCCGATTCCATCACGCCGTAAATGGCACTGATGTAAGGTGCGGACTCCAGCATGCCTTTTAACGCCCGGCTCAGTGACTGCCGGCTCATCTGCTGGGATTGATTGAGGTTACTTTCAATCAGGGCGGAGGCGATCACCGGAATACGGAAAGCAGAATTAATATGACCACCCACTTCTGCACCGTAGGCATGGGCGCTGGCGGTGAGGTTATTGAGAGCGCCTTCCCGCAGGGTTTTCTGTGCCTCTGCGGATATATCATCACTTAAGCCGGTAATCCCCCGGTAGGTTTCAAATGTCAGGGTGATCGTCATCAGCAGGACGATAGCAACTGTAATGGCAAACAGTTTGGTGCGCAGTGGCAGAGAATGCATCTGCTCCCTCCGGAAGTAGTCAACAGAAATATCAGTATAGATGGGCGCTAAAGAACGGCTGTTCATTTGCTGAAATTGTCAATAAATTGTGCGCAATCTGACAAGTCCGCTGATCTCTGTTGACGACTGCGGGCGGTGGGCGATGTTTCAGTCCTTAGGTGGTGGGGAAGGCTCAGATACAGAAAAGGGCGCTTGCGCGCCCTTTATCCGGTTTGGCCGGTGTTTTCCCGGGCTGTTCAGCGGCCTTTAAACTGCGCCGGGCGACGCTCAAGAAATGATTGCACGCCTTCCATCGCATCGGCGCTGCTCATCACGGTGGGCATATCGTCGAACACATGGTTCAGTGCCTGAGTATCCCCCTGCAGGCGCGCTGTTTTAGAGGATTTCAGTGCTGAACGCACGCCCAGTGGCGCAGCGGCTGCGACTTTAAGGGCAATGTCTCTGGCGCGCCTCTGTACCGTGCCGGCATCACAGAGTTCGGTGATCATGCCCCAGTCATAGGCCTGCTGACCACTGAATTCATCCCCGGTTAACAGATAACGCTGCGCTCTGGCCCAGCCAATTTCTTCCGGCAGACGTACGGTGCCCCCGCCGCAGGGATAAATGCCGCGCTGTACTTCCAGTTGGGCAAAGCGTGATTCCGGCGTGGCAACGCGGATATCGGTGTTGAGCAGTAATTCCAGCCCGGAGGTGTAACAGATCCCCTGTACCGCCATCACCAGCGGCTTGCCCAGAAGCTCGCCATTAATACCATAGGGATCAAGATGCTCCCCGGGAAGTTCCGGCACTGTGCCTTTTGCAAAAATCGGCGCCCATTTTTCCAGTTCCAGTCCGGCGGTAAAATGCGGACCGTTTGCCTGAATCACACCAACCCGTAAGTCGTCATCGGTGTGCAGGCGATACAGTGCCTGGGCCAGCAGATAAAAACTTTCCGGGTCCAGTGCATTCATTTTTTCTGGCCGGTTAAAGGTGATGGTCAGAATATGCTCACTGGCCTCAATTAATATTTTTTCGCTCATTGTTGATTCCTCAAAACCAGTCGTTGTGCATATCGGCACAGGTTGCATCAAAGGATTGCAGCAGCCGGGCCCGGGCCGGAATTTCTGCCATATCCCAGCGGATAAAATATTGTGCGGCCTGCAGTTTACCCTGCATAAAAGCCTGGTCCTCTGCTGAGGTTGAGGAGGCAAAAGTGTCATGAGCTTTATCGGCCATTTCCAGCCACAGCCAGCCAATCACGGCTTTCCCCATCATGTCTAAATACACTGCGGAATTCGCCAGGGCTTCACTGATTTTGCCGTTCTGCAGAGCACCTCCCAGCATCAGGGTGGTTTCCTGTACGGTTTTTAAATACCCCTGATAGTCATTTACCAGTGGCTGCAGGCGTTCTTTGTTATTGGCTGAGGCTAACGTGGCGTGAATCCGCGCCATCAGGAGTTTCAGGCCTTTACCATTGTGTTGCCATAATTTACGGCCCAACAGATCCAGCGACTGAATACCGTGGGTGCCTTCGTGAATCGGGTTCAGGCGATTATCACGGTAGCATTGCTCCACCGGATATTCACGGGTATAGCCGGCACCGCCCAGTACCTGGATAGCCAGATCATTGGCTCTCGGGCCATAAAACGACGGGAAGGACTTAACCACGGGGGTTAACAGGTCAAGCAGAATACCGCTGTCTTCGCGTTCTTCTGCTGTTGCGGCTGCTTCCTGTTCATCAACTAACCGCGATGCCAGCAGACACAGGGCCAGAGAACCTTCGGCATAACATTTCTGTGCCAGCAGCATCCTTTTCACATCGGTATGTTCAATAATATTCAGCGGTTTACTGAGTGGATCTTTTTCCGCCGGTGAGCGGCCCTGCGGACGGTTGCGGGCATAATCCAGTGATTCCAGATAGCCGCGGTAACCAATCATGGCGGCACCCAGACCAACACCAATACGGGCTTCGTTCATCATTTTGAACATATATTTCAGCCCGCTGCCGGCCTCACCAATCAGGTAACCGACACAGCTGTCCTGTTCACCGAAGCTGAGCACTGTGGATGTGGTACCGCGATACCCCATTTTATGCAGCAGGCCCGCGAGCTGTACGTCATTACGCTCACCCAATGTGCCATCCGCTGCCGTGATAAATTTCGGTACGATAAATAACGAAATACCTTTTACGCCTTTCGGGGCGCCTTCCACTCTGGCCAATACCAGATGGACAATATTCTCTGTGATGTCCTGATCGCCGCCGGAGATATACATCTTCTGACCTTTGATGCGGAAGCTGCCATCATCCGCCGGAATCGCTTTGGTGGTCAGATCGCCGAGCGAAGAGCCAACATCCGGTTCCGTCAGTGCCATGGTGCCGGCGAAACGGCCGCTGAACATCGGCGGTACAAAGGTCGCTTTCTGTTCGTCACTGCCAAATGCATGAATCACATTGGCGGCGGCGCTGGTTAAAAAAGGGTAGCCGGCAGTGGATGGATTGGCGGACATAAAGTAGGCATTGGCTGCCGTGTTGATCAAGGCCGGTAACTGCATGCCACCGTCATCGTAACGGTGGCGTGCGGATAGCAGTCCGGAGTTGGCAAAGTGCTGCCAGGCGTCTTTCACTTCCGGGATGGTCGACACTTCTTTGCCATTAAACTGTGGTTCATTGGCATCTGCTTTGGCATTGTGAGGCTCAAAATACGTGGCCGCAATGCGTTCTGAGGTCTTCAGCAGTTCGTCAAAGGTCGTGCGGTCATGGTCCTGATATTGGCTCAGGCTGGTCAGTTGTTGAGCATCGAATACCTGATACAGCAGGAATTCGAGATCTTTATTATTCATCAGATGGGCCACAGATTTTCTCCGGTTTGGCATTTTTAACAAGTATCGGGCTTGAGTTGTCATTCGTTAATTGTCAATATAGCCACAACTGAAGCTGAATGTGACACGCTGCAGCCGGCGGCTGACCGGTACTGCGGTCACTGGACTGGCTGATAATAAAAAGCAGAAACGGGGTATAAGTGGTGGATATGCTGAATGTGGTGATCGTTGGTTACGATAAAGCGCTGTCGTCTGCGATGACGGGCGTTGCGGATCTGTTCGGTCTTGCGGGTGTGACCTGGAACCGGATTCAGGGGCAGGAGCCACAGCGGCTGTTCAATGTGCGTATTGCCAGTCCGGACGGTGAGCCGGTGAAGTGCATCAATGGTATTCAGCTGCTGGCGCACATGAGTTACGACCAGGTGGAGGATGTGGATGCCATCGTCATTCCCACCATCGGTGGCCCGGTGGAGGATGTGGTCGGCAATACACCTGAGCTGATGGCGCTGCTGCAGCGCGCTGATCAGGCCGGCTGGACCATTGCCGGTAACTGCACCGGTAATTTCCTGCTCGCCGAAGCCGGTATTCTGGACGGTAAGACCGCCACCACCCACTGGGGCTTCAGCGAACTGTTTGCCCGCCGCTATCCGCAGGTGGACCTGAAAGCGGATCAGCTGATCACCCGCGATGACAATATTTACTGCGCCGGCGGTGGGCTGGCCTGGTTCGATCTCGGCCTGCATATGATTGAACGCAGTTTCGGGTTTGAAACTGCCATTCAGACGGCCAAGGCATTTGTGATTGATTACCGCCGTGACAGCCAGCTGTCGTATTCGCTGATGCGGCTGGCCAAACCGCATAAGGATGATCTGGTCAAACAGGTGCAGGCATGGCTGGAAGAGCATTATGCGGAGGGCTTTACCGTCGATGAGCTGGCGGAACGCTTCAGTGTTTCCAAACGCACTCTGATCCGTCGTTTCAACGCTGCGCTGGATATGCCACCCAATACCTACGTGCAGTCGATCCGTATCGAAGCCGCGCAGAAATTACTGGAGGAAACCGAACGCACGGTGGACGTGGTGATGAATGATGTGGGCTACGAAGATGCCAGTTCCTTCCGCCGTCTGTTCCGTAAAAAAACCGGTCTGACGCCGACCGAATACCGCCGCCGTTTCAGTCGCCGTTTCTGAACAATCGTTCTTGAAAAATCGCGGATTTTAATCGGAAAATCCGTCACAGAGGGGCGTTGATTGACAAATATTGTCAGGAGCATCCTGTAACGCTCTGTTATAAAATACGGCAATTTACACTGTTCTGAGCCGTATTTATGTTTTTTCGTCTTATTCTGTTAACGCTGCTTCTGTTTATCAGTCTGGGAGTCAATGCTTACTGGAATGAAAACTGGGCATACCGCACCGAAGTTAACATCACTCTGTCGGGCAGTTCTCAGACAGATTATCCGGTCGCTATTGATATCAGCAGTGGTGATCTGTACAGCGGCTACAGTTGGTCTTCAGACGGCAGTGATCTCAGAGTCATCGACAGTGATGACAGCACAGAACTGAACTTCTGGATTGAGAGTTGGGATGATTCCACTCAGACAGGCCGGATATGGGTAAATTTTCCATCAATTTCAGCAGGTTCTGAACGCACGGTTTATTTCTATTACGGCAACAGTGGCTCGGTCACATCCTCCTCTGTTTATGATGTTTTTCAGGGCGGCGTAGCTTATCAAAGCCGCTATAACACGACGAACCCCGGTAGCTGGAGTCAGGCTGAAACGCTGTTTAATAACAGCAGTATATCCTCGGGTTATGGCGATGGTTACGTCAGCAGTTTCACGAATATCGAAAACAGTAACCTGTTTGGTGCCAGTACCAATATTGTTACTTATATTCATGCTTCATTTTATGTGGCTTCAGCAGGGTACTGGCAGATCCGTTATGGTGCCGATTTCGGATATGGTGCTGAACTGCGTATTGACGGCAGTACGAAAGATGCCCGCTGGAAGAGTGAATACGGTGGCTGGTGGGGAAATCAGTTAATCAGCAGCGAAGATTTATGGTGGAATGGCAGCTGGAGTAATACTGATGGCGTGCTGGACTCCGGGGCTGTTTATCTTACGCCGGGCCTGCATACCTTTGAAATCCGCGGTGCAGAAAGCAGTAATGACGGGCCCACGACATTGCAGTTCTGCCGCCCCTCCCGCAGTTCTGGCTGCAGTACGAATAATAATGGCTGGACCACGATAGCCACAACAGCATTGAGTGTGTTTGTGCCCCCGGATGATGGCGGAACCGCCGGTGTTGAGTATGGTGACACAGTGCTGGCCTATGATCTTGGGCTGACGGCAACAGCGCCTGAGTTCTGGGTAAAAGGTTCGGCCAGAAATCTGGTTCTCAGAGTAACAAATCAGGGGAGTCAGACGGTTACTTCCGGTACTGGCGTACAACTGAATATAGGATATAACCTGATCATTGACAGTGTCAGTGGGACAGGATGGACCTGTCAGAGCGGTAACTGGTCTGCCTGTACTTACAATGGCGCAGCGGTTACCAGTGGTGAAAGTTACCCTGATCTGATTCTGTCTGTTATTCCCGGTGATTATGAATATGCAACAACCGGGGATTATGGTGCCACAGTTTTTAATTACAGCATCAGTGATGGCAACAGTGATAATAATTCAGTGAGCGGAACATTGGATATCCGTGATGTTGTCATACCGTCCGGAACATCCTGTCCTGCCGGGGTCAGCTTATCATCCGGGGTGTGGGCAAGTTTTTATGATACATCTGAGAGCAGCATTGATTACCCGGAGGATGCGGATGAATACCAGCAGCTGGTTGATACGTTCGGAACATCCGGATACCTGTATGGCAGTGAGGAATTGAATAATATTAATGGCTCCGGAAATCCCTTTGATGCTGCCAGCGAATATTATCTGACTGTGTTTAAAGGGTACCTGTATATACCGCAGGACGGAACCTGGTTATTTGCCGTGGATGGGGATGATGCGGTTGAATTCTGGCTGGATGGGCAGGTCCGTACTGCGATATACGGGCCTCACAGTGCAAATAATTCACCGCAGAATCCGGTCACTCTTTACCTTGAAGCGGGTTATCACAGTCTTGAATACCGGCATCAGGAATATACCGGATCAGACTCTTATCGCCTGTACTGGAAGACGCCCGATGACAGCAGCTACAGTATTGTTCCTTCATCCGGCCTTTTTCAGTGCAGCGGCTATACCAGCCTGACGATCAGTGCAGCATCAGAAGTGCTCAGTGATCCGGTTAATGGCACCACTCATCCGAAAGCGATTCCCGGGGCGGTTGTACGTTACACCGTGACCGTGAGTAATTACGGAACGGTAACCCCGGATTCTGACAGTGCGGAAATTATCCAGACGCTCGACAGTAATATGGCACTGTATGTCGGTGATGATTCAGCCAGCCCGGTCACTGTGGATGCCGGCACACTGGGGCTGAGTTATACCTATGACAACTTCAGCAGTACGGCTGATAATCTGGAATTTTCGTCTGATCCTTCTGCCGCGACGACAGACAGTGATGGCTACGATACCAGTGGTATCAGCTCTTTCACGCTGAATCTTGATGGCACCATGGAGGCGGGCAGTGAAACCAACCCGCCGTCCATGACGTATCAGTATCAGGTCAGACTGCAGTAGTGGCCTGAGCCGGAACGTAGCGCCGTAATTTCAGCGACATAAGCAGGGTGGCCGTCAGCACCAGCAGTGAGCCGGCCACCACACCGGCCCAGTGTTGCCATTCCCAGAAAATATGCAGGTAGAAACCACCGCTGCTGGCGCCGGTGTAATAAAACAGCAGATACAGCGAAGAGGCACTGGCGCGGGCACGCTGGGCATGATGGCTGACCCAGCTGCTGGCACTGGAATGGGCAAAGAAGAAACCGAAACTGTTGATAAACAGACCGGCAATAATAAACGTCAGCCCCGGCAGCAGCGTCACCAGCGAGCCGATCATCAGAATGACAATGCCCAGCGCCATGCATAAGGGCTGCGACAGATGCTGGGCCACCTTGCCGGAAATGGCCGAGCCAAAGGTGCCGGTGAGGTAAGTCAGGAAGAGCAGACCGAGCAGGCTGGGCGCAAGACTGTAAGGTTCATCCGACAGCACGAAGGTGACGTAGCTGTACTGGTTAACAAAAATAAAGAAGTTAAATCCACCCACCAGATACGCCAGCAGCAGCGCCGGATTTTTCAGGTGACCGCCGAGATCGGCCAGCATCTGCTGAGGGTGCAGGCGCTGGGGCGTGAAATGCTGAGATTTCGGCAGCATCAGTGCGAAGACCACGCACAGCACAATGCTCATCGCGGCCATCACCATAAAGGCACTCTGCCAGCCGGCGAAATCCCCCATAAAACCCCCGATCAGGCGGCCGCCGATTCCGCCCAGGCTGTTGCCACTGATATAAAAACCAACCGCAACCAGCAGAGCCCGCTTCGTGAATTCGTCGCCCATATAGGCGATGGCAATGGCCGGCAGACCACCCAGCAGCAGCCCCTGAACAGCGCGCAGAATGAGCAGGGTATGGAAATCGGAAATGGTGCAGATCAGCAGAGTAACGACCGTTGCCCCGGCAATGGTGATAATCATAATCGGCCGCCGGCCAACGGCATCGGACAGCGGGCCGTAAATCAGCAGGGATACGCCCAGCATCAGGGTGGTGACGGTAAAACTCCAGCCAGCGGCCAGCGGCGATACGCCGAAGTCCTGGGCCAGCATAGGCAGCAGTGGCTGGGTAACATAAACATTGGCAAACACGGTAAAGGAGCCGAGGCACAGCGCCAGCGTCGCGCGCCAGAATGCCGGTGTGCGGGTTTCAATCATAGGAGTCAGAGCTAACAGCAGGGAATACAGGCAGAGTAGCAGTCGCCTTGTAATCATTAAAATATATAGTTCTTATTATATGCATAAGAAGTTGTTATAGTTTGTTCTCTGCCCGTGACCGGAGTCTCTATGGATCTGCGTGCCCTGCGTTACTTTCTGGCGGTGGCCGACAATGGCAGTTTCACCGCTGCGGCCAACCGCCTGCATATCGCCCAGCCAGCGGTCAGTATGGCCATCCGTAAGCTGGAGGAAGAGCTGGAACTGAGCCTGTTTCATCGCCATGAGCGTCGTATCACCCTGACCGATGAGGGCAAGATTCTGTTGCCACAGGCGCGCCAGATTGTGCAGGCGCTGGCGGATGCTGAACTGCAGATGCGCGAACTGCATGAGCTGAAGCAGGGCGAAGTGCGTATCGGGATTCCCAGCATGCTGGGTTCCTACTACTTTCCGCCCATACTGATGGCCTTCAGCTACCGTTACCCCCATCTGCGGCTTTCTGTGGTGGAAGCCGGTACACGGCAACTACAGCAGATGATCTCCGCCGGTGAGATTGATATGGGTGTGATTGTTGCGGATACACCGCCGGAACATCTGGAGTCGCGCAGCTTTCTGCGTGATCAGATGATGGCCATCATGCCGGAAGATCACCCGCTGGCGGCGCGACAAACCATTTCTTTTGCCGAATTTTTTGCCGAAGATCTGGTACTGTTCCGCAAGGGTTACTTTCACCGGGAAGTGATTGACCAGTTATGCCATGAACATAATTTCAGCCCTAAAATCGGCTTTGAGACTAATCTGCTGCCGCTGACCAAGCAGATTGTGAAACATGGTTTTGGCATCACCACATTGCTTGAGATGGTCATTGCTGAAGATACCGGCCTGATAGCGCGGCCCTTTGCACAACCTGTATGGCTGGATCTGTCCATTGCCTGGCGTCAGGGCGGCTATTTGTCACGGGCCAACCAGACTTTTGTGGATTTCCTTTTGCAGGCCGATAATAAACAATAACCGGTAAATAAAAGCGGATGAACACCATGACGGAACAGCCAGCGCTGAATAAACAACGCAGTGAAGAACTGGCCGGCCGGGCAGTTATCGGTAACCCGGTGCTACGCACACTGGTGTTTGCTGCGGGCTGGTTATCGGTGGCGCTGGGCGTGGCCGGTATTTTTTTGCCGGTTTTGCCAACCACGCCGTTTCTGCTGTTGGCAGCAGCCTGCTTTGTGCGTACGTCACCACGCTTTTACCAATGGCTGGTGGAACATCCCAGATTGGGTAAATACGTTATTTATTATCTTGATGGCCGGGGCATGCCCAAAAAAGCCAAGGTGTACACCCTGATTCTGATGTGGAGCACTATGTTGTTAACCGCCTTCGTATTGACCGATCGTCTCACCATTAAAATTCTTTTGCCGCTGATCGGACTGGGTGTCAGTATTTACATTCTGCGTTTACCGACACTGAAACTAAACACGGCAGGCGCTGCACCACAGAACGGCCGGGAACATAATAATCATAACTAACAGATATCCATTGTGTGCCGTCTTCTTACTCCACCATGGCGGCCAGCGCTCCGCCGCGCTGGCCGCTAAGTACATAAAAGCGTTACTTTTTCGCGATACCGGACGATACACGATAGGCAGAGATCGCCGGGATCAGGCCGGCAAGCATACTCAGCAGCAGGCTGGCGAGAATCAACCAGTGTGTATAGGGTGGCCACCAGTCCGGATTTAAGATCAGGCTGAAGTGACTGGCCAGCCAGGGGGCCGCAATCGTTTGCGCTACGCCGCTGAACAGCAGCGCCAGTACCCAGCCTGAGACCGTGAGTAACAGAACCTCCAGTTCCAGCAGTGTAAATACCGACAGCGGGTGAGCGCCTATCAAGCGCAACAGACCGATTTCTTCGCGGCGGAAAGCAACACTGACCTGCAGCATGGCCACCGAACCTAACAGACCGGTAATCAGCATCAGGCCACTTAATACCTGCAACAGGTTTTCGGCATTGGCCAGCATCAGCCAGAACTGGCTTAACGTCAGGCCCGGAATAACGGCGGTGAGTGGTTCTTCATCCGGCTGATTCAGCAGCTCGCGTGCCTGGAAGGTCAGTGCTTTGGATTTTAAGCCAACAAAAACCGCAGACACTTTGCTGATGGCCGGCAAATCATCGAAGTGAATATCAGCAATATTGCTGTGTTCATCGTGCTCATTCGTGTGTTCATCGTGATCATGCTCATCCGCGTGTTCATATTCATCCGCGTGTTCATGTTCATCTGCGTGTTCATGTTCATCTGCGTGTTCATGTTCATCTGCGTGTTCATGTTCATCTGCGTGCTCTTTGTGATAATGCTCATCCGCGTGCTCATCATGAACATCTTGATCGGTGTGTTCTTCATGATCATCAGCCTGTTCATTATGGTCGTTATGCTGGTGAGCAAGATGATGTTCACGCAGCCAGGTTTCGTTATGAACAGCCTGCAGTAAACCGATATGCACATGAAGCGAGCGGTCTACCGGTGTGCCGGTTGGTTTTAAAATGGCGCTGATACGGAAGGGAACCTGTTTATGCACGTGGAAGCTGTGGGCGTTCACACCATGGCTAAGATAAATTTCATCGCCGATATGAAAATTGTTTTCGCGCGCAACGGTGGCGCCAACAACGGTATCATTTACCCGGGTGAAATGCGGTTCATTACCGTCTGTTGTTTGCAGCGCTTGTTTACGGCCATATTTAAAATAGCGGAAGTAATCGTCTGTGGTGCCGATCACCGAATAACCATGATAAGAATCGCCCAGAGCAATGGGAAAGCTCCATTGACGCTGTGGAATTTGCTCAATTTCTTTTAAGCGATCAGCGCTGATGGCCTGTGTCGGTGTGCCCAGACGGAATACCGAATAGAGCAGAACCTGCAGCGGATGGCTGCGCGCACCGACGATTAAATCGGTACCACTGACCGAGGAATTAAAACTGGTTTTCAGTTCGCTGCTTAAACTGCGGGTCAGCAACAGGGCTGACATACTCAGGCTGATGGCCAGCACAATCAGTATGGCGGCGGTTTTGCGCTGCAGCAGGCTTTTATAGGCGAGCTTAATTAACATGCTTCTGCCTCCCTGTTTAAACCGGGCAGATCAACAATCTGTTGAAAATAACCATCCAGTGAACGGTCGTGGCTGACCATCACCAGGGCTGTATCAAAGGCCTGTATTTCATCCATCAGCAGCGTCATAAAGGCGGCCTTATTATCGTCATCCAGCGCTGATGTGGGCTCATCTGCAATAATCAGGGAAGGGCGGTGCACCAGAGCCCGGGCGATGGCCGCGCGCTGTTGCTGCCCCAGGCTTAATGTGCTGACTGTCTGTTTAGACTGATCGGTCAGATTCAGTTGCGCCAGCAATCGTTGTTGCCAGGCGCTATCGTTTTTTTGTCCGGCAAAGCGTTGCATCAATTGCAGATTTTCTTCCACCGTTAAATAAGGCAGCAGATTCAGAGTCTGACTGATGACCCCCATTTCGCGGCCACGAAAGCGGTCGCGGGCAGATGAAGTTAATGCCGACAGGCTTTGATCATTAACCATAACATCGCCATTGTCGGGGACCAGTAAACCGGTAATCAGGTTCAGCAGAGTAGATTTACCGCAACCCGAGGGGCCGGTGATGAACAACGTCTCGCCACTGTTGACGGTGAGACGGGGAATATTCAGTAACGGCTGACCAGACCATCCGAATCTGAGGTCGCGCAGCAAAAGCGCCGGTTGTGCTGCTTTATTCATAAACAAACCGCTCTTTGCAAAAGAAATAAAATGGCCGTCTGGTACGGCCATCTGTGGGTATTCATCAGAAACGCCAGCGGGCACCCAGGTTAACACTGCGGCCCGGTAAGGGAGCGTATTCCTTCAGATAAGAAACATGATTACGTGCTTCCTCATCGGCAATATTATGGATCGCTGCACGAAGATTCAGTTCCTGATCCTGTATCCGTATATCACGGCTTACGCTGGCATTCAGCAGCGTATAGCCATCGGTACTGGATTCATTATCGGCCGTTTCTGATTGTTCAGCGACCAGCTCACTTTCGACCCGGGCCTGCCACAGGTTTTTCTGCCAGTTTAATGCTATCAATACAGAAGCCGGTGCGATGCGTGGCAGATTGCCGCCATCGTTCAGTGAGGCCTGTACATAGTCAGCGTTGATATCCAGGTGCCAGTTAAGATTTAAACTGTGTTGCCAGCTGAATTCACCCCCGGTGAAGCGCGCGTCGCCCTGTTCATGACGGTAAACCATATTGCCGTGATAAGGGTCAGCAAATCCTTTCAGGTCATTATAAATGTAATCCTGATATTCATAGTGATAAAGCGCAACCCGGACAGCATTCTGCTGCGACGTATAACGCCAGTTCAGATCCAGGGTGTAAGCGGTTTCTTTATCCAGATCCGGGTTATCCAACTGGAATGAAAAGGTCGCATGGTGATCACCGTTCCAGAACATTTCTTCTGCATCCGGTGCACGCTCGGCCCGCGCCAGACTGATCCCGATTAATTGTGTATCTGATAACTCAATGGTGGTGGCGGCGGATAAGGTCAGTGGTGTAAAACGGGTGTCATCGTAATAGCCCTGTTCCTGACGGTGCGCCGGGTTCACCCTTTTCGGGTCCAGCTCAATGGTGCGTTGATCGACACGGGCACCCAGTTCGAGTGTGCCGTTTAAACCGTTCTGGTCTTCGCCCGCCCAGCGGCGTTTTTCGACCCAATAAATGCCGATATCCGTGGTATCGGTTTCCGGCATCGGCGTGGAGTGCGCAAAATTGTAGCCGTTAGCGTTCAGCAGGTTGGCGCCGGCGCTGCCGTCCCAGGGTAAATTACTGTAATCCGGGATGCCTGAGCAGCCACCATGATCGTGGCATAACTGAAGATTCTGCACACTGGCCTGTAACCCAATGCTGCCTTGCCAGCCGGCAAACATCTGGTGACGCAACCTTGTTTGCAGGTTGGTTGTTTCCTTGTTGAATAAACCTACGACCAGACCTTCATCGGTTTCATCATGTTCATAATCGGTGTAGCTCAGCTCGGTGCGCCATTCCTCCAGCCAGGACGAGTTCAACGGCTGCCAGGCGCCTTTTAAATCGTAACGGGTCTGCTCCGGGCGTACCCGGTTGTCTTCGTTGTCTTCATTAGGAACACCATAGTCGTAACTGAGCGTGGAAACCGCGGCGCCGACAAAGCCCTGCATGCCGGTACGGCTTAATGCCACACTGCCGCCAGAACTGTCGGTATCGGTGTTTTCAATTTCGTCGCCGTCACTTTCATAGTTATCACTGCTGCGGGAAAAACCATCCAGATGCAGTACCCAGTGTTCGTTCCCCATATCGGTACGCGCCTGAATATTCCGGGCGTTATCATTGCTGCGATAAGAACCGGCGATTTCGCCACGGATATTACCGTCAGCACTGCTCAGCCCCTGCTCATGAATGCGACGATCAATCAGGTTGACCACGCCACCAATGGCGCCACCGCCATACAGTAAGGTGGCCGGGCCCTGGATCACCTCCAGCTGATCGGAGGCGCTGGCATCCGCCATTGGGGCATGGTCAGAACTCATGGCAGAAACATCATTACTGTCCATGCCATCGATCAGAATTTTCACCCGGCTGCCACCCATACCGCGCAATACCGGACGGCCGACGCCGGGCCCGAAAGAAGCATTAGCGATACCAGGCTGGTTATCCAGCAGGGTGCCCAGCGTATCGCCTGAATTTTTACCAATGGCATCACGATCCAGTACGGTGACCGGTTGGGCAACATCAGCAATGGCATCCTGGCCGGCACTGCTGACAACGACCGTGTCCAGCTCTGTAGTGTGGGCGTGCAGCAAGGGGGCAATATTAACCAGGGTGATGGCAACAGAGATTTTTTTCAGCATGGGAGTATCCGGTTTTAACAGGGAAGTTGTTCAGAAAAAACAATAACGACTAAACGAAAATAGCCCGTGTTTATGACGGTCAGACGGTCATAAACACGGGCGGGCAGAACTCAGTGTTCTGTTTTATCAGTGCTCGTGATCGTGGTCGTGTTCACCGCCTTCGATAGCATGCATAAATACCATGTCGGCGATGCCTGTAATGCTGCTGCTCAGATCATGGGTTTCATGAATATGGAAGCTTTCGCCGTCGTGTGCATCAATGAAATACAGCTGACCTGCCTGATCATCAGCGACAACAAAACCTTCAGCGGCCGGCGCTAACGACAGATCACCGCAAAGCAGGGTTGAAGGATCTGAGTCCTCCAGCTGAATGCGCTGTACGCCGCCTTCGTCATCCGTATCAACGATGTATACAAAACCATCACTGCTGACGACGGCAGCATAGCCGCTCAGCTCAGTCGCATAGGCGGCGGAGCAGAAAAGACCCGGAGCGTAGCTTGAGCTGATCATAGTCGTTACGTTATTGGCAGTAACGTTAACCAATTCCGTGTCGCCGACGGTGGTCTCAGTGGTATCCAGCTGAATCAGGGTGTAACCGTCGTAGCCAACAATTTCGTCACCGTTGGTGATCCAGTCGGACGGCCAGCTGGTTACGCCGTCAGGGATGTCAACTTCGTCGATGGCATCGAAATCGCCTTCCTGGCTGATGAAGTACAGGCTGTCGGTGCCACAGCCGAACAGAGTGATATGTTCGCTTTCAGCGGCAAGGTATGGGGTAGCACAAGTTTGAGTTGTTGATCCGGCAACACCATCAACATAAACAGTGGCGCTGCCACCAGTGAATGCCAGCATGGTTTCCGTTGCTTCGTCCAGAACTAATGCCGGGTAAGTCTGAGGTGCTGCACTGAAGGTTTCTGCTTCAGTCACGGATTCAATATCCTCAGCCGGCACCAGCTGAGTTTCACCATCCGCCAATACAGAGAAATGACCGCGGCTGGTAATCACCGGGCCAACTGAACTGCCGGTGATGGTGAAGTCAATCGTGCTGGCTTCTTCGTGCTCGTGCTCGTCATGATCGTCGTCGTGATCATCATCGTGCTCTTCCAGACCAGAGTGAACGAAGTAGACTGAATTGTTACCCAGTACTGCGGCCGACAAACCATTGTCCGCCAGTACCAGAGTGCTGCCATTGGCTGGCGCATCGTCGTCCAGCGTTTCAAAGGCTTCCTCCGCCTGGTCGAATACGTGCAGGGTTGTGCTGCCGCTGTCCGAGATCAGCACGCGGCCGCTGTGTTCGTGCTCATGCTCATGCTCGTGCGCGTCACCACTGTCAGAGCTGCCGGAACTGCCACCGCAGGCGGTCAACAGCAGACCGGAGGCCGCAATCACAAGACTTAATGCAGAGCGGGAAAAACGTGTATTCATGCAGGGTTCCTATCGTCTGTATTCGGTTGGTGTAAGGTATGCTCACCGGTGGTTACGCCGGTAATTGGTAATGAGATGTTATAGTGTAACTTTTTTGTATGTTATACCATAACGGTATCGCCTGCAAAGGGGCGATGAAACTGAGAGAAACCGTAATGATTAAGATGCTTATCAAACCGGAATGCAGAACGCTTAAGTCCGTATCCCGGTCACTTAAGACAATGGCCTGTCTGCTGTTCAGCGGAGCACTGCTGATGGGCGTTGCTCCCGGGGCAGCAGCAGACAGTGAGTACCGGCAGATTGAGTTTGCAGATCTGTTGCCGGACGAAGACTATGAAGCTCTGTCGAATCCGCCGGAAGAACTGGCGGATGTGGCGGAGGGCTCAATGCAGGATCAGATGGCCTCAGCCATTGGACAGGCCGTGGATCAGGCACAGGACACCATGCCCAAAAACGATTGGGAACGGGCGCTGCAATCCACCAATGTGCGGCCGGAATTTGATGGTCAGAAAATCCGTATGGCCGGCTTTTTAGTGCCACTGGAATTTGATGACAATCAGGTGGTCACTGAATTCTTTCTGGTGCCTTACTACGGCGCCTGCATCCACCTGCCACCGCCACCGCCCAATCAGATTGTGCTGGTGAAAAGTGAGAAGGGCGTGCAGTTGGACAGTATCTACGACCCATTCTGGGTGGAAGGAACCCTGGCTGCTGATCTGAAAGAGAATGAGGTGGCTAAATCCGCTTACAGTATGCAACTGGATAAAATGACACCGTATCTGGATAAAAGCCGGCGTTAATCGTACACCGGCTTTTTCTCTGTTGATCAGTGTTCAGGCAGGGCGCGCTGGCTCAGGCAAAGTCCAGCGTCAGCATCAGCCGTTTTTCACCATGGGCAGGTGCCGGTGAGCGGTGCACTAATCCCCGGCCTTCATTGCCGTCCCACTCTTCACCTTTCAGCAGAGCGATATCTCCCGCCTGTAATTGTTGAATACCGGCTGGTGTGCGGCACGGATTACCGGCGCCACTGAGCAGGTTGCGGTTGAGATTGTCTTCGCTCAGCCATTCGGTGGCCGGGCCCGCAAAGGTCAGCACCAGTCGCACCGGTACCCGGTCGACGTGAAAACGCGGGCACATGGCTTTATCCAGACGATCGAGACGTAAACCGACCTTATGCAGATCGAACAGGGTGCTGAAGGCATCCGTCACCAGATGCACGGCGTCGGCCAGTGCTTCAATACCTTCCACGTTGGGCAGATCACGCAACACAGCCGCTTTGCATTGGTCCGGTGTACCGGACATGCGCAGGGCAGGTGTTTGGGGAGCATGCAGCAGTTCGCTGACCGCATGGGTCAGCGCCAGACTTTGTGGAATCAGGTTGCGGCCAATACTGATGTTGACGTCGTCTTCATAGATGTAAGTGAGCGCATTCCAGTCGTCACCACGGACGGCTCTGGGACAGGCGGTCAGAATCGCGGCTGTATTCATGGTTTACCCCCAGGCCGGAAACGGGTCCGGCAATGATTTCCAGTATGCCTGTCCGGCGACTAACTCTTCGTCGCTTAACAGGCAGGCATTCAGTTGCCGGCGTACCTCCGCTTCATCCAGGTTCTGGCCAATAAACACCAGCTCCTGACGCATATCGCCAAAGGGTTCTACCCACTTTTCTTTGATATAAGCGATGGATTCTTCATCCGTTGGCCAGCGTTCTTCGGGCACGGCTTTCCAGAACATACCGGCGAATCCATGGTGTGCTATGCCCCCGGCCTGACTCCACTGACCGGCGAACTGTGGTCGGCTGGCCAGCCAGAAATACCCTTTGGAGCGGATCAGCTTGCCGGCCGGCCAGTCCTGATGCAGAAACTCGTAAAACTTCTGTGGGTGGAACGGGCGATGCACCCGGTAGGCAAAGCTTCCGATGCCGTATTCTTCGGTTTCCGGCGTGTGTTCGCCGCGCAGTTCCTGCAGCCAGCCCGGGGCTGTGGCGGCCTGCTCAAAATCGAAACTGTGGGTGCCCAGTACCTTCTCCAGCGGTGCATTGCCTTTCACCATAGGGATGATTTCAGCGCGCGGGTTTAACGTGTGCAGAATCTGTTGTACCCGTTCCAGCTGTGCCTGTGAGGCAAGATCGGTTTTGCTGATCAGCAGCTTGTCGCAGAATTCGATCTGATCAATCAGCAGGTCGGCGACACTGCGTTCGTCGTCTTCCCCGAGAGATTCGCCGGCTTCCTGCAGGGATCTGGCTTCGTCAAAATCATTCAGAAAGTTCACTGCATCGACCACGGTGACCAGGGTATCGAGACGGGCGATATCTGACAGGCTGACGCCGTTTTCGTCTTCAAAGGTAAAGGTCTCAGCCACCGGCAGTGGCTCGGCAATGCCGGTGCTTTCGATCACCAGGTAATCAAACTTACCGGCCGCTGCCAGCTGGCTGACTTCGATCAGCAGATCTTCACGCAGGGTGCAACAGATGCAGCCGTTGCTCATTTCTACCATCTTTTCTTCGCCGCGTTTCAGTTCGACCTCATCCTGCAGAAAGGCGGCATCGATATTCACTTCGCTCATGTCGTTGACGATCACTGCGACCCTGAGGTTATCGCGGTTGGTCAGAATATGGTTGAGCAGCGTCGTTTTACCAGCCCCCAGAAAACCGGAAAGCAGAGTAACAGGCAGACGGGTATCTGTCGGGGTTGCTGTTGTCATCGGGCTTATGACCTCGCTGGTTGCTTCTGAATTGTTATAACATAACACAAAGAATGGAAAGCCAGAACACAAAAGGATGAAAAGTCCGAAGGGAATCTCTCCGGCCTTTACTTTATGCGGATGACGGGCCCCTGCAGCCGTCCGGCCGGGCGCTCCCGGAAAGGACTAAAGGCCATGCACAAGAGCAGCAAAACCGGTATCCTCGGCGCCTGAATGCTTTTTGGAGATGGGGTGACATGAGCTGGCTGAAACAGCACGCCGACTGGGTTCTCTTTATTCTGGTATCTGCCATATTTGTGATATTTCCGCAGATTGATCTGGTAGTCAGTGGCTGGTTTTATGACCCTGCCACTGACAGCTGGCCATTGAATCACCACCCGATATCCGATTCCGTATACGCGTTATTCCGCTATGTGCCCTACGTTCTGGTCCCCGTGCTGTTAATCGCTGTGGGCCTGACCTTTGTTAAGCATGGCATCGATAAAAGCCAGCGTCGTATCTGGGTATTTATCCTCGTCAGCCTGCTGGCCGGGCCCGGCATTCTGGTGCATAACGTATTTAAAGAAACCTTTGATCGCGCGCGCCCGAAGCAGGTGCAGGAATTTGGTGGCAGCAGTGGTTTTACCCCGGCCTGGGTAATCTCGGACAAATGCGAACGTAAAAAATGCGCGTCATTTGTCAGTGGTCACTCCGCGATGGGGTTCTGGATCATGGCGCTGGCCTGGGTACTGCGTCGCCGCAGCTGGTTCTGGGCGGGAATCATAACCGGGGTCGTGGTCAGTGCCGGGCGGATAGTGCAGGGCGGGCATTTTTTAAGTGACACCATTATTGCCGCTTTTGTCTGCTATTTTGTTTATCGCGGGCTCAGCTGGTGGATATTGGGGCACAGCCGGATCAAAGACGATGGCCGCTGAATGTCGTTTGGCTAAACGTAAAAAAGCTGCATAAAATGCAGCTTTTTTTATCGCCCGGCGCCGGATGTTACGCCTGCTTCACAAACTCCATTAAATCTGTAGAGGCATCCCGGATGCGGGAAATATTGCGGTTAATTTCTTCGGTGGTCGCGCTCTGTTCTTCCACGGCGGTGGCCACCTGAATCATATGCTGGCTGATGGAATCGATCATGCCGGCCACTTCTTCCAGCGACTGATTGGAGTTATTGGTAACTTCCACAGTGTCATTGGCCCGCTCCAGGCCTTTGGATACTTTATTGACGGCATCTTTGACATTGGCTGACAAATCACTGATCAGATGACTGATCTCTTCCGTCGAATTCTGGGTTTTTGCCGCCAGGGTCCGCACTTCATCCGCCACCACGGCAAAACCACGTCCCTGTTCACCCGCACGTGCTGCTTCAATCGCAGCATTGAGTGCCAGCAGGTTAGTCTGTTCGGCGATCATGCTGATGACATCAATGATTTTGGTGATATTGTCGCTGCTGTTGGCAACGGCTTCGATGGTCGTGTTGGTGTCTGACATATCGGCCGACAGGGCGGTGACTGAGCTTACGGCACCCTCCAGCATATTGCGTACATTCTGCGTGGCGGAGACCGCGGTACCGGCCTGTTCTGAGGAGTCAGATGTTAGTGACGAAACTTCACGGATGGTGCTGTGCATTTCCTGCATGGCGGTGGCAACGCTGTTAATTTCATCCGCCTGGGTCGCACTGCTTTCCAGCACCTGACGCGCGTGCTCATGGTTACGTTTATTCGCATCCTGCAGTTTCTCTGCCATGGCATTTAAAGAATGGGCGACGACATCACGCTCTGAACTGGGCTGAGCACGTTCATCCATATGGTCGCTGGCGATGGACTGACATACCTGAGCCACGCGCTGGAAGGACGCTGCCACCGATTGCATGCTGTGGTACAGCAGATCGATTTCGTCACCGGAGGCCGTATCTGTTTGTCTGACAGATGGAATATCACTGACGTCACCATCCGCTACTTTGGTTGCCAGCTGCAGCGTAGAGCGTGTACGGCGGGTAATGGAACCGGTGAACCTTAATGCCAGAACAACAATGGCGACCACGGCAACCAGCAGCAGGATCAGGCTTTCTGTCACGCTGGCGTAAATCGGGCTCATAACTTTGCTGACCGACACCCGTTGCATGAGCTTCCAGTCGCCGGTAGGAATATCAACGGCAGTGTAAAAGAAATCTTCGCCTTCAACCGGGTCGGTTTCCTGCAGTACCTGATTTTTATTTTGCAGTAATTTTTCAAACAACTGACCAAAGGGAATTTCGTCAAGGGTCTTGGTTCGCAATTCCTCCGATGCCACTGACGAAGAAATCACACGGTTGCCGCGGCTGAGCAGTAACATATCCACGCCTTCTTTAGCGGCCAGTTCAGTCAGATAGTCATCCAGAAACGACAATGAACGGTCAATACCGGCAACGCCTTTGAAACGGCCGTCGATAACAATCGGGTAAACCTGTTCAATTAATAACAGGCCGTCGTATACATAAGGTTCGGTAATCAGTCCGGTGGGTTTACCTTCCTGCTGATAAAGTTTGCGCACGCCGTCATAGTACAGGCTGCTTTCCATACCGCTGAGCGGCATAACCGCAACCTGATTGCCATCGCGGTACCAGTAAGGCAGAAAACGCCCGCTGTCACTGTGCGTATCGCTATCACGGGTGTGCAGACTGTCATTACCGTCGGCATTGGGTTCATAGCCAAAATAGGAACCCAGAAATTGCGGATTTTCTTCCAGCACTTTGCGTGAAAAACTGAGTGACAGATCGCGCTCACCAAACATACCGGCAACCTGGGATTCAGCCATGATTTTGGCACTCTGCAGGGCTTTCTGGTTACCCAGTTCAACCTGGCGGGCGGTGGCTTGTGTCTGACTGAGAATCAGTTCGGCAGCCTGTTGCTCGGCTTCCTGAGCGCGGTCATAGACTGAGTAACCGACAAAACCCATAAAAATGGCAATTGAGGGAGCAACCAGTCTGATCAGAATCCGGTTTTTCAGACTGGTGGATGTTGCAAGCGCGTGTTCCATTATGACTCCTGATAACAGTCAGAGGCCCACAAGCTGTTAAATCTGTTTAACAGGCTCTGTCCGGGCGGAAAACTGAGAAAAAATGCAATAGTCGTTGATTGAAATGTTAGTAAAGAATGATGTGTTTGCCAGAACATAAAGGATGTGACGACTATGTCAGTGCAGGAAAAAACAGCGCGTGCCTGTTAAATCATTGATGCTTAAAGGTTTTCATAAGCCGGTTAGGAAAATCTGTTTTTGTCGTCAGAATTTTCTGACAACGCCCGGGGTCAGTTCAGTAACAGGTCCGGCCCGATAGCCGTGTATTGATCCGCCGCCTGAATAAGTGAGCGCGCCGTGAGTTTTTCGACGCTGAATACATGCACGTATTTACCTTTACGACATAATGCATCAACCAGCAGGTCAAAATCGCCGTCACCGGATACCAGTATCACTTCATCTGCTTCATCGCACATTTCCAGAGCATCAACCGCTATCCCCACATCCCAGTCGCCTTTGGCACTGCCATCGCTGCGCTGAATAAAGGGTTTAAGTTTTACTGTAAAGCCAATGGCCCGCAGGATATTCTGAAATTCCGCCTGTTTACGGTCGCCCCGGTCAATGGCGTAAGCAAATGCCCGGGTTATCTGTTTGCCCTGAGTAGCGCTTTGCCAGAAGCGGTTGTAATCAAAATGACATGAAAATATCTGCCGGGTGGTGTAATACACATTCTGTACGTCCACCAGAATCAGGGTGTTGACTGGCATAGGTTATGTCCGGATTGGTGATTGATTCTCACTAAGGTATCGCGATGACACCCGGATGACAAAAACAAGCCCACAAAAAAGCCCCGCCGTGACCGGCGGGGCTTTTTGGGTATATCTCATGGTCCGGTTTCTGCTGGTTAAGGCAGAAACGGCCGATGATTATACTGGTGAGATGTTTTCAGCCTGAGGACCTTTCTGGCCCTGAGTAACTGTAAACTCAACCTGTTGACCTTCCTGCAGGGTTTTGAAACCGTCTGCTGCAATGGCGCTGTAGTGAGCGAAAACATCCGGACCGGATGGTTGCTCCAGAAAACCAAAACCTTTTTCTTCGTTAAACCATTTAACGGTACCGCGAACTTTATTAGACATAATCATATCCTGAAATTTTAAATTGTCAGATGCCCACAATGGGCGTGATGCATGAAATCCAACCGGAATTTAAAAACTGCAGGACGACGTGTTACGAATAAAACAGCGCAATGTAGAGGTATAAATCTGAGGCTTTCTTTCTAGCTGCGGGCACCATACGCGGCTTCTGGCCGGCGGTCTAGTAATATTTTCATTACCGCACAAATAAACCGCGGCTGGCGGCTAAAGGCGAGGGGCGGAGGGCAGGGAGCCGATATAGGGTTCAGCTCAGTGGCAGGCATTGAAACCGCTACGGTTTTTAATATGACAGTTATATTAAAAATACAGGGTCGCCTGGCCGCCGTTGTTAATCGTCTGACGTAAAGCGCAGCGCTCTGACAGGACGGCGTCTCCGAAGCAATTCAGAAGAGGGTTGTGGCGGCCGGTATAAGGTAGTTTCTCAATAGAAAACCGCTTGATATGTGTCAAAATGCGACAGTTTTCCTGGCCTAGACTGATTATAATTCATTAGTCAGAGTCTTGTTTATGGAAAATATCCGCTGGAATACGGATCTGGAAATCGGCATCGATGTGATTGATGCTCAGCACAAACGCCTGGTGGACTATATCAACGATCTGAATAAAGCCATCAGTCATGGCCATACGGAAACGGTGTACCAGGTGATGGAGCAGTTGCGGGATTACACCATGGATCATTTCGCGTTTGAAGAAGAACTGCTGGAGCAGGCCGGGTATCCATTGACCGATTCCCATAAACAGGTGCACCGGCGTTTTGAAGCCAAAGTGGAGATTATGGTTTCCGAGCTGGGCAATGGTACCGATCCCATGGGGGTGGCCCGGCGGGCAAGGAATACCATGATGGTCTGGCTGATTCAGCACATCCGCCATGAAGACCAGGATTACGCCCCTTTTGTTAAAAAAATCCTCAACAAAAATGAAAGCTGGGTGAACGCGGCATTAAAACGTGTATTCGGAACAACCCGGGCATAATGCCCGGCCAGACCTTTTATCCTTTATTCCGGTTATTCTGAGCACTCCCTGAGCCATCGCTCCCACGTCAGGCGGTAACGGATATTTTTCTGTTACCGGACCTTCTGCTGCGATGTATTTCTCCTTTGGTGATATCAATATCAGTTAAGCAGTGGTTGTTGATACATATCAAAATACTGCCTGAGCGCTGCCATACACTGGTCGAAATTTCATCAATTCTGGATGCGCTATGGAAATGATTGAATGGACCCACTCCCTCGAACTGGGCATTGACGTGATCGACCATCAACATCATCAGATCGTGGATTATATTAACAGTCTGACAGTGGCCATTGAAAAACAGGACGAGCATCTGGTGTTTGCAGTGCTGGAAAAACTGCGCAGTTACACCGTGGACCATTTCGTGTTTGAAGAAGAGCTGATGCTGAAGGCGGGGTACTGTGAGTACGGGAGTCACAGTCAGCTGCACCGGCGTTTTGAGCATAAAGTCAGTGCCATGCTGAACGATTATGTGTCAGGCAGTGATCCGTTCGGAATTGCGCGGAAGGCGAGAAATTTTCTGCATATCTGGCTGATCGAACATATCCGTCACGAAGACAAAGAATATGCGGTGGCGGTGATGAAAATCATGCACCGCCAACAGGGCTGGATTGATACCACCCTGCGGCGGATTTTTGGCCAGCCCAAAGGAGCCGGTGATTACCAGAACAACCAGGCGTAGAAGGTAATCAGGGCAATACATACGACGTTAATACGCAGACCCACACGCATCATGTCGCGTTGCTCGATGTGTCCGGAACCAAATACAATGGCATTCGGCGGCGTTGCCACCGGCAGCATAAAGGCGCAGGAGGCCGACACGGCGATCACGGTCGACAGTACCAGAGGTGATACTCCCAGGCTTTCCGCAATGGCGGCAAAGACGGGGACCAGCAGCGCGGCACTGGCGGTATTACTGGCGAATTCGGTCAGAAATACAACGAAGGTGACCACGCACAGCAGGGCAAAGAACAGGCCGGCATCATCCAGGAAGTCACCGATGGTTTCTGCCAGGAAGACACTGGTGCCGGTGGCTTTCAGAATGGCACTCAGACACAGACCACCACCGAACAGTAACAGCACGCCCCAGTCCGTGGTGCGTTCGATATCACGCCAGCGTACCACGCCAAAAAAGGCCAGCAGAATAATCGCGTTAATGGCGATGATGCTGTCGAATTTGGAAAAACCACCCAGCATTTTGTTCAGCGGACCACTGAAAATCCAGCACAGAGCGGTGAAAGCGAAAATAACCAGCGTCATAATGCGTGCCGGTGTCCACTGCATCGGCTTGTGATCGGCCTCGAAGCTGTACTTAAGGTCAGGCTTCACGGTCCAGTAAAGCACCAGAATGGCTACCGGCAGCAGGATAATGGCAATCGGAGCGGCCAGCTGCATCCAGCCGATAAAGTTGAGGCCGGTCTGGGCGGCGGCAATAGCATTCGGCGGGCTGCCAACCAGCGTGGCAATACCACCGATACTGGCACTGTAAGCCACACCCAGCAGAGCAAACACATGGGTGGGCTTCTGTTTGACCGGATCCAGCTGGCTGAGAATACCCAGCACCAGCGGCAGCATCATAGCGGTGGTCGCGGTGTTACTGATCCACATGGACAAACCGGCGGAAACAATAAACAGCATAAAGATGGCGATACTCAGGCGCCCTTTGGCCAGTTGCAGCACTTTATTGGCAATGGCGGCATCCAGCTTCTGTGCGTGCAGGGCTGCGGCGAGGGCAAACCCCCCCAGGAACAGAAAGATAATCGGGTTGGCGAAGCTGGACAGGGCTTTCGGGGTCTCGAATACCCCGAATATGACTGACAGAATAGGGACCAGCAGAGCCGTCACGCTGACGTGAATCGCTTCCGTCAGCCACAGAATCGCGACGAAGATAAGTATGCTGAGGCCAGTGACCACCTGCGGATCGAATGGCAGAAAGTTATAGAGCAGAGCAAACAGAATGATATCGATCAGAACGATCAGATGTTTGCGGTCAAACAACGGTTCTGCCGGTACTTTTTCAGGGTCGTATTGTGGACGAATCTCAGACATAGTTATTCTCGGATCTGATGTTGGAATTTTTGGCAGCGCGTACATTACAGCCTGCTTTCAGGCTCGCCAAATTTTCACGATGACACGGATCAACAGCCAGGGCAGGGTTGGCATTTAATGACCGTTATTGATCCGTTTTCATGACTTGACCACATCCCGCCTTGGGATTATGAGCCGGTTAAAAAGTCAAAATAGCGATCCGGGTAAGGTTCATTTTTGAGTGTGAAATGCCACCATTCCTCTTTAACACCGGAAAAATTCCACCCATTCATGATTTTCTGTAAGAACGCCCTGTTGGAACGCTGAGTTTCACTGAGATTACTAAAATTCGTCCACGAAGCCGGGCCAAAAAAGTCGAACGGTGTGCCCATGTCCAGCTCGGAATCGTCTGAGCGGCGGATCAGAGTGAGGTCAACCGTGCTGCCGCGGGAGTGCCCGGAAGGTGAATTTAGGTAACCTTCGGCCAGCAGCTGTGGTTTATCCAGGGCCGGGTAAAATTCTGCTTTGCGGCTGTTATCACGGCTGTCTTTGGCCCATTCGAGGAAAAAATCCACCGTTCTCTGTGGCCGGTAAGCGTCAAAAATCTTTAAGCCAAGGCCCAGGGGGCGCAGTTGATCCTGCACCGAGCGCAGCGCCAGGGCCGCGTCACGGGTGAGCATGGCACGGGCCTGCTGGTAGCCGGGCAGGGGATAGCCGACGAAATTGTCCTGTCCGGCGTATTTCAGATCGATCACCAGATCCGGGATGGTTTCTTCCAACAGAACAAAGTCCGCTGGCACGGTCTGGTGTTGTCCATGTGATGCATTGTCTGAAGCAGAGAGCGGGTCGGTCATGACTCCGGATGTTGATATTTTCATGCTGACGGTGGTTAGTTTCCTGTTAAGTGCCGGCGACATCAGGTTCAGTGTAATACCTGAGCGGGCATCATGCCCGCGGCCGCTCAGACCGCCGGGCAGGGCCGGGGTTCCGCAATGGCGGAACCCCGGAGCCGTCAGCGGGCCATCATGCTTTTCTGATGGGCATCGAATTCAGAGCGGTCAATCGTGTTATCACCGTTCAGATCCAGCGTTGCGAACGGCTTCATGTTACCCATGTTGCGCATGGCTTTACCTGCTTCTGAATTCTGACGGATCCGCTGCGCGCGGGCCTGATTGAGTTCAGCGTCAGTAATGCTGCCGTCATGGTTGAGATCAAAATCGTCAAATGACGGGCGGTTGCGGCCGATTCCCCCTCCTTTTTGCTGGCCCATACCGTTTTGCGGGCCCGTGGCGGGCCTGGTTGCCGTGGCCGGGGAATCAGCGTTGGTATCAGCCGCAGAGGCTAGAGCGCTTGTCAGGCTGAGGCTGACAGCAAATACAGGGCAAAGCAGGCAGGTCAGTTTATTCATAGGGCATCTCCACATGGGTTATCAGAGCCAACGCTGTCAGCATGCCATGGCGATATGTGCAGATATGCCTTGTAGATCAATAAATGAGTATATGGCTATACGGGTGGGGCAAAAAACGCCGGGCGAACCGGCGTTTTGAGTGGTTAAGCTCAGGCAACGCCCAGGGCGATCCCCGCAACTGCAATAGAGGCACCGGCAGCGCGGCGGCTCATGTCTGCCACTTTATTGTTGCCAAATGCTGCCATCAGGTAGCCCGCTGCGTGGAGGATAGCGGTTGCCAGCATAAAGCCTGCACCGTAAGTGGCCAGGCTGGCCATGGCCGGCATCTCAGCACCGTGGGCAAAACCGTGGAAGAAAGCAAATACGCCTGCTACGGCGGCACCGGCAATAGCGCTGTTGGCCATTTTCAGTTTCAGGTTGAATGCCACCAGAGCACCAAACACAACAACGGATGCGACGATCATCCATTCAGTGATGGGTAATTGCCATTGTGTGGTCCCTGCCACGGCACCGACGCCCATCATCAGCACAAAGGCTACCGGCGTTGCCCAGCGTGCGGCACCTGATTGACGTGCGGCCCACAGACCCACGGCCAGCATGGCCAGTAAATGGTCAAGCCCGGTAAAAGGGTGAGCCAGGCCACTGGCGAAGCCAGAGGTTTCGTGACCTGTGTGGGCAAATGCCACAGCCGGCAGCATAAGTGCTGCGGCAGAGATCAGCAGTTTTTTCATAACATCTCTCCTTTGGGAGTTTCATTCGATGGAATCAGTTTACTTAAAAAAATATTTTATTGCCGCCGGTTATTCATCATCGACTGCATACCGGGCATTGCCCGGTCAGTGATGGTTATACATGCCGGTGGTCAGACCACAGCTTTTGCCGGTGGAATATCTTTCGTTTCCAGCATGCCTTCGCTGACAATAAAATTAATAATATCGTCCAGACCTTCGGCCTGCTTCAGGTTGGAGAAAACAAAAGGGCGATCGCCACGCATTCTGGCGGCATCCACATCCATCACGTTCAAGTCGGCACCAACCAGTGGGGCGAGGTCTGTTTTGTTAATCACCAAAAGGTCTGACCGTGTGATACCCGGGCCACCTTTACGTGGAATTTTATCACCTGCGGAAACATCGATTACATAAATTGTAAGATCAGACAGTTCCGGACTGAAGGTCGCGCTGAGATTATCACCGCCACTTTCAACAAATACCACATCCAGATCGCCGTGGCGCTTCATCAATTCGTCGATAGCGGCCAGGTTCATTGATGCATCTTCACGGATGGCGGTGTGCGGGCAGCCACCGGTTTCAACCCCCATAATACGGTCGGCGGGAAGCGCTTCGTTACGGGTCAGAAATTCCGCGTCTTCTTTGGTGTAAATATCATTGGTGACTACGGCAATATTGTAATGCTCGCGCATGGCCGAGCAGAGTGAACGCAGTAAGGCCGTTTTACCGGAACCTACCGGGCCGCCAACACCAACGCGCAGAGTTTGTTTTTTCATTGTGTTCTCCAGAAATTCTGAGTATTTCTTAAATTCTTTAATTTTACCTGTCAGGGCGCCGGCCAGCTCCGGACAACGCCCTTTTAATGCCACTGTCTTTTTACGTTCAGCGCCGTAGCTGCAATCTGGCCTGCGATGAGGACGTCAGTGAGGCAACCAGAACGAGGCAAAAATTATCGAAGGAGCGGAGTGTTGTTTCCCTGCCTGAGCATCCTGAGATAATTTTTAACAAAGTACTGACAACGCAACCAGTCTTCATGACCGGAACAGGCGCGTGTATTGCGTCTCATGTTTCGCACTGGCTATCGCCATCGCCGGTAATGAGCCGCCGATTTCGTCTTCTGCCACTGCGTGTGATATATCAATTGCCCCGGGAATCAGCGTCTGTAAATCACTGAGCAGCTGCTGTGCCTGGGTCTGCCCCAAAGGAACCAGTTTGGTAGCCGCCGCAACCAGATTTTCCAGCCATGCCCAGCTTAACCCGGTGGCAGCGGATTCATAGGGAATCTGCCACTGCACCGCAGGCCAGGCATAGAGTGCGACAAAGCTGATATCACCTTCGGCATTCAGCGCGTAGTCAGGTAACTCAACGTCGAGACTTTTTAACAGACGTACCAGGGCTTCGCCCATGGCCGTATCCGTCAGACGCAGCTCCCGGGTTTCACGGCTGGCAAGAATCAAATCATTCCATTCACACCAGCGCGCTTCATTTTTTTCGGCCGCAGACTGCATAGCACCTTTTAATACCGGCAGATCAATAAGTGCCTGGGTTTCGTGCAGTTGCGTTGCGATCCAGTGTCGTGTCTGAGCCATATTTCTGACCCAGCCTTTTTCGACTGCATATTCCAGTCCCTGGGAGAAAGCAAAGCCGCCTACCGGCAGACTGACACTGGAAAGTTGCAGCAGTCGCAGCAGCCCTGGTGTCGTCAGTGGTGAGCCGTGGTGCAGATCAGTGGTCATGTCCGTGGCCGTGCCCGTGATTATGGTGGTGTCCATGTGCATGGCTGTGACCGTGCGAATGACCATGATCATCGTCACCATGGTGATGATGGCCGCCGGCATAGGCCCCGGATTCAGGGATAAATACCGCTTCTTCATGGCTGACGATTAAGCCAAGCTGATGCAGCATATCCTCAAGAACATGATCCGGTTTTATGCGTAACCAACAATCACCGACTTCGACTTTGACGTGCCGGTTACCCAGGTGGTAACAGGCTTTGGCAAAGGTGTTCCAGTCATCGCAGCTGGCGTGTGCCACCGCTTCAACAGCCCCTTCAACCTGAACGATTTTACCGTCAGTAGCTTTTAAATATTCGCCTACCATTAAAGGTTTGCCACGTTCCAGAAACAGACGGACTTCTTCCCCCTCGGTACTGGTCAGTTTCAGACGGCCACGGTCACGTTTTTCATAATCCACCACGACGGTGCAATAAACATGGTCGTGGTACTCAGTACCGGGATCGGTGCCTAAACGTTCGTAAACATCCAGCATGAGTGTTTCCTTAAAACAGGTTATAGAGTTGTGCCAGTGGCAGCTCGCTGGCCGGCTCGCAGGTCAGCAGCTCACCATCCGCACGCACTTCATAGGTTTGTGGGTCAACCGTAATGGTTGGCATCCAGTCATTCAGGACCATATCGGATTTACGGATGTTGCGCGTGTTTTTGCATGCGGCAATTCCGCGTTGCAGACCATATTTCTCTTTCACGTTATTTTTCAGCGCAGCTTCTGACACAAACGTCAGTGTTGTGGCGTTCACTGCACGGCCCATCGCGCCGAACATCATGCGGTAATGCACCGGTTGCGGCGTAGGAATGGACGCATTCGGGTCACCCATAGGTGCCGCTGCAATCATGCCACCTTTAATAATCATGCTGGGTTTGGAGCCAAAAAACGCAGGTTTCCACAGCACCAGGTCGGCCAGCTTGCCTTTTTCAATGGAGCCTACTTCATGGGCAATGCCGTGGGCGATGGCCGGGTTAATCGTGTACTTGGCGATGTAACGACGGGCACGGAAATTATCTGCGCCCAGGTCTTCATCTTCCTGCAGAAAACCGAACTGGGTTTTCATTTTATGCGCGGTTTGCCAGGTCCGGGTCACCACTTCACCGACACGGCCCATGGCCTGAGAGTCGGAAGAAATCATGCTGAAAGCACCACGGTCATGGAAAATATCTTCGGCGGCGATGGTTTCTTTGCGGATACGTGAATCGGCGAAGGCCACATCTTCCGGAATGGAGCTGTCGAGGTGATGACAGACCATCAGCATATCCAGATGCTCATCGATGGTGTTGTTGGTGTACGGCCGGGTCGGGTTGGTGGAAGAGGGCAGTACATTGGGATAACTACAGGCGCGGATAATATCCGGTGCGTGGCCACCGCCGGCCCCTTCGGTGTGGTAGGTGTGAATCACGCGATCTTTAAAGGCGCCAATGGTGTCATCAACGAAGCCGGATTCGTTCAGGGTGTCAGTGTGAATGGCGACCTGCACATCGTATTTTTCCGCCACACTCAAACAGCAGTCGATAGCGGCGGGGGTTGTCCCCCAGTCTTCGTGCAGTTTTAAGCCACAGGCACCGGCTTCCAGCTGTTCTTCCAGTGCTTCCGGCAGGCTGCCGTTACCTTTACCGAGAAAACCAAAGTTCATTGGCAGGTCGTCAGTCCCCTGCAGCATTTTACCGATATACCAGGGGCCGGAGGTACAGGTAGTGGCGTTCGTCCCCGTGGCCGGACCGGTACCGCCGCCAATCATGGTTGTGACACCACTCATTAAGGCTTCTTCAACCTGTTGCGGGCAGATAAAGTGAATGTGAGCATCAATGCCCCCGGCGGTCAGAATCGAACCTTCACCGGCGATCACTTCGGTGCCCGGACCCACAATAATATCGACGTCGTTCTGAATATCCGGATTACCGGCCTTGCCGATGGCAAAAATACGGCCGTCTTTGACACCGACGTCCGCTTTCACCACGCCCCAGTGATCCAGTACCACTGCATTGGTAATCACCAGATCCACGGTTTCCTGGCTGGTACGCTGACTCTGACCCATACCATCGCGGATCACTTTACCGCCGCCGAATTTTACTTCGTCGCCGTAAGTGGTGAAATCTTTTTCAATCTGAATAAATAATTCGGTATCGCCGAGACGTACTTTGTCGCCGGTGGTCGGGCCAAACATTTGTGAATAAGACGTTCTGTCCATTGTGCGGCTCATAAATTAACCCCTTAAAGTTTGCCCATTACATCGCCACGGAAACCGTACACTTTACGGTCACCAACGTATTCTACTAATTCTACTTCACGCCCCTGGCCCGGCTCGAAACGCACGGCGGTACCGGATGGTATATTCAGGCGGAAGCCCCGGGCCTGTTCGCGGTCAAACGACAGTGCCGGATTGGTTTCATAAAAATGATAATGTGAGCCCACCTGAACCGGACGGTCGCCGGTATTTTCGACACGGATAGTGATGGTTTTACGTCCTTCGTTCAGAACGATCTCGCCATCGGCAGGGATTACTTCACCCGGAATCATAATCTTCTCCTTTATTCTGTAAGGGCGGTCTGAAAAGACAGCCTTCTTAAAACGTCTGCGGAGCCCGTTAAAACGAAGCGTCCTGGATCATGCTCTGGCAGCGCAGCCGTTTTATACGATCGGTTCGTGAACGGTGACTAATTTGGTGCCATCCGGAAAGGTGGCTTCAACCTGCACTTCATGAATTAATTCCGGTACACCGTCCATAACCTGGTCGGCGCTGAGCAGTGTTTTTCCGTAGCTCATTAATTCGGCCACGGTTTTGCCGTCACGGGCGCCTTCCATAATTTCCATGGTCAGATACGCCATGGCTTCCGGATAGTTCAGTTTCAGGCCGCGGTTTAAACGTCGCTCAGCCAACAAAGCGGCGGTAAACACCAGCAGCTTGTCTTTTTCGCGGGGAAGCAATTCCATCGTGCACCTCAGTTATTCAGATTAAATTCAGGTATTTCTTGTATGTCTGTTCAGGTTGCCCAGATGCGTGGTGCGCAGGCCGGGCGCTGCATTAATAACGGACGGATAACCGCCCAGAATTCTGTTAACAACAGGCGGGCTTTTTCACTGCAGTCGCCCAGATAACGTACGGTTAAAAACTGTCCGTTCATACTGACGCCTGCGAGTTGTGATTCACACAGTGCCTGCAGGGTTTTCATACTGTCTTCATCCGGCGCCTGGGCAAACGGCCCGGCAACCAGCAGCCCGTGAACAGGATGGTTGCGGAAGCCGGCCGGGGCATTTAATACCTCGTTATTGTCCGGTGTCAGTTTCAGGCGTTCATTGAGCAGCAGGCGACCGTCACGGTATATCTTCAGACCCTGTTTCAGGGTCGTCTGCTGGTCATCGTCATACAGGCGGATACCATTGGCGGGTAAGCCGAGGCTGGTGATTTCCCAGCCGATAAAGGTACTGTCTGCGGCCAGATCAACGCGGGTTTCCAGTTGCGCTCTGGATGAAGGAAACAGAATGGTTTCAAGTGGCATCCATTCCAGCATGGCGCCGGATTCTGTGCTCAGGTTGACGATCTGTTTCTGAATCAGGCCATCCGGGCGGGCCTTATACACCCGTCCTGCCCCCGGAGTGGTAATCAGTGTATGGCTGTCTGCTCCGGCGTGAACATCAATGGTTAAGCAATCACCGGATACAATACCGCCGGGCGGGTGCAGAAGGTAAATATGTGCACAGCCAGAGCCTTCAGGGTAAAAAGGTTTTTGCACATAAAGCGGGCCTGAATGGCTTTTGTGCACCAGTCTGGTGCCTCTGGGCGTCTTTTTGGTTGTAAGCTGAAGCTGTGCGTTCCAGTATGGTGCATCAGCTTGTGCGCTTTTCAGCGGCTGAACGGGTAGATTCAAGCCGTTTCTCCTCAGGTTCGGGCTGAATAATCAGAGGCTAAGTCATGGTCAGAGTAATGTATGCCGGATTGTTTAAGCAAGGCGGGTACCAACTTGACCATACGGTCAGGAATTGGTGTTAAAACTATCAGTTATTGACGATGAATTAACTTCCTGTATTAACTGACCGCCGGCAGCATTTGCCATCCTTCTTCCTATACTTCGGCGAAGCCCCCTTCACTGGAGTTGCCATGTCTGTACTCAGAAAGTTTCTTGTTACGCTCGGTCTGTTTGTCGCCGGTTTTGGTGTTCTGATGGCACTGATCAGTCTTTACTCTGCCAGCGAAACCGCTGATGAACGTCACCAGCGGGAACAACAGGCGGCATTGCTGGAGTTAACCACGCTGATGGATCTGACCAACGGGATTATTTCTGAGCGGGTCAAAAGTTCTATGAAACTTCTGCGGCAGAATGGCATGGCGTTGGGCAGTGCGCGTCTGGGGGAAGCGGTACAGGTCAACGGAACGGCTGCCACCAATCTGTATATGGGGCGTACCGGGCTGGCCGGTGATTATCAGCTGGTTGATGAACTGACGGCCATTATGGGTGGCACCGCCACAATATTCAGTCGTCAGGGGGACGACTTTATCCGTATTTCGACCAATGTGATGAAAGAGGGGAAACGGGCAGTCGGAACCAAGCTGGCCCCGGCCGGTAAAGCCATGGCGACGATCCGTCAGGGCAAGGCTTACTACGGTGAGGTGGATATTCTGGGTAAGCCTTACCTGACCGCTTATGAGCCATTGAAAAATGCGGCGGGCGAGGTGATTGGCATCTGGTATGTGGGGTACTCCGCGGACCTGCAGGGACTGAAGCAGGCCATCGCCCGCTACCGTATTCTGGATCAGGGGTTTGTCGCCCTGCGCGATACCAAAGCGTCGGTACGTCTGCATTCTGAGCATGTCGACAGCGCGACTGTGAATCAGGTGCTGTCCGGCGAATTGAGTGGCTGGGAATATTCTGTACAGCAATATGAGCCCTGGGGTTATGACATCATTGTTGCCATTGCGCAGGAAGACAAACACGCGGTGATGATTTCAGCCTTTACCTCAACGCTGGCCAAGCTGTTGGTTGCTTTGGCAGTGTTGATGCTGGTGGTGTATCTGCTGGTTAAAACCATTGTTATGAAACCGCTTGATCAGCAGACCCGGGCTATCTGTGAACTGGCGGAAGGGGAAGGCGACCTGAGTGTGCGTTTTAATTCCCGCCGCAGCGACGAATTTGGCCAGATGTCACGTGAATTTGACCGCTTGCTGGACCGTCTGCAGACAACAATGAAAGCGGTGTCAGATCAGGCGGCCCAGGTCACGCAATCGACGGAGCAGTTATCGGATCTTTCCGGACGCATGAGTCTGATTCAGAAAGGTCAGAACGACCGCGCTGATACCCTGGCTTCAGCCGCCCATGATTTATCTCAGTCGGCTGGCGTGGTGTCCGGCAGTACCGGTGATGCCCGGGAAAATGCGGAGCATGTGCTTGATACCATCCGTCAGGGAGCGGATTTATTGGCCGAAGCATCGGAAAAAATACGGCAGCAATCGGAGGCGACCGAAAAATCTGAGCAGGCAGTGTCGGAACTGGCATCGGAAAGTGTCAACATTTCAGCGGTGCTGGAGGTGATTCGCAATATTGCCGAGCAAACCAATCTGTTGGCGCTGAATGCCGCGATTGAAGCCGCACGGGCAGGTGAGCAGGGGCGTGGTTTTGCCGTGGTGGCAGATGAAGTACGCTCGCTGGCCAGCCGTACTCAGGCGTCGACTGAAGAAATCAATGCCATGGTCGAGCGGCTGCAGAGACGTGGCCAACAGGCGACCAGCCTGATGCAGGATAACCGTCAGCAGGCGGGTAATAACGCCGGGTTAATTGACGGGGTGGGTGAAACTTTCTCATCGGTACTGACGGCGATGGAAACATTAAAGAACAGTAATGCCGACATTGCCCGGGCGACGTCAGAGCAAAGTGTTGTTTCTGAAAATATTGCTTCTAATGTCAGTGATATTCACCACGCCAGTGCTGAAATTACAGAGATTGTTCATGCCACAGAAACAGCCACCGGGGCTCTGACGGGGGTAGTGAATAATCTGAATGGTCTGATGAAGCAATACCGGTTATGACGGCGTGATAAATCTCTTTTATTGCCGGGCACTTTCGCTTTCAGCCCGGCATGGGCAATGGCTAACAGTGCTGAATGGCGGCAGTGAATAAGGGGTTATAATAATACATCCATGCTCAGCCGCCATACCCGCCCGCTGTAATAACGCAGATAATCATACACTCCCTGTGTATATTGATGTTCCGTATTTAATACGTTATTGACGGCCAGACTGATACGGGTATCCCGTATACTGGCTGAATAGCTGATGTCCAGCTCATGGCGTGGTTGCTGGTATACCGGCGGCAGATCCGTGCTGTTGCTGGTGATATAAAGTTGTGTGCCGCTGCGTTTATACATCAGATTGAAAGCGTGCTGACTGTAAAGATTATATTGCAGCCGTATTGCACTGATGTAACGCGGCTGTCCCTGCAGTGTGCGGGTTTCATCATCATTTTTTGTGATTGACCGTATTCCGGCATAACGGCCGAGTATATTCAGTCGGTGTTCATCTGCCAGGTTAAGGCTGTAATCTGCTTCCATTTCAATACCCCGGACAGCGGCGAAGTCTGCATTATGGAAAGTATAATTACTGTGGGTTGCCTGGTTGTTTTCTTTATTGTTGTCAACAAATATGCCTTCGATCGGATGGCGGATGCGCTTCATAAAAACACCGCTATACAGACGCAGATCATCCGCCGGTTGCCACTGCCATGAAATATCCAGGTTGTGAACATCTGAACTTTTAAGTTCAGGGTTACCGATGGTCTGTGCGCGGGTATCCAGATCCTGATAGACAACCGGCAACAGCTCATTTATTCCCGGCCATACGATGGTCTGACTGTAATTAAAGCGGATACTGTCGCTGCGGTAACGGTGTTCTAATGAAAATGATGGTAACCAGCGCGTAGTGTTTTCCAGTGTATACAGGGGTTCTGTCTGTTGTTCCCATAAATCCGCCCGTATGGTATTGCGCTCGCGGCGCAGACCTGCAATAAAACGCCAGTTGGGGCTCAGATCAAAATCGTTGAGCAGGTAGGCTGCTCCATTATATTGCCGTGCCTGATAAAACCTTCCTGAGAGGCCAGTGTCGCCGGATGACATATTCTCCATTAAAAGAAAGCCATTGCTGTTATTGTCACCAATGATACGGTCAGGCGTAAAAATATCGCTGGGATTCCTTTGCTGCATCAGCTGGCTGTCGTCGGCAATATTGCCAATATCTTCAAACCAATAGTTAAGAAGATAACCCGTGCGTTTTTTTATACTGGATTCTGTTCCGAATTTTATCGTGCCGGTAAAATGGGTTTCCCGCAAGGAGAGTGAGTATAAATGGTCGAAATGGATGCCGGTGTTGAAGGTGTGCTGGTCCATACGCTGCCAGGAAATATCATTGGTGCCGGGTTTTGTCTGGAGTGAAAAACCTGCATCAGATGCCAGTGAGAAGTATCGGTAATCCAGTTTGTGGGGACTGTTATACGAGTTTTTATACGCCGAAATCTGCCAATTCAGATGTGTTGAGGGCGTTATATGATGATTGCCATACAGTTGGTACTGTTTTAATTGTCTTTCTGTCCAGGTCACCAGGTTGCGTTGATAAGCTGAGTCGACCGGCAGGTTATCTTCGTTCTTTGCCTGTGTTCTGATCAACTCGCCGTGGCTGGTTGCCTGATGCAGAAACAGGGTATTAAACCCAAGATAATGGTTGCGGTTTAATTCTGTTCCCAGCGTCGCCAAAGCGTTAAGATCGAGAGTATGTTCGCTGCGCTGATGCTCAGAATCTTCATGATGAAAGGATGCGGATGAACCAGAGTAGCCAACCCCGGTGCTGTACACGGTGGAATCAATGAAACTTTGCTGCCAGCGGTCACGCAGGTTCAGCGTCAGGGTGCCGCCTGTGCGGATATTATCGCCGCCTGCTAAGCCGGTGGTAAAGCTCAGATCACTGCTATGATAACTGTTGGATTTATACAGGCCCATATCACCGACCGCCGCTTCTGCTGATGCTTTTCGCTGTGCAGCCGTCAGTGTGTTCAGCCCTCCGTTGCCGGCGCTGAGGCGCAGCTCTGCCGGAATGTCCCGGCTGCCGTCGTCAAAACCATAGTGGTCTGATGTGCCCTGGTGTCCCTGTAATACTTCGGCGTAGTTAGCTCCGGGTCGGTTGATCACACTGGCGGACAGTCTGACGTAGTCATTGTCCGGTAGCTGTACTGTATTCAGACTGACCACACCGGCACTGGCACTGCCCGGAGCATCGGCGTAAACAGATTTGTGCAGATCAATACTGTTAACAATTCCCAGCGGAATAAAATCCAACGGAAAGCTCTGGCCGTTCGGATCGAGGCCGGGCAGTTCGCCACCATTAAGCCGGATGGACTGGTAGCGGCCCGTCATGCCCCGGATAATGGCGTAGCGGTTGTCTTCTACTTTGACACCGGATGCCAGTTCCAGTGCATTGGATAACTGGTACATTCCGCTCCGGCGCAGCGTGTCCGGATTCATGGTAAAGCCGGCATCGCCGCTGATTATGCCCGGACGCCGCTGGTATATATAAGACGGTGCTTCCCCGCTGACAATGATTTCTTCCATATAGCTGCCGGCCTGGCTGGCAGAAGCAGCTGTACCGGAATCAGCCGGCACAATAAGAATAGTATCTTTCAGCAGGCGGTAGCTGAATCCACTGCCGTCAAGCAGCAGTGTCAGCCATTCATGCAGACTGCGGCATTGTGCCAGAGGCGGATGATAATGCGGTTGCTGAACATTTTCGTGTATTGCAATCAGGTACTCAAATTGCCGGGCTACCTGCAATAAGGCACCCTGAAAGTCCGTGTTGGCCAGGCGGATTTTTTCTTCCCCGGAAGGACATCCACGCTTGTTGAATGCGGCTGCCTGAACATTGGCGGCATACAAGGGTGCCAGCCATAAAACACTGAACAAAAAAACAAAGGTCAGTCTGTTGCGACAAACTACCGGCATATCATTCTGTACTCCGGGCGCTGATCGGACATCGTCCGGAAACAGCTTAACGCCGGAGTATGACAGTATTGTCTTTGTCCTCAGCCGACAAATTATAGAGGCTGGAAAGAATATTCAGGTTGCCGGGTTCATCGTTCAGACGGAACGTCCCGGTTATATTGATGCTCCGCAGTTCCGGCGCGATCCGGATAGGGCGTTGATTGTAACGGTTCAGTTCATCAATCAGTTCCTGCAATGGCATGTGATGGGCCTGAAGAATTCCCTGTTGCCAGCTGCGGTAGTCTGATGGCTGGAATTGATCAACAGCGGAGGCGCCCTGTGGCTGAATCCGCACGGATTGACCCGCGGTCAGGATCAGCCGGCGGTCAGCTGCCCGGGCCGGTATGACTTCGACTCTGCCTTCCAGTACGGTGAGTTCCGTTATCCGGCGCCGCTGATCAACATTGAATACCGTTCCCAGTGCTTTCAGACTGGCATGGCGGGTCTGAACAACGAAGGGTCTTGAGGCATCTTTGCTGACGTTAAACTGAGCTTCACCTTTGATCAGGTCAATGTGTCTTTCCTGATGATTGTAGTTAACCAACAGGTGGCTGTCGGCACTGATATCGAGCACTGATCCGTCATTTAATGCCTGATGAGCAACTTCTCCCGCCTGTGTCTGATAGGCCTGGGGCTGCGTCGGCGCTGACAGATACAGCAGACTGGCGAGGCCCAGCACTAGCGCGCAGGCGATGGCAGCGTACCAGGGCGAGCTGATCCCTGTTGTTTTAAAACCGGTGAGCCCGACTTCATCTTCATAACGTCTGAGTGCTGAAGAGAATGCATCACTGCCTAAAAGGTCATCGAGACTGGCGGCATCCTGCCAGCGACGTTTATCTTCTTTCAGCCAGGCGTCCATACGCTGTTTTTCTGTTTCAGAGGCAGTATTCCGCTTATCGCGGATGACCCAATGATTAATAGTTTCGTATTCACTGTCGGATAAGGGATGTGAATTATTTTGTACAGGTTTTAAAGCCACTTGCGTCTTCCTGGTGATTCTACGCCACGTTCAATCTGTTCCTGAACCGAACGTATCGCCCGGTCAATTCGTTTTTCTACTGCCTTAGGACTTCTACCGGTACGGCGTGCTATTTCAGATGCAGACAGGCCATGTATTCTTTGCATAACCAGCATGCTGGCACTTTCGGGAGGCAGGTTTTTCAGACAGCGGAAGAAAAGCTCCATTTTTTCTTTCATCTCAGCATCATGGTCGGGTAAAGGACGTTCACACAGCAGGTCAGGCTCTTCATCCAGATTAACAAATTCAGCGGGTCCGCGCTCATGGTGTCTGTGGTGGTCATTAATGACATTAATGACGACGCGGTATAAGTAATTTACCAGATCCGTTGGTGTAAAACCGCTGGCACAGCGTTTCAATGTTTTTTCAACCGCTTCCTGAAAGATGTCTTCCGTTACTGAATTGTCTTTAACCCGATTGTTGATGAACGTCAGCAGGCGGGGTTTTTCCTCAGCTATGACTCGGTTAATACTTAACGCTGATGATACTTCCTGGCCCAGCATAATCATAATCTGTCCTGATGCTATTGGTTGACGACCCGGTCTTCAGCTGTCCTTTTGGTAACGCCTGACTGGTGTTTTCGAGTGGTATTTATCCGGGTTTCTGATTTTTACCAGATATCGGCCACGGTGTGAACCTATATTGTGAAAGCTGGATGAACAGAGTTTGTCTGGTTTCATTTATTTATTTTTATACTCGCAGAAAGTATTTAAATATCATGTATTTAAGCGCCCTTGAAGTTGGTTTTCGTAAATTTCCTGATGGATTGAAAAAATAATTAAATAAGTGATTTTTCCTTTGTGACAATAGGATGAAATTTTTATTAAATAGAGAACGGGTGCAAGCAAGGTGAGCTTTAACAGCAATATACTTATGTCTGTAACAGCGCGATACGCAGCCTGTATGGCATTTCCATCGCTGTCTTGTTTCAGTCATCCGTGTAAAAACTGTTTAAAGAATACATGCTGTCAGCGCCTTATGGTTATCCACAGGTACCGTCACAAAAATATAATGTAGGAATACAGGTGGTCTCTGCGTCTCTGTTTATAGGGCACAAATAATTTTTCGCCCGCGACTTATTTTTTATATAAACAGGGGACGCTATACCATGGGGGCTAAGCAAAACAATCTGCTGGCGGTGGCCATCGGCCTGTTAACGGCCGGACCGCTGTACGCCGCAGGATTGAAGGTCGATATTCTGGTGAACGGCCAGCCGGCAGTGGGGGCCGGTATTCTGCTGGATGGCACCAGCATTGGTGAGAGCAACGATAACGGCAGTTTCTGGCATCAGGGTTTTGAAGGCGGGCGCCATACTTTGACACTGGTAACTGACCGTGAACGGATTCCTTACAGCTTTTTCGTCGAAGATGAGGAAGCGGCCATTATCAGCATCAGTCAGGAGGACGGCCAAAGCGATATTCAGTCGGTCATCGACCGGGTACCACTATCATCGGTACAGGTGCGTCATGGTGAGGTGGAAATCAGCGACAGACAGGCCGCTGCTGTGGGGCTCATCAGCGGGGGAGTTTACGGTATGGAAACCGGTGGGCCGATCCGTAATGCCATTATCCGGATAGTGGGCCCGGCTGGCACCAAAGATCCCGGGATTCGCTCTGATCGTAATGGTGAATTTAACATTGAATTGCCGAAGGGCAGTTACGACCTGCAGATAACACACCCGGACTATATGACGCGTACACTCAAAGGCGTCAACGTGTTAGGTAGCATGGAAGTCAGTGTGCTGGCGGAGCTGCCATTGAAAACTGCCGACGGCAGCAATCAGATAGAAGAAGTGGTTGCTGTGGGGTCTTACCAGCCATTTAATCCGATTGATCAGGAGCGTATGGCAACCTCAGTCATGGATACCATGGATTTTACCCAGATTGCACGCTTTGACGACAGTACCGTCAGCTCAGCATTAAAACGTGTGGTGGGGGTCAGTATGGAGGACAGCCGTTACGCGATAGTTCGTGGTATGAAAAGCCGTTATCAATCCACGTATTTTAACGGTGCTGTATTGCCTGCCACTGATCCTTCACGCCGTGATTTACCTCTGGACATTTTTCCGGCCAGCATTATGCAAAGTCTGTCGTTACAGAAGTCTGCGACCGCCGACGTGCCCGGAACAGCCACCGCGGGTCATATTGATATGCGTTCCCGGCCCACACCCGATGACGGATTTTTTAAAATATCTGCCAGCGTCGGTTACGGCAAAGCGAATAGTGAGCAGGGCTATATGTCCAGGAAGCACGGAGGCTATGACTGGACCGGCTATGATGATGGTTTTCGTGACATGCCAGATATTGCCAGAGCATCGAAAGGCCAGTATTTCTTCGGGGACCCGGACAGTGAAGGCGGCAATGGACTGGGCGATAGCGAAGAGTTTCTGCGTTACCGTGAAGAACTGGGGGAATCATTTGAAAACTACGGTATTTATAAAAGTAATCTGCCGGCGGATGTATCCATCAGCCTGGCCGGTGGCGACAGCCTGCTGACCGACAGTGGTCAGCGTTTAGGTATGATTGGTGCTCTCCGTTACAGCAACAAATGGAGCAATGACGAAAAAATCCAGAATGGCTTTGAGTTATTTGAGGACGTGACGGATGAAGAAACCGGCGACGTCCGGGATCTGATTGCGCTGACATCATCGAAAGTTACCTTTGATACCAATAATGTGATTGACCTGAGTATGATGCTGAATGGCGATTGGCAGATTAACGCTGATCATACACTGGGGTTAAATAATCTGCTGTTAAGGCATACGACCAGCTCGGCTGAATATGAAGATAAATACAGCCTGAATTCCGGTTATTACATTTCCAGAAATAATATTGTTATGCCTGAGGACCCGCGGGACTGGCCATTGGACTCTACCATTGAGGTCTACCAGACACAGAGTATTGACTGGATAGAAGAGCAATTGTTGAGTCATCAGTTGTGGGGGGAGCACTACTTTGCTTTATCCGATGCCGGTGGTCTGTTCGGTAATCTCAAAGCAAACTGGCAGCTGGCACGTTCTTCAACAGAATATGATCGCCCCAATGCTCAGCGTTATACCTATAAAGGCGATCAGGTCACGGACCCGGGTATTCAGATCGGTACCAGCACAACTTACAGTCTGTGGGAATATTCTGAAGAAGATGGCAATGCTTCCAGTATTGACCTGGAGCTGCCGGTCAATGAAACCGGCGACATTGCAGTGACACTCAAAACCGGCATCTATTATCTGGACAGAACAAGAGACGGATACGAAGACCGTTATTCCTGGCGTGATAATAAACTGTCCGATGAAAAAGCCGCTATCATCGAAACGTATCCTGACCCTGAAGATATTTTTACTGACGAAAATATTGGCAATGGCAGTAATGAAAGTGATGGCTTATATGTGAATTATGGCGGATCTCTGGCTGATGTGGATGATACGGGGATTGATTCGGGCTATCAGTACCGGGTGGAACAGACAACAAATGCCTTTTATCTGCAGACGGACTGGACTCTGTGGCATACAGTAACGGCCAATATCGGCATCCGGCGGGAATCATTCCGTGTCGAGGCTGATCAGTATTACTTCAGCCCTGAGCCTTTATATGAGCTGTTGGATGAGGAGAAAACCCTGCCTTCGCTGGGGCTGACCTGGCTGATTAATGATCACTGGCAATTGCGTGGTGCTTACAGCAAAACCGTCAGCTGGCCTGAAACCTTTGAACTCTTGCCGCGCACTTACCGTGATATTGAAACCCTGACAGCTTACCGGGGGAACCCGGACCTTAAGCCGGCCGATATTAAGAACTTTGATATGCGGCTGGAGTGGTACCCGACAGACAGGTCATCTGTCAGCCTCGGAGCTTATCGTAAGGATATGGATAATCCGATCGAAAATTCTTTTGATTCGATCGGTAATGACTATGACTATTACACTTTTGTTAATGTTGATTCCGGTCAGGTGACGGGCTGGGAGATGGATTTCCGCAGTGAATTTGATATGGGCTACAGCCATACAATCTTCGTACAGGGTAATTACACCGATATAGAGTCAGAAGTCAGCCTGTCAGAGGACAGTAAAGAATCCGACGTTAACCGTACACTGCAGGGGCAGCCGGACTACATCTTTAATCTTCAGTTAGGGTACGACCACATTGCGAGCGGTCAGGAGCTGACGCTGGTTTTCAACCGTAAGGGAAAAGAACTGGTCATCGTTACACCGGATGCAGGCACGAACGTGACCAATGTTTACAGCGAGCCTTATGATGATCTTAAGCTGATTTATACCAAACAGTTTGGTGACGATCTTAAGGTATCGCTGTCAGGTGAAAATATTCTTGATTCTGAAAAACGTCAGTATTACGACAAATACGACGTGTCCTATTTAAGCTACAAATCAGGGCCAAAATACAAAATGAAAATCAGCTACCGGTTCTGAGGGGGCGATATGACATTACTCACAAGAAAGTATTATGAGCGGATGATTCAAGCGGATTATCAGTCAGGTTATGGGAAGAACGGTTACGTTATGAAAAAAATATTAAACACGGGACGTATGCTGGCTGCAGTATCTGCAATAGTCATGCTTTCCGGCTGTGGCGCCGATGTCTCTGATGAGACAGCCATGCAGAAAAGTATGGAAGAGTCGCTGGCACAATGCGAATTGGCCGGATACGGTATCATGGGCACGCCGGCAGAACCGGTGGTGGTTGATGGAGAAGCGGTTAATGCCTGTGTTCTCAGCCAAGACTTCGGTCATTTGACGAATAGCCGCAATATTACCGGTGCCCTGAATATGATTCAGCTTAAAAATAGCTGGAATTATCAGCCGTTGGTGTGGGTATTGGATGGTGTTTACGAATTTGGTGAAAGCAAAGCCTATCAGACGCTGGATGAACTGGTGGCGGAACGTAAAAATTTCAGACTTGGTGATGGCCCATCCTCAACGGTGTATGCACGCGCTGATGCCGTGGTGATTGTACACCGCAATGCGCAGCTGTCGGCCAATATTCAGTCTGTCGATGATAATAAGAGCGGCGGCGGAGAATGGGGGGGAATCATTATTAACGGCATTGGCGCAGCAACGGATTGTGAACCCGATGCCGGTCCTGAGGCCCTGTGTAATATCGAAGGCCCTTATGGATATTATGGCGGTGTTAATGCAGAAACAGATTTAACCCTTTATGGCCTCAGCTTTAACAACAGTACTGCTCAGGGACTGCCCGGTTTATATACCCCGTCGTCCGGTAACGCCTCTGTTATCGGTGAAGCCGGTGCCGAGACCCAGGTGAATCTGGCAGGCTATGAAGGCGGGATCATCCGGGCTGCGGTAACAGCCTATGCGCCGGCCGCAGGACAAACAGGCAGTGTGATTGCCTATTCCGGTAACACCGGGATTGCAACACACGGCGGTAGCTGGAATATTTTCAGCGATACCTTCGCGGGTGCTCAGCCTGTGCCTTATATCACCCATTCGGCAGGCAGTGCGGTGGTGTTGAATGATTATCAGGGCCGCTTGTCGGCGCGGATACTTCATGCCAGCCTCTATTCCGCCGTGGATATCCGTGGTGGTGATGTCACTCTGACCGACAGCACCTTTTACGATCAGTTTAATCAGGCAGGCAGTGCGCTGGCGTTAACCGATAGCAGCGTTCACATTGATAACCTTGTGATGCAGGGCTTTGAGACCTGCCTGGCGCCACAGAATTCTGCTGCTCAGATAGAGATCAGCACTTCGTTGCTGAACTGCTCCAGTATTACCAACGGGACAGACAATGCGTTGTCAGCCATCCATTCGGCCACCGATACCATAACCGGGGAGGACGCAGCACTCAGTTTTAACTGGACAGTAAGCAACGACATACTGAGTTTTTCTGGTGTGGAAACTGTGGCTCAGTTGGGGGCTGGTAATGTCGGTATTTCCAATCAGGATGTTTACCCGGCGGCGATTCTTTTTCCTCAGTGTATGGGAGCAGGAACACTTTCCAGTGACCTGCTGACCATCGATGGAGACGTATTTCAGGTATGTGACCTGAATGCTGAAATATCACAATCGGTAACTCTCTATGGCTCTTTCAGTATGGAAGGGCTGTTAACGGCGGGTGGCTTACCCGATTATAGCGTTAAGCATATTGTCTGGCGTCTTTCAGGTAAGGTGCAGGCCGGTTCAGATTTTACGCAGCTTACTGCCAGCGAACAGGAACAGGCGCTGACGGATCCGCTGACTCTGACTCTCCTGACCGGAAGCCGGCTGCTGGCTGAAGCCGACATGGATTCTGAACTGGTGATTCAGCCTGATGCGCATCTGAAGGTAGCCGGTGCTGATAATGCCGCCGTAGTTATCAGTGTTATTGATTCAGGCACAGGTGAAATTACTTCCGGCTGGCGGGGGATTACCGTCAATGGTGAGGCTGCGATTGATGACCAAACCGCTCAGCTGAATATTCAGTATCTGCGTATATTTGATAGCGGTGAAGATGGTCAGGCAGCAGTGACGCTGAATAATGTTGGCGCAGGATCACAGATTTCCTTTCTGGATATATACGGTGCGGGAAGCAACGGTCTGAGTATCAATGGCGGTGGTGTTAACCTGGATAATCTTGTCATGGGCAATATAGCCGGTGATCCGCTTTTCTGGCAAAACGGTTATGCCGGTACCATAGAAACTGCCGTTATCAACCCCGGAGAAAGCAGCCAGGGTGCGGTACTCCACGGCATCAACGATGCCCAGGATTACAATGCTCAACCCAGATCCCGGCCGGTCATTACCAATCTTACTGCCGTTGGTTTTGGTTCAGACAATACAGCCATTCTGCTGCAGCAGGGCTCTGGTTTGCTGTTGTTTAATTCGGTGTTTTCTGATTTTTCTGTATGTCTTGATATCGACGACAGCGAAACGGCAGCTCTGCTCGCCGATCCTGCAGATATTCTGTTTGACGGTGTCATCCTCAGCTGTGATCACTCGCTCGCTGACGAATCCGAATTATCGGGCACTGATTACGGCTACGATGTGGTTAACAGCAGTGGTGTGTATGAAGAAGATCCGGTGCTGGATACCACCTATGTCATTACCGGTAATACCTCCGCCCGTCACGCCGATCTGAATACCTATGCCGGCTTAATCGGTGATGCCTACGCCTATCTGAATAACAGCAATTATATCGGTGCTGTCATGGACAGTGATGACGACTGGTATGGCGCAGACTGGAGTGATTCCGTTGTTATTGCTCCGGATGAAGCCTGCAATAATTTAGGCATGCTGGTTGGGTTTGAAACACTGCCATACCCATTTGATTATGACTTTAACGGCGATAATCAGATAGACATCAGTGAAAGTGGCTGGCGGCCTCTGACGAAAGTGTGTCGTATTCTGGGTGGCACCTACAATCATGACGTAACCATCAGTCAGTATACGGGGCGGGCCGGAGAGACGGTGCAGCAGGGGCTGGCTGCGGGCCGGACCCTGTCTGATATACAGGAAAACATGCCAACAGCCGGCTGGGCTATCCGTTCCGGTGAAGTCAGATTTATCGATGACGCTGTGATGCGGATAGCACCCACTAAGTGGAGTATTAAAGGTGAAGTGCATATCGGTGAGGGGCATGAACATCTGACCGATCTGACGGCCATGAAAGAAAACCCGGTGATGCTGAATATTGAAGCGGGTACTGAATTGTCAGGGGAGTCTGAAAACAGTGTGCTGCATATAACCCGGGGGGGAGCCCTGGTGATATCGGGGGAACCTGAATATTTTGACAGTGATGATACACCGGCTGAAAGCCAGGGCATGGTGACATTGAATCTGCCGCTGGTCATCGATGGTTTTGGCCGCCACAACCAATGCCCTGATGCAGATACTGCGCTGGCAGCTACGCAGGTGTGCAATATTCAGGGGAAATACGGATATTTCGGCGGCTATGATAATGACTATGGGAATGTTGATATTGAGTACCTTAATGCGAGGGGGGACGCTCATATTACCCTGAACGCCGTTGGCCGTGATGCAACCTTGCAGCATGTCAATCTGATATCTGAGAGTGGCGATACCCATGATCGCTTTATGCTGGAATTCCATGGTGGGGCCGTTAACCTCCGGGATCTTTACTATTATGGAATGGAAAGCTATTTCGGTGCCATGAGGTGGTCCTATGGCTATGTCGGTAATATCCAGGGAGCGTATATAACGTCCAGCTACGATGTGCAGAATGATCGTGGAATCATGACATATATTCAGGGGGTCAATAACCCGGATGATACAGATGCCTTACCGCGTTCCGCACCGGTTTTGGCGAATATCAGCATGAATTATTCAGTTTATGTTCAGCAAGCGTACGATCAGACAGGGATCTCTCTATACGATGGCAGCTCCCTTAATCTGTATAACAGTGTCATCGGTGTAAACCAGGATGCTTATAGCCTGATGGGGTCCACCATGAAACAATGTCTCTATATCGATGGTACTTCAGGCTCATTAACGGCGCAGGATATTCACATCGTTAATCTGGCCGAAGGTTGCGCAGAACTGAGCAATGATACGCCTTTGATTGATGAGGTCCCTGTTTTCTCAGGAGATTCTGTGTTTAACCCGAATATGTTTCAGAACAATAATGCCTACGATAAGGTCCGCGAGGGAGTTGCCGGACTTTATGCGATGCCTCCATTATTGTCTGGCCGGAATCCCGGTGGTTTTAACCCTGAATTTCCATCCTACGATGTTGTGATCCAGGGAAATAGTGCCGGCACGGACTCAGGGGATTACAGTGATTCGGTGACATCAGACACAGTATTTTTACAACAAACCAATTACCTTGGTATATTTGATTACAATCAGTATTCAGAAATTATTAATCAGCTTGACTGATGGCGTTTATGAATATTTTTGAACAGGGAGCTTCGGCTCCCTTTTTTCTGATAGGTTAATTTTTATATCTTTTTCTTTTCCGATTTTCCTATTTTTCTTTGTCATAATATGTTCACGAACTATTCCTGGAGGTAAATTAAATATATTGTCAGTAAGGTATCTGAAATTTAATAGAAAATTGAAGAATGAAATGGCTATGTGAAAGATATGTGATGTTTTTATAATGCTACCTGCCAAGTAAGTATTTTTAGGTTTATTTCGTTATTAATCAGCCTCTTTTCTGTCATCTGTCTGGTGGTATTTTAATTCTGCTCCCCCGGGGAGTCAGTGATCAGTTATCCGCTGATCTTCCGGTTGATCCGGAAATTGATTATCACAATGTTTGTATGCAGGCCGTTGCAAACGAATACATGGAAAGCATTCTGGAGATTTTGTTATGAAAAGACTGATGATGGTTTCTGCTTTGATGCTCAGCTCAGCCGGTGCATTTGCATCCGATGGCAGCTGTATGGCCGTTGGTTCTGTTGCCAATGCTTCTTTTAACTGGAACACTGTAAACTACGTTTTGTGTGAGCTTCCCTCATCCATTACTACGGACAAAACTCTGTTTAATGGTAATGATGTTATGTACCAGAAGCCTGTCCTCTGGGCGCTGCCTGGTGCCGTTACTGTGGGAGATGGTTATAAATACGGTAAAACACCGGCAACAGCAAATGATGCGGAGCTGACCATTGAAGCCGGTGTTAACATCATTGCCACGGCATCTAATGCGTCTCTGATTATCAGTCGTGGTGCGACCATCAATGCAGTCGGCACCGCGTCTGATCCGATCGTGTTCTCAAGTGAAGATGAAAACTTCACCGGCGAAGGCGAATGGGGTGGTGTTATTTTGTCCGGCTTTGGTGTGGCAAATGAATGTAACAGTGGTTCTGATGATTGCCTGATGGAAGGTATCAGCGACGATTATTACTTTGGTGGCAGCCTGAGTGATACCATCGGCAGTGGTACACTGCAGTATGTGGTTATTACTGAAGGCGGCAGTGAAATCAATGTTAATGATCCGGATGATGTCGCCAACGGTGGTGATGAAATTAACGGCCTGACGCTTTATGCCGTAAATGATACGAATACCACGATCGATCACGTTCATGTGAATGAAAACTTTGACGATGGTGTCGAGTTCTTCGGTGGCGATGTTGATGTGACTGACCTGTGGCTGACCTGTAATGGTGATGATTCTATCGATTGGGATTATGGCTTTACAGGTTCGGTTACCGGTGTATACATTAAGCAAAATGGTAACACCTCATCCAATGCCTCTGACCATGCCATGGAACTGGCCGGAAATCCGAATGATTCGACCAAAACACCATTGGCAAACGGTACCATTTCTGAGGCTTATATTGAGTTTGTTGGTTCCGGCGTTGCCTATGTTGATGTTCCTTTCAAACTGAAAGAAGGAACCGGCGGTAACTTTTCCGATATGTATCTGACCGGGTTTGCCGGCAAAAACTGTTCGGCGACCAGCAGCACCAATATCAGCTCCGGTGATTTTAATAACATTACGTATGACTGCACGGATGCGGAGGGTATTCTGCCACTTTCGGGAGGGGCAACAGTAACATCTTATCCAGCGAGTTTCTGGAATGATGCGCCTGATTGTGATTGATCTTAATGAAGAAACCTTAATGGGCTGAGGTTTCTTATTTAGCCTGCACCTGTTCCCCCGGGTGCAGGCTTTTAGTTGGTGTTATGAGTAAACGCGGAGCCCGGACTGGTGATGATAAAACAGACCTTCAGTAGCACCTTAAGGGTTGATTATCATCCTTATTCATTTTCGCCAATCGGCTCAAAGTGGCTGTGTACGCTTTGGCGATCGGTATCGAAGTAGAGGGGTTTTTCATTGCGCAGCAGGTCCATCAGCATATGAACAGTCGAAGCCGTCAGCTGCTTGATGGCGTGAACTTCACCATTGATCATATTCAGCTGAATGGTGCCGGTGTTTTCCTGGGTGTCCCAATGCACGGCATAGGACTCAATTTCAAAATAGGCCATCGTTATTCCTTTCTCTGTTTCTCAATATGTCCCGATAACCGGCCGTTGTACCTGTTATAAGGCTTGACGGTGGTTTACAGTGAGTTGACCGAAGCCGGTCATAATGAATATGGCCGGCTGTGTGGCAACAGAATCAACGGATCGTTGTTGCTCTTACATCACCCGCATACCAGGCTGAGCACCCTCGTGGGGCTCCAGCAGGAAGATGTCTTCACCGCCGGGCCCGGCCGCCAGTACCATGCCTTCGGACAGACCGAATTTCATTTTACGCGGTGCCAGGTTAGCAACCATAACAGTCAGTTTGCCTTTCAGGTCTTCTGGCTGGTAGGCCGCTTTAATGCCGGAGAAGACGTTGCGGGTTTCACCGTTGCCGATATCCAGTGTCAGTTGCAGCAGCTTTTCTGCCCCTTCGACATGGCTGGCATCGACGATTTTTGCAATACGCAGATCGACTTTTGCAAAGTCCGGAAACTCGATGGTGTCGGCAATCACTTCATTGCCGTCTTCCCTGAGCTCTGGCCCTTTATTTTTCGACTTTTTAGCGTCTTTCTTGTCTGACTTCTGAGGCGCTGGCTTGTCGTCTTTTTTGCCGTCCGGAGTTTTGCCGGTTTCTTTCGCCAGTTCGTCTTTGGTTTCTTCCAGAATGGCAGTCACTTTGTCCATTTCTGCACGGGGCAGCATAGGTTTGAATTTATTGATGCTGTGGCCCAGCAGAATGTTGCGGCGCGATTCCCAGTCAAGATTGTCCAGATTCAGGAAGTCAGCGGTTTTATCTGCAATTTCCGGCAGCACCGGGGCCAGATAGGTAATCAGCTGACGGAACAGGTTGATGGCCACAGAGCAGACGTCCTGTACCTCCTGCTGACGGCCTTGCTCTTTGTTCATTGCCCATGGGGCTTTTTCCTGAATGTATTCGTTAGCGCGGTCAGCGAGCAACATGATTTCACGCATGGCACGGCCGAATTCACGTCTTTCGTAAAAATCTGCAATCTGATCGCCGGCGTTAATAAAGTCGGCCACCATGTCCGGTTCTGCACATTCTGTGGTCAGGTTACCGCCGGCTTTATATACAAAATTGGCGGTACGGCTGGCGATATTTACCAGTTTATTAACCAGGTCAGAGTTCACGCGCTGTACGAAGTCTTCGAGGTTGAGGTCGAAGTCATCGACACCGGAACCCAGTTTGGCGGCAAAGTAGTAACGCAGGTAAGTCGGGTTCAGGTGGTTGAGATAAGTGCGGGCTTTAATAAAAGTACCGCGGGATTTCGACATTTTCGCACCGTTTACGGTAACAAAACCGTGTGCGTTAACAGCCGTTGGCGTGCGGTATTCTGCGGCCGTGAGCATGGAAGGCCAGAACAGCGCATGGAAGTTGATAATGTCTTTACCGATAAAGTGGTACAGCTCGGCGGTGGAATCTTTCTTCCAGAACTCGTCGAAATCGATGTCGCCACGCTTGTCACACAGGTTTTTAAAGCTGGCCATGTAACCAATAGGAGCGTCGAGCCAGACGTAGAAATATTTGCCCGGCGCATCCGGAATTTCAAAACCGAAATAAGGGGCATCACGGGAGATATCCCATTCGTGCAGGTCAGAATCCAGCCATTCAGCCAGTTTATTGGCAACGCCTTCCTGCAGCGTACCGGAGCGCGTCCATTCACGCAGGAATTGCTGGAATTCCGGCAGTTTAAAGAAATAATGCTCGGATTCTTTTTCCACCGGTGTGGCACCGGAAATCACTGAGACCGGGTTTTTCAGTTCTGCCGGCGTGTAAGTGGCACCACAGGCTTCACAGTTATCACCATACTGATCGTCAGCACCACAGTTAGGGCATTCACCTTTGATATAGCGGTCGGCGAGAAACAACTCTTTGACCGGATCATACAGCTGTTTAATGCTGCGCGACGCGATGTAGCCTTTGTCGCGGCAGGCTTTGTAGATTTCTTCAGAGAAATGACGGTTCTCTTCACTGTGAGTGCTGTGGAAGTTGTCAAAGCCAATCTGGAACCCGGCGAAGTCTTCCTCGTGTTCGGCTTTCACCCGGGCTATCTGTTGTTCCGGGGTCAGGCCTTCTTTTTCGGCACGCAGCATGATGGCGGTGCCGTGGGCGTCATCAGCGCAGACATAGTGGCACTCGTTGCCACGCAGTTTCTGGAAGCGTACCCAGATATCGGTCTGAATGTATTCCAGCAGATGGCCAAGGTGAATGGAGCCGTTGGCATAGGGCAGGGCGCTGGTGACGAGGATCTTTCGAGGGTTCTGTGCGGTCATGACAATTCGCTACGGTTGCTCATTAAAAGGGGCAGTATTGTAGCGGTCCGGGGAGCCGGCTGCCAGAGCAGGCAGCCGAACGGATTAATCCGGGAAACGGTATTTGGGGTCCAGCGTGAACTTGGCTGCTTTAACCGTGTTGTCCTTGATCTGCAGGATTTCGATACGGTAGCCGGCGACGGTCAGACACACCGGGTTATCCGGGATGTGTTCCAGAATCTCGACGATCAGGCCGCTGATGGTCTTGGGACCGTCGATGGGCAGGGTCCACTTCAGGGCTTTGTTCACTTCCCTTACGTAGGCGGAGCCGTCGAGGATATAGCTGCCGTCTTCCTGGGGATGGATGTCCGGGGAGCTGGCGGCCATAACATCGGTGGTAAATTCACCGACGATTTCCTCCAGGATATCCTCCAGCGTACAGATACCCTCCAGGTCGCCGTATTCATCCACCACCAGGGCAATGCGGCGCTTGTTCTTCTGGAAGTTGAACAGCTGGGTATGCAGCGGGGTGCTTTCCGGAATGAAATAGGGTTCGCGGCAGATGTTCTTGATATCTTCTTTGAGCAGTTCGCCGGAGGTCAGAAAACGGCTGATATTACGGGTGTGAAGAATACCGATCACATTATTGATGTCCCCTTTATACACCGGCATGCGGGTATGTTGGGTGGTACGCAGCTGCTGCATAATGTCATCGAGATCGTCTTCCAGGTTGATGCCGACAATCTCGTTGCGCTGCACCATGATGTCGTTCACCGTCATTTTCTCAAGATCCAGGATGCTGATCAGCATGTGCTGGTGACGCTTGGGAATCATGGTACCGGCTTCGCGCACAATGGTGCGCAGCTCTTCCGTGCTGAGGTTATCCGGGGTGGCATTGTTAACGTCCACACGCACCAGTCTGAGCAGGCCATTGGCAATGGTATTCACGAACCAGACGAAAGGATGCAGCAGCCATTGCAGACCCAGCAGGGCGCGGCTGGCAGGGAAAGCGATCTTTTCAGGGGCTATCGCGGCCAGGGTTTTGGGCGTCAGTTCGGCGAAGATCAGCACCACCAGGGTAAAAAGTATGGTGTTGACGAAGACCGCCAGATCCGGGTTATCAGGCCACAGACGTTGGCTGATAATGGTCGCCAGAGCTGCCGCCGCGAAGTTAACCAGGTTGTTGCCGGTCAGGATGGTGCCAATCAGGCGGTCAGGTTTTTCCAGTAACTGCGAGGCGCGGATCGCCCCTTTGTTTTTGCTTTTCGCCAGATGACGCAACCGGTAACGGTTCAACGACATCATGCCGGTTTCCGAGCTGGAGAAGAATCCGGAGAAAATAATCAGTAAAAAGAGTATGCCGAACAGCACACTCAGGGGGACGTCGCTCAAGGACGGCTTCCTCTTATAACAAAGATCCCGCCATCATAGGCAGCATGGGGCTGCTGTCAACTGCGGTGGAGGATGATTTCCAGCACAAACTTGGTGCCAAAGTAAGACAATACCAGAAAAGCCGTTCCGGTCAGGGTCCAGCGGCTGGCAATAATACCGCGCCAGCCGAAGCGGTAGCGGCCGATCAGCAGAATCGCAAAGACCAGCCAGCCAATACTGGCAAACACGACTTTATGGAGCAGATGCTGGGCCTGCAGATCCGCGACATAAGGCCAGCCTATGGCAAAGGCAGCGGTGAGGAGAATCATCCCCAGCCAGATCATTTCAAACAGCAGCAGATCCATGGTCTGCAGGGGCGGCAGGGACTGTATCAGCCCCTGCGTCTGGTGCTTTTTGAGGGACAGGTCCTGCAGATACAGCAGGATGGACTGAACGGCAGCGATAATAAACACCGAATACGCCAGTACAGACAGCAGGATATGCCAGGCCAGGCCGTAGCTCAGATCCGGCAGCGGGTAATACTGGCCGCTGACAGCAGCACACACCAGAATGACCGCCGCCATGGGGAGCAGGCCAATAAAGAGGTTGTCGACGGGCTTGCGCCAGCTGGAAAAAATCAGCAGCAGGATGATCACCCAGGCAATCAGCGAACCGACTTCAAACATGGCGAAGTTAATGTGCTCGCGCCCGAGCATGGTGATACCGATGGAGCCCAGATGCAGCAGGGCACCCACCATGGTGCAGGTCAGAACGGCAAGCCGTCCTTCCGGTTTACGTCCACTTACCGTCTGCCATTGACGGTAAGCCGCACAAAGGTAGAAAACAACAGCAGGAAGGGCTAATGCAAATGCCAACATATAACGATTCCCCAACAGAAGTCCGGAGTTTCGCACAACCCCGGTGCAGGTAAAAGACTGTATGTCATTATGTTTCATGCTTTGGCTGTGGTGAATTGCCGCCGCCGGATTTGGGACAGGGCTGCGCTCGGGTTATACTGGCGCGAATTTTTGACGGCTTTGAGTTGATTCCGATGTTTGACAGCCTTTCAGATCGTCTTGGCGGTGCCCTGAAGAGTATTACGGGCCAGGCCAGGCTGACCGAAGACAATATCAAGAGCACCGTACGCGAAGTGCGTATGGCCCTGCTGGAGGCCGACGTTGCTTTGCCGGTGGTAAAAGCCTTTACCGACCAGGTGAAAGCGCGTGCCATTGGCACCGAGGTACTGAAAAGCCTGAATCCGGGGCAGGTATTCCTCAAGATTGTCCATGACGAACTGCAGAATGTTATGGGGGAGGCCAATGAAGGTCTGAACCTGGCAACGCAGCCGCCGGCGGTGATTCTGATGGCGGGTCTGCAGGGGGCGGGTAAAACCACCACGGTGGGTAAACTGGCCAAATACCTGCACGAGCGCGAGAAGAAGAAAGTGATGGTGGTCTCTGCTGACGTCTATCGTCCGGCGGCCATCAAACAGCTGGAAACCCTGGCCGGGGAAGTAGGGGCGCTGTTCCATCCTTCCAGCGGCGACGAAAAGCCGCTGGATATCGCCAATGGCGCTATTGATGCTGCCAAACGCGCAGCCGCCGACGTACTGCTGGTGGATACTGCCGGCCGTCTCGCCATCGATGAAGACATGATGGCGGAAATCAAAGCCCTGCACGCCGGCATCAACCCTATTGAAACCCTGTTTGTGGTGGATGCCATGACAGGTCAGGATGCGGCCAATACTGCCAAAGCATTTGCTGATGCCCTGCCGCTGACTGGTGTGGTGCTGACCAAAGCCGATGGTGATGCCCGTGGTGGTGCCGCGCTGTCGGTACGTCATATCACTGGTAAGCCGATCAAATTTATGGGTATGGGTGAGAAAACCGATGCCCTGGAACCTTTCCATCCTGACCGGGTCGCGTCACGGATTCTCGATCTGGGCGATATTCTGTCGCTGGTGGAAGAAGCCGAACGCACCATTGATAAGAAGAAAGCCGATAAGCTGGCTAAGAAGATCAAATCCGGTAAAGGCTTTGATCTGGAAGACTTCCTCGATCAGATTCATCAGATGAAGAAAATGGGGGGTCTTACGTCGATGCTCGACAAACTGCCGGGGATGGGCAACATGGGGCAGGTGGCTAAGCAAACGGAAGCTGCAGAAGGCCAGTTCAAGCAGATGGAAGCCATCATATATTCCATGACCCGGGATGAACGTCATTTCCCGGATAAGATCAATGGTTCCCGTAAGAAGCGCATTGCCTCAGGCTCAGGCACTCAGATTCAGGATGTGAACCGGGTGCTGAAGCAGCACAAGCAGATGCAGAAAATGATGAAAAAAGTATCCGGCAAAGGCGGCATGAAAAAGATGATGCGCGCCATGGGTGGAATGGGAGGTCCCGGTGGCCCCGGCGGTCCTGGCGGCCCAATGGGCGGAGGCGGACCTTTTGGTGGCGGCATGCCACCGATGCGCTGATTAATGTGATGCTTGTCACATAAATCTAAAAAAGCGGAGACTGGTCTCCGCTTTTTTGTGCCGGTTTACCGCCGGATTTTTACCGGACGTAAAAGGTCTACCCCCTGGGGGATATAGGTTTGTATGGCCTGCTTCACCCAAAATGGTGAATTAATTATGAATCTATCACCTTTGGAGTATTTATGAACCGGGGCATCAGAGCTTTCCTCTGGGGATTGTGTGTGGTTACTGCCAGCGTACAGGTGGCCAACGCTGAACAGCGGCTGCAGGTACTGAACTGGGGGGACTATATTGATCCCGATGTGATCAGTGAATTTGAGGCTGAGCACAACGCCACGGTTGATTACGTCACCTACGACAACGTGGATGAGTTCAGTACCAAACTGTTTAACCCGGAGAATAAGTTTGACGTCATCTTCCCGGCGTCGCGGGTTATTCAGCGCTTGTCCGAGGCCAAACTGATCCGCACTCTGGACGTCTCCCGCCTGCCGGATTACGACGGCCTGCGTGACGATGTGATGTCCATGTATCTGGAGCAGGATGGCAAAGAAGGTCTGCATGGCGTGCCTTATATGTGGGGCACCACAGGCATTGGCGAAAACACCGCGGCCCTGCGTAAAGCCGGCATCCCGGACGACAAGCTGCACTCCTGGGCCATGCTGTTTGATGCTGGGTTGCGTAAAAAAGCGGCGTCCTGTGGCATCGCGCTGCTGAATGAACGCGACGAACTCTTTGCCGGCGCACTGATTTATCTGGGACATTCCATCAATACCACGGACAAAGATGAGATCAATCAGGCCGGGGAATTACTGAAAGAAACACTGGCCGATGTCAAATATCTGCACACCACACAGTATCGTCCTGACCTGCACGATCACAAAGTCTGTCTGGTGGTGGGGTATTCCGGTGATATTCTGGCAGAAACCGATGGTGATGCCGATCTCGACTATATCATCCCGGATGAAGGCGCTTCGCTCTGGGTGGACGTTATGTCGATACCAACCAATTCAGAAAACCCGGACCTGGCTTACGAATTTATCCGCCACATGATGCAATCGCGGATTGCAGCGCGTAACTCCAACTATCTGGCTTATCCGACGGCCATGGAGACGGCACTGCCTTATGTGGATAAAGAAGTGCTGGAAACCCCGGTGGTCTATCCCGACGTGGAAGTGCTTAACAAGCTGGAGGCCATGAAACCGCTGGATAAGAAAACCAACAGCCGTATGCACCGGCTGTGGGTACGCGCTATGTGTACCGGCCGTACCTGGTGTTCAGTGCCTATGACCTCTTTCTTCTGATCTCTCACTATTGAGAATCGCCGTGCCAGGGATGGCAACGGTTTTGCAACAGCCTTTGTGTTGAACAGGAAACAGCAACCGGAGGCATCCCGATGGCCCTATTCTGTGCGGCTTACATCCCCGACCCGGCCTTAAAAGAATGTCAGTTTGTTCAGGTTCTGACAAAGGTTGCGGCAAATCTCACACGACGGCGCACGTTAACCCGCGGACAACCGGATGTGGATATCTGTTTTCTGTTACCGTTTGAACATGAGCGGCCGGATTTCAGTGGTATGCGTTTTCATTCCTGGCGGGTTGAGCAGTCAACTCTCAGAATTGAAGCGGCTGTGCCGGAATCCATGGTCACCAGTGCACTGACGGAAACCTACATCATCGCCGCAATCCGCGATGCCATTGATAACGCTGCTGACTTCTTCAGCGAAATTAATATGCCGTTTGACCGGCAGAGCTTCCATCTTCAGATGCCTGCTGACACCACCGCAACACAGGAGATATAACATGAGCAAAATCAAAACACTGGATTGCCAGGCTGCGCGTGAATTTCTTACTCAGGACGATGTACTGGTATTGGACTGCCGGGATGTCAAAGATTATCAGGCCGGCCATATTGATGGTGCACTGCACGCCCATGATGGTCTGGTTGAAAGCCTGATTAAGAAAGGCGATAAAGCCCGCAAAATATTAATCTATTGCTACAGCGGCCATCGCAGTGAACACCTCACAGAATTTTTTACCGGCTTTGGTTTTACCGAAACCGTCAATATGGCCGGTGGCTACAGCGGCTGGCAGGCACTGGCAGACAATGCCATTCATTAAACAAAGGACGGATGCATGAATCCGATAGCAGAACCGGAATGCAGTATGAGTGGCGGTAATATCTGGTCGCTGGATAAAGACCAGAGCATTAAGCATGTACTGCTGTTACTGGTAGAGCAGCTGGGGCAGGATGCGTTTTCCATCGAAGACAGGATAGAAACAGACCGCTGTGCAATTTACCTGCGCCAGCCGGACGAGCCGGATGTCAGGGCGTATCTGTACACCTTAGGGCAGGATGAAGAGCACTATGGTGTGCATCTCGAATATCCGCTGCTGTCTGAGGCGAACCCTGTTTATGACGCTTTTGAAAATGTATCACTGCCGTCATTGGCTGAGATACTGGCGGTGCATTTTGGCGTGGCGGAAATATTGCCGCTGCCTGTGCTTCATTAAGCTTCCAACAATGATAACAGATCAGTGACAACAGCCTCAGGAGAGGAGGCTGTTAATGTTTTCAGCGGCGATATTCTCACTGCTCATACCACGGAAGCCACTGCAGCGGATAAAGACATCCATCGTGGGGCTGACATTTTTATAGCGGCAATATTTCGCTACCAGTTTCGCCAGACCTTTGATATCACGGCCACAGGCCTGAGGAAAAATATCAGCCAGCTGCGCATTCAACGCCTCTGATACCGCCAGCCCGAACTGTTCGTTCATTACCTGCCAGATACGGCGGCGGTCGTCGCGGCCGGGCGGATGGTATTTAATCAGTGCGATACAGCGGCTGATGATGGCTTCGTCGATATCGTTGACGCGGTTCGTGGTCAGAAACAGAAGGCCGTTAAAATATTCCAGTACCCGCAGAAAAACTCCGACCACGGCATTGGCAGCAATATTATCGTCCCGGCGTTTGATATACACATCGGCCTCATCAATTAACATCACGGCCCCCCAGCGCTGTGCCCGGGTCAGGGTTTCTTTTAACGCCTGTTCCATTTCCACCACATTAAGTCCCAGCTGACCTGAGTGCACGCGGTACAGTGGACGCTGAATAATTTCGGCATAGACTTCGGCGGTTAATGTCTTGCCAACCCCGGCGGGGCCGGCACAAAGAACGGTGGTACCACCGGATTTACCGGCCACAATATCGTCCATCAGCATATCCATTTCAGCGGTCAGTATGTCGATCAGATCGGTATGTTCCGGTGGCAGCACGAGTTTATCTTTCAATGCCGGCTGGTACTGATAAGGGGCCATGTCATCGGCGTGCACCCACAGGTGATGGTGCAGTTCGAGGTGAAACATCAGGATGTAGCCGTGTACCGGTACTTCGGTAAACAGGGTTGGGTGCAGACTGTCTGCCAGCTGCTCTGCCTGTTTCTCAACGGCCTCATTGTAATTATTGCTGCGCCCGGCTTTGCGCAGATATTTACTTAATACCTGGCCGGGCAGCTGCAGGGTTAATTCGCGGTTATGCAGAATACTTTCATCGTTCACCAGCCGGGCCTGCTCGCCGGAGGAAGAAAGTACGACCCGGTTTTTACGGTTCCAGTCGGTGGTGCGGTGTGACGCGCTGGGGTCTTCGGCAAAGACGCCGGTACCCTGGGCGACAAACTGCTCCCCTGTGTCAGAGCGCCAGTTAAAATAGCGTTGGGCGGATTCTTCATACTGGGCCAGCAGTCCGGTGGTTTCTTTCAGATAGCCTTTGGCGATAAAAATTTCAGCCAGAGTTTTGTCTTTTATATCGCGTTCAAGAATGGTCAGTGACTGAACCTCGACCCTGGCCATGGCGTTGGCCTTTAACTCCACCAGAATACGGCCGGTTTCTTCTTCACCGGGTGGGGTATAGTCAAGACGGGTAATAAGCCAGGGCAGGGGCTTGCTCTGGTTGTTGATTTTAAACAGCCAGCCTTTTTCTGTGTCTGTACTGAGGTAAGCGACAATTTCCGGCAACAGAAACTCCAGTTCGCCTTCCTGAAAACGTCGTCCTTTATAGTCGCTGGCCTGCAGCAGGGTTGCTACCAGCGCTGCCTGCGGCGCCATGGACTGGCCGGCAGCCTGATAAAGCTGATGCAGATGGGCGATATGCTCCCGTGCCAGTTGCTGGAACGGGACTTCAGCCCGCTGGCCAAAGCGTAACTGGTCGGCCAGAAATGTCAGCTCTGCGAATTCACTGATCATGGCATCCACAAAAGGCTTATCCAGAATAAACTTCATAACCTCTCCATTATTATCTGCGCTGACGGTCCCGCTGGCCGTTCTGATTCTCTTATCCGCAAGTATCTGCAAGACAGATACCAGGCCTGCAGAGTGCGGTTTTACGGAGGGCAAAGGTTTTTTATTGTGTTGAAGAAGACAGTACGGCTGAGACTTGTACAATACCCCACAAAGATGACTGCTTTCGGGAGGCTTTATGTGGCAACAGTATGAGATCCGGCTGAAACCCCGCAGACGCGGCTTTCATCTGGTGACTGATGAAATCGTCGCTCAGCTGGCGGACCTGCGTGATATATCCGTGGGGATGGCACATATCTTTATTCAGCATACCTCGGCATCACTGACGATTAATGAAAATGCCGATCCTACCGTGCGCGTGGATTTTGAATCTGTCTTTAACCGCCTGGTGAAAGAAAACGAACCTTATTATGAACACACGCTGGAAGGCAGTGATGATTTGCCGGCTCATATCAAGGCCAGCCTGCTGGGCCCCTCGGTCACTGTGCCGGTGAGTAACGGCCGTCTGAATCTGGGCACCTGGCAGGGCATTTATTTATGTGAGCACCGCAATCAGGGCGGTAGCCGGCGTCTGGTGGTGACCTTACAGGGAGAATAAACGGGTCCGGTACTTTCGCTGACGGGACACTATCTGCGATGATCTCCTCCCCGCGACCACTGCTGAAGTATTGATATGATCGTCCGAAACCGTCCCGGTGCGCTGGCACTGATGTTTGTTGTCCGTGGCACCATCCTCACGGCCATTTATCCGCAGTTACTGATGCTGTTGTTGTTTGCACTGCTGATCCAGGCCGTGCACCAATGGCAGTGGCTGAATATCCCGCCGTTTTCCAGTGCGCCTTTTGCCCTGCTGGGGGTCGCCATGTCGATCTTTCTCGGTTTTCGCAATAACGCAGCCTATGATCGCTGGTGGGAAGGGCGGCTGCAGTGGGGACATATGGTCGATGAGGTTCGCAGCCTGTCACGCAGCAGTGAAACCCTGTTAGGCGATCATCCGCAACGGCGGCAGTTACTGGCACTGGTGGCTGCCTATTTTCATGCTCTGCGTGGTCGCTTACGCAGCGAAGATGCGTCGCCGCAATTGCGCCACTGGCTGGGGGAAGAGCGTACGGCTCAGGTATTGACGCATTCCAATCCGGCAGATTTTTGTCTGCGCGACGCCGGACGCCTGGTCGGCGGGCTGTACCGTGACGGGGCGATTGATACGATCGGTGTACAGATACTGGATCGTCACCTGTCAGAACTGGCGAAGATTCAGTCGGCCAGTGAACGCCTTGCCGGTACCCGCATGCCATTTGCCTATACCGTGCTGACGCACCGGGTAGCCTATCTGTACTGCTATCTGTTGCCCTTCGGGCTGGTAACAAACATGGGCTGGTTAACGCCCGTGTTGACGGTATTACTGGGCTATACTTTTTTCGGTCTGGATGCTTTATCCGAACAGCTGGAAGAACCCTTTGGCCGTGAAGCCAACGATCTGCCACTGGAAGCATTATGCCGGGTGCATGAAATTTCTATTGCCGAATCGCTGGGAGAGAAACCGCCGGCAGAGATTCTGCCGGAGAATTTTATTCTGCATTAGTTAAGGCAGTACACACAGAGAAAGCAGCCGCTGCTGCTTTCTCTGTGTGTCTTTGTGCAGATTAAACCAGTTCTTTCAGTGCTGCTTTGCTGTAATCCTGCAGCTCGTCATAACGGCCCTGCTTAATTTTAACAACCCATTGCGGGTCCTGCAGCAGAGCGCGCCCGATGGCGACCATGTCGAACTCACCGTCGGCCATGCGCTTGCCCAGCTCATCAATTGAAGCCGTGGCCACGTTGGAAGCATCCACCATGTCGCGTTTATCTTCATCGATAAAGCTGGCGTTGAGGCCGACACTGCCGACGGTGATAACCGGTTTGCCGGTCAGTTTTTTCGTCCAGCCGGCGAGGTTTAAATCCGAGCCTTCAAATTCCGGCTCCCAGAAGCGTCGGGTAGAACAGTGGAAAATATCCACGCCAGCGTTGACCAGCGGCTTGAGGAAAGCATCCAGTTCTTCCGGTGTGTCGCACAGGCGGGCGTTGTAGTCCTGCTGTTTCCACTGTGAAAAACGGAAAATGATCGGGTAATCCGGACCCACACGTTCACGGATGGCGGAGACAATTTCACAGGCAAAACGGGTGCGGCCCACCAGGTCACCACCGTATTCGTCATCACGCTGGTTACTGCCTTCCCAGAAAAACTGGTCGATCAGGTAGCCGTGGGCGCCGTGTACTTCCACGGCATCAAAACCAATGCGTTTGGAATCTTCTGCTGCCTGGGCAAAGGCTGTGATTACTTCGTGAATATCATCGATGCTCATGGCAACGCCGTTTTCTTTGCCAGGGCCAATCAGGCCGGAAGGGCTGTAACCCGGTACCGAAGGGTCCGGATCTGCACCGGTATTTTCTTTACGGATCGCACCCACGTGCCACAGCTGCGGCGCAATTTTTCCGCCTTTAGCGTGCACGGCGTCGACCACCTTTTTCCAGCCGGCCAGCGCTTCGTCGCCATAAATAAAAGGCACGCGCGGGTACCCGTTGGACGCTTTGTGATTAACGCAGGTACCTTCAGTGATAATCAGACCCACTTCATTTTCTGCGCGGCGGGCGTAATAAGCCGTGACCAGATCGTTGGGAATGTTACCCGGTGAAAAAGTACGGGTCATGGGTGCCATGGCAATGCGGTTTTTTAAATGCAGCGGTCCAAGGTCGATGGGTTCGAACAGGGCGCTGACCGCCTGGTGAATATCGCTCATGTATTTTCCTGTATCAGCTGTGGTCGTTATCAGATAATGGCAGCCACTGTTGTAACAGCAGTGCCATGCTTTGGTTAAAAAATTCCGGTCCCTGCAAACGGGCATAAAAGAGTGCGCCTTTGCAGGTAAAAATAAACAGGCGCGCCATATCGTCGGCCTGATCCTGCCGGTTCTGATCTGCGTCGTCTGGTGCCGGCGTATGAGATACCAGCTCACCGTTCTGCAGGGCTGCGTAAAACACCGCGCTGACCCACTGGTGTTCAATGTGCATCAGTTGCGTCAGGCGTTGCTGAATGGTATCCGGGAGAATGGCCAGATCACTGTGCAGGGCACTGACCGGGCATTGTTTGTGTTCATTAAAGGTGTGTTTGGCAGCAGCGCGCAGATAGCGCTGCAGCTTGTCCACCGAACCGGAGCCCTGGCGGTCAAAATGTTCAAAGCCCTGCCGCAGCCATTGTTCAGTCCAGTCACATAAAGCCAGCCCGAGGTCTGCTTTCTGAGCAAAATGGTGGTGTACGCTGGCTTTGCGGATGCCCAGCTCGGTGGCGAGATCCTGATAGCTGAAGCCACTGAATCCGCGCGTGCAGAGTAACTCGGCTGAAACCCGGATCAGCTGCTCGCGGGTATTGCTGCGGGCCGCTGCTGATCGCTTTACGGGCGTGCCTGGGTCTGTGTGGACTGAATTCGTCATGACTGTATCCCTGATGCTGAGGCCAGCCTACCTACTGGTAGGTTGGTTGACAGGGGGCATTTGTGCCAGTTTTCAGCGGCTGTTTATGTCAGCAGCGCTGAACCCGGCGTTGCTTTTCTTTATACTCGCGCCAAACACACAGCTGCTGAGGTAACCGGCGGGTATGAAACTGGAAAATATTGATAAAGCGCGCTTCAAGAAACGTCTCAACCGTTTTCAGGCTGCACTGGTGGCCGGGCTGTTGGTGTTGTCACTGGCGCTGTCGCAGATTTATACCGGGCTCTGGGGCAGCGGTGATTCCAACACCTTATTGAATCTGGCCGCTGTGGTGACATCTCTGTTCGTATTGGCCGGGATTATGAATCTGATCAAAGATAAGCCATGGATGTATGAGATCCGCTATATGCGCCAGCTGAAAGCCGAGCTGAACCGTATTTACCGCGCTTCCCGTAAACTGGAACAGGCACTGGAAGAGGATAATCCGGACGCCATCGTGGTGAAATACTTTCAGTTACATGGTTCCAGGCATCTGTATCAGCTGGAGGATAATACCCTGACTCTTGAAGAGCTGAACCGGCAGATTGCCGATCTGGATGAACGCATTAAGCAGCGTGGAATGCAGGTGTCGGCTGAGGACTATGCTCCCGCTATGCTGGACCGCCTGTAGGGACGCCGGGTGCGCGCCGGGCGCGAACCATGTACACTACGCGCTCCTTATTTCGCTGATGATGTGACCCCGCAGGCTTAAGCCCATGATGAAATATATATCGACCCGCGGAAATGCCCCGGAACTGACATTCGAAGACGTGCTGCTGACCGGTCTTGCGACCGATGGCGGCCTTTACGTGCCTAAAGAAGTACCGCACTACAGCCTGGAAGAAATCCAGTCCTGGCGTGACCTGCCGTACACCGAATTGGCACACAAAGTGATTTATCCCTTTGTTGAAGGCTGTGTGGATTCTGCGGCGCTCAAGACCATGCTGGAAGAGGTGTATAACAACACCAACTTCGGGCATAAAGCCATCGCGCCACTGCAGCAGCTGGATCATAACGAATACGTGCTGGAACTGTTTCATGGCCCGACACTGGCGTTCAAAGATTTTGCCCTGCAGTTGCTGGGTCGTCTGCTGGACTATGTGCTGGAGCGCCGCAATGAAAAAGTGGTGATCATGGGGGCGACCTCCGGTGATACTGGCTCTGCCGCCATCGAAGGCACCAAAGCCTGCCGTAATGTGGATATCTTTATTCTGCACCCGCATGGCAAGGTGTCAGAAGTGCAGCGTCGTCAGATGACCACTGTCACCGGTGACAATATCTACAACATCGCCATCGAGGGTAACTTCGACCAGGCGCAGGACATGGTCAAAGCAAGCTTCGGCAACCAGGACTTCCTGCGTGGTGAGCGCAAACTGGTCGCCGTAAACAGCATCAACTGGGCGCGGATCATGGCGCAGATCGTTTACTACTTCTATTCCAGCCTGAATCTGGGCGGACCACTGCGCTCCATGGCGTATTCTGTACCGACCGGTAACTTCGGTGATATCTTCGCAGGCTATATGGCGAAAAAAATGGGTCTGCCTATCGAACAGCTGATCATTGCCACCAACAGCAATGACGTGTTGCACCGTCTGATGAGTAAGAACCAGTACGAAGTTCATCCACTGCAGCACACCATCACACCGTCGATGGACATTGCTGTATCCAGTAACTTCGAACGTCTGTTGTTTGATCTGTATGACCGCAATGGTCCGGTACTGGCAGAACTGATGCAGCGTATGAGTGCACGCAGCGACGTGGTCTCCCTGGATGAAGACCGTCTGGCGCGCGCCCGTGAGCTGTTTGACAGCTATGCGGTCGATGAAGCGACCACCGTCGATATGATGAAAGAAGTGTTCGCAGAAACCGGTTATCTGCTGGACCCGCACACCGCGATTGGCGTCAAAGCTGCCCGGGAATGCCGCCGTGATAAGAGTATTCCGATGATTACACTGGGTACCGCGCATCCGGTGAAATTTGAAGATGCGGTTCAGCGTGGCGGCTTCGATATGCCGGAACTGCCACACCACCTGGCGGACCTGATGACGCGGGAAGAGCGCATGAAGGTGATGCCGGCTGAGCTGGATAAGGTTCAGGCATTTATTGCAGAAAACACTTTCAAAGACTGATTGCTCCCTTTGCGGCAGGCGTCCCGCCGACGTCTGCAAGCTGGCCGGCACTGTTGAGTCTGGCAAAATTAAAGCCACCGTCAGGTGGCTTTTTTTTGTGCCTGTGAACTATGCTTTCCTGATAGAAAACGCATTGTTCTCAGGCAGAGACTGACAATTTACGACATGGCAAAGGTTGGCGACTTGAATACAGCGGATGGCTGCACGCGGCGGAGTATGGAGGCGTTTGACTGCCTGCAGGAAGCGATTTATCTCGTATCCCCCTCGGACAGTGTGGTCCTGGACTGCAATCTGGCTGCCTGTCATGAACTGAAACGCCAGCGTGCTGATCTCGTGGGTCATTCGCTGTATGCCCTGCGCGAAGATGAATACGACAGTGCTCACTGGCAGGCGCTGATGGACAGTGTCAGACAACAACCGGCGCTGACACAGAACAGCTGGTATCTGCGCGAGAATGATCAGGCGTATCCCACCGAAGAAATTCTGAAAATGGTCGACTGGAATGGCCAGGAATCCCTGCTGATATCCGTGCGTGATATCACGCCCCGGGCGGCTGCCAGTGCCAATATGGGCAACCGTGAGTCGTTGCTGGCGTTTGTTCTGAACGAAGCCACAGACGGTATGTGGGAATGGGATGTTAAACGGGACCAGGTGTTCTATTCCATGCCGCTAAAACGCATGCTGGGTTACGGTCCCTACGAAATCGAACACAATCTGTTTACCTGGAAAGACAGCATTCATCCTGAGGACAGCGCCCGCGTGATGCAGGAACTGGATGCCTATCTGCATGGCCGTCATGACCGCTATGACCTCGAATACCGGCTGGGAAAACGGGCCGGCGGTTATGTGTGGATTCATGACCGTGGCCATGTATCTGAGCGTGATGCCAGCGGTAAAGCGCAGCGTGTTGTCGGCATGGTGCGTAATATTCATTCGCGTAAGCTGATGGAAGAGCAGCTGATCCGTATGGCGACCCGTGATGAACTGACCGGCCTGTTAAACCGCCGCTCAGGCTATGTAGCCTTCGATCAGCAGTTACAGCTGGCGTTACGAGAGCAGCAGGCGCTGAGTATTGCGCTGTTTGATCTCGATGCGTTCAAAATGATCAATGATACCTATGGCCATCAGGTCGGTGACCGGGCGCTGAGTATGGCGGCCGGCCTGATGTCATCGCGCATACGCCGCTCGGATATTCTGATGCGCTGGGGCGGAGAAGAGTTTCTGCTGGTGATGCCGGATACTGATCACCAGGGTGCCCGCGGACTGGCTGAAGAAATCCGTTCCACGTTGCAGGAGACGCCGTTCCGGACAGCGGGCTGTGATCTCCGGCTGACCCTGTCGGCGGGCCTGGCCTCTTTTCCGCAGGATGGTAAAAGTACCAGTCAGCTGGTGCATTATGCGGATAACGCACTCTATGCGGCCAAAGAAAAAGGCCGTAACCGGGTCGAAGGCTGAGCCGTTATTTCTCTACTCTGAGTTAAAATGTTAACCTGTTGCCTGGTTCAGCAGGCGCAGACGTATGAATTATCTTGATTGGTCCGATTACAGACAGGGCTGGATTTTCCGCCACCGTGAATTACCGGTCAGCGATCAGGCACTGGCAGATATCCGGCCACTGACCAGCGAAAGCTCTGGTCAGATCTGGCGTCAGTACATCAGCAAAGAAGCAACTCATGCGAGCCATTTTCTCGGCGATGACTGGCCTGCCCGTAACGGCGTCTGGAGCGAGCAGGGTAACTGGCAGAAACCCTGGGACAGTGACAGTGATGAATTGCCGGAATTGATTGCAGCGCATCTGAGCTGGGATGACAATACCGTTGTCTATTTCTGTTATCACTCGGAACACGTTGTGCAGACCAACTGGAAAACATTTCGTCAGCACTGGAAAAACTTTTTATTTTTTGACGACGAACCTTTTTTAATTGGCAGAAAACGGCAACAGGTCGTGTGCTTTCATTCAGACGGCACATTTCATATCGGTATGAAACCGGCCCGATAACCCGGGAGTTATAAACGAATAAGAAATATTTTTATTCATTGTTATATAACTGACAAAAGACGGTTATATTGAATAACAATAATTTGTATTAAAAACCGGCGAATATTGTATTGTCATCTTTCAATCAATATCGGCTTTGTCAGTGAATAATGCCGGTAATCAATAGCAACGATATGTAAAACCTATGATATTTTCTTGCGCAATATCAGGCAGGAACTTAGACTGTGTGTCATTCGGATTCAGGAGCGAAAATAATGAAAGGCGATTCTAAGGTTAATGAGTATCTTAACCAGATACTCTGTATAGAACTGACATCTATTAATCAGTATTTTTTACATGCCCGTATGTTTAAAAACTGGGGGCTGGATGAACTGAACGAAAAAGCCTATAAAAAATCCATCAAGGATATGAAACAGGCCGACGCCATTATCGAACGTATCCTGTTTCTGGAAGGCTTGCCGAATCTGCAGAAACTGAACCGTTTGCGGGTAGGTGAAAAACCGGAAGAAATGCTGCAGTGCGATATGGATCAGATTCTCGAGCAGCTGCCGGTGGTGAAAGAGGCTATTGCCTATTGTGAATCAGTCCGTGATTACGTAACCCGGGATCTGCTGGAAGACATTCTCGAATACGAAGAAGAGTATCTGGACTGGATTGAAAGCCAGCAGTACATCATTGAACACAGTGGTATACAGAATTACCTGCAAAGCATGATGGGAGACGACTGAATATGAAAGGCGACGCGAAAGTCATTGAAATGTTGAATGCTCTGCTGGCCGGAGAGCTGACGGCCATGGACCAGTATTTTATTCATTCCCGCATGTATCAGGACTGGGGTCTGGATAAACTCTTTGATCGCATTAACCATGAGTTTGAAGAAGAAAAAGACCACGCCTCAGAGTTGATTGAACGTATCCTGTTTCTGGAAGGCATTCCGGATATGGTGACCCGTGAACCCATCAACGTGGGTAAAGACGTGCCATCCATGCTGAAAGCGGATCTGGATCTGGAGTACGCCGTTGTCACGCATCTGCGCGAAGTGATGAATTACTGCGAATCCGTCAAAGATTACGTGACACGGGATATGCTGCTGAAGCTGCTGGATGATACCGAAGAAGATCATGCACACTGGCTGGAACAACAGCTGGGCCTGATTGACCGTATTGGTCTGCAGAATTACATTCAGTCGCAAATGGCCTGAATGGTCTGAAACAGGCTGTTGCAAAAAAAGCTCCTTCGGGAGCTTTTTTTATGTCCGTCTGTCATATCACGCTGAAGTTCATCCTGTGGGTCAGATTGTCCCAGAGGAAAATAAACAACCGATGTTCAGCTTATACCCGCACTGTGGTTAAATGCCGTCGACCTGAAGATTTACCGGAGGCTGATATGCCCTCAAGGGCAGCCATAACCCTGTTTGGCCTGTTGACTGCTGTGATGTCCGGCTGTGCCTCCTGGCCGTCGCCAGAGCACCGGGCCGTGACCGATGACTCTATCCGCGCCATTGTTGAAGAGGCTGTACAGGCCCGTAAAGAGCCCCCGCCAGCACCGTCGCCGGTACTTGAATGCTCGGGCCTGGAGCAGGTGAGCAGCCGCCTGCGTGAGCAGAGACAATCCTTTGATACGCTGCGTGCCGAAGTGCAGGCGCTGGCTGCGGCCAACCCTTCCTTTGTTAACAGTGATTGCCCGGCCACAGGGGCCAGTGCTGACCAGCTTGATGGCCGCGTACTCGTGGGGTCCAGTGAATGGATATATATTTCGCCGCCGGGACATCACTATAAAGCCCGCGTCGACAGCGGGGCTGCCACGTCGTCACTGAGTGCCAGAAACATTGAACGTTTTGAGCGCAATGGCGAGAAGTGGGTAAAGTTTGATCTGCAGCATGATGACGAAATTGATCCGATTTCAGTGGAAGCGCCATTGGTTCGCCACGTGCGCATCCGGCAGGCCTCTTCAGAAGAAATCGACCGTCGTCCGGTGGTCAGTCTGACCGTGAATCTGGGCAACAACCTGCAGCAGGACACCGAATTTTCGCTCACTGACCGTTCGCAGATGACTTATCCGATATTGTTGGGGCGGAGTTTTTTACGCGACGTAACGCTGATTGATGTGGGTAAAAAACTGGTGCAGCCAAAATTTGAACCGGATGAGCCAGTGCCGGAAGAAAAGGCCGGCTCAGCGGCAGAGAATAAAGAAAAACAGGAATCATCCCGCAGTTCTGATAAAAAGGCTGACGGATCACAGGACGTCAGCAGTCAGCAAATGATAAAAGCTGATCATCAGGATACACAGGCGGCGGCGCCGCAGGAGTAATGGCAGTGTCGCCCGTTTCCAGAATAAATCTTCCCCGTTTACCGCTCTTTATTATTGTTGCCGTGCTGCTGGTGGTGGGGATTTTTCTGATTCTGCATCGCCACTGGGTATACGAAGTACCACTGATGTATGGCGAAACCCAGACCATCTGGTCGGTAGAAGCCAGTGTGGAATTTGCCGCCTACGGAGAGCCGGTGCGGGTTTCGATGGCGCGACCGGGCGATCAGGATGGGTTTACCATACTGAAAGAAGCCGGCGCGTCACCCGGGTATGGTCTGAATTTTATCGAAGGCGATGACCCCAGAGCTGAATGGACTATCCGTGCAGCGGATGGACATCAGGAGCTTTTCTACCGCGCAGAAATTCTGGTCAGTCAGCAACCTGTACTGCAGGAACTGCCGGCGCCGGAAATCCGTGCCGTCAGCTGGCCTGAACCCTATGCTACCGCCGTGAACAGCGTGCTCAGCCGCGCCTATGCGACCTCAGCTGATAATTACAGCCTGGTGCGTGAACTGTTGAAACGCTTTGGTGATCAGGACCCGGATCAGGATATACAACTGCTGAAAACCCATTTTGGCGAGCGTTTACCGCAACTGCTGGTGGATATGTTGAACAAAGCCCGGGTCAGCGCAACACTGGTTTATGGACTGCCGCTGGAAGATGGTCGCCGCCGCCAGCAACTGGTGACTATGCTGCGGGTGTGGTCCGGTGACAGCAGTGAAGTCTTCCGTTTACCGGGCGAACCGGTGGAATCGCTTACCCGTGACCCTGAGTCTATGTTGTTATGGGAACAGCATGGCGCGCCGGTACTGGATGTGATGGGCGGGCGTGACTCCGGCATCCGTTTTTCTATGATTAAGCGGGAAGAATCCACCTACGCAAATATCGCCGAAAACCTGTCAAGTCAGCATGATTTTCTGAATTTTTCCATTCACAGTCTGCCCATTGAAGAGCAGGCGATGTTTAAAACCATTCTGCTGATCCCGATCGGGGCGCTGATCGTCTGTATTCTGCGGGTACTGGTTGGCATACGGACGTCCGGTACTTTTATGCCGGTACTGATTGCACTGGCGTTTATTCAGACATCGCTGGTGACCGGGTTGGTGGGTTTCTTGCTGGTGGTTGCCACCGGTCTGCTGATCCGCAGTTATCTGTCCAGGCTGAACCTCCTGCTGGTGGCGCGGATAACGGCGGTGATTATTACCGTGATCGCTATTATCAGTATCTTCAGTGTGCTGTCCTTTAAAGTAGGCCTGACGGAAGGGCTGAAAATCACCTTCTTCCCGATGATTATTCTCTCCTGGACCATCGAACGTATGTCGATTCTGTGGGAAGAAGAAGGTGTTCATGAAGTTGTGGTTCAGGGAGGCGGCAGTCTGCTGACCGCTGTGCTGGCCTATTGGGCGATGAATGATCCCTGGATCCGTCATCTGACGTTTAATTTTATCGGCATCCAGTTTGTGGTGTTGGCGCTGGTATTAATGATTGGCTCGTACACAGGTTATCGCCTGCTTGAATTACGCCGCTTCGCGTCATTCGGGAGTCAATAAATGCTGATTCTGCCCTGGCGTCTGAAATCACACGGCATTCTGGGGATGAACCGGCGCAATATTGCTTATATCAGCCGCTATAATTCGCGCAAGCTTTACCCGCTGGTCGACAATAAACTGAAAACCAAGCTGCTGGCTCAACAGGCGGAGATTGCCTCTCCGGCTCTGATTGGTGCCATCCGCAGCCAGCATGAAGTCACCCGGCTGGGCAATATGCTGGATGGCATCGCCGGATTTGCCATTAAGCCGGCCAAGGGCAGTGGCGGTAAGGGCATTCTGGTTCTGAATAAAAAAGACGGCGGCTTTGTAAAGAATAACGGCCAGTCATTGGCGCTGGCCGATCTCGAACGGCATGCCTCCAATATTCTCGCCGGACTGTATAGTCTGGGCGGCACGCCGGACGTTGCTCTGATCGAAGAGCTGATTGAATTTGATCCCCTGTTGGCCGATTACTCGTTCGAAGGCGTACCGGATATTCGTGTGATTGTCTGTCGTGGATATCCTGTGATGGCCATGATGCGGTTGTCGACCCGGAGCTCAGATGGCAAAGCCAATCTGCATCAGGGAGCCGTTGGTGTGGGCATTGATATCGCCACCGGCCGGGCCCTGAACGCTGTGCAGAGTGGTGTGCCTGTGCTGCATCATCCGGATACCGGGCGTGCGCTGAAAGAATTAAAAGTGCCGCAGTGGCAGGTTCTGCTGGAGCAGGCTGCACGCTGTTACGACGTGTCCGGCCTGGGCTATCTGGGAACTGATATGGTGCTGGATCAGCGTTACGGTCCTATGCTGCTGGAACTCAATGCCCGGCCGGGGCTGGCTATTCAGGTCGCCAATGGCACGGGTCTGCTGCCGCGGCTGCAGCGCATTGATGCCCTCAGTGACGCCGATACCCGCCTGCCGGCAGAGCAGCGGGTTGCCCGCAGCCAGGCGTGGTTTGCCAGTCAGACGCTGCTGGATATTGCTAAGTCAGCAGAGCATCCAGACCTGGATCCAGATCTCCGATCGATGACAGATCCTCAAAAGCGTGCTTAATGTCCATCTGAATCTGCCCGGCGACCGCCATCGGGAAGGATGCCCGGATCTGATCTTCGTCCAGATTTTCCTGCTGAGCCCGGTGTAAGAACTGAGCAAGATAAATTATCGCTGCCAGGGTTGAATAAGGCTGGCCGGTATCCGGATTATTCTGCTGTTCAATAGCCTGCTGTATCTGCACCGGGAATTTCCATCGTTTCGCCAGCTCGGCGCCGACATCCGCAGAGTTATAACCCCACTGGCCGCTTTCCAGGCTGTAGCGTTTGCCGCCCAGAGCTTCAATGTCATCAATTTTCCCGCATTCCAGCGGCATAACAACACGCATAAGCAGGGAGCCTATGCCATGCAGCATACCGCAGGTGAAGGCAATGTCTCTGTCGCTGTTTCCGACATAGGTGGATACCCAGCCTGACAGCGCTGCCACCGCGAAGGAATCACGCCAGAATTTTTTCTGATCAAACGCCTGAGGCAGTCTGAAAGCTCCACTGACACCGGACGCCAGTACCATGGTACGCAGGGTACTGAACCCCAGCAGCATGACCGCATCCTGAGGTGTAGCCACCGTGCGTGCGAGACCAAAATGGGCAGAATTGGCCAGACGCAGAACCTTAGCCGTCAGTGACGGGTCCCGGGCAACATTCTGACTGATGGTATCGACTTTGACATCGTTATCATGAAAGCTGGTCATCAGCGCCTGTACAACTTCGGGAAGATGGGGAAGTTCCCGGGATTCAGCGAAAATCGTGTTCATGCTCATCAGGTTAATCCTCTGTTTACCTGACTGAGCATAGGCGATTGGATGCAACAGGCGAATCATGCGTGTCGGACTATTGTAACCCTGCCTGTGCATAATAAGTGGACAGACAGGCGGCAACGGATAAATGCAGAAGAAAGAAAATACCTGAGCACTGATGGCAAACTGTTACTTATGTCTTAGACCTTGGTTAAGTGTTTGATATTATTGACGCAAATAATGGAGTTGCTATGAACAAACCGCGTCTTGGATTTATCGGAATGGGTCTGATGGGCGTGCCCATGACCCGGCGCCTGTTAGCGGCCGGGTATCAGGTCAGTGTCTGGAACCGCAGTGCTGATAAGGCTCAGGCCATGCAAGACGACGGCGCGCAGCCGGTGTCTTCGCTCGCGCAGCTGGTCGGTAGCAGCGATATTCTTATGATCTGTGTAACGGACAGTGCGGCGGTTGAGAATGTGGTGCTGGGCCCTGATGGCATTGCCGGATATGCCAGAGCCGGGCAGATACTGGTGGATTTCTCCAGTATCGACCCGCAGGCTACGCGGGACATGGCGGCGGCACTGAAAGCACGCTGTGGCGTTGAATGGGTGGATGCTCCGGTATCCGGTGGTGTTGCCGGGGCGGAGCAGGGCACGCTGGCAATTATGGCGGGTGGTGACGAATCTCTTATCGACCGGTTACGTCCGGTACTGGCGCCTCTGTCTCAGCGGGTGACCCGGATGGGGCCGGTCGGTGCGGGTCAGGTCACTAAAATCGGTAATCAGATGCTGGTCAGCTGTAATGTACTGGTGATGGCAGAAGTTATGGCCATGGCAGAAAAAGCCGGTGTGGATGCCAGTCTTATTCCGGCGGCTCTGCAGGGCGGATTTGCTGATTCTGTGCCGCTGCAGCTCACCGGCCCCAGAATGGCCAGCCGCGATTTTGATGATGTTAAGTGGCACGTTAAAACCCTGTTAAAAGACCTGGATATGGCGAATGATCTGGCGCGCAAAATACACACCGCGGTACCCATGGCGGGTCTGGGGGCAGAATTAATGCGCCTGCATGCATCACAGGGAAATGCGGACAAAGATCCCTGCACTCTGGTGTCAATGTATACGGAGAAAAATGGGTGAAGTTCACGGCCAATCTGTCACTGATGTATACGGAACTCCCTTTTCTGCAGCGCTTTGCTGCGGCCAGCCAGGATGGTTTCCGGGCGGTGGAAATTCAGTTTCCGTATGACACGCCCATCTGTGATATTCAGCGTGCCTTGCGTGATAACCAGCTGCGTTGCGTATTGATTAATGTACCGGCGGGCGACCTGATGGCCGGTGGCGAAGGGCTGGCAGCCGTGCCGGGTAAAAGGGCGGAATATGCCGCTGCCATGGTGGAGTGTCTGGCTTATGCACGTGCGCTGAAGGTGGCCTGTGTTAATGTGTTGCCGGGGCGCTGTGACGATGAAAATAAACGGGTTTTTTACCTCGATACCTTTAAAAAAAATCTGATTAAAACCGCCGACAGTCTGGCACCTTTTCACATAACCACCACATTTGAAGCCATCAATACCCGGGATATGCCGGATTTCCTTATTCATACGGCGGATCAGATGCTGGATATCATTAATGAGCTTCAGCATCCACATATTAAGGCCCAGTTCGATATTTATCATATGTCGCTGATGGGCTGTAAAGTGTGCGAATTTATTGAATCCAATGCGGATAAAATAGGGCATATCCAGTTTGCTGATATTCCACAGCGGGGGGAGCCCGGCAGTGGCGATCTGGATTTTTCCGTTATTTTCCGCTGTATAGAAACTTCCGGCTATCAGGGCTGGATCGGCGCCGAATACAAACCGACAACGGACACGTCCGCTACGCTGGGCTGGATGCAGATGGTACCGGCTTCTGCGCACGTCGTCAGCGGGTGATTATCAGTTAAACATATCCAGCTGATCATCATTGTGTGACGGTTTCTTTTTCTCTTTGCGCGGCCGTGGCCGGGTTTTATGAGGTGCAGGCCCGTCAGACGGTTGCGTATCTTCCGCTTTGGTCGGCTCCGCGGTTATCTGTTGCCTGGTGTCTGTCGTTTGCTGTGCAGCGGCTGGTTGCTCCGGTGTCGGCGGTTCAGGTGCCGGGTTCTGAGATGTTTCTGTATCGGCACTGTCCGGCGTCGCAGTTTGTGTGCTGCTTTGCGGAGCTGATGACTCGTCCCGCTGGTTATGGTTGGTCAGAGTCCCTGTGGCGGTATTGTCGGCAAACAGGTCTGCCTGTGGGGTGCTTTCTTCTTCATCCACGTCGGTGTGTGGATTCAGTTTCGCATTGAGAACTTTCAGACGGCGTTTTTCACACAGGTTGATAATCAGCTGACGCTGGAAATCTGTGTATTTGAGCCAGTTGAGGCGTTCAGTACGTGAACGGAAGCAGCCTTTGCAGTAGCCACGGTTATTGGTAACGCAGATACGCTTACAAGGACTGGGAATGTCAAAGAGTTCGCCCTGATCAATCATTAGGGATTACGCCGGCACCATAAAGTATGACTGAACCAAGAGTATCAGCTTACCGGGGGAGGACAAAACTTTGTTTTGGCGGGAATACACAAAAGCCCGCATCCGGAGATACGGGCTGATGTGAAAACGCAGACCGGTTTAAAATTAAACCGGAGTAACGTTCTCGGCCTGAGGGCCTTTCTGACCCTGAGTAACTTCCATCGTCACTTTCTGGCCTTCCATCAGGCTACGACGACCGGAGCCATTGATAGCGCTGAAATGTACGAATACGTCTTTACCGGAATCCTGCTCAATGAAACCGAAACCTTTTTCGTCATTGAACCATTTAACGGTGCCTTCAACTAAATTTGCCATGCTTACTTTCCTGAGTAGTGCGCCGGTCTGAGACCGGATTTGCTTAACTAACTGGCATACTCTCGATACTGGCCGGCGGAGCCGGGGATAATCAATTTATGCCGCTATCGACCAGTATCTTGCATATCTTACAATATGAGGCACTCGCCAACGCATTGGAGCTACCGATTTATAGCTTCAACGCAGTCATAGTATCTCACTTATTCTCTGTGAGAAAGCATTTGCGGTGAAGATTGATAACTATTTTCCGTCAGGGCTGAAAGCCGCGCTTTTACTGGGCTGGAGCGCCCTCACTGAGCACCGTAAGATGCATTTTGGTAAACTCTGTCGTTCTTTTTTATAAGGTTTATGCCTCTTGTCACCATTATGTCCGCCTTTTGTACGCCCCTGCGGGGATGACGCTCAACGCCTGTTTCATGGACGGGGTCATGCCTGGGCCGGTTTTGAGCATATAAATATTGACTGGTTTACGCCGCTGGCGCTGATTACCCTGTACGCCGAAGAGGGTCCGCAGGCGCTGAGTTGTCTGGCGCAGTCTCTGGCTGACGAATGCGGCGCTGAACAGGTCGTTGTGCAGTTCCGCTGTCGTCAGGGGGCACCGTTCGAATGCCTGCTGGGGGATATGCCGCAACAGATGGTCATCCGTGAACATCAGCTGGATTACTGGCTGCATCTGAACCGCGCCCAGAACACCGGACTGTTTCTGGATATGGCCCATGGCCGCCGCTGGGTTCAGGATAATGCCGCCGGGCGGCGGGTTCTGAATCTGTTTGCTTATACCTGTGGCTTTTCAGTCGCCGCCCTGGCGGGTGGGGCAGAAAAAATAGTGAACATTGATATGAGTAAAGCGGCACTGGCGCATGGGCGCGATAATCATCGACTGAATGGTCAGGATTTATCGCGGGTGATCTTTGAAGGGGTCAATCTGTTTAAATCCTGGGGGCGGGTAAAAAAACACGGTCCTTATGATCTGCTGATCTGTGATCCGCCGACGTTTCAGAAAGGCAGTGTGGATATCCGCCGCGACTACGGAAAAATTCTGCGTCGCCTGCCGGAATTTATGACGGCGGGCGCCGATCTGCTGTTGTGTCTGAATTCTCCGGATCTGGATGAAAGCTTCCTGCGCCAACAGGCAGAGGAGCATGCGCCGGGGTGTGAATTTATCGGGCGTATCGCCAACCCCGGCGTTTTCCGGGAAGCGCAGCCAGGCCGCGGCCTGAAAGTACTGCATTTCCGCTACCGGGGCTGAGTATCAGGCCGGCTCAGAGCTTGCTGTTGTCGTGGCCTTTTTCAATCAGTTCGATTTTGTAGCCGTCGGGATCTTCGACAAAAGCGATGATGGTTGAACCGCCTTTGACCGGTCCGGCCTCACGGGTGACGTTACCACCATTGTTACGGATTCTGTCACAGGCCTCAGCGGCGTTATCCACTTCCAGGGCAATATGGCCATAGCCGGTCCCCAGGTCATACTCGCTGGTTCCCCAGTTGTACGTCAGCTCGATCACAGCACCTTCACTTTCCGGCTGATAACCGACAAACGCCAGTGAGTATTGGTATTCTTCATTGTCGTGTTTGCGCAGCAGCTGCATGCCCATCACATCGGTGTAAAAGGTGATGGAGCGGTCCAGGTCACCGACGCGCAGCATGGTATGTAATAGTCTCATGGTGAATCCTCTCAGTCGGATGTTTTCTGTTTGTACTCACACAAATCTTCAATAATGCAGGCTCCACACTTTGGTTTGCGGGCCACGCATACGTAGCGTCCGTGCAGAATCAGCCAGTGGTGAGCATCCAGCTGAAATTCTTTCGGAACAACGCGCATCAGGCGTTTTTCCACTTCGTCCACATCCTTGCCCGGCGCTATTTTAGTGCGGTTGGATACCCGGAATATATGCGTATCAACCGCAATCGTCGGCTGGCCAAAGGCCGTATTCAGAACCACATTGGCGGTTTTGCGTCCGACACCGGGCAGCGCTTCGAGTTCTTCCCGGGTTTGCGGAACCTCACTGTGGTGCTGATCGATGAGAATACGGCACAGCTTAATCACGTTTTTCGCTTTGCTGTTAAACAGACCAATGGTTTTGATGTATTCCTTAACACCTTCCTCACCTAAGGCGAGCAGACTTTCCGGTGTATTCGCCACAGGGTAGAGCCGTCGGGTGGCTTTGTTGACACTGACGTCGGTCGCCTGGGCGGATAACAGCACGGCGATTAACAGTTCAAACGGGGTGGAATATTCAAGCTCTGTCTGCGGTTCGGGGTTGTGGTCCCTGAGGCGGGAAAATATCTCTGTACGTTTTTCTTTATTCATGGGGACATCGGAGGTTCACGGTTTGTGCTTATCATACCGCATCTTCCACCCGGTTTCGGCCGTTCTGCTTGGCTTTATATAAAGCTTTATCAGCCCGTTTCAGCAGCGCCTCAATCGTCTCACCGCTCTGCCGGCGTGCGGCACCAAAGCTCATGGTGACACTCAGTGTTTTTTTATCCGCCGCCTTGCCGCGCTGCTTTTTACCGGACTTATGATCCTCCGGCCGCTGGCTGGTATTGCGCACGACCAGAGGGTATGAGGCGATGCGTTCGCGTGTGGCTTCAATAAAGGGGCGGCATTCTTTCAGGCTGGCGGACGGAAATATCAGCGTAAATTCTTCCCCGCCGTAACGGTAAGCGCGTCCGCCACCGGTGGTTTTACCCAACTGGCTGGCCACCAGACGCAGTACGTCATCGCCGGTGTCGTGGCCATGGGTGTCATTAAATTGTTTAAAGTGGTCGATATCCGCCATGACCAGAATGTAGTGCCCGTGCCTGTGTTTCAGATCATTCATCAGCGCCCGCCGGCCGGGCAGGGCAGTCAGCTCATCAATAAAGGCCAGCTGATGATTGGTGACCAGCAAGGTGGTGAATAACAGCAGCAGGACGGTGACCGCCGTCAGAGCTGACATATAAGGCTGATCAAAGTGATAAAACATCAGCCCGTGCAGGATAATCACGGCCGCAAAAGCCAATGGTACATCCGCATTGCGCGGCAGGCGGTTAATAACCAGACCGAGGCTGACCGCAAAACTGATCCAGGCCGGTAACGGAATCAGCACATCGCCGGGCTGGCGCTGAAAAGTCAGTACCCACTGACCCAATGGTGTTGTCAGTAACTGGCCCGGCAGCCCCAGAATGAATACTGCCTGCAACACCAGCGTGGCGGGAAACATCAGACCGTACAGTGACAGAGGGCGACGCTCCGGCAGATAGCGGATCAACATGGCGTTCAGGGGAAACAGGAGTGTGAGCCAGAAATACATCCACCAGGTCGCCGGATGATCCAGGGTACTCTGCATTTGCCACTGGATCAGTCCGTAAGTGGCGACCACGAGAATGATCATCTGCCCGATGCGGCCCTGATTGAAAACCTGAGCCAGAACCAGACACAGGGCGGCGATCAGCAGCGGGCTGATAAGTAACAGAAATTCATATTCCTGTCCCCAGTCCGTGACGCCTGGCCACAGCAGCCAACAGGCCAGCAGAGCGGTTAACGGGAATAAAGCAGGACGCAACAGGGCAAGCGCTGACACCGGATGTTCCACAGTAAAAGTGTGTCTGTAACTATAGTCACTATTAATAAATGTCACTGAAACAAAATGTTGTCAGCGGTTAACAGATGTCAACGCAACCACCTGTTGTTGTCAGGCTATTGCCGGCACGGACGCTGCGCCTGTCATCGGCGGCGTCTGGCCCGGATGCAGATTAATTCCAGTGATGGATATCATGGTCAGCAGGGACGCAGACGTTTATAGTTCAGCCCCATCGTATTCTGAATCAAGGACCGACCTATGTTCCCCCCATCGCGCTCATTATTGCTGACGTTCTTCTGTGCGTCGGTGTTGTTGTATGGATGCAGTGACAGTGATAATGACACGCCGCAAAAAACGGCCGCAAACACACCGCAGCAACAGGACAGTCAGTCACAATCCCCGTCTGCTGAGGGAATTAACGAAGGTCAGGCGCAGCCTCAGGCACAGGCCCGGACAACGCCGGCAGAAGCCGTGCCCCCTGCGGTGGATGATGCCATTTATGATGGCGTTCCCCTGCAGGTTGCCGATATCAGTGATGCCAGTTACGACGATGGCAATGCTATTGGTGTGACCTTTTCCGTTCCGGTCGATGCCAGTAAAGATATTCAGTCCTATTTCACCGTTGAAAAACAGGTTCAGCCGGGGCGCTGGAGTGTGCAGTCCGGTGCCTGGGTTCTGTCAGAGGATGGCACCACCGCGTATTTCGATCAGGTTGAACCGGATACAACTTATAAAGCCACGGTTTCCCCGGGGCTGACAGCCATTAACGGTGAGACACTGCATAAACCCAGTGAAAAAAGCATCAGCTTTGGTCGTCTGCAGCCAAGCGCCAGTTTTGCCAGTAATGGCCATTTTCTGCCACTCAATCTGCACACCGGCCTGCCGGTTTATGCGCTGAATACGCCGGAAGTGGATGTAACCTTTCTGCGTGTCAATGATTCTGATCTGGGCGCTTTTATTAACTGGAAAAGCAACGGGCTCAGTGAGCGTTATTATCGCCTGGATGAACTGCAGCGGTTTTCTGACAGCGTATACAGTGGCCGTTTTGCGCTGACTGATGACCGCAATAAACGACGTCTGGTGAATCTGCCGGTGCAGAATATCAAAGCCCTGCGTGAGGCAGGGGTTTACATTGCAGTGATGGAGCGTCCCGGGAAATTCGACAGCCGTTTATCCGTGACCTATTTCACCGTCACCGATATCGGTATGCAGATCCGCACCTATGGCAATCACTTTGATGTCTATCTGAACACACTGACACAGCCATCGCCGGTCGCCGGCGCCAGTGTGCAGCTGATTAATGCCAACGGCTCAGTCGCCTATGAAGGCAGCAGTAACGATCAGGGCTATGTAAAAATACGGCGCAGCAAAAAATGGGGACAGGTGCTGATCGCCCGCAAAGGGGAATCAGTGAGCTTTGTCAGTCTTGATAATGCGGCGCTGGATCTGTCGGATTTTGAGCTGGGCGAACGTCCGTATCAGAGTCGCGAACTCTTTATTTATGCACCACGGGATATTTATCGCGGTGGCGAAACCGCAGTATTTTCAGCCTTATTACGCGATGAAGATGGCGCAGCACTGAGCCGCCAGCCGCTGAAAGCACGCATCATCCGTCCGGATGGACAGAAAGTAAAAGACATCAGTCTGCAGTCCAGCGGCGCCGGTTACTATGAATATCAATACCCTCTGGCGGAGGATGCGCAGACCGGTGACTGGCGTCTGGAAGTGGAAGGGGTCAGTAAAAACCGGGTTGTTTACCGCTTTAAAGTCGAAGACTTTATGCCCGAGCGGTTAAAGCTCACCTTTAACCCGGGTGAAACCCGCCCGCTGTTTTTTACGCCGTCAGACACAGTGCGGGTGCCATTGCTGGGGGAATATCTTTATGGTGCGCCGGCCGCCGGCAACCGTTTTGATGCCAGTGTACGGGTTGCTCAGCTGGCGCATCCGTTTGAACAGTATCCGGAGTATTTTTTCGGTAACAGCCGCGATGACAGTAATAACCAGACCTTTCAATATCAGGGCGGCAATCTGGACGGTGACGGGCGTTATCAGATAGAACTCAGCTCACAATGGCGGGATGCGGAAACGCCGCTGGCAGTTACTGTGACCGGCAGTCTGTACGAAACCGGCGGGCGACCCCTGGTGCGTCGTTACACCGCCCGGGTTCTGCCGGCCGATTCACTGATTGGTATCCGTCCCGCGTTTAATGAACACGCGGCAGCCAATTCGCAGGCCGGTTTTGAACTCATCCGGACCGATGCCAGCGGACAGCTGAGCAGTGTCCGTAACGCCAAAGTGCGTCTGATTAATATGAACCGGCGTTACCACTGGCGTTACGATTCATCACGCGGCTGGTACATGGAAACCACCGATCGCGAATACAACGCCCTGACGCTGACCACCGACATCAGCAGCGATGGTAAAAGTACTGTTATGTTGCCGGTAAAATACGGCCACTATCGTATCGAAGTGGAAGATCCGCAAACCGGACTGATCAGCAGCATGACCTTTAAAGCCGGCGAAAGCTGGTACTGGTATTGGGAAGATTCTGCCGACAGCGAGCAGGGCGCGCGCCCGGATAAAGTCACGCTGGCACTGGATAAAGGTGGCTACGATGCCGGTGATGTTGCACAGCTTAATATTGTTCCGCCAGCGGCGGGGGAAAGCCTGGTGCTGGTGGAAAGTGATGAGCTGTTATGGAGCAGCCGGGTCACTGTGCCGGCGGCCGGAAAAACCGTGAATATTCCGGTGGATGAAGCCTGGAAACGTCACGATATATACATCAGCGTGGTGCATCTGCAACCGGCGGATAACAAAGAGCGTATCACCCCGACGCGTTCTCTGGGCCTGATTCATCTGCCGTTAAACCGTGAACCGCGGCATTTGCAGGTCAGTGTGGATGCACCGGAAAAATGGCAACCGGACCGTCAGGTAACCACCCGGGTCAGCGTCAGCGATGCCGGCGGACAGCCGGTGGATAAAGCCTGGGTGACGCTGGCTGCCGTTGATGTGGGCGTACTGTCCCTGACGGATTTTGAAACACCGGATGCCTTTGACTGGTTTTTTGCTCCGCGCCGTTATTCGGTCGATATCCGCGATATGTACGGCAGGCTGATTGATCTTAACGACAATCGTCTGGCAACCATGAAGTTTGGTGGTGACGCCGATGCGCTCAGTCGTGGCGGAGAAAAAGCTCGCTCTGAAGTACAGATTGTCTCCCTGTTTTCCGGTCTGGTAGCGGTACGCAATGGCAGTGCCGATATTCCGCTGACGTTGCCGGACTTTAATGGCCGGCTGCGGTTAATGGCACTGGCATTCGACGATAACCGTTTTGGTCATCTGGAGCAGGAAGTCACGCTGGCAGCGCCGGTGGTTACCCAGCTTTCCATGCCGCGTTTTGTTGCCGTCGGAGATGAGAGCCGGGTGGCGCTGGATGTCACTAATCTCAGTGGTGAAGAACAGCAACTGCATCTGTCATTGACCGCCACAGGACCGGTCAGCGTTCTTAACGGCGGTGCTCAGGCGTCAGATTTTGTCCTCGCCGATGGCGAAAAAACCACCGTCACGCTGCCATTGCGCGCCGAATATCCGGCCGGGCAAATGGATATCGGAATGGTACTGAGCGGTGCTGATGACTTCCGTCTGGAACGGCACTGGAAGCTGAACAGCCGCCACGCCAATCCGGCACTGACGCAGAAAAAATATCAGGTACTGGAACCGGGTGAGCAAATTGCTCTGACCCCTGAAGAAGTGGCTGGTCTGCGTCCGCAATCCCTGCAGGTGCTGTTGTCTGTGAATACCTCCGTTAACCTCAATCCCCGTGGTCAGCTGCAGTCACTGCTGCATTATCCTTACGGTTGTCTGGAGCAATCAGTCAGCTCAACCTGGCCCTGGGTTTATGCAACACAGGATCAGCTTGCCCGTATGGGAATCCGCAACGAGACCGGGCGTCAGCGCGACGATGCGCTGGCCTCGGGTATGGAGCGTGTACAGAAACGTCAGATGACGCATGGTGGCTTTGGCTTGTGGAGCAGCCATGATGATTATGAGCAGCACTGGCTGACAGCCTACGCCGCGGATTTTCTGACCGACGCCCAGGACCAGGGCGTGCGGGTGGATGCTGATATGTTGCGTAAAGCGCTGCAGCGTCTGGGAGAATATGTGCGCAGCCGGGCGACCTTCCAGGAGCGCTGGAGTGGCCGGCCGGAAGTCTACCGGCAGTCCTATCAGGCCTACGCTGCCTATGTTCTGGCCCGCCACAGAAAAGCACCATTATCGGAAATCCGCCGGCTGGCGAAAGCCCTGCTGGATGATTCCCCTTCACTGCCGGTATTACATCTGGCACTGGCTGCACATTTACAGGGCGATAAAAAACTGGCGCAGGAATTACTGACGCGTTTAAAGCAGACCCAGAGACTGCGTAATACCTACATCGGTGACTATGGCTCCCCGATCCGTGATACCGCACAGGTTGTACGGCTGCTGTTGCATTACGGGCTGGATAAAAGTTATGCCCTGGATCAGGCGGTGATACTGGCTGACCAGTTAAAACAGCGTAATTACCTCAGTACCCAGGAACGCAACAGTGTCTTTATGGCGGCCACTGAAATGATGACAGATACCCGTTGGCAGGGAGAATTGTCGGCTGCCGGAAAAACCGAAGAACTGGACAAAAAAGGCATGTTCAGCCGTCTGCTGAGTGGTGAATCTGTGGCGGATGGCCTGACCATGACCAATACCTCCGGCGAACGATTGTTTGTGTCGCTGGCGTATCAGGGACACAGTGATGAGCCGCCACCACCGGTCAGTGACGGGTTGCAGATTCAGCGCCGTTACTTCACCACCGACGGGCAATTGATTGATGTCGATGATGGCGCTCTGCGCATGAAGGTTGGTGAACTGATGCTGGTGCAGGTACTGGTTAAACCGGCAGACCGCTATCGCCGTCCGGACCTGATGCTGATCGACTTATTGCCGGCGGGTCTGGAACTGGAAAACCAGAATCTGAATGCCTCCATCAAACTGGATGACGTCATCATCGATGAGCGCAAAATCAGTGACTGGTGGAATGAATCCCGGATTCAGCATCAGGAATACCGCGATGACCGTTATGTGGCCGCCTTTGATTCAGCCTATTACAGCGCCACCAATATTTTCTATCTGGTACGCGCAGTGACACCGGGTCAATATCAGGTGCCGGCGCCACTGGTTGAGGATATGTACGATCCGGAAATACGTGCCGTCGGTAAGACTCCGGATATTCTGGTCGTGTCGCAGCCGTGAGATGATCAGAAGCCGGATCACTGAAACACTGCGCAGCCTGCCCGCCTGGTTGAAACGGGCAGGGCTGGCTGTGGGCCTTGTGTTGCTGTTACTAAAAGTGGCGGATGTTATCTGGCCGCTGCAGGTACCGGACCCGTATTCCCGCAGTGCGGCCACCGGCAACCGTGCCCACAATGCGGATTTTGCTCAGCTGGTGGTAGATCGCCATGACCGGCCTCTGCGGGCGTTTGCCGATGCTAATGGGGTCTGGCGTTATCCGCTCAGTCAGGACGATATTGCCCCGGCCTATGTCACAGCACTGATTCATTACGAAGACCGCTGGTTTTACTGGCATCCCGGGGTGAATCCTCTGGCGCTGGTCAGGGCAGCCTGGCAGAACTGGCGTTGCGGCTGTGTTGTCTCCGGTGGTTCAACCATCACCATGCAGGTGGCGCGGCGTTTTTATCCGCACAGCCGCTCGGTCGCAGGAAAACTCTATCAGGCAGTGCGGGCGCTGCAGCTGGAGTGGCATTACAGCAAAGACGATATTCTCAATCTTTATCTCAACTACGCGCCCATGGGCGGTGTCATTGAGGGTGCCGGAGCAGCCAGCCGCTTATATCTGGATAAATCGCCGGCAGATTTATCGCTGGCGGAAAGCGCCTTACTGGCCGTATTACCCCAGGCACCCAGTTATCTGCGCCCTGACCGCCATCCGCAGCGTGCCCGCCAGGCCCGCGATAAAGTACTGCGCCGGTTAAGAGATTTTGCCGTGATTTCGGCACAGGACTATCAGCAGGCTCTGCTGGAACCTGTGCTGGCCTATCATCCGGAAACACCACAGCTGGCTCCGTTGCTGGCGCGCACACTGAGCCAGCAACATCCCGATCAGGGCCTGATCCGGACCACGCTGGATGCCGATATTCAGCGCCAGCTGGAAAACTTTCTGCGTCAGGAAATCCAGCAATATCCTGCTGCGCATTCGGCGGCGGTCCTGGTGGTGGATAATCACACCCATCAGGTGCTGGGTTACGCCGGGTCCGCCGATTTTACCGACAACAGCCGCTTTGGCCATGTGGATATGGTGCAGGCGCAGCGCTCCCCGGGATCTGCGATGAAGCCTTTTATTTATGGCATGGCCATTGATAAAGGTCTGATTCATTCACACAGCCTGCTGCGTGATGTGCCGCGCTATTTAAAAGACTATCAGCCGGAAAACTTTACCCGTGAATTTTCCGGTCCGGTGTCGGCGACCGGTGCGCTGCAGCGCTCGCTGAACCTTCCGGCGGTGCAGGTGCTGGAAGCCTTAACCCCGCAGATATTCGACAGCAGCTTACAGCACGCCGGCATTCACTATCGTGTGCCGGGGGGCCGGGCAAACCTTGCCATGGCACTGGGTGGCGGCGGTCTGTCGCTGGCGGATCTGGTGACTCTGTATTCCGCCCTGATGAATGAAGGGCAGGTCTTTGCCCTGACATATCAGGCGCAGGAGACGTCGTCAGCGCAAAAGTCCCGTTGGTTATTGTCGCCGGAAGCGGCCTGGGTAACGGCTGAAATGCTGCGCAGTCCGCGACCGGACCGGGTCCGCAGTTTTGCCATTGGACGCCGCCAGGCGCGCATCGCCTGGAAGACAGGCACCAGTTACGGTTTCCGCGATGCCTGGGCGCTGGGAACGACCCCTGAGCTGACCATCGGCGTGTGGTTTGGCCGTCCTGACGGAACACCATCGCCGGGCCATTATGGCGCTGTCAGTGCGCTGCCGGTGATGTTTAAACTGTTCGACCGGCTTGATCCCAAACCGGCTGCGCAGACAAAACCCTCCGCCGTCAGCAGCGCGCTGATTTGCTGGCCATCGGGTCTGGCGGCGGTTGATACGCCTGCGGCTCAGTGCCTGCAAAGCTATGAGGCCAATATCGTCAGGCAGCAGATTCCGCCCACCCTGATCAATAACAGCACCGATGGTTTATGGCGAACACCACTGACCTACTGGACCAGTGAAAAAGGTCTGTTAGTGGATTCAGAATGTGCGGTCTCTCAGCGCCAGGCGCATACCATTGCTCTCTGGCCGCGTTCGCTGGAGCACTGGGTACCGGCGTCACAGCGGATGCGTCAGCGTTTGCCCGCCGCCGATCCGCGCTGTAATCAGCCGCCACTGTTAGCACTGGAGCCGCTGCGGATTATCGGCATCAGTGATGATATGCGCGTACGTTCCAGCCGCAGTCAGGGCGGCGGCAGTGCTGTAATGCCGGAAATTGCCCTCAGCGCCATGGGCGGGCGGGGCATCCGGGACTGGTTCGTCGACGGCCGTTTTGTCGCCAGCGGCGGCGAAGTACAGAGCATCAATTACCGTTTTGAAGAAACCGGTAAACATGAAGTTGTGGTCATGGACCGCAGCGGCGAGCTGGATCGCCGCACCGTCGTGGTGGAATGACGCCGCTGAAGTAAACGGAATACCAGCCACTGAGCAATGGTACCGTTATAGGCCAGGGCAAGTATCACCCCGGGCCGGTATCCGTCTGCAGGAGGGTGCTGATGTCCGAGTGCATAACCACAGCCTAAAGCCGTCAGTGGCAGACTGATCAGCAGTGCCTGATTGATGCTCTGCCATATTCCATATTGCCGGATGATAAGGGCACCACTGCATGCGCCTGTCAGCGTGACGGTTACCGCCACAGCTGCCAGCAGTGGGACGCTTTGTAAGGACCCTGCTGCTGCCAGATCTGCCTGCAGCAAAAGGGCGAGCAGGTAAGGTAAGACGATCATCATTGAACCACTGAAGACAACCAATGCAGGCCAGTGTCTCAGTGGCGGCAGCCGCCAGCGTTGATGGTGATTCGTCAATAATGCCAGCAGACCGGCCAGCAGGCCGGCACTTATACTGACCAACAGCGGGTTCAGTTGCGTCAGAGCCAGATGCATCAGCGGAACAGCAGCGCCAATCAGCAGGGTGGCCGCTATCCGGCGGAGTAATAAGAAACTTCTGACACTGGCGAACGGGCCTTTGCCGGGCGATAAATAAAAAAGCATGTCTGACTCCTGCCAATCACAAATAACAAACTGTGGATACCGGAAGTCATGATGCCTTGTGACGGAAAATGCCTGCAGACGCAGACGGTTGAAGAATAAATAGTACAGTTTTGGTTAAACTTAAATTGTACTGCTGTTTTTCTGCTGAACTGTACCGGTTCACTGCACAGCGGCAAGGATATGATGGTGCCGGCTACAGGAGGACGTCATGCTCAGCAAAGAAAAAGCGGATCACCTTTATCACCGGCTTGCGCGGGAACTGATTACGGATATCGAATCCGGGGTGTATCCGGTGGGTGAGAAAATCCCCAGTGTGCGCCATATGAGCACGGTTCGTGGTGTCAGTATTTCCACCGTGACGCAGGCCTATCGCTGGCTTGAAGATCAGGGCTGGTTGCTGGCCCGGCCACAGTCCGGTTATTACGTGCGCTCCTGTTTTACCCCGGGGTTACAGGAGCGGACACCCGGCACATTGCCGCCGGCTTCACGCGGCGGAAACCCGCAGGAGTTTACCAAGTCAGCGTTAATCAACGATATGCTCGGTCAGATTACCCGGCCCAGTCAGATTAACCTGGGGGCGGCCATTCCGGCGGCAGAGCTGCTGCCTCTGCGGCAACTGCAGACGCACATTAATAAAGTCAGTCGTTTTCATACGGCGGAGGTGCTGGATTATCAGTTTTCTCCAGGCTTTACCGGGCTTCGTCGTCAGTTGGCTGCGCGTATGCGGGATGTCGGTGTGCGCTGTCTGGCTGACGATATCATCATTACCAATGGCTGTGCCGAGGCGCTGGCACTGGTACTGCGCGCCACGATGAAGGCGGGCGAACTGATCGCGGTGGAATCACCATGTTATTACGGTCTGTTGCAGGTGGCGGGTCTGTTGGGGATCAAAATAATAGAAATACCCACCGACCCGCAACATGGCATGAGTCCTGAGGCTTTGCAGCTGGCATTGCAACAATGGCCGGTAAAAATGGTGGCCATTAATTCCCGTTACTCCAATCCGACCGGTGCTGTTTTGTCGGAAAGCCGGCAGAAAAAACTGCTGCAACTGGCGCAGGAATATAATATCGGCATTATTGAAGATGACGTTTACGGTGAGTTAGGTCACTCAGCGGCCAGTGGCAGTGAAACCTTTAATACCGTATTGAAAACCTTCGACCGCGATGGCCGGGTTCTGTATTGCTCGTCGTTTTCAAAAACATTGTCGGCCGGTCTGCGTGTTGGCTGGTGTATTCCCGGACGCTGGTTTCAGCAGGTATGTGAGCAGCAGATGTTCACCACTTTCTCAGCACCATCCATTTCGCAATATGCGGTCAGTTCATATTTGCAGAACGGTCAGTATGACCGCCACCTGCGTCAGATCAGGCCGAAAGTGGCGGAATATATGCGACGCATGCTGGATGCCATTCATCATTATTTTCCGGCGGGAACCCGTGTGACGGAACCTCATGGTGGCTTTGTGTTGTGGGTGGCACTGCCACAGCAGGTTGATGCCACACAGCTTTATCACGAAGCATCACAGCGCTCGGTAACCATTGTGCCCGGGGGCTTATTTTCTAATAGTCATCATTTTGATCACTGTATCCGTCTGAACAGTTCACTGCCCTGGAATACGGATTTGGATCATGCGTTACAGACGCTGGCACAGCTGACTGACCGGCAACTGCAGGCACAAGGATAGCGGTGAAAGGATCGCGGTGGAAGGAAGGGAGAAAACACGCCAGTACGACTGGCGTGCTTCAGGTTTATCACAGCCGCACTCAGTTATTGGCGTGCAGCTCTTCGTTCAGTTGGATCGCGCTTTTGTTGGTCACGCACTGCACTGCACCTGTGATGGAATCACGGCGGAACAGCAGATCGGATTGTCCGGCCAGATCGCGGCCTTTCACGGTTTCCACCAGGTTTTTTTGATCATCCAGCACCTGAATTTTAGTACCGGCTGTGACGTACAGTCCGGCTTCCACTGTGCAGCGGTCACCCAGCGGGATGCCGATACCGGCGTTGGCGCCAAGCAGACATTTTTCACCCACAGAAATAATAATGTTACCGCCACCGGACAGCGTCCCCATGGTGGAGCAGCCGCCGCCCAGGTCAGAACCGTCACCGATCACGACCCCGGCAGAGATACGGCCTTCAACCATCGAAGTCCCCAGGGTACCGGCATTAAAGTTAACAAAGCCTTCATGCATCACGGTGGTGCCTTCACCAATATAAGCACCTAAACGGATACGCGCGGTGTGAGCGATACGGACGCCTGCCGGTACGACGTAGTCGGTCATGCGCGGGAATTTATCCACACTGTTAACACTCAGCAGTTCACCGTTAAGACGTGCCTGCAGTTGTGCCTGAGGCAGTTCCGCCAGATCGATGGCACCTTTGTTGGTCCAGGCAACGTTTGGCAGCAGGCCGAAAATACCCGTCAGATTAAGGCCGTGTGGTTTCACCAGACGGTGAGAAATCAGGTGCAGCTTAAGGTACACCTCCGGGGTTGAAGACGCCTGTTCATCGCTTTCCAGCACGGTAATAACCACAGGTTTTTCGCTTTCGGTGCAGGCCCGGGCCAGTGCTGCCTGAGCAGGGGCTGCTGCTTCAACAGCATCTGCAAACGCACTCAGTTCACCACCGTCGGCTTCGATTGCCACGTTGCCGCCGGTATAACCCAGGGTAGCGCGGGCGGCTTCAAGCAGAGCTGTATCCGGGTTCAGCAGAGGTTGTTGGTAGTAAACTTCCAGCCAGTCGCCGTTACTGTTTTTGGTGCCGACACCAATGGCCAGAGCAAATGCGTTTGTCATAGTGATTCCTCAATACGGTACGTCGCAGACGTAAGTTAAAGCAAAGTCAGTGTGAAAAGATTACAGGCCGAGTGCTGCGTAATCATCAGCCTTAAAGCCCAGAATTTTCTGTTTCCCGGTATCCAGCAGAGGCCGCTTAATGATGGATGGATTGTCCAGCATCACGGCTTTGGCAGAGGCTTCATCGATGTTGTCTCTGACATCGTCAGGTAATTTACGCCAGGTAGTGCCACGGCGGTTGAGCAGCGCTTCCCAGCCAAGATCAGCGATAAAGGTATCCAGCAGCGTCCCGTCCAGACCATCTTTTTTATAGTCGTGAAACCTGTATTCCACGCCGGCGTCTTCCAGCCACTTGCGGGCTTTCTTGATGGTGTCGCAGTTTTTGATGCCGTACATGGTAACCATGGTGCTGCTGGCCTCTGATCTGAATGGATTCACGGGTTAAAAAGAGGCGCAAGGATACCAGAGATCCGCTGCAGGGACAGCTCCCGGCTGCTGATAATAGTGTCAGGCTATGACTGGCTCAGAGGCTTTCTTCTAATGAATACGTCGTATCCATCGGGGCGCCACAGGACGAAGTAAACATCATCATCTAGTCTGATTCTGACCATGGGCGTGATATCCGGAGAAGCACGTGAAATTGATAAGGAATCTGAGTGTCAGGTACAAACTTCTGTTGCTGGTGGCGGTCCCCCTGTTGCTGACTCTGTATCTGGAAGTCAGTAATCAGACGAATGCGCTCAGGCAGATCAATGGCCTTGAATCTGTACAGTTACTGGTTGAAGTCAGTGCTGAGAACAGTTTGCTGGCCCATGAACTGCAGAAAGAACGTGGTATGTCAGCCGGGTATCTGGGCAGTCAGGGGCGGGCCTTCGGCGATAAACTGCCGGCGCAGCGTAAACTGACCGATGAACGTTGGCAGGCGTGGCAATCGCTGGTCAGCAGTCGTCCTCAGCTGACGCAATATCCTGAACTGGCCAGTGCGCTGAATGACGTAAAAAAACAGCTGAGCCGGCTGAACACGCTCCGTGGTCAGGTCGATGCTATGACTGCAGCGCTGCCGGATGTGCTGGCCTTTTATACCGGCACCATTGACCACCTGCTGGTGGTGCCGGCGATGGCAACGGCTTATACCTCGGATGGCGAAGTTGCCCGTCGTCTGCAGGCTTATTACAGTTTTCTGCAGGGCAAAGAGCGGGCCGGGATTGAACGGGCTGTGCTCAGTAATGTCTTTGGCAGTGACCGTTTTACCCCGGCTCTGTTCGCCCGTTTCGTACGTCTGGTATCAGAGCAGGACGCCCATCTGCAGAGCTTCCGGCGTTTCGCCGATGGTGCTGCACTGAGAGCCTATGAGGAATTCCTCAACAGCGATGCGGTCGCGGATGTACAGGCAATGCGCGAGACGGCCCTGAGCCGTAATGAAAACTTTGGTGTTGATTCATCCCACTGGTTTGCCCGCTCGACTGCCCGTATCAACGGCCTGAAAAAGCTGGAGGAGGCTCTGGAATCCGGGCTGCATGATATGGTCAGCGAACAGCTGGCGGCGACCCGGGCGCGTGCCTGGACGACCGGCACCGCGTTTTTGCTGCTCACCATCATCACGCTGCTGCTGGTATGGAGTATATCGAAGGCCATGTACCGTCAGATTATGGCCTTGCAGCAGGGCCTGCATCACGCCGGGCGCGAACTGCAGCTGAATCACAGGTTCGATGTACTGCAGGATGATGAACTCGGTGACGCGGCCAAAGCCGGCAACGAAATGCTGGAACGTATTGAAGTCTCGGTAAGAAGCATACTGGATATTTCGGCTCAGCTGACGCTGATATCCATGCAGAACCATGTGACCATTAAACTCAGCAGTAAAGGCATGAATCTGCAGCAGCAGGAAACCGGTAAAGTTGTTACGGCGATGAGTCAGCAGGAGATTGCTACTCAGGAAATTTCCACCAGTATGCAGCAGGTGGCTGAAAATACAGAGTCAGCCAATGACGTGGCCAGCGTAAGTGGTAAAGCGGTTGAACAGAGCGTGGCGGTCATCCGCCAGCTGGATGAGAGAATGCTCGAAGTCTCTGCCGTCATCCGCGATCTGCACAGTTCCAGTGATGCCATTGGCGGCGTGTTGTCGGTGATTAAAAATATCGCTGAACAGACTAACCTGCTGGCACTGAATGCAGCCATTGAGGCTGCACGCGCCGGTGAACAGGGCCGGGGCTTTGCGGTGGTTGCTGACGAAGTCAGGACACTGGCTCAGCGTACACAGGAGTCCACCGCAGAAATTGAAAATATTGTCAGTCGTTTCCAGACGGAATCGAAACGCGCCTTTGATGCCGTGGAAACATCACAGGCGGCGGTTGAAGAAACCGTGGGATTGTCGGCAGGCTTAACCGGTGAGCTGAAGAAAATTGAAGCGGCTATTGGCCATATCCGCGATATGACGGATCAGGTTGCCGCCGCCGCGGAAGAACATGTGGCCACCAATAAAGAAATGTCCGGCAGCATGCGCAGCATTTATAAAATTGCTGAGCACACGGTGGCGACGTCTGACTTTATGACCAAAACCGCGCAGGAGCAGCGACAACTGGCCGAGAAGCTTAAAGAAATATCTTCCCAGTTTACGATTTCGCCAGCTGATGGCTCACGAAATCCGTAATATCGGCAATTTCCGGCAGACTGACCTCATGTTGTATCGGGTAGGTCTGCCACTGCGCTGTCAGCCCCATAGCGTTCAGTTCATCCCGTGTGTTCTTACCTAAGGTTAGAGGGACGACGTCATCCCGGGTACCATGGGCACAGAATACCGGCAAAGATGTATCGGCGGGGCTGACCGGGCGGCCCAGATAGGTCGACAGACAAATTAAACCGGCCAGTGGTTTATCAAAGGTCAGTGCAGTCTCATAAGCGACAGCGCCGCCCTGAGAAAAACCGGCAATAAAGATTCTGTCTGCCGCAATCCCTTCATTCTGCAGATCATTAATCATGCTCTGTATACGTTGCGCCGACGCGTGCAGGTCTTCTTCGTTAATAATCCGTTTTGGCGAGGCGCCTAAAATATCGTACCAGCAGGGCATGGGCATCCCCGCACTGAAGGTGACCGGACGTGTTGGTGCCTGCGGAAAAAGACCAATGCAGTTCAGCGACAGAGCACTGACGATACGTTTGAAAACCGGTACAAAATCCTCGTTCGTCGCTCCCAGACCATGCAGCCAGATCATCGCCGAATCGGCTGCCGGTGTTTGCAGACGGATGCAGTCCTGGGTGTGTGAACGTTGAATCTCCGGCGCCATATAAACCTCATGCCTCTTTCAGTCATTATCAGGCCGGGCATTATAACCTGTGAGTGTTAATAAGGCAGGCATCGCAGCGTATGAAGGGCAGTCTTATATGCGTTGATTCTTACAGCAGGGAGCTCAGGTAATCAGTGCACGGCTGATATAGGCCATGGCTATCCCCAGATAATTGCCCAGAATGTAGCCGATAATGGCGGCGGCAAAACCCGGCAGAATAATATCGCGGTTCTTCAGGGCACCGGCGATGACCGGGATAAAAGGCACCGACATAATGGCCGCGGATGATGTAATCAGAAAGGTGTCGGTATCAATGTTTAATAACCGGCAGATCAGTGCCTGTAGCAGCAGTGACCCCGTCAGGATAAATGCAATATAGGTGAAGAGTGTCAGATTCAGGTCAGTGATAATGCCTGTGTCTGTCATGCTGCCGGTGGTAAAACAGAACATCAGAATCAGGTACATGCCGAGCTGAAAGGTCCCTTTAAGGCGGCGTACGACAGGAACAAAAGAGGCAGCAACGCCTAGCGTGGTAATGCTGATGATGGTGACCGCCGAGGCCATATGGCCAGGTACAAGGGATGCTGCGGCGAGAGAAATACCGACGATAGCAGCGGACAGTGCCAGTCCGGCGAACGCCTGCATTAAGACCGCAGGTCTGGCCAGTATGGCGTAGGCATTGGCACTCTCATCGGCCATATGACTGAATGTTTCAGCGTCATGATAAGCATGCATTCCGTCGCTGCTGTATGGTCTTAGAAAACGGCTGAACAGAGGTTTGGCCAGCGTCATAACAAATAACAGATAGAGCGACGACAACAGAATGTCGTACGTTATCATGGTCGTGAACAGGGTTTCGTCAGCTTCAATCGCGGTTTTAATAGCCGCCATATTCGGGCCGCCACCGGTATAGGCGCCCACCGACATCGCTGAAATCTGCCACACATCGGGCAGAGAACCGGCATACAGAAACGCGCCGCCGGCGCTGATCAGCATCACGGACAACAGAGCGATCGCCATACTCTTCATGGTATCGCCCGCCATGCTCAGTGATGCTTTCACATCAATAGAAAACACCAGCAGTGGTAAGGCGAGAGCAATAGAGATTTCTGACAGGGAGGTTCTTATTCCATTCAGTGACTGCCAGGATGCCTGGCCGCTGATGACGGCGGATAAACCGATCCCGGCGACGAAGGCCAGTACCACAACACCGGCTTTATCCAGCGCCGGAAAACGGCGACACAGAAGAATGATCAGCGCCGGCAGAATCAGACAGGTAAGGATAAAAGCGATGGCCATAGCAACCCTTGAAGTGACGCTCAGGAATTCACTGCAGCGGGATGCACAGGTGCATCCGGTTGCGGCGCGGTATAGTCATGGGGGTAACTGAATACCGGCCAGTATTCACTGATACTGCCCTGATCGTACACAGCAATATGGCCAAACTGCAGCAAAACCGCCTCGCTCTGACTGGGCCGGAAAAACAGATAGTCATCGTTTTTTATGACGTGGTTGGCAGGCAGCTCATACAGCTCCTGATTACTGGAATGACCAAGAATATTTGCGCGCTGGCAGGGCGTTGGGTAGCAGGGGCTTGCCAGCCAGTTTCCGCCATAAATAAAGGCCGCGTCTGACGGCAGTTTACCCAGCCAGCGCAACACTGCAGACAGTGAGCGGGCCATGGGTAATTCCGGTTTTTTAATCTGTTTGAGCACGGGGGCGGCAATAAATGCAGCCGGCATGTGCGCATTCAGGGTGTAAAGATCAAAATCCGTGGGCTTCACCAGCGCGGATGCAGTGGCCAGTTCGTTCACGGTATTCAGGTCTGAGTTTTCGTACAGCGGGTAGGTGGTACTGCCGCCGGTATTAAAACACAGCTCATTATCCGGCTCCGGCTGCAGCACCTGGTGCACCAGAGAAACAAAGCGGCGATACAGACTGCGGCTCTGTTGCAGTGCTTTGTCCGGGCCTCCCAGCAGAGCCGGAATTTTCGCGATATGGGCTTCGTACCCCATGAGCCCTGAGAAGGTCAGCCAGGGGTCGCTCTTCAGCATGTTAAGGGCGCGGATAAATGCTGACTCATCGGCAAAGCCACCGCGGTGCAGTCCGATATCAATTTCCAGACTGATGCGCATCGGCTGTTGCAGCTGCCGGGCGAGATCTGCGTATTGCTGCAGGCGCTCCGGGCTGTCTATCAGCCATTGCAGCTGATGCTCAGGCGAGAAACACAGGTTAGCGGTCTGGCGTTCGTGCCATTGATAAAAATGCCGCGCAGCCGCCACGGGCATCGGCTTGCCCATCAGAATATCGGCTGCCGGAATCTGTTCGGCCAGATGCATCAGAAAAGGCAGATGAAAGCTCATCAGGCGCTGAGTGCCGGTGCGGCGCATGATGTACTGCAGCAGCGGAACCGAGGGCAGGGATTTGGCGACGATACGGTAATTGAATCCCTGATTCAGAGTCTGGATGAGCTGATCAATATTGTGGTCCAGGCGCTGTTTGTCGATGACCAGTGTCGGGGTCGTCACTCCGGCTTTATGCAAGGCCTGAGTGAGGTCCTGAAAGTACAATTCGCTCATAGAGGTTTCCGCAGTCATCATGGAAGAGTATCAGTGTCCTGAATTCTTGGTACGTTTGTACCATATAAAGATCGCAAGTGCTATCAGGCAGACGCCCGATGGCTGAATCATGCCTGTTAATGATCCTCAGGGGCAGGTGATCCTCAGCCGGTCATCAACCGCCAGCGGCGGTTGATGACGCATCTTAAGACCAGATGGCGCGGAAAATGAAGAAAAACAGAATGGCCAGAGCGGCACCGGCAGGAAGAGTGACCAGCCAGGAGATGAAGATTGAACCGACTTTACGGTAGTTGAGCGACCCGGCGCCCAGTGCCAGACCAATGCCGAGAATAGCGCCGATCAATACGTGGGTGGTGGATATTGGCAGACCTGTACCGGAAGCGACCACTACTGTAGTAGCAGCTGCCAGGGTGGCGGCAAATCCGCGGCTGGGGGTCAGCTCAGTGATGCCGGACCCGACCGTTGCGATAACGCGGTGACCAAAGGTCACCAGGCCGGCAACAATCCCCATGCCGCCAACCAGCAGAATCCACACAGGGACGGCTGATTTGGCTGCAATTTCCCCGCCGTGGCTGATCACACCATAAATGGCTGCCAGCGGCCCGATGGCATTGGCCACGTCGTTAGAGCCATGGGCAAACGCCATGGCACAGGCGGTGAAAATCATCAGCACTGAAAAAACCTTTTCCACATTGGCTATGTGGATGGCTTCTGAGACTTCCGGGTCGGCATGAATGCGACTGACAATCACACGTCCGATCAGCATCACCAGAATGCCCACCAGGAGGGAAATACCGACCGATTCGAGAAAGCTCAGCTGCAGACCCAGATGCTTGAGGCCTTTCAGCAGGGTTACCATGGAAATAATAAAACCAACCAACAGGATGTAGAGGGGAACCAGGCGTTTTGATTGGGAGAAAGGATCTTGATTATCGTGAATAAAGTGCTGAATGGTTTTATAGAGAACAAACGAGATACTGCCGGCAACGACTGGTGACACCACCCAGCTGGCAGCAATATTACCGACTTTGCTCCAGTTGACGGCATCCATTGAAATCCCCACAGCGGCAAAACCGACGATAGCGCCGACAATGGAGTGGGTGGTGGAGACCGGCCAGCCCCGGTAAGAAGCAATTAACAGCCAGGTGCCTGCCGCTAACAGGGAGGCCAGCATGCCGAAGACCAGCAGCTCCGGCTGCCCGGCGAGAGCCGTGGGATCGATAATGCCTTTACGTATGGTGGCGGTTACTTCACCGCCGGCTAACAAAGCCCCTAAAAATTCAAATACGATGGCGATGACAACCGCCTGACGGATAGTGATAGCTTTGGAACCCACTGAGGTTCCCATTGCATTTGCTACATCGTTAGCGCCAATGCCCCAGGCCATAAAGGCGCCGAAGATACAGGCCAGGATGATGAACAACTGCCCCTGGTCAGTGATCAGATCCATTACGGACTCCCCGATTAAAATCGCGCGCATTCTAACTCAGGCAAAGGTCGGATCACAGCACCCTGAGGTCAGAATAAAGAAAGAATCGGGCGGAATGATCTGTGTCAGGTGTGACAGAGGCGGGGAATGCGGCTGCAGAGAGGCAGCCGCATGGGGTATTACAGTTGTGTCAGCGGAATATAGCGTTCGTTCTGACGGTTGCCATAGACTCTCATGCGCCACAGACACAGGGCAATGAAAGCGGCACTTCCAGCGACCCAGGCAGACGAGCTCAGCGGGTGCTGCATAAAGGTGCCGAGCTGATAAATGATCACTGCGGTGGTGTACGCCAGACCTGTGCTCCAGCCGGCGACGAACAGCATCCAGCGCATGCCCGATTCCCTTACAATAGCGCCCAGAGTGGCGACACACGGGGTATACAAAAGCACGAAGACCAGATAGGAAAAGGCCGCGATCTGGCTGCCGAACAACAGCACCATACTGGCAAAAGTGCCGCTGTGAACGCCTTGCTCTGCAGTCTGATCAGCACCGACCAGGCTGAGTCCGAGCGGGTCCAGCAGGCTGTCAGCCAGACCGGCGACATTATCCGGAATAGTTTGCAGGGCTTCGCCCAGACCGCCCCACAGATCGTACTCTGTGTCTTCACCGTTTTCCGGGCTGTACAGCGCATCCAGGGTACCGACCACGGCTTCTTTGGCGAAAATACCTGTGATGATACCCACGGTTGCCGGCCAGTTATTTTCATTCACGCCCAGCGGCGTCAGTACCGGAGTGGCAACGCCAGCAACTTCCGACAACACCGAGTTGCGTGTGTCCTGGTTACCGAAGGAGCCGTCAGTACCGATGGAATTCAGGAATGACAGAATCACCACCACCATCACAATGGTTTTACCGGCGCGCAGACAAAACGATCTCAGACGTTCCCAGGTTTTAATCAGAATGCCTTTTAGTGTGGGTACGTGATACGCCGGTAATTCCATGACAAATGGCGTCAGGTCTGGTTTGAAAAGGGTATTTTTCAGTGCCAGTCCGGTGATCAATGCCATCACGATGCCCAGTACATAGAGACTGAAAACCATCAGCGCGCCGCTGTCTTTGAAAAAGGCAGCAGCAAACAACGCGTACACTGACAGACGCGCGCCACAGGACATAAAAGGCGCCATGGATATTGTCAGCAGGCGGTCTTTTTCTGTATCCATGGTGCGGGCTGCCATCACCGCCGGCACGTTACAGCCAAAGCCGACGATCAGCGGTACAAAAGATTTACCCGGCAGTCCGACAGCACGCATCAGGCGGTCCATCACAAATGCGGCGCGCGCCATATAACCCGAGTCTTCAATCACCGACAGAAACAGATACAGGCTGCCGATCACCGGAATAAAGGTTGCAACCAGCTGGATACCACCGCCCAGACCATCGGCCAGCAGGGTCGACAGCCATTGCGGTGTATTGACGCTGTCGAGCACGTAATGGGTGCCATCAACAAATACTGTGGCAAAGGCAATATCAAAGAAATCGATAAACGCACCGCCGACGTTAATGGCAAACAGAAACATCAGGTACATGACAAAAAAGAAAAACGGAATCCCGAGCCAGCGGTTAATGACCCAGGCATCGATTTTCTCACTCAGCGACTGGCCTTTCTTATTCACCGTCAGCACGGGTTGCAGAATATGCTGAATGGATTTATAGCGGCTGTTGGCGATCAGCACGTCCATCGGCTGCTGATGCGACTGCTCCAGTTCTGTACGCAGCTGACGGGCTCTGTCCAGAATTTGCTGGCGTTTGCTGTCCGGCAGAATGCCGTTGGCGTAGACATCATTTTCAAGGACGCGGGTCGCCAGCCAGAAGGGGTTATCAACGCTTCCCTGCAGCTGTTCTTTAAGCGACTGAACGGCTTCTTCAAGATTATTATCGAGGCGCAGCAGCGGCGTCGCCACAGTGGCGTGTTCAATGTAATGAGCCAGTACCCGGTTCAGCTCATCAATCCCCTGGCCGGTGGATGCAACAATCGGCACGACCGGCACGCCAAGCTGATGGGATAACAGCTGAGTATTGACGTGAATACCTTCTCGCTCTGCCACATCCACCATATTTACGGCGCAGATCACAGGTACGCCCATATCCAGCAGCTGGGATGTCAGAAACAGGTTCCGCTCCAGGTTACTGGCATCGAGAATATTGATGATGATCTGGGCTTCGCCGCTGAGCACAAATTCACGGGCGATTTTTTCATCCATTGACAGTTCATCATCATGACTGTCCAGCGCATAAGTCCCCGGAAGGTCCACGAGTTTGTGTGTTTCACCACGCAGATTAATAACGCCTTCTTTGCGCTCGACGGTCACGCCAGGCCAGTTGCCGACCTTCTGTTTAGCCCCGGTTAAGGCGTTAAACAGGGTGGTTTTACCGCAGTTTGGATTTCCGATGACGCCTATAACAGCCTGCTTCATCCGATCACCTCGACTTGAATAATGGAAGCTTCCTGACGGCGCAGACTGATGGAAGAGCCCCGCAGCTGAATCTGAATCGGATCGCCCAGCGGGGCAAAGCGGCGTACTTCAAGCTGAGCGCCGGGCATAACGCCCAGTGCCAGCAATTTGCGGCGGAAGTTTGTTTCAGTTGCGGTAAACCCGGTAATGCGTGCCTGAGCACCTGATTCGAGTTGATCCAGTGTAAGCGTGGTCATATCTGTCCGGCAGGGTAAAATGATTACCCAGATGGTAATGTTTATCATTTGATTGTACAAGAGACGTGAACCCCGCAGAGGGGATTCTTTACTCAATGATGACAGGCGTCATGATGGCCGTTATCCGCCGGGCTTTTCTTTACAGAGAAGCGATTGTTCAAATTGTTCATATATGGCTATAATAACAGCGCAACCTAGTCTGATAAGACAACCGCATACCCCTTTGGCGATGATAAACGCCGCCACGTCTGCGTATTCCGGTATATGAATATTCAGTAATCACATTGTGTGTTTATCTGTCGCGGCAACCTGTCTCTGTGGGGCGGAATGGATTGTCTTATATATATAAATTACGACTCTATATTGAGGTAATGCAGTGAGCGTATTTGATATCGATATTGATAAGCAAATAAAACAGCACCAACAAAAAATTCAGGAACTGGAAGAATTGCGTAAAGCGCAGGAAAAGAAACTCGAAGGTATTAAAGAGTTTGAAACCGTTATTCAGCGTTTATGCAATCAGAACAGCCTGACCGAGAACGAATTATATGTTTCGCGGGCGGAACAGATTGAGCAGTGGATTCTGGGTATGGCGAAAGAAGATAACCCGTCATCCATTTATACCAACCTGAAAAAGCACTTTGCCCGTACTGCGCCCCGTGGTCCGCGTGCCAAAGCCGAGAAGGAATCGTCTCTGCCGAAACCGAAATTACCGGTTGGCACATATCGTAATCCGGCGACTCAGGAAAAAGTTGAAAAGATTAAGCGTAATCCGAAACAACTGGATCAATGGATTGAAGAACATGGATTTGCCATGGTCCGTACCTGGAAAATCGACTGATAAACCGTCTGCCGTTATATCCGGCGGTTTCTGCCAGCGAATATGAGTGAATATTCATAACGTGGGTTGAATATCGCCGGCCGGATAAGACAACGGAATAAGTGGTAACAGGTAAAGCAGTCATCAATAAAAAAGGAGCCACGGGCTCCTTTTTTATTGATACCTGTGCCGCCCGGAATAAGGCGGTGCCCATGCTTTAATCAGGCCAGAACAAACCGCGCCAGGCGTGCCTGGGGTTGAATATCTTTGACTTTTACCCGGACCTGCTGGCCCAGAACAAAGCGGGCATCCGCACTGCGATGGCTGAGTGTTTTGGTGTCAAAGGTCCATTCTTTGCCGGCTTTACGACGGTCAATGCCGCCTTCGATACCGGAATCGTCCAGTCGCACGGTAATAGTGCCGGAATTCATGTGCACAATACTGGCCGGGTAAATGGTGTCTTTATCCTGTTGTTGCAGCCATTGCAGTTTGAGCCAGGACTCACTTTGCTGAGCAGCAATGCGGGCATTCGCCTGACCGCTCTGAATAGCCGCCAGCAGGGCTTCATCACAGGCTTCAGCCGCTTCTCCCTGTAACAGCTTGCGCACTATCCGGTGAATGATCAGATCATTGTATTTGCGCAGCGGAGAAGTGAAGGTGGTGTAGTGCTGAAAGCCCAGACCAAAATGCGGTTTGGCTTCGTTGGACAGATTGCTGCGTTCCAGCTGGCGGCTGACGATCATACGCAGGGGCAGTTCGCTGGCGGACTGATCTGCCTGCTGCATCAGGGAGACATAATCCGCCAGTGTATCCAGTGACGGTTTCTGCTCCAGTGGCAGGTGCTCTTTCAGCAGGGCCGCCACTTCGCCTTTGCGTTCGTTACGTACGCCGGCATGTTCAATAAAAAATCCGCTGCCTTTTTCTGCCAGCCAGTCAGCGATTGAGCGATTACACGCCAGCATGCACTCTTCAACCAGACGATGGGCCTGATTACGTTCAATGCGGACGATTTCTTTCACCTTACCTTTCTCGTCGGTGACCAGCTTGTAATCCGGCCGGTCATCCATCAACAGGCAGTTTTTCTGACGCCATTCGGCCAGTGCTCTGGCGCAACCATCCAGGTGCACAGCCGGCCCCTGCAGCTCTGCCGCAATAGCATTGCTTTCGCCATCCAGAAACGCCGCCATCTGTTGGTAGCTGAGTTTGGCATGACTGCGGATCAACGCATTGTGAATATGAATCTGATCGATACTGCCATCTTCCAGTACTTTCAGCTCGGCTACCATGGCGAGGCGGTTTTCCCCTTCCTGTAATGAGCACAGCTGTTCTGACAGTTCCGCCGGTAACATAGGAATAACCTGATCCGGCAGATAGACCGAGGTCGTGCGCTGTTGCGCGGCCCGGTCAAGCGCAGAATCCGGGGCGATCAGGGCCGCCGGATCGGCAATAGCGACCCACAATGTCCAGCCTTCACTCAATGCTTCGGCGTACAGCGCGTCGTCAATGTCGCGGGTATTGGCTGAATCAATGGTGACAAACGGCAGGTGGGTCAGATCCGTTCTTTCGCTGCTGAGCGCATGGGTGTCCTGTGCCGTCAGGGCCTGTGCTTCGGCGTTCACCTCGTCATCAAATGCGTCTGCAATATGGAATTTGGCTTTGATAAAGCGGTTTTCGATATGCTCATCGTCCGGCTTGCCGATGACAGTATCAATGGCTGCCTGTACTTTGCCGGCCGGATAAGGGTGTTTGGTAATGTGCGCCGCTACGAAATCACCTTCTTCAGCCTGATTGCGCGCCGCTGGCGGCACGAATATCCAGCGATTGAGCGTGTTATGGTCAGGTTCAATAAAATGGCCTTTGCCACGGATGATGTAGCGCCCGAAGAATTCGTTCAGCTCGGTACTGACGAGCTTTTCCGTGAATGCCTGTTCTTTGCCTTCACCGGCAGGCTCCACCCGGAATTCAATCACATCGCCGGGCAGGAGTTTTTCCATCTCATCGGGAGCAATAAAGAACTGCTTACCATCGTCGGTGTTGACGAAGCCAAAACGTCCACCTGTGGTGCGTACGCGCCCCTGATATCTGGGTGTACTGTCGTGGATTTCTTTTTTCAGTGTTTTGAGCTGAGACAGAGCGTTTTTATCGAGCATCCGGAGCCTGGTAAATAGGTAAAGATAAAGGGGCAAGAGTGTACTGGATACTGTATTCACGGGCTACTTTTTCTCGCCCGGATTGTTCTGCCGGAGAAGGCTTTTGTGCCGCTGATGGCATCAATGTTGTCATAAAAACGTCTTACAAATTTAGTCCTATATGGAACCATTATTGTTCTCTACAGGATTAACCGCATGTCATCCAAGACCGCTTTTACCCGTCGCCGTTTTATGAAATCCGTCGCTGCCGGCGCCGGGGCCGTTTCAGTGCCGGCTGTTCTGACCGGATGTTTTGGGGACGACGATGATAACGACAGCAACAACAACAGCAACGGCGCTCCCATCGACAATAATGTTGTTTTCGCTTTCGGTCATGGTGTCGCCTCCGGTGATCCGCTGAGCGACCGGGTGATTATCTGGACCCGTGTTACGCCGGACGATGAAGAATATAGTGGCACTGTGAACGTTGCCTGGGCGGTTTATCATGATGAGCAGGGTACCCAGGTATTCAATAATGGCATTACCAACACCGATGCCAGCAAAGACTTTACCGTTAAGCTCGATATTACCGGCCTGCAGCCGGACACTACTTACTACTATCAGTTTGCGGTATCAGACGAAGCTGCCTCACCGGTCGGCCAGACCAAAACTCTGCCAACCGGGCAGGTTGATCAGGTCAAAATGGCGGTCTGCTCCTGCTCCAACTACCCGGCCGGGCTGTTTAATGCCTATCGTGAAATGGCCAACAGTGATGCGGATGTGATTGTTCACCTGGGTGATTACATTTATGAATATGGCTCCAATGAATACCCGACCGCTGACGCTCAGGTACGGGCGCCGGAACCTGTGGCTGAGTTGCTGACCCTGTCTGAATACCGTGAACGTTATGCCCAGTACCGTTCTGACACTTACCTGCAGCTGGCGCATCAGAACAAGCCGTTTATCTGCATCTGGGATGACCACGAAGTGGCCAATGACTCCTATAAAAATGGTGCAGAGAATCATAATGACGGTGAAGGCAGCTGGACAGAGCGTATGAATGCTGCCGTGCAGGCCTATCATGAATGGCTGCCGATCCGCAGCGGTTCTGACCTGAAAGCCATCTACCGCACCTTTGATTTTGGCGATCTGGTCAGCCTGCATATGCTGGAAACCCGCCTGTTGGCACGTTCAGAGCAGCTGGGTTTTGCCGATATTATGGCAGACAGCTCAGTTCTGATGAGTGCCGATCGCACTCTGATGGGGGATACGCAGGTTGCTCAGGTACAGCAGTGGATGTCGGACTCCAATGCGGTATGGCAGGTCATCGGTCAGCAGGTTCTGATGGGGCGTATGAACGTGCCCATGGAGTTGCTGACTGGTCTCGGCACTTTGCAGTCTTTGTTAAGCAGTGGTGGTGATGCCGACGCTGCGCAGCAACAATTACTGACTATGCTCTCCGAGCTGGTCACCATCAAGCAACGGGTACTGCAGGGCGATTCCACACTTACGGATGAAGAGCGTGCACGGGTAACGACGGTCGTGCCCTATAACCTGGATGCCTGGGACGGTTATATGTACAACCGTGAGCAGCTGTTACAGACCTCCGCTCAACTGCAGAAGAATACCATTGTGCTGGCAGGCGATACCCACAACGCCTGGGCCAATGATATCTATCTGATGAATACCAGTACCGGTGCTATTGACCGCTCCGGTGACCCGGCCGCCGTTGAATTCGCTACGGGTTCTGTTACCTCTCCGGGCTTTGAACGCTATTTAGGTCTGGAAAACAGCGCCCAGCCAGCCCAGATGCAGGAAAATTTTGAGATGGCGGTGACTACGCTGGTGGATGACCTGAAATACCTGAATGCTGCTGACCGTGGCTATATGATGGTGACTTATACGCAGGATAAAGCGTCTGCTGAATGGTTCTATGTCAGCACCATCCGGGACAGCGAGTACAGCGTTTCAAGCGCCGGTCCGTTGGCGGTAACCAAAGGTGCCGGCAACCGCCGCATTGAAATGCCGGACGCTTAAACAGCGGCTGTTTAAAGCGCGGTGGATGAATTCAGCTGCGGTAAAGATTGACCCATCTGAATTCATCCAGCTCATCGAGATCCGGCACGGTAAAGGATTCGTGCCGGCCGATGGCCTGATAGGGCGGGAAATCAAAATTTTTCACCCGTGAATCGGCAACCAGCACTTCGTTCGCTTTGTTGCGGAACACGTCCAGTAACGGCAGGTTAGCTTTGTCGTACAGTACGTCGGCAGCAATCAGCAGATCAAGATCTTCGTTAAACGCAAACAGATCACCGTGAATGCGGTAATTCACCTTATTTAATTCCGCGTTTGCTTCACAGGACAGCAGGGCATCCGCATCAATATCGCAGGCGATCACTTCCCGCGCACCCGCTATCCTGCAGGCAATGGCCACTACGCCGGAACCGGCGCCAAAATCCATCACCTTTTTATCTTTTACCCAATGCGGATTCGCCAGGATTTCCCGCGCCAGCACCTGACCGCTGGCCCAGCAGAAAGCCCAGTACGCCGGATAATTCTGGATATTTACAATTTCATCCTGAGTAAACGGGCGCTGCATGGCGCCGGGCTCAACCAGCCAGAGTTTAATCTGGGGGCATTGGGGTAATGTCTGCACACTGACGCTGGCGTCGTGCAGCATCTGCTGAATGGCTGTGTTCAGCCGCTGTTCGAATGGTTTTTGATTCATCTGACGTGAAAATTATAAGGTAAAAGAGTCACCGGGGCGTGCCACAGTAAAGCCTGCCTGCTCCATGGTTTTGGCCGCGGCTTCGTTGGCGTAATGGTACAGTACAAACTGGCTAAGCAGGTCGCCACGGTATTCGCGGTTTAAATCACTTAAGCCTGTGTGGGATGGATTAGGTTCAGCGCCGCAGTCGTGAAAAATATGCTCAGTGCCTGCCAGTTGGTGGTGAATAATTTCCGGCACCGGGCGGGTATCGCCGGTATAGATAAATAGACCCGGTACGTGCAGGGCGTAGCTGAAGCCCGGGGCGTGGTGGCGGGTAGGGTACAGGTGAAAATCCAGGCCCTGAAATTCAAATGCCTCTGTGACCGGAATCAACTGAAAGGACTGCCAGAAATTATGCCCGCCTTCGGCCATGGTGCCGGGATAACTGGCCAACCGCTGATGCAGCAGTGGAATAATATTCACCGGCACAAATAAAGGTACGGGTGCCGCGCCGGACAGGCGCAACCGCACGGTGAGAATTTCCAGATCAGCAATATGATCCAGATGGCCGTGGGTAATAAACAGGGCAGAGGGCAGCTTGCCAAAGGTTTTTACGTACGCGTTGACCGTGCCCGGGCCACAGTCAATCATCAGGTGAGGCTGATGGTCGTGCATCAGTACTGCAGCAGAGCAACCCATACTGAGTTCGCCGCCACTGCCTGTCCCCAGAAAATGCAGGGAATATTCTGCTGTTTTTTCAGTCATACTGTGCCTGTACCCTTTATATGAGGAGTCTGTTATGTGGCGTCCAAAACTTATGGCGGTTCCGTCAGCCGCTGAAGCCTTGCCTGGCCGTGAACAGCCTGCATTTGCGACCGCGGAAAAGCACTATGTTAATGGTAACCCGATTCTGGGAAAACTGCCCGCCGGCCTGGCTGAGCTACAGATCGGAATGGGCTGCTTCTGGGGCGCTGAACGGCGTTTCTGGCAGCTGGACGGGGTGTACTCGACCTCGGTGGGCTATGGCGGTGGCCATACTCAAAACCCGACTTACGAAGAAGTCTGTACCGGTATGACCGGCCACAATGAGCTGGTGCGTATCTGGTATGACCCGCAACAGGTAACACTGGAAGCCTTATTAAAAGTCTTCTGGGAAAGTCATGATCCGACTCAGGGGATGCGTCAGGGTAACGATATCGGCACCCAGTACCGTTCCGGAATATACCTGAATTCTGAAGAAGATCTGGCCGTTGCTGAAACGACGCGTGCGCATTATCAGCAGCGCCTGAATGAGGCCGGTATGGGTGATATTACAACGGAAATTCAGTTGGCGGGCCCTTATTATCCGGCAGAAACCTATCACCAGCAGTATCTGGCGAAAAACCCCAATGGCTATTGTGGTCTGGGTGGCTGCGCCGTGGCTTATGCGTGAACGAAGGAATCAGTAGCCTGTTGATTCTTCCGGCAGCAGGCCTTTCTGTATCCTCAGGCGTGCCTGTTGCTGATCTTTTCTGAGCCGCCGGTTGGCGATATAGCGCACTGGCCATGGCAATGTTTTCACCGGCTGGCCGGTGGCTGCGGCCAACAGGTAAGCCTTGGCGCTTTTCTCAAATAACTCGGCATTGAGTATCAGCCGCTCAGCTGTCATGCCCATGACCAGTGGCGTATCGCCAATACTGGCAATATTTCCCCCACGCGCGAGGGTTTTAGCTGCCGCCTGGCGGCTGTCTGCCGGAGGGGGCATGATGCCTGTGTGGCGCACCTGTTCGTCGAAAATACCCGGCATGGAACCGCACAGTTCAAGCATCAGCTGACCATAGGTACCGCAGCCGCTGACAATGGCAGTAATATCCGGTCGCCGGGCATAAATCCAAAGATGCAGAGCAGCCGGATCATCCGCTGCTTCCTGCCAAGAACGAATTTTTTCTGGCTGTGGTGCATCGGCGGGCGCTCCCCAGATGCTCTGATCATCGGGGTTACGTGCTGATATAAAAGGTGATGCGCTACACAACAGATTTTTTTGCTGTAAGCGCTGTTTAATAGCCTGCCAGTTATGCCATTGCTGTTGTTGAATGGCACTCAACACCGGAGCGGGTGGCTGGTGTTGGCGGATGGTTTTAATGGCGGCTCCGGTATCAGACGTCTCCTGTTGCAGCGTGCGGAGAATGCTTTGCAGCAGCTTTGTCTGAGGCGGTTGTTTATCTATCCGGTGCAGCAGATTCTGTTGCAGAAACTGACGTGCACAGTGTTCCAGCGCGGCCACATTCTGCATGGCATCGTCTGTATCACGGCCCGCGCACACAATGCCATGGTTAGTCATCAGGTAGGCGTTACTGGCTGAGTTAATCTGTGCAGCGAATGCTTTTGCCAGCATGCGCGTGCCGGAAGGCGCATAACGGGCGCGCGGAATGTGTTTTCCCAGTAATGGCTGCAGGTCGTCCGGCACCGGCAATGACCGGGCCAGCAAAGTGCAGGCACTGGCCAGCGGCTGATGAGTATGAATACTGCAGTGTACATCAGGTCGCCGGCGTAACAGCTGCGCATGTAAAGATGCCTCCACGGATGGTGTTTTTATGCCATCTACCTGCGTCAGATTCTCCAGTGTGAGGATACAGATATCCGCCGCCGTCATGGAGAAATAATCCGTTGCTGAGGGCGTCACGGCCACGTGTTTATCGTCGAGGCGCAGCATGATATTGCCGCCGGTTGCGGCAAAATAACCCTTGCGGGATAACCGGATGCACAGAGTGATCAGCGCCTGGCGCTGAGTTTCAAATATCATTCTGATTCTCCCGCAGGCGCTTTTCCGGAGCGCTGTTCAGTTGCACAACTTCACTATCCGGAACGCTGTAGTGCATTTTCCACAGCTGTTGATAGCGGCTGATTTCCTGTTGCCATTGCTGGTTGTTCCAGCCCAGTGACGTCTGCACCAGTGCGCGGATACGGGGAAAATAATCAGCGCCGCCGTTTTTCAGTAACAATCCGATACGGGTGCGGCGCAGCAGCAGATCATCGAGATGGCGTACATCTTCATAGCGGGCACACCAGATCAGTTCAAACCAATGGGTATCGGTGCCCGGTATCAGGCTCAGATCATCTTCTCCCGCCAGCTGAATCATATGTGGCAGGGCGCCGCCGTAACGCCCGCTGAGCCGTTCTGTCTGCCCGACGGAAAAATCCGCCAGGGTATATGGGTGGTCCGGGCTGGCCAGCAACGGGGCGCCGGTGTCCAGCTCTCTGAGCTGCGGAAAGCGCCGCTGTATGCGTTTTAAAGCATCCACTGCGATATGCTGAAAGGTCGTCAGTTTGCCGCCACCAATGGTGATCAGACCGTCTTCATACCAGACAATATGGTCGCGGGATTCCTTCGACGGATCATCCGCGCCTGAATCCACCACCGGGCGGACGCCGGAAAAAGTGGCCAGAATATCCTGCCTTTGGATACCATATTGCGGGAAATAATGCTGCACCGTCTGCAGCAGATAATCCACTTCCTGCCCGGTGACGGAGGCATCCCGCTGCATATTCTGACGGTGATCAATATCGGTATTACCGACGATGACGCGTCCCTGAAACTGTGTGATAAATCCCGGACGTTTATCCTGTGGGTGTTCCAGAATCAGGGTGCTTTTAACCGGCAGTCTGTGCTGATCAAAAACCAGATGGCTGCCGCGTAAAGGGCGCAGCTTCTGGGTGGTATCACTGTGTATCTGCTGGCGCAGGTCATCAGCCCAGGCACCGGTGGCTGCAATCACCTGATGCGCACGGATATTAAAGGTTTCACTGCTGCCCTCCTGTTGTACCGTAACACCACAGACGCTGTTATTTTCTTTTATCAGCTGCGTGACCTGAGTGTAATTCAGTGCGGTGGCGCCTTCTTTCTGAGCTTCCTGAATAATCCTCAGTGTCAGGCGGGCATCGTCCGTCTGTCCTTCGTAAAAACACACAGCGCCTTTTAATCCTGGTGCCTGCAGGCCGGGAAAATCCGCCAGCAGCTGTTCTTTTTTTACCCGCTGCCGCCAACGTTTGCCGGCCATGGCATCGTACAGAAACAGCCCGGCGCGGATCATCAGTTCATTTTTTATCTGTCCTTTAAATAAAGGCCAGTGCATGGATTTCATATTGATCAGACCGGGCAGTTCACGGCAGAGTTTTTCCCGTTCATGCACGGAATGCCAGGTCACATTAAGCTGACCTTCTTTAATATAACGCAGGCCGCCATGGACCCATTTACCGGAGCGGCTGGAGGCTCCCCAGGCAAAATCGCGTTGCTCAAGCAACAGGCATTTAAGACCGTAACGCGCCGCTTCGCGTAATACCGCAGCGCCGGTAATGCCGCCACCGATGACGATAATGTCCCATGGCTGCTGCGCCAGTGATGAAAGACTTTCCCTCATATTCAGATTACCTCTGGCCGGTTATCCGCGGTCGGGCGGTTGATCAGCCCGCGGATTTTTTTACGCAGAGGGGCTACTTCGCTGGGGGCACTCCACATCGCCAGACGGCAGATCAGGGCGGCTGGGTACCAGCGTTCAATATCCTGATTGATCCGGGATTTTGTCAGCTGGCGGATGTTGGCGTAGTGACGGATATATCGCCGGTAGATGAGGCGGCGCATCAGATTGTAAAAGATGGTCTGTGCCCGGCTGATACCGGGAAACAACTCGGCTTCATGAAACAGAAACCAGGTCATGGCCATATCTGCTCCGGCATGGCCGCGCGCCGCTGTCGCCCAGTCGATCACCGTTTCTGTCTGCCGGTTGACGAGAATATTTTCGGTATGAAAATCCATGTGCAGAATGCTGTCGCCGTCCGGCAGTGTCTGCAGGTAGGACGCTGCGCGGGCTCTTTCCTCTGCGCTGAGAAACGCCAGCGCCGGATGATCCAGATAATCGCGGATCATGAGGCGGATGTCCTGCATCACCTGAGTCTGTGTATCGTGGACTTTAGCATGCAGCCTCGCCAGAGTTCTGGGTACAGCAATAATGTTCAGTGGATTACGGTCAGCGGCTGCTGTCAGAGTCGTACCGTCGAGGCGTTTCATAATGATGCCGGTGCGGCCTTCAATGGTGACTTCACCCAGGCATTCAATATGAGTAGCCCCCTGACGGTGAGCTTCATCAGCATTGATATGTTCCTGCCGGGCGGAATTCCGGCAGAAATCCGCACGGAATAATTTCACAATCTGGCCGCTTTGCCAGTGATAGATTTCAGCAGAACGGGCGCTGACCAATGGCGTTCCGAGTTCCGCCAGACTGGTGGGGTGGTGTCTGTTCATCGTTTGACCTGTGTGCCGCGAACGGTAATCCGTTCTGTCGCGGATGGTTTTATTGTTGTTTTACTGATAACAGCAGCCACATGATGGCACCGGGATACTATGCCGTATTGTCATTTGGTGACAAAATAGCGGACGTAACAATAAGAGTACTGTCATGAAGAATACTGCCATGATGGCTGTCACCAGGGGCCCGGTATGATCTCTGAAATGATTCAGTCGAGGGCGCTGATGGGGTTTGAAACGCTGGTTCGTTCAGCAGGAGGTGACCCTCTGGCACTGCTTGAACGGCGCAATATCAACGCCCGCGCGCTGCAGGAAGATGAACTCCCTTTAGCACTGGATGCGCTGGCGGGTCTGTATGAGGATGCTGCCGAACAGCTGGACATGGAAGACTTTGGCCTGCGCCTGTCAGCCTTGCAGGACCTGTCACTGTATGGACCGCTGGCGCTGGTCGTCCGGCACGCCCGGACGGTGGGCGATGCGCTGACGGCGCTGATCCGTTACTTCGCCTACCACACGCCCGGCGGACATATTGTGCCGGATGACGAATATGCACCAGGCATGTTGTGCGTGCGCTATCAGCTGAAACTGTCCGATGGTGTGGCACACCGGCAGATTACGGAACAGTCGTTTGCTATGGCAGCCAAACTCTGGTCGGTGCTGGCACCCCTGGCCGCCGGCCAGCAGACAATCCTGCTGCGTCAGTCGCCCTGTCTGGCAGTGCACACCTATCGCCAGTATTTTCACTGTGACACTCTGTTTAATCAGCCGGTGGATGCGATTCTGTTGCCCGCGGATGCACTGCAGCTGACTCTGGATCAGGCGGATGCCCGCCTGGGACAGGCGGCCGAAATCTTTGTCAGTAATATTCTGCGGCGTTTTCCGCTGGATATCGGGAAGCAGGTGGAAAGCCTGATTACCCGTCAGCTGGCGTTCGGCGGCGTGGGTATCGACCAGATTGCGGCCCAGCTGGGGATGCAGCGCCGCACTTTGCAACGACGTCTGGCTCTGCAGGGGCTGGTATACGGCGATCTGCTGGACAGTGTCCGCCGCGAACTGGCCGCTCAGTATCTGGCGCAGAGCGGGCTCAGTCTGGCAGATATCAGCACTGGTCTGGGGTATCAGGAACAGAGCTCCTTTATCCGTGCCTGTCGGCGCTGGTTCTCTGCCACCCCCCGCCAATTGCGGCGCACTCTTTGCGGGCTGTCGTCCTGAGTCGCGGGTGTTATTATTACTGTTAATTATGGTTCGGTGGGCTTTTATAAAAACTTAAGCCAGCCGGGCCCGGGCAACAAAGGAATACGGCATATGCGGACACTGGCGGTCTATCAGCTCAAAGGTGGCGTTGGCAAAACGACCACGGTGGTCAATCTGGCCGCATTGGCTGCGCGGGAGGGGATTCCTGTGCTGGTGTGGGATATGGACCCCCAGGCGGCTGCCAGCTGGATTCTGGGCGCAGAGGCGAAACGTAAGCAGGATGGTTTCTGGAATGAGCATAAGCCGCTGTCGGATTACATACAGCACACGGCTATTCCTAAGCTTGATGTTTTATCAGCCGATGCGTCACTGCGTAAATTTCATCAGCGGGTCGATTCCAAAAAAGATGCGAAGCAGCGGGTCAGTCAGGCGCTCAGTGCGCTGGGCGAAAGTTATGGGCTGGTGATTATTGACTGTCCGCCGATGATGACACCGCAGATGGAAGGCGTACTGAAAGCCTGTGACCGTATTCTTCTGCCAGTGGAACCGTCGCTGCTTTCGATCCGGGCTTACCAGCAGATCAAAGAGGATTTTGACTGGGCCAAACCCAAACAATGGCTGCCTTTTGTCACTATGATTGACCGCCGCAAAGCCGGCCATGTGGCCTGGGTGAAAAAAGAGCTCAAAGCCTATCCGGAATTTATGAAAACCTATATTGCCTATTCTGCCAGTGCAGAACGTATGCTGACGCTGCGCAAACCCATTGTGGAAGAACAGCCGGCGGTGCCGCTGGCAAGAAACTATATGGCTTTATGGAAGGCATTGAAGCCGTCGCTTAACCTGAAGTAATCAGGCAGTGGCAGCGTTTTTCTCGGCGTGATGGCGAACCTGTGGGTAAGCCAGAAACACCGCCCAGGCGATGGCAGTGGCATAGCTCAGGTTGGTCTGCAGCTCAATGTGCGGGTTATTGAGAAATTCGCGTTGGGAAGCCAGTCCCCGTATTTTACTGGCCAGATCAGGTTCAAAGGCCAGGCACTGATTCCAGACCTTCTGATGCAGAGCAGCATCCACGGGGTATAACATACCCTGGGTATTCCCCCGGGGACGGAGTTGCTGTTGCAATACAATGGCGGTCAGCAGGTTTTCAGCGGCGTCGGATGATTTGCCCAGATAATGCAGCGTCGGGCGGATGATGGTTTCTCTCAGTTCTCTGGTGCTCAGTTCCATCTGTCTGTGTGCTCCCGGGCCGTTCAGCAACTGCTTTACAGGTCATTACAATGAAGCAGATTAACCGGCTTTACGCCAGTTACCGAGTGAAATTTGTTCACATATGCCGGAAGGACCATGACGAATTTTCCCTATCCCTGGTTTGATAGTCATTGCCATTTTGACTTTCCTGACTTTAATTCCGATCGTACCGTTATCTGGCAACAGGCCCGTGAGATGGGCTGCATCGGATTGCTGATTCCGGGCATCAGTCGTGAACAGGGTGATCGCTTGGCGGACGTGTGCCGTGATCGCCCCTGGTTTTACGCTCAGGGTTTACACCCTTATTTCCTCGCCAGTCATCGCCCGCAGGATATTGACTGGCTCGACCGTGCCCTGGCAGACCCGGCGGTTGTGGCCGTGGGTGAGGCCGGGCTGGATAAGGTTCTGGCAACCGATGATGAGCTGCTGGCGCAGCAGTGGCTCTGGTTCCGTCAACAGGCTGAACTGGCCCGGGCGCATCGTTTGCCTCTGATCCTTCATATCCGCGGCATGCATGACGAAGCCGCTGCCTGGCTGAAGCGCAGCGGCTTCGATCAGGGCGGTATGGTGCATGCGTTCAGCGGCAGTGAGCAGCAGGGCCGGCGCTGGCATGATCTGGGGTTTGTTCTGGGAATAGGCGGGGCGGTAACCCACCCACGGGCGCAGAAACTGAGACGTACGGTGGCGGCGTTACCGGAATCATCCATTGTGCTGGAAACCGACAGCCCGGATATGGCGCCGGCGTTCTGGGCTGGGCGGCGCAATGACCCGCGCAGCCTGCCGCTGACAGCAGCTCTGGTGGCACGTCTGCGTCAGGTTGATACGCAGGTTGTATCAGCTAAAAGTATTAGCAATATGAGTTTACTATTTCCTAAATTATCAATAAACGTCTGAATGGAACCTTGGTTTCAGTAATTTGTAGTATTTTGTAACCCCAGGTTGCTAGAGTTCAGGCTTGGAAGTAGCCTCCGCCCGAATATGACTCTATCTGTGGCGGAAATTCACCTATGAAAAAAACACTTTTATGTTGTGTGCTGGCCCTGGCAAGCAGCGGTGTAGCAGCCGGAGTGAGCAGGGAAGAGGCAGCCAGACTGGGCCAGGATCTGACTCCGGTGGGGGCAGAGAAAGCCGGTAACGGACGTGATATTCCGGCCTGGACCGGTGGTATCCCCAAAGATGAGGCACATAAGCCCGGTGACTTTCATGCTGACCCGTTCGCCGCTGATAAACCTTTGTTCCGTATTACCGCTGCCAATGCCGAAGAGCACAAAGCGCGTCTGACCGACGGCCAGCGGGAGATGCTGAAACGTTTCCCGGATATGTTCTTCGAGGTGTATCCGACACGCCGTTCCGCGTCTTACCCGCAGTACGTCTATGACGGAATCAAAACCAACGCGACCCGCGCGGAAGTCTTCAAATACGGTTCCGGGGTGAAAGGCGCCACCATGTCATCGCCATTCCCGATCCCGGCTGATGGGCTGGAAGTGTTGTGGAATCATACTCTGCGCTTCCGTGGTCTGACGGATTCTTACACTGCCGTTGCTTCGTCCGTCACGGCCGGTGGTCAGCGCATGGATGTGCTGCGTCAGTATGAGTACTTCTTTAAATACAGTATGCGTGGCGCGGAACCGAAAGATCTGGATAACAAAATTTTCCTGCTGAAACGTAAAACGCTGGCGCCTGCCAATATGGCCGGTGCCATTACGCTGGTGCATGAGACGCTGGATCAGATCCGCTCACCGCGTAAATCCTGGATTTACATGCCGGGTCAGCGCCGTCTGCGCCGCACGCCGGACCTGGCCTACGACACAGCCGATGTGAATACCAACTCAATCCGCACAGTGGATCAGGTGGATATGTTTAACGGTGCCCCGGATTATTACGACTGGGAACTGAAAGGCAAAAAAGAGATTTATATCCCGTATAACGCCTACAAAGTGCACCAGGGAGATATTGAGCTGGATGATATTCTTCATGAGCACCACATCAACTCTGAACTGCTGCGCTATGAAGCCCACCGGGTGTGGGTGATTGAAGCCAAACTGCGGGTCGGCTACAGCCATCGTTACAGCACCCGCCGCTACTATGTTGACGAAGATTCCTGGTCCATTGTGTACGCCGAGGAATACGATGAAGATGGCGAGCTGTGGGAAGTGACCGAAGCGCATCTGATCAATTATTACGAAGTGCCGGTGGTCTATACCACACTGGAAGTCACCTACGATCTGAAAGACGGGCGCTACTATGCCGAAGGTCTGGATAACGAACGCGGATCGACCATGAACTTCAGTTATGATCTCAGTGAACGGGATTTCTCACCATCAGCGGTACGGCGCGAAGCCAGACGCTGAAGCTGACACCCGGGCTACATACCGATAAACTGGCGGCTTTAAGCCGCCGGTTTTGTATCCGCTTTATGCATTTTCCTTTTTTACCCCTCCTGGCCGTCATCAGTTGTCTGGTCTGTGCTGAATCCTTCAGTCAGGAAAACTACAGTACAGAGCTGCCGGAAAATTTTGCTGAGTTATCCTCGGATGTACAGGCGGTGATTCTGGAATACGTGTTCTTTTCAGAAAAAGCCAATCAGGTCTGGGGCGATGATTATGAAGAGAGTTCTGTCCGCACCTTTGTAAAGTATCTGGATGACTTTCATACCCGCGTATACATTGATTTTGATGCCGGCCTGATCCGGGTCGAAACCCAGGGCAGCAAAACACCGGTTACCTCGCTGCGCCATGCGATTGCAGCCACACTGCTGACACCGGCGGACCCTTCTGCTGTTGATTTATATACCGCAGCGGATATGGGCATTACCGGTAAACCTTTTCTTGCCGGCCAGGTACTGGACCATGATGGCAAAGTCATTGAATATCCCTGGCGCGCCAATCGTTTCGCCGAATATCTCACCGACCATAAACTGAAAAAAAGCGGTGCCCGGTATTGGGTCAATATTCCCATGGTGCGCAGCCACCGGCAGAAAAGTGCCGGCCGGTATCGTGGGCTCGCGCAGCAGGCCGGTGATAAATACCGGGTATCGGTGCCGCTGATCATGGCCATCATGGAAACAGAAAGCAGTTTTAATCCATTTGCTGTGTCTCATGCCGGTGCTTACGGACTGATGCAGGTGATGCAGTCCACCGCCGGTAAAGACGTGTTTCAGCGAATTTATCGCCGCCATGATAAGCCCGGCCGGAATTATCTGCTTAATCCGGCTAATAACATCGATACCGGCACCGCTTATCTGTCTATTCTGCGCGATGTTTACCTGCGCGATGTGCAGGGCTGGCTGAAAAAAGAGTACTGCATGATCGCTGCCTACAATGGTGGCACCGGTAATTTGCTGAAAACATTCAGTTCTGACCGGCGTCAGGCCATCGCCCGCATTAACCGTATGTCAGCCGATGAAGTTTATCAGGCGATTGTGCGGCGCCATCCGAAAGCCGAATCCCGTAATTACCTGAAAAAAGTCACCCAGTTTAAGCGCCGTTATGTCAGCTGGTAATAAAATTCTGCAACAGCTGAGCCGGGCGCTGCCGGTACCGGGCGCAGGTCTGGCACAGAGTGATCCTCAGGATACGTGGGTGCGGCTCTGGCTGATGGCGCTGGAAGATACGGACATACAACTGGATACAGCCCAGATTACCGATCTTTGGCACCGGCTGCCTTATTGGGCGTTTGCCTGGGCCGGGGGACGGGCTCTGGCCGGTTACCTGATGCGTAACCCTCATTGGGTTGCCGGGCAGCGGGTGCTGGATTTTGGCTGTGGCTCGGGCATTGTCGGCATCACGGCCGCGCTCTGTGGCGCCAGCGAAGTCTGGGTCGCAGATCTGGACGATAATGCGTTGCTGGCGGTACAGGAAAACGCCAGGCTGAACCAGGTTCGTGTGAACATTGTCGAAAACCAGAACTGGCCTGAAGCAGACCGGTTACTGGCGGCTGACGTGCTGTACGACATCAGCGCCAGCAGCGATCTGCAGCAATTACTGCTGCAGGTACCCCAGTGGCTGCTGGCAGAGACACGTCAGGTGGCGCCGGATTTTGTTGATTTACAACATCTGCAACACGGCGTTTTTGCGACATTGCCCGCGATTGGGGATTTTGATGAAGCGGTAGCGGTAGAGATTTATTGCCGCCGCGATGAAAGCCCGTTAGGGTAAGCCTCTGCTATTGGGCACAAAACTGTTATCACAGGAGATACGGATGCGATTAATTACGGCGGCCATCATTGTTATGTTTTCTCAGCTGGCGTTTGCCGCTGATCTGACCGGTGCGGATATTGAAACCTGGATGAAAAATATGCCGGCGCTGGAGCAATGGTTATCTGAGCATGAAGACCAGATGCCGGATGAAATGCCCGATGGTTCTCAGGGTATTGATGAAATGCTCAATCAGGGTGTCAAAGATCTGAAGTCTGCCGGACTGTATGACGATTTTAATCAGAAAGTGCAGGCGGCAGGGTATGACAACGTTGAAGAATGGGCAGGGATGACACGGCAGATTTCTCTGGCCTACCTGGCACTCGAAATCGAAAATGAACCGGTGAGCGTATCCCAGCTTGAAGCTCAGCTGCAGCAGGTGAAAGATTCGGATCTGCCGCAGGAACAGAAAGCCATGATGACACAGATGATGTCTGCATCACTGATGATGATGAAAGCAGTGAAAGGAGTCAGTAACGCAGACAAAGAAGCTGTCCGTCCTTATAAAGACGACCTCAAAGCTCAGTTCGACGCGGAATAAATTGTTGATACCCGGCAATGGAGATTGCTGCGGTGAAGGCTATGCTGAGAGTAACAAAAGGGAGTGGACACCATGAGTTACTCAACTGTTAAAGACATTCTTACCTACAGTCGTCAGCTGCATCAGCATGCGCGTAATCTGTTTGAGCAGTTGCGTGATCAGACGCAGAAAGAACGGGTTGATATGATGTGTCATCTGCTTGCGGAGCATGAAAATACACTGGCTGAGTCGGTCACCCGTATTGAAGAGAATCTGCAACAGAAAGTTCTGGATGAATGGCATCAGTTTGAGCCTGGTTCCATCAGTGAAGCGCTGGCAGAATGTGTGAAAATTCATCCGGATATCAGTGTCGATGAGCTGGTTGCCATGGCATTGCGCATTGATGATTATCTGATAGATCTTTACAGCCAGATGCTGAGTGAATCCACCAGTGACGGCTCGCGGCTGTTGTTCAGCAGCATGGTGGAACTGGAAAAGTCAGAAAAAATGCGCACCGTCCGGGCTGCCTTGTCAGCTGATGACTGGTGACGGGCAGGCCGGAGCCACTGATACAATGACAATAAGCGGCTCCGGCCGCTTTTTTATGGCTGCTTTTTATGGCCGCCCGGCGATGGTAACCCGCTGCCGGGCGTTATGCCTCTTCCATCTGGCGCTGACCCTGGCGCTGCTCCTGACAGGTTTTACGATAAGCAGCCGGTGTTTTACCGGTCCATTGCTTAAAAGCCCGCTCAAAGCCGCGGCGATCGGAAAAACCCAGCTCGATAGCCAGTTGCTGAACATCCGCGTGGCCGTTGCTTAAAGCGTGCTTGGCTTTTTCCAGCCGCACATCTTTCAACAGGTTAGAGAATTGACAGCGTTCTTCCTGCAGACGGCGCGTCAGCGTGCGGCTGCTGGTACTCAGCAGTTCCGCCACGGACTCTTTGGTGATGGGAATGGACTCCGGCCATTGATACAGAATATGCATCACCTTACGGGAAAACGGCTTCAGGTGTGAAAAACGCTCGGAGGCCTTGTCAGCCTGAGCCTTGAGAATGGCAAACAACTCCGGGTTGGCCTGGGAAAGAGGCTTATCCAGCAGACGTGCCGAAAACGACAGCCAGTTATGAGGCTGATTGAATTGCAGAGGAATACCGAAATAGCGCTCCAGATCGTCCTTATAAGGCGGCGGAGGAAAACAGAAGCCAGCCCCCTGAATCTGATATAAATGGCCACCAAACGCCTTACCGGCGGTATGAATGCTGGTGGCAATGTATTCCGTGCGCGCGTGGCTGCCAAAAGCACTGCCTTCGGCGACGTAATACACCACTTTAATGCTCTGTTGACCGATAAACAGGTCCGGTGAGCGTGTATCACTGATCAGCGAATAATAGCGACGCAGAATTGTCAGTGCTTCGCGACCGGTCTGACAGTTGTTCAGCAGAAAGCCAAGCAGATAAAAACTGGGAAGATCCAGATGCTGGCCTGCGGCGAAACCAATGGATGGTTCGTTCAGCAGTTTACTGGCCTGTTCAAGAAGACGGTCAAACTGGCTGATGGGAATACGTTGACTGGAAATATGCTCCGGTCGGGCATCGAGTTCCCGGGTCAGCAGATCCGTGCTGGAAAAACCTTTGCTTTCCAACAGTCTTAACAGGGGCTGCAAAGCGGCCGACGTTATTGTATTGCTCGGATGCGCAGTCATAGGCAAATTTTATTCTTGTTATTTTTTGTACAGCTAAAGCTACCACCAGAATGGAGAAATCTCCAGCTATACAGGCCACTTTCTCTGTGCTCACCGGTTTGGCCGGAAAAATCTCAGAAAAACAATCTCTTAGGCTTGACAGGATAGGGGGGTCTCCGTAATATACGCAGCCTCTGACGCGGGGTGGAGCAGCCTGGTAGCTCGTCGGGCTCATAACCCGAAGGTCGTCGGTTCAAATCCGGCCCCCGCAACCAACTCCTTTTGAGCATGAAAACTCTGGTGTTCAGTTAAGAAGTTCGCCCTTAGCGGTCGTCGCAGTGGGACTGCCCGTTGCAAATCCGGCCCCCGCAACCAAATCCTTTTCAGCATGAAAACTCTGTTGTTCAGCTAAGAAGTTCGCCCTTAGCGGTCGTCGCAGTGGGACTGGCCGTTCCAAATCCGGCCCCCGCAACCAACTTTCCAGTAAATAAAAAACTTTCCAACAGTGGATAATTTTTCGCCCTGGCGGTCGTCGCAACGTGGTTGCCAGTACCAATCCGGCCCCGCAACCAACTCCTTTTCTACATCGAAGCTCGGCCTTTAGTGAATGCAGTCCGAGCTTAGCGGTTGTCGTAAGGTTATCGCCAGTATCAACCCGGTCCGCTGTCAGTTTTGTTTAAGATACTGCCTTGCGGGCAACGTTCTGCGCATTATCCAGACCTGTTGCCACATTCAGGTCGGGCGTTTTGCTGCGGCAGCCGGGAGCGAAGCGGATGGAAATCTTTATACCGTTATCTTGTTGTTTAATGACGGGTCTGGAGCTATGTATTCCAAGGTGACAAAACAGGCTGCGGCGGATAGGGTAGGCGTCAGTTTCAGGAGTAGGTATGGCAAAACGAATCCTTATTACCGGTGCTGGCCGGCGTCTGGGAAAAACCCTTGCAGAACACTATCTGGCTCAGGGCTGGGAAGTAATCGCGCATTATAATTCCCGTTGTGAGCTGGCGGCGCAGCCGGGCTTGACGGTGTTACAGGCTGATCTTGCCGATGTGGCAGCCGTTCAGTCTTTATGTGAACAGCTGGCTGCTGTCGGGCCGGTTGATGCGCTGATTCATAATGCGTCCTGTATTATTCCGGATAAGGCGGCTGAAGATCTGGCTATGCATTTTGAAAAGCATTGGCGCGTGCATGTGTCGTCACCGGCGCAGATCACGGACGCCCTGTCGGATCAGTGGGCCGAGGGTGCGGCCATGATCAGTATCAGTGATATTTACGCGGATATCCCTAACCAGCGCTTTTCAGCTTACTGTTCAGCCAAAGCCGGATTACAGAACTGGTCTCTGAGCATGGCGCAGCGACTGGCTGCCAGGGTGCGGGTGAATGTTATTCAGCCGGGGCCGGTTCAGTTTTTACCGCAGCACACGCAGGAATACCGGAATATGGTGTTATCTCAGTCACTGACGGGCCAGGAACTGGGGTACGGTGCGATTGTGCAGGCCTGTGATTATCTGCTCAGCGCAGCGGCGGTCACCGGCACTGTGATGCGGGTGGATGGCGGACGTTTTGTGGCTAACCGTTACGATCAGACGTTTTCTTCCTGAAGCCAGTGTTGCTGAACTTCGCGGTAATAGCTTTCGTCCAGGCGGGCATGAAGACAGTCAGCGGCATTGCCGGCTGACATCAGAATATCAATATCAATGGTTCTGTCTTTTATTTTGCGGGCCGGCGTTTTGGCCTCTCGTCCATGACGTGATTCTATTGCCAGCAGGTTTTCTTTCAGGGTTATTTCCGTCAGTTCAGTTTGCAGTATGACTAACTGATTCATAAATGGCCCTGTGAATGTGTCACCGACTGTGGTGGTGGCAATCGCTGGCGACACCTGCAGCACATCACCTAGCATGTCCAGCGCCCGGCAGGCTGACGGGATATTAATGTCCGGGGAAATATTGCTGCCAAGACCCAACAGATAACAGCGCATGAATAACCAATCAATTAAAAAATAAACAGGCTGTTAGGATTCCGTTCAGGTGCTCTTTAGTCAAGAGAGATCGCCTGAAAGTCTGAAATTAAAATGCCGGGGTTGCCAATAAGTCTGAATCAGGGTTAATTCCTGTAGGTGGATTTCATGGAGGAAATCACATGGACATTGTGATGATTATTCTTTTAACCCTGCTTTTAGCGGGACTTCCCCAATCTCTGTATGCAGCCGCAGGCGATGCGGCGCCGGCATTAATGCTGGCGCAGGTTTATCAGCCGGGGATTGATGTTGAACAATATCTGGTCAGTGAAAAACTGGATGGTGTGCGGGCTTACTGGGATGGAACGCGCTTGCGGACCCGCAGTGGCCGCTATATCCAGGTACCGCAATGGTTTACTCACGGATTTCCGGATACCCCACTGGACGGTGAATTATGGGCAGGGCGTGAACGTTTCAGCTGGGCTTCCGGCGTTGTGCGCCGGCAACAACCGGTGGAAGACGACTGGCGGCAGATGCGTTTTATGGTATTTGATCTGCCGGCCATGGCTGCCCCGTTTACAGAGCGTTACCGGACGTTAAAAAAGCTGGTTAATGCAGCCACTAACAGTCAGCTGCAACTGGTTCGTCAGCGCCCTGTCAGCAGTGCTGATGAGGTGGAAGCGCTGTTGCAACAGGTCACCGCATCTGGTGGTGAAGGCCTGATGCTGAAGCGGGCTGATTCACTTTATCAGCTGAGCCGCAGTGACGATCTTCTGAAGGTAAAGATCACTCAGGACGATGAAGCGACTGTGGTGGGGTACGTTCCCGGCGAAGGTAAGTATCAGGGACAGATGGGCGCCGTGGTGGTGCGTATGGAAGATGGGCGGGAATTCCGCATTGGCAGTGGTTTTTCCGATGCCGAGCGTCAGTCTCCGCCTGCGCTGGGCAGTCGCATTACTTTTGCATATAACGGTCTGACAAAAACCGGTTTACCGCGTTTTGCCCGCTTTCTGCGTATTCGCCCTGAGGAGTGAACGCCGGCGTGTTAGCATATCGCTTTTATTCCAGCGCCCGAGTTCCTATGCCTGCTATTACACCGCGTCAGCTTCCTGCCCACTGGGACTTACCCGATATGCCGCCGCTGTTGCAACGAATTTACGCCGCACGCGGGGTCACCAGCGCGAAGGATCTTGATCTCGGATTACCGGCGTTGCTGCCGTATCAGCAGATGAAAGGTATCCGCGCTGCGGTCGAGCTCTTATTGCCGGTGGTGACAGCTGGTAAACGTTTGCTGGTGGTCGGGGATTTTGATGTGGATGGGGCAACCAGTACGGCACTGGCCATTCGCGCATTACATATGCTGGGCGCGAACGATGTGCAGTATCTGGTTCCGAACCGCTTTGATTTTGGCTACGGCCTGTCGCCGGAACTGGTCGCTGTGGCGGTGACCATGGAACCGGACCTGATTATGACCGTGGATAATGGTATCGCGTCGGTTGACGGCGTCGCGGCGGCGGCACAGGCCGGTATTCCGGTATTGGTGACGGATCACCACCTGCCGGGCAGCACCTTACCGGAGGCCGCTGCCATTGTGAATCCGAACCAGCCCGGCTGTGAATTCCCCTCCAAGGCGGCCTGTGGCTGCACCGTTGTGTTTTATCTGATGCTGGCGTTGCGGGCAGAAATGAAAGTCCGGGGACTGCTGCCGGATGCCGCGCCGAATATGGCTCAGCTGCTTGATCTGGTCGCCCTGGCCACCGTCGCTGACGTTGTGCCGCTCGATCATAACAACCGCATACTGGTAGAGCAGGGGCTGCGCCGCATCCGCGCAGGGCATGCCAGTGCCGGTGTGCTGGCGCTGCTGCAGGTGGCCGGACGGGAATCCTCCCGGGTCGTGGCAGCAGATTTTGGCTTTGCTGTCGGGCCCCGGCTGAATGCCGCCGGACGTCTGGACGATATGTCAGTGGGCATTGAATGCCTGCTGACCGGAGATGCCACACGGGCACTGAATCTGGCGCGTACGCTGGACGATATGAACCGCGAACGGCGCACGATTGAACAGGGCATGCAGGAGGAAGCACTGAAGTTTCTCAGTCGTTTTGACAGCGATCAGAACTGGCCGGTGGGAGTGTGTCTCTACCAGCATGACTGGCATCAGGGAGTGATTGGAATTCTGGCCTCACGTATCAAAGAAAAAGTTCACCGTCCGGTGATTGCCATGGCCGCCGGAGACGATGGCCTGCTGAAGGGGTCTGCCCGTTCCATTCCCGGGCTGCATATGCGCGACGCGCTCGACGAAGTGGATAAGAGTGCCCCGGGGCTGATTAAAAAGTTTGGCGGCCACGCGATGGCTGCCGGCCTGACGCTATATGAATCTGCTCTGCAGGAATTTTCACAACGGTTTGACGAAGTCTGTCGCCGGCGCCTGGATGACACTCAGTTACAGGAACGGCTGGAGACCGATGGCTCTCTGTCAGCACAGGATTTCACTCTGCAACTGGCCCATCAGCTTAAATGGAGTGGCCCCTGGGGACAGGGCTTTCCCGAACCGCTGTTCAGTGGCCGCTTCCGTCTGGTTCAGCAGCGGATTGTTGGCGAACGCCATCTGAAGCTGGTATTGCAGCCAGAAGACAGTGATCAGGCGCTCGATGGTATCTGGTTTAACGTGGATACTTCGCTCTGGCCGGATCAGCAGGCTGATTACGCGGAGGTTGTTTTCCAGCTGGATGTGAATGAATTCCGCGGGCGGCAGTCCGTCCAGCTAATGATCAAAGCGCTGACCCCGACCGGATAACAGCAAAAGCGGAGAATTTTATGATGCAGAAAGGAGTTCTGCTGACACTGTGTCTGTTCACGGGCCTGAGCGCGGCCGAGGTTTATCGCTGGACAGACGCTGACGGACAGGTTCATTTTGGTGATAAACCACCGGCCGGGGGCGCAGCGCCGGAAACCGAAGTGATCGACGAAGAATCCTTATCGCCTGACAATACTTTTGAACCCCAGCATGAAGATTATCAGGGCACCGGAACCGACTATCTGAAGCGTGAGAAACGGGTAAAAGCTGAGCGCAAAGCCCGCCGCTTGCGGCGGGAAAAAGAACAAGCGGCGGCAGAGAAAAAACAGCGTAACTGCCGCAACGCCCGGGATAATTACCGGCGCTTTAACCTGGTTAAAAAAAGGGCGGAATCTCTGGCGGCCCTGATGAAGCAACGGCAGCGCAGAGATAATTTAAAGGCCAGAATCAAGCGTTACTGTTACTGAAGCTGCCTTAAATTCAGTCGTCACGGTGGCCCAGTACCTGTTGTTTAAAGCGCTCGCTGACCGGGTGCTCACCGATCCATATTTTCAGCAGGGCATCATTCAGTTTTTTTCCTTTCACGGCCCCGCGCACTTCACCATCGATGGCGATGCGGGTTTCCTGTGCTTCGGGGACCCATTCTATATAACCGACCGTACCCTCAACAAACTTATGATCAAACAGGTTGGTCAGCTGTTGCAGGCTGTCGTCCAGTTCCACCATCTCTTTTTTGCTGATGTTGATCGACAGACCATCGTGAATAGCATTGGTAAAACGACGGGCACTGACGCGCGAAGAGGTTACGTAAAACGTCATGCGGCGGGCGACATCGGCATTCACGATCTGCTCATCGGTTAACGTCGGGTCTGCCACATATAGCACACCGACATAGCTTTCAACAAAACCGTACACCCGGCGGATGGCTGCGCCACGCATCGGCATTTCAGGGTTGTCCTGACGGGCCGGTATGATTTCCGGGATATCAATGTCTTTGATCGTAATGGCGTTAGCCAGAAAAGAGCAGGAAAGGAGGATGAGTAACACAATTGAGCGCATCATAGACTTATTACCATTTATTGTTGTTTTGGATAATAGTGGCGCTAGGTTAGTGCGGACAGGACACAGAATGCAAGCGATGAAGAGAAAAACCGTTCAGGGAAAATACAAAGAATAAAAAAACCCGGCCGGAGCCGGGTTTTTACACAGGTCAGTTATTCCTGCTGATTCGCGGGTTTTCCGCGTACTTTCCAGGTCAGCTTCATAACCAGTACATAGAATAATGGTACGAAGAAAATGGCCAGGAAGGTTGCTGCCAGCATACCGCCAATAACCCCGGTACCAATGGCCTGACGGCTCATGGCGCCGGCCCCTGTGCTGAGTGCCAGTGGTGTCACACCCAGAATAAAGGCCAGTGAGGTCATGATGATAGGACGCAGACGCATACGTGCAGCCTCCATGGTCGCTTCCACCAGACCTTTGCCCTGATGAACCAGTGCCATGGCGAATTCAACGATCAGAATGGCGTTCTTGGCTGACAGACCAATGGTCGTCAACAGACCCACCTGGAAGTAAACGTCATTGCTCAGGCCACGTCCGGTGGCGGCAATCAGTGCACCCATAATACCCAGCGGAACTACCAGGATCACAGAGAAAGGCACTGACCAGCTTTCATACAATGCGGCCAGACAGAGGAATACCACCAGCAGGGAAATGGCATACAGCATTGGTGCCTGGTCGCCTGACTGGCGTTCCTGGTAAGACAGACCCGTCCACTCCAGGCCAAAGCCAGGTGGCAGTTTAGCGGCCATTTCTTCCATCGCCAGCATGGCATCACCGGTACTGAAGCCGGGGGCTGCAGCGCCCTGAATATTCACCGCCGGCACACCGTTATAGCGTTGCAGCTGAGGTGAGCCGTAATCCCAGTGGGAAGAAGCAAACGCGGTGAAAGGTACCATATCGCCCTGATTATTGCGGACGTACCATTTCTCAAGGTCTTCCGGCAGCATACGGGCTGGCGCATCAGCCTGCACGTAAACGCGCTTGACCCGGCCGCGATCGACGAAGTCATTCACATAGGAACCACCCCAGGCCGTACTCAGGGTGTTGTTCACATCCGCGATATTCAGGCCCAGTGAGCTGACTTTTTCAAAATCAATGTCGATGCGGAAAATCGGCGCATCCGGCATGCCGTTTGGACGTACCTGAGACAGCTGTGGATTTTGAGAAGCCATACCCAGCATCATATTACGGGCCTGCATCAGGGCTTCGTGACCCTGGTTATTACGGTCCTGCAGCATCAGGTTGAAACCTGACGCCACGCCCAGCTCCGGAATCGGTGGTGGGTTAATGGTGTAAATAGTGGCTTCTTTGATCTGAGCAAGAGCACCATAAGCCCGGCCAATAATTGCCTGCACGGAAACATCCGGCGTTGTCCGTTCATCCCAGTGTTTGAGTTTCACGAACGACAGACCCATGTTCTGACCCATACCGGCAAAGCTGAAGCCGGACGCAGTGAAGATGGACTCCACACCGGGATCATTGAGGAAGTGCTTCTGCATTTTGTGCATAACGTCCTGGGTGCGTTCCATGGTGGCTGTTTCCGGTAACTGCACCAGGGTAATGAGTACACCCTGATCCTCTTCCGGCAGGAAGGAGGTGGGCAGACGCATATACAGCACTGCCAGAATCACCAGTACACCCACGTACACCAGCATCATGCGCACAGGACGGCTGACGGTTCCGCCTACAGAACTGACGTAGCCATTGGTGGCTTTATGGAAAAAGCGGTTGAACCAGCCAAAGAAACCTTTCTGGTTTTCCAGATCACCTTTGTGGGCAGGTTTCAGAATGGTCGCACACAGTGCCGGTGTCAGAATCAGAGCCACCAGTACCGACAGCGCCATAGCCGACACAATGGTCAGCGAGAACTGCCGGTAAATTGCACCGGTTGAACCGGCCATAAAGGCCATAGGAACAAATACCGCGGACAACACCAGAGCGATACCGACCAGTGCGGAAGTAATCTGCTCCATCGAACGTTTGGTAGCTTCTTTTGGCGGCAGGCCGTCTTCATCCATGACCCGCTCGACGTTTTCCACCACCACAATGGCGTCATCCACAAGCAGACCGATGGCCAGCACCAGACCGAACATGGTGAGGGTGTTAATGCTGTAACCGAAGGCTTCCATCACACCGAAAGTACCCAGCAGTACCACAGGTACGGCGATGGTCGGAATCAATGTGGCGCGGAAGTTACCCAGGAACAGGTACATGACCAGGAATACCAGCACCACGGCTTCGATCAGGGTGTGTACCACTTCTTCAATGGAGATACGTACGAACGGGGTGGTGTCGTACGGGTAAACCACTTCCAGATCGGTCGGGAAGAACTGTTTCAGCTCATCAATTTTTGCCCGGACGGCGTTAGCGGTATCCAGCGCGTTGGCACCACTGGCCAGCTGAATACCAATACCACTGGCCGGCTTGCCGTTGTATTCACCAATAACAGAGTAGTTTTCTGCGCCCAGCTCGACTTTGGCGATGTCCTTGATGCGCACCTGAGAACCGTCAGTGTTCACTTTCAGCAGAATGTTTTCGAATTCTTCCAGTGCTTCCAGACGGCTCTGGGCAATAATAGTGGCGTTCATCGCCTGGCCTTCAACCGCTGGCATACCACCCAGCTGACCGGCAGGGAACTGGTTGTTCTGTACTCGGATGGCGCTGGTAACATCAACCGGTGTCAGGTTATAAGCATTCAGCTTTTCCGGTTGCAGCCAGATACGCATGGCGTACTGGGAACCAAAGACGCGCAGTTCACCGACGCCGGACGTCCGCGACAGCGGATCTTTAATGTAACTGTTGGCGTAATCGGCAATATCGGCACGGTCCATCTTTCCGGTTTTGGAAATCAGACCGACCACCATCAGGAAGGAGGTGGACGCTTTGGTCACACTGACACCCTGTTGGGTAACTGCCTGGGGCAGCAGGGCTTCAGCCAGCTGCAGTTTGTTCTGCACCTGCACCTGAGCGATGTCCGGGTTGGTGCCCGGAGCAAAGGTCAGAGTAGTCGTGGCACGGCCGGCACTGCTGCTGGTGGATTCCATGTACAGCAGGTTATCCAGCCCGGTCATGTTCTGTTCGATAATCTGAGTCACACTTTCTTCAAGCGTATCAGCGGCAGCACCCGGGTACTGGGCCACAATACGCACAGAAGGCGGTGCGATGGTCGGATACTGCTGAATCGGCAGATTCAGCACAGACATTGCCCCGGCCAGCATGATCAGGATAGCGATCACCCAGGCAAATACGGGCCTGTCGATAAAAAACTTAGCCATGGTTCAGGGTACTCCTTAACGTTTGGCTTCTTCTGGATTAACAGTCAGAGGGGTACCCGGTGGCGACATGCGCTGCGCCATCTGCACCTGTTGCAGACCACTGATAATGACACGATCGCCTTCCTGCAGACCGGATTGCACCAGCCATTTATCGCCGATTGCACGGGTCACTTTGACGTTATGGACCTGCAGCTGATTGTCTTCACCCACCAGATACACCACGGTTTCACCGGTAGGCTGACGAATGACGGCGGCCTGAGGAGCAAGAATGGCATCTTCAATCAGAGCGCTGGGAACCTGAGCACGGACAAACATGCCGGGCAGCAGGGTGTTGTCTTTGTTCTCAAACAGAACCCGTACGTTAACACTGCCGGTGCCTTCATCCACACTGACGTCGGCAAACTTAAGCTGTCCTGTTTCGCCATAAGGGGTGCCATCGTCCAGTTCAACGGTCACATCACGCGACAGGTCCGGGTTTTTCATGCGGATCAGAGAGGCTGCCGGACGTTTGATATCCACATAAGTAGGTTGCAGTTGGCGGATAACCGTCAGCGGGTTTGCCTGCTGCGCGGATACCAGGGCACCTTCAGTGATGGTGGAACGACCGATAATGCCGGAAATAGGCGCGGTGATTTCAGTGTAGCTGAGGTTTACCTGAGCTGTGCGCAGCGCCGCTTCGGCTGCTTTTACCTGAGCGTCAGCCTGCTTGGCATTAGCTTCAGAATCATCCACTTCCTGATCACTGATGGCGGACTTGGTCGCCAGTTCTTTATAGCGTTTAGCGGTCAGGTTCGCGGCGTAGGCATTGGCTTTGGCAACGGCAAGCTGAGCTTTGGCACTTTCAACGTTGGCTTTGTACAGCGTCGGATCGATCTGATACAGCTTGTCACCTTCGTTAACGTGTGCACCTTCATCGAAGAAACGCTCAAGAATGATACCGTTAACCTGAGGACGGATTTCCGCCGTGCGATAGGCAGATACACGCCCGGGGAGGGTATCGGTCAGTTCCAGTCGTTGGCTGCTGACGGTGATATAACCCACGGCAGGCGGCTGAGACTGTGCGCCCTGGGCGCCACCGGCTTCCTGCTCGCTGCAGCCGGCTAATACCGTAAGTAATGCGCTGACTACGGCGATATGCCGGAGACGGAAAGTCGAGAAAAGAGTTCCCATAATGTCCTCATATAAAAGTGACGGTTAGGCTTAATATTTAGTTCATCCACACCAGCAGGCAACAGGGCCCCGGGGCGGAAAGATTCTGCTGATTGTAAATAAGAATTTATAGCGGTTTGTTATCTCACTGACTAGGTCAGGGACCCGGAATGCATTGTTGATGATAACGGTACAATAAAAAGGGCGTCTCTGTCTGACATTTCCTGGCAATTCACCGCTTGATCCTTACAAACCCTCTTGTTTTCTGCAAAAAATTCGTATCTCAATGCAGAGAGTGTTTCCGGATCGTCTCATTTGTGTAATAAATTTCCCTGAATTGCACGTGGATTTCAATCCGTACCCTGACTCAATCCCTGTCGTATCATCAACATTCCGGCCACCCTGGGCGAGCGCCACAAACGAGCCTGTTTCATGGTCGTTATTGTCAGTGGCGGCGCTATCATACCTGAAATTCAGCCTGTGGAGTGATGCCGTGAACGGACGGTTTTGCTGGCTGTCTCAGTGGCCGGTGAAGGGCGGCACTGAACTTGTTATCTTGTTATAGTGCTGCCCGGCGGGCAGAGTACTGCCTTATGATTCCGGTCAGGAATCTGATCACGGCGGCCGGGTTGTGATCGGATGGCATCCGGGAATGCTCTAATGCGGGGAACGCTATGTTAGATACACTGGCCAAATTACTGAAAGCGCTGAATTCAGAATCTGCCCCCGGGCAGATTGCCGTTGCCTTTTCGTTGTCACTGATTGTCGCCATGACGCCTACCTTCAGTGTTCATAATCTTTTTATTCTGTTGCTGGCACTGGTGCTGAGGATCAACTTCAGCGCCTTTATCGTGGGATTTGCCGGGTTTTCGCTGATTGCCTGGTTTACCGACCCCTACGCAGCCCGGCTGGGCGAAAGTCTGCTGACTAATCCGGGGTTACAGGATACCTGGACGGCGCTCTATCAAAACGATTTCTGGCGTCTGACGGCGTTCAACCATTCGCTGGTTCTGGGTGGCCTGGTGATTTCTTTGCTGGCATTTGTACCGGTCTTTCTGCTGACCCGGGTGCTGATCAACCTCTACCGGCAGCGTGTTATCAGCTGGGTCAACAGGCTGCGGGTGGTGCAGGTGGTTAAGGCCAGCAAATTCTACAGTCTGTATCAGTCTCTGGCGGAGTAAGAAATAACATGAAGCAATGGATTCGTTGGTCTGGTCTGATCAGTTTTGTCGTCATCACCGCACTGCTGGCGGTCTTCTTTATTATCGCCGCCGGCCCGTTAGCCAAAATGGCGATAGAGAGTGTGGGTTCCGACATCGCCGGCGCGAAAGTGGAAGCCGGCTCTGTGTCCCTGACACTGAACCCGATTGGTTTTGAAATCGAGCATTTAACCGTGGCTGACGCTGAACAGCCGATGCAGAATCTGCTGCAGTTCTCCCGCGCCACAGCCGAGCTGGAATTTGTACCTCTGCTGTTGGGGAAAGCCATTATCCGCGAGCTGAGTGTGGACGGGCTGGAATTTGATACCGCCAGAGAAACCTCGGGCGCGCTGGAGGAGGAAATCAGCGAAGAAACCGTCGCGGCCGATGACAGTGACTCCGGCACTGACCAGGATAAGCTGCCGTTCAGTGTGACAGAGTTACCGTCCGCGCAGGAGATCCTGGCGCGCGAACCTTTGCAGACGGAATCTGCGGGCGATGCTTTTGAGCAAAGTTATAAGCAACATAAAGCTGACATTGATGAGGCGGTTAAGAAAGTACCGGACAGCGAAGCGCTGGCCAGCTATGAAGATGAACTTAACCGTATTCTATCCGGCCGGTTTGATTCGCTGGAAGATTTCAAAGCACGTAAAAAAGAGCTGGATGCATTAAAAGAACGCATGAAAGCAGACCGTGATGCGGTTAAAGCAGCGCAACGGGCGGTAACCGATGCCAGAGAAGATCTCGGAGATAAGCTGACAGCGTTAAAAAATGCACCGGGTGATGACCTCAGCCGTATTAAAAACAAGTATCAGCTGAATGCTCAGGGGGCGGCCAACTTAACCGCGCTGCTGTTTGGTTCCGAGGCCGGAGAATGGGCCGGGCAAGCTCTGTACTGGTATGAGAAAGTCGAACCTTATCTGTCGTCCGGCAATGACGACGCTGAAGGAGACACACCGCAGGAGCCTGAACGAATCCGTGATGGCCGTTTTGTGCATTTCCCAACGGATGATCCGTGGCCTGAATTTCTGTTGCGTAAAGCCCGCCTGACGGCCAGTGTACCGGCCGGAGAATTACTCATCAGTATGGAAGATCTTACCCATCAGCCCGCGGTGCTGGGACGTCCGGCTCATATTCTGCTTAATGGTTCCGGGCTGCACGATGTGCAGGACCTCAGTGTCGATATCGTGCTGGACCATCGTAAAAAACCGGCCAATGACACGCTGACACTGACCGCCAAAGACTGGCATCTCAAGGGCATGAACCTGGGGCTGGGAGGAACGGAGCTGGATTCTGCCATGGTACAGGTCCAGGGGCTGGCCGTAGTCAGTGGTGGCAAACTCAGTGCCCAGAGCGATATGCAGTTTGGCCAGACACGCTTTACCGGGGAGGGTAAAACCCTGTTTGCTAAGGAGTTGACCCGCGCATTGCAGAGCATTAATCAGTTCGACGTTAATGCCAAAGCGTCCGGCGGGCTGAAATCCCCGCAGGTTGAACTGGGGTCTGATCTGGACTCCCGCCTGAGTGAAGCCTTTAATCAGCGCTTAAATGAAAAGCAGCGTGAGCTTGAACAGAAACTGCAGGCCAGACTGCAGGAAAAACTACAGAGTTACACCGGCGAATACGCGGATGAACTGGCACAGCTGAATGCCATGGACGGATCGCTGAATGATAAGCTGAACAGTCTGCAGGCCATGAATGAGCGCAAACTGGAAGACTACGAAGCACAGAAAAAACGTGAAGCGGAAGAAAAAGCCGCTGCAAAACGTGAGCAACTGAAAGACAAAGCCAAAGATAAACTGAAGAGCCTGTTTTAATGGAAACCCGAAAGTTAACCACAGAAGAATTCAAAGCCACTCAATTTTCTCCCCTGCGCGTTGAAGACGGCGCGCCGCCCATTGATTTCTGGCAATACGTGGAAGCCATTCCGGCGAAAGATTTTGGTGTGGCGGATTGCCGCGAAGGTAATGTGACCCATGTTTATCGCATGGGCGATGAGTACGAGCATGTGCTGATTAACAGCCAGTATCAGGGGCTGGCCATGGTCATCGTGGTTGATCTGAAAGCGGGCAAAGTTTACGGCCATTACCTGCTGGATTTAAATCCGGCCGGCACCAAAGAGCCGGAAGAGGGTGAGGCGCCATCCGCTGATTGAGGCTGATTGAGGCGTGCGGGGATGCGGCCGCCGCAGCGGCCGTGCTTTCAGAAGAACAGGCCAGCTTCCAGCTGGGCTTCTTCGGTCATCATGTCCCGTGACCAGGGCGGATCAAAAACCAGTTCAACATTGACTGATTCAACATTCGGCACTTTAGCAACACGGTAATTAACATCCGAAATCAGTACCGGCCCCATACCGCAGGTCGGAGCTGTCAGTGTCATGCGGATGTTCACCCGCCTGCCTTCAATATCAATGCCGTAAATTAATCCAAGGTCAAGCAGGTTGATGGGGATCTCCGGGTCAAAAATGGTACGCAGCGCCTGTTCAACCTGCTCTTTACGCACTATGCCATCGTCGTGGGCTTCAAATTCAATCTGCTCTGCTTCCAGTCCCAGTGCTTCCGCATCGGTTCCATCCACACGCAGCATATTACCGTTATGGGTAACTGTGTAATTACCACCCAAAGCCTGATTGATGGTTACAAAGCTGCCGGCAGGAATTGTGGTAGGCGTACCGGAGGGCACCATGCGGGCAGGGCACTCGGAATGAGCGACAACCATTCTGCTTTCCATACAATTCCTCGTTCAGGGTCAGTGCGTATCAGAATTAGTAAAAAGTATCAGCGGCGGGCTGTGCCCAACCTGCGAAATACCCTGGCATTATAAATAATCAGCGCTGGCAATACACGATGAATAAGAATGATCTGATTGTTATCTCAATCAGAAGAGTTCAGGGCTGTAAGGCTTATTTCAGTGGATGCAGCGCATCCAGCTTTCTGGAGCGTTATCGAAGCAGCTGATGCAAGGCGCGGCTGATTGAGGAAGCGGAGCGTACGGGGTTGTACGTGAGTATTCCGAAATCAGCCGCAACGCGGCAGCAGCAATGCAGATAGCTTCAGACGCTGAAGGATTCGCCGCAGCCGCAAAGGTCTTTCGCATTCGGGTTATTGAACTTAATGGTGCTGTTCAGACCCTCTTTGGTGTAATCAATCTCGGTGCCACGCACATAAGCTTTGGCATCGGCAGCGACAAAAAGCTTAACATCATCAGCGACGGTCACAATCTGATCACCGTCACCGCCCTGCTCAACAAATTCGATATCGTATTTGAAGCCAGAGCAGCCGCTTTTTTTCACCGCCAGACGTACACCGGCCATGGCCGGGTTTTTCTGCAGTTGCTTACGTACGTGTGCGATAGCAGCGTCGGTCATGCTGACTGTTGCGGCTTCGTTGGGATCGTAGCTGGTGGTGGCAGCTTTTTTTGGATCAAAGGTTTCGGTATTCATATCCTTTCACCCTCACAGTAAGAACATTTTGGCTTTTTCAAGCCCTTTGAATAACGCGTCGACTTCTTCCAGCGTATTGTAGAAGGTAAATGACGCGCGGATTGTTCCGGGAATCGCGTACTGGTCCATAATCGGCATGGCACAATGGTGGCCGGTGCGTACTGCAATACCCTGCTGGTCGAGCAGGGTGCCGACGTCTGCCGGATGTGCACCTTGCAACAGAAAACTGAATACACTGGCTTTGTGTGACGCATTGCCAATAACACGCAGATCATCATTCTGTGCGCACAGCTCACTGACCCGCGCCATTATTGCATCTTCATGTTTTGCCAGTGCCGGACGGTCAAGACCATTGAGAAAATCGATCGCAGCAGCCAGGCCAATCGCGCCGGCAATATGTGGCGTGCCGGCTTCAAATTTATACGGCAGTTTGTTGAACGTGGTTTTTTCAAAACTCACGTGCTCGATCATTTCACCGCCGGTCTGATAAGGGGGCATGGCATTGAGTAATTCTTCTCTGCCATACAACACACCAATACCGGTCGGGGCAAATAATTTGTGGCCGGAAAAGGCGAAGAAATCCGCTTCCAGCGCCTGCACATCAATATCCCAGTGTGCCACGGACTGGGCGCCATCGATCAGGGTAATGGCCCCGTTATCATGGGCCATGCGAATAATATCCGCCACCGGGTTGATGGTGCCGAGAGCATTGGAAACATGCACACAGGCCACCAGTTTCACCTCGGGGGTGAGCATCCGGGCATAGGCTTCCATATCCAGCTCACCCTGATCATTCACCGGGATAGCTTTCAGCGTGGCACCGGTTTTTTCACACAGCATCTGCCAGGGGACAATATTGGCGTGATGTTCCATGGCGGTGACCAGAATCACATCGCCGGCGCTGATATTGTCTGCTCCCCAGGTCGCCGCGACTAAATTGATGGCCTCGGTTGTGCCACGGGTCCAGACAATTTCTTCTGCTTTGCGGGCATTCAGGAATGTCTGCACTGTTTTGCGGGCATTTTCAAAATAGCCTGTGGCGCGGTCACTCAATGTATGCGCTCCGCGATGCACATTGGAATTATCCTGCTGGTAATAATGCACCAGAGCATCAATGACACATTGCGGTTTCTGGGTGGTTGCACCATTGTCGAGGTACACCAGAGGTTTACCATTTACCTGCTGATCCAAAGCAGGAAACTGTGCGCGGATATCGGCAATCATTCCGTTCATGCGCGTTCTCCTGCATGACGGGCATCGTCGTCCAGACTTTCCAGCAGGTGGCGCGACAGATTCTGATCGCGGCCGAAGCGGCGCGCCAGTAATGGGCGTAATGTGCGCGTTACCGCTGCATGGGGCAGAGCTTCCAGCAACTCGTTGATAAAACCAAAGCTCAGCATAACTTCTGCTTCACGTTTGCTGACGCCCCGGCTTTGCAGATAAAAGAGCGCTTTTTCTTCCAGCTGGGCAACCGTGGCACCATGCGCACATTTTACGTCGTCGGCGTAAATTTCCAGTTCCGGCTTGGTGTTGATTTCTGCGTTATTGGTTAACAGCAGGTTTTTGTTACTCAGTTCCGCAAGTGTTTTCTGAGCCTGCGGATGGATATGGATGCGTCCGTTAAATACGGCTTTGGCTTTGTCATTCATAATGCCGCGGAACACTTCGTCACTGGTGCAGTGCGCCACTTTGTGTTCGACACAGGTATGAAAATCCACCAGTTGTTCATTCTGCGGAATATAAACGCCGTTCAGCTCACAATGAGAACCTCCGACATTATGATTAATCACAACGTCGTTGCGGGTTAACTGGCTTCCCAACGCCAGGTGAAACCCTTTGTAATGGCTGTCGCGGTTGAGCGCCACAAAGGTAGACCCTATGTGTTGTGCTTGCTCCTGCATCATCTGCAGACGGTAATGCTGCAGTCTGGCGTTATCACCAATGACTATCTCAGTGACCGCGTTAGTAAAGCTGACCTGAGCTTCATCGTCGGAGTCGTACTGTTCTATCAGGGTGGCTTCTGCACCGGATTCCAGTACCACCAGAAGTCTTGCATTCACCTGAAAAGCAGCCTGATCGCTGGTTGTCAGCTGTACCAGTTGCAGAGGCCTGGACAGGCGGCTGTTTTTTGCCACATGTAACAGAACCCCTTCGTTGACGGCAGCGTTATTCAGGTCATTGAATAAATGAGCAGAATCCCCTGCGTCGGCGATCAGAGTTCCGAGCTGCTCACGGATCAGCGTCTGCTGGTCTGCTGAAGCCTGTGAAAACAGGGTGACCTCATCCAGCGCCATAGCGTCAGATAATTCATGGCTTAAGGTGCCATTAATAAAGACAATTTTAGCGGCATCCAGATCATCGAGCCGGGTGGCTGCAGTCAGTGCTTCATTCAGCTGGCTGTTTTCCGGGACGCCATAATCCTCCGCACTGAACCGTGTCAGTGGGGTATATTTCCAGGCCTCGGTTTTACGGCCAGGTAAAACGGCCCGGGCAAACGCCTGCTGGCCCTGCTGGTTAATATCGGCAAGAAACGGCAGGGCAGTGGTATTTTTCGCCTGCTCAAGCAGGTGCTGTATAAACTGCTCCGCCATATTAAGCCGCTCCGTTATCAGAGGTTTCCAGCCAGCCGTAGCCTTTTTGTTCCAGCTCCAGTGCCAGTTCTTTGCCACCGGATTTTACAATTTTTCCGTCGGACAGAACATGGACATAGTCGGGCACAATGTAATCCAGCAAACGCTGATAGTGGGTGACGACAATAAAACTGCGGTTCGGGTCACGCATGGCATTAACGCCGTCGGCGACTACCTGCAGGGCATCAATATCCAGACCAGAGTCTGTTTCATCCAGAATACACAGCTGAGGTTCCAGCAGCATCATCTGCATCAGTTCATTACGTTTTTTCTCGCCCCCGGAGAAACCTTCATTGACACCACGCTTGAGAAAGCTGGCATCCAGATTCACCGCTTTGCATTTTTCGCGGGCCAGTTTCAGAAACTGTACAGAATCAAGCGCTTCTTTGCCCTGTTGCTCACGTACAGCATCAACCGATGCCTTGAGGAATTCGAGGTTGGATACCCCGGGGATTTCCACCGGATACTGGAATGCCAGAAACAGGCCTTCGCGGGCACGTTCTTCCGGTTCCATCTCAAGGATGTTTTTACCGTTCAGCGTGGCGCTGCCCGCTGTGACTTCGTAGTTTTCACGTCCGGCCAGGACGTTACCCAGTGTACTTTTACCAGCACCGTTAGGACCCATGATGGCGTGAATCTCACCCGGTTTAATGTCCAGATTCAGACCCTTGAGAATTTCTTTGTCTTCAACGTTAGCGTGCAGGTTATTAATGCTGATCATCTTTATCAGTACCTTATGTCTTCTGGTGCCCGATGGTGCTGTGGGCCGGAAAATATTCTTTCAATTTCAGTATTCGGTGCTGCGGCAGACTGACTACCGCTGTTGTATCAGCCGACGGAACCTTCCAGGGATACTTCCAGTAATTTGCCGGCTTCAACGGCAAATTCCATCGGCAGCTCCTTAAAGACTTCTTTACAGAAGCCATTAACAATCATGGAAACGGCTTTTTCTGTATCGATGCCACGCTGACGGCAGAGGAACAGCTGGTCGTCACTGACGGTTGAGGTTGTGGCCTCGTGTTCGACCACGGCAGAAGGGTGCTTACTCTCAATATAAGGGAAAGTATGCGCACCACACTGGTCACCGATTAACAGTGAGTCACACTGGGTGTAGTTACGGGCACCTTCAGCGTTGGGGTTCATCCGCACCAGACCCCGGTATGCATTCTGGCTTTTACCGGCAGAAATCCCCTTGGAGATAATAGTGGAACGGGTATTTTTACCCAGATGGATCATTTTCGTACCCGTGTCGGCCTGCTGGAAATTATTGGTCAGGGCCACGGAATAAAACTCCCCAACGGCATTGTCGCCTTTCAGAATACAGCTTGGGTATTTCCAGGTTACTGCAGAGCCGGTTTCGACCTGAGTCCAGCTGACTTTGGCGTTGGTATGCGCCATGGCACGTTTGGTTACGAAATTATAAATACCGCCTTTACCCTGTTCATCGCCCGGGTACCAGTTCTGTACGGTGCTGTATTTGATTTCTGCGTTATCCATGGCCACCAGTTCGACGACCGCCGCATGCAGCTGGTTTTCATCGCGCATAGGGGCGGTACAGCCTTCCAGATACGACACATAAGCGCCTTCGTCAGCGACAATCAGTGTGCGTTCAAACTGACCGGTTTTGGCTTCGTTAATGCGGAAATAGGTCGACAGCTCCATCGGGCAGCGCACGCCTTTGGGGATGTAGACAAAAGAACCGTCAGAAAAGACCGCTGAATTCAGCGCGGCATAAAAGTTATCGCGCTGTGGAACCACAGTTCCCAGGTGTTTTTTTACCAGCTCCGGATACTCATGGACCGCCTCGGAGATAGGCATAAAAATCACCCCGGCTTCTGACAGCTTTTCACGGAAGGTGGTGGCAACCGATACCGAGTCAAACACGGCGTCTACGGCCACACCGGCCAGCGCCATCTGTTCATGCAGGGGAATGCCCAGTTTTTCATAGGTTGCCAGCAGCTCGGGATCGACTTCATCCAGGCTTTTGGGCCGGTTTTCCATGCTTTTCGGGGCCGAGTAATAGGACAGGGCCTGAAAATCCGGTTTAGGGTAAGTCACATGCGCCCAGTCTGGCTCTGTCATTTCCTGCCAGGCACGGAAGGCCTTCAGACGCCATTCTGTCATCCATTCCGGCTCGCCTTTTTTCGCTGAGATAAAGCGCACCACCTCTTCGTTCAGGCCCGGGGCCAGGGTGTCGGATTCAATATCGGTAAAGAAACCGGCTTTATACTCTTTGCCAATTCTGGCTTCGATTTCGGCGTTGTTGCTCATAGTGATTCTCTCGTTTTTGACGGCCGCTGTGCGCCTGCGTTGCGGTCTGTCATGGTGCTGTACGGCCCGTGGTCTTTATCTGAGGGTATCCCCGGCATTTTGTCAGACTATGCCGGGCGACCAACCGGATAACAGTAAAGCAGCCTGATGGACCCGGCTGATTTCTACCGCATCTGAGATACATGTCAGAGTAAATTAGTCGGGTATATTAATCAATACTAACTTGGTATGCTTTAATGAACGCATTCTATCAAAGTGATTGAATTCTGACCAATTGAGATGGGTTCTCATTCACTCGGATATAACCCGCATTGACCCCGCGCTGATGGCGGATTAACCCCCGCTAACCGGTCTCCGGAAACCGGAACAGGCGCGCACAGGAGCCAGCTCATTATGCTGAAAATTGGCAAGCTGACAGATTATGGCGTGGTGGTTCTGAACGAACTGGCAAGAGCCGGCGGCATGAAGCTGTCAACGGACGATATTGTCTGTAAAACCGGTCTGCCGCTGCCCACTGTCCGTAAAGTGATGAAGGCACTGGCGGATGCTGGTCTGGTGATTGCCCAGCGCGGTGCCAGGGGCGGTTATCGTATTGCCCGGGCGCCGGGGCAAATCCGTATCCTGGATATCGTGCAGGCGTTTGAAGGGCCGGTGGCGGTGACAGAGTGCGCCACGGACGAAACCTCATGTGACATTACGGACACTTGCTCACTGGCCAGCAACTGGGGCGGGATTAACCAGTTAATTACCCAGGTGTTATCGAGGGTGACTCTGGCGGATATCCGCGAGCCGGAGCGTCAGCTGAAGCTGGTTCGCGAGTCGATGCCGATGACCAGTATGATCGACCTGATTAACCTGCCCTGAGACGGCTGACGACATTCCGTCAGAGCCGATATGACCCCCTGAAGTCATTCTGTCACACAGACTTTCCATCCTGCGTGTTTCATTCATTTTCCTGACTTTTATCAGAGCTCTGCAGGGGAGAAGTATGGCCGGGGTTGCTGGTGTATCTGTATTTTTGTTTGTGCGTCTGCGCGAAATATCTGGCCTGCTGCTGGCGGCAATCATTCTGCTCTGCCTGGCCGGGTCCCTGTATGCCGGACCGGGCAGCAGGATGTCCGGTCCGGCGGGCATACCAGTGCTTGCTGAGTTACAGGGCAGTGCCGTGTATCGCCGGCTGGATGTGGATGTCTACCGTGCAAGTGTTTACTCACCGCAGGCCGATTACCATTACTGGCGTCAGCCAGGGCAGCCGCTCACCTTACGCATGGACATACTGGATGAAGATCTTTCCCCACGACGCTTTTTCCGGTTATGGAATGAAGGGCTGGCCATCAATCTGACCGACAGCGAGCTGGACCAGTGGGCCGACTACATCCCGCGTTTTGCCCATATGCTGCAGGACGATCTGCTGGCGGGCGATCAGATACTGATTTCTAACCGCCGTGGTCCTTGCCTGGTCCACATCAATGGGGTTCAGGTGATGCAGATTGATGATGGCGCCTTTGTTAATCTCCTGATTGCCGCCTGGATCGGCAAATTTCCCCAATCGGCCCGTTTGCGTCAGGGGCTGATTGATGCAGAAGATCAGCAGAAACATGCAATGGCGGACACGCTGGCCGGATTGCACTTCAGTGATGCCCGTTCCGCGCAGATTCGCCGCTGGGTTTCACCCGAAGCCCGGGTGGCGGCAGCGCCGTCTGCAGCACAGATGAACGCTGAAGCGCAGACGCAGCAGGATGACAAAGCGAAATCCGGCGAACAAAACAGCCCTCAGGGTACACAACCGGCGTCCGTGTCAGACGACGTTGCAGCAGAAGGGCTGACAAAGGTGGTGCAGACCCCGGGCGGGCAGGAGACCCCGGCGACGGCAACCGCTGATACCGCCGCAACTGCCGGCGCAGCACCGGCACGCGGGCAGAAGCCGGATCGTCAGATAACGCAGAGCGGCAAAAATGAACGGACCCCGGCGCTTCAGTCGGCAGCCGGGATGACTGCTGCTCAGGCATCGCAGCAGCGCCAAAGGGAGCGCTATCTGGCCTCCGCCGGTTATTTCCGTTCGGTGCTGCAGCAGGCAAACCGTCGCGCCGCTTATCCCCGCAAAGCCTTGCAGCGCCGCATTGAGGGCAGTGTAACCATTGCCGTCGAACTGTCTGCTGACGGCGAGCTGATCCGCGCTGAGGTGGCCGAGGGCAGTGGCGTACGCCTGCTGGACCGGGAAGCGCTGCGGGCTGCCCGGGCGGCGGCGCCGTATGCTCACGCACCTGCAGAGCTGGGTGAGCAGTCATTGATATTTGATATCCCATTCCGCTTCGCGCTGGCGCAATCTGACTAAATCGCCGGTCAGGGTGACAAATTTTGTCAACTGGTTTGCAAATTTGTCACCTGATTGCCCCCGGGACTTGTTGATAGAGATCACCCGGGCCACGATATCCCTGTAGTAGATTATTTGTGTAGCCGCTGCTGTCGCAGAGTCCGGTATCGCACTGATGCAGGAGAAAGTGATGCGTTATCTTTTAACCATACTGTTAATGACTGTTTCGGGACTGGCACAGTCAACCCAGCTCCAGGGAGTGGGCTCGTTTGAAATTCTCAATCAGCCGCTGTTTGTTGTCGCTCTGTATGCCGGGGAAGATTACGCCAGCGAAGCCAAAGCGAAGCCCGCGCCGGAAAAACTCGAATTTAAAGTGGTGGATGAGAAAATCAGCATCCGCCAGTACCGCAAACTCTGGCAGGAAGTGTTTGCGGTTGCTCAGGACCGGCAGGTCTGGCAGACCTATTCTTCCGACCTGCAGACCTTCTTTCAGGTTATTAAAGGGCCTCTGATCAACAACGATCAGATTGTGCTGGAACGCCGTGATTCTGCCACCGTAGTCAGTGTTAATTATCGCCAGCACGCTGTGCTGTCAGCGGAATTTCTGGATCTGATGGTGGCCACACTGACCGCCCGCATCGCACCGGTGCCGGAACTGCGTGCCGGTCTGCTGGGACTGTTACCGGAAGAAGAAAACGATGATCTTCTGCGTCAGTTCGACCGCAGTGAGCCCACATTAGGGCGTATCAGTGAGACCGCCCGCTGGCTGCGTATGAAGCCGGAAAATGAATCCCGCGTCAGCCAGCTCTGATCGTTAAAACCTGTTCTTTCTCTTCTGCTACAATGCGCGCCGTTTGTGAAAACAGACGGCGCTTTTTTTGTTTGTATCAGGAAGGTTCATGAATCCGGATTATCTCGACCGCTTTGGCGGTATCGGCAGACTGTATGGTCGCGCAGGGCTGCAGCGTCTGCATGACGCGCACGTCTGTGTCATTGGCATTGGCGGTGTCGGGTCCTGGGCGGCGGAGGCGCTGGCCCGTTCCGGTATCGGAACCATCACGCTGATCGATATGGACGACATCTGTGTCACCAACACCAATCGTCAGATTCATGCCCTCAATGGCACCGTGGGGCAGCTGAAAACCGATGTGGTGGCAGAGCGTCTGCGGGCGATCAATCCGCAATGCGATGTCCGCCCGGTCATGGCGTTTGTGACAACCAATAATCTGAATGAACTGATTCACAGCGGCTTTGATTACGTGATTGATTGTATCGACAGTGTGAAAAGCAAAGCGGCGCTGATCGCCCACTGCAAGCGCCGTAAAATACGCATCGTGACGACAGGGGCCGCCGGGGGGCAGATCGATCCGACGCAGATTCAGATCGGGGATCTGAATAAAACCTTCAATGATCCGCTGGCACGCAAGGTGCGCTCATTATTACGGCGGGAGTATCACTTTTCCCGCAATCCATCGCGTAACTATTCGGTGCCATGCGTCTTTTCTGCTGAGCAGCTGGTTTATCCGCAGCCTGATGGCAGTGTCTGTCAGGCCAAACCCACGGAAGGAGAGAGTACACGCCTGGATTGCGCGTCCGGTTTTGGCGCTGCCACCATGGTAACCGGTACTTTTGGTTTTGTGGCCGCTTCCCGGGTAGTGAAGCGGCTGGCAGAAGCCGCCGGTAAAAAAGCCTGATAACACAGGCCTAGCGGTAAGGCTTATCGGATGTCAGCCGGGCCAGGCCTTTCACAATGCGGAATACCGACCAGATAAAGGCGCCCAGCAGCACCAGATAACCAATGATAAAAGGGGCCAGTACTACGCCAATGGCAGTCAGCCCGATCCCCCACCAGAATACGTGGATGATGTTATCGAAGTGGTCAATAAAAAGGCTGTCGACAGACTCACTGCGTTTGACCATGGCCCAGATGCCACCGATTAACCAGAATAAACCGGTGAAATAACCGGCAAGCAGGCACAGGTAGGCCACCAGGGCGGCGGTTCTGGCAGCCTCGTTGCCCGGCCCGCCTGGTGGCGGAAGCGGTTGTTCAGACACGCAATCTCCTTATGTCTCTACGCTACAGGACGGGTCCTGACACTGGTTCACTTCCACCGTGATATGGGCCAGCTGATGATAGGGCGTTAACAGCTGTTTGTAGTGCCCGGCGGATCTGGGCTGATGAGTCACGACGGAGATCATTGCAGCATAGTGCTGGCTGCTGACTTTCCAGATATGAATGTCACTGACGTTATTGTCGGCGTCGTCTTCCAGGGTCTGCTGTATCCGGTCTTTCAGGTCAGGATCAATACTGGCATCCAGCAGCACCGGTGCCGTCTGCTGCACCAGGCCCCAGCCCCAGCGGGTGATGATCACAGCGCCGACAATCCCCATCATCGGATCAAGCCAGTTAAGACCGGCGTATTTACCCGCCAGCAGGGCAGCAATGGCCAGCACCGACGTGAGTGCATCCGCCAGCACATGCATATAAGCCGCGCGCAGATTCACATCGTGGTGATGCTCGTGATGATGACCATGTGAATGGCCGTGATCGTGGTGATGCTCGTGATGACCATGAGCATGGCCGTGATCATGATGATGGTGATCTTTCAGCAGCAGAGCGCTGACCAGGTTGACGGTGAGCCCCAGCAGAGCCACCCAGATAGCCTGATCAAACTGGATCTGCTGAGGGTCAAACAGCCGCACGACGGATTCCACCATCATCAGCAGGGCCACCACGGCCAGCGCGACCGCGCTGGCAAATCCGCCCAGAATATTCACCTTACCTGTGCCAAAGCTGTAGGCCGGATTGGTGGCGTTATTGCGCGCGAAACGATAGGCAAACAGCGTGATCAGAAAGGCCGCCACATGGGTTGCCATATGCCAGCCATCGGCCAGCAGGGCCATGGAACCGTACCAGGCGCCGGCGACAATTTCCGCCACCATGGTAATCGCGGTGAGGATCAGCACGTAAAGAGTACTGCGCTCTCCCTGCTGGTGTTCTGAATGGAATTCATGACTGTGTTGCCAGTGGCTGAGGGGATGTGAGTGATTATTGCTGGGCATAATAGAAAATTCATTATGGGTTACCGGCATCATACCTCATAGTCATCCGCTCCCTGAAGGGGGGCCATCACGATCTGCGAATCGGGTGGCGAACAGGATGGCCTGTCCGGCTGGTAGTACCAATGTACGATTTTTCGTATTGTTTTGTCTGACAATAATGACTGAGCGTTGGCCTGAGCCAATGCCGCCCCGGGGAATACACGATGAAACACCTGTCACATCTTCTGCTGATGGCCTTTGTTGCCGGCATTTTTCTGACCACATCCGTCCAGGCCCAGCCATCGCCTGAGTTATTGCAAAAACGTCTGTTGCTGGAAATGCTGGCCTACCGCAGTACCACAGAGTTCAGTCTGCTGGCGCTGAATCAGGGCAGTGGCGGGGCGGTGGAGCGTCTGGCCCGGGTGATCGGGCAGGCTGATGATCTGGCTGCTGAGATACGTACAGAATGGCCGGAAGTTCATGCCCAGTGGCTGCTGACCAGAGATTTTCTGCAGCAAAAGCAATCGGTAGCCATCCGCGGAGAGGAAGCGGGGCTGGCCACGAAAGTGAAATTACGTCAGGAGACGCTGTATCAGGCGTTCGACACTAACCGTCCGGCGACCAGTGGATACCGCGGTCAGACGGCCACTCTGATGGCTCTGCTGGATAATCTGGAACGTATGATGGCGGCTTATGTGTCTTTTAACATGAGCCTGTTTGGTGTGCATACCGCGCCGGACACCGGCATCACCACTTATGTTAATAACTTCGATGCTGCTTTGCAGACGCTGGAAGATAAAGCGCTGCAACAACGGATTGAACAGAAATGGGCTTTTGTGCGCGGCACACTGCTGGCGTATAACGAGCGTTCCGCCGTCTTTATTATTGACCGTACCGGCCGCTCTATCCGTGAGCTGCTGCAATCGGAAGTGCAGACGGATCAGCTGGCGGCAGACTGATCCGTCAGCGGCTTACTGCTTGAGCTGTTTCAGCAGAGATTCCGGTACTTTTTTAATGCGCAGTTCATTGCTGGTGGCATCAAATACCACCTCTTCTTTTTCCAGCATGCTGGCGGAAAAGCTCAGGCTGAGGTCTTTGTTTTTACCGCTGTAGCGGATAAAACCTTTCAGTTTTTTACGGTCAGGGATTAATTCCGTTTTAATGGCCTGTGCCACTGTCTTCTGGTCAGCGCCCTGATCGGCCAGCTGCTCAGGTGACAAACCCTGCGGCGCTTTCTGCTGCCGTTCTTTCTGTTTATCAACAATGTAATGAGAAAACGCCTGCGCCGGTTCCGCTTTTACCTGGGTCGCCATGTAGTCGGCCAGCTCTTCAAATACCACGGGTTCGCCACGCATGTCCTGCTCCATACAGTAGTCCACCACCTGGGCTTTGTATTCGAAGCCCTGATCCGCAGGCAGGGTATGTGAAAATTCATCAACAATTTCCAGAAAAGCTTCGGTTTCTTCGGCAGTATTCAGTGTGTCGGTAAAACCGATGCATTCAGCAAAATGATTCTGCAGTGGCTTATCCCCCCGGCCAAAGCTGAAGGTCAGGTATTTGCTGTCTTCTTCTGACGACCAGTCCGTGAGATTCAATAGCACCCCGAAACCGGTATTGGAGAAATCCAGATAGCTGGTTTCCGTTAATGTCATATCGGGGTTCACGGCCACGCTGGTTTTGCGCCGTAAATGGAAGATATACAGGCGGTCGTCATCAGCCAGCTGGTCAAGAAAAAACGCCAGATACCCTTCAATGGCCAGTTCCGTGTTGTCGAGACTGTTAACAAAATGTTTGCTGATACGCCGCGTCATGGCCATAAAGCTTTCCCGCTCCTGCTGCCAGTCCTGAATCAGGGCGCGTACCTGGGTGACTTCCGGATGAAATACGCCGTAGCGTTTGCCGGAGCGCTGGGTAAAAACGGATTTCAGCTGACTGGCGGTCTGGGCGTAAAAATGGGCCACCGCTTCACTTTCCAGGTCGGCATCCTGCTCACTGGTGTTGAGACTGGCCGCCGGGTCTTTGATGTCTTTACTGATCTGATGCGTGACGAAGTGTTTAATGGCCATAAATCAGTGTCCGTCGAATTCGCAGATAGCGTAAACATCAAAACCGGCATCTCGCAGCTTCTGACTGCCTCCCAGATCAGGCAGATCAATGATGGCGGCGACTTCAACCACTTCGGCCTTAAGCTGTCTGACCAGTTCACAGGCAGCCAGCATGGTGCCGCCGGTGGCGATCAGGTCATCCATCACCAGAACCCGGTCTCCTGCCTGAAAAGCATCTGTGTGCAGTTCAATGGTGGCGCTGCCATATTCCAGGTCATAGCTCTGGGTGACAGTGTCAAACGGCAGTTTGCCCTTTTTCCGTACCGGAACCAGACTCAGACCCAACTCATAGGCGAGCGGGGCGCCAAGGATAAAGCCGCGCGCGTCAATGGCCGCGACCGCATCCAGCTGCAGGTCCTGATAACGGTGTACATAGCTGTCGATCAGCTTGCGGAAGACATTGCGGTTCTGCAGCAGGGGCATAATATCGCGAAACATCACGCCATCTTCGGGCCAGTTGGCCACCGTGCGGATAGCATTTCTGATTTCGTCGCGATAAAAACTCATGGTGTTCTCCTGCTCAGACAGTGATTGGTTGTTCGGTCATTTGGCCATACTTAACGTAAGCAGCGCGGGATTATAAACATTAGTGGCGCAGACGACAGCCTCACTGCCTGATCCGCCGGACAGCAGCGTGAAAAAGTCAGCTCCCGGCTGCAGAAAGACGTGTGCATTTGTACACAACACAGATAGAATCGCCCCCTTTTTTCAGCTCCGGCCCACAGGTACGTCTATGTCTTATCCTCTTTCCCACAAAAGCCATCTGGCAGCTCTGAAACTGAA
>DCCG01000016.1 GCA_002314145.1 Thalassolituus sp. UBA1087 | reverse complement strand
CTTTTACTGAGGAACCGGCCATGAGATCACTGATTACATCTGTCACTGCTGTCCTGAATTTGTGCGGTCTGCTGGCGGCGAGCGGGTGTTCCGCCGAACCGGTTGCGCTTAAAGCGGCCGATGCTGACGGCTGTCCTGCTATTTTCCAGCATAAAATGAAGAAACTGCACAGCAGTAAAGTCCTTGATTTATGTGAGGTCACTCAGGGGCAGCCGGTGCTGTTGGTTAACACCGCCAGCCATTGTGGGTTTACCGGGCAGTTTGAAGACCTGGAAGCTATTCATGAAAAATATCAGGATCAGGGGCTGGTGGTGATTGGCGTATCATCGGACTCCTTTAATCAGGAAGCGGATGATGAAGCAGAAGCCGCCGGCATCTGCTTTGAAAACTTCGGGGTGACCTTCACCATGCTGTCCACGGTGCCGGTGAAGGGGGAAGAGGCCCATCCTCTGTTTCAGGAAGTGGCCCGTCAGGATGTCGCCCCGAAATGGAATTTCTATAAATATCTGATTAACCGCGAAGGGCGTATTGTCAGTTCCAATTCCAGTATGACCATACCGGATGACAAGGATATTCAGGCCTTACTGAACGAGGGGGAATAAGCTTTATTTTTGCGTCTTTAAATCGCGAACAGGCCGCCGTTGCCTTTGCATTACTGGCGGTACTCTTCTGGTCCACCGTTGCGACGGCCTTTAAATTTGCACTGGCCGGGCTGACCCCGCGCTGGATGTTGCTGATCGCGGTATTCACCTCGTGGGTGCTGTTAACCCTGTTGTTGCTTTACCGCGGCCGGCTGCGCCAGGCAGCGTCAGTACTGCGTCGGCACTGGCTGAGCAGCCTGCGTTATGCGCTGATTAATCCTGTCTGTTATTACCTGATACTGTTTCAGGCATACGACCTCCTGCCGGCGCAACAGGCTCAGTCCATTAATTATACCTGGGCCATCACCATGAGCCTGCTGGCGGTTCCTTTGCTTGGCCATTCATTGAGTTTAAGGGATATGGCAGCGCTGCTGCTGGCTTATAGTGGTGTGCTGGTGATTGCTACCCGGGGGGATATTCTGGCGCTGGCTTTCGATTCTGTCAGCGGCGTTCTGCTGGCGTTATTGAGTACGCTGTTGTGGGCGCTGTACTGGATTCTTAATACCCGGGACAGCCAGCGTCACCAGGGCAGTGATAGCACCGTTGCTATGTGGGGAGGCTTTACCCTGGCAACGCCCGTTCTGTTGGGGATTGCTCTGGCCACCGACCCATGGCCGTCGTGGCATCTTGCACAGGTACAGCAGGGCCTGCTGGCCGCCATCTATATTGGCGTATTTGAAATGGGGATTACTTTCCTGCTGTGGCAACAGGCAATGAACCTGACCCGTCGTACGGCGGCCATCAGTTCATTGATTTTTCTCAGCCCGTTTTTATCACTGATTTTTATCAGCCAGTTACTGGGCGAAGCCATTGCGCCGGCAACCGTGGTTGGCTTGCTGTTTATTATTGCCGGGCTTGGCCTGCAGAAGTTACCGCTGCGGGGCGACCGCAAAAAAGTCACTGAGCCGGATTAAACAGCGTTGCGTTTATCGCCGGCTCAGTGACCGCTGTTAAAGCTGGCGAAAGGATTCCAGTAATGCCGGCACGCCGGGGAACATCCCGATAGCGGCCATAATGCTGCACAGCAGCAGAAAGGTGATGCCGGGAATAATCCAGCGCCCTGAGTGGCCCAGTTCTTTGCCGCGTTCTTTACAGCCGATGAGGCCCAGATTATCCAGCAGCATGGTCAGCGACCAGCCAAACACCGGGTTAACCAGCGCCGATGAAAAAATAACGATGGCGGCTGATTGCGTGGTTTTGCCTTCGCGGGTCATCTGCATGCCGGCTTCCAGCAATGGCAGAAAAACGCCGACGATCAGGGCAACGCTCAGTACCGGTGGCCAGATAGCCAGATCCATGGGGTAACCCCAGAGTGCGGCAATAATGCACAGAACACCGGTCAAAATGGCACCGGCCGGAATCGGGCGCAGGGCGATCGCTGCAGGGACAATATAGGTTCCCCAGGAAGAGGCAATATTACCACCACCCAGCAGGCTGCCGACGGCCTGACGGGCCGAGGCTGAAACCATGGTATCGTCGATATTCATCAGAACCTTGTCTGTTTTTTCCGGGTAGCTGAGCTCCTGAAAAACACGGTGTCCGAGAAAGTCCGGTGACCACATGGCAACCGACAGAACGGCGAATGGTGCCACCGCAATAAAGTGTTCAATACCCGGCAAGCCCAGTTGCCAGCCGCTATTCTCTCCCCACCAATAGGCCGGGTTAAGGTTCGGAATGCCGGGAGCTGTGGTAAATTCAAACGGCGCACCAAGGGTAAAGGCAATGATGGCTGCCATGGCGGAGCCTAATGGAATGGCGAGCCAGCGCTTCTGGATATGCTCCAGCCAGGCATACATAACAATGGTGCTGATAATCACAATAAACGCCAGATATGCCATATCAAAGCTTTCCGCCCAGGCGAACAGTTTTTTGATCTGGCCACTGACACCAATAAAACCCAGATAAATCAGCAGGCCACCACACACCCCTTTACTGGTCAGGCGTGCTAACAGGCTGCCGCCACGGGACAGGCCGAGAATAAAACCAAAGACACCGATTAATAAACCCAGGGCCAGCGGATGCCCACCGGAGGCCACAATTAATGGAATCAGCGGAATCAGTGGACCATGCGTCCCCGGCAGGTTGGCGGTTGGATTTATAAAACCTGAAATAAGAATGACAAAAAGTACCGCGGCAATCAGCATTTCAAAGCGCGCGTTTTCAATAACAAATTCCGGAGACAACCCGAGTGTGCCGGCATAAGCCCCCACCACTGCTGCCACCATCACGATTTTACCGATCGTAGCGGCCATTGCCGGTACCAGGTCTTCAAACTCAAAACGATAGTCCCGGAATGGCAGGTTCATGGCCCAGCGTCGTGGTGCCATGATCTTTAATTCATTAATCAGATAATCTGTACGAGAGCTGAAATGTGTTTTCGCCTGATGCCCGGAAGCGTAACGACTGTGATTTTTATTGTTCATAAATGACTCAGGTAATACGTTTGAGGCGGATGAAATTAGGGGTTAAGGCCTGTCTGAACAATCAGACCTTAGGCATAAGCATCCGGTTGAGGCATCGCTATTGATCAGGGTATTTGTCAGAGGGAAGTGCAGATATGAGAAAATTCAGATACATAAAAGGACATGCCTGAAATAAAAAAGCCCTGGCGCGGATTGCGCGCAGGGCTCAAAGAACCTGAGGAGAGACAGAGAGGTTACAGGTTCATTAAATCAGCGATATCCTTCCAGTTAACGTATTTAAAATTCTGCAGTTCGTCCGGCAGCATATTGCGGCCATCCTGTACAACCAGCATACCGGCAGGATAATCATCGCCCAGATTGGCGGATGTCACTGTCAGACCGTCGGTTTCCGACGCGCCGTCAATGCCTGCAGCGGCATTAATGCCGATACGGAAACGACCGATATAATCGTATGGTGCTTCAGCGTTATACAGTATGTAGCTGTCATTGCCCTGACTGGAAACGATCAGATAAGCCTGATCCCCCTGACGGTAAACATCCATGCCTTCGATGTCGTCAACCAGGATATCCGATACTGGGGCCAGTTCAGTGAGCTCAGTGGCATCATCCGGTTCCGCACCTAATGTCCAGACGGCGACGTCTTCTTCACCGATAAACAGACGCTGTTTTACATCGTCCGCTGCACAACCTTCCGGCTGTGTTTCTACGGCAAATTCACGTACTTTTTTACCCTTCCAGCCGTCGTCTGAATCGGTAATCTGCCATTGTTCAAAGCGACCGTCTTCATCATTAATGAATACAAAAAATTCATCGGCGTTGTTTTTGTACATGCACATGCCATAGACATCATCCAGCGTGGTTTCCACTTCACCGGCGGTGCTGACCTGGCCATTGGCCGGGTTGATGGTGAATAAGGCAATGGCATGACGGTCACGCTGGCTGGCAGCGGCGATATCGGTTGCTTTTCCCTGGTAGGTAAAGCCCTGGCGTACATCGACGTTATTCACGCGACCAACCAGAAGTTCCTGCAATTCATTACCTTTCAGATCATAAACGTACAGGCCCTGTTTCTTATTAGTACCCAGTACACGGCTTTGTTCCGGATGATTACTGTTTACCCAGATAGCCGGATCATCCGCGGCATCGCCATTGGTGGTGACCGGCGTGGTCTCTGCGGAAGGGGCGAGCTGGGCAATGCGCTCAGCAGTGGCTGCACGGGGTGGCAGTGATATTTCACCAGTGAAGAGTGTGCCGGATTCATCATCCAGGATAGCGATATGGCCTCCGTCGCTGCTGGCGGTCAGGCTGTCAGCCAGCATGTCGGCAGGCATTGTCCAGCTCTGGGACAGAGTGTAGTTGTCTTTTTCAATGCGATAGCTGTGCAGCTGGTTTGTCCCCAGCTCCGCGATCAGTAACTGGCCATTGGCAAGTGCCAGCGGACCGGCATTTTCATTCAGACTGCCCCAGGGCTGAACCAGATCCACCGGTTTACGTGCTACTTCGCTTTCTGCGCGGGCGTTATAGGCCCATACGCCGACATTTTCTTCACTGACAAAGAGCTGGTCGGTGGCGTCATCGACGACGCAGTATTCGCTCAGAGGAGGTAATGGAAACTGGCGGATTTCCTGTTGTTTCATAGCATCTGCTGAAACATCCAGCAATAACTGGTGCGCCATCTGAGCTTCATCCATAACAAACACGTTCAGTTCGTTATCAGAAGGCTGATACAGACAAAGTCCCTCAACCGGGTAGGGCAGTGTCTCACCGAACTGAATACCGGTGATTTCGTTGCCGGTCACACGGTAACTGACCAGGCGGTTTTCCTCTGTATCAATACTGACGAACAGCGGGCCATTTTCATCGCTGCGTTCGCTGATAAATTCGGCGGCAATCTGCTGTTCATTTAACAGTGTCTGGCTTTCATCGGTCAGCTGCATGGTCAGGTCCGGATGAACCGATAACCAGCCTTCGGCCGTAAACGTAGCCTGTTCTGCTGCAGCCGTTAATGGCTGCAGGGCAAGAGAAACAGCAGCGCTTTCGTTGGCTGCTGTTTTGCTGACAGTGGCTTCTGTACTGATATTTTCTTTTTCACCACAGGCGCTCAGCAGCAGTGCCGGGATGATTCCGGCGCATACCATAGCCAGAGGTGATTTTTTTAATAAGTTTTTTTTCATAACGCAATAAATACACTTTTAGATACAACAAAACGTACCGGGTGTTGTCACCCGGTACTCTTAGTAATTCTGATGATTTAAATCAGAAGCTCTTGAAGGTAACACCCAGACGGTAAGTCGGGCCGTAGTCTTCGTACTGAGCGTTGTATTTTTCTTTGTCCTGGTAGGTGTAGTAGGGCTCGTCGGTGATATTGGCGATATCAAAGTTTACTTTCAGCTGGTCAGTAATATCGTAGGCTGCGCTGAAATCCAGCTGGGTTTGGGAGGACTGATATATGTCACCGGTTTCATCAGCAATATCATCCACTTCCAGCAGGTACTCAGACTTGTAGTTGGTTGCCAGTCGCAGGCTCAGGCCATTTTTCTCGTAGCCGATGACCAGGTTACCTGTGATATCAGACTGGTTAGGCAGGTCGATTTCACGTTCTGTCAGCGTTCCCTCATCATAGGCAGAAATGTCGGCTTCTGAATCACTGTAAGTTACGTTGGCAGATACCAGCAGGCCATCAAATGGTGCAGGTAACATTTCCATTTTCTGAGAAGCAGCCAGTTCAATACCGGTAATGGAAGCACCATCACCGTTAACATAGGTAATCACCTCATCGTAGCCAACAAAATCTGCCGAACCGGCGAGGTCAGTTTCGTAGACGAAGTCTTTAATGTCTTTGTAGAAGAGAGCGGCGGATAATGCGCCGGCGGTGCCTGTGTAATGCTCAATACCCAGATCGAAGTTAGCCGATGTCATAGCATCCAGTTCCGGGTTCCCCATTTCTGCTTCGTTGCCGTCGTCAGAAAAAACCGGTGCCATTTGCTCGAACGTCGGGCGTACAACCGAGTTGGTCCAGGCAGCACGGACCTGAGTACTCTCAGACAGCTTATAGCGGGCCTGCAGGTTCGGCAGAATGTGGCTATAGCTGTTATCGTCAGAAAAGTCTGTGAAGTCGCTGCCATCGTATCGTGTGCCGTCAAAATCATGCTTAGTGGCTTCATATCGCAGACCTGCCAGAATAAACAGCTTATCCATGTCCATATTGGCCATGAGATAGGCGGCATCAATATTTTCTTCAATCTGGTAATCGGCAATACGGGATTTTTCGTCATCATAGGCGGCATCTTTGTCCATGCTGTTAATCAGTGCATTGACTGCTGATGCGGAAATTTCAGGTCCGAATCCTCCTAATCCATAGTCCGGTGTGCCGGAGGCGAAGTCGGCCAGTGACTGGCCGCTGCCACCAAAGGCGTATTCATCTTCGTCCTGATCTTTAGTGCGTTGGGTATGCTTGGCACCAAATTTAATTTGCGATGGATTATCAGCAATAAACAGATCACGGGTCAGATCAACACGCAGGCTGTTTTGCTTATCTTCGGTGTAGGCTTCTGTGTATTCGATTTCATCCAGCGTGTAATTACCGGCATCGTAAAATCCGGCCGGTGCAATAACGCGAGGTTTGCGGGTGTTGCTGTAACCCATGCCTGAGAAATCGCTGTTGCCAGTGAATACAGCACCACCAATACCACCGGGTTCGTCTTCACTGGCTTTGCTGTACCCCAGTGCGTATTCAAGGGTCCAGTCCTGAATAAAGTGTTCGCCCCCGAAGGTGGTGGACATAATTTCCTGAGTTTCTTCCCGGTCTTTCAGTTCGCGCTCAACGGAGGCATCACCTGTGGCGCCCGGAAGCTGGCCGTCGGCGAACTCAATGATGGTCGCCTGACGTTGTTCGTCATCTTTAAAGGAGCTGTACAGGTTACGCAGATAGAAGCGGTTGTTGGCATCCAGTTCCAGGTCGAAGTTCAGTGCTGCACCGATGCGTTCACGTTCAACGCTGTAATCACGCAGCTCAAATTCCTCGAGCGCGCCTTCATCCCAGGAGCCTCCGGTTTCCACGTTATCTGAACCGAATTTGCGTTTGTCATAACTGAAGGCGCCGGCGACCCCCAGGCGCTGACCACCTTCAAGAGTAAAAGTGTCACCGGCTGATACACCATAGGCAGGGCTGGTCTGTTCGGTGAGGTCGTCGTAACTGGCTTTCGCATTGGCCGAATAAAACAGACCTTCACGATCCAGTGCAGACAGACTTTCTACTTCAATAGAACCACCGATGGCGTTGGCGTCCATATCCGGGGTCAGGGTTTTGGTCACAACCAGCGCGCTGATCAGATCGGAAGGCATAACATCCAGCGCAACGGCACGACGGCCGGCTTCCGGTGCCGGCAGCTGAGTACCGTTTACGGTGACCGAGTTCAGGTCCGGGCTGATGCCACGTACACGGACGAAGCGGCCTTCACCCTGGTCCCGTTCAATCGACAGGCCCGGCACACGCTGCAGCGCTTCGGCAGCGTTGCTGTCCGGCAGCTGACCAATGGCGTCTGAGTTGATCACGCTGATGGTGTTATCGGCGTAACGCTGACGGTCGAGACCACGCTGCATCTGAGCAGCCTGACCGACCACCAACACTTCTTCCACCGGCTGGTCGGAATTATTCAGAATGATATCGACGGTCTGATTTTCATTATCGATGACTGTGATGCTGCGGCTGTCGACCAGCTGACCACCAACAATAACCTGCAGTGTGTACTCGCCAGCAGCCAGTTTTGGCAGACGGTAACGACCAGCTTTGCCGGCCAGAACTTCGCGGTTGAGTTCGTCAACCCGGATAACGGCGCCGGTGTACACGGTCTCGTTCTGTACGTCTGTTACGCGACCTTCAATGGTGCCATCGGCGACTGCTGGCATGGCAAGGCCAGCGGCTGAAAGGGCGACCACTGCAGCCAGTGGCTTCATACGAAATTTCATTATTCTTAACTCCGGTGAAAGAAAAACCTGCGGCGAAGGTAGAAACAGAATATTGCTGTTATGTGACAGGCAGTGCGGGGGCAGGGCAAAAACAACGGAATGGTGGCGGGTCAGAGATGGTTTTGATCTTTATTAACCCCTGAATCCCGGATGAATCGCGCTGCGGTACCTCTGTTCAGGCTCGCAGAGACAGAAAAGCGGCAGTATTCAGGTTTTAGGCTGAGCTGATTTGACCTGTGAGGGCATTTGCAGGCTTTCACACCGATGTCATCGGATTGTCACATTAGCTTGATATTACGCCATAAGAATACCTGAGGTAGTGAATAATTATGTTGCGCACTTTAAGTCTGCACAGGAATAAGCTGGTGCTGATTTTTGGCCTGGCACTGTGCTCCCTGTTGGGCAGTATCTGGGTGGGAGATGCCAAAACCTGGGCAGAAATCGACTGGCTCGATGTTCTGGGGGAAGGGGGCAGTTCCATTGCCATCGGCGTGTGGATGGTGCTTATCCTGGGCAGTAGGCCGGCAGGGCGGGTAACCGATCTGCTGACCCTGGGCATGGGCTTTATGTTTATTGCCATGTGGCAGGATAACCTGGATGAATTTATCCGTATTCCTGCAGAGCAATGGTGGGATCATTGGCTGGAGTCGGGTGCCATGCCGCTGGGCATTGCCTTTCTGACGTACGGACTTTTCCATTGGCACAGTGAACAGCTGTCGATCAACCGCCAGCTGGAAAAACGCGAACAGCTGTTCCGTGAGCACCGTTATATTGATGGTTTAACTCAGTTGGGGCGGGTGGATTACCTGCGCCAGCAGCTTGAGCGTCAGCAGGCGGCTAATGTGGCAGCACCCATTTCACTGATTATGGCCGGCATTGAATTTTATCCTGATGTTGTACGCCGTATCGGACACCGGGAGGCCGACCGTCTGTTGCGTGAAGTTGCCGAGATTATCATGCTGAACCTGCGGCGACAGGATGTTATCTGTCGCTATGCCGGTGATCGTTTTGCCCTGGTGCTGCCTTCCACGGATGCGGCACAGGCGCTTAAAACAGCGCGCGAGCTGGTGCTGGCTGTTCAGCATTTTGCCTTTAAAACGGCCACTGGCGAGACACTGTATCAGCGCCTGCATACCGGCATATATACCGCACATCAGGGAGAAAGTGCGGAACACATTATTATCAGTGCTAACGCTGCGATGGAAAAAGCCGGCGAGCATAACGGATGTTGTCAGGTCGCCTGATATGATATCAGCCTGGTATGAATGTGATGAAAAATACCTGCCGGCGCATTACCAGCCGGCGCTGCTGCTCGACCTGTTGTTGGCCCGGGATATCAGCAGTCATAAAGTATTGCGCGGAACGGGACTTTTTTACGATGACATTCTGGCCGGTAAGCAAAAAGTATCAGCCAACCAGTTAAAAACACTGATTGCGACCGGCTGTAAATTATCGCCGGAACCTGACCTGAGCTTCCGTTGGGGAGACAACCTGTGGCCCGGTCATTATGGCAGTGGCAGTCAGCTATTGAGTAATGCACCGGATCTGCGTCACGCATTAAAAGCACTGGTTAACTACCGGCGTTTTTTAAGCCCGCTGCTGGCCCCGCGCATAGTAGAAGATGAGCGTTACTGTTACGTACAGTGGCTGGATTCAGTAGGTCTGCAGGAGCAGCACCGTTTTATGGTGGAAACCACCATGATGGCACTGACTTCGATGTCACGCTGGCTGGCCGGTCGGGCGCTGCCCTGGCGCTATGGTTTCAGCTATGGACAACCGGCGTGGTACGAAGAATATGCAGTGCATTTCGGTGCTTCCGGACTGCAGTTCGGGCTGGGTGCCGATGTGATGATTATTGAGAAAAAATGGCTGGACATGCGCTGGCCAAGAGGCTCGGAAACGGCCTTCCGGGCCGAATGGCAACAGGCTGAGCTGATGCACAGGGATCAGCCCCGGGATGGCTTCTGCGAAGCTGTGTACCACTGGTTACTGGCGAACCTTGAAAGTGGCAGTTCGCTGTCGGCAGCGGCGCAGGCCTTTGCCATGAGTCCCGCCACGTTTAAGCGCAAATTAAAAAAGCATAACAGCCAGTTTCAGCAGTTGCAGGATATGGCCAGATTACATGTCTGTTTATATCTGCTGCATATTAAAGGGATGAACAATGAGCAGGTAGCCGCCCGCCTGCATTTCAATGACACCACCAACTTTCGCCGTGCATTCAAACGCTGGACAGGGCTGACTCCCAGTGACAGCCGGCAACAGTTTTTGCTGATGCCGGACAGCGCGGTATTCTGAGTACCGTTCTCAGCGGTTTTCCAGACGATTGTAATCCAGAATACCGGCGTTTAACGGATCATTGCGGTGATACCAGTTCATCACGTCGTCACTGTTCTGCCAGAAATCCGGATTGGTGCGGCGTACCGCAAAACGGTTTGCCATTGCTTCGTAATCGTCTTCGTCTTCCAGTTGCTCAATCGCCTCTGCAAAACTTTCAGCGCGGAACGCACTCAATCGATAAAATGCAGACGGATAAGAGCCGAGCAATCCCGGCACCAGCGTCAGATAATCCTCTTCCGGCAGACGGTTATCTTCCTCGTACAGCAGGCCGGTTAAATTACTGTGTCCGCTGTTGCGGATGAGGGTAAACAGTTGTGATCCACCATGCATATTGTCCAGCATCAGGACCGATATTTCCGGCATCAGAGTGGCTGCTTCACCCTGTATCTTATTGATGCGCTCGAGCACACTGAGCTCGCCAGGCAGCACATGATGAGCCAGGGTATATTTGTCGTCCAGCTCCGCATTCAGGCGCTGACGTAACTTATTAAACAGCTCCTGTTTCGGCTGGTCGGTTTCGTATTCTATGGCCGGGTTAGAACGCACATGCTCTTCATAATTGACCAGATGTTCGCGTACCCGCTCACTGGTATCGCGGTACCAGTAGTCCGCCAGTTTAACCCTTTCTTCATGCGGCAACAGCGTAAGGAAATTATATTCGCCTTCCATACGCAGAAAATCCATATACAGGCGGGTCATTAACTGGTGACCAATATTGCCGAACACATCGAACTCGGCCACCAGAAGATAATGAATACGTTCCAGTAGCGAGTAATCAACAATCCAGGCTGTTTTCGGTGCTTGCCCCACCATGCCTTTAACCACCGTCGAACTGTCAAAATGGCGGAAAATGGTTAGTGCTGCATTGGGGTTATGGCCATCACCATCCCACACCAGCTGGGTCGTCAGCTCGCGTCCGTCAGGAAAGCTTTTCGCCATCCAGGCATTTTTGGCATCCAGATACTGGTCATGCAGCCAGGAATATTTAATCCAGTTGGTAAGGATGCCGGTGGTGCTTTCTGATTCGCCGGGCAGTTTCAGGTTGTCACTCTGAGATTTCAGAAAATGTGCATAATTATCGTTGTTCTGCCGTTCAGGGTCGACAAAGTAAACCCAGAAGTGATCATCAATAACATTCAGTGCAACCTGGCCACGGCACACCGGACCTTTAATAAAACCGGTAATCGTGTATTCGGCTTCCTGCAACATAAAACGGTAACGGGCATTCACCGGCAGCTGTTCAAAAACCACGAAGGGGTTAGCGGAAATTTCTGTGTCGTAACCCGGCAGGTTTTCTACGCTGTATTCAGGCTCAATAAACATGGATTGAATCCAGTTCATGCGTTCTTCGCTGAGCTGATAGGGCATATGAGTTTTTGCCACCACGCTGGCATCGTTCAGCATTAAACGGTAATAAACCCGTCCGCCTTTGGCCAATTTGGGGTCATCATACGGACGCCGGGTGGCAACAGGCTTAACAGGAGAACCGGGAGGTGTATAAGAGCGCACCAGCTTGAACCAGAAATCCGGGCGTTGTGTGTTTTCTGTACCATAGCTGGACTTATGAAATAAGGGCTCATCGGAAAAGTACAGGCTGGCTAAAAACAGGTGTTCATACACATAACGGCTGGTGAGCTGATGTTTATTATCCGGCTGGTTTAAAAAAGTCTCCCAGCCATCAACCTGTTGCTGAATATGTTCAGGCAATGCCGGACTGGCGGCCATCGGAGCACCGCGTTTTATCCAGTCGGTTAATACCTGGTATTCATGGTCGGCCAGTGCCGGTAACGCGTACGGCATTCCCCACAGCGGGTGGTCCTGCTCAAAGGATGTCATATCAGACGGGGCCGGACATTGCTGTTCGCGGTGCAGTCCCAGAGAAAAATCATCGTCGTCCAGCAGTGTGCCCTGTGGCAACGGATTGTTGGCTTTCAGCGCCAGCATACGGTAGAGCACACTGTTTGCCATATTAATATCCGTTGCCTGGGTACGTTCGTTCAGAACCGGATAAAAATCTTTACTGCGCCATTCTTCGACTGACGTCGCATCAATTCCAAGACGGGTAGGTTCGGAAGCAAGAATACGGGTACCATCGTACACAGGTGCTTTGCTGGCGCCGCGCATGATGCCGTCCGCTGATGATAACTTCAGCTGACAGGGTGCGTCATAACAGCCGTGACAGACAACACAACGGTTTTCCAGAATGGGTTTTACGTCGTGCAGATATTGTTGAGCGTCCGCGCTGTCTGCGGTGTATCTGTGATCAATGATCCGGGTTTTACCGAACATGGCTTCCTGATCTATACCGATCAGTCCGGCGCTGGCGCAACCTGCGAGAACAATTGAGATGGCAAAGACTTTCAGGCGGCGCGGCAGCGAAGCCATTATTTTCATATCGGTTTCCGGATCTTTCTGATAATGAACGGAGATTATAACCATGGGGAGCAGGAAACCCTAACATCCCCATGAATGATCTGCGCGCTGAAGGTGTCAGCCTGCTTCAGGCGTAGTCGTAAGGGCCGCCTTTCTGCAGAGCGGTCTGGTAGGTTGGCATGCGGTGGACAGCATCGATGTAAGCTTTTATCGCCGGGTAGTCTTCAGGGTTAATGCCACGGTGCATGGCCGCTTCCAGAGGAAAAATCATCTGAAAGTCGGCACCGCATAAAGTGTCACCGGTGAACCAGGTGTTTTTTTGCAGGTGGTCTTCAATATACGCCAGATGCGTTTTCAGGTTTGGACCGGAATAAGCATTAATGGCTTTATCGGCAATGGCGCGGGCAACAGGACGAATAAAAAACGGCATGGGTGCTGTTTTTATTTTATTGAATATCAGCGTCATCACCAACAGAGGCATCAGGCTGCCTTCGGCATAATGCAACCAATAGAGATACTGCCAATAAGCAGCATTATCTTCAGCCGGTAAAAAACGTCCGTTATCGTAAGTTTTCAGTAAATATTCAATGATCAGACCCGACTCCGCGATGGTTTGATTGCCATCAGTAATAACCGGGGCTTTACCCAGAGGGTGAACGGCTTTCAGACTGGCTGGTGCCAGTGATGTGCGTGGATCACGTTCATAACGCTTAACCTCGTACTCGACACCCAGTTCCTCCAGCAACCAGAGAATACGCTGAGAGCGTGAATTGTTCAGATGGTGTAGTGTAATCATAGTGATTCCTGTGCCGGTTTCAGATATCCGAATCATGCATAAGCCTGGCGGGTTAGACGAGGGGCATTTGTGCCACCGCTTCTCTGTGCCAGGCCAGTGTCTTATGACGGTGGCTTGTCATTTTGTTGGAAATGAAATTGCGCTAATTGCTGACGGATATCCACCGCCATTTCCTGCAGCTGGTCGCTGACGGTGGCTATATCCTGACGGCCGGATAATGCCTGGCCGGAAACAGCCTGTGCCTGACTGACGTTATGGTCGATTGTCATAGTCACTGAGCGTTGCTGCTCTGTGGCTTCGCATATTTTCCGGCTCATCTCTTCTGCTTCGTCAGTTAATGTAACGATTTTATCCATCAGTGCGGCTGACACAGATACCTGTTGCAGACTGTGTTCGGTGGCCTGCTGTGAGCGTTGGGTTGATTGCTGTACATCGCTGACACAGGTCTGTAACGACGCAATTTTGCGGTGAATTTCACCGGTACTCTCGCTGGTGCGGCGGGCCAGGGTGCGGACCTCATCCGCAACCACAGCAAACCCGCGGCCCTGTTCTCCGGCACGGGCTGCTTCAATGGCGGCATTCAGAGCCAGCAGATTGGTTTGTTCGGCGATACTCTGAATCACATTCAGGACGTCACTGATACCGGTACTTTCTGTCGCCAGCTGTTCCATGTGGTTCAATACGCTCTGCATATCGCTGGTCAGCGTCTGTATGCTCTGATGAACGTCGGCGGAAACCCGGTGGCTTTCCTGAACCTGTTCGCGGGTATCGTGCATTTTTTGCGCAGTGGCTCCGGCGTAATGCGATACCTGCTGAACGGATGCGCTGACCTGAGCGGTTGCGGCCGCCGCTGACCGGACTTCCTGATTCTGGCCGGATAATTGTTTTCCGCTTTCACAGGTTACCCTGGTCAGCGTGTGAGCGCTGTCTTGCAAGTGCTGAACGCGGCCATCCACTTCGCCGATAAAATCGTTTAAGCGGCTGAACAGCTGATTCAGTGTCTGTCCCAATATACTGAATTCAGACTGACCGGATTCATTAAACTTCGCTGTCAGATCGCGGCTGCCAGCTATGGCGCGTATCTGATCAGTAAATAATGCCAGCGGGCGGGTAATACGCCGGCTGAGCCAGTTGCCGGCGACCAGCACCGCTATGCTGATAATAATGACAACGGCAATCAGGGAGGCCGATGTCTTTATACCGGGCTCGCTATCGGGCTCATAACCGGAATCAGTATCGGGCTCACTACCGGACTCATTAACGGGGAATGACTGGCGTGCACCGGCGTCAGTCTGCGGGACCTGTATTTTGCTGATCAATGCCCAGCGTGATCCCAGAAAGTCGATGTAGGAATAGGCAGCCAGGACATCCTCACCGAGATAATCACGGACGTAACCGATGCCGGAGCGGCCTTCCAGGGCGGACTCGTCCGCAGATGTACGGGAGCTTAACAGACCAATACTACGGGTGCCGGTTAACAGCTTGTCCATCGCCGGTTGCTGGCCGGCGGCTTTTATTTTTTCAATAAAGCTTTGCCTGTCGCGGGCCTGCAGACGGCTTTGACTGCGGAAGCGGTAATCAGCGCCGAGCAGATAGGTTTCCCCGCTGTCGTCATAACCGGCTGACTGCTCACCGGACTGATGACTAAGCAGGTTGTTTATTTCATCCACTGGCATCTGAAAAATGAGCACACCTTCCAGCTCACCGGCAGAATATACCGGAGTCGATATAAAGGAAGCTGCGCTGTTATAGGAGGGCAGGTAAGCGCGGAAGTCGACAAACGCCGCGTCATTGTCTGCCAGTTTGAGTGCCGCACGGAATGCGTCGGCCAGTCCTGAGTGTTTATATGGGCCGTGTAACAGCGAGGTGGCGAAGTCGGGTTCTTTAAATACAGAATAAATAACATAACCATTATCCGGTTCCACCAGAAAAATATCGGCATAGCCAAAGGTTTTCCGGAACTGACTCAGATATGGATGAACAGTCTGGTGCAGCACGTCGTAGCCGGTGCCATTGCCGGTGGTGATTAACTGATGTTTTTCGCCCAGAGGATGGGGGTTGTTGACGAGATAGTCATACTGCAGAAAGCGGGCGTTATCACTCAGTTCTGCCAGCACAGTATCCGCCGGAGCGGCATCGCCATTATTGTGGGCGCGGAATTCTGTATCAAATTCACTCCGGTAAAACGCCTCAATAGTGTCTGCCGCAGGCATATGACCAATCTGCAGCGGGTAATCGAAAAAGGCGTCGCGGATCAGGCCGGCGCTTTCCTGAATGGCCGGGCTGTGACTGAGACTGATCAGTTGTTTCTCAATAAAACGGAGGTAATGCAGTACATGACTGCGGGTCAGATCGCGGCGGGTGATGAGATTCTGTTTGATGCTGTCGGTGGCAGTTTGTGCGGTACTGTCGGTGATGGTTTGTACGGTATCGTCCGGGATAGTTTGTCCGGCATTATCGCTCTGGCTATGGCTGTCGTTCTGGCTGTGGCTGATCACAAAAGCGGTCAGAATCACCGCTGTCGCCGCGATGGCGGCAAGGGTGAGTATGACCTGGTGTTTGATTTTCATAAAACAGTCCAATTGCCCGACGATAATGATTACAATGCTAGACCATAGCGCAGCGTTCGCAGCGGGCAGGTCACCGTTGTGCGATGCAGTTAAAGTTTACGAACAGAGACAGGTGACGCAGGTATGGAGCGCATTGAACGGGACTTTTTTGCCCGTGATAAAGAAGATCAACAGGCTTTTCTCACTCAGACATGGTGTAACCAGTGTATGGAAGCCGACCTGGGAATGGTTGAACCATCCGAATACGAAGTGAATGGCGTGGTGTTCGTTGAAGGTAAGTGCGCCCGTTGTGGTGAGCCGATTGTGACGGAAATTGCCGACGACAGCACAGACGGTGACTGGGACGATGGCGAGTAGCGTGCCGTCCGGCGGTGTCCTGACGGAGTATAAAAAAACCGGGCATGAGCCCGGTTTTTTTATATCTGTCCGGCCATGCCCTCAGCCGCCTTGGCTGCGGGCAGCATCGGCTTTAGCCCAGCGGGTATAGAGCATACTGGCCAGAAACAGCAGGAACGCACTGATGGTCAGCAGCCATCCCCACAGAGCAGCGCCGGGGGTAAACGCCAGCAATACGCCGAGCACAAAATAGAGCATCGACATATAAGATAACCAGGCCGACGTGGAATGTTTACGGCTGATCAGTCCGGGGACAAACAATAACAAGGGCAGGATTTTAAACAGCCAGATGCCCAGACCGGATAAAACGTACAGCCAGGGCGAGTCGATGGTTTCCGGCGCACTGGCGTAGGTGGAGACCAGTAAGGTCAGCAAGGCAGCCAGGTAGCTGGCCACCATGATGCGATAGGCGACGCGGGTTGGCCGGCTTTGCACAGCGGCGTTCATGGCTGTTCTCCTGTCATGCTGCTGAGGGCGATGGCCATACGCGCGATGCGTTCGCCCTGCGCCTGGCACAGCTGAATTTCTTCCTCGGTGAGCGCATTCTCTCCGTCGTTACCGCTCCAGTGACTGGCGCCGTAAGGCGTACCACCGGCACGGGTGTTGAACAGTCCGGCTTCGCTGTAAGGAATACCGGTAAACACCATGCCATGGTGCAGCAGCGGCAGTGCCATGCTCATCAGCGTGGACTCCTGGCCACCGTGCAGGGAGGAACCTGAGGTGAAGACTCCGGCTGGCTTATTGATCAGTGCGCCGGTCAGCCACATGGGGCTGGTCCCGTCGAGAAAGTACTTCAGCGGCGCTGCCATGTTGCCAAAACGGACCGGGCTGCCGAGCAGCAGACCATGGCAGTGTTTCAGGTCGTCAGCGGTACAGTACAGGGCACCGTCTTCGGGAATATCCGGCAGACTGGCTTCGGTATCGGCTGAAACCGGTGGTACGGTTCTCAGCCGGGCTTCCATACCACTGATTTTTTCAACGCCGCGGGCCTGCTGACGCGCCATCGCGGCCGTTTTTCCCTGACGGCTGTAATACAGCACCAGAATATAGGGCTGCTGCATCAGAGGATCTCCAGAACCTGTTCCGGTGGGCGGCCAATCCGTGCCTGATCGCCATTCACCACGATCGGGCGTTCAATCAGCTTTGGATACTGCACCATGGCCCTGATAACGGCATCGTCACTGAGCGAGGCGTCGTCCAGTCCGGCTTCTTTGTATTCCGCTTCTTTGCTGCGCAGCAACTCCCGGGGGCTGATGCCCAGCTTGTTGATCACACTTTTCAGTTCTGTGGCGCTGGGCGTGTCTTTCAGATACTCGATCACCCGGGGCTCGACGCCTTTTTCCTGCAGCAGGGCAAGTGTCTGGCGGGATTTGGAACAGCGTGGATTGTGGTAAATCTGAATTTCGCTCATGCTAATGTCCGTGTTATCCGAATGGTTGTCTGAATGCGGACAGCATTCTATCAAATGATGCAGAAAATGAATCTGCCTGTGTAACACAGGTAATCACTCACCCAGCAGAGGAATGACTTTGGCTTCCGACGTATCGCTGTCGCGTACCCGCAGAACACTCAGAATTCTCTGGCACACGATCAAACGCTTTGAAAGTGAAGCACGGCGGCGTGACGCGGCCGCGCTGACTTACACCACACTCTTTGCTCTGGTGCCGGTGATTACGGTTATCTATGCCATCCTGAGTGCCATTCCGTCGCTGCAGAGCTGGGGCGGTCAGGTGAATGATCAGCTGTTGGGTTATCTGATGCCGCAGGGCAGTGATACCGTGTCGGATTACCTCAAGCAGTTCAGTCAGCAGGCGCGCAAGCTCACCTGGATCGGTGTGGTCTTTCTGTTTATTACTGCCTTTATGCTGCTGCGCACCATCGAAATGCAGTTCAATAAAATCTGGAATGTGGAGAAATCACGTTCCGGGTTACAGACATTTTTGCGTTATTGGGCCGTGCTCAGTCTTGGTCCGCTGTTGTTTGGTGCAGCCATGGCGGCCAGCTCGCTGATCGCCTCCTTACCTCTGTGGAGTTCCCTCGGGCAGGTGCCGGCACTGATGCTGATGGTTCCCTGGCTGCTGAGCAGCAGTGCGATTACAGCGCTTTATATGCTGGTACCGAATTGCCACGTGCCCTGGCGCCATGCCGCGCTGGCTGGTGTATTGGTGGGGGGGGTGTTCGAGCTTGGCAAATTTCTGTTTGCCAAAGTGGTCGGCCTGTTTCCTTCTTATCAGCTGATTTATGGCGCATTTGCCGCCGTGCCGCTGTTCCTGACCTGGATGTATATTTCCTGGATGCTGATTCTGCTGGGCGCTGAGCTCAGTTTCAGTCTCAGTCATTCCAGTCTGCAACAGCCGCGCAAGTTACCGCCGTTATGGTTGCGGCTGCGGCTGTATTCGGTGCTCTGGCAGCGACAACAGGTTGCGGAGATGAATGATGAAGGCAGTCTCGCAGCGGTGATTACCGATTTACGCCCGGACGAAATCAACGCCCAGCTGGCGGTCGGGCAGCGGCAGGGATGGCTGAGCCTGAGTCAGGATCAGCAATGGCTGTGGCTGAAGGATATCCATACTATGACCATGGGCGAATTGATTGCAGATCTGCCGGTTAAGGAATTAACCCAGGCCGTGCCTGATGAACTGCAGCCAGAACCGTCGCAGCGTACCGCCTGGACGCAATGGCAGCAGAACTGGAATCAGCATCTTGATACGCCGGTGTCAGAACTCATGGCCCCGGCGGGCGCGGACACATAGTTCTCAAGTCCGCGGGGCTTGGGTAAACTCGGTTTTATTTCACTGGAACAGGCTGTTATGAAAAACGCTATGCCAGATGCCGCACCGGATATACCGACGCCCGCCGTGGCACTGAAAGTACATCCCTGGCGTTCAGCCCTTTATGAAGAGCTTCACAACCGTCCATCACCGGTGATTGAAGGTGAATGTCAGGTGGCACACTTCACTGTGCTGCTGGACAATAACCGGGAAGATCTTTATCACCATATCGTTGATCTCTGCAAACGCTTCAGTGTGCCCGAGCCGTCGCCGGATTCTTCTTGTCTGTATCAGGATTTTGGTGGTTTTGAACTGCGCTGGGAGCGCCACACCGAGTTTGCCAATTTCACGTTTATCTGTCCGGATGTGGAAGCCTTTTCTGCGGATGCGCTGACCTTTGTTCCCAAAGACTGGCTGGCCGACATGCCGGGTGAACTGGTGGTCGCGGTCAATCTGGTGCTGACCGGTGAAGAACCGGACGAGAAAAAGCTGTACCAGTGGTTTGAGGGGCAGCGCGTATCCGGTGCCTGGATCGCGGATCGCAAAGCGCAGGTATGGACAGCTTTTAAACTGCACAGTGATGGCTTTGGCCGCATGGTGGCCTGTAACCGCGGGCTTACCCCTTATCAGGCCGGGCGTCTGGTGCAGCGCCTGTTTGAGCTGGAAACTTACCGGCTGATGTCGCTGATGTCATTGCCCGTGGCACGTAAAATGAGCCATGAGCTGGGGCCGATTGAAGACAGTCTGGCGACGCTTAATCAGAGTATTTCAGACATAGGGGCAGAAAAAGACGAACGTGTGCTGTTGCAGGAATTATCGCTGCTGGCCGCTGAAGTCGAACGTCACCGTTCCAATACCAATTTCCGTTTTTCTGCCTCCGTGGCGTATCACGATCTGGTACGTGACCGGCTGAACCAACTGCGGGAAGAACCTATTGATGGTATGCAATCCTTGCGTGAATTCCTCGAGCGGCGTCTGACACCCGGGATAAAAACCTGTAATTCCGTACGTGACCGGCTGGAAGATTTATCATGGCGTATTCTCCGTACCACCAGCATGTTGCGTACCCGGGTGGATCTGTCGATACAGGCTCAGAATCAACACCTGTTGTCCTCCATGAACCGCCGCAGCCAGTTGCAATTGCGTTTGCAGCAAACCGTTGAAGGTTTATCGGTGGTGGCCATTGGCTACTATGTGCTGTCATTGCTGGAAATCGGTTTTATGGGATTGAAATCCGTCGGCGTGCCGCTGAATACCGACCTCGCTAAAGGCATTGCCATGCCGGTGGTATTAGGGGCTGTGTACTGGGGCGTACACAGTGTGCGTAAGTACATTACGCGCAGGGCCGACAGCACCGCGGATCCGGCGCCGGAAAAATAACCGGCGGGCGGCAAAGGTGCGACGGCAATAATCTGACACAAAGCGGCCATTACTGGCCGTTTTTCTTTTTAACTATATGAAATATAAGCAGTTTCCTGGTCTGGCTCGTTAATTGCTGTTTCCGCTTATCAGCCCATATTACGTTGGTAAAGGGGATACGGTGTGAACATCAACGATACCAGTACTTATCAGAATCTGCTGCGCTCGCTCGGCAGTCAGCAGCCTGCTGCCTCCGCAAACGATGAAAATTCCGAGAGCAATACCGGCAATAAAAACTATGACACGGTGGACACGGATAAAGTATCTGTTTCACTGCGGGCGGAAAAACTCAGCCGTATTTCCGCTGAATTCTTTTCCGGCACCTTAACCTCTGATCAGATTCCCGAACTGGTGGATCGTCTGTATGAAGATGGTTTTTTATCCAATGACGATTACCGCGGTCTGGGCGGTGATACGCAGAGCGTATCGGCCATTACCGAAGCGGCCGGTTTTCTCAGTCAGTTTGTCATGAGTGAATCCGTGGACGGTGACTCGGAAGCAGCCAAATCCTTACTCAATGTCATTGACGTTATTAACGGGATTGATCAGACCACCACACCGGAAACGCGCCGCAAAGAAAGTGAGGCGTATGACTATGTCGCCAACTACACTGATCTGTTGCAGGAAGCCGGTGCGCCGGAGGATGTTATCGACGGTTTTAATAATGTAATGGATGTATTGGGAGCGCTGGATTCGGTGCGTAAAACCGAGCAGAGCACAGGGGCACTCACCAGTTATGCCAGCGTTCAGGAAGCTTATGACGATTTATTCAAAGACAGTTAAATGGAAAACAGCGCTGCTGGCGATGGTGTTTTCGCACAGCATTCTGGCGGATGGAATTTCCTGGTCAACGGAAGGACCTTCGGCCCCGGACACAGGTGACGGCACCGAATTTGGCCGTACCTTTCTGAGTTTTACCATGCCGCTGGGAGAACGGGAGCGGGGGCAGGAAAGCATCAGAAGTGCCTTCCATGTCGATATTACAGAATTCCGCTGGAGCGGTACCACAGCCGCACAGAATGATTATTACTGGATTTCAATGCCGCTCGAATACCGCCAGCAGCGCGGACGTTCATCTGAATTTATCGTGCATGCGGAACCGGGTTTTATGACCGACATGAATGTTCTCAGCAGCGATAGCCTGGCGGTTAATCTGGATCTGATCGGCCGTGTGTACCGGCGCTCCGGCAGCTTCTGGCAGTTAGGTCTGACGGTCGACCGGACCTTTGGTGATTTAAATCCGCGGCCCATTATCGGGGTGGCGTTTAAACCTACCCGTGACACTGAGGTATTGCTGGGATTTCCGAAAACCCGCATTCAGACCGCATGGAATGAAGCGCTGTCTTCCTATCTGCGCATCGCGCCGGAAGGGGGCGTGTGGGAAGAAGAAATTGATGGTCAAACCGGAACTTACCGCACCGCTTATTCCAACTGGAAACTGGGATTTGGGGTCGATTTTCACTGGCAGCGCGGCTTCTGGCTGAATGCTGAAATCGGTCAGCTGCGGCACCGTCGTATCTGGTCATACGATGCCGACGCGACCAAACGGGTAGCCACGCCGGCGGAAGACAGATACTGGCAGGTGGGCATCGATCTGCGTTACTGATTCCCGGCTGCCGGAGCCGGGGCAGCCGTATTGGCTTCCGGCTCATCCGGGCGGCTGGTGGCTGTTTTTGCCTGCCCGTCTGCCCATTGCTGCATCACGTCTTCCAGTACATCCAGTGGCACTGCACCATTGGCCAGCAAGGCTGAGTGAAAAGCGGCCGGATCAAAATTCCGGCCCAGCTCATCCTCGGCGCGCTGGCGGATTTTTTCAATTTTCAGCTCACCCATTTTATAAGCCACCGCCTGTCCCGGCATCACCAGATAACGATTGATGGCTGCTTCACTGTCGGCGCGGGAAAAAGGCGTATTCGCCAGCCGGTATTGCAACGCCTGTTCGCGGCTCCAGCCTTTGGCGTTGAGACCGGTATCCAGTACCAGCCGTACTGCCCGCCACAGCTCCATCACCAACTGGCCATAGCGTTCCTGAGGTGTTTTATAAGCACCGATGTCAGCGGCGAGTTTCTCTGCATATAAGGCCCAGCCTTCACTGAAGGCCGGGTAATGCAGTATGCGGCGGAAGTCCGGCAGCCTGTCATTTTCCTGCGCGGTTGCAACCTGCAGATGATGGCCGGGCAGGGCTTCATGGTAGAGCAGGGCGGGTAAGCGGCTGCGTGGCAGATCTTTGATACGCTGCGGATTGATGTAATAAATACCAGGGCGCTGACCATCGGCGGAGGGGGCTTCATAGAAAGCGATCGGTGAATTGATGGCGCGGTAATCTTCCACCAGCTGAATGGCCACCGGTGTTGCCGGAAGATCGGTAAAATAATACGGCAGACGGGCGGCAATTTCGTGCAGGCGTTTCTTCTGAAAACCAATAAATTCATCACGCCCCTGTGGGGTATCAGGATAATGGCTGTCGGTTTTGTTCAGCGCAGCAAATACTGACTGCATCGGGGCATCCGCGGGTCCGGTATAGCCCAGTGCCGGCGCCAGAACACGGATCTGCTGCTGAATTCGGCTGACTTCTGTAAGACCCAGCTGATACAGAGTTTCTGCATCCAGATGGCTGTTGCTGTATTGACCCAGCAGCAGCTGGTAGTAGCGCATGCCCTCAGCGTGGTCACTGGCGGCCATGTGCGCAGGGGCCTGTTTTTCCTGCTCCTCAATCACGGCCAGCAGTTGCCGGTAGGCTGGTCCAACCTGATTCAGCAGGGCACTGCGGGCTTTGCGTTGCAGCAGCTCGTGGTTGGCAGGATACAGATTCAGCTGATCCAGTTTGTTATTAAAGTCGCGCCACAGCGGAGACTCACCACTGTCGGTAAAAGGGGCGCCGGAAATGATATTGCGGATACTGCTTTTGACTGCCGGATAAACGAACGCTGGCGGAATAATGCCATCCGCGGCCGCAGCCCGGATGTTTTCTTCCCAGCGCTTAAACAGCCCCGGGATAGCCTTCAGCCGGCTGATGTAATCATGCAGGTCCGGAATGGAGCTGACCGGATGATTATTCACCAGTACATTGACGACCTCAGTATGCCAGCCACCCAGTTGTGAGTAGGCGTAGTCGTATGAATGGAACGGCACCATTAACAGCCGCTGCTCCAGCTCGTTCAGCAGAATGCGATAGCTCCAGCGCTGGGGATAGTCCAGAGCTTCTTCACGAATGGCCTTCAGACGCGAACGCAGTGACTGATAGCGTTGCGTGCGTTCCTCCTGGGCTTCGGCGGAAATATCATCCCATTCGAACTGGCCACTGTACCCCAGCCGGCTGCGCAGTACCGGACTGCCATCGATTTCAGACTGATAAAACTCTTCAAACAGAGCCGCGACGGTTGTGGCTGACTGCTCTTTCTCTTCCTGCGTGACCGGCGGTTCGGTGCTGGTGCTGTCGTCATTGACCGGAGCCAGCGCGGCGCAGCCGCTCAGCAGAACAAACAGCAGGGAAAACAGGGTGCTGACGGTAACAGCAGGATAGCGTCGCCCGCGGCGGGCAGTGGAAGAAAAAGAAGCAGCTGGCATAAAGGCTCACAAAGTGGTTCGTATTGATTCGCGTAACGGCGGCTTGGTGGTGCGGCGGAGAAGTGTAGCAGCGCTGCCCCATGACTTAAACGTCCGCCGTATCAGACCGTCCCGGGATGAAAAATGATTCACTGCTCTTGTCTCTTGCCAGCCGGAAGATAACAATGGGATGTTCGCCGATAAGGAGTGATAGATGCGCTTAATAAAGCTTTGGTTGCTGTCCACGCTGTTTTGCCGCAGAGAAAAGGGTCAGACCTGTCTGCCCGCCCGGGGGATACTGATGCTGTTACTGCTGCTGCCGGTGGCGGGCAGTTATGCACTGGAAGCCTTTCCCCAGAGTCGTCTGCAGGATGAACAGAAAGAAGACGTGGCCGGCTATCGTCTGGTGCTGTCAGAACTGAAGCGCACCCAGGCAACGACCTATGGGGAAGAAGAACGCCTGCTTAATGGTCAGCTATGGCGCCGCGTATGGTCGGTGGCCGAGCGCTTTCCATGGTCCGAAGTAGCGCGCCATTTCGCCAGCCAGACCGAAGGCGCCGACGTGTTGTATCAGTGTCAGGGACTCGACTGCGGCAGTAATAATTTCTGGGCCAATGAAATATTCGGTAACGCACGTCTGGTGGGAAGAGAACAGAACCAGTTTTATCAGGTTTCCATGAGCCGGGCAGAGGATGGCACTAAAACCCTGTATGTATTGTACGTGGTGCAGCGGGGGACCCGTCAGGTCATGATTAACCTGGACGAATTCACCACCCGTGATCAGGTGTTGGCGGCCGAAGTGACGGAAGCGCAGATCCGCGAAGCGCTGAAAAATACGGCAGGCTGGCTGCCGGGTCTTGAAACCAGTGGCGCCCAGCTGGATGAGGAGCGTTCATCGGCACTGATCAATGAACTTAAATCCCTTACCCCGAGTCTGAAGCGGCGCCTGTACCTGTTGGTGCATTGTTATGACGCCAGCCATATGGCAGACAACATTCTCTGCTCCGAGCGGCTGGCAGAGCAGCTCAGAGTGGCCACTTTTGATGGTCAGTACGAGCTGAATATTATCGGGCACGGTGCGCTGACACCGGCACCGGATAACGATCTTAAACCCGCATTGCGTTTTGTATTCTGGCCGGGGAGATAAACTTGAGTAACGGCAAAACTGTAGCATTGGCTCTGGGCAGCGGCGCTGCCCGGGGATATACCCATATTGGCGTCATTGAAGCGCTGGAAGCGCGCGGTTATGAAATTGTCGCCATTTCCGGTTGCTCCATGGGCGCGGTGGTCGGCGGTTTTTATGCGGCCGGGAAATTAAAACAATATCGTGACTGGGTCTGCACCCTGACGTATATGGATGTGCTCAAACTGGTGGACGTCAGCCTGTTGTCGAATGGCGTGATCCGGGGCGACAAACTCTATAACCGTATGGAAGCCATGCTCAATGGTCAGTTGATTGAGGACCTCAGCATTCCCTTTACCGCCGTATCGGTGGATCTGAAGAGCAAAAAAGAAGTCTGGTTTCAGAATGGCCCGCTGAATCAGGCCATCCGTTCGTCGGCGGCGATTCCCAGTATCTTTGCGCCTGTGTGTGATGACGCCGGGCGTACCCTGGTGGACGGCGCGGTACTGAACCCGCTGCCAATCACCCCCTGTATGTCAGCCCATGCGGATTACATTATGGCGGTAGATCTGAACAGTGATCTGCCGATGCCGGATGAACTTCTGCCGGACGCCGACAATAAAGAAGGGCGTAAACTGCTGTGGATGAATTCTCTGCTGGATAAAGCCAGTCAGTGGATAGAAAACAAAACCAATGCCCGTAAGCAGGCGGATGAAAACCTGGGCAAGCTGGATATTCTCAACCAGGTGTTCGAAGTGATGTCGTCATCCCTGACCCAGTACAAGGTGGCGGGTTATCCGCCGGACCTGCTGATCCGGATGCCGGTCAAAGCCTGTGAAGTGTACGAGTTTTATCGTGCCGAAGAGGTGATTGAAACCGGACGCCATATCGCCGATGAAGCGCTGGATGAGTTCGAAAAAGGCAATTCCAGCCGCTATGGCCGTATCATGGGCTGAGCAGGCCCCGATAACAGATGCCCGCCAGCGGTAAAACAGGTAAACTGCGCGTTTTTCCAGCAACCCTGACGACGTTATGACCGACATCCGCCAGATGGCTGAAGAAGCTGCCGACGAACTGCATACCATGGCCGACATGATCCGCTGGTCGGTGAGCCGTATGAACGAAGCCGGTATTTATTTTGGCCACGGCACAGACAATCCCTGGGATGAAGCTCTGCTGCTGGTCACCCATGCCCTCAGCCTGCCCTGGAATATACCGGAAAACTGGTATGCCACAGCCGTCACCCGCAGTGAACGGCTGAGCGTACTGGAACTGGTACTGACCCGTATTGAGCAGCGCGTGCCGGCCCCCTATTTACTGGGCGTGGCCTGGTTCTGTGGCCAGCCTTACGTCGTCGATGAGCGGGTGCTGATTCCGCGCTCGCCGATCGGCCAGATGATTGAACAACGCTTCGCCCCCTGGTGGCACGGTAAAATGGCCGCCGGAAACCCGGCGCCGGAGCGCATACTGGATCTCTGTACTGGCAGTGGCTGCATTGGTATTGCCTGTGCGCATACCTTTCCTGACGCGCAGGTCGAGTTGCTGGATATCTCCTTTGAAGCACTGGAAGTGGCTGACGAAAATATACAGCGTCACGGTTTGAGTGAACGGGTGATGGCATTGCAGTCTGACCTGTTTGCGGCGGCCTCCGGTCAGTACGATCTGATTGTATCCAATCCGCCGTATGTGGATGCCGAGGATATGAACAGCCTGCCGCAGGAATATCACCATGAGCCTGAACTGGCGCTGGCGGCCGGCGAAGATGGTCTGGATCTGGTGCACATTATGCTGCAGCAGGCCCGCCAGTATCTGACCGACGACGGCCTGTTGGTGGTGGAAGTCGGCAACAGCTGGCCGGCACTGGCGCAGGCCTGCCCGTCTCTGCCGTTTGAATGGCCAGAATTTGAACGCGGCGGCCATGGTGTTTTCGTGCTGCAGGCCCGCGACCTGGATGCATTCAGCCATCAATACCAGCAGAAATAACAGCGCACACCGGAGCAGCGTATGCGGCTCTGTGCAATAACAGAACAACGAGAGTAGTTATGTCCGGAAATACGTTTGGCAGAAATTTTACTGTCACCACCTTTGGTGAAAGTCACGGTCTGGCGCTGGGGGCCATCGTGGATGGGTGTCCTCCCGGTATCGAACTGAGTGAAGACGATCTGCAGCGCGATCTTGACCGCCGCAAACCCGGTACCTCGCGTTATACCACGCAGCGCCGTGAAGCGGACCAGGTGAAAATTCTGTCCGGAGTATTCGAAGGCAAAACCACGGGAACGGCGATCGGACTGCTGATCGAAAACACGGATCAGCGCTCCAAAGACTACTCCAACATTGCCAAAACCTTCCGTCCGGCTCATGCCGATTATGCCTACACACAGAAATACGGTATCCGCGATTACCGCGGTGGCGGCCGCTCGTCGGCGCGCGAGACCGCAATGCGTGTAGCCGCTGGTGCGGTTGCCAAAAAAGTGCTGGCAGCCAAAGGCATTCAGGTGCGCGGCTACCTCTCTCAATTAGGACCTATCCGGGCAGAAGCGTTCGACTGGGATCAGGTGGAACAGAATCCGTTTTTCTGTCCTGATGCCGGCAAGGTCACGGAAATGGAAGAATACATGACGGCGCTGCGCAAAGAAGGCAACTCGGTCGGCGCTAAAATCAGCGTGGTGGCCAGCGGGCTGTTTCCCGGTCTGGGGGAGCCTATTTTTGATCGTCTGGATGCCGAGCTCGCCCATGCGCTGATGAGTATTAATGCCGTTAAAGGTGTGGAAATCGGAGACGGCTTTGCCTGCGTCGAACAGAAGGGCACTGAGCACCGTGATGAAATGTCACCACAGGGCTTTCTGAGTAATCATGCCGGGGGCATATTAGGCGGCATCTCAACCGGTCAGGATATCATTGCCCATATGGCACTTAAGCCTACCTCGAGTCTGGTGATTCCCGGGCAATCGGTCGACGCTGACGGTAACCCCATTGAAGTCGTTACCAAAGGCCGCCACGATCCCTGTGTCGGTATCCGTGCAACGCCGATTGCGGAAGCCATGATGGCCATTGTGCTGGCGGATCATCTGATACGTCATCGCGGGCAGAATGCCGACGTGCACAGCAGCACCCCGGTGCTGCCTTCCCGGACCTGATCGTCATGCCACCGTTTAAGGTGGCTTTTTTTTGTCTGCGTTTTTGTCAGTTCTGAATGCGGAGAAGGTGTGGTGTCATCCGAGCCGCCGGTTATCCGGCTTTCATTATTTTATATTCTTTACTTTGCACTGTTGGGCTGTATTGCGCCTTACTGGGGACTGTATCTTCAGGACCGTGATTTCAGTGCCGGGGATATTGGCCTGCTGATGGCCGGATTTGGCGTTGTGCGGGTAGTGGCTCCTAATCTCTGGGCGGCGCTGGCACCGCGTTTTCCGTCGTCCCTGTATATGGTGCGTCTGGCGGGGCTTCTGACGCTGATCTGTTTTGCTTTTATCTGGTGGGCGGAGAGTTTCAGCGGCGTGCTGGCGGTGATGCTGGGGTACGGGTTTTTCTGGGCCGCCATGCTGCCGCAGTACGAAGCCATTACCCTGAAAGCACTGGGAAATCAGATTGGTCAGTACAGCCGCATCCGGGTGTGGGGATCCGTTGGCTTCACCGGTCTGGTGATGCTGGCAGGTCTGCTGTTCGATGTGTTCTCCGTCTCCGTGTTGCCACTGATTATGATTCTGTTAATGGCCGCGATTGTGTTCAACAGCTGGCTGATTCCGGCGGCAGCGGGTGTCCGTGAAGGGCAGGCGCAGACACAGGGCTTCTGGCAGACGCTGACGCGCCGGCCGGTCCTTATTTTCCTGCTGATGACCATGCTATTGCAGGTCAGTCATGGTCCTTATTACACCTTCTTCAGTATTTACCTCGAAGACCTGAATTATCCGAGCTGGCTGATCGGTACCCTGTGGGCGGTTGGCGTGCTCGCGGAAGTGGTGCTTTTCTGGCAGTTCCGGCACCTGGCCGAGTTGCTCACTCTGAAACACTGGTGCATCCTGAGTCTGATGCTGACCACTGTGCGCTGGGTGCTGATTGCGCTGGTGCCGGAAAACCTGTTTTTACTGGTGATCGCGCAGGGCATACATGCCTTCAGTTTTGGTGCCATGCATGTTGTCGCCATGCGTTACATTCAGGTGTTGTTTCCGGCCCCGATGCAGGGACAGGGGCAGGCACTTTACTCCAGTCTGGGCTTTGGTCTGGGCACCGCGATTGGCGCCTGGCTGAGTGGCGTTCTCTGGGAAGCGGCCGGGGGCGTTATTGTATATCTGCTGGCTGCCGTCGTTTCAGTGGTGGCGGCGGTCGTGGTCTGGCGCGGATTTGATGTGGCGCAAGAAAAACAACCGCATTAACTGGACGACCTAAGAAGTATGACCTACATTTTATAAGGATAAGGGCATGAAGATAAACGTTACCTTTGATATGACACCGGAAGAGTTCCGCAAGGTACTGGGTTTGCCGGAAGTTCAGGAATTCCAGCAGGAGTTTTTTAATACCGTGCTGGAAAAAATGAAATCCGGCGAAGAGGGATACGATCCTCTGAGCCTTTATCAGCCTATGTTTAACGAGAGCATGAACGCGGTGACTCAGTTTCAGAGCATGATGATGAAGCTGATGGCCGGTCAGGCCCCGGGCGACAACAAATAGGGCAAAAGAAGACACTATTGGCCGCATTGTTCGATGCAGTTTTTGTGCGTAAGAATAAAGGATGAAATTTCGCAAAATTTTTTGCGGGAGTTTGTTTATTGTCATTCTGTTGTAAGACTAAGAGTCTTACTATAGGTAAGCCGATACTGGTATGAGACTTTTGAAGGAGCAAGACTATGCAAGAGAATATTCTGAATGCATTTACCGAACAGGCAAAGACTATGTACGAGCCTATGGCTAAGTTTAATAGTCTGTTTGTCAGTAACATGGAGAAGTTGACTGACTTCCAACTGAATGCCATTAAGTCCTACGCGGAAATGGGTCTGGAACAGATGAAAAAGGCATCTGAAGTAAAAGACGCAGATACCATGCGTTCCTATACCGCGGCTCAGGCAGAAAGCATGTCTGCTATGAATAAAAAAATCATGGACGATGCCAAGGCCCTGTCCGATATGGCCATGGAATTCAAAACTCAGGTCGAAGGTGTTATGGAGGAAGCCCGCTCTTCAGCGGCTGCCACCGCCAGCACCAAGCCCGCTGCCAAGTCCAAATCCGCAGCCTGATTCAGTCTGATATCAAAGGCCACCAAACGGTGGCCTTTTTTAATTCCACGGCTTTATTTAACAGCAGGTAATTTATGACCACGCCAAAGGAAACCATAGAAAACATCGAAAAAGCAGTCAGTGATTTTTATGATATGGCAGGCCATATGGCCGAACACTATGGAAATGTAATAACCCGGGCTGTCAGCCAGCCGACATCAGCGGATGACCCGGCCGCCTCTGTACTGACCGATTTCTCTGAAGCAATGCGCGAATTCGGCGATGCTCTGGGCAAAGACCCGGGGCGGATTATGGCAGCACAGATGGATATGCTGAAAAAACAGCAGGAAATTTATCAGACCACAGTGCTGAAGTTTCTGGGCAAACAGAGTGAAGATATTATTGGCCCGGGCAAGGCAGATAAACGCTTCCGCGACGGCGAATGGACGGATAATCCGGTCTTCGATTTTATTAAACAACTGTACCTGCTGCAGTCATCATCGCTGATGGAAATCATCCGCGATACCGATGGCGTAAGTGACCACGCCAAACAGAAAGTTGAGTACTTTGTACGCCAGTATATCAATGCACTGGCACCGAATAATTTCCCGGGGCTGAACCCGGAAGTCATCCGTAAAACACTGGAGACCGGTGGCACCAACCTGGTGAATGGTGTGGCTCAGCTGATGAAAGATATGGATGACAGTGTTCAGGGCGCGCTCAATGTCGCCATGACCGACACCAGCGCATTTCAGGTCGGGCGCAATATCGCAGTGACTCCGGGTAAAGTGGTGTACCAGAATGATCTGATGCAGCTCATCCAGTACACGCCGACAACGGAAAAGACATTTAAACGCCCTTTATTGGTTATCCCTCCATTTATTAATAAATACTATATTCTCGATCTGCGTCAGGAGAACTCTTTTCTCAAATGGCTGACCGATCAGGGACATACCGTATTCTGTATTTCCTGGGTGAATGCCGGGCCATCACTCAAAGATAAAGGGTTTGATAACTATATGCTGGAAGGCCCGGTAGCGGCCATCGATGCCATTGAAAAGGCGACCGGCGAGAAAGAAGTGAATGCCATCGGCTATTGTGTTGGCGGGACCCTGCTGGCGACCACACTTTCCTACCTGCAGAAAAAACGCAGAGACGCGATTAAAGCGGCCACTTTTATGGCAACGCTGATCGATTTTTCCATGCCGGGGGAAATCGGCGTATTTATTAATGAAACAGCCATTTCGGCGCTTGAAAAACAAATGAATGTGCTGGGCTACTACGATGGCCGGCAAATGTCGTTCAGTTTTAATACCCTGCGTGAAAACGATCTGTTCTGGTCGTTCTTTATTAACAACTATCTGATGGGTGAACGCCCGGCTGCATTCGACCTGCTGTACTGGAATACAGACAGCACCAACTTACCGGCGCGTATGCACAGCTATTATCTGCGTCATATGTATCTGTACAACGAATTGATTGAAAAAAATGCGCTCGAGGTGGATGGAGTTAAAATCGACATCGGCGCGGTTAAAACACCCGCTTACTTTGTGTCGGCGGCACAGGATCATATTGCCCTGTGGAAAGCCACGTACAAAGGTGCACAGGTGCTTGGTGGTGCAAAAAATACCCGCTTTGTGCTGGGAGGTTCCGGGCATATTGCCGGGATTGTTAATCCACCGGCAAAAAACAAATACGGTTTCTGGACCAATGATAAAATGACCGCCGATGCGGACGAATGGTATCAGGGTTCGGAGCGCCATGAGGGCTCCTGGTGGACGGACTGGCAACAATGGGTACTGACCCAGGGGGATATGGAAGAAGTCCCCGCACGGCAGCCCGGAGACGGCGGACTGGACGTGATTGAAGACGCACCAGGGCGGTATGTGCGGCAACGTATTATCGACGTGCTGAACAAATAAACGGCCGCTCCCCACAGGCTGTGAAACAGAACACAAAACCGGCGCTGAACGCGCCGTTTTTGTTTGTGTCAGTTTCGGTTATGATGCTGACTGCATTCAGTTGTAAGGATTATTCGTGTCTGCGTTCGATCAGGAATCCATTGTTTACGGCGTTATCCGTCATGCTCCGGCAAGCGACGAATTCACCGCCCGGTTGCAGCGACGCTCGAATCTGAGTGCCATTCAGGCCCTGCCTTCCGGTGTTGATGATGATTGGTCTCTGTTGTGCCGGGAAATGTTCTCCATGCCCGGAGACGATGTCTTCAGCGGCACCTACCATACCCAGCTGATCCAGTTTGCGGCTTCCTATAAAGCTGTCGAGTACGAGTGGGAGCACTGGCTGCGCCAGTTCGAAACCCTGCTGAAAAGCATGTACTGGGTATCAGCAACGATCCACCTTGAAACAGAATTGTCCGGCAAGCATACGTTTAACTGGAATGCTGAGCAGGGCCATGTGCCATCTGATTCAGAACTCCGGATGAGCTGCGAGTGGGAGCGGGAGGCCGGCTTTGCCGTCTGACGATTACACGCCGGCAGAGAGCCCTGGCGCGCCGCCGGCTGATGATACGCCGCAGGAAGGGGTGATTGAGGTGCCTTACTCACGGCTCAGTGCTGACGCGCTGGATGCTATTCTGGAAGAGTTTGTCACCCGTGAGGGCACGGATTACGGCGATTACGATTACTCGCTGGCGGACAAAAAAGCCCATGTGCTGGCGCAGCTTAAGCGGTCAGAAGCGACACTTTTATTTGACCCCGTCAGTCAGACCTGCCACATTGAAATGGTACAGGTGTTACGCCATCACGGCTGGGCTGGTGATCCGCATGAATGATATTCAGCATCAACAGATAAAACGCAGAATTCGTCAGGCCGTTGGCGATATCGATGCGATGAAGGCTCAGCTGGCTGAAATACGCCAGTGCTGTGAGGCTTTATCCTCGGCCATGCGCCAGATACGCGAAGATTCCGAGAATGCCCGCCAGAAGGTCATACGCGACCGTGAACTGGCCGAGCGCCGCCGACAGATGAAACGCGTCGTCTGAGGCGCGTAAACGCCCTGACAGCCCTTTCCTGAGCCCTCCGGGGGCCACCATGATTTCCTCTTGTATGATTCAGCCGGACGGATAAAGACCGTCGGGCAGTTTTCTGCGGATCATATCGCGCAGCAGAAAGCGCCCGGGCCACAGAGCGCCGGCCACATCGAGTCCCACCGGCAGGGCATCGCCACTGATCTGAGCCGTCAGTAATGCGGCACATAATGGCCCTGAAGCCAGTCCCCGGGAACCATGACCAATATTCAGCCAAAGCCCCGGATAACAGGGTACCGGCTGGGCCGGAATACGTTTGGCATTACGCACCATGGGGGCAAACCGGGCCACAAAATCCCTGGAACGCGGCACCGGGCCGGTCATAGGCAGATAATCGGGCGTTGTACAGCGGAAGCCAACACGACCTCCCAGTACCGCCTGCTGCTGATCCTGGCGGGCAGAAAACGCCTGCCATTCGGGGCCGAAATCCGGCAGATGACTGAGATTGGTCTGGTGATCACTGTCGCGCAGCGCGTATTCATTATCCTTCAGATTGTAGGTGGCGCCCAGGCACAGGCGGCCGTTGCGTGGCGGTGCCATATAGCTGCGGCCACAGACCACTGTGTTCAGGGCCGGTGCCTGGAGCGGGTCAAGATAACTCAGCTGGCCACGGATGGTTTTGACCGGCAGATAAGCATCCGGCAGCAGGTCTCTGGCATCGGCGGCGGTACAGATCACAACCTGGTCAGCGTTCAGTGTTCCGTTATCTGTGATTAACGTCCAGCCATCTTCGTTTGTGTGCAGCGCCTGTACCTTGTGCTGCACGAACTCAATGCCATGGTGTTGAATCAGCTGCTGGCAGAGAGCGGCAGGGCTCACCCAGCCGGCGCTGGGGAAAAACAAGCCGCCGGTGGTTTGTGGAGTGCCGCAGAGGTCGCTGGCCTGCGATGGGCTGACAGGGTAGACCAGATCTGCGGGCACAGACCCGGTCTGGCAGAATTTATCCTGGCGCCGGGCTTCTTTTTCATCGTACGCCAGTTGCAGAACGCCGCACTGTTGCCAGTGGGGGTTGTGACTGTCTCCCGGGCCGAGTTCTGCCTGCATAAAGTTCAGGGCATACTGAAAGGCCTGCAAGTAAAAGTCTGTATGAATCGCCTGATCATTGGCTGCCAGTTTGACATACAGCCCGCCCTGCGGATTGCCTGAGCCACCCTGGGCAATGCCCTGGTGATCCAGCAGCGTGACCCGGTAGCCGCGGCTGGCCAGCATCCGGGCCGTGGTGGTACCTGCCAGTCCGGCACCGATAACGGCAATGTGTCTGTCATCTTTGTTCAAACCATGGCTGCGCTCTGATGGCTGTGCTGCGGGCGCCAGTTGCCAGGGTTTGTATTGGCTCAGAATATGGGGTTCCGGGCCGCAGCGGCGGTTATAAAACCCCGCCAGCATCTCGCGTTTGCGGCCAAACCCGGGCACCCGGGTGACATGGAAGCCAGCGCCGCTTAATCCCCGGCGCACCCGTCCGGCGGCGGTGAAAGTCGCGACACTGGTGAGTTGATCTGCGGTTTCTGCGGCAGCGCTGGTTGATTGCGACAGGTTGCTTAAGCGGCGCATGCCGGCAAAGAGTTCATCGCTCCACATCTGTGGGTTTTTCGAGGGGGCAAATCCGTCCAGATACCAGGCGTGGACCGGTCCGCTCAGCTGCGGTAAGGCATGGCTGACATCGTCAAACACCAGCGTCAGGCTGATGCGTTCTTCAGGCCAGCTGAGATGATGGAATCCCGCAACTGCCAGCGGATACTGTTCCAGTAAACGCTGGCTGAGTTCCTGCAGTTCCGGCCACAATGCCAGCGCCTGTTGCAGTTGTCCGCGGTCCATCGGGTATTTTTCAATACTGGTCATGTGCAACCAGCGCCGGGCATCGCCGGTATTCTGGTGCTGGCGCCAGCTTTGCCAGCTCATCAGAAAATTCAGCCCGGTGCCAAAACCGGTTTCCACAATACAGAAGCTGCCTTGCCATTGCTGCCAGCGTTGCGGCAGACCATTGTGCTGCAGAAAAACATAGCGGCTTTCCTGCAGGCCGTTTTCCACCGAAAAATAAGGATCATCAAACTCAGCCGAAACCGGCTGCCCATCTTCACGCCAGCTGAGTTCCGGGGACCTGGGAGTGGAAGGCGCGTCAGACAAGGTAAACTCCGGTAACTGTTGTATGATGCCGCCATGATAACTGAAATTTTTGCCATTATGGCGCCGGTATTGGTGTGCGCCGCGATAGGTTTTTTCTGGGCCCGGCAAGGGCATGGTTTTGATCCGGATTTTATTTCCCGTCTGGTGCTGAATGTCGGCGCACCGGCGCTGATGCTGTCGGTACTGGGATCAGTGGAAATAGATATGGGCGCTTTTCAGCGTACGGCGCTGGCCTGTGTACTGGTGGCAATGTTGATGGCTGTTCTGGGGGCAGTGATTCCGCGGCTGATGGGGCATGATGTCCGCGCCTATCTGCCGTCACTGGTATTTTCTAACTCCGGCAACATGGGATTACCTGTCTGTATGCTGGCCTTTGGAGACGAAGGCCTGGCGCTGGCACTGGCGTTTTTTATGGTGCTGTCGGTGGCCCACTTTCCGGCCGGTATTCTGCTGGCGGGCGGTCGTGCCGCCGGCGGGCTGCGCGGGCTTATAAAAATGCCGGTTCTGTATGCCCTGGCCCTGGCGCTGATCCTGTTGTGGCAGGATTGGCAATTACCGCGGGCGCTGGAAAACTCAGTGACTCTGATCGGCGGTATGACGATCCCCCTGATGCTGATTACGCTGGGGGTATCATTGCAGCGTCTGCAGGTGCGTCAGTGGAAACAGGCGCTGATGTACAGTGTGCTGCGGATCGGCGGCGGACTGCTGGCGGGGTTGCTGGTGGTTGAATTACTCGATCTGCAGGGCATTGCCCGGGGGGTAGTGCTGACCCAGGCATCCATGCCGGTGGCGGTGTTCAATTATTTATTCGCTGAGCGTTTTCAGCGTCAGCCGGAAGCGGTGGCTGGCATGGTGGTGATGTCCACTCTGATGTCCTTTGCCACCGTGCCGCTGTTGTTATGGTGGTTACTCTGATGGCAGGACGCGCACAGATTCAATGACCACGGTTTCCTCGGGTTTATCACGCGCGCCGGTGGGCGCGTTGGCGATGGCATCCACAACATCCATGCCGCTGACCACTTTGCCAAATACGGCGTAGCCGAAATCCCGGGCACCATGGTCGAGGAAGGCATTATCTTTAACATTGATAAAGAACTGGCTGGTGGCACTGTTCACATCACGGGTGCGTGCCATGGCGATGGTACCGCGCAGGTTTTTCAGGCCATTGTCCGCTTCGTTTTTAATCGGTGGCAGCGTGGCTTTTTTGCGCATATCGTCGCTGTATCCGCCGCCCTGAATCATAAAGTCTTTAATCACACGGTGGAAAATCGTGCCGTCGTAATGCCCGCTTTCCACATAGGTTAAAAAATTTTCCACGCTGACGGGCGCCTTGGCGCGGTTCAGCTGCAGTCCGATGTCACCGGCATTGGTGCTCATCACAAGGTTAACGGTGTCGCTTTTTCCATCAGCCTGCACCTGGGTGAATAAAGTCAGAGACAGGGTCAATGCAACAGACAGCTGCAGCATAAATCGGCGTAACATGAGGTTCTCCATTGTCAGTATCAGTCACGGGAGAGGAATATCTCCTGTGGTTTCGTTGGCCTGTGTATCCGTATGTCAGAAAAAAGGGGAGCTGTGCTCCCCTCTGGTTTCAGATGACTGTGTTATGCCCAGCCACTGCTTTTACGCCCACGGATAGAAGGCAGAATCAGCCCGGCAACGATGCCGAGGACCACCAGACCGCCGCCATACAGCAGAAAAGTACGTTGACGATGGTCAGACAGGCTTTCGTTTTCAGCCGTCAGTGTCTCGAGTTTAATTTCCAGATCCTGATTACGCTGGGTGAGTTTTTTTACTTTCTCATCCAGCGCCAGAGCGTTTTCGGAAATGGTTTTAATACGGTTCAGTTCGTCTTCCAGATCTGTGTTTTCGCGACCCAGACCAGAACGCTCACTTTTCAGCTTTTCCACTTCGGCCTGATATTCCGCTTTCTGGGTTTTGGTGGTTTCCAGTTCCGCTTTTACTTTTTCCAGCTCACGGTTGGCGAGAATCAGCTTTTCTTTCGCGACGGGTTCGTCAACCAGAAAACGGGTCAGAACCCAGCCCTCAAGCCCTTTGTCGGTTCTGACTTTGGTGTAACCAACATCGGCATTTTCTTCGATGAAAATAAGGTGCTCACCGCTTTGTAATGCTTTCAGAATGCGGTATTCCTGGCCCGGACCGGAACGCAGCTGCAGCCAGAGGCTGTCGGTGACGTAACGTTTTTCGACTGCCTGTGCTGCCGTTGCTGTGAATATCAGAGCAAATACAATGAACAGTTTTTTCACAATGGCTCCCTCAGAAAACTTTTTTGAATGGTTTAACAACGACCTGCTGGTAAACACCGGCAGCCACGTAAGGGTCTTCATCGGCCCAGTTCTGAGCCTCTTCCAGCGAGGCGAATTCCGCTACTACCAGGCTGCCGCTGAACCCGGCCTGACCCGGATCAGGGGAATCGATGGCAGGGTGGGGGCCAGCAATCAGCAGGCGGCCGGCATCTCTCAGTGCCTGTAACCGGTCAAGGTGAGCAGGACGTACTGACTGCCGTTTTTCCAGACTGTCAGGAATATCTTCACTGATAATTGCATACCACATGCTTATGGCTCCTCATGATTCATATAGCGGTACAGAAACAAAGACTGGCCGATGATAAAAAGGATGGTCAGTCCGAGCAAACCGAAGAGTTTGAATTCGACCCAGAATTCTTCTGAAAAAGTATAGGCGACATACAGGTTCGCCAGACCACTGACGACAAAAAATGTGACCCAGGCATAATTCAGGCGCCCCCAGACATGCTCCGGTAATGTCATCGCCTGTTCCATCATGCGCTGAATCAGGGACTTTTCAGTAAACCACTGGGTGCCCAGGAAGGCGGCAGCGAACAGCCAGTTAACGATGGTCGGTTTCCACATCAGAAATTCGGCGTTCTGAGAAATCAGCGTCGCGCTGCCCAGCAGAACCACCAGCGCCAGTGTGATCAGATGCATTTTTTCGACTTTGCCGGTTGTCAGGCGCAGGTAAATAACCTGAATAACCGTGGCCGGGATCAGCACCGCGGTGGCAATGACAATCGGCTTGGTTGCCTCCAGTGCCGCCAGCTGATCCGGCGATAACAGGGGAGCGATCAGGTTGATCAGTTCCGGTGCCCATTTGTAGACAACAAAAAAGATCACGATGGGCAGAAAATCGATAAGTAACTTCATTCGCTTAGTGGCTTCAGTCTCATTACAATGGTGGGAGATTATGGCGTAACCAGGAGAGAGCGTCCACGTGATATCCGAGATCGATCTGCATTGCCACTCCACAGCCTCCGACGGCAAACTCGCACCGGCGGATCTGGTCGCGCGTGCGGCAGAGCGCGGTATCCGCACCCTGGCGATTACCGACCATGATACCGCCGAAGGGTTCCGTCAGGCGCAGTCCAAAGCCAGAGAAGTGGGCATCCGGCTGATCAGCGGTATCGAATTATCCTGTGTCTGGGGCGGCGTGACCATTCATCTGGTCGGGCTGAATTTTGATCCGGACAGTGACGCCATGCGCCATGCCGAAGCGGTTCAGGCTCATGCACGGGCGCAAAGGTCAGAGGTGATTGCTGAGCGCCTGAGTAAACGGCTGAAGCATGACATCCGGCTCAGTGACGTGCAGGCTTATGCCGGTGGTGATCAGGTCGGACGTCCGCATTTTGCTCAGTATATGGTTGACCGCGAGCTGGTGCCATCGATGAATGTCGCCTTCAGTAAATACCTTGGTGCCGGCAAACCCGGTGACGTCAAAACCGGCTGGCCGGCGCTGACAGAAGCGGTGGAATGGATCGTTCAGGCCGGTGGTATTCCTGTTCTTGCCCATGCACATCTGTATAAAATGACGCGTACCAAGCTGCGCGCCTGTGTGAACGATTTTATGGATGCCGGCGGCCGCGCCATTGAAGTTGCTTACGGCCAGATGGATAACAACCAGCGTGGTCAGATGATGGCGCTGGCACGTGAATTTGATCTTCAGGGTTCCTGCGGCAGCGATTTTCACGGCCCTAACCGTTTTGGTCTGGATCTTGGCGTTATGCCAACATTCCCGAAAGAAATTACCCCCGTCTGGCACAGTTGGCAGGATGCCGTGTCATCCTGTTGAGTGCCGGATCATTGCCGTTCCTTCTGTGAGCGGCGTAAGGAGCTATTGTGAGCCAGTTTTTTCAGATTCACCCCGAAAACCCTCAGAACCGTCTGGTTAAACAGGCGGCTGATATCATCCGTCAGGGCGGCCTCGGCGTAGTGCCGACCGATTGTGCCTACGCACTGGCCTGTCGTATTGGTGATAAGGGCGCAACCGAACGTGTGCAGCGGCTGCGCCAGCTTGGCCCTAAGCATAATTTCACGCTGCTGTGCCGTGACCTGTCGGAGCTGTCGACTTTTGCTAAGGTCGACAATACCCAGTATCGTCTGCTGAAAGCCCATACGCCGGGCGCGTTCACCTTTATCCTGCCAGCAACCCGGGAAGTACCGCGCCTGCTGATGCATCCGAAAAAGCGCACCATTGGTATCCGTGTGCCGGACAATGCAATTGCCATGGCGTTGCTGGAAGAAATGAACGAGCCGCTGATGACCAGCTCACTGATTATGCCGGGAGACGATATGCCGCTGTCCGATCCTTATGACATCCGCGATACGCTGGAGCATCACGTCGATCTGGTGATTGATGGCGGTTACTGCGGCTTTGAGGCGACCACCGTGGTGGATATGACGGAAGAGGTTCCTGAGGTAACCCGTCAGGGCGTGGGGGATGCATCCGCCTTTCTGTAAGCCGGGACTGAAACCTGACAATAAAACCGGTATTATTCGCGCTTTATGATCTGCGAGTAGTAACCAGTATGAGTAAAAAGCGCGTTTTAACCGGGATCACCACCACAGGCACCCCCCATCTCGGTAACTATGTTGGTGCCATCCGTCCGGCAATTGAAGCCAGCCGTGACACCAGTAATGAGACGTTTTATTTTCTCGCCGATTACCATGCGCTGATCAAATGCCAGGACCCGGCGGCTGTTCATCAGTCCGGTATGGAAATCGCCGCAACCTGGCTGGCGCTGGGACTGGACACCGACAACTCCGTGTTTTACCGCCAGTCAGATATCCGTGAAATCACCGAACTGACCTGGATTTTTAACTGCGTCTGCGCCAAAGGCCTGATGAACCGGGCGCACGCCTATAAAGCGGCGGTCGATGCCAACGTGGCGGAAGGCGAAGACGCCGACAAAGCCATTACCATGGGGCTGTTCAGTTATCCGGTGCTGATGGCCGCCGATATCCTGATGTTTAACGCCAATGTGGTGCCGGTCGGTAAAGACCAGATTCAGCATGTGGAAATGGCCCGTGATATTGCCCAGCGTTTCAATCATATCTACAGCAAAAAAGAACCTCTGCTGACGCTGCCGGACTATCAGGTGGACGATAACGTCGCCGTCCTGCAGGGGCTTGATGGCCGTAAAATGAGTAAAAGTTACGGTAATACCATTCCGCTGTTTCTGACCGAAAAGCAGTTGAAAAAGCACATCAACAAGATCAAAACCAACCTGCTGGAGCCGGGCGAAGCGAAAGACCCGGATACCTCCACGGTATTTCAGGTATGGCAGGCGTTCGCCAATGAAGAGCAGATTGCCGAGATGCGTCAGGCCTTTGCTGATGGCATTGGCTGGGGCGATGCCAAGAAAAAACTGTTTGAGCTGGTGAATGCAGAGCTGGCAGAAGCCCGCGAACGCTATAACGACCTGTTGGCGCGCCCGGCGGATATCGAAGCTGAGCTGCAGAAAGGTGCCGCCAAAGCCCGCGCTATCAGCCAGCCGCTGCTGGAGCAGGTACGCGAAGCCGTTGGTATTTTTAAACTGGCCTGATGCGGAGCCGATAAGTGGAACCACACAGACGGGTAGTGTCGGGCATGCGCCCGACCGGCAGCATACATCTCGGCCATTATCATGGCGTGCTGAAAAACTGGATACGCATGCAGCACGAATATGAGTGCTATTTCTTTATTGCTGACTGGCACGCCCTCACCACCGATTACGAAGACAACAGTGACATCCGCGAATCCTCGCGCCGTATGCTGATTGACTGGCTGGCCGCGGGCGTTAATCCGGGCTCAGCAACATTATTTGTACAGAGCCAGATTCCGGAACTGGCTGAGCTGCATCTGTTGTTATCCATGATTACGCCGACCGCCTGGCTTGAACGGGTGCCCGGCTACAAAGAAATGCAGGACAAACTCCACGACCGCAGCCAGGGGACTTATGGTTTTCTCGGCTATCCGCTGCTGCAGGGCGCTGACATTATGGCCTTCCGTGCCGGCGTCGTGCCGGTCGGTGCCGACCAGGCGCCGCATGTGGAGATGGCCCGGGAAGTCGCCCGGCGTTTTAACTACCTGTACGGTCGTGATGACGGTTTTGAGGCCCAGGCTGAAGCCGCGATCCGCAAGCTGGGCAAAAAGAACGGTGCCTTATACCGGCAGTTACTGGACGCTCATCAGACCCATGGCGATGACGAGGCACTGCAAACCGCCCGCGCACTGGTAAAAGAGCAGGGGCGTCTTACGCTGGCCGAAAAAGAACGCCTGTTGGGGTATCTGGAAGGCCTGGGAAAAACCATTCTGGCGGAGCCGTCGTCGATTCTCACCGATACGGCGCGTATGCCGGGTGTGGACGGTGAAAAAATGTCCAATTCCGGTAACAACATTATCCGCCTGCGCGAAGAGCCTGAAGATGTCGAAAAGAAAGTCCGCACCATGCAGACTGATCCGGCGCGCATCCGCTTATCCGATCCGGGCGAACCTGAGCGCTGCCCTGTATGGGAACTGCATTTATTGTATTCTGACGAGGAAGCGCAGCAGCAGGTACAGAATCAGTGCCGTAATGCAGGCTGGGGCTGTCTGGAATGTAAGCAGCCAGTGGCCGAAGCCATTATTGCAGAGCAGGCACCGATCCGGGAACGGGCAGCGCAATACGAAGAGAATCCGGAGTTATTGCAACGGATTCTGACTGAAGGTGCAGAACAGGCGCGGGACGAAGTCCGTGCCACGCTGAAGGAAGTGCGCGCCGCCATGGGGCTTGCAGGAATCTGAACATGAGCGATCAGCCGGACGATAATAACCCGACAACCGCGGCCGAGGATGACAAGGCCCGCGCAGCGGAAGCCTTTACGCGTATCACGGGTCTGACCGGGCAGCAGGAAATGCCGTTTGCACTGGTGCAGGGGCAGCCCATGACGCAGCTGCCGCTGGATCTGTACATCCCGCCGGACGCACTGGAAGTTATTCTCGAACAGTTTGAGGGTCCGCTGGATCTGCTGCTGTACCTGATCCGCAAACAGAATCTCGACATTCTGGAAGTGAATGTCTCTGAAATCGTTGATCAGTACATGGAATACATCAATATGATGCAGGCCATGCAACTGGAACTGGCCGGGGAATACCTGGTGATGGCCGCCATGCTGGCGGAGATTAAAAGCCGGGTGCTGTTACCGCGTAACCGCGAAGACGGTGAAGAAGGCGAAGAAGAAGATCCGCGCGCAGAACTGATCCGCCGTCTGCAGGAATACGAACGTTTTAAAACCGCAGCGGAAGACATCGACAGTCTGCCACGGCTGGAACGTGACACCTGGCTTGCCGATGTGGATGCCCCGGACCGGATTCAGGAACGTATCCATCCGGAAGTGGATATGAAAGAACTGATGCTGGCGTTTGCCGCGGTGCTGCGCCGCGCCGAGCGCTTTGAGCATCATGAAATTCAGCGTGAACAACTGTCCACCCGGGAACGCATGAGTGAGGTGCTGGAGCGCCTGAAGGGCGGTAATTTTACCGCCTTCCGCGCCCTCTTTGATGCCGAAGAAGGGCGCCTGGGTGTGGTGGTGACCTTTCTGGCGATACTGGAACTGGTCAAAGAACAGCTGATCGATATCGTACAGCAGGAAACCCTGGGTTTAATACACGTCAGAGCACGGGAAGAGCGGACCGCGGAAGGACCGTCCTACCGCGAATTCGAAAACAATGACGACGGCAACCGCGGAGAGGTGGAATGACGCAACCGTTAAAAAATATTCTGGAAGCCGCCCTGATGGCTGCCGGTGGCCCGCTGTCGGTTGAGCGTATGCAGTCGTTGTTTGAAGAACATGAAATACCTGCTCCGCAGGATATCCGGGAAGCGCTGACAGAGCTGAAAAATGATCTGCTCGGGCGGGGAATTGAACTCGCCGAAGTTGCCTCGGGTTTCCGTTTTCAGGTGCGCACGGATGTCGCCCCCTGGGTGGCCCGCCTGTGGGAAGAACGGCCGCAGCGCTATTCCCGTGCGCTGCTGGAAACTCTGGCACTGATTGCATACCGTCAGCCGATTACCCGCGGAGATATCGAAGATGTACGTGGCGTGGTCGTCAGCTCGGGCATTATGAAAACCCTGCTGGAGCGGGAATGGGTGCGGGTCGTCGGACACCGTGATGTGCCCGGACGCCCGGCGATGTATGCCACCACCAAAGAGTTTCTGGATTACTTCGGCCTGAAAAGTCTGGAAGAGCTGCCGACTCTGATGGAAATCCGGGAACTGGATGACGCCAACCGTAAACTTGAGTTGGGTGAAGACGCAGACGCGCGCAAAGAACCCGCTAAGGAATATGAATTCCAGAGTGAGGAAGAAGTGGCACAGCGTGGGGCGGATGTATTGTCTGAAACCGAAGACGATCTGGAAGCAGCAAAATCCATGGTCGACCGGGTTGAGAAAAACCTCTTTCACCGCGATGAAGAAGACGGTGAAGATCCGGTTGCCGCGGCGGGCGAAAAACGCCCGACACGCAGTATCGGTGATCTGCTGGAGAGGCTGGAAAAAACCGCTCAGGAAGAACAGAATAGCGACGCTGACGGCGATGCGCCGGCAGAGGAATCGCAGGACGAAAACAGCGCCGATGGCGGTGCAGACACAGATAATGGCGGGGAAACACCCGCACAGGACAGTGACTCTGCCGTGGCGGTCAGCGAGGATGCCGGCGTTAGCGATGATGACGCTGACCCTGACGCCTTAACTGATGATGCTCAGCCGGCAGCCTCCGTGGTGGAGAGCGCGCCGTCTGTGTTTGGTGAGACGGATAGTCACCAGGAACCCCGTCTGCGGACGGAAGAAAGTAACCAGAGCTCTGGTGCCGCATCGTCGGAAGATGACGACGCAGAGACAGGTGAGGAAAACGAACCTGATGAATGAACGAATTCAGAAATTATTAGCCGTTGCCGGTATTGCTTCGCGCCGCGAAGCCGAACGCTGGATTGCCGACGGCCGTGTCACGGTCAATGGCAAAAAAGCTCAGCTTGGTGACCGCGCCACCCGCTTCGATGAAATCCGGGTGGATGGACGCTTACTGAACCTGGAAGATGCCGGAACCAGCCGCCGCGTGCTGGTGTACAACAAGCCGGTGGGTGAAGTCTGTACCCGCAACGATCCGGAAGGCCGGCCAACCGTATTTGACCATCTCCCGAAAACCAAAGGTGAACGCTGGATTAACATTGGCCGGCTGGACATCAACACCAGTGGTCTGCTGCTGTTTACCACGGATGGTGATCTGGCCAACAAGCTGATGCACCCATCGTCCGGTGTTGACCGCGAATACGCTGTGCGGGTGCGCGGCGAGGTCGACGACGCCATGATCGAACGTCTGAAGGAAGGGGTGTTACTGGAAGACGGTATGGCCCGTTTCACCGATGTGCGTTATTTCGATGGTGAAGGGCAGAACAAGTGGTATCACGTGGTGCTGATGGAAGGTAAAAACCGCGAAGTCCGCCGTCTGTGGGAAAGCCAGGATGTGACGGTCAGCCGTCTGAAGCGCGTCCGCTATGGTTGTATTTTCCTGCCATCCAATGTGCCGGTGGGGACCTGGGTTGAACTGGGCCAGCGTGAAGTGAACGATCTGGCGGATCTGGTCGGCATGGAGCGCAAGAAAACCAAGCGCATGATTGGCCGTGAGAAAGAGCAGTTTCAGCGCGTTGCCAAGCGGCAGAAAATCCGACAGCATGCCAATCCGAGACGCAGCACTAAAGCGGCTGCCCGGCCGAAGAAAAAAGTCTGATGGGCTTTTATGGCAGACCGTGAAGACAAAAACACCGGCGATTGCCGGTGTTTTTGTCTGGCATTCTTTATTTCTGCCATTCTTTATTGCCTGAGCAGCCTGTCATCAGCGTCGTTCGGTCTGTTCCGCCGGTATTTCCATCTCGTCAGTATCGCAGATGACGCGGTTGCGGCCATTGCGTTTGGCCATATACAGGGCATCGTCAGCACGCTGGATCAGACTGTCAACGCTGTCATCCAGATTCATGGTGGCGCAACCGACGCTGCAGGTGATCTGCAGAGAGCCTTTGTCATTGTTGAACGCCAGCGCTCCGATGCTTTTACGGATACGTTCGGCAATACGTAAAGCGCCGGCGCTTTCGGCATTGCTCAGCAGGATCAGAAATTCTTCGCCGCCGTAACGGAAGCACATATCGGTCTGACGGATGCAGTTCGTCATGCAGCTGGCGGCTTCCTTCAGAACCTGATCACCCATGCTGTGGCCATATTCATCATTCACCAGCTTAAAGTGATCCAGATCCAGCATCAGAATGGACAGGTTCTGCCCATGGCGTTTGGCCAGTTCCAGTTCGCGGGTGAGGGTACGGTCCAGTGCAACCCGGTTGCCGGCACCGGTCAGCGGATCGCGGAAGGACGCTGCCAGCGCTTCGTGATAGCGCAGGGCATTGCGCATGGGATACACCAGGGTTGACAACAGCCCTTCAATATTGGCGAGTTCGTGTTCACGGAAACGGGTCGAGCGGTGAAATACCAGATCCCCCATGTAATCCTGATGGGTCTGCAGGCGGTAACTGGCACTGTGAACACTGTTGCGGCCGTAACTGAGGAGCAGGTTATTACCGCTGTGGCTGAAGCTCATACCATCCACGAGGACCGCCTGCTGCATCTCATCAAAGAAGATTTCCAGCAGCTGCGACAGTTCCAGCGTTGTCTGCAGCTTACCGGACAGACGCAGCAATAATTCCGGGCGGATATCCGGCCGTGTGGCCATTTCTCCCAGGGATGTGACGACCTTATCGTCCTGCAATTCTGCACGACCGTTGCTGTGTAACGGACTGACCATGAGCTACCTCGTCCAGCTAAAACATTACCTGACGGGTAGTAAGCGATTTCTGTGCCAGACTTTTCATTCTTAAAAAGTCTTTAAAAATCAGTAATTTATTGAATTATTGGGTTTTTTGGGAGCAATTTGTTGACTATTTGACGAACGATTGTTTTCTGCATTCGCCAAGAAAATGGCTGAAAATCAACCGCCCGGTGCCGGTACCGTGACGGTTGGTTGGGTTAAACCGGGCAATCAGGCCAGTGTTTCGGCCAGGTCTCTGGCGTTCAGGGCCTGGCCATGAATATCGCCGGATTGCGGGCTCATCAGATACAGATAAGCCGGCATAATGTCTTCCGCTTCCGGTACGCTGGCCGGGTCTTCGGCGGGATAGGCCATGGCACGCATGGTGGTGCGGGTGCCCCCGGGATTGAGGCTGTTAACGCGTACCTGACTGGTGTTCTCCAGCTCGTCTGCCAGCACCTGCATCAGGCCTTCGGTGGCAAATTTGGAAACCGAGTAAGCGCCCCAGTAAGCGCGCCCCTGGCGGCCCACTGAGCTGCTGGTAAAGATCACAGAAGCGTCTGCCGGTGCCGCCTGCAGCAGTGGCAGCAGATGTTTGATCAGCGCAAACTGACCGTTAACGTTAATCTGCATGACCTTTTGCCAGGTCTCCCAGTGGTAGGTCTGCAGCGGCGCACGCTGGCCCAGTACGCCTGCGTTCAGCAGGACGCCGTCCAGATGGCCGAAGTTCTCGTCGATGGCTTCTGCCAGCAGGCGGTATTTGTCTTCATCGCTTTCTTCCAGATCAAAGGGCAGCACCGCCGGCTGGGGCAGGGATTCTGCCTCAATCAGGTCATAGGTATCGTTGAGCGCTTCCTGGGTGCGGCCAAGCAGAATGACTGTGGCACCGGCGCGGGCGTAGGTGAGTGCTGCCGTGCGGCCAATACCATAACCGGCACCTGTCACTAAAATGACGCGATCTGCGAGGGGCTGGGCGTTTTCTACCATGTTTTTACCTTTTATTTGGCTTGAACCGGCCTGTTTCAGGCCGTACTTGCAATCACTGAACGGCAAAGCGGCAACATCTGGTTGCCGCTTTGCCGCCCGTTTAATGAGTCAGCAATGACAACAGGGCCTGTGGGGTCCCGATGTAATGATCGGCGTTCCAGCTGAGCGGGTCATCGGAGTCTTCGATGTAACCGAAGGTGGCGGCAATGCTCACCATCTTTGCGGCACGGGCAGCTTCCATGTCGCGGATGTGATCACCGACATACCAGCAGTGGTCAGGGGCAACGCCAAGTTGTGCCGCGGCTTTGAATAACGCATCCGGCGCCGGTTTACGCTGTTCAACGTCTTCCGGGCAGATAACGACTTCGCAGCGGAGATTGATCCGGGGCAGCAGCAGGTCGGTATACAGACGCGGCTTGTTGGTCACAATGGCCCAGTGAATGCCGCGTTCTTCCAGCACCGGCAGTACTTCCTCAAATCCCGGAAATACACGGCCGCGGCGCCCGATCAGCTGTTCGTAGCGGTCCAGCAGGCGCTGGCGTAACGGACCGGCCTGCGGGTCGTCAGCGGCCAGGTCCCAGGTCAGGCAGGCGAGGGCGAAACCACCGTTACTGACCTGCTGGCGAATGGCGTCGTCTGTGAGCGGCGGCAGATGATCTTCTGCACGCAGGCTGTGGACGACGTCGATGAAGTCCGGGGCGGTATCAGCCAGGGTTCCGTCCAGATCAAACAGTATGGCGGCGGGTCGGGACATATAATTAACCGGGTTTCACCGAGGCCATCAGGTAGTTCACGCTGACATCGTGATCTTTCAGGCTGTATACCTTAGTCAGCGGGTTGTACACCATGCCGGTCATGTGGGTGACCTGCAGCCCGGTGCTGCGGCACCAGCGGGTCAGTTCGCTGGGCTTGATAAACTTATGATAATCATGGGTGCCGGGTGTCAGCATTTTCATAATGTATTCGGCGCCAATAATCGCCAGGGCGTAGGCTTTGGGGTTGCGGTTGATGGTGGAAAAAAACACGTGTCCGCCGGGTTTGACCAGTGCATGGCAGGCACGCAGGATGGATTCCGGATCGGGCACGTGCTCAAGCATCTCCAGACAGGTCACGATGTCATAGCTTTCCGGTTGTTCCGCGGCCAGTTGCTCCACTGTGATATGCCGGTAGTCGACACTGATGCCGGATTCCAGGGCGTGCAGTCTGGCGGTATTGAGATTGGCTTCCCCCATATCAATGCCGGTGACTTCTGCGCCGCGCCGTGCCATGCCTTCACTCAGAATGCCGCCGCCACAGCCAACATCGAGTACTTTTTTACCGGCCAGTGGCGCAATGCTGTCGACATAGTTTGTGCGCAGTGGGTTGATATCATGCAGGGGTTTGAATTCGCTCTCTGTGTCCCACCAGCGGGTGGCTGCGCTTTCAAATTTGGATATTTCCGCCTGATCAACGTTCGTCTGATCAGGCCTGTCACTGTGAATCTGTTGCATACTGTTTCCTGCTTCTGTGTGCCGTGGCTGGCCTCAGCCGGCTTTGATTTTGTCTGCCCAACGGGTTGTTTCTGTCTGGATGGCCTGCTCATTCAGTGTGGTCAGCCGGCCCTGATCGAGCAGCAGTTTACCAGCAACCCACAGATGAGTGACATGGCGGCTGCTGTCGGTATACACCAGCTGTGACACCGGATCATAGAGTGGTTGCTGGGCAATATTGTTCAGCGACACGGCCTGAATGTCGGCCCATTTACCGGGCTCCAGAGAACCGGTCTGATCTTCCAGGCACAGTGCCCGGGCGCCGCCCATGGTGGCCATATACAGAGCTTTGGCTGCCGGTATGGCACCGGCATCTGCGGCGACCGCTTTCGCCAGCATGGCGGCGGTTTTCATCTCACCCTGAATATTCAGATCATTGTTGCTGGCAGCGCCGTCTGTGCCCAGAGCCAGATTGATGCCGCCGGTCAATAACTGCTGGGCCGGGCAGAAACCGCTGGCCAGCTTGAGATTGGACTCAGGGCAGTGCACCACGGATGCGCCGCTATGTTGCAGGATGGCGATGTCTTCCTCGTTGATCTGCGTCATATGCACGCAGCTCAGGTTGTCCGTCATAAAGCCCAGATCGGCCAGTCGCCGGGTCGGCCGGCAACCAAATTTCTGCTCGCTTTCGCTGACCTCTGAGGCGGTTTCATGCAGATGAATCTGCACCGGCATGCTGAGCTGGTCAGCCAGGGTCTTGATCTGCCGCAGCGGGCCATCGGAGACGGTGTAAGGGGCATGCGGCCCGAGGCCGAAGGTCAGCAGCTCATGGTGACGATAGCGGTCGTGTACCGCCAGCGCTTTTTTGATGTATTCATCGGCGTTCTGGGCAAAGTTGGTGGGGAAATCCAGAATCGGTGTGAAGCTTACGTGGCGGATACCGGCCGCCAGCGCCACTTCAGCGGCGGGTGCCGGATAAAAGTACATGTCGGCATAGGTGGTTGTGCCGCATCTCAGCATTTCACTGATGGCAAGACGGGTACCGGCGGCGGCAAAATCTTCATCGACCCAGCGGCCTTCTGCGGGCCAGATGTGTTCCTGCAGCCAGGTCATCAGCGCCAGATCATCAGCCATGCCGCGGAACAGTGACATGGCCGCGTGGCCGTGCGCATTAATATAACCGGGCAGGACGACCTGGTCCGCCAGATCCAGTGTCTGCGCCGCGTCAGGACCAGCCTCTGCTGTGGGTTGGACGCAGAGGATTTTGCCGTCCCGGATGTAAATGGACTGATGCTCCAGCACCGATGCACTTTCATCCGTCATCGGGATGACCCAGCGTGCGTTGAGCTTCAGATCTGCCTGCATTGGCCCTGTTCCTGTGCAATCGTAGATGCGCTGATTATAAACCGCTGTATCCCTGACGTCTCTGTTCAAATAGTGTCCCGGGTTGTCATCAGCCCTGTTAGGTATCTTGTTGATTTATGGTATGATTCGGCGGTTTATACAGGGGCCCGCTCTGGCTGGCCCGACAATCACAAGGACAGAATCATCCGCACGTCACGATAACTGGGTGATCCGCACAGAACAGGCCGAAAATCTATGGGTGAGTTAGCCAAAGAAGTTCTTCCGATTAACATTGAAGACGAGCTGCAGCAATCGTATCTCGATTACGCCATGAGCGTGATTGTAGGGCGGGCACTGCCGGACGTACGCGACGGCCTGAAGCCGGTTCACCGCCGGGTGCTGCACGCGATGAATATTCTTGGCAACGACTGGAATAAGCCTTACAAAAAATCCGCCCGTGTGGTCGGTGACGTGATCGGTAAATACCACCCTCACGGTGACTCTGCGGTATATGACACCATCGTGCGGATGGCGCAGGACTTTTCCATGCGTTACACCCTGGTGGACGGTCAGGGCAACTTTGGTTCCATCGACGGTGACTCTGCCGCGGCAATGCGTTACACCGAAGTGCGGATGGAAAAAATCGCCCATGACATGCTGGCGGATATCGATAAAGAAACCGTGGACTGGGTGCCGAACTACGATGGCACCGAACAGATTCCGGAAGTCCTGCCGACCCGGGTGCCGAACCTGCTGGTCAACGGCTCCTCCGGTATTGCGGTGGGGATGGCGACCAATATTCCGCCGCACAACCTGAAGGAAGTACTGACCGGCTGTCTGGCATTGATTGATGATCCGGATCTGGATATCGACCAGCTGATGGAATATATCCCCGGGCCGGACTTCCCGACCGGTGCCTTTATTAATGGCCGTGAAGGTATCATTGATGCCTACCGGACCGGCCGTGGCCGCATTTATCTGCGCGCCCGCCATATCTTCGAAGAGAATGAGAAGAACGGCAAAGTCAGCATTGTGTTCACCGAAATCCCTTACATGGTGAACAAGGCCCGTCTGATTGAAAAAATCGCCGAACTGGTAAAAGACAAAAAGCTTGAAGGCATCAGCGAGCTGCGCGATGAGTCCGATAAAGACGGTATGCGCATTGTTGTGGAACTGCGCCGCGGGGAAGTGCCGGAAGTCATCCTAAACAATCTGTTCGCACAAACCCAGTTGCAGGGTGTGTTTGGTATTAATACTGTGGCACTGGTCGATGGCCAGCCAAAAATTCTGAATCTCAAGCAGCTGCTGGAAGCCTTTGTCACGCACCGGCGTGAAGTGGTGACCCGCCGTACCATTTACGATCTGCGTAAAGCCCGTGAACGCGGCCACATTCTGGAAGGTCTGGCGCTGGCGCTGGCTAATATTGATCCGGTGATCGAGCTGATTAAAAAATCCCCGACGGCAGCAGAAGCGAAAGAACGCTTAGTGGCCACGCCGTGGCAGCCGGGCGATGTGCTGGATATGCTGGAACGTGCTGGCGAAGATGCCTGTCGCCCGGATGATCTGCCGGAGGAATACGGTTTCCGCGATGGCATTTATCATCTGTCGCCGGCTCAGGCTCAGGCCATTCTGGATCTGCGTCTGCAGAAGCTGACCGGGCTGGAGCATGAGAAGCTGATCGAAGAGTATCAGCTGAAACTGGAAGAAATTGCTGAATATCTGGAGATTCTGGGCAGCTCAGAACGTTTGATGCAGGTGATTCGTGAAGAGCTGGAAGCCATCCGCGAAGAGTATGGTGATGACCGCCGCACCGAAATCATCGCGCAGAAACGTGATCTGACGATGGCGGATCTGATTCCGGAAGAAACGCTGGTATTGACCCTGAGCCATGGCGGTTATGCCAAAACTCAGCCGATGGATACCTATCAGGCTCAGCGCCGCGGCGGTAAAGGTAAATCTGCCACGGCCGTTAAAGACGAAGACTTTGTCGAACGTATGCTGGTGGTCAACAGTCACGATACCGTGCTGTGTTTCACCGATGCCGGTAAGGTTTACTGGCTGACGGTTTATGATATTCCCCAGGCTGGCCGTAATGCTAAAGGCCGCCCGATTGTTAACGTACTGAATCTGGCGGAAGGTGAGCGTATCACCAGTATTCTGCCGGTGGATGAATATCGTGAAGATCAGTTTGTCTTTATGGCGACCGCCAACGGTACGGTGAAGAAAACCACGCTGGACCAGTTCAGCCGTCCGCGTTCATCCGGTCTGATAGCCTGCGAACTGGACGAAGGTGACTGGCTGGTCGGTGTCGCGATTACCGATGGCACGCAGGATATTCTGATGCTGTCAGATGCCGGTAAAGCGGTACGTTTCAAAGAGTCTGATGTGCGTGCCATGGGCCGCACGGCACGGGGCGTGCGGGGGATTAAACTGGCCGAAGGGCAGAAAGTTATTTCGCTGATTATTCCGGCGGAAGGTGGTTCAGTACTGACCGCCTCCCTGCGTGGTTTTGGTAAACGCACAGCCGTCACTGAATTCCCCACCAAAGGGCGTGGCACTCAGGGGGTGATCGCCATGGTCACCAGCGAGCGTAATGGTCCGTTGGTCGGCGCCGTGCAGGTGTTTGATGAAGATGAAGTCATGCTCATCAGTGACCAGGGCACCCTGGTGCGGACGCCGGTTGAAGGCGTTTCCGTACTGGGGCGTAACACCCAGGGTGTGACGCTGATTAAAGTAGCGGAAAAAGAAAAACTGGTTGGTGTTGAGCGTATCTGTGATGACGATGACGAACATCTGGATCCGGAAGTCACACCGCAAACGACGGATGAGGAGTGATCAGTTCTATGAAGCCAAGGACGCAGGAGCCTGATGTCAGAGACAGCGATGAGATCGATCTGTTTGATCTCATTGATGACATTAAAGCTAAGTGGTACTGGGTGATTGGTACTGTGATTGTGGCCATCGTGCTGGCGCTGGGCTATTTGCTCAAGGCCAGCCCGGTCTATGAAACGGAAGTTGTCTACAAGAGCGTGATGCCGGCGGATTTATTGCAACTGAATCAGCCGCGGCTGAAAGATATACTGGGTAATAATATTGCTCTGTCGCCGGAAGCTGCCTTTCAGCTGGTGCGTACCAAGGCCATGGCGGGAAGCGTCATCCGTTCTTTTTATCGTGAGCTGATTAATTCCGATAATGAGCAACTGAAAGCGTTGATTTACAACCCGGATATATCGGAAGAGCAGAATTACAGCCTGTTCGCCGAGCGGCTTAAGTATTCGGATTCCAAGGACTCGGATTTGTTTCTTAAACTGTCCTTTCAGTTGGAAGATCAGGTGTTGTCGGCTGAGGTGCTGAACCGGTTCAGCGAGTATCTGTTGCAGCGCAACCGTGAGGAAGTTATTCATTCTGTTGAGCTGACCATTGATGCTCAGCTGGACGAATGGGAATTAAAGGCAGAGCAGATGCGGACCGCTTATCAGGCGGATAAGCAACGGCGTCTGCTGCAGTTACAGGAAGCCGTTGCCATTGCCAGAACCATTAATCAGCAGAAACCTTTGTATAGTGGGGAGCGGGTTTTAGTCAGTAATGCACCACCACTTTATATGATGGGTGCCAAAGCTCTGAGTGCGGAAGTTGCGGAATTACGCGCCCGTTCTGAGGGGAACGAAGATCTGTATATCAATGGCTTGCCGGAGCTGCTGTGGAAATCCGACACCCTGAAAAGCACTCAGATAAAGTGGGATCAGGTGCGCTTTGCGGAAGTTGATCAGCCCGCTATTGTTCCGCTGAGAGCAGTGAAACCCCGGAAAACGCTGATATTGGCGCTGGCCATTGTCGCCGGTGGTATGGCCGGTATCCTGTTTGCCCTGCTGGCCGCTGCGCAACAGCGCCGAAGATACAACCAATCATTATGATCCGGCCCGTTCCGGGCCGATATTAAGAGTACAACCAGAGTACAACCAATGAGTCGAGCGTTTAATTTCTGTGCCGGTCCGGCCGCCTTGCCGACTGCCGTTCTGGAACGGGCACGTGAAGAAATGACAGACTGGCACGGTAAGGGCCTGTCTGTGATGGAAATGAGTCACCGCAGCAAAGAATTTGTTTCCGTGGCGGAGAAAGCGGAGCAGGATCTGCGCGAATTGCTGGCGATACCGGCCAATTATAAAGTCCTGTTCATGCAGGGGGGCGCCAGCAGTCAGTTTGCTATGGTGCCGATGAATCTGTTCCGTGGCGAGCCGGGCGGTTATCAGGCGGATTACATTAATACCGGGCAATGGTCGAAAAAAGCCATTGCTGAGGCCAGACGTTATGGTGACGTGAATGTGGCGGCGACAACGGAGGCTGATCATTTTACCTCGGCACCAGCGCAGTCTGAACTGAACCTGTCAGATGGCGCATCCTATGTTCATTACACTCCGAATGAGACCATTGGCGGCGTGGCCTTTGATTACATTCCGGAAACAGGCGATAAGCCTCTGGTGGCCGACTTCTCATCCAGTATTCTGTCTGAGCCACTGGATGTCTCAAAATACGGTCTGATCTACGCAGGTGCGCAAAAGAATATCGGGCCGGCAGGCCTGTGTGTGGTGATTGTGCGTGATGACCTGCTGGGGCAGACCATTGCCGGCACGCCGACCATGTTCGACTATAAAGTCGCCGCGGATGCCGCCTCTATGTACAACACGCCGCCTACTTATAGCTGGTATCTGGCCGGGCTGGTGTTTGAGTGGCTGAAAGAACAGGGTGGTCTGTCAGCCATGGCAGAAATCAACGGACGTAAAGCGGCCAAGCTCTATGGTTTTATTGATGGCAATGATTTCTATGCCAATCCCGTGGCTGTTAATAACCGCTCGAAAATGAATGTCCCCTTTACTCTGGCGGATGCCGGGCTGGATAAAACCTTCCTGGCGGAAAGTGAAGCGGCGGGGCTGTTGAATCTGGCGGGTCACCGCAGTGTCGGTGGTATGCGTGCTTCCATTTATAACGCGGTCTCAGAAGATGCGGTGGATGCGCTGATTGCCTTTATGGCAGATTTTGCACAGCGACATGGCTAATACACAGGACTCAGGCGGAAAAGGCTTCAGGCACTATGAGTGATGGGCAGACAGAAGCGCAGGAGCTGGATGCACTGCGACAACAGATTGATTCACTGGATCAGCAGATTCAGCAGTTAATTAATCAGCGGGCTAAGTGTGCTCAGGATGTGGCCGAGGTGAAGCAGCGGTATGCTGAACCCGGTCAGCATGTCACCTTTTACCGGCCGGAGCGGGAAGCGCAGGTGTTACGTAAAGTGATGGCACGTAATACCGGTCCGCTGGCCGATGAGTCCATGGCACGCCTGTTCCGCGAGATTATGTCCCAGTGTCTGGCTCTGGAAGAACCATTGCAGGTTGCGTACCTGGGCCCGGAAGGCACCTTTACCCAGCAGGCGGCCGTTAAACACTTTGGTCATGCCGTTCAGTGTCGTGGTGAAGTGTCCATTGCCGATGTGTTCCGCGAAGTGGAAAGTGGTGCGGCTAACTATGGCGTCGTGCCGGTGGAAAATTCGACCGAAGGCGTGGTGACTCATACCCATGACAGTTTCTTCGACTCCAGCCTGAAAATCTGTGGCGAAGTAACACTGCGCATTCACCATCATTTATTGATTAAACAGCCCGGGCAGACGATCCGGCGTATCTATTCTCACGCTCAGTCTCTGGGGCAGTGTCGGCTGTGGCTGGATCAACACTTTCCTGGTGTTGAGCGTGTGGCTGTCAGTTCCAATGCCGAAGCGGCAAGATTAGCCAGTCAGACGGCGGATTCTGCAGCCATTGCCAGTGAGGCCGCGGCTGAGTTGTATGAGTTGGTGGTTCAGTCAGCCAACATCGAAGATCGTCCGGACAATACCACCCGTTTTCTGATCATCGGGCGGGAAGAAACCGAGCCGGCTGGCGATGACAAAACGTCGATTCTGGTGGCCAACCGTAATCAGCCGGGGGCTCTGTATCAGGTGCTGGAGCCATTTCATAATGCGGGCATCAGTCTGACCCGCATAGAAACGCGGCCGGCCCGCAATGGTACCTGGAATTACGTATTTTTTATTGATTTTGAGGGTCATATCAAAGACCAGCAGATTGCGCCTGTGATGGAAGCCTTGCGTAACGTCGCGCTGGACTTTAAATGGCTCGGCTCTTATCCCAGAGCAGTGCTCTGACAACAGCTTCCCCCCGGGGGAAAGCGATCTGAGGCAAGATAATGACAGTCGACTTTACACAATTGGCGGTTCCTGGTGTACAGGCTCTGAAGCCTTACCAGCCGGGCAAGCCCATTGACGAACTGGCCCGAGAACTGGGGCTGGATGAGGCGGATATCGTCAAGCTGGCGAGTAATGAAAACCCGATGGGCCCCGGCCCGAAAGCCCTGGCGGCAGTCGAAGAATCCCTGCAGGAAGTCACTCTCTATCCGGATGGTGCCGGTTTTGAGCTGAAGACGGCTCTGTGTCAAAAACTGGGTATCCGGCCGGAACAGATTACGCTGGGGAACGGTTCCAGCGATATTCTGGATTTTATTGTTCGTGTGTTCGTCAATGACGGCGACAATATCGTGGTATCTCAACATTCTTTTGCGATCTATGGTCTGGTCGCCAAAATGGTGGGCGCGGAATGCATACAGGTTCCGGCGGTGGATTTCGGTCATGATCTGAAAGCCATGGCAGCAGCGATTAACGACCGCACCCGAATCGTCTTTGTCACCAACCCTAATAACCCGACCGGTACCTGGCTCAGCCGCAGTGAGGTGGTTGAGTTTCTGAATAATGTACCGGAGCATGTGCTGGTATTGCTGGACGAAGCCTATTTTGAATACGTGGACGAGCCCGATTATCCCGATGGGATTTCGCTGCTCTGTCAGTATCCCAATCTGGTGGTGGCCCGTACTTTCTCCAAAGCTTACGGGCTCGCCGCATTGAGGGTCGGTTATGGTGTTTCCAGTCCTGACATAGCGGATCTGCTGAACCGTGTACGTCCACCGTTTAATGTGAATTCTGCTGCGCTGAAAGCGGCGACAGCCGCTCTGGCGGATGAAGAATATGTAGCCGGCACGCTGGCTGAGAATAAAGCCGGAATGAAACAGCTGGAGGCTGTTTTTGAACAGCTGAAACTCCGTTATATTCCGTCAGTCGGTAACTTCATAAGTTTCAAAGTACCGGATTCTACGGATGAACATACGGTGTATCAGAATATGCTGCAGCAGGGCGTGATTATCCGTCCGGTGGGCAATTATGATATGCCCGGCTATCTGCGGGTGACGGTGGGTACCGGGCCGCAGAATGAAAAATTCATTAATGCTTTGAAAACGGTATTGTCTTGAGTGCTGAAGCCGGTTTTTATATTCCGCGTATCGCTGTTATTGGTCTGGGGCTGATTGGCTGCTCGTGGGTCAAAGGACTGCGGGCCAGAGGTTGTCTGCAACATGTCACCGGTTACGACCGTAATCTCGATTCCATGCAGGAAGCCCTGCGTGTTGGACTGATTGACGATTTCAGTACAGAGCTGACATCAGCGGTGAAGGATGCCGACCTGGTTATTATTTCCGTGCCGATACTGGCTGTGCGTCAGGTGCTGGAAGATCTGAAACCCGGCTTGAGCAGCCATACCGTATTAACCGACGTGGGCTCGGTTAAGGGCTCTGTCTTACGGGATGTGCAGGCGGTACTGGGCAAAGACTTTACAAAATTTGTACTCGGGCATCCGATTGCCGGCTCGGAACGCAGCGGTGTTCAGGCTGCGGATGAAAACCTGTACGTCCGGCATAAAGTGATTCTTACACCAACAGCGGGCACAGACCCGCAGGCATTGGCACTGGTCAAAGATGCCTGGCAGGCCGTGGATGCGGATATTGAAGAAATGTCAGTGTCCCATCATGACGAAGTGCTGGCAGCAACCAGCCATCTGCCGCATTTGCTGGCCTATTCGTTGGTGGATACGCTGGCAAACCGCCATGAAAATAAAGAAATTTTTAATTACGCTGCCGGCGGCTTCCGCGATTTTACCCGCATTGCTGCCAGCAGTCCGGTCATGTGGCGCGATATTTTCTCCGCCAATAAAGAGCAGGTGCTGAAGACACTGGACCTGTTCAGCCATGATCTCGCCTTTCTGCGTTCAGCCATTGAACAGGAAGACACCACCACCGTGATGGGGGTGTTAACCCGTGCTAAAGTGGCGCGCGATCACTTTTCTAAAATTCTCGCCCGCAGGGCCTATGTTGATCCTATGAAAACAGCCTCCGTAAATTATCTGGCCGCCCCGGGTGGGGCATTATCCGGCAGCTTCCGTGTGCCGGGCGATAAATCCATCTCACACCGTTCCATCATGCTTGGGTCGCTGGCCAACGGCACCACAGAAGTCAGCGGTTTCCTGGAAGGAGAAGACAGTCTCGCCACCCTGCAGGCTTTCCGTGATATGGGGGTGGTTATTGAAGGTCCTCATCGTGGCCGGGTGACGATTCATGGCGTCGGCCTGCATGGTTTGCAGGCACCGCCGAATACCCTGTACGTGGGCAACTCAGGTACTTCCATGCGTCTGCTGGCCGGACTGATGGCGGGTCAGAGCTTTGATGTGGAAATGAGTGGCGATGAATCTCTGTCCAAACGGCCTATGGGCCGGGTCGCCGACCCTCTGCGTCTGATGGGCGCGAAAGTCGATACCGCCGAGGGTGGTCGTCCACCCATCAAAGTGTACGGTGCGAATCAACTGAAAGGCATTCATTATGATCTGCCCATGGCCAGTGCCCAGGTCAAGAGCTGTGTGCTGCTGGCGGGTCTGTATGCGCAAGGTGAGACGTCTGTGACCGAACCGGCGCCAACCCGGGATCATACTGAGCGCATGCTGAAAGGCTTTGGCTATAAGGTTGAAGTAGACGGCAGTACCGTGCGTATTCAGTCCGGTGGTGAGCTGACGGCAACCAGTATTGATGTGCCGTCTGATATTTCATCCGCCGCCTTCTATATGGTCGGCGCCAGTATTGCGGAAGGCTCTGATATCACGCTGGAGCATGTGGGCATCAATCCGACCCGTATTGGTGTTATCAATATTCTGAAAGCCATGGGCGGCAATATTGAGATTCTGAACGAACGCGAAGTGGGTGGAGAACCGGTGGCCGATATCCGGGTACGCAGCGCTCAGCTGAAAGGTATTCATATTCCGGAAGATCAGGTGCCGTTGGCGATTGATGAATTCCCGGCCCTGTTTATTGCCGCTGCCTGTGCAGAAGGTGAAACCGTGCTGACCGGTGCTGAAGAATTGCGGGTGAAAGAAAGTGACCGTATTCAGGCCATGGTGGATGGTCTTGTGACTCTGGGGGTTGATGCCAGAGGCACAGACGATGGCGCCCGTATTCAGGGTAAAGGCAGTCAGGGAATGAATACTGCGGTATTTGGTGAAGGCGATATTGTGACTCATCATGATCATCGCATCGCCATGAGCTTTGCTATGGCGTCACTGCGCGGTTGCGGCACCATCCGCATACTGGATTGCGCGAATGTGGCAACGTCCTTTCCGGGGTTTATCGAACTGGCCAATAATGCCGGTCTGAATATCCGTGTCAGTGAGGGGTAATAACGATGACTAATATTCAGGCAGCCGTTATTACCATTGATGGTCCGTCCGGTGCCGGCAAAGGTACCGTCTGTGCCCGGCTGGCAGAAACACTGGGCTGGCAGCTGCTCGACAGCGGTGCTTTGTACCGCATCACAGGCCTGGCTGCGGACCGTAAGTCGATTGTACTCACTGACGAGGCTGCCGTGGCCGCCGTGGCCGCCGCGCTCGATGTGAAATTTGAGCCAACCCCGGACGGGGTGAAAGTGATTCTTGAAGGTGATGATGTCACGACTACTATACGTACCGAAGAGGTCGGTAGTCTGGCCTCTCAGGTCGCCGCCTTGCCGGCAGTGCGCGAGGCTCTGTTGCAGCGCCAGCGCGACTTCCGTGCGGCTCCGGGCCTGATTGCCGATGGCCGTGATATGGGCACTGTGGTATTCACCGACGCACCGGTTAAGGTGTTCCTGACCGCCAGTGCGGAAGAACGCGGAAACCGGCGCTACAAACAGTTGACTGAAAAAGGCATAAGTGCTAGTTTGCCCGCCCTTATCGAAGACATCCGCGCTCGAGATGAGCGGGACAGCAACCGTGCCGTGGCTCCGTTGAAGCCGGCAGAGGATGCTGTTGTGATCGACAGTACGTCAATGAGCATTGATGACGTGTGCGATCAGGTACTGAATCTTGTCCGTGAAGCAGGACTGATCTGAGATGAAGGTGGCGTGTCCGTCAGCTCCGTAACGGGGAGGGTACGACCACTTTTTAAAACTGACTAACCCCAGATATCTGGCTATCTGGCAGGTGTGCGTCTCGCTTTTTAACCCCTGAGACCCGCCGTAACACACAGGAAATACGCATGAGCGAAAGCTTTGAAGCACTCTTTGAAGAATCCCTTAAAGAACTGGACATGCAGGCTGGTTCCATCGTCACTGGTACCGTTGTTGATATCGACAGTGACTGGGTAACTGTTAACGCTGGCCTGAAATCAGAAGCTGTTATTCCACGCAGCCAGTTCCTGAACGAAAAAGGCGAACTGGAAGTAGCCGTAGGTGACGAGACTCAGGTATCTCTGGAAGCCGTAGAAGACGGTTTCGGTGAGACTAAACTGTCCCGTGAGAAAGCCAAACGCGCTGAAAGCTGGAAAGAGCTGGAAAAAGCCTTCGAAGCTGACGAAATGGTCATGGGTATCATCAACGGTAAAGTTAAAGGTGGTTTCACCGTTGATCTGAAAAACATCCGCGCCTTCCTGCCAGGTTCTCTGGTTGACGTACGTCCGGTACGCGACACAGCACACCTGGAAGGTAAAGAGCTGGAATTTAAAGTTATCAAACTGGATGCCAAGCGTAACAACGTTGTGGTTTCCCGTCGTGCGGTTCTGGAAGCGGCTAACAGCCAGGAACGTGAAGAGCTGCTGGCCAACCTGCAGGAAGGTCAGTCTGTTAAAGGTATCGTTAAGAACCTGACCGACTACGGTGCATTCGTAGATCTGGGCGGTGTTGACGGCCTGCTGCACATCACTGACATGGCGTGGAAGCGTATCAAGCATCCAAGCGAAATCGTTGCTGTTGGTGACGAAATCGACGTTAAAGTGCTGAAATTCGACCGTGAGCGTAACCGTGTATCTCTGGGTCTGAAACAGCTGGGTGATGATCCATGGGTCAGCATCAACGACCGTTACCCTGAAAACGCTATCGTGAAAGCACGCGTAACCAACCTGACTGACTACGGTTGTTTCGCCGAGCTGGAAGAAGGCGTTGAAGGTCTGGTTCACGTATCCGAAATGGACTGGACTAACAAAAACATCCACCCATCCAAAGTGGTTCAGGTAGGTGACGAGATTGATGTGATGATCCTGGATATCGACGAAGAACGTCGTCGTATCTCTCTGGGTATCAAGCAGTGCACCATGAACCCATGGGAAGAGTTTGGCACCAAGTTTAACAAAGGTGACAAAATCTCCGGTAAGATCAAGTCCATCACTGACTTCGGTATCTTCATCGGTCTGGACGGTGGTATTGACGGTCTGGTTCACCTGTCCGACATCAGCTGGAACGACAGCGGTGAAGACGCAGTACGCAACTACAAGAAAGGTGATGAACTGGAAACCGTTATCCTGTCTATCGACCCTGAGCGTGAGCGTATCTCTCTGGGTGTGAAGCAGCTGGAAAGCGATCCGTTCTCCGAGTTCGTTGCTGAAAACGACAAAGGCTCCATGGTTAACGGTAAAGTGATTGCTGTTGATGCTAAAGCCGCTACCATCGAAGTAGCTCCTGGCGTAGAAGCGACTCTGAAAGCGTCTGAAATCAGCCGTGACAAAGTCGAAGATGCCCGTAACGTGCTGAACGAAGGTGATGACGTTGAAGCTGTGATCACCACTGTTGACCGTAAGAACCGCACGATTGCTCTGTCTGTGAAAGCGAAAGACAGTGCAGAAGACAAAGCGGCTCTGAAAGCACAGCGTGACAAAGCAGATGCTGAAGTGACAGGTCCTACCACCATCGGTGATCTGATCAAAGAGCAGCTGAACCAGAAAGACTGATCTTCAGTCCTCTGATTCAAAAAAACCCGCTTCGGCGGGTTTTTTTATGCCTGCATTCTGTGGATATCCCTTATGGTATCCGCTATTCAGGCCCGATGGGCCTGTCTGGTTTTCCGCCGTTAACGCCTGTCTTCTCTGAGGCGGAGATTTCAGATTTGTTAAAAAGTGCTCTCCTGGCCCGTTGATTGGGTGCAAAATCCCGGCAATGCGACCAAAAAACAAACAGTACTTGCAAAAGGGGTTAGCTAACTGCATGATTTAGCTAGGTTTATTGCTGAGGTGACGGTAATGCCTCGGTGACGGCTTCCTTATCTGACGCCTGAGCCTGGTTCTCATGGAGGGAAAAGCTATGACAAAATCCGAGCTGATAGAACGAATTGTCAGCCGACAGCCGCAGTTATCATCGAAAGATGTGGAGCTGGCGGTCAAAACGTTGCTTGATCATATGTCCCAGACATTGTCGTCTGGTGAGCGCATAGAGATTCGTGGCTTTGGCAGCTTCTCATTGCACTATCGGGCCCCTCGGGTAGGGCGTAACCCTAAAACCGGTGAAACGGTGGATCTGAAGGGGAAATTTGTACCGCATTTCAAACCTGGCAAAGAACTCCGCGACCAGGTGAATGATTTTATGGATGCGGAAGAATACTGATCCGGGACTGAATGTATGAAAAAGCTCAAAATGGGTTTGAGTGTTCTGTTGACGATTCTGGTTCTGGCTTACGCACTGGCCTTTGCCGCTCACAACAGCTCATCTGTCGAGCTCGATTTTCTGGTCGGTACGCCGTTGTCGCTGCCGGTTTCCATCTGGCTGGGCCTGATGCTGATCATCGGAACTCTCGCCGGTCTGTTGTCCAGTCTGTTGGCTGCAGCCCGCTATCGTCTGCGCATCCGTCAACTAAACAAAGAACTCGCCGACACCAGGCAGCGCCTTAATAAACTCCCCTAGGTCTTTATATGATGGATAACCTGCTGGTCTATGTGCTTCTGCTGTCAGGCATTGCCATCGGCTGGCTACTGGGATACCGCTTCGCAAAAGGGGGAAAGAAAGCCAAAGCCCCTGATTGGATTCCCAGCGTTGAATTTCTTCTGGCAGAAGCGAATGATGCTTCGCTGGAACGCCTGCTGAATGTGCCACAGCTGGATGATGACGCCATCGATCTTTTTCTCAAGCTGGGTCGCACCCTGCGTGAGAAAGGCGAGGCGGACCGGGCGGTGCATCTTCACCAGTCTCTTTTTGCCCGTACCGGGCTGCCCAAAAATACCCAGATGATCCTTGAGTTAGAGCTCGCCATTGATTACAGCTATGCCGGACTTCTTGACCGTGCTGAGCGTTTGTTTCTGGAGTTGCTGAACACCCGTGGCCGGATTTTTGAGCAATCATCGCATTATCTGGTGGAATTATACGAAGAAGAGGGCGAGTGGGGGAAAATACTGACTCTGTATCGCGATAAAAAACTGGCCTCCGGTGCGGCGCTTGAACGACGGGTTGCGCAGGCCGCCTGTGAACTGGCTGAGCTGGCAACGGCATCCGGCGATTATTACGAAACCCAGAAACTGTGCCGGCAGGCGTTAAAAATAGACAGTCGTTGTGCCCGTGCTTATGTGGTTCAGGGAGATATGGCGCACTCCCAGAAAGAAGACAGAGAAGCCATTCGTTGCTATCTCAAAGCCGTGGAAGTGGATACGCAATCCGTGGTGGTTGTGCTGGACCGTATGACAGAAAGTTTTCACTCCGTTGGCGATATCGATGGCCTGATTTCTCACCTGGATAAACACTGGCAGGGCAGTCATTATGTTCCTGCGCTGACCGCCAGAACGGAATGCGTGGCCGAAAAAGAAGGCCCGGAAGCAGCAGTTACCAGCCTGTTGCAGGAACTGTCGGTCGCACCATCAAACCAGGGTTTTTTTGCTTTGGTTGAACTGGTTGTGAAATACCGGCTGCAGCTCGACAAGTCGCAGTTGCTGGTGCTGTATGATATTCTGCGGCGAATTGTAGAACATGAACCCAAATTTATTTGCGGTGCCTGTGGCTTTAAAGCCAAGGAATTTCACTGGCGTTGCCCCAGTTGCAAAGACTGGTCAACACTCAGGTCTTACATGCCGCAACTGACGCCGGGTAACCTCGAACTCTAGCGGAATACTTTATGACCGTTTCTTCAGCTGATAATAAATCTCCCATCGTCGTAGCACTGGATTTTCCGGACAGTGAGCAGGCCATTAACATGGCTGAACGTCTGAATCCACAGGAGTGCCGGGTGAAAGTGGGTAAAGAACTTTTTACCAGCGCAGGACCGGCGGTCGTCGAGAAGCTGCAGAATAAAGGCTTTGATGTTTTTCTTGATCTGAAATTTCATGACATCCCCAATACCTGTGCAAAAGCCATTGGTGCCGCTGCGGAGCTGGGGGTGTGGATGGTTAATGTACACGCCTCAGGTGGCCGGCGCATGATGGAAGCTGCCCGTGAAGAAGTGGAAAAAAAATCCCACAAACCCTGGCTGATTGCCGTGACTGTACTCACCTCCATGGAACGCAGTGATCTGGCAGAAACCGGTCTGGATGTTGAACCGGTCAAGCAGGTAGAAAGACTGGCGCAGCTGACAGAAAACAGTGGTTTCGATGGCGTCGTCTGTTCTGCGCAGGAAGTCGGCGTGATTCGTTCTCTGTGTAATCCCGGCTTTTTGACGGTGACCCCTGGTATTCGTCCGGTGGGCAGTGCGGCAGGGGATCAGCGGCGTATTATGACGCCGCCCGAAGCTCTGGCGGCTGGTGTGAGCTATATGGTGATCGGGCGGCCTGTTACCCAGGCGCCTGATCCTGAAGAAGCTTGCCGTAATATTCTGAATTCGCTGCGCGAATAAGGCTGGCGGTACCTATGAATGGATACGATTGGTACATAGTGCAGACCAAACCCCGTCAGGAGTTACGCGCTGAAGAACACTTACAGCAGCAGGGGGCTGAAGTCTTCAGTCCGTTTCTGACGATAGAAAATATTCGCTCAGGTCAGCGTCAATCGTCCCGCTCAGCCTTGTTTCCCGGATATCTTTTCGTTCGTTTTCTGAACAATCCATCACTTATTTCCAAAGTCCGTTCGACCCGCGGTGTCAGGCATTTATTGGTGTTTGGTTCTCAGCCCGCCAGGCTGGCGGATGATATCGTCAGGGATATAAAGGAACGTTGTCGTGGAGATAATGTTCAGGAAACCCTGAAGAAAGGACAGAAAGTGCGTATCGAATCGGGTCCGTTTCAGCTTTATGAAGGCATATTTGAAGAATATGACGGTGAACGCCGGGCAGTGATTTTTTTATCATTATTGAATAGTCAGCAGAAGCTGGTCATGGATTTGCATGATCTGACCATTGCCTGAAAATTGACACTCGAGTCTGATGGCATGAAAAGTCTGATAATTGCGACTTCAGGGACTATTCGCCACATAACCCTCGGGCGGTAGCGTGTCTGAAACCAGCCTGAGAATTGAGTGCGCTGCTGTGTCGCGTTGTCACGTCGCTTTGTTATATATAGCGCCGCCGCGATGTTGATATGATCGGCTGAAGCAGCCAGTGCCACAGATAATTTTCTTAGACTCAATTAAACAAAAAAGGCAAAAACTTATGGCAAAAGTAACAAAAGCAGTGATTCCGGTAGCGGGCCTGGGCACACGAATGTTGCCGGCTTCCAAAGCCATTCCGAAAGAAATGCTGACCCTGGCGGATAAGCCATTGATTCAGTATGTGGTAAACGAATGTGCGGCGGCCGGGATAACCGAAGTGATTCTGGTGACACATTCTTCCAAAAATGCAATCGAAAACCATTTTGATACCTCATTCGAGCTGGAGTCCACGCTGGAAGCCCGTGTAAAACGTCAGTTACTCGATGAGGTGCGCTCTATTACACCAGACGGTATGACCATTATGCACGTCCGTCAGGGGCAGGCAAAAGGCCTTGGACATGCTGTGTTGTGTGCTCAGCCGCTGGTCGGCGATGCGCCCTTTGCCGTGGTTCTGCCGGATGTATTGATTGATGATGCATCGGCAGATCTGGAGAAAGAAGACATGGCGGCCATGATCCGTGAATTTGAAAGCACTGGCGCTTCCCAGATTCTGGTCGAAGCTGTCGACAAAAATCAGGTTGATAAATACGGCGTGGTGGATCTCGACGGAGCAGATGTAAAACCTGGTGAAAGTGCACCGATTAAAGCCATGGTGGAAAAACCACCGGTTAATAAAGCACCTTCCAATCTCGCTGTTGTTGGCCGTTACGTCTTACCTGCCAGTATCTGGGAAATTCTGAAACACACCCCACCAGGAGCGGGTAACGAAATTCAGCTGACCGACGCGATCGTCACGCTGATGAAATCGTCCCAGGTCAACGCCTTCTATATGACGGGAAAATCTCACGACTGTGGCGGCAAGCTGGGCTATATGAAAGCTTTTGTGGAATATTCCATGCGCCATGATAAAGAAGGTGCAGAATTCACAAAATGGCTAAAAAGCATAAAGTAAACAAACGTTTACTGGATATTCTACTATAATTTAATGAGACCGGCGGGGCATACCCGCCAGCCCTGGAAGAAGAGACGAATGAAAATTGCAATCGCCGGCACGGGATATGTAGGCCTGTCAAACGCTATGTTGCTTGCGCAGCACAATGAAGTTGTTGCGCTGGATATTATCGAAGAAAAAGTCGATTTATTAAACAAAAAACAATCTCCGATTGTTGACGCAGAAATTGAAGATTTCCTATCGAACAGAACACTTAATTTCAGAGCGACGACTGACGCAGAGGATGCTTACCAGGGCGCAGAGTTTGTGGTGATAGCGACACCGACGGATTACGACCCGGACACTAACTATTTTAATACCAGCAGTGTTGAAGCGGTTATTCGGGACGTTAGCAGAGTTAACCCAGATGCTGTGATGGTTATTAAATCAACCATCCCGGTGGGATACACCAAAAAACTAAAAGAAGAGACCGGCTGTAATAATCTGATCTTCTCGCCTGAGTTTTTGCGTGAAGGTAAAGCACTCTACGATAATCTCTATCCTTCACGGATCATTGTTGGTGAGCAGTCTGAGCGGGCACAAACCTTCGCTGGTCTTTTACGGCAGGGTGCCTGGAAAGAGGACGTGGATGTACTTTTTACCGACAGTACCGAAGCCGAAGCCGTTAAACTCTTTTCCAATACCTATCTGGCCCTACGGGTTGCTTACTTCAACGAACTGGATACTTACTGTGAAACTCATGGGCTGAATTCCAGACACATCATCGAAGGGGTTGGATTAGACCCCCGCATCGGAAATCACTACAACAACCCAAGCTTTGGCTATGGTGGTTATTGTCTGCCAAAAGACACAAAGCAGCTCTTGGCTAATTTCGACCAGGTGCCTAACAACATTATTAGAGCGATTGTCGATGCAAACACTACCCGCAAGGATTTTATTGCCGATTCAATCATCAGAAGAAATCCAAAGATTGTAGGAATTTACCGTTTGGTTATGAAAAGCGGCTCAGATAATTTCCGCGCCTCCGCAATTCAAGGCGTAATGAAGAGAATTAAAGCGAAGGGTATTGAAGTCGTGGTGTATGAGCCGGTGCTGGAAGATGATGAATTCTTTAATTCTCGGGTTGTTAATGACCTGGAAGAATTTAAGAAAATGTCAGATGTCATTGTGGCGAACAGGCCATCGCATGAATTGGATGATGTTGTGACTAAAGTTTATACCCGTGATTTGTTTGGTAGTGATTGAATTAATTGTTAAAAGTGAGGCAATATCTTAGGTTTTATGTGTGTTGAAAATAGGATTAATACTTATCAAATTTATATCTATTTAGTCGATGAGAATAAAACTTCATATGTAAACTCTGAAGTGTTATGTGCAATTTTTAAAATGAATAAAATATGAATACGAGAACTTATGGCCAAATTCAACCAGATAGAAAGTGAAACAGAAATTACCGTGGCTGCTATTATACCTGTTTTTAAGGATGATCGGATTGATGCTGCAGTTAGGGGTCTAATAAACCAGGTTGTTCCATTTGATCGGATTATTATTCAAGATCCTGTAGGTAATTATGGCTATTTGGAAAAACTATCTGAAAATATCATTGTTAATAATGACAGTGATAATGGCCTATTTGATGGTATAGATAAATGTTTGGATAAGTATGAGTTTGATTACTATTTCCTGCAAGGGGCAGATGACATTGTACTAGATTGTGAGTTTGTCAAGAAGTTCAAATCATTAAATACTATGCCCGACATATTTTTTGGAAGAATTAAGATTGTTAGTGATCAAGTTGCTCGCTTCTGGCCGTTCGGAACATTGATAAGTATGGGGTTAGTTTTGCCACCACATTTTGGAAGTATATACAAGCGAGAGTTGCTGCTTAATCATCGGATGAGGGATTTTGCAATTGATGGAAATGTTGGTGCAGACAGTGCTTGGTTTTATACCTTAGATTTAAAGGCGCTGAGATTGCTCTATACCGATGATGTAACATTTAGTATGGCCGCTGGTGGAATTTCTAATAATGGGTTTGCGTCACCTATGAAAAATCTAATATGCATGGAAAGAAAAATCAGGAGTGCTGGAGGAAATTCATTCATATCCGTCTTTAAATACTTTATAGCATCCTTTATTAAGTTATTCTTTGTGAGAAAACTAAAATGAAAAATTTTAGCTACTTTCCAATATACTTGGATAAGAATAGTGAATTGATTGATCCTAAGAGTATTCGCAATAATGATTATAGTTATATTGGGTTGACGCATCTTTTGCTAAACGGATTTATCCCTCCACCTTTTACTCTTTATGAAAAAATTCAAACTATTGCACCTATGGATTCCTTTGACGGCTCATATGAATATACTGATTTGTTTCCTAAGTCAGAGGTGGGTTGTTATGGTTTTGATGAAGGTGTATTTGAAAATAAAGTTAAAGAATATTTAGACAGAAATGTTCCTTTTTCTGCAAAAGTTTCAATACTTTTTAGTGGGGGGAAAGATTCAACTACTTTGGCTTTATTGTTCAGGCGGCTGCGTCCTGATGTTCGTGTGAAACTATTTTTTCTAAATAACCTTGATGAAATCAATCGTGCTAAAGCGCTCTCAATTAGGCTTGAGTATGAGCTGGAAGTTGTTGATGTGAATTGGGATGATGTGATTGGCGCTTATGCATCTATGCAATATTTTTGTGGGGATCTGAGTGCTCCGAATTATATCGTTGCTCAGAAAAATGCCGAAAAGTGGTCGTCATTGATTTTTGATGGATCTGGAAACGATTTATATTCTGGACATATTCCTTCGCGTAATGACACTATTAAGTACCATTTGAGAAAACTTGTCGGAGAGATGCCGGTTTGGATGTATAGAGTAACTCCACCTAGATTCCGTTTTCTGTTTAGGCCCCGTTCGTTAATATTTACATATAACTACTTTCCTGTTGCGTCTGAGGTTGTAGGACTGAAACCGGACTTAGTTGGTCAATATAAAAAGTATTGGAAGAATGTTGATGATACGTTTAAGGTTAAGCCTATAGAAGATTTTAAGGTTAATACTCGAGGTCGCTTCCTTGATAACTTTCAAATTTATACTAAAACTTTTTGCTACTCTGGTTCAAGCCAAATTCTTATGCCATTCTGTGATGCTACAATAGCATCTTATTTAGCTAAGCTTTATACTAATGAGAAGTATGAAGGAAGTAGAAATAAAGAGTACTTGAGACGATATCTAAATTCTCATTTGAATTATGAATTAATCCCGGGTGGGAAGCAAGGGATGGAGTCTATTTTTCAAAAAGATGTCACCGGGATATATGCTCTTTTACGTAAATATAGGGAAGGATCTGAGTTTATTACTTTGAACTATAAAACTGCTGAAAAATATCCAGGTTGGGCGCAGTTGATTTGCGGAATGTGTATTTGGATGGATAAGCGTGGTTTATCCATTGATGAATTTTTTATAGAAGGGAAAGTATGAAACATCTTATAGTTACTGGCGGCCTTGGAATGCTAGGGTCGAATTTGGTTAATGCCAGTTTTGACTTGTTTGATAAAATAACTGTAATAGATTCCAATATTCGCGGTATGAAACAGTACGCTTTGGAATTGTGGGGGGCAAATAATGTTAATTTAATAAACCAAGATCTACGGTATTTATCAGAAGAAGCGATTAATAACTTAAAAAATAGCGAAGATGTAATATACTTTGTTCACTTAGCGGATGTTGTCGCTGGGATTGGGTATGTTTTTAATAATCAGTTTAGCATACTTGAAGAAAATACAAGTATTGACATAGCCGCTTTTAAATTATCAAAATTATTAGAAGCGGATAAAGTATTATATGCATCGACTGCTTGTGTCTTTAATCAAAATAGTCAACGTAGTATTGAATCCAAAATATCAATTACAAAAGATTTATACCCGGCATATCCAGAAAGTACGTATGGTTGGGCTAAGCTATTTGGTGAGATTGCTCTTTTCAATCTGTATGAAGAGAGCGATAACGTAAGCGTGATCTACTTCCACAATCTTATTGGGACACCGTGTGATTACTGGAGTGAACGTTCTCAAATGCTTCCTAGTCTAATAAATCGATTGTTATCCCTCAGAAACCAAGATTCAAAAGTTCTTACAGTTTGGGGAAGTGGTAAACAGGGGCGGGCGCTAATGCCTGTAAGGCTTGCTGTAGAATCTATTTTAAAACTTTTGGATATGGAGCAGATGAACAAACGAAACCAGGTCGGCCCTGAGTTTTGCACGTCGGTTAAGGATGTTGCTCAGATACTTTTAACATATGTCTCTGATGAATATTCTTTGGACTTTGATTTGACTAAACCCGAAGGTGATATAGGACGCTCTGTTGCTGAAGGCGAATGTGTGCTTGTTGACAAAATTAGAATAGAAGATGTTGAAAATGCGATATCGGACGTTTATCGCTGGATTGATAAGCGAGTAGTATAAGAATGACTGAGCATGTTATTTTTATACTGCCTAAAAAGTATTATGGAGGTATGGAAACTTCCAATCAAAAACTTATGGACTATTTTGCTAAATGGTTTTCAGTGAAGGTCTCCGCATATATTCATAAGGGAGGTGTAAATGAAGAAGCTTACAGGTGTGATGAATCTAAATTTGTTTCTATAATGTCGCTTTATTTAAGTGTATGTGCACTCTTTAAGGATAGGAACAAGCTATTATTTATAATTAATGGTGTCTTCCCATTGATCTGCATGATGCTTGTACCATTTAAGGTTAAGGCTGTTTATCAGCTTCATTGTACCTTGACATCTAATGGTGAATTGAAGTATTTGAAAAGAATATTTCTAAAAGGTTTAATAGCGCTGTCTTCGTGGAGGTTTGACATATATTGTGTATCTGAATCTTTGGCATTGGAAGTACAGGGGTACAAATGCTCTAGGAAGGCTAATATAAAGTTCTCTCCAAATGTTGTAGATGCTTGCGAGATTAAAAGTTTATCAAAGTCATATAGGGCTCTATTTGTCGGTCGAATTAGTCAGCAGAAAAACCCTTTTTTAGCTCTTAAAATTCTTAATCAATTAATTCTGTCTGGCCAAATCCGGGAAGCTCTTATGGTCGGTAAGGGTAACCTTGTTGATAATGTTAAGCTAAAGGCTTCAGAACAAATCCAATTTCCAGGATGGCTGAGTAATCCATACTCTCATGGAGGAGTGGTTTTGTTTACCTCAAACTATGAGGGATATGGTTTGGTTGTAATTGAAGCGCTTTTGAATGGATGTCTCGTCCTTGCAAGGGATGCTCCATATGGTCCTAGAGATATACTAAATAAAATTGATACAGATATGCTAATACCCTATGAGGCACCTCATGATTATTATATTGAACAGTTAAGAATTCTTAATGAAAAATATTCTTCTGCAGTGGAATGTAAGAAATTGAAGGTTTCTATATCGAGATATATAGAATATCTAAATAAAGTTAGGTATAAAAGTTGGGCAGAGTTCTTTTGATGATTTTGCTACAATTATTGTTCTTAATTGCCTTTCTTTTTCCTTTCATTCCTGGGGTTTTTTCTACAGATATTCAACCCTTCTTTATTATAATAGGCGGCATATGCGCTTTAATTTCAACGGTACGGTCAATTCTTATTTTTCCGTCAATTCTTTTAGTTGTATATTCGATATTGTTTAGTGATCAGCTGACATTAAAAGTTTTGGCATCAGTTGTTGGGTATATTGTTGCGTTTGAAGTCTGTCGCAAAATCCCCATTTCATTGGTTCGGAGTGTTTTATGGGTATACTTTCTAGTATCTCTTGTTGGTGCGGTTATCCATTATTTCAATTCCGACGCTTGGGGGACTATTAGAGAACTCCTGTCTTTAAGAAATGCTAATTACGAATACTATGCTCAATTTGCTCCTGAGCCTAGTATGTACTATATACAAATGGTTCTGATATATTTGGTCTTAGCCTGGTTTGACTTGAAATTTACTAAATTGCTTTATTTTGTAGTTTCAGTTGTCACAGTTGCAATAGGATCTGATATAAGCTTAATAATTTTATTTATGCCAGTGTTATTGGAAGTTTTTTTATATTTTATGTCGAAGGATCGGCTTCTTATGTGGATGAATAATGGTTCAATTCTTATTATTATGCTATATGGAGTTTTTTTTACTTTTTTCCCAGATTACTTTATGCTTTTTTTGGAATATTTTCATCGCTCTGAGCAGGTTCGACTGTATGATATCGGCCAAGTGTATCATGCAGTTAAGGGTAATCCATTTGGTTTGTCTGACTACTCAGAACTGATTTTAAAATTTTCTTTAGATCATCCCGGTAGGTTCAAAGATAATGACTATGGTTCAACATCAGCTCTCTCTAATATCATTTATTCAATAGGATTGTTTGGGTATTTACTGCTGTTGTGGATTATTAAGTACTACTTTAAATATGTAGGGATTTTTACGCTTGTAATTATATCGACAATTGGTTTGAGTTGGTTTCCGTTAAGTTTGATGGTATGTAAAGGAAGTGACAAGAATGCATGATGTTACGGCAATAATTCCCACTGTTGGGAGATTTCAAGAGGTTAAAGAACTATGCATGAGGTTGAAGCAGTATAATATTCCAAGTATCGTCGTGGTGGATGGTCCATATATCGATGACTTTGCCGATCTTTTACATATTGACTCTATTGCTAGAGTCAAGTTTTTAGATGAAAATCAGGGGCAGGCTATTGCAACGGATGTAGGGGTTGCTTTAGCCGAGACTGAAAAAATTATGCTAATTGATTCTGATGATTTAATCTCGATTCTTGATGACACCTGCTTTACTCAAACTCTTGAAGATATGGAACGTAAAGAGATTTTATTTCCAAATAGTATAAAGCTAGATGGAGGTAGAACGATTGAGAGAAAGAATTTATCAGAGGTACCAATTAAAAGTCTTCGGAAAAATTTTATTGGGGCTCAAAGTGGTGTTATATTTTTAAAGGATGATTATGTTGCGCTTGGTGGTCAAAGTAAACAACTTGAATCATGCAAGGATTGGGATTTGTGGATTAGGGCTTTATATAATGGTTTTAGTTTTAAGACATACAAGGCTGATATTTCGTATTCTAAAACATCAGATGGTATTTCACGGAATTTGACCAAAGTTCTTAATGGTCGATTTCAGCTGTGGCGAACTCATAATTGTTTATTTACTACGTTAGGGAGACCATATGATTGGTACTTGCTGCTTCGCTACGTAGCTTTTAATTGTGCTCCTCAGTTTAGTTGCAATGTTAGTTTGATATATCGTTTATTTTATCCAATACACTATTTTGTTTATACTTATGTTAAAAGCTTGTTGGGCCGTTAGAAATTATATTGTTAGAGTTGCGTATACGATAGTTAAGTTTGGCTGGTTGGCTTTACTATCAATTTGTGTAGGTTACTTTTATGGTTTTGGAAGTAACGAATCTATATTGATGCTCCTTCCTTTGCAAGCTATCTTGATTGCTGATTTCGGATTGTCTGTTATAGCTTCCGTTGAGAAAAAAAGACCTGGCAATTTAGTGTGTTTGTTCTTATCTTTCTTAGCTACATGCTCGACCATGTTGATTTATCTGCGTAATATAGAGGCTATATTCAATGCTGCTGAGTGTATTGCTCTTTTTAGTTTGATATTTCTATTTGCCTATTCGGCTATACTTATTAATTGTGTTGATTCGATACTAAGATCTAATGGCTATATTGTTCCTGTATCGATGACGATAATATCGTTTATTGGTGTTTTTGAGCTTTTAGTTTCTAGTCTGATGTTTCTTGACTTTAAGGTATTTTATTGCTCTGTTTATGTAGTGTTCATTCTTTTTTCTTTGGTGCATGCTCGAAAATATATTTTTAGAGAAAAGTACAATATTGAGTTGGCGCAGATTCCCAAATTTCTTTTTTTTTCTAACGGTGTACTCTTAGTCTACTTTGGGACTAGGTATGACTTGTCGTGGTTGAAGGGTGATGAGTTGATTTTGTTGGATTTGGCAGAGAAATCCTATGCTATTTTAATGTTCCCCCTGAATGTACTTCTGAATTTACTTCATTCAAAAGGAATAGATCTTAGGGTGGGGTGGTTTTACTTGTTGGCAGGGTTGGCATTTCTTATGATTGGGATGCTGCATTTGCTGGGGTATAATCAGATAGCCGTCTTCGCTGGAATTTATCTATTCAAGTTGTTTTTCTCAATCTATTCTTATTACGGGAATTATATTGATAGAGTAGCTTTAATTGGCGTTTTATTGGGGTTTATGTATCTAGTGTTATGTGTTTTGGCAAAAGTGATATGGGTTCCAGTTGAACTTTATCTTGAAGTAACATTAGCGATGATTGTTGGCGTCTTTGTGATTTTAGTAGCCTCAAATTTCATTAAAAAATATACAGTAACAATACGGAGAATTTAGTATGAAACGGGCTTTAATAACGGGTATAACAGGTCAGGATGGCTCTTACCTAGCGGAGTTTTTGCTTCAGAAAGGCTATGAAGTACATGGTATTAAGCGCCGTGCATCCCTGTTTAACACACAACGTATAGATCATATCTACCAAGACCCTCATACTGATAATAAGAACTTTATTCTACATTATGGTGATCTAACCGATTCTTCCAACCTGACCCGCATTTTGCAGGAAGTTCAGCCTGACGAAGTTTATAATCTAGGGGCTCAGTCTCACGTAGCGGTATCGTTTGAATCACCTGAGTACACAGCAGATGTGGATGGTATGGGGACTCTGCGTTTGCTGGAGGCCATCCGTTTTCTTGGTCTGGAAAAGAAGACCCGCTTCTATCAAGCGTCTACTTCTGAGCTCTATGGTCTGGTTCAGGAGATTCCGCAAAAAGAAACCACTCCTTTTTATCCGCGCTCACCTTACGCCGTTGCCAAACTTTATGCATACTGGATTACGGTAAACTACCGTGAGTCCTACGGCATGTATGCATGCAATGGTATTCTGTTTAACCATGAATCACCCCGCCGGGGAGAAACCTTTGTCACCCGTAAAATCACCCGCGGTATGGCCAATATTGCACAGGGGCTAGAGCAATGTCTGTATATGGGGAATATGGACGCGTTGCGTGACTGGGGACATGCTAAAGATTATGTGCGCATGCAATGGATGATGCTGCAGCAGGAAAAACCGGAAGATTTTGTTATTGCTACCGGGATTCAGTATTCTGTACGCCAGTTTATTGAATGGTCGGCGTTGGAACTTGGCATCAGCCTCTCATTTGAGGGTAATGGTGTAGAGGAAAAGGCAGTGATTACTGCCATAGATGGTGACAGAGCACCGGCACTAAACGTAGGGGATGTTATAGTGCAGATTGATCCGCGCTACTTCCGTCCTGCAGAAGTAGAAACTCTTCTGGGAGATCCTTCCAATGCTAAACAAAAGCTAGGCTGGGCGCCGGAAATTACTGCGCAGGAAATGTGTTCCGAAATGGTTGCTGAAGATCTTATGATGGCACAACGTCATGCTCTGTTGAAAGAGCACGGGCATTATGTACCAGTATCTGTGGAGAACTGATTGTGACCGCTTCCCGTAAACGTGTATTTGTTGCTGGTCATAAAGGTATGGTCGGTTCGGCGATTGTCCGCCAGCTGGAAATGCAGCCTCATATTGAACTAGTGTTGCGCCAGCGCTGCGAACTTAATCTGTTAAGTCAAGCAGATGTACAGGCTTTTTTTGATGCAGAAAAAATCGACCAAGTGTATCTGGCGGCAGCGAAGGTAGGCGGTATTATGGCCAACAATGTATATCCGGCAAATTTTATATATGAAAACCTAATGATCGAATGCAACATAATACATGCTGCCCACATGTGTGATGTTAATGATCTGTTATTTCTTGGCTCTTCCTGTATTTACCCTAAAATGACTGAGCAGCCGATGCGCGAAAGTGCACTTCTAACGGGGAGGCTGGAGTCGACTAATGAGCCCTACGCGGTAGCGAAAATTGCTGGTATTAAGCTGTGTGAATCATACAATCGTCAGTATGGTCGCAATTATCGAAGCGTAATGCCAACAAACCTTTACGGTGAAAACGACAACTTCCATCCAACCGATTCTCATGTCATACCGGCCATGATGCGCCGCTTCCATGAAGCAAAAGAAGAAGATGCTGCTGAAGTTGTCGTCTGGGGGACCGGTAAGCCTATGCGAGAATTTCTGCATGTCGACGATATGGCTAGCGCATCTATTTTTGTTGCTAATATTGATCAGTTGGTTTATGAATCCTGTACTTCTGAAATGCTCAGTCACATTAATGTCGGAACTGGTAAGGATTGCTCTATTGCAGAACTGGCGCACACTATGGCAGATGTGGTGGGATATCAGGGCAATATTGTATTTGATTCCTCTAAGCCGGACGGTGCTCCGCGCAAATTGATGAATGTCGACACGCTCAGGGAACTCGGCTGGCATTACAGTATTGAACTTAAAGAAGGCTTGCAGATGACTTATGAATGGTTTCAGTACCATCAGAGCGATTTCCGCAGCTGAATTCTATGGCAGAGATAAAAAGTTGGCTTGATGCTGATACTTTCCGTACCGTTGTTGACAGTACGCCATTGGTGTCTATCGACTTGTTAGTACGTGACAGCTCTGGGCATATTTTGGTTGGCAAGCGGGTTAACCGGCCGGCCTGTGGTTTCTGGTTTGTGCCTGGCGGCCGCATTCTTAAAAATGAGACGCTGGCTGATGCATTTGCCCGGCTCACTGAAAAAGAGATTGGTATTGGTTTAACGATACAAGATGCCTTTTATTTGGGGCTATATGAACACTTTTATGAAGACAGTATTTTTACCGCTGTAGGGGATGGGGTATCGACACATTACGTTGTCAGTGGCTTTGAAGTGGTATTGCCTGAAAGCTGTCCGGTACTGCCCTGTGAACAGCACAGCGAATATGCTTGGCTAACAGAGACAGAGTTCATGACCAGTGAATCGGTGCATCAGTACTGTCGCTGGTACCTGGATAAGGAAAAAGGTTTTTTATGATACCTGTAATTATGGCTAGTGGTTCCATAACCCTTTTATGGCAGCTTTCCCGTACGGCATATCCTAAACTGTTTTGCACTGAGCGGCTATCTGACCGTACTACGACAAACCGCAGTACATCTCAATGATCTGGTACCTGCAGATCTGAGGGTTATATGTTATGAAAAGCGCTTTTTCTGGTTGCTGAACAGATGTGTCGGTGGAATATAAAGCCTAGTATCTTACTGGAGCCTGTAGTGAGTAATATCGCTTCCGTTATTGAATTAGCGGTTGTATAGATTATGCGTAGTCCCTCGCTCGTCAATACCAAGGCGCTGGTAACGCTGATGTTAGCCACTGACCATGTTTCCGGAAGAGATTGGGTTGGTAAGTTTGGGGATATCTAAGTATTGTTCTCACAGAAGCTGAACCGGCTATGTCTACATCAGGTCTGGCAGCCCGTAAATCGTAACTCTCTACCCATTGAGCAGTTTGTTAAAAGTCGGGCAACGAAACTGAGTAGCGCTATTTTACTTAACAAGAGCCATAAATTAGCCCCAAAAAAATAGCTGTCGAACAATGCTATATTTTTGATCTGTGCAGACTAATACTTAGCAGCCTTGAAACAGTAATGTTCTGATTTTTATACCGCCTGTGAGCTTGGGGTATAAATATCGCGCGGCACTATAATTTTATTTGAATAGATGAAGAGGCTTTTAAGGTCTGCCCGGAAGAGTCTGTATACTATGCCATTATGGAACCTTTATCTAGAGAGGCTGGTGGACAAATATTGGTAACCCTTTTTGCAGTTCGCTAGAGCTGATACTAGCAACTGATAACTTTTATGAGATATTATTGAAAAAGGCAACAAAGATAACGTGATTATGGTAGGTGGCAGTCTGCTACGCGACTATGTGATTACGCAACAGTCAGCGAATCTGTTTGTTTCGGCTAACAGTCGTATGACCACAGCCTTGGCGGTCATCGACTTGGATATTATTGATAAGGAGAGTGCTTTTCTGGTCACCACCAAAAAAAGTTCAGGACGCAAAAAATCATTACGGAGGTTAAGCTGCGGGTCAGTAATGAGTATCGCCAGTACTGTGAGGCTATCACTTATGGGGTGAATATATCACCATAAACGAACTTGGATACTATAAGGCAAAGCGTATTACAACAATGGCGCGTGAAAGACTGTCACCCCAGATTCATCGCGAATGGGCAAAGCAGTAGATTATTGTATTTGGGGCGACGAAGGCAACTAATAGGGGATCAATTGTTTGCTCATGGAAAGACCAACGATTTATTTATCTTTTTAACGTGTACACTATCTAGGAAATCCCGGTATGATTGAGCTGGAAATGATTGAAGTGTAGTCCTGCTTAGTGGAGTAATATATTGTGATAACAAAGGATGCATATGAGTGAAACCAATAAAGCTAGGCTGAAGATATTGATTAGTGGTGGTAGTGGCTTTTTAGGCAGTAAGGTTCTTAGTGAGTTAGAGGAGCAATGTGAATATGATGTTTATGAAATAACCCGTTCCAAGAAAATGTGTAAAGGAAGTCATAGTTATAATATTAGATCATTTAATTCGGATACAGATTATAGTTCAATTATAAAAAATAAAGATGTTGTTATTCATATGGCAGCCAGAGCTCATATAACCATGGAGGATGTGCCTGAGTCATTGGTTGAATATCAAGAGGTAAATGTCGAAGGTAGCAAAAATCTGGCATTACAGGCTTCAGCAGCAGGTGTGAAGCGTTTTATTTATTTAAGCTCTATTAAAGTTTTAGGTGAGACTACTACTAGTCAGAGTCCATTCACTGAAAGTTCAATGGTTTCTCCTGTAGGTGCTTATGCGTGCTCGAAGTTGCAAGCTGAAGACGTTCTTAGGGATATATCTGCTGAAACAGGAATGGAATTAGTGATTATTAGGCCTCCTTTGGTTTACGGTCCCGGAGTTAAGGCTAATTTTCGTAGTATTATTAAATTGTCAGAAACGTACTTTCCTTTACCTTTCTCTTCAGTTTGTAACAAAAGAAGCATGATTTACCTAAGCAACCTGGTAGATTTTATAATTCGTTGTATTCACCACCCAGTCGCTGCAAATCAGACATTTTTAGTTTCTGATGGTCAGGATGTATCTCTGAAAGAACTAATTACTGAATTGCGTTCAGCGATGGGAAGAAAGCCTGGTTTGATACCTATGCCGGTTTCTTTATTCCGTTTTTTAGGAAAATTAACAGGGAAAGCGGATTTTATAGATAGGTTAGTAGGGGATCTACAGGTTGACTCTTCAAGGGCTCGTCGTTTGTTAGGCTGGGCGCCACCGTATACGTTTGAGCAGGGCATTAAAGAGACTGTAGATGATTATATAAAGAGGAAAAAGTGACGTGTTGCGAATATTGGATATTATCTTTTCTGTTTCTGGACTGATTGTGGGGTTTCCTGTTTTATTGATTATTTATGTGATTGGTTTATTTGATACAGGCTCACCTTTATTTATTCAAGAGCGGGTAGGGCGTTATAAGAAGTCATTTAATTTGGTTAAATTCAGAACTATGAAAGTTGATACGGCCTCGGTAGCGAGTCATCTTGCATCATCGTCATCTATAACTAAACTTGGTGGATTTTTGCGCAGAACTAAATTAGATGAGTTGCCTCAGTTGTGGAACGTTCTGAGAGGAGATATGAGCCTTGTCGGGCCGCGCCCTAATCTGCTTAATCAGGAAGAACTAATCAGAGAGAGGGATCAAAGGAAGGTTTACTCAGTTCGTCCTGGGATTACTGGGCTTGCTCAGGTGAATGAAATCGATATGTCGACCCCAGAACTATTAGCTGAAACGGATGCTCGAATGATTGCAGATATGTCGGTAGCTAATTATTTTAAATATATCTTACAAACGGTATCAGGAAAGGGTTCAGGCGACCGGGTGAATTAGGCGGCTTCTATTATTTTCTATGAGAAAGAAACTACGCCCCTTCTCTTGCATTAAACACCCAGTCTGAACACTCGCCCAGCTGATGGTAAGCTGCTGGAGCATCCAGCAGAATATCGATCACATCATCGACCCTGAACTCATGACAGGCTTTATCCAAACGGTGGAGCAGGTTGTGAGTCTCGGGCCACGGAATAAAGTTTTCGTGAGCCGACATAATCCTGGTGTGTGCCGTTTCTTTTACGTTGTCTCCCACCAAGAGTTCTTCATACAGTTTTTCGCCTGGTCTCAGGCCGGTGAAATGAATACCAATATCGCCCTCTGGGTGTTCTTTTGTTTTTTCAGTCAGGCCAGAGAGGTGAATCATGCGCCGGGCCAGATCTGTAATTCTGACGGGTTCACCCATATCAAGTACGTAGACATCTCCACCAGTCGCCATAGCACCGGCCTGAATAACCAGCTGTGCGGCTTCCGGGATAGTCATGAAGTATCGGATAATATCCGGATGGGTGACGGTTATGGGGCCACCTTCTTTGATCTGTTTGCGGAATAGAGGAACCACGGAACCGGACGATCCTAAAACATTACCAAACCGAACCATGGCAAATACAGTATCAGCCTGGCGGGTAGCAAGTGCCTGCAGTACCAGTTCGGCAACCCGTTTGGAGGCTCCCATTACATTGGTAGGGCGTACGGCTTTATCGGTTGATATCAGCACAAATTTACCGACACCGGCTTTTACAGCAGCTTCTGCACAGAACCAGGTGCCAAAGACGTTATTACGTACACCTTCAACCACATTATGTTCAACCATAGGAACGTGTTTGTAAGCTGCCGCATGATAAATCGTATTCACATCAAAGGCGGAGAAAATATTTTCCAGGCGATTCTGCTTTTGTACTGAGCCCAGAATCGGAATGATTTTGCTTGATAACTGATGTTGTGCTTTCAGAATGTTGAGTTCCTGGTCGATACGATACAGGCTGTATTCATTCAGTTCGACCAATACCAGCTGGCGGGGATTATTGATCAGAATCTGGCGACAAAGCTCCGAGCCAATGGAGCCGCCGGCACCTGTGACCAGAACGTTTTTCCCGAAGATATCTTTATGAAGAAGACTGACGTCGGGTAAGACAGGTTCACGCCCCAGAAGATCTTCGATGTCTACTTCTTTGATCTCAGTGATGGTTGCTTTGCCGCTGATAACATCCGTGACAGAAGGAGCAGTCAGTACTTCCAGAGGCATATCTGCTAATTGTTCAACAATCGCTTTTCGTTGTGCTTTACCGGTTCTGCCCAGAGCCAGCAGAAGCTTCTTGGTGCCGAATTTTTGCGTTACTTCAGCAATTTGTTCGCGCTTATAAACCCGCAGGCCATGAATTGTGATGCCAGCCTTAGCAGGGTCATCATCAATGAAGGCAAACGGGCGATAGGTTTCACTTTCGCGCAAAGCATTTTCCAGCGCGATGCCCTGGGTGCCGGCGCCGTAAATTAATACCGGCTCTGCTTTCAGTTTCGCTGCCTGGTTTGACAGGCTGCGGATCACGAGGCGGGGAGACCCCAGCAGTGCATAAGCGGTGAACAGGTAAATAATCAGGCTGGAACGGGGAACACTGGCCTGTGTGAAAAAGGCGAATGTGGCAAACAGCAGGGCGGAGGCAGCGATGCCCAGACCAAGTGTGAAAAAGGCTCTGCCGGTCATAAAGCGCACAACGGCTCGATAAAGGCCCAGTCGTACAAAAAATGGCACACTGACGGCAGTAGTTAATAGAATAGCAGTCAGGGTTTCGCTCGGCAGGTCAGGAAAGATATCTCCGTATCTGAGGGCGATAGCCAGGTAGGCAGCGATGGGGATGGATATCAGGTCGTAGATGACCGCATAGGTCCGTTTTCTAGAGCGTGGAGCATTTAAAAAGTAAGATATCATCATCTGGCCATCTTCCCATTCCATGGTCTTTTAGTATAGCAGTGCATGACAGAAGTGCCGTGAAATTAAAATAATTGCGTCACAAAACGGTAACTTTTACGCCAACTGTTTACACAGGTACCGATAGTGGTGAATTACTGGTGGCGAATGTCGGCCAGCGGCTAAATTGCTAACCGTCTTAAGTCAGAAATTAAACTGCTGCTTTGATCGATAAGAGTAGCTAAGAATGGTTTTTCTGAGAAAAAACAGAGTTGTTTATAGTCTGAAGAGTATTGCTGAAATGGCTCCCCGAGCTGGACTTGAACCAGCGACCAATAGATTAACAGTCTACTGCTCTACCGACTGAGCTATCGGGGAACATCAGCAAGTGGGCGCATTATGCAAAGGGTGAGCTGGGGTGTCAAGCATCTGTTTGATTTTCTTGCGTTTTATTTCACGATACCGGCTTTCGTCCGGCCGCTCAGTCCTTCGCTATGCGTGAAAATACAGCCCCTTTCTGATCACGGTACTTGGCATTTTCACGCTTGTTGTAGGGGCGTTTGGCCGGGCTGCTGAGCATTTCAAAGGAGAGGGCACATATCGTCATTCCGGGGCGAAGCGCCAGTGGCAGTTTGCCATTATTGTAGAACTCCAGAACGATCTGGCCTTCCCAGCCCGGATCAATCCGCCCTGCGGTCACATGTACCATCAGGCCAAGGCGTGCCAGCGAACTGCGACCGTCGAGCCAGCCCACCAGGTCATCGGGAATGGTCACAGATTCCAGCGTGGCACCGAGTACCAGTTCACCCGGATGAATGTAGAGCGCCTCGCCGTCTTCTATGGCGATTTCTTTGCCCATGATGCGGTTGATATCACGGTCCAGTTGAGCGCGGTCGCCGGACAGATCAAGGTGCGTTACTGAGTTGCTGTTAAATACCCGGAAGCGATGATCCAGGCGCAGGTCGACACTGATTCCGGCGATGGCTTCGGCATCAGGCACTGGCTCGATAAGAATGCTGCCCTGATCGAGTCGTTGTTCAATATCGCCGTCGCTGAGTCGCATGGTTGGGTGTCCTGTTGCTGATTGGCCGGGCTGCAGTGTACATCAAGCGAGGAGACTGCAGTAGCCGGCCGGAAGTGGTTTCACGATGCTATTTCAGATCGGTAATATCGATCTGGTAGCGTTTTTTGCCATCTTTCCGGTCCACCAGTCTTACCAGTTGGTATTGATGGTCGATGGCGTACCAGGCATAAATACTGCGGTCCTTATCTTTGCGGATCTGCTGAACCTTCAGAGTCTTCAGTTTGCCGATACGGGTATTGAGCTGCTCTTCTGCGACGACGCGGAAGTGAAAGTCTTTGGCCCGGTTTTTTTCAAAGACGTCATAGGTGAGTTCTTTCGCGCCCGCAGACAGATCAAGCCCCGCCTGCAGCATGTAGGTCAGGTTGTCCTGTACATGCTCATCCCAGGCATCCTGGTATTCTTTCTGTTTCTCCAGGTCGGTCACACGCCGCAGTTCCGGAGCGAAGACCAGGGTGCGGTCGTCTTCATTGAACAAGCCGGTTGCCCGGTAGCGGTACTCCAGCGGGTAAATCTGACCATCTTCTACCCGGAATTCCGACGTTTCAGTCAGGCCGGCAGCGCTGGCATCAGCCTCAAACACCAGCTGCCAGTGGCCATTGCTGAGCTGTCTCAGCGTCCGGCTGGCGTCGATGTCGATACTGAACCAACCCACTTTCCACTCGGTGGTGTAGTGGGCGGTAAAGGGTTTGAGCGTCATGGTGTTATTGTCTGCAGCCTGCAGCGACGCTGGCCGGGAAGTCGCTGTTGATGTCGATGTTGCAGTCTCTTCGGCTGCGAACGCGGTGAGCGGCAGAATAGAGCAGAGTAACAGCAGCCGGGTTATCCGTTTTGTCAGCATCATAAAGTCTGTTCAATCCATTCGTTGCAAGATATCCGGTTCTGACCGCAGGTTGAGGCGCGGAATTCCGCTGCAGTGATCAGTCTGTGGGGATCACTGTTCCAGACGCAGGCCACCGGCAGGCAATGCAATACCATCAAGCATGGCCTGGTTGTCTTTCATGGTCAGCCGTCCACTGACGAACCATTTGACCGCAATGGGGTAAATAATGTGTTCCTGCTGGCGTACCCGCTGCTGCAGAGCGTCAGCGGTATCATCGCTGCTGATTGTTACAACCGCCTGAATCACATTCGGGCCGTCATCCAGCTCTTCCGTAACAAAATGAACCGTCACACCGTGTTCTGTATCACCGGCATCAATGGCCCGTTGGTGAGTGTGCAGTCCCTGATATTTGGGCAGCAGAGAAGGGTGGATGTTGAGCATGCGGCCCAGGTAACGGCGCACAAAATCCGCCGTGAGGATGCGCATAAACCCGGCCAGAACGATGAGGTCCGGCTCGTATTCATCAATTTTGCGCATCAGAGCCACATCAAAATGCTCACGGCTCTGGAATCCGGAATGATCCACAACCTGAGCGTCGATATCCCGGTCGCGGGCTTTCTGTAAGCCCGCGACATCCGGTTTGTTGGATATCACCGCCGCGATGTCTGCATCGATATCACCGGCTTTGACGGCATCCGCAATGGCGGCCATATTGCTGCCACTGCCGGAGATCAGAATAACAATGCGTGGTTTCTTTTCCGGCTCCCCGGGCGAACGCATCATACGCGGGTTCCGATAAACTCAACCTGTTCTTCGTCTGCGGATTTTGGCTGGATTTCACCAATAATCCAGGACTGCTCACCTTCGGCATTCAGCAGCGCCACGGCGGCATCGGCTTTCTCTTCCGGAATCACCGCAATCATGCCGACACCACAGTTAAAGGTACGGTACATTTCTGCCGTTTCCACGTTGCCGGCGCTCTGCAGCCAGCCGAACACTGCGGGCCACTGCCAGCTGTTGGTGTCGATCACCGCTTTGCATCCTTCGGGTAATACCCGGGGAATGTTCTCCTGAAAACCACCGCCGGTCACGTGACACATCGCATGCACGGCGGACGCATTGATCAGCTTCAGGGCAGAGCGTACATAAATACGGGTTGGCGCCATCAGGGCATCGGCCAGTGGCTGGCCATCCAGATCAGCGCTCAGATCCGCTGCGGATACGTCGATGATCTTACGGATCAGGGAATAGCCGTTGGAGTGAGGACCGGAGGAGGCCATGGCGATCAGCTTATCGCCGGCCTTCACCTGGCTGCCGTCAATAATGTCAGCCTTTTCGACGATACCGACACAGAAGCCGGCCAGATCGTAGTCTTCACCTTCGTACATGCCCGGCATTTCGGCCGTCTCACCACCCACCAGGGAGGCACCGGCCTGTTCACAGCCTTCGCCAATGCCTGTTACGACGTCTGCCGCCACATCCACATTGAGTTTGCCGGTGGCGTAGTAATCCAGGAAAAACAGCGGCTCTGCGCCCGCAACGACCAGATCGTTCACACACATGGCGACCAGATCCACACCAATGCTGTCGTGTTTGTTCAGATCCATGGCCAGGCGCAGCTTGGTGCCGACGCCGTCGGTACCGGATACCAGAACCGGTTGTTCATAGCCCTGCGGCAGTTCAAACAGAGCGCCGAAGCCACCCAGACCGGCGAGCACTTCCGGGCGGCGGGTTCGCTTTGCCACACCTTTGATGCGCTCAACCAATGCATTTCCTGCGTCAATATCAACGCCTGCGTCTTTATAGCTAAGGGATTGTTTGTCTGTCATGCCATTGTCACTGGGGTACTGGGTGGAAGAAAGGCGCGTATTCTAACGATTTGTTCCCCGGAGTGCACCACTCAAATAGTGATGGCAGAGGTGATGGTGCAGCTGCAGGGCATCAGGGGCTGCTGTAACGCCCGCTGCGGCAGGGGCTGTGGTCTGCCTGCATCACAAAATCTGTCATCAATGCCCCTCGGGTGCTGGCTATCGGCGCTGTTCATGGCACAATACGGGCCGTTTACGATCCGGTACAGGCTGCGCGCCTGTGGCGCTGTTGTTGGCACTATTGCCGTCGCTGCCGGTCTGAACTCTGTCATTCATACGGGCTGTCCTGCGGGCCGGCCCAGGTAAAAGGAAGCTGTCTGTGCGAGCTGTCAGTCTGGTGATGTTGTTGTGTCTGAGCATGCTGGGCCATGCAGTGACCGTATCCGATCTTTATAGTGTCAGCGTGCCGGTGGAGGATCAGACGATGTCCAGCCGTCAGGCTGCCACTCAGATGGCGATGAAACTGGTGGTCGTGAAAGTATCCGGTATCTCTGCCAGTACGGCGCGGGAGCCGGTACAGCAGGCTGTTAACGCCGCCGACCGCTATGTGAAGAGTTTCCGCTTTAACCGGGATGACGATAACAACCTGTACCTTAAAGTGGTTTTTGCCCCCAACCTGATTGATAAGCTGCTCACCGATGCCCATCTGCCGGTGTGGGGCAAAAGCCGTCCGCTGGTGCTGCTGTGGGCCGGTGTGGAAGATGACCAGCAACGGCGGCGCGTCAGCGCCGATACCCCGGATTGGTATCGTTTATTTGATCAGGCGCTGGCGGAACGCGGCATTCCGGTACTCTGGCCATCCCTGGATCTGGAAGACGATGCAGCGCTGCCGCTGGAGCGCTTATGGGGCCTGTTCCGCTCTGATATCGACAAAGCGTCGCAACGCTACCGGGCGGATGCCGTGCTGGCCGGGCGCATGTCGCCGACATTGAACGGCGAATGGCGCTACAGCGGCTTTTTTGAGCACAATGGTGAGGTACAGGATATCAGCGCCCGGGCAGAGACCGCAGACGTGGTGCTGCGCCAGGTGGCTGAGCAGATTGCTGCATCCATGTCATCGCAGTACGCCGTGATCAATGATGGCACGACCGCGGGCCATGAAATACGTATCTCCGGCGTGAAGAGTTTCCGTGCTTATCATGATCTGCTGGCCTATCTGCAGGCTAATGTGGCAGTGAATAATGTACGGGTGAGGGCGGTGCATCAGAATGATCTGGTGCTGGATCTTGACCTGTCAGCGGACTGGAGTCAGGTGTGGGCGACGTTATCTTTGGATAACCGTCTGTTGTTGTCGGCACAGGGTGACTATATCTGGCAACCATAGGCATAATAAAAGCATGGAACATCAACAACTTACATTATCAGTGGCGGTTCGGGACGATGCCCGCTTCGCGAACTATTATGCCGGCCCGAATGAGCAGATCGTCCAGGCTCTGCAGCAGCAGTGGACGACCCATGGTGAGCCCTATATTTACCTCTGGGGTGCGGACGGTGTGGGCTGCAGTCACCTGCTGCAGGCAGCCTGCCATTACGCCGAAGGGTTAGGGCACCAGAGCGTTTATCTGCCACTGGATGAACTGGTGGAATACAGTCCGGCCGTGCTGGAATCCATGGAAGATCTGCCGCTGGTTGCGCTGGATAATGTCCAGGCTGTGGCCGCTCACCGCGAATGGGAAGAAGGCCTGTTCCATCTGTTTAACCGCATCCGCGATCGTCAGGGCCATCTTCTGATTGCCGGAAATCAGGCGCCCGGCCATCTGGGCATCGAATTGCCGGATCTGAGCTCGCGTCTGAGCTGGGGGATGGTCTATCAGATTGAACCGCTGGAGGATGACGATAAAATTCTGGCACTGCTGTTACGGGCAAAACGCCGCGGTCTGAATATGAATGACGATGTGGCACGTTTTATACTGTCGCGCGGTCCCCGCGATATGCAGGGGCTGTTTGATCTGCTGGATAAGCTGGATCAGGCGTCTTTGTCAGCTCAGCGTAAGCTGACGATTCCTTTTATCAAAGCAGAGATGGGCTGGTAGACGGCGTTAATGCCGCGCTAAAAGACACACAGACAAAAACGCCGCCGGTGAGCGATCACAGGCGGCGTTTTTTTGTGGCGTTTAAACTGCAAGCGGTCAGCTCAGAGCCTTAGTCAGGCGTGCCACAGCATCCTTAAGCGTATCCAGGCTGGTCGCAAACGACAGGCGCGCATAACCAGGTGAGCCAAAGGCCGAACCCGGCACCAGAGCGACACCGGCATCGGTCAGCAGTTTTTCGGCAAATGCCACATCGTCACTGATACCGGCTTTTTCCATGGCGCCTTTCAGGCTCGGGAAGGCGTAAAAGGCGCCGTCACCTTCAATGCAGCTGACGCCCGGAATCTCGTTCAGAGCCGCCACCAGATAGTCATGGCGCTCTTTAAACGCCTTAACCATAGGTTCCACACAGTCACGGCCACCGGTCAGTGCCGCTTCCGCTGCCACCTGAGAGATAGACGTCGGGTTGGACGTGCTCTGGGACTGAATTTTCTTCATCGCGCCGATCAGTTTGGCCGGGCCGGCGGCATAGCCGATACGCCAGCCGGTCATGCTGTAGGCTTTGGACACGCCGTTGAGCACCACGGTGCGGTCATAGAGTTCCGGACACACAGTGACGATGTTCTCGAATGCGAAGTCCGCCCACCAGATGTACTCATACATGTCGTCAGTCGCGATCATGATCTGCGGGTGTTTCTTCAGTACGGCACCCAGTGCTTTCAGTTCATCCGCGGTATAGGCCACACCGGATGGGTTGGACGGGCTGTTCAGTACCACCAGACGCGTTTTATCCGTAATGGCGGCTTCCAGTTGCTCAGCCGTCATTTTAAAGCGGGTGGCTTCGTCGGTTTCAATAATCACCGGCGTGGCTTCCGCCATTTTGACCATATCCGGGTAAGACACCCAGTAAGGTGCCGGAATCACCGCTTCGTCACCTTTGTTCAACAGCGCCAGTGACAGGTTGAAGAAGCTTTGCTTGCCACCGCAGGACACCAGAATCTGGGCCGGTTCATAGCTCAGGCCATTGTCTTTCTGCAACTTGCTGATAATGGCTTTCTTAAGGCCAGGCGTGCCGTCCACGGCCGTGTATTTGGTAAACCCGTTATTGATCGCCTCAATGGCCGCCTTTTTAATGTGCTCCGGTGTGTCGAAGTCAGGCTCGCCAGCGCCAAGGCCGATAATGTCTTTGCCTGCCGCACGCAACTCAGCTGCACGGTTGGTTACCGCCAGAGTCGGGGAAGGCTTGATCTGTTGAACGCGATCAGACAATTGCAGGTCCAAAATGTGTATCCTCAAAAAAAGCGATGGTGGTTACAGGCAGTGCGACGGATCGTTCCGCCGTCACTGCCAGTCAAAAAACCGTATAATGTTATCTGATATAGGCTGTAACTGGAATCCTGATGAGTAAGGCATTTGAGCTTTCTTCCAAATATTCTCCCGCCGGAGACCAACCCGAAGCCATCCGTCAGCTGGTCAGCGGTGTTGACGCCGGTCTGCTGAAGCAGACACTGCTCGGGGTCACGGGGTCGGGCAAAACCTATACCATGGCCAATGTGATCGCTCAGTGCGGTCGCCCGGCCATTATTATGGCGCACAACAAAACCCTGGCGGCGCAACTGTATGGCGAATTTAAGGAGTTTTTCCCGAATAACGCCGTTGAGTATTTCGTTTCCTATTACGACTACTACCAGC
>DCCG01000010.1 GCA_002314145.1 Thalassolituus sp. UBA1087 | reverse complement strand
GTTGAGCCGGTCCGGCGAGAGGGGGAAGGCCCCTCTATGAGGACAAGGGGCCTGGTGTTTCTCGCAAAAGCTTAAATAAAAATTTGTGGGATAGCAGCGGCCACCAGCCCGCTTTTTTTATGCCTGTAAGGCTGAATTGTCCGCTTTGCGGATACGCGGCAACCCCAGATTATGTGCGCGCTGAGCCAAGTCAACGTTTTCTCTCAGGACTACTATGTCTGTGTATTCTGAAGCAGACCCTCAACGCTGTTTGCCTGCGCTTCAGGTTCTGCGCTTTACCGGCATCCGCGCCGATGCTGATTGATAAGGTAATGCTATGACCGCTGTATATTCATCTCCCGCCGCCAGTGATGGACTGATGCCCCGCCTGCTGTCACAGGTATGGCTGCTGGCCAGACAGGTGCTCTGGCGCCTGCCCATGCTGATACTGGTTTCTTTAATTGTATTTGTCATTCTGCGCGCCATACCGGTTGACCCGGTGACCATGCTCCTTCCTCCCGGCGCTACCCAGCAGGATATTGAGAATTTAACCGCCGAGCTGGGTCTCGATAAAAACGTCGTGATGCAGTTTCTGATCTGGCTGAAAGATGCCTTTCAGGGCGACTTCGGTATTTCTATTCAGAATGGTTCTGCCGTTTCCTCTATGGTGGCCGAAGCCTTACCCATGACCATTCAGCTGCTTTTCTTTGGCTTTATTGCCGGTATTTTACTGGGGGTGGCTATTGGTCTGGTGACATTCAGTTATCGCGGTACCCGGGTAGAAAAAGTCATTCTGTCGATCAACGGCATTATGATGGCGATACCGGATTATCTGTGGGCCATTATCCTGATTGTAATTTTTGGCGTTGGTCTGCAGTGGCTGCCTTTCCTTGGTCCGGTCGGGGCCAATATCAGTATTGATCACATTACCGGTTTTCTCACACTCGACAGTCTGCTGACCGGCAACTGGGAAGGGTTAGGCAGTTCGCTCGCGCATCTGATTCTGCCCTCGATGACGCTGGCACTGGTGATTGCGACACCTATTGCGCGCATGGCGTATTCCAGTCTGACGGAAGTGTACCGCGAAGATTATATTCACGCGGCGCAGCTGCGCGGTGTGTCGTCGAAACGTATCCTGATGTTCCATGCGTTGCGCAACGCCTCGTTACCTACCGTGAGCCTGGTCGGGGTGCAGGCCAGCGTAATTATCGGCGGTACCTTGTTGATTGAATCGATTTACGGTCTGCCGGGCATCGGCAGTTTAATGATTAAAGCCATGCGCAGTTTTGATATGCAGGTGATTCAGGCAATTGCCCTGACTTATGCCGTCACCGTGCAGGTCATCAATATGATTACTGACCTGGTTCTTTTTCAGCTTAACCCACGTCTGAGGATGCAGAAATGATGGCGTATATTCCGGCCTGGGCAGTATCCCTGATAAAAGATAATAACGTTCTGATCGGCGGCGGATTTTTTCTGCTGCTGTTAATCGCGGCAGTATTTGCGCCTGAACTGGCACCGCACGATCCCAATGAACAGGATCTGTTAGCTGTGCTGTTGCCGCCCATGTGGGCGGATGGCGGTATGGCTGATTACCCACTGGGTACAGATTCTCTGGGCCAGTGTGTGTTATCGCGGATGATTTACGGCGCCCGTGTGGTGGTCATTATTGCACTCACGGCTCCGGTTGGCGCTGCCATTGTCGGTTCAATACTGGCCTTGATCGGCGGCTATTTCGGTGGTCGTGCCGACTGGGTTATCAACCGTATCGTCGAAACCTGGTTGTCTTTTCCGGCGGTGGTACTGGCACTGATTCTGATGATCGCGTTATCGCCTGGTCTGCATAATGTGATTCTTGCCATCGTCCTGGTGGACTGGGCTCGTTTCTGCAAAGTCCTGCGCGCTGATGTGATGGTATTGCGGCAACGGGATTATGTTGCGGCGGCGCAGATCACAGGGGCGCGTCCACTGGGGATTATTCTGCGCGATATTTTACCCGGCATTGTGCCCAGCATGATTTCGTTAATGGCACTGGAAATCAGCATTGCGGTGGTGGCCGAAAGTACGCTGTCGTTTGTTGGTATGTCTGTGGAGCCTGACGTTGCCTCCTGGGGCGGTATGATCTCCGATGGTCTGAACAGTATGTACAGCTCGCCTTACCCGTTGCTGCTGCCAATGGTCGCCATGATTTTTACGGTATTGGCTACCACCTTCCTTGGTCAGGGTGTCCGCCACGTGGTGGATAATCACCTGTCAGAACGCACTCAGGGGGCATGATATGGGACACAGTATGGCTATGGCTGAAACACCGCTGACGGACTTTATGCCGATGGAAAAGAAAATTTTACTGCAGGCCGAAGGACTGAATCTTGATGCCCGCATTCATGGCAAAACCTGTCGCGTGCTGCGGGATATTTCTTTTACCCTGGAAGCCGGTAAAACCCTGGGGCTGGTCGGGGAATCCGGTGCCGGCAAAAGCATGCTGGGGCGTATTCTGTCACGCCAGTTACCGGGCGGATTTAAAGTGTCATCCGGCAGCCTGCAGTTTGATGGTGAAGACCTGCTCAATGCCTCAGATAAGCAACACCGTGAATGGCTGGGTCGGCGCATCGCTTTTATTCCGCAGGAACCCATGACAGCCCTGAATCCGGTGCTGACCATCGGCCAGCAATTCAGCGAGCATATGCAGCGCATTGGTGTTGCTGCCAGTGAATGTCGTGAAAAAATGATTCACTCCCTGAGTGAAGTTCTGTTGCCGGAACCGGAACAGATTCTGGATAAATATTCGTTTCAGTTATCCGGTGGTATGTGTCAGCGGGTAATGATTGCCATGGCCTTTGCCAGTGAACCGGATCTGGTTATTTCTGACGAAGCGACCACAGCGCTGGATGTCAGTACTCAGGCTCAGGTGGTGAAACTGCTGCGCGATATGCAGCAGAAAAAAGGCACCAGTGTAATTTTTGTTACCCACGATATGGGCCTGGCGACTCATGTATGCGATGAGGTCGCAGTATTGTATGCCGGTGAAATGATGGAGCGGGCGGATGCTAAAAAGCTGCTCCAGCATGCCCGTCACCCTTACACCCGCGCGTTAACCCGTGCCACGCCGGAACTGGATGGTGATCTGACGGTACTGGATACGCTGGACGGCCAGATGCCGGGGGTGGAATCTTTTGCCGATATTACCGGCTGCCGGTTTGCCGGCCGGTGTCGTTTTTGCCAGCCTTCCTGTGAGGAATCCATACCGGATATGCAGATGCTGGATCAGCAGCATGGTGTGCGCTGTATCCGTATTCAGGAATTGCAGCAACGGGAAGACAACGAGGAAAAAGTTCCGCATAAAACCGGTGCCGCGTTCAGTGACCGGCATATTCTGTCGGCCACTAACCTGAGCAAAGTGTACAGCTCCGGTAACAGTAAACAGAAAGACAAACTGGCACTGGCGCCGATGGACTTTCACGTTGCACCGGGAGAATTTATCGGTGTGGTGGGTGAAAGCGGCTCGGGTAAATCTACCCTCGGCCGTTTGCTGATGGGGCTGGAAGAACCGACCTCCGGTGAATTTAAGCTCAATGGCCATGCGCTTGGCGATGACGAAGCCAGCTGGCAGAAGCGCCGCTCGCTGATTCAGATGATATTTCAGGATGCCCGCTCAGCGCTTAACCCAAGACGGAAAGTGGGCAAGCTGCTCACACAGATGATGGACAGTCGTCCACACCAGCGCCTGGAAAGACGCGAGCGCATGTTTGAGCTGGCGGATAACGTCGGGCTTTCCAAACATGCAGTGGGCCGTTACCCCACCCAGTTATCCGGTGGCCAGAGACAAAGGGTGAATATTGGCCGCAGTCTGTGTGATCTGCCGCAGGTATTAATTGCCGATGAAATTGTTTCGGGTCTGGATGTGTCTGTGCAGGCTCAGATTATGAATCTGTTACTCGAACTGCGCCGTGAACACAAAGTGGCTTTGATTCTGATTTCTCACGACCTCAGTGTGGTGCGTTATCTGTGCAGCCGTATTCTGGTAATGAAAAACGGCGAAGTCGTGGAAAGCGGTGAAACCCACAGTGTGTTAAAAAATCCGCAGCATCCTTATACCCGTAAATTAATCGCCGCCGTACCACCGACCGATCCGCAGGCCGACTGGCCACTGGATATCGATGACGACGACGGCAGCAGCGGAAAAATGGACGGGATATGAGGCAATCAGTACCGGCGCTGCGGCTGCCTGCATTATTTATTGGCCACGGACTGGCCAGCAATGCTGTGGATGATAATGTCTTTACCGAGAGCTGGTCTTGTCTGGGTTCCGGCATAGGTAAACCGCGTGGCGTGCTGGTTATTTCTGCCCACTGGATGACCGCCGGCAGTATTCAGGTAACCGCCATGGAACGGCCGCGCACCTTACACGGAGAGCATAATCCCACTCTGCAGTCATTTACTTACCCTGCCCCGGGCAGCAGTGAACTGGCCGCACGGGTGCGGGAGCTGTTACAGCCGGAAGCGGTGGAATACAGTTCCGACTGGGGGCTGGATGAAGGCAGCTGGACAGTGCTGAGTCATTTTTATCCGGCAGCGGATGTGCCTGTGGTGCAGCTCAGCCTGAATATATCTGAGCCCATGGCGTGGCATTTTTATACCGCAGAAAAACTCCGGATGTTACGCAGTGAAGGCTACCTGATTATTGGCAGCGGCAACCTGGTGCATAATACCGTGATGGCTGATTATGACGCCGACAATATGGCCTACAGCTGGGCGCTGCGTTTCCAGAAAAATATTGCTGAAGCCATTCGTGAGGGACGCCATGAGGATTTACTGGACCTGACGTCTCTCGGCCAGGAAAGTGGTCTCGCCGTCCCTTCACCGGAACATTATCTGCCACTGCTTTACGTGCTGGCAACGCGTGATATGCAGGATGATGCGCTGGAATTTATCACTCCCCAGTGTATTTATGGCTCCCTTAGTATGATGAGTGTGGCACTCTGGCCGTCGGCCAATCCTCAGGCCGAATAGCCCATACTGTCCTGGCAGATGCTCTGACAGGACGTTTACTTTCCTTTTGATTTTATCGTCGAATCCCGGGCAGCAGCCGTGTCATCCGTGGCCATGTTGTGCGTGGCTATGTTGTGCGTGGCTATGACGTCAGCACTTATGGCGTGGTGAGCTGCCGGCAGAGGGAACTGACAGCTTATCGTCTGACGTCAGCCGGTTGGCGACGTAGACGATATCTGGTCAGAGAAAAGAATCAGAAGCTGGCGGAGAAATAATGAACCACTGCCGGCCGCTTAAACCGCGACCAGTGCTGCTTCATTTTTCAGATTAGCGACCTGTTCGCGGCGATAATCTCTTGGCGTCTGGCCAAAGGCTGTGCGGAAAGTACGGCTGAAATGTCCGGCATCGTTAAAGCCCCAGCGGAAACAGATATCCGATACGGATAAATGGCTGTACTGAGGATTACCCAGCTCGCAGCGGCACCGCTCCAGGCGGCGCAGCCGGACATAATTCACGAAACTGATGCCACCGGATTCAAATAATTTCTGAATATAGCGCGAAGATACTTTGTATTTTTCGGCTACCATATTGAGCGATAACGCCGGGTCGGCAAGGTTTGCATCAATCAGCTGACAGATACGTTTAAAGTGCAGAATTTTGGCGGTACTGCCAAACTCCTGAACGCCGCTTTCATGAATCAGATTGCTGACAATAAATTCAGATAAAGCGATCTCAACAGGGCGCAGCATGGATGTTTCCAGCTCATCAATGTTCTGACTGAGTGACGTCAGCATGCTGGAAAACACATGGTTGATCCCGCTTTCGCAAGGTAGGTGGCCGACGTTGATCAGGCTGGGATTTAACAGCCGGGTGTTGACCAGGTTTTTCGGCACTTTAATGTACAGCATTTTAAATTCAGATTTTACCGACAGGGTCATGTCCACCCCGGTTGGGGCGTAAATCATGGAACCTTCGGCGGCAGGTAATTCTGTGCCCTGATATTTCAGTGAAAATTCACCTTCTAATAACAGTGCCATCCAGAAAGGGTAGGGCTGGTTATCAGATTTGCCGGAGATCTCCAGCGGCGAGCCTGACATGACTGAGAATTCGACACCCATCGGCGTGTAAACACAGCTGATATCACCATGAAACTGATTCTCATTGCAGCCAAACTCACAGCTTGGCATATAGAGTTTATCCATTGCCCGCTGCCAGATCCGCGCACGTTCTTTGACTGAGCAATCATCGGTTGAAACTTTCCAAGAAGTCATCGGTACACCTCCAAAACTGTTGATGGTTATTCATCATCCATGAGGCTTTATAGTGGTTATGAAAATTAACTGAGCATAAGGCATACCAATAACCGGCCACCTCTTATGAAAATCAAATAGTTTCCTGTGCGGGATAAATATGGGTGGGATTCTGCCCTTTTTGTATAGAAATTGTTGCTTAATATTACGGAAGTAATGCTATTTTTATCACGTTATTCCAATTTTGATATTATCACCGGGTTTTTAAAATGAATGATAAAAAATGCCGTTGACGACAGACTTTATATATCCTTATAGGTATTGTGGCTTTAGTCATTATGCTGTCTTAAAAAGCACCACAATGACCCATTGAGATTCATGGTGCCCCGTATTGACCCGGGTCATCTTTCACATCATTAATGGCTGCTTTGTAATTATTTACCGCATGGCCGGATACAGATTCGGGCTTACCGATATAAACACCGGGCACGGGTAATAGTACGTAAGTAACAATTGAAGGTCAGGTGGTACTGGCGTTGCAGAATCACTGCAGCGTCCGTTATTGGCTGTCTGTGTCAGATAAAATGTGGTCTGTAAGCTGGTTTTTATTGCCCATCAAAAAGGCCGGCATTACGCCGGCCCTGTATAAGCTGAAACCTGGGTGGTTTCAGCCGGGAAACATGCCTTTCTTAATAATGGCGTGTACACCCCAGTTGCCATCAACCACCTGGGTAATCCCGAAGTCGACACCGATTGACATCAGTGACATGGCTTCATCTTCGGTCAGACCTTTGGCTGTCATCAGGAACTCACGGGTTTTACGGAATGCATCACGCATCGCAAGATCCACAGACGATTTCTGATAGATGGTATTGGAATCTTCCAGATCCGAGAGATAGTTTGCATAGCTGAAACCATGCACAACCCATTCATCTTTGGTTTCCAGCAGTGGCGATTTCAGACCATCCAGTTTGGTGCCGGACAGATCTTTCTGCTTGTGCAGCACAAACTGGAATTTACCGGTCAGCGAACATTCGATGGCGGTACCACACAGTTCGGAATCGCCCTGTGATGCATGCGGGTCACCCACCTGGAACAGCGCACCGGCAACGGATACCGGCAGGAAAATCGTCGCGCCTTTACCAATACGCCAGTTATCAATATTACCGCCGTTGTAGTTTGGTGGTGTGGTGCTGACTACTTCCTGTTCTTTCGGCGCAACTGAAATGGTACCGAAGTGCGGACGAACCGGTACGCGGAAACCTTTCAGCACATCGAAGTTTTTATCCACAGTATCGTGGTTAACAATCACGCCCGGATAATCAATGGTCGCGTGATCGACACCATAAGGATCGGTCTGTGTTGTCCACTTGTAGTTGTATACCGCTTTCGCCCAGGCGATCTGTTCCAGAGCATCCAGTTCATACACGGTAATTATTTCACGGGGTACGCCACCGAGCAGATCATTGTATTGAAAACCCCAGTTTGCGGCGGCGTTAGAACCAAAGGCTTTGCCGGCAAATTCCGGGTTAAAACTCGGACGCTGAACCACATCCAGAATACGCACTTCCAGCACATCACCGGGTTCTGCATCTTCAATATAAACCGGTCCGGTACAGATGTGCGGACCAACACCTGCCCCGGAACCAATCGGACTGTCGACCGGGCCGGCACCACGACGATCAATATTTTTTTCGTCTTTGGTCCAGTGGAAGACACTTTCTGCACCCGGATCGCCTTTGATCATGCGCTCATAATCATCACCACTGTGGTGAGTCAGTGTTTCGATGGTGGCGAAATCACCGGAATTGATTTTAACCACCGGTGGCTGGCTGTAACTGAAATAACCCCAGGTCACCGTGTCTTTATGAGCCGGGATATAGTAATGCTTGCCTTCTTCAAAATTGTTGGCTTTCAGCGCAGCGATATCGCGGCAGTTCGCGGCGGCGGCGATAGAACCTTTACTGATATTGGAGAAAACTTTTTCTTTGCCGGCTGCAAATTCGCCCTTTTCATTTTCACCAATGTGGCTGTGATGATTACAGCCGGGTGAGCAAACATGATCTGTCATAATGAGTACCTCAGAATTTACTTATGGTCTGCTGACTGTGAAAGGCATTGGATTATTATTGCCTCATACTCCGATTATCTGAGGCTGTGCGGAATGATTCTTTAATTATTCCGCACAGGTCCTTGACCGGATTCCCCCGATCAGGAGCGCAGAGGTTATCCCTGAGTGGCCAGTTCGCCTTCTCTCGGCATGGCGGCGTAACGTTGTGCCATCACGGTACACACCATTAACTGAATCTGATGGAACAGCATCAGCGGCAGGATCAGGGTACCCATGGAGGCCATACCGGCAAACAGTACCTGTGCCATAGGAACGCCGGTGGCGAGACTCTTTTTCGAGGCCGCGAAAACAATGGTGATACGGTCTTCCAGTGAGAAACCGAACAGCCGTGCCACGGTATTGGTCAGCACCAGCACCAGTGCGAGCAACAGCAGACAGGCAACCACCAGACCGAGCAGATCCATCAGTGGCAGACGAGACCACAGGCCTTCATTGACGGCGTGACTGAAGGCACCGTAAACCACCAACAGAATGGATGACTGATCAAGATATTTGAGCCAGTTTTTGTTGGCTGCTACCCAGTTACCGATCCAGATGCGGGCAATCTGACCGGCAATAAACGGCAGTAATAACTGAATCACAATGCCCTGAATGGCTTCTGCCGGATCAATGCTGGCGGCCTGAGCGCCCATGATCAGCATAACGATAAACGGCGTCAGGAAAATACCGATCAGGCTGGAGGTGGCGGCGCTGCATACGGCAGCGGGAATATTGCCACCCGCCATTGAGGTTAACGCGATGGCCGACTGTACCGTGGCAGGCAGGGCGCACAGATACAGAATGCCCATGTACAGATCATCCCCGACCATAGGCACCAGCACAGGTTTCAGTGCCAGCCCCAGCAGCGGGAAGATTACAAACGTAAACGAGAAAATTAATAAATGCAGGCGCCAGTGCGTCAGGCCTTCAAACACCGCTTTGGTGGATAACTTGGCACCGTGCATAAAAAACAACAGGCCAATTGCCAGGTCTGTCACCCAGGAAAATACCTCGGCTGCCTGTCCGCTGACCGGCAACAAAGCCGCCAGGGCTACGGCGCCCAGCATCATCAGGATTAATTTGTCGGGTAAAAAGCGCAGTAATTTCATGGGTCAGTTTCTCTTAACGTTATCTCAACAGCTTGAAGCAAAGGATAAAGTGAGTTTAATCTGGAAAAGATATCGGGCTAACGCAATAAATCACTATGATGTCGACAAACGGACATACCGGAGCCAGCCTGCGTCTGGTTCCTGAGTTAGATGCCTTACCCCGGCGGGTCTATGCACGGGCAGAATCCCTGCGCCAGGCCGCCGTGACCAAATGGCATGAACACCCCTGGATTCAGCTGTCCTACGCGATCCGCGGGGTGATGGAAGTACAGATCGCCAATGGCCGTTATCTGGCACCGCCACAGCGCGCCATCATGATTCCAGCCGGTCTGCCGCACTGCGTGACCAGTGCGCCGGATACCGAAATGCGCAGTCTGTACATCCGCAGTGAAGAATTTCCTGAGTTATCCGCGCAATGTGAAATACTGGAAGTGCAGCCGCTGGCGCGGGAGTTAATCCGCACCTTCAGTACATTTGCGCAGGATTACGACGAAGATAACGAAGAGGGCCGTTTAGTCAGCGTGATGATCGATCAGCTGCGGGAAGCGCCGCGCACCGATCTGCATTTACCCTGGCCGGCGGATGAGCGTCTGCAGCCCATGTGCCGGCACATATACGCTCACCCGGATCATCCGGATACGCTGGGAGACTGGGCAAAACGGCTGGGCATTTCGGAAAAAACCATCACCCGTATTTTCCAGAAAGAAACCAGTCTGGCTTTCCGCGCCTGGCGTCAGCGTCTGCGCCTGCTCAGTTCTCTGCCCATGCTGGAGCGGGGAGAGCGGGTGACGGATATTGCCCTGGCCTGTGGTTATGATTCGACCTCGGCGTTTATTTCGGCCTTCCGCAGCCACTTTGGGGTAACGCCGGGAGGGCTGGTTTCCGGCCGCTATGATCTGCCTGAATAAGCTTGCGGATTGTAGTGGACCGTCTGATCAAAAAGCCTGGCCGGAAAGTCTTAAAAGACAGGTACAACTTTCCTCAGATAGTCTGCATCCTCAGATAGCCTGGGCTTTATGATGGCGCTGGCAGGCTGAATTAACCGCATCACGAATCAGCGCCGCCAGATACTGCACATGGGGCGCCGCCGATTTGCCATCGCGCATCACCATATACACATCCACCTGACGTTCAGCGCCCTGTTCCAGCGGCAGCGGTTTAAGCTGACCGGCATCCAGCGCGTGCTGAATATTCACCTGCGGATACCAGGCGAATCCCAGCCCGGACGTTGTGCAGTGCAGCGACGTGGCCATGGTACTGACGGTCCAGCGTTGCTGGGCTTCCAGCCAGCCGGCATCCTGGGGCTGCGAACCGGAATCACGGATCACAATCTGACGCTCGCCCACCAGATCGTCATAGCTCAGCGGGCGCTGTAACTGATGCAGCGGATGCTGTGGATGGGCCACGGCAACAAACTTCACCGGCATTAAAAAATCGCCCATAAAACGGGCGGATTCATTGGCAATAATCGCCAGTTCCACCTTGTCTTTTTTTAACGCTTCGCTGGTGCCGCTGAGTGCAGTTTCATGCAGCTCTACGCGGATAAAGGGGTATTTTTCGGCATACGCCTGCAGGACTTTGCTGAGAATTCTGACCGGGAAAATAATTTCCATGGCCAGATGGATGGTCGACTGGCTGCCGGCCTGATAGTTACCGGCCAGCCCTTCCACGTAACGGGCTTTTTCCAGCAGCGTCTTCGCCTGATTGAACAGAGCTTCGCCGGCGGTGGTCAGCACCGCGCGGCGGCCTTCAAGGCGGAAAATAGCCAGACCCAGCCGGTCTTCCATCTTGGACATGGAATAACTGATCGCAGACTGACTTTTATTCATCAGCTCGGCGGCACGGGCATAACTGCCGGCCTCCACCACCGTCACCAGCGTTTGCCATTGTTCCAGTGTGATCTTCATATCTGTCCCCTGACTCTTTGATGGCCAGTATTTTAGATAGATATGTTCGGTTTTTTTGTATTTAACGCGCACGAATTGTTGGCCAGAATACGCACAACAAACTCAGCGACTCTATTTTGGAGACAATAATGGCAAAACTTCTTTACGTAAAAAGCAGTGTATTTGGTGATGGCGGTCAGTCCAGCCAGTTGGCAGAACAGTTTATTGAAGGCTGGAAAGGCAAGAACGCCGGCGGCGAAGTCATCGTTCGTGACCTGTCTGCTGACGTACCTCCGTACCTGGACGGCAATGTCGTTGGCGCACTGTTCACACCGGCAGACCAGCTGAACGATGATCAGAAAGCCATCGTTGCCTATGCTGACAAACTGCTGGCGGAAGTAAAAGAAGCAGACGAAATCGTCTTCACTGCGCCTATGTATAACTTTGCACTGCCAGCACAGACCAAAACTTACCTGGATTACCTGTGCCGCGCCGGCGTGACCTTTAAGTACACTGACACAGGCGCTGTTGGCCTGCTGGACAACAAACCGGTTTACGTAATCACTACCCGTGGTGGTATCTACAAAGATACACCAGCCGATACTCAGACACCCTTCCTGAAAATGATCTTCGGTTTCGTGGGTCTGTCTGACGTTCGCATGATTCACGCCGAAGGCCTGAACATGGGTGACGAAGCGAAAGAAGCTGGTATTAAAGCAGCAGCTGACGAGATTGCTGCTCTGTTCTGATTTTTCCTTCATCAGTAACAGCGAATATCGGAAAGCCCCGGTGATGTTATCACCGGGGCTTTTTTATGGCGGGTATTAATCAATAGCCTGGCCGCTGGTTATCTTAAATTACCGGGTCAATTATTCCGCAGCGCTGTTAGTTGGCCAGGCAGAAAACAGGGCGTATTGTTAATGTCAGCCTGTCAGCAGCATCATCCCCTGCACCGTCCCCTGCAACACCAGCCAGCCAAAAATACCGGCCAGCACATCGTCGATCATAATGCCGAAGCCGCCGTGGACTTTGGCATCGAGCCATTTAATGGGCCAGGGTTTAAGAATGTCGAAAAAGCGGAACAGGATAAAGCCATACAGCAGCCAGCTTAAGTCGGCGATTAAGCTGCCGCCGGTGGGCAGCCAGAGTAAGGTGATCCACACGCCGATCCATTCATCCCAGACAATACCGCCATGGTCGTGAACGCCGAGATCACGTGAGGTGATTTCACACAGTACAACGCCGAGTGCAAAACCGGCAATCAGAATGCCCAGGTAGGGTAAGGTGGGCACGCCCTGTAACAGAAACCACCAGAAAGGCAGGGCGGCGATGGTGCCAAAGGTGCCGGGCGCTTTGGGGGCGGTACCCGAGCCTAAGCCAAACGCCAGCAAGTGGATGGGATTTTTCAGGTTGGGTTTGATGATCCGCTGGCTGTTGCCGGGGCCTTGATCTGAAGTCACTGAGGTTGTCCGTTGCAGGTTATGCCGCGGATGATAGCAGCCTGCCGGGATCAATTTCCATGACGGTAACGGTTCCTTTGCCGGAGCGTATTTCTTTCAGCCAGCGTTTGGCAAAGGCCGGCAGGTAGTCGGTGTGCTGGTCTGCCTGTTCTGCCCGGCATTCAAACACTTCGCCCACGTCGTCCACCTTGAGGCCGACCACCTGGGATTCGTTCACCTGCAGCATGATCACGGTGGGGCGTACTTTCATTTGCACTATGTCCCGTGCTTCGGCAAACAGGCTGGTGAGTTTGCTCAGGGTGACGGCTTCATGCTCACTTAGAATCGCCATGGCGTCGTCGTGCCGGCCCTGTTCTGACAGGGTCAGCAGTTCATCGGCCAGCGCATGCAGGCGGCGGTGTGGCTTGTCGAAGCGGCTCATAATATGGCTCAGCTGTGGGTCGTCCGTGGTGAATTGCCGGTACCATTGACCAAAGGCGCACAGATCCGGATTGCGTTGTTTTTCAAACGGGGTGTCATTTTCCAGCGCGTTGCGCAGGGCGCTGATCCAGCTGAGATGGTCCTGTTCCCGGTCGTGCAGCAGGCGCACCAGATCGCGGCTGCGGGTGCGTTCTGAGGGTTGGTTGAGCAGCCGGGCCAGCGACAGAATGGCGCAGGCCTGGCCATCGTAGTCCACCATATCGAACTGACGGCTGTTACCGGTGGATACCTGGGTTGGCTTGAGGGCGTTCTCGGCGGCAATAAAGCGCACGGCGTCAATCGGCACGGCGAAATACTGTGTGTGGTGGCGGAAGCTCAGGTAGTCCATGGTCAGGTTCCTGTCAGGGGATTGCCTTCCAGTATAGAAGAGCCTGAAATCAGTCAATGCGGGGGCAGGGATTTTTACAGACAGTCGAGCGGGTCGATATCCAGGTGCCAGCGTACTTTACGCAGGGATTTTTCATTTTCCAGATAGCGTGTCAGCACATAGGCCAGACGGTGCAGGGCGCGCCGTTCGCCGGCGTACATCTGCAGCTGGAAACGGAAGTGGCCGTTACGCCGTTCCATAATGGCGGGGAAGGGGCCGAGCAGGTTCACAGGTGAGGCTTTCTGACCGGCGTGCTGGTTTTGCAGCCATTGCTGCATATAGGCCCGGGCCTGCTGTAACAGTTGTTGGGCAAGGTGGCGCTCTTCGCATTCGGCGCGCAACAGCGCCATATGGCTGTAGGGTGGCAGCTGCTGGGCCTGACGCTCCTGCAGCATGGACAGTGCCAGGGCGTGATAGCCGCTGTCGAGCAGCAGATTCAGCTGCGGATGGTCAGCGTACAGGGTCTGAATCCAGACTTCGCCCGGGGCTTCGGCGCGTCCGGCGCGTCCGGCAACCTGACAGATCAGCTGCGCGCTGTGTTCCATGCCGCGGAAATCCGAACTGAACAGCCCGGCATCGGCATCCAGAATCACCACCATGGTGACGTCGGGAAAATGATGGCCTTTGGCCAGCATCTGAGTACCGACCAGAACACAGGGGCCGCCATCGTGAATATCGTTGTACAGATCATCAAATGCGGCTTTGGTGCGCACGGTATCGCGGTCAACCCGGCGCACGGGGAAATCCGGAAACAGCTGCTGCAGTTCGTCCTGAATTTTTTCGGTGCCCTGACCGATGCCTTCCACCTGCTCACTGCCACACTGCGGGCAAATGGCCGGAATACCCTGCTGGAAATCGCAATGATGGCAGTGCAGATGCGGCGGGTAATGATGCAGGGTGAGGCGCGCATCACAGTGGCGGCATTCGGCCATCCAGCCACAGTCGCGGCAGGCCAGCAAGGGCGCAAAGCCGCGGCGGTTAATAAACACCAGCACCTGTTTATGGTTATGCAGATGGTCATACATTTTATTCAGTACCGGCTGGGCAAAACCGGCGGTGAGTGGCTGATGCAGAATACTGTGCAGTTTCATCCCCGGTGCTCTGGCGTTGCCGGCGCGCCGGGTGAGTTTGACGTGCAGGTATTTGCCGGTCAGTGCGTTGTTCAGTGTTTCCAAGGATGGTGTGGCGGAGCCCAGCAGAATCGGAACATTCGCCTGCTTGGCGCGCACCAGTGCAAAATCGCGCGCGGAGTAGCGCAGCCCGTCCTGTTGTTTGAAGGAGCCGTCGTGCTCTTCGTCGAGAATAATCAGACCCAGATCCGGCAGCGGAGTAAACACCGCGGAGCGCGTGCCGATCAGGATGCGGGCACCACCTTCGCGGCACTGACGCCAGCCCTGCAGACGTTCGCGATCATTGAGGCCGGAATGCAGCAGTGCCACCGGCACATCAAAGCGCGCCTGAAAGCGCCGTACCGTCTGGGGAGTTAAGCCAATCTCGGGTACCAGTACCAGCGCCTGTTTTCCCTGTTGCAGGGCGTTTTCGATCAGGCGCAGGTAAACCTCGGTTTTGCCGGAGCCGGTCACGCCTTCCAGCAGAGCAGGGCAGAACTCGTCCGTTTTATCGCTGAGGGTTTTCAGTGCGTCCTGCTGCTGGGCATTGAGCGTATGGGATTCCTGCAGTTCCGTGACGACCACCGGCAATGGCAGTTTCTGTTCTTCGCGGATCAGCCCGGCTTCCATCAGCGAGCGCAGCTGCGCCAGGGTAAAGCCAAGGCCGGTCAGTTCAGTGTGCGGCCACTCATCCTGTTCTTCCTCAAACAAACGCCACAACGCCTGCTGTTTACTGCCCCGCAGTTTTACTACTGGGTGATGGTCATTTTTTATCCACACCCGCTCATCCGCTTCCGACAGATCACAGCCACGGCGCAGCATGGTGGGAATCATATGCTCCAGCACTTCGCCCATGCTGTGGTGGTAATAATCCGCCAGCCAGCGGCACAGGCTGAGGCTGTCTTCGTTGATCAGAGGTTCATCGTCGAGACGCTCCAGCAGCGGCTTGAGCTTGTTGCGTGGAACCTCGCTGTCGTCTTTGCATCCGAGCACAATTCCGGTGAGCAGCTGACGGCCGAATTCGACACGCACACGCTGGCCGGGCCGGTAGTGTTCACGGCTTTCGCCGTCCAGCGGCAGATAGTCAAATGTGCGGCGCAGAGGCAGGGGAAGGGCAATGTCGACGACAAAAAAAGGCATGAAAAAGCTTGCTGCTGGGGTCGGCTCTGGTATTATGCGCGTCCTTATTGCCTATGCAAGGGCGTTTTTCGCTGAGCAAGGCGTTTTAAACCCAGTAGCGCGGTACCTGCGGAGGTTCCCCAGGCAGCGGCGTGAAGACTGAGAGGTGTCCCATGAAAGAAGGTATTCATCCTGAATACGCTGAGCTGGAAGCAACCTGCTCCTGCGGCAACGTAATCAAGACCAAGTCCACCAAGCCAGGCACTATCTACCTGGACGTATGTTCCGCTTGCCACCCGTTCTACACTGGTAAGCAGAAAGTTGTTGATACCGGTGGCCGTATCGATCGCTTCAACAAGCGTTTTGGCAGCTTCAAGAAGTAAGCTCAGCCATAATGCTCAGAAAAAACCCGCCCAGTGCGGGTTTTTTTGTCCCTACAGCCTTTGAGGGAAAGATTGACTATTAGTTCAGTAATACCCTATAGCCAATTTTTATGATGATCTTATAAAAGATCAATTTAACACACCCCCCGAATGCCCGTACTATGAGTCCTGTTCCCAACACATCAATCAATGGAGCATGACCATGATCAACACTGAAATTAAACCTTTCACAACGACTGCCTTCAAACAGGGTGAATTCGTCGAAGTAACGGAAGCAGACGTTAAAGGTAAGTGGGCTATCTTCTTCTTCTATCCAGCTGACTTCACGTTCGTATGTCCTACTGAGCTGGGTGACCTGGCAGACAAATACGAAGAACTGCAGAAACTGGGCGTCGAAGTTTACTCTGTATCAACCGATACTCACTTCTGCCACAAAGCATGGCACGACAGCTCCGACACCATCGGTAAAATCAACTATTACATGCTGGGCGACCAGAATGGCAGCATCACCAACAACTTCGGTGTAATGCGCGAAGGCCAGGGCCTGGCTGACCGTGCCACTTTCCTGGTTGATCCGGAAGGCATCATTCAGGCAATGGAAATCACTGCAGAAGGCATCGGCCGTGACGCTGACGACCTGCTGCGTAAAGTGAAAGCTGCTCAGTACGTGGCGACTCACCCAGGTGAAGTTTGCCCTGCCAAGTGGAAAGAAGGTGAAGAGACTCTGGCTCCTTCTCTCGACCTGGTTGGCAAAATCTGATCTGGCTTCGCCTGTGGGCGAACTGCTTTGTTGCGGTTTTCATCCCACAGACTGTGCCAGCAGCGCTGCCTTAAACAGGCAGTGGCCTCGCCAACGCTTCTCCTGCCGTTAGCGATAACACAGGGGAAGTGAGCGAATGCGAAACCAAGGGCTTTAAGCCTGACTGAAAAGCCCCGGCCCGCCGGGGCTTTTTATTGTCCGGGTAAGACTGAAAGTACAACGGGTATGGCTTACTGGAATGACTCTGATGCAGGTCATTACGTGATCGGTGAGCTGATTTATGCTGATAACAGATGTTGATCAATCAATGTTAGTTAATAGCTATCGATTGATTAGTAAGGATTGATTTAAATTATATCCCTGTTCTGGCTAATATAATTCCACAAGCTGAATTGATAAGCGCTGATTTTCCCGGGCGCTGAACTGACGATTAAAGGATTCCGACATGCTCGACGCAAATATGAAACAACAGCTGGATGCCTACCTGCAACGACTCGTAAATCCGATTGCGTTGACAGTGGTATCTGATGACTCTCCAAAAGCGAAAGAACTGGTTGAACTGGCGCAGGAAGTGGACAGCCTGAACGATAAAATTTCGCTCACGGTTGCTGAGCCGGATGGTGGCCGTGCGCCGCGTATGGAAGTGGCACCGGCCGGCGAAAAAGCCCGTGTGACTTTCGCCGGTATTCCCATGGGCCACGAGTTTACCTCGCTGGTGCTGGCTCTGCTGCAGGCGGGTGGTTACCCATCCAAAGAAGAGCAGAACCTGCAGGATGAAGCGGCAGCCCTGAACAAAGAACTGAATTTCGAAGTGTATGTATCACTGTCGTGTCACAACTGCCCGGATGTCGTACAGGCCATTAACCTGATGGCAGTGCTGAACCCGAATGTCACTGCCACCATGATTGATGGCGGTGTGTTCCCGCAGGAAGTGGAAGAAAAAGGCATTATGGCAGTGCCGACCCTGTATCTGAACGGTGAAGAAATCGGCAGTGGCCGTATGACACTGGCGGATATTCTGCACAAAGTGGATGACGATGCGGATGCCAAAGCGGCGGCCGCGCTGGCGGATAAAGAAGCTTTTGATGTGCTGGTGGTCGGCGGTGGCCCGGCCGGTGCAGCATCCGCTGTTTACGCAGCACGTAAAGGTATCCGTACCGGTGTGGTGTCTGAACGTTTCGGTGGTCAGGTGCTGGATACTCTGGCGATTGAGAACTTTATTTCAGTGAAAGAAACCCAGGGGCCACAACTGGCCGCGGCACTGGAAGAACACGTTAAAGAATACAACGTGGATATTATGAACAGTCAGCAGGTATCGGCACTGCGTGAAGGCAGTGATGGTCTGAAAGAAGTCGAACTTGCCAACGGTGCTGTACTGAAAAGTAAAACCGTGATTCTGGCCACCGGCGCCCGCTGGCGCGACATGAATGTGCCGGGTGAAACTGAGTACCGTACCAAAGGTGTGACTTATTGCCCGCACTGTGACGGCCCGCTGTTCAAAGGCAAACCGGTTGCTGTGATTGGTGGTGGTAACTCAGGTATTGAAGCGGCGATCGACCTGGCCGGTATCGTCGACAAGGTGACCGTACTGGAATTTGCCGATACCCTGCGTGCCGATGCGGTATTGGTGAAAAAAGCCGAGTCCATGGGCAATATCACCATTATTAAAGAAGCGCAGACCACTGAAGTGGTGGGTGATAACGGTAAAGTGACCGGGCTGACCTACAAAAACCGTAAAACCGATGAGATGCACTCTCTGGATGTCGCCGGTATTTTTGTTCAGATCGGTCTGGTGCCGAACACCGAATTCCTCAAAGGAACACTGGAATTAACACCGCGCGGTGAAATTATTATCGACGATCATGGCCAGACCAGCATGCCCGGCGTATTCGCCGCCGGTGATGTGACCACGGTGCCATACAAGCAGATTATTATCTCAATGGGCGCGGGTGCGACAGCCGCACTGGGTGCCTTTGATTACTTAATCCGCAACTGAGACCGGGCCTGCACTGCAGGGCCCTGTCTGCGCAAGAATCCCACAGCACCCCAGCGCTACGGCTCTGAGTTGGGAAACGGACCGGCCTGGCGGCAATGAATGCCCCGGGCCGGTTTTCTTTTTAAAACCCGTTTTTATTCCCGCCTGTTTTTATCTGTCTTCCCCTCTGCTTAAACCGCGACTTTTTACAATGATTTTCACGCTTTTCCGGTGACTTTATTCTGCTGTTCTTATCCCTCTTTATGGCGCGCGCCGCTGATAGTTTTGTCGCATCCAGGCCATTAATTTAAGTGAATTCTAATATAAATAAATAGTTATATTATGACTATGAAGACAGCGGGTAGTGAGCATCATCTGCCACTGCCAATACTCATCGGCACTGCAAGGAGTGATTTATGAGTTGCGATACAGGTATTAAACCGCGCAAGCCCAAAAAAACTGAACAACAGAACGAACAACAGAATACTGAAACAATGACTGAAGAGGTGAAACCTATGAGCTCAAGTATGGTACGTCGTGAAATGCCGGAATTCACCATGGAAGCGTACGACGCAAAAACCGGCCACTACACCGAAGTGTCCAGTGAAGATTACAAAGGTAAATGGACTGTCGTCTGTTTCTATCCGGCGGACTTTACCTTTGTCTGCCCGACAGAAATTGCCGCCATGAACGCGCACTATGATGAGTTCCAGGCGATGGGCGTAGAAATTCTGCCGGTGTCTGTGGATTCAAAATTTTCTCACAAACGCTTCGTGGAAACCGAGCCGGTACTGGCGGGATTAAAACTCACCATCGGGGCCGATACCACGCAAGAGGTGAGTCGTGATTTTGGTGTTTTGATTGAGGAAGAAGGTGTGGCACTGCGTGGCCGCTTCCTCTTCAACCCGGATGGCATCTGTGTGGCGCAGGAAGTACAGGCAGATTCCGTTGGCCGTAACGTGAATGAATTTCTGCGTCAGGTACAGGCATGGCAGCACTCCAGTGCTACCGGTGAAGTCTGCCCGGCAGGCTGGAGACCAGGCAAGAAAACCCTGCCGGTGAATACTGATGCTGAGCAGATGACCGGCCGTGTTGGTGATTACATTACGCTGGAAGAAATTCTCAGCTGATACGCTTCAGGTGGGTCCGGCCAAAGGCTGTTGCAGCCGTTAATGAAAACCTCAGGTGTCACAGCCTGAGGTTTTTTCATTCCGGAATGTAAAGATAGAAATAACATCTGACCGTTTATCTGCGCCGGAAGCCCCTGATCCAGGAGAACGGCAGTGGCAGAAAAGTACTTCAAAAGGTGCTTCAGACGGCGAAGGGCTTCAATATGGTGCAGCCGCTTCCCTCCTGTTGCGCTGAAATCCCCCCTTAAATGTGCGGAATTACCGGGCTGACAGCCGCTTACCGGTTCTGGCTTGTGATTTGCTACTGAGTGGTATGTGAACAATACACTCTGCCGGGATTCCCGCTATGACTTACAGTCAACAATCTGAATCTGTCCCAACGTCTGTTGACCACTGGCACGCTCAGGCCAGCAGTTCGGATATCAGCCGCTTTTCGACGCAGCTGAAAGACTGGGAGCAGGAATACGATCAGGTGGAAGCCGGTGAATTCAGCGGTACCCTGAAAGATATCGCGCTGAATGATGTGCGTCTGTTTCGTGAACAGATGAGCGTAGCCGTGGCCCAGTATGTTCATATGCCTGAAGGTCTGGTGAATGTCCTGGTGCCGGTTAAAGTGTCACCTCAGGTGGGGCAGGATCATTCGCGGGCGTTAGTGGCTGATGCGATTACCCTGTTGCCGCAGAATCAGGATATGTATTTTATTGGTTCCGGCCAGACGGATTATGCGGTGATTTCGGTGGAAGAAGACGGCTTGCTGAATCAGCTTTGTGCGGCCGACCAGAGCAGTATGCTGGATGCCCGGCGTAATTATTCGTTAATGGTGTCACCGGATTATCTGGGACTACTGCGTCAGCGATTACCGCTTCTGCTGGACCAGCAGCTGGATCTCGCCAGCCGTCTGTCTGCAGAACAGATGCGGGAACATGATAAAGCGCTGCAATCCGAACTGATGGACATCGTGGTACAGCTGTACACCGGCTACGATGGCTTTGGACACGAAATTGATTACCGCCCGTTAAGCCGTCAGCATCAGAATCTGGTGCGCAGAAGCCATGAATTTGCTCTGAGCGAGGAGGGCAGTGAAGCCAGTATACTGGATGTCTGCAAAGCGCTGAATATTCCCCGCCGTACTCTGAATTACGCATTCCAGCGGGCGACCGGTATGTCGGCCGTGCGCTATCTGCGCTCCGTCAAGCTGAATAATGCCCGCCGCGACATTCTGAAAGATCAGGATGGCATCGGTGATATTGCGGCGCGTTACGGTTTTTACCATGGCGGATATTTTGGCCAGGAATACCGCAAACTCTTTGGAGAAACCCCGACGGCGACGCGGGAATCCGGTATTCTGGTGGGACTTTCCTGATCTTCTGCCGTCATCTTTCTCTTATTCCTGACCGCCCATTTTCTGTTCTTTTTTATTTCTCTTATCCTATTTTTTATTCTTTTTTCTTTCCGCTTCCTGGCCTGATGCTGGCCACGGAACCAGTCTGCGAAAGCCTTGTCAGTATGCTGCGGAAATGTCCGGCGTCAAGGCTGTTTTATGTCGTGACAATATCAGTTAAAACAATACGGGTTAAAACAATACTCTGTTGTTATGGCCACGGACGTTTTGCGGTTACTATTAAGACATAGATATTAAAGCATAGTTATCATCAGGAAATATTATGCAGTGGTCCACATTTGATTGTGACGAACATCGCCCGAAACCTGTCCTGCGCATGGTGATCGATGCGCATATTTCAGCGGTGACCGAGTGTGGAAAGACACCGGATGGCATGCACATGAATTACATGATCGGTGGCGGTGAGTTTATGGCCTGCGGAGCGGATGATGAAATCATAAAAGGTCAGGTGATGCCCGGCGGTGCCGACTATTTCCGCGAGCGGGCGGATGGTGTTGGCGTATTAAATGCCATGTATAGCCTGAAAAGCGATCAGGGACAGGTTGTTAATCTTCACAATACCGGTTTATACGTCACCCATGAAGAAGGCAAGGCACTGGAAGCAGATGGCGTATGGCCGTTACCCAAGGGTCTGTACCGCAGCGCCTGCCGACCGGTATTTACCGCTCCGGAAGGTGAACTGCACTGGCTTAATAATAATGTTTTTACCGGCCTGGTTGAGTATCCGACTGCCGCTAATGTCATTATCCGTATATACCAGCTGGTGGATTAATTCTGCTGTAGCTGGTAAGCGCCGTCCAGGCCGGAATATTAAAGGTAAAAAAAGGGGAGCCTGGCGGCTCCCCTGTTCATATGAACAAATACCTGTGAAGGAGGGAACTCAGCGGTTGGTCTTGATATTCGTCCAGACCCGGGTGCGCACTTTCTCGGTACGCAGTGACAGTGACTTCTGAGGAAACAGTTTCTGCATTGTATCCTCCGGGATATACATGGCCGGGTTGTTGCTGATTTCGTCGTTGACGAATTCGGTGGCTTTCAGGTTCGGGTTGGCGTAGCCAATGGTATTACTGGCAACCGCGATAATATCCGGACGCAGCATAAAGTTAATAAACTTCTCTGCCATGACTTTGTTCGGAGCCCCTTTCGGAATAGCCATATTATCGAACCATACCATGGTGCCTTCGTCCGGCAGCGCCATACGGATGTCGTTGCCATTTTCATTGGCTTTGGCGATGTTGTCCGCAATAAAGATACTGCCGGACCAGCCAATAACAGCGCAGACTTCGCCGTTAGCCAGATCGGTAACATATTGGCTACTGTTAAAGTAACGGATATACGGACGCAGGGTGGCCATATATTGTTCCACTTTTTTGTAGTCTGCCGGTTTGGTGCTGTATGGGTCCAGGCCTAAATGAAACAGTACCAGAGGCACAATTTCGGTCGGCGAATCCATCATAGCCACACCGCAGCTATCGAGCTTTTTCAGGGTCTCGACGTTCAGGATATCGTCCCAGCTGGTCAGGGCGTCTTTGCCGGTGGCTTCTTTAACCATCGCCTGGTTGTAGCCAATAATATTGGTTCCCCACAGGTAGGGCACCGCGTATTCATTGTTGCTGTCACCGGTTTCGCGTACCAGCTGCAGAAATTCCGGATCAATATTGCTCAGGTTAGTCAGCTGGCTCATATCGATTTTTTCCAGCGCACCGGACTGAATCAGACGGCCCAGACTGGCGCTGCCCGGAAATACCAGATCGTAACCGGAAGCACCGGTGAGCATCTGAGTTTCCATTTTTTCTGCGCTGTCGTAGGTGTCGTAAATAATATCGACGTTGTTTTCTTCCTCAAACTGTTCAATCACCTCATCGGGGATGTATTGCAGCCAGTTAAATATGCGCAGCTCTTCAGCCGCACTGACGGAGCTGACAGCCAATGCGGCCAGCAGAAATATAGCTTTCATTTACCATTCCTCATGCTGTTCAATAAAGGGGTCGGGTCTGAATCAGTAGCGATAGGTAACGTACAGCTCCAGTGCGCTGAAGTTACTGTCATCGCCATAGAATTCTTCTGCTGCGTCCCCGGGCTGGGTCAGGGCATAAACCAGAGAGATGTAGGTGTTCTGGTTGGGATACCAGTCCACATAAATATTGGTTTCGTCGGCAAAATCACGGCTGCTGACCGGCGCGCCCAGATGATTCTTTTCATCCAGCGTGAAAGTGTTGTACAGCGCACCGATAATCACATTGGGGCGCAGGGAAGCCGTGGCCTGTATCGTCTGGGTAATCTGGTTGCTGTTGTATATTAAATAACTGCCGGCAATTTCCCCGACCAGCCAGGTGCCCCAGTCCAGATAGCCTTTGCTTAACGGGTCCCAGTCTTTACGGGTGTTATCGGTTAAATCATCATCACCGGAAAAGTACACATAGCGGTAGCTCAGGGTCGGTGTGAGGCTGGTATCGGCAAAGCGGTAATTAAATTTGCTGTACCAGGCACTGGCATCGTATTCCATGCCATCACCTTCGCCTTTCTGAAGTGCATATTCACCGGAATAAGTCAGGTTGTCGGTACCTGGTACCACCACATCCAGCGCGCGCAGGTTGTATACCAGCATGCCGTTTTTGGGCGTGAAGGTTTCAGCGGCAGAGACACCGGATTTCACCCGGGTGATCATGGCGCCGATATTACCGCCGGCCATAGGAACGTCAGCGTTGATACCGGTCAGGCGGTAATCACCAATGTCCTGATCAGTACCCAATGAAAACAGCTGGGCGGAAAACTGATCATCGCGGTAGGCAAGAACCGCAGACGCTTTAAAGGCGGTACGCGGAGCGGTCCAGTATGCGCCGTCGTCATCCTGATCGAGGTCGCCATCCATGACGATAAAGCCATTACCCACCAGATAATTCTGGCGTCCGGCGGTCAGAGTCCAGTGTCCGGATTCAATACCCAGATAGAGTTCATCGATATCCGTACGGCCGTCACCGCCTTCTGTGTAATAGCCCGGGTCGCCGTCGCCCTGGGTTCTGGCGGCGACGAAACTGCCGCCGGCAAAGACATTCAGATCCGGGTTAAAACGGTAATCCACAATCGCACCGGGTTTGATATAAAACTCGGTGTAGTTCATGTCGTCCGCTGCGGAATCGAAATTGGGATTGTCGGTGCGCAAATGAGCAAAGCCGGCGCCCAGCGTTGGGGTCAGGCTTAAACCTGCTTCATCGCTCTGCTCAGCAGCGAAGGCTGTATGAAAGGAACAGGCCAGCAGGCTGAGTGTTAAGGTGTGTTTTATCATGGATTTCCTCCGCTTCTTTGTCGTTATGCAACGGGGCAGGCCCGTTCGTTTTTCCGTCAGATGCGTTAATTTCCCCGGTCTCAGCGCCGGATTATTTGAGTACCGCTGCCAGGCGGCGGAACATATTCGGGGTATCAAAATCGATGGCGGGCGTTGCTTCGGGCAAAGACGCCTGACGGACGATCACCAGCCGGGAGGCAAAATCGACATAGATGTACTGGCCACAGATGCCACAGGCCATCATGGCCCGGGTATCCTGGTTGAGTACGTACCATTGACTGCGATAGGAAAAATCCGGCAGCCAGGCTGAAAAATCTGTATTGGCCGCGTACACCGCCGGGTCACCACCGGCGGCGATGCTGTTTACTACCGCCTCGGGTAATAGCTGGGCATTACCGGATCTGCCTTTATTCAGCAGCAGCTGAGCAAAACGGCCGAGATCGCGCAGGGTCCAGGCTGAGCCGGCTCCGCAGACATTGCGGCCTTTGGGATCGGCAATAAATAAACCATCCTGTTCGCAGCCCAGCTGAGAGAAAATTTTGCCCAGATGTTCAGCACAGGAAATATTGGTAGAGCGCTCGATCAGCCAGGCCAGTACTTCGGTGGTGGCGGTCACGTAATGGAACAGGCCACCGTGTTGGCCGCGCTTTTTCAGAGTTGGCAGAAAATCATAAAGAGACGCCAGATGGCGGTACTGTTCCGGTGCCGGTAAAAAGCCACAGGCATAGCCAAAAATGGAGCTTTCAGAATCCGGGTCGTCGTACTTTTCGGTGTAACTGATCCCCACTGCCATATCCATGACTTCACGCACAGTGGCATCGGCATAAGCGCTGCCGGCCAGCTCGGGAATAATGTCACCGGCGGGTTGGTCTTCCTGCAGCAACCCCTGATGAATAACCTGTTCGGCAATCACACCAATCAGCGATTTGGTGACGGAAAACATAATATGGCGGTCTTCCGGCTGCTGGCCGTTGAAGTATTGCTCCAGCAGAACCTCACCCTGATGCATCACCAGAAAGCTGTCGCAACAGCTGGCAGCCAGATGCTCTGCCACTGAGACCTCTTCTCCGCACACGCTTTTAAAGCGGATATCGCTGATCGCCTGCGCCTGGGTTGTTGCCTGAGGCAAAGGTGCCGGGCTCATCGAACCGCGTCTGACCGGCAGGCTGGGGCGGATGCGCTCGATATTGCGGAATCCCCAACGGTTAAACGGAGGCTGCATCCAGTTGTTCCAGTTAACAATATGGTCATCGGCGGGCGGGAATCCGGTCATCAGACCAGGTGTGGCAAAGCAATCCGGGTTGTTGCGGACCCGGGCGTACAGCCCGCGGATGTGTTGCAGTTCCTGTTCGGAAAGGTAATCGCGTTGTTTGCTGAGGTGTTGCATGTTGGTCTCCGTATTGTGGGAATTAAATTAAATGACTTAAAATGTTTAATCAATAAAGTTTTTAATGGATGAAAAGATTGTCAGAAATGGGCAAAATAATCCGGTACGTTCGTGAAGAGACGGAGTGATCCGGTCAACGGTTAAGGAGTTTGGGTGGCAGGGCTAAGAGAGCAGCAGAAAGAACAGCGCCGGCAGGCTATCGCCAGCGCCGCGGTGGAACTGTTTGACCAGAAGGGCTTTCAGCAGACGCGGATGGAGGATATTGCTTCGCGTTCCGGGGTGTCAGTGCCAACGGTGTTCAAATACTTTCCGTCGAAACAGGCCATTCTGTTTGAGTTTCTCAAGCATGCTGACCGCAGGGCGCTGGACCGGGCAACGGCGGAGGCTGATTTCAGCGCTGATCCGGTGGATACCCTGTGTCTGCTGGAAGAGGCCATTACCCACAGTGAACTGGAGGTGATGCCAGTGGCATTGTGGCGGGAAATTCTGCCGCTGATTCTGTTCAGTCCGCGCAATGAATTACCGGCGACCTATCTGAAAATGAACGAGATTCTGGTGAAGGATATCGAAGCATTTCTCGCCGAGCTGCAGCGGCATGGCCATATCCGTGAAGACGCGGACCTGCATATGGCGGCCTACATGCTGAATGATTATTCGCACCTGCAGCTGACCCGTCTGATCCGCGAAGAACCGCTGGACTGGGAGGCGCACCGCGCCAATGTACGCGCCACCACCGCACTGGTTTTTTACGGGATTGCCCGTTAGCGCTTACAGGCTTCAGCCCAGCGCATCCCGTATACGGAAATATATCAGGGCAGCGGCCAGCCCGGCGGAATGAGCCAGGCGGTTATCCGGCAAGGCTTTCACCGGAAAACGGCTCAACAGATCAAACTGTTCAGCCTGGCCGGCAATGGCACGGGCAATGGTAGCGCCGCCGATGCCTGACATGGCAACGCCGTGACCGGAATATCCCTGAGCGAAGTAAACATTGCTACGCAGTCGTCCGAAGTGGGGCAGACGGTGCAGCGTGGTGGAGACATTACCGCCCCAGGATTTTTCAAACGGCACGTCAGCCAGTTGCGGATAAACCTTAGCAATCCGTTTGCGCATAATGGCTTCCAGGTTGTCCGGGTATTGATCGGTTAACCCCGTGCGTCCGCCCCACAGCAAACGGCCTTCCCCATCCCGGCGGAAATAACTGAACAGATGGCGGCTGTCGAACACCGCGCAGTCTGCCGGCAGAATGTCTCCGGGCAGCGGTGGCGTGGCACAGATATAACTGCCGACCGGCATCATATAACGGCTGATGGCGGGCTCCAGTCTGTTCAGGTAGGCATTGGCGGCCAATACCAGAAAATCACTTTCGACTTCCCCCTGTGGCGTTTTAACCAATACCTTTTGACCATAGTGAATATCGGTTGCCGGGCTGTGATGGAATAACTGTGCGCCCTGACGTTGTGCCGCCTGAGCCATGCCCAGGGTGTAATTCATGGGATGCAGGTGGCCGCCGTTGGGGTCGAAGATGGCGCCGTAATAAGCCTGGGAGCCGGTTTTTTCTGCCGTCTGTTGCGCGTCAATAACGTCAACCGGATAGCCAAATGTATTCTGCATTAATTCTGCCGCCTGGCGTAAATGCGCCATATGCTTTGGCCGCGCGGCCACTTCCATCTGGCCACTTTTCAGATCGCAGTCGATATTGTATTGGCTGACGCGGTGACGGATCAGCTCAATCGCCTCCAGCGATATATCAAAGGCTTTGCGGGCATCCTCTTTGCCCAGCAGCTTCAGCATGCTGGCACCGTCTTCTCCGGCGCCGGCAATGATCTGCCCACCGGAACGACCGGAAGCGCCCCAGGCAAGATCCTGCGCTTCCAGTACCACAACCCGGTATCCCCGCTCCACGAGCTCCAGAGCAGCACTGATGCCGGTCATGCCGGAACCGATAATGGTGACGTCACACTGCACCCGGGTGTGTAACTGGCTGGCTTGCGGAGCGTAACGGCGGGTACTGGCGTATAGACTGTCGGTGTGCATGATGTCTCCGGGAACACAGGGGGGCAGACACGTATACCGCTGATATCTGCGCAGGCCTATGCCCCCGAAGGGGTATTACACGCTGACATTGTTGACCAGCGTGCTGCTTCGTTGCTTTTATTGTCTGCCACCCGGCCAATGCATTAATCGGCCAGTGACTGTTGGCTCAATGAGCAGAACATATGGCGGGATGGATCAGCGTTGCGCATTTTATCCAGGCAATCGGCATAACTGTCAGCGGCGGCAAAGCGGGCAATATGATCCTCGATACTGATCAGGAAAAAGGCATTATCCTGCATATGGTGCTGTATAACGGCAGGACTGTGACGGGTGTAAACACAATGGTAGCTGTGCAGACTGCCGTCATTTTCCGGCGGCAAGTCAAATACTCCGGAATCCTTGCGCCGGCTGCTCGTTACCTGTTGGTAGCAACTGTCGATATCTTTTACGCCCGGGTGATAAACCAGTTCTGTTGTCGAATGCCTGCTCTGCGCCTGCTTGGTAGTGATCATCAGTTTTACCGATTCATCAGCCGCCACCGGCAGGCTGATCAGTGCACATATAAACAGACTGAACAGCCGGTTAGATATCCGTGTCGCGGACGTTTTGTGTTTTTGTTGTTCTTGTTTATGTGTCGTGAAGGATTTATTGATATTTAAGTCTGTAGTTTTTTTTAACAATAAATATAAAAATAAATCTGAAGATAAGCTGGTAGTTTTCATGTCGTTATTGATCAGGTTGAGTGGTTATTGGGTTGAAGGATGGTTGGTTAGGTTGAATGATCAGGCGGATTAATTTTTACGTTATGTCTTCGTTTTATGTTTGTGCCTTGTGTTTGGTGGCACACGGTATATTAGAAGCCGGATTAACAGGAAAATAAATACTTGTTTGTTGCGGGTAAGGAATTATAAGTTTTCCTTTCCGAATACAGGGGGATGTATTTTTTCAGAGGTTTTTCGATCGGAAGGTCGTGTAAATAAGAGTGAATTTTATCCGTTTCAGAACGGTCGTCTTAATTGAGATAAGCTCAGGTGCAAAACGGGCGGGTCTGAATGTCTTTTCAGACGAAAGGCAGGAGTTTTATTCCACTATTCTGGTGTGTTTTACAGGTATTGATATCCGTACTCATTGTTATACGCACTCATTGCTGCGTCCGATGGAAAACACAATGCTATGTCATTCCGGGCGGCCGTTTCAGCCACCCGGGCAGAAATTTTACTGGCTTCGCTTTCTGAAGGACTCATTGGTTTCTTCATAATGAAAGGCATAATCGCTCAGACCACAGTAGCTGACAGTGGTGGCAACACGGCCGGAACGTACACCGTATTCGCCTCTGGTTTTTGTGGTGCCGTCGTCGTAATCGATTTCAATATAAATGTTAACCGGGAAGCTGCAATCGTTGCGGAAGCGGAAGCTTGTAGAGTACCTGTTATCCTCAGAGCAGGATGAGTTTACAGAGCTCCCCGGTCTGCGTTTGGCTTCCAGCAGCTCAACACAGCCGTTAATACCACCGGTGTACGGCTGTAGTTCCGGTTTTTTAACGGGATCAGGTTTGGGCCTGGTCTGCGTAGCCGGCAGCTGCGCAATCTGAGATTGTTTGGCGCGTTCCTGTTGACGTTTTAATTCGGCCGCCTGTTTCTCTTGTTCCTGCTGGCGTTGCTGTTTTTTCTGATTTTGTCCGCTGCCTGTTCCGGTTTTTGTACTGTTATCGTCAGTACTGGCATTTCCGCCAGTTGATGACCCATAAGAGTTATTACCACCGCTGTTGCGGCTGCTATTGCTGGCAGACGTATTTCCATTATTGCTGCTGGAACCTGCAGAGCCGTTGCCATCACCCTGAAAATCAAAGCGTACAGCGCCGGTCTGGGTATTCTGCGGCCCGCCCCCCAGGTTTACGCTGCCGGTGGAATTGCCGATAGTACGGTGCTGTTCTGGTCCGCGGGTGTAGGTGTGTGTGGGTTTGTTGTTGGCAGCCAGCTGTTGCTGCCGTTGACGCTCCAGCTGCTGTTGCCGGATCTGCTGTTGCCTGATTTGCTGTTGCCGGATTTGCTGCTGACGCCGCATTTCTGCTTCACGCCGGGCCTGAGCCTGCTGCTGTTCGCGCTGACGTTTCTGACGCTGGGAGTCTTCCCTCATCCGGTTTATTTTCGCCATAAACTCATTATGTGAGTCGACACTGGCCTGCATATCATTGTTGATCGTCTGCAGGGTTGAATTAAGCGCGGTCATCCAGTCGCCACTGCTCTGGTTGCTGTTTGCTTTCCTGGCGAGAAAAGCCAGCTGGCTCATGTAGTCATCGAGTGCGCGTTGATAGGTGGCTTCTTCATCATCAATGTAGTTGTTAATGCTGCGTATTTCGGACTGGCGGCTCAGTTTGTGAATGCCGGCACCGGTATTTGTGTCCAGTTGTTTCTGCAGTGATTGCATCTCCGCCAGTGAAGAAGACCAGGCATTGAAATCATAGATATTATTAAAGGCATCACTACAGGCAACAAATTCGTCATGCTCACTCTGTCGTTCAAGCCAGCGATCAGAAACCCAGCTCATGCTGTTACTTTCGGACTCGTAACTACTGTAGTCGGCAAACGGGTCCGGGCAGGCTTCCTTAAACGTTGCCAGTGGCCGCTGGGCCATAGTCTGGCTGATCAGCTCAACAGCATGGTCTTGCATGGTCTGATGGTATTCTTCGCTGGCAGCAAAGCGCTGCTGCATCCGGTCGTCGATAATCAGTGGTCTGGCATCCGCCAGTTTCTGCTTTACACAGGTAAAGTTCAGATTGCCGGCGCATGAGTCGGCTTCATCGGTCAGGCGGTTAAATGTCTGGCGATCCATGTCGTCCAGTTGTTCCAGCATCTCCAGTTGGCGCAGCATTTCCTGCTGACTGGTTTCTGCCAGACTTACGTCAGTGAATAAGCCACCACAGACAAAGGCCATCATGGTGAGCGGATTAAAACTGGACAGGCGCATACTATTCCCCCGGATGCTTTTTGATTATTGCAGGGTGGTTATATTTTTCATGGTCAGGGATATCTCGCGGGCCAGCCGTGATGACTCCTGACGCAGCGGATTATCCGCTGGCATTAACTGATTAAACGTCTGACGGATCTCTTCCCGCATGCCCGGGTCGGTACAGCGCTGGGCGGGTACAAAGTCCTTCAGAAAGGCGTCATCCGGCATACCGTCGGCTCTCGGTAAACGGGCCAGCATGTGTTGCATCGGCAGCAGATAACAGCGCTGTAAAAAGTCTATGGTGTCTGTCTTCTGCTGCTGTTGCAGACTCGCTCTGGCACGCCGGAAAACCGCATCAATATCGGAAGACGCCAGATAGCGTGTGATGGCATCATTTAATTGCCGCTCCCGTTTAAGCAGCACGTATTCTTCCAGCAACAGCTGAGCATCGCGGATATAGTCATCGCTTTTAATCGTCTGTAACAGCTGTGGGTCTTTGACAATAGCCACCAGACGCTGGGTAGCCGGAGCCCGCAGGTAAGCATCCAGACTGGTGGCCGGAGATAAGGAGCGGTGTTGGTTGACCAGCTTCAGGGCCTGGCGGTAATAAGGAATATTGGAGGAAAAGTAATAGCCATCGCGCTCGGCCTGCTGCAGATCCTGCAGTACGCTGCTGTCTGCCAGCGGACTGTTTTTAATCGCCCGGAAAAAACTATCCGGACGTATAAAGCCATCCTTCAGGGCCGCATTGCCGTCGTAGTCAGCTATCAGCTGGCTGAGAGTATCCTGCAGCAGCGTAGCGCAATTATTGGTGAAAAAACGGTAATCTCCCCGGTAACGCCAGTGCACTTCTGCCAGTTCACGTACGATCTGTTCAATCTCATCCGCCTCCAGTCTGAGCGGTAACGAGATCATATTGCGGTTATCGTAAAGCGTGTTGGTGCGGTAAATTTCCATGAAATCGAACGCCATCAGGTGCGCATCATAGCCTCCGAATACCCCTTTGAGCGGGTTCATTTTCAGCTCATCAATACGCCCCATAAAACCCAGTACCATGTGTTGCTGCAGGTTGCGGTCACAGTGCACGCCGGCTTGTGCATCAGTATCCGGGCAGACAATCAGGCGCAGGGCGATGTGTCCGAAAGAGGATTGCAGGGCTTCGCCCTGACTGGAAAATAACAGATGGATGCTGCTCACGGAGCCCGGCTTCAGCCAGCGCAGCTCGCCGCCATTGCGGGGATTAAACAGGTAAAAAGGTACCGTTGCGGAACAAGCTGAAAAATCGGCCGGGGTTGCAAAACGGCGGGCAAAATACCCGGCATACACAGGGTAATGGCAGGCGTAACGGGTCTGTTCAGACCATGCCCGGTGCTGTTGCCGGTAATGCCGGTTCAGTTGCCGGGTGTCGGCCGGTGGCCCGGCCTCCACCAGACGACTGACGTCACGGAAACGTTCGTCCGGCTGTTGCTTTGCAGCAGATGTCTGCGTCACCGGGCCTCTGGCCAGTGACGAGCAGCCTGACAACACAAGCAGTATCAGGCTGAGCAGGATGAAACGTGCAGACGCCGGCATAAGACGTGCTGAGGTTCAGTCGAACGCCTGGGCGATCATGGAATCGGGTTTGGCCCAGCGGGTGGCGTGGCTTTGGGCATCTTTTATTTTCATCGCGGCACTGGTGTGCTCACTGAAGGTGTAGGGCAGTGACACAATATCCATGGCAGTGGCCAGTGGCAGCAGGGTGAAATAACTGGCGGAGTCTGCTCCGCCCTGTTCAAAGACCGCCGGTGCGCTGCGTACAAAGGGGAAATAAATAACGTTGTCCATTTCCTTTTGTGCGGCAGCCAGTTTACCTTCGCGTACCATCTGCTGCGCAATGTCTTTGCGTTTCTCTTCCCAGGCGTCGGCCTGTTGCTCACTGGCGCGGGTGCCATAACCCCTGCGGTAATAGCTGATCAGTTTTTCAATGGCATCCAGACGCTGTGCGCTGTCAAGGTCAGTACTTTCCGCTTTTTGCAGGGTCGTGGCGAATTGTTCACGCTCCTGTTTTTCCTGCTGTGCTTTTTGCACGGCGGCCAGTTGTTCACGCCACTCATTGGCTTTCTCTGGGCTGGCTTCTGTCCCTGTGCCGGTACGGTAGGCGGCGATCACGCTGTTGATGGATTTGATATTGCCTTTGCGTGCCAGTGCCAGATGATGTTCAAACAGTTCTTTTTCAGCTGCCAGCCGCGCTTCCTGTTCACGTTTGGCAGCCATCTGACGGCCGTATTCCGTGATGGTTTTGGGTGGCAGCGAAGCCCGTACCTGCAGTGGCTGCCCGGCTACGGCGTTGATCTGACTGGTGAAGCGCTGCTCATATTCTTTGCCGTAGGTTTTGACGACATCCAGGGTATGGGCGCCGGCGCTGATCATCACGATCTTACGCACCCGGGGCCCTTCCTGATCACAGGTGGCAACCACTTTGCCGTCCAAAAGAATATCTGCGCCGGTAGTGTCTTTCTGACAGTACACCGCCAGCAGACTTTCTTCGGCCGCCTGAACGGCAGACACACAGGTTAAAGAAATAACAAGGGTAAGCAGTGAGAAAAGGCTATGTGATCGCATAGGAATTTCCATTCCGATTATTGATTAATATATTTATTAGTCTGCTGTTTGCAACAGACCAGAGGGATTGTCTGAGTCTAAACAACAGCATAAGAAATTTATATGAAACCCGGGCGCTAATGTTAGCTTTGCCGCGGTAATGGCCGGCATTCCCCATCATTGATTATCTGAGGGCAATAAATCCGGCTGAACAGGGTGAATAGTCTGGTTGGCTAAACAATCGCCCCTGGTGGCTGGTGGCTGGTGGCCGTGTCTCAGCCTGAAACAGCTGTCGCGAATTTTTACAGCTAACGCCTGTTTATAGTTTCACTTATTAATTCTAAGTTATTGAAAAATAATAAAAAAATAACAATGGCACGGACTCTGATTCCTTTTCTGCGCTGAGATTATTTTACGTGACACCCGGAGTAGCCATTTTACGTGACACCCGGGCCGTCATCGCAGTGACCGGATGAGGAGGTCTTACCTTGAACAATAAGTTACTTAAACCGCTGGGCCTTGGCCTGCTGACTGCTCTGTCAGTGGCGAGCCAGAGTGCGGTTGCGGAAGGTGATGCGGTCAGCATCATCAATGACAAGTGTGTGGCGTGCCACGCCAAAGAATCGGACACCAGCTGGAGCCGTATCAGCCACATGCGTAAAACGCCGGAAGGCTGGTTAGGCACCATCGGCCGCATGCAGGTGATGCACGGTCTGGAGATCAGTTCTGAAGAGCGCGCCACGGTGATGAAATACCTGGCCGATACCCAGGGGCTGGCGCCGTCAGAAACCGAAGGCTACCGCTATGCGCTGGAACAGCGTATGAACACCCACGAAGAGTTTGAATCCGGCCTGTTCACCGAAATGTGCGCGCGCTGCCATTCCGGGGCCCGGGTCAAACTGCAGCACCGCCCTGAATCCGAATGGATGCATCTGGCGAATTTCCACATCGGTCAGTATCCGACCATCGAATATCACGCACTGGCCCGTGACCGTGACTGGTGGCCAATCGTTAAAGAGCAGATGGTGCCTATGTTAGGCAAACAACAGCCGCTGGAATCCACAGCCTGGAGCGAATGGCTGAAAGCCGGTGATGAAGCCGTGGTCGGCAGCTGGTCCGTGGCCGGCCATATGCCAGCCAAAGGCGATCTGCACGCGGTGATGACCGTGACCGAAAAAGAAGGCGACGATATGTACGCCGTGGCGCTGGAAGGCGCATTTGCTGACGGCACCCCGCTGACAGGTGAAGGTTCTGCCATCGTGTATACCGGTTATGAGTGGCGCGCCAGCATTAAAGTCGGCGACGAAACCATGCGTCAGGTGTTTGCCGTACAGGACGGCACCATGACCGGCCGTATGTACTCTGCCGACGACGACAGCCGTGGCATGGACATCACCGCCGCAGTTGAAAGCGGCAAAGCCAGAGTGCTGGCGGTACAGCCTGCTTACATCAAAGCCGGCACCGAAACCGAACTCACGATAGTGGGGGCCAACCTGAGCGGCGAACCCTCGCTGGGTAAGGGCGTGGCTGTGGTTAAGGTGCTGAAATCTTCCGATAACCTGATCAAAGTGCTGGCCAAAGCCGGTAAGGCTGAAGGCGTCAACACGGTTGCTGTTGGTACCACGTCAGGTGCTGAGCTGGCGGTTTACTCTTCTGTGGCGGCGGTCAAAGTCGTGCCTGAATTCGCGGTTGCCCGTGTTGGTGGTAACGGTGGTTCCACTGCACCGGTGGAAGCACGCTTCGATGCCGAAGCCTGGGCGGCCGGTAAAGATGGCAAAGCCGGAACTGACGACGACTTCCGCATTGGTTTCATGCCAGCCAGCTGGACAGCGAAAGCGTTCGACGAGCAGGCTGCTGCGGATGAAGATCTGAAGTACGCCGGAACCCTGAGCGACAACGGCGTGTTCTCTCCGGCCGGTGCTGGTCCTAACCCGGACCGTAAGATGTCCACCAACAACGCCGGTCACCTGACCGTTGTGGGCACCGTGACCGACGGCGACAGCAGTGTTGAAGCCGAAGCTGAACTGATCGTCACCGTTCAGCGCTGGAACACCCCTCCGATTCCATAACAAACCGCCGCCCTGAACTGTTAACCCGGACTGAACAGAAACACCGGGTAAACAGAAGGGCTGAGAAGCGGAGGCGAACGCCTCCGGTGGATGCAACGAGGAGAAGATTATGGGTGCTTATTTCAACCTGAACGAACACAACCTGCATGAAGTGATGGTGGAAGGTAATCGTCTGCTGTTCCATATCCCGACCAGCTCGCTGTTCAATATGGACGAGCTGACCGCGGATATTATCGATACCTTACGCAAAGGTTCTCAAATTGGCGGCAGCACCAGTGCAGAAGAACTGGTGACGACACTGCGCCAGACCTTTGATGTGGCAGACATTCAGGAAACCATCGCCGAGCTGATCGCGCTGGAACTGGTCAGTGATGGCCGCCCGCTGAGCGCGGAAAGCCCGGTGAATAAAGTTGAAAGCTTCCCGCTTTCTACCGTGGTGCTGAACGTGAATACCGGCTGCAACCTGAGTTGCACCTACTGCTACAAAGAAGATCTGGATACGCCGTCGGCCGGTCGCCGCATGGAGCTGCAGACCGCCATCGATTCCGTGGAAATGCTGCTGCGCGAATCACCGGATGAAGACCTCTACAACGTGGTGTTCTTCGGCGGCGAACCGCTCAGCAACCGCAAGCTGATTATGGATGTAGTGGATTACTGTGATGCGCGCTTTGCGGAACTGGGCAAACGTGTGGATTACGTGATGACCACCAATGCCACCCTGCTGACTGATGAAATCACCGACTGGCTCAACGAACACAGATTCGGCCTGTCGATCAGCATGGACGGCCCGAAAGCCATTCACGATAAAAACCGCATCACCGTCGGTGGTCAGGGTACGTATGACGTGGTGCGCAAAAAAGCACGGCGGCTGCTGGAGCGTTACAGCTCCCGTCCGGTCGGCGCGCGCGTCACCCTGACCCGTGGCACCACTCAGGTTGAAGAAATCTGGGATCACCTGTTTAACGAGATGGGCTTTTCGGAAGTCGGCTTTGCGCCGGTCACTTCCGGTGACATCGCCAGCTTTAACCTCACCGGGGAAGAGCTGATCGACGTCTTCAACGGTATGAAGCAGCTCGGGGAGAAATACCTCGAAGCGGCACTGGAGCACCGTAATATCGGTTTCTCCAATATGCATCAGCTGATTACCGATCTGCACGAAGGCCACAAAAAATCCCTGCCCTGTGGCGCGGGATTAAAAATGCTGGCCGTGGATCACGAAGGCGGACTCAACCTCTGCCACCGTTTCACCGGTTCCGATCTGCCGACCTTCGGCGATGTAAAAACCGGCGTACAGAAGGTGGAGCTGGGCGAATTCCTGTCACAGCGCCTCGACCGCACAGACACCGGCTGCTCGACCTGCCGTATCCGTAATCTGTGCTCCGGCGGCTGCTATCACGAAAGCTATGCCCGTTATGGGGATCCTGCGCATCCAACGTATCACTACTGCGATCTGATGAGGGACTGGGTTGATTTCGGCATCCAGGTATACAGCCGGATTATGGCCAAAAACCCCGCCTTCATTGACCAATACATTTCGCCGCGGAGGGCGAGTTGAGATGAAACATTTAAAAGCGATTAACAATAAGGCGCAGCTTCTCAGCAAAGCTGCGGAAGAAGACAAAGTTGAAGACGTGGTGGCTATGAACTCGGTGATGGGTTGCGCGGCAACCTTTGATCCGGGCTGGGAAATTGATGCCTTCGGTGGTGTTGCCTCCCTGTGCCAACCCATGGAAGCCGACCTGTATGGCTGCTCGGACCCCTGCTGGTGGCCGGCGCAGGTGCCGGACATGATGAACACCTACCCGGACTGGGACGATAAAACCGCCAGCACCAAAGACGACTGGCGCAACCTGGGTACCGTGTTCCCGGACGATAAAAAATAAGGTGGAGTAGACGAATTATGAAGATGACAAATAAAGCGCTGCTGCCCCTGCTGGCGGTCAGTGCGGTGGCCGGTCTGACTGGCTGTAAAGAAGACGCCAAACCGGAAGCGGCGGAAGCAACAAAGGTGACGCTGGAACAGGGTCATGAATATATGGTGGTTTCCAACCGCCCGAGCCAGATGCATGTGATTGATCTGGAGTCTGAGGCGCTGATCAAAAGCTGTGATGTGCCCGGGGATTTCGGACCGGGCACACTGCAGATCGCTCCGGATCATGTCACCGCTTACATGCTGACTGATCACTACGAAAAGATTTATGCAGTCAATCTCGACAGCTGTGATGTGGTGTTCAGCGCCGATATGTCTCAGGCCCCGGATGAGCGCGCCAAAACCCTGTACTCCATGGCCCTGAGCCCGGACGGTAAAGAGCTGTACACCATCCAGACGCCAACCAAACTGTACGCCGACCATTACGAAGCCATGGAACCACGCCTGGCTGTGTATGACACCGCTTCCGGTAAGGATGCCAAGCCGGTACGTACCTTTGAGGTTCCGCGTCAGATCTCGGTGATGCAGGTAGCGGATGACGGCACCCTGTATATGGCCGGTGCTGATATCTACAAAATGGACGTAACCAGCGGCAAAGTGGATGTGGCCATTCCGTCACGCAACTGGGAGCGCCCGCTGTATGCGCCACCGGATGTACTGAACGTATGGCCGATCCAGACGCCACAGAACGAGTTCACCATCCTCTACTCGACGGCTAAGTTCACCGACGAGACGTACGATATGAACACCGCCACCTGGCTGTGGGGTTACTTTAATGTGGATCTGGAAACCGGTGAAACCGAAACCCGGGATTTTGCTGAGTTCACTGAAATCTACTTCACCGGTATGCGTTCACCGGCTGATCCGAACATCATGTTTGGTGTGCTGAACCATCTGGCCAAGTACGATATTAAAGAACAGAAGCTGGTGAAATCGGCGGATCTTGAGCACAGCTATTACACGGTTGCCATGAACCACGCCGGCTCCAAGGTATATCTGGGTGGCACCTTCAACGACGTTGCTGTGTACGATGCTGAAACGCTGGAGAAAACCAATGATATCCCGCTGCCCGGCGGCGATATTTCGCCCAGCACAGCGCAGGTATTCATCCGCTGATAACCTGCTCACTTAGACCGGCACTTTTTACTGAGTGGCGGACTCTGTCCGGGGTCAGATCAATGCTGACCCCAATCTCTCCCCGCCCCGACCCGCGGGCGGTATTTTTTTGCCACACAGTTCGCTGTTAATCACAGCAGCCGTTTGCATTCTGCGGTTGAGTTGCCGTTTTGTGATAAACCCCGGCCACAACCGGGCGATACACTGAACGCAGAGAATCCCGTAATGCCTGTAGTGCCTTTAGTGGTGCTTTAATTACTCTGGTTACTCCCGTCAGGAGAAAACACCGTGTCTGTGACGTTAGCCCCGAAAGCGGTCACTGATGAACAGCCGCAACCGTCGTTCCGAGGTTATATTGCGACCAGCCCGCGTGAGCTGGCCAATGCCGCGCGCCAGCATATCCGCACTCACGGCGGTGTGCCTTTTGGTTTTCTGCGGACGGAAATTGAACAATCCTGGCGCCGCAGTCTGAGGTTGGGCGTCGATTATCATAAACCTCTGCACCAGTGCGACATGGTGTGTGATGACCCCACTGAGGTCTTGCAGCAGAACGAACTGCTGATCCGTAACGCCCAGCCGGAGCTGGACAGTCTGCATCATCATTTCGGCAACAACGCCACCATTATTCTGTGCTCCCCGGATGCGCATATTATTGAAGCCAGAGGCGGGGCGCTGGCCGATGTGCCCGGGCTCGCCAACCGCTTACAGCCCGGCGTGATCTGGCAGGAAGGGCAGTTCGGTACCAATGCACTGGGCACTGCCATTATTGAGCGCGACACCCTGCATATTCACCCGGGTGAGCATTATCTCGAATCCCTGTCGGCATTTTCCTGTACCTCATCGCCGGTGTTTGGCGCCCGTGGTGAACTCATGGGCGTGCTGGATTTAACCCGCAGTGGCAAGAACAGCCAGGCCATGGATGTTATCGGCCTGCTGAAGTTTTCGGTGCATGCCATTGAAAACCGTCTGTTTCTGCGCCAGCTGCAGGGCTACACCGTGATTGCCTTTCACAATCGTCAGCATTATCTGCGTTCCGCCTGGCAGGGGTTACTGGCGGTGGATGATAACGGGCGTATCCTGGCCGTTAATCAGACCGGCTGTCAGTTGCTGAAACAGACCCGTGAACGTCTGCTGGAGACCCGGCTGGAACAGCTGTTTCAACTGCCGCTGGAAAAAATTCTGCAGCAGGCGCATCAGGGAATCGGACAGCGCCGTACGCCCTCCGGCAAACTTTATTTTGAATTAATCAGTACGCTCAACCTTCCCGTTATACAGTCGGTGGCAGCGCATACGCCGGTGCAGAAACAACAGACAACCGCCGCGGCGCAGGCGCAGGAACCCGCTCTGCAGCGTTCTTTTACCATGGCTGCGCGGGCGATTGAGCACGCTATTCCGGTGTTATTACAGGGCGAAACCGGTACCGGCAAGGAGGTGGCCGCCCGCCGTCTGCATCAGGACAGTGGCCGCAGTCAGCGCGCTTTTGTGGCGGTCAACTGTGCGGCGATTCCTGAAAACCTGCTGGAATCCGAATTATTTGGTTACCGCGAAGGCGCCTTTACCGGGGCGAAAAAAGGCGGCATGAAAGGGCGCTTTGAGCAGGCCAATGGCGGCACGTTATTTCTCGATGAAATCGGCGATATGCCACTGGACATGCAGGCGCGTCTGCTGCGTGTTCTGCAGGAACGCCGGGTGCAGCCGCTGGGCGCAGGCGAAGAAGTTGAACTGGATGTTCAGATCATTGCGGCCACCCATTGTGAGCTGAAAAAAATGGTTGCCGATGGCAGTTTCCGCGAAGACCTGTATTACCGTTTAAATGGTATCAGCATTACCTTGCCGCCGTTGCGGGAGCGGTCCGATTTTGATGCCCTGATCTGTCAGGTTATCAGTGACCTGTGCGCGGCACAGAAACGCACGCCGGTCTCCGTCGAAGCCGGTCTGCAGCAGCGCTTTAAACGCTATCACTGGCCCGGTAACGTGCGCCAGCTGCATATGGTGCTGCAGGTGGCGCTGGCATTTATGGAGCCGGATGAAACCTGTCTCAGTGATGAACATTTAACACCGGACTTTATTCAGGAGCTGGTGCAGACCGCCGCCGCGCCTGCACGTGGCGGTTTATTGCAGGAAAACGAAGCCAGTTTAATCCGCCAGGCACTGGATCAGCATGACGGGAATGTATCCGCCGCAGCCAGTTCACTGGGCATCAGCCGGGCAACCCTGTACCGGCGCATGAAGGATCTGGGCAATGACTGACGCCGCTTATCACAGGCTGTTGCGGGCAGGTGGCCAGTGCCTGTGCTGACATTATTGACCCGTGCGATTCATACCCACAATGCCGGCAGTGATGAGCAGCTGGCGCAGGGCTTCCGCTGGCTGTACGCCTATGTCCGGCCGCAGCTCAAAGCCATCAGTGGCCTGTTGCTGTTATCCCTGTGTGGCACCGGGATCGTACTATTACAGCCCTGGCTGACCAAAATGCTGATTGATGACGGGCTGGTGGCCGGTGATTACCGTACGCTGGTGATCGTCGCCCTTTGTATGATTGGCGCCGGTATTCTGGGCACTGTGTTATCCGGTGTGAACCGTTTCCTGCACACCCGCTTGTCGGGGCGGATTTTATTTTCCCTGCGTAACGATTTATACCGTCATCTGCAGACCCTATCGCCGGCCTTTTTTGCTCAGCGCCGCACCGGTGATCTGCTGGCCCGTATGGACGGTGACGTGGCTGAAATTCAACGCTTTGCCGTGGACAGTCTGTTCTCCGCCGTCAGCGCCGTGATTGGTTTAATCGGCGCGCTGGCGTTACTGGTAACGCTGTCTTGGAAACTCTCGTTATTAGTTGTGCTGCTGATTCCGTTTGAAATTGTCTGGCTGCGCTGGATGCGTAAAAAAGTTGAGTTTCAGACCCGCGCGATGCGCGAACGGGCAACGGATGTTTCCAGTTTTCTGGTGGAAACCCTGCCGGCCACGAAATTTATTCAGGCCAGTGGTCAGGAAGCGGCAGAGCAGAAGCGTCTGGGGCATTTCAGCGATCAGTATTTAAACCAGTTGTTATCGTTACAGGTAACGGAATTCTTTACTCAGGCGGTGCCATCCACGCTCACCTCCATTACCCGCGCCGCGGCCTTTCTGATCGGCGGCTGGTGGGTGATTGAGGGGCAGTGGCAACTGGGCTCTCTGATTGCCTTTTCGACTTATCTCGGCATGGCCACCGGACCGGTCAACAGTCTGCTTGGATTATACGTTGCGGTGCAGCGCATGAGTGTCAGTCTGGTGCGGGTTAATGAACTGCGCCAGCACCAACCGGAGGTGACAGATCCGGCTGAGCCCAGATCGCTGCCGGAACCCGTGGCGGGGGATATCACCCTGAATAATATCCGCTTTGCCTACCCGGGGCGCAGTCCGGTGCTGATTCACACCAGTGCGCATTTCAGTGCCGGCCATAAAATTGCCCTCAGCGGACCGTCCGGCGTCGGTAAGTCGACGCTGATTGATTTATTGCAGCGCTACGCAGATCCCCAGGATGGACAGATTTTTCTTGATGGCACCAATATCCGTGATCTGCCTCTGGCGGAACTGCGCCGGCACGTGGCCGTGGTCTCGCAGGACATTACTCTGTTCCGCGGATCACTGCTGGAAAATCTGCGTTACGCCGCACCACAGGCCAGTGATGCTGACGTGATGGAAGCCGCCCGCGAAGCGCAGCTGGGCGAGATGATTGCTCAGTTGCCAGAAGGACTGGCGACCATCATGGGGGAGCGTGGCCAGCGTTTATCCGGTGGCCAGAAACAGCGTATGGCCATTGCCCGGGCATTATTGCAGCAACCGGCGGTGCTGGTACTGGATGAGGCCACCTCGGCGGTGGATGAAGAAACCGAGCGCCAGGTGATCAGCGCCATTGATCGTTTATTCCCCCACTGCACCCGCATTGTTATCAGTCACCGCCGCTCAACGCTGGACGGTGCAGATTTATTTTTTGCCTTAAAAGATGGTGAATTAACAGAGTTAAAAAGCGAGCCTGAGCTATGAAATCAGTCACGTCTGTTGAGGATTCAGTTACTTCCGTGGCTGCGGAGGACGCGCCGCTGGTGGGCATTGTGGATACTGGTCTGAATGCCAGGCAGATGTTGCAGGCGCAACACAGTGCCGCCTTTGTGATTGAGGGCGATCATCTCTGGCAGGCGGCCGCCAGCGAAGATGTCATGGGCCATGGCTCCCGGGTCTGCGAGGTCATTCAGAGTCTGGCGCCGGGAGTGCGAATTGCCTCGGCAGCGGTTTTTACCCCGCCTGCGACTCCGCAACCGGGTACGGCCACTCATGGCCATGCTGCGCCGGGCACGACCGCCCTGCAGGTGGCCGCTGCTATTCACTGGCTGGTGGATCAGGGCGCGCAGATCATCAACCTGAGTCTCGGGCTGGCTCAGGATCGTGAGGTATTAAAAGATGCCTGTGCAGCCGCGCTGAATAAAGGCGTGATTCTGTGTGCCGCGTCACCGGCACAGGGCAATCCGGTGTATCCCGCGGCCTATCCTGGTGTGATCCGCGCCACCGGTGATGCGCGTTGCCAGCATCAGCAGATCAGTTTTCTGAATACTGCCCAGGCGGACGTTGCCGGCTGCGTCCGGCCCATGAACGACGCCATGGGCGCGTCCGGCGCAAGCATGGGCTGTGCTCACATCAGCGCACATATTGCCGGCTTTTTGGCCGACAATCCCGGGGCCGACGTGTCCCGCGTACTGCACTGGCTGAACGCCCGGGCGGACTGGCATGGACGGGAATTCAGACATGCATGATGCACAGATACTGATTGCCGGCGGCGGGCCTGCCAGCGTGGCAACCGCGATCGGCTTACGGCGGCTGGGCTACACGGTAATGCTGATCAGCCAGCCACGTCCGTTCAGCGCGGTGGAAGGGGTATCGGACCGTGTTCTTCAGAGCATGAAAAGTGCAGGCTTTCATCAGGCGATTAAAACCCTGGCGCCGCCATCGCCACGTAATGTGACCTGGAACGGCCTCACCAGCGCCGCCAATACAGAACATTTAATTGAGCGCCGGTTATTTGATGAGGCCCTGCTGCAGGATGCGGAGACCGCCGGTGTGCGGGTGATCCGTGGGCGTTTCCGGCACTGTCAGGCAGTGACGGACGGCTGGCAGGCAGAGGCAGAGTCCGCAGCCGGAGAGAGCATATCGGTGAGCGGGCATTTTCTGGTTGAAGCGCGCGGGCGTGCTGCTCCGGCGGCGAAAACGACCCGTGTGCGCAGCAGCGAAACCATCGCTTTATTGCAGCGCTGGCGCGGACCGGCGGATACCCCGCTGGCACATTCAGCGGTTCAGAGCTGCGCGGATGGCTGGGCCTGGATGGCTCAGCTGGCCGACGGCAGCCGTTATCTGCAGTTGGCGGTGGATACCAGAATCACCCCGCTGCCGGCGAAAAACCAGTTAACCGACTGGTGTCGCCAACGATTTGAACAACTACATCAGGCCCATGCATTTATTAAAAACGCTGAGCCTGAGGGTGAGGTTTATGCCCGCGCCAGCACGCAGATATTGTGTGAAGATTTAATCGGCGAAAACTACATCCGTATCGGTGATGCCGCGATGGCCGTTGACCCCCTGTCCGGTAACGGCATTTTCCAGTCCATGTCATCGGCGTTGCAGGCCCCTGCTGTCATTCATACGTTGCTGCAGAAACCCGAAAATACAGCACTGGCCCGGCAGTTTTATCAGGCCCGGGTGGAAGGTCTGTTTTACCGCTTTGCGCGCACCGGGCGGGATTTCTGCCGCCTTGAACAGCAATGGCCGGAGAGTGAATTCTGGGCCAGTCGCTGCCACTGGCCGGATGATCAGCCTCTGCATTTACCGGCGGATCCGCAGCAGGTCGAAGTTGCCCGGCGTCCTGTGATCAAGAATCATCTGATTGAAGAGGCCGACGTCGTGGTCACACCGGATCAGCCTCTGGGCATCTGGCATGTGAATGGTATTGAGCTGGCTCCTGTGATGGCCCAAATCAAAGAAAAGACTCAGCCGGCGCTGAAAACCCTGACCGAACTGTTCGGCGAAGCCAGGGGCAAAATGCTCGGCGACTGGCTGAAAGGGCAGGGGCTGGTTTAGGCAAGAGCCGGCATTCAAACTTCGCAATTGAACATTGACTATTCTGTCAGCGCTATACAGTATATTGCTGCTGTATAACAAATCTGCGCACGCTTTGGCTTATGTACAGGCACGGTTTGTTTTCGCTGGTCACCGCAAGAGACTGATTTATCGGCGGATTTTATTTCCGGGCCGGAGATAGTGTGCCCGGCGGAAATATGTTTATGCGCATGCGCGTTTTTGCCTGTAAGGTTTGTATAAGAACTCAGGGATTAGGTTGAGGAATCAATGGGTTATGAGTGGTGGTTAAGCGAGCTGGGATGGGGCAAAGTGAGCGTGTGTATGAATGAAACTGTTAGCAATATGAGGCACAAATGGAGATATTTTTAAAATTTGGCGTCGGTATTGCCGCTGCTCTTTTTGGGGCAGCGATTTTATATGCTTTTAGAATGCGTCAGCTTTACCTTTTGATTCCAAGGATGTTCAGTCATTGTGCTCTGTTCGACAAGGGAAAGCTTGTCGAGATCAAAGTTTTTAACCGGGGCAATAATATGGAAGAAGGTGTTGAGATAGTAATTCCTCCTGAATTGAAATGTGAGCTTTTAGCGTCAGAATTGCCAGGCATTGAACTTCAAAAAAATATAATAAAGATAAACAGATTGGCTCAGAAGTCAGAGGCTTCCATATTGATTCTTATAGAAGGAGAAATAGCTGAAAATAACTTCTGTCCGTCATTAACATCTAAGTTGGCAAAAGGAAGGCAATTCAAAAAACAAGATGAAATACCTCCTAATGCAGGATCGGCTATTTTGCTAATAGGGTTAGCTTTGGCATTTGTGTCTATTATGTTTTATGCGCCAAATAAATACTTTGAGTATCAAAAAAACGAAGAAGAGCGCGAAAGAAAAGAGTTTCTTGCTCAGGAAGAAAAACAAAAGGCATTAATACGTGCAAAGTACTCATACTTAGACGAAATGGGGTGGAAAGGAATAGATAATTATATTGAAAGCGGACTCAGTAAAGCTTATAGCGAATTTGAGTTTCCTCTATTCGCGAACTCCGCAAAGCTAGAAGGAAAAGTCCTTTCGATGAGTGTTACTGCTATAAATAAAACGGCTTCAATTCTAAAAGTGACAGCATATTTCCAGTCCACCGAAAAGACAAAAAATATCTCATTCCGTGGGGAAAGTGTTTTTGACTTAGAGGTGAAGCCAATGGGCTCTAAGGAATTCGTTGTATCTATGAATCTTGACAATTTAATTGATATGAAGGAGGTTTTTTTGGGCGTAAGTATTAAGTATGGAAATGATTTTTTGTGGGGATTGCAGCTATTCCCCTCAAATAATGAGGTTGCTAACAAAGCATTGCAGCAGACGAGTGATCTTCCCCCGCTTTAACGGACACCAAAGTCAAACTGACGAGGTGTCCAATGCCCAAATATACAAAGCCAAGAAAGACCTGGCAGTATTCGAAGGAGTTTAAAATCAAAGCCGTTCAATGGAATCTACGCAGACACCCACTTTAGTTATTGTAAAAATTACCTGCTTTAACACTTTGTGAACCTACAAGGACAGCCACTTTAGGCGCTGTGTAAAATTACCTAAGAATCTACGTAGACACCCACTTTAGTTATTGTAAAAATTACCTTCTTTAACACTTTGAATTTTCCCAATTATTAAGTGGAAGGACTAAACCTTCGCATTATTAGCGATTATTATGAGTTTATGACTGGGGTAGGGGTTTTCAGACACAACAAAGCCAGCAGGCTTACCTGAAGTATTCGGAATGTTGCTTCAGAGAAAGAAATTGGAATCTACGTAGACACCCACTTTAGTTATTGTAAAAATTACCTGCTTTAACGCTTTGAATTTTCCCAATTATTGAGTGGAAGGAATAAACCTTCGCATTGTCAGCGATTATTATGAGTTTATGACTGGGGTGGTGGTTTTCAGACACAACAAAGCCAGCAGGCTTACCTGAAGTATTCAGAATGTTGCTTCAGAAAAAGAAATTAACCGATCGCTGATCGGCAAAGATTTAATCCGGGCGGTCGTTGGTAAGAAAGCTTTTCACAGGCAGAACGCAGATGTTGTTCACTGCCTGCAAAAGTCCGGAAACATTCCTCGAATCCTTTGGTCATGGTTAACCACTGGCTCTCGTCGATACCAAGGCGGTTAAGAATACCATCTGAGCTCGCTGGAATGGCACCACGTTTATCATCTCTGATAATACGACCAGTCCAATCGACCAGTTCAAGGTAGTCGGTCAGTCGCATCGGGATGCCTTTCGGCATATCCTGCCTGGGGTTGCCTGCGAAAGGCAGCAGAAAGCCGGGTTGCTGGTTTTTATGATTTGGTTGAATAGCCGTTTTGGCTTTCTCTGCGCGCTGCTTAACTGAGGTGTGATCAGATTTTTCTGGTGTTTTACTCATACCCGCACGTACAGGGTTGAGATCCACGTACGCCATGCAGGCAGCGAGCGCAGCTTCGTCCAGAAGTGCCTGGGATTTGAATCTGCCTTCCCAGAACCGGCCGCTACAGCCGTCTTCTGCGTTTGCTTCACGGGCTATTGCTTCATTCAGAACCCGCATAAACCAGCTGATATCGGATAACCGGGATCGCCATTCCTTAATGTAGATAGCGAGTCGTGCTGACTCAGGCTCCGACAGAACCTCGTCTCTTTCGTAGCGTTGTGAGAGCAGATTACCTTTAAAAAGCAGATGCCAGCGGCTGACGACTTCTTTGTCTGACCATGATGATGCTGTGGCTGAATCAATATGAAGTACCACATGGTAGTGATTGCTCATGATGGCGTAGGCTGCGATATCAATCGCAAAGATTCCGGGTAGTTCAAGAAGCTTTGATTCCAGCCAACCACGACGGTGTTCATAAGAATCACCGGTTGAGTGATCGACGCCACACAGAAACGCTCTGCGGACACAGCGTGAAACACAGTGGTAATAAGGCGTGGCATCCAGCGATACCTGCTGAGCCCGTGGCTTTGGCATAGTCATCCCTCCATGGTTGTAATGCAGCTTAGACGACGGTTGGGATATTGTGCAATCAGAAGAACGACTTAAAGTGGGTGTCTCAATAAAAGAAGGTGTCTCAATAAAAGAAGGAGAACTGGCTCCGGGAACAGGGGATGGTATAAAAAGTTAATACTAATGCTATCAATTAATGCAACGCCTCCAATGGTGAAAAACGCCAGAATTGATAAGGCGTCTGCGCCTTTGATACGGCTGAACGATATGGCTTAACAAGCCGTCACTATGGCTTTGAATAGAATAGTCAGTTCGGGTGCTTTGCCTGCCAGCTTGTTGTTACACTCTCTGTTTATTGAATGATAAAAGCAGCAGGGCGTTTGTTATGAAAATTTCTATTATAAAGCTTTCCTTCGGGATAATTCCGCTTGTCACCGCATTAATGTTCAGCTTCAGTGTTAATGCCGCCGGCAATGAGCAGGCGCTGAATAATGTTAAGGCATTACTGAAAGCTGACTTCCATCAGCCAGCGCGGGAAAAAGATAAAAGTCGCCGGCCTCTGAAAATGGTGGAATTTCTGGGGGTTAAACCAGGCATGACCGTGATGGATATGGGGGCGGGTGCCGGTTACAGCACTGAGATTCTGTCTGCCGCTGTCGGCGATGAAGGTAAGGTTTATGCGCAGAATAATCAGCACCTGGTGGACATGGCTGATGGCAAAATCATTGCACGGCTGTACCAGCGGATAAAAGAGGGTGACTTGAATAACGTAAACGCGGTTATCTGGGAAATGGATGACATTCCACTGGAAAACGAACTGGATCTGGTGTTCTGGGGCAACAATATTCACGATTATTACCACACCCTTGGTGAGCAGGGAACACTGGAAATTCTGCAGGGAGTCAAACAGGCGATGAAATCGGGGGCAATCTTCGGAATTGTGGATCATGTTGGTATCGATGGCCAGGACAACGCCAGCCTGCACCGTATTCAGCCCGGCATGATCGCGGATCTGTTAAAGAAAGCCGGCTTCCGCAAGGCTGAAACATCGGATATCTATGTTAACCCTGAAGACAATCATACGCTGAATGTTTTTAACGAAGGGATTTCCGGTCAAACGGATCGCTATTTTATCAAAGTGGTTAAATAACCCTGCTTAATCTGTGGTCGGCGCAATGCCGGCCAGTCGCCGGGCAGGATTTAAACGGCCTCTTAAGCGAGCAGGCAATTCTTTGCCTTTTCATTTCTCTTCCCGGGCTTCTGGCTTTTCGTTTACGCACCTGTCAAAGCTTGTTATTCAGTGGATACGCTGAAAAAGTAAACACAAATGGGTGTGATGATGCTGTGTTCAGATCCAGCGCCTTACCCGCACACAATAGGCCTGATAAGCATGGCCAAACTTCCTTTTCATAAAAGCTTCTTCTGCCTGAATCTGGAAGCGATTCATGTAGAGCACAAACAGAGGCAGCCAGATAAAACCGGCAAGATTTTCGTGCCAGTAGCACCAGCCTAACAGAGCAACAGCAAAGCCCAGGTACATGGGATTCCGGCTGAGCTGATAGATCCCTGACGTCACCAGTGTCTCCGTATTGTCCGGATAGCGTGGGTCCATGGTGGTTTTATGCTGGCGGAATTCGATCACACCGGACAGGGCAATCGCGCCGCCAGCCAGAATCAGCATCACGGCAATGGCCTCGGTGGCGGGCAGAGTGACGGCGGTAATGTCAGCGCGCAGGCTGCTAAGCCAGATCAGTAAGGCGACGCTGGCGAGCTGCAGCAGAGGTGGTACCCGCAGTTCAAGGTGCTGCATAACGGCCCCTTTTGTTGTTGTTTGCCTTCAGTTTAGTCGGCCATCCGGGCCCGGCAACCGGATTTACACTCAGCTCCGGCAGAACGTCTTATAAAACTGTGACGCGCGTCAGCTCAGGGGTACCGGGCCTTATTCCGCCAGCGGAATGGCTGTCTGTCAGGGCCGTATAGGGTGGCAATATTCCCAGACCGTAATAATGAAAGCCACAAACTGTGCCATCTGGTCGTCCGAATAACCGGCCTGAATGGAATAGAGTGTTTTGTAAATATATGCAAATATAAATGATAATAATTTGCATTACATATTTATTGCAGTGAGAATCGGCCCTCTAGTTTAGCCAGCAGAGGTAGGGTGGCGTGCCGGGTCTGATACGAAAAAAGGCGATGCTTCAGGGAATACTGGTCGGGGCCATGGGTGTGTCTGCCTGTCCCGGGCTGATCGCTGAAGAGCGTGTAAAGGATATCAATCTTGACCCGGTGGTGGTGACAGCATCCCGTACCGAGCGTCTGCAATCCGAAGCGCCGGTACGTACCGAAGTGATTTCCCGCACCGAGATCGACAAAACCCACGCCCGCTCTCTGAAAGAAGCGCTGGCCAATGTACCCGGTCTGCAGCTGCGCCCGGTGCATGGTAAATCCGGTTACGAAGCGGTTATGCAGGGCATGACCAGCGATCAGTTACTGGTGTTGATCAACGGTATGCCGATGGCGGCCAGCACCGGCTCCACCGCCGATCTCAGCCAGTTAGCGCTGGTCGATGTTGAGCGCATCGAAGTGGTGAAAGGTGCGGCCTCAGCGCAGTACGGCTCATCCGCCATGAGCGGCGTGATTAATGTGATTACCCGCCAGCCACAAAACGGCTTACGCGGCTCGCTGACCTACGACCTGGGGTCTTACGGCAGCCAGAATACCAGCGGAAAATCCTCCGATATTGCCCAGAACCATATCAACGCCGCCGTGGAAGGTGGTCATGGCGAGTGGAGTGGACGTCTGTCCGGCGATGTGCTCGACAGCAAAGGCTTTGATGCGGACGCCGATAACTGGACACGCCCCGGCGATGAAATAAATCGAAAACAGGCAGAAGGCCAGCTCCGCTGGCAGTCTGCCGATGGCAATTATATTGATGGCACGGTTCAGCACTACACGGAAGAAGACAAACAATGGCTGGCGAGGGAGACGCTCGGCTCAACCGTGCTGTATCCGAATAAATACGAAGACATCAGCCGCAACCGCTTAACACTTTCCTCCGGCTGGCAACTGGGCAGCGCCCGCCTGAGCGGCAAGCTGCTGGCGGAAGATTACGCCAGCGACAGCGTTAAACAGAACATACGTGATGGCCTGCGGCTGGACCTGTATGACGACCGCGATATGGAACTGAATACGCGCTTTCTGTCGCTGCAACTGGATCTGCCTGCGGCAAGGCATGCGCTGCAGTTTGGTTTTGATGCACGTTACGAAGAACTCAAGCAATTCAAAGATGGTGTCTCTGAGCTGAACCCGGACGTCATTGATGGCGACGGTTTTGTCAGTCGCAGAAATTACGAAATTTTCCTGCAGGACGATTATTTCTTTAACGCAAGCGGTGAACTGGTTTTTGGTCTGCGTGTTCAGCACGACTCGGATTTTGGCGGTTATGCTTCGCCCAAAATTTCCCTGCGCTATGACGTGTTCAGTAATGCAAATTACGAAGCCGTAGTGCGCACCAGCATTGGCACCGGTTACCGCGTTCCCAATTTAAAAGAACGTTATTTCACATTTGATCACAGTTCCATGTATTACCTGGTGATGGGTAACGAAGAACTTGATCCGGAATCTTCACGTAGTGTTCAGGCTGGTGTTGATCTGAGTTCAGCAGGTGGTTCCAGCGTCAGCATCAATGTTTTTTACAACGATATCGACGACCTGATTCAGACCGACGAAGACAACTACGCCACCGATGCCGAAGGCAACTCAGTTTACACCTACAAAAACATCGACAACGCCTTCACCTACGGCGTTGAAACCGCCATCAGCCAACCGCTTTTCAACAGCATTAAACTGAATCTGGCACACACCTACACCTATGCCGAAGACAAAGACACCGGCAACCGCCTGACCCGCCGCCCGGAGCATATTGCCCGCCTCGGCATAGACTGGCAGGCCACCGCGGCACTGGGGTTTTCTGCACGCGTGCGTTACCAGTCGAAAGAATTATCCGATACCGAAGACAACACCTGGTCTCCGGCGTGGACCACGCTGGATTTAAAACTGAATTATCACGCAACCCAAAGCGCGGATGTCTTTGCCGGTGTCGATAACGTCACCAGCCGCCAGCGGGATTTTGAAAGAGAAGGCGATTTCGGGCCGGTGAGCGGACGCTTTATTTATCTGGGGACTACCTGGAAGTACTGAATTTAACAGACTGAATTTTCACAACAATAAACCACTGACTAACGATTAAAAAACGAGCTTAAACACAAGGGGAAAGCACATGAAAAAAATGTACAAATGGAGCCTGCCATTGGTCGCAGCGCTCACCATGACCGCCTGCGGTGGTGATTCAGGTTCATCCGGTGATGACAATGGCAGCGCCGATCCGTCACCGGGTGCCGGAGAAACCACCGCCTTTACCGATTCAGCCCAGTGGGTTGTGGCACCGCAAGCGAACAGCGAAAACTGTTTTGATTTCGAATCCAACGGTAACGTCGATTGCTCTGGTACCGAGTGGGATCTGAAATTAGTGATGGGCACCCTTACACCGGATTTTTTCACCAACAGTGGCGAAAGCGGAGAGGGCGATGGCGGCACCTTAGGCAGCCCGTTTGAATACAGCTGGGCAACTCTGCAGCAGTTTGCCTCCGGCATGGAAGATAACGAAGGCAATGCACTGAATATCCGCTCTTACCTGGCCGATAGTCTCGACAATGCCTTCACCGATAGCAGCAATGCGATTGGCTCTGCTTTTCTGGAGTACACAGAAACTCACCAGCTGCTGGCTAACTATGGCGTTATCCTGGTAACCACCGACAGCTCCACTGCATTTACAGAATCCGATTCCAACGTGTTTGCCGTGCAGATTACCGGTTACTACGGCGGTGGCAGCGGCAGCGAAAGTGGCCATATTTCACTGCGCTGGATTAACGTCGGCGACTACACATCCGGCACCGATACCACCGTTCATACCGCCACCGTTGATGCAACCTCCTACTCAGACTGGACGCATTTTGATCTGGCTACCGGCACTGTGGTTGACTCCCCGGATGCCAGCAACTGGCAACTGGCGTTCCAGCGTTACTTCGTAAAAACCAACAGTGGTGTATCCGGTGAAGGCACCGTGGGCTCCTTCTTCGCACAGCAGCCGGACGGCTTTTATGATGCAGAAGGTAACGCTATCACAGCCGCCTTCAGTGACAGCAGTGTGATTGCAGCCGCCGAAGATGCATTGACCGATACCAGTGGCTGGGCAGAATGGACCACAGGCCAACGCGGCACCAGCTGGAATACCGATGCAGCATTCTCAAGTCTCAACCCGGATTCCCGGGGCGGTTATCCGAACCTGATTCATTACGGTTTTTATTCCTATGATCCGACGGGTGATGTCGCCAGCGCTGAACATATGGTGGTTGCCGCGCCTGATAATGGCGTCATGCTGCGCTCCGGTGACGGAAACAGCTATGCGCGCGTGCATTTAACCAGCGTGACTTATGCCGACAGCACAGACCCATACAGCCAGAGCACCTGGACCTTCGATTTTGAAGTTCAGCCAGCCGCGGATGACTAACCGATTAAGCCATGTTTAAGGGCATCCATCCGGGTGCCCGTCTTACTGCATTTAACCGTATTTTTAAGCGAAAAAAGATCCGGAGAAAACTATGAATAAGAAATATCAGAATCTGGCAGAACGCTGGCAGACATTGACCGAGCAAGATCCGGCATTGCGTATCCGTAATGCAGCAGCAGAACTGAATTGCAGCGAACTGGAATTATTGGCGACCCGCACCGGTGATGATGTCATCCGCCTGAAAGATGATTTTAAAAAACTGATTACCCGCATTGAGTCGTTAGGCTCCGTTATGGCACTGACCCGCAACGATGCCATGGTGCATGAAAAAACCGGTCAGTATAAAGGTGTCACTTTACACGGTCATATGGGGCTGGCGCTGGGTGCGATTGATCTGCGTATTTTCTTTAACCGCTTTGTGTATGGCTATGCCGTAAGTGAAGAAACCCGCATCGGAGTACGTCACAGTCTGCAGTTTTTTGATGGTAATGGTCTGGCGGTGCATAAAATATACGCGAATAAAGAAACCAACCTGGATGCCTTTAATCAGCTGGTGGAAGAATTCCGTGCCGACGATCAGTCGTTACCGGCATTAACACCACAACAGGAGGAAACAGATTATCTGTCGTTACCGGATGGCACGGATACATATGCGCTGCAGCAGGGCTGGCGTGATCTGAAAGATGTACACCATTTTCAGGCACTGCTGAAAAAACATAACGTTGAGCGTATACCAGCCTATCAGGTCGTGGATGATGAACTGGCGCGGCCATTACACACGGATGTATTTGAAGCCGCATTAATCCGTGCCGCTGAGGCAAAGCTCAGCATTATGGTGTTTGTTGGCAGTCCGGGAGTTATTCAGATTCATACCGGTCCGGTGGAAAATCTCAAGCGCACCGGTCCCTGGTTTAATGTACTGGACGAAGGCTTCAATCTGCATGCAGACACGACCCGTATCGCGCAGGCCTGGCTGGTACGTAAACCGACAGTAGACGGCATCATTACCTCGCTGGAAATGTTCGATCAGGATGGTCAGCAGCAGGCACTGATGTTTGGTGAGCGTCATAACGGCGAGCATGAGCAACAGGCCTGGCGGGATCTGGTGGCCGGATTGGAAGCCGACTTTGCACTGAATGAAAAACTGGCGGTGTAGGGAGGTGACCATGAAAACAATACTGTGTTTATTTCTCACCATCGTAAGCCTGCCGGCGACAGCGGCCGGGCTGGTCAGTATTGATGGTGCACTGACCGAAATTATTTATCGTCTGGGCGCCGGCGATCGTCTGGTGGCGGTGGATACGACCAGCGTTTATCCACAGCAGGCGCAACAGCTGCCGCAGGTAGGTTATATGCGGCAATTATCAGCCGAGGGCATTCTGTCGGTAAAACCCGATCTGGTTATTGCCAGTCGCGACGCTGGTCCGGAAGCCGTCTTTGAGCAATTAAAAGCAGCGGGTGTGAATATCGTCCGCATTAAAACACCTGATACTGTCGACGGCGTGGCTGACAAAATTCAGCAGGTTGCCGATGCGCTGGAAATACCTGAAAAAGGACAGGCGCTGGCGCGCCAGGTCACACAGGAAAGCCGTCAGGTACTGGCGGGGATTCCTCAGAATCTTTCTGCCGATACATTATTTTTACTGGGAGGTGCCGGGCGCGGATTAATGGCGGCCGGACAGCATACCCGGGCACAGGCATTTATGGATCTGGTTAATGCTAATAATGTGTTTCACCATCAGGGGTATAAACCTGTGACGGCGGAAGGCGCGCTGCAGGCAGCGCCGGAGTTCGTTCTGGTCGGTCATACCGGCCCGGCGAATAGCGGCAGCGCCCGTGAGGTGCTGGCCATGACGCCGGCGGCGCAGAATGATCGGGTGCACAGCGTGGACGTTGGCCTGGTATTAAGTTTTGGTCCGCGCTTACCGCAGGCGCTGAAACAGGTGGCCGGGTTACTCTATCCGCAGCCGGACTGATACTGCCATGCCGTATAGTACCGCTGCCGCAGAAGGTCCTCTGCTCAGAAAAGTATCTGCGCTGAGCCGGCCAGTCAAAGTCGCGCTTGCGCTGTCTGTCCTGACGGTGGCCGGCTTTTTCTGGGCATTACTGACCGGCCCTATGGCGATTACCTTTGAGGATGTTTTGCAGGGTATCCATGGCATGTTTGCGCTGACCGAAGTGAGTGGCGCCAGCGATTGGGTGGTCAGAGAACTGCGTTTGCCCCGTGTCTTAATCGCTTTGTTGGTCGGTGCCGGACTGGCAGTGGCCGGTGCGGTGACCCAGGGGGTTTTCCGCAATCCGCTGGCCGATCCGGGGTTAATTGGTGTCGCCAGCGGCGCAGCGCTGGCGGCGGTCGCGGTGATTGTACTAAGCAACAGTGTGCTCGCCGGCTGGTCGGCGTTAACCGGACCGTTTGCTTTACCCCTGGCCGCCTTTGCCGGTGGCATCGCCGTGACCCTGGTGATTTACCGGCTGGGTACCCGAAACGGCCAGACGCATGTCGCGCTGTTGCTGTTAGCCGGGGTGGCGATCAATGTTTTAACCGGTGCCGCGACCGGGGTTCTTACCTACCTGGCTGATGATCAGCAGTTGCGCGATATGACGTTCTGGTCGATGGGTTCACTGGCCCATGGGCGCTGGCCTGAAATTCTGGCGTTAGTGCTGTTTGTTCTCCTGCCATTGTGTGTCGTGATGCGATATGCCCGTGTATTAAATGCGTTGCTGATGGGCGAACAGGTTGCTCAGCATCTTGGCTTTAATGTGCAGAGCAGCCGGCGCTGGCTGTTAGCCGCCTCCGCCATGATGGTCGGGGCGGCGGTAGCCGTGACCGGTATGATCGGATTTATCGGTCTGGTGGTGCCGCATTTACTGCGTCTGGTGATTGGCCCTGATCACCGTTGTTTACTGCCGCTGTCCGCCCTTGGCGGTGCGCTGCTATTGCTGGTGGCAGATACCATTGCCAGAACCCTGCTGGCACCGGCGGATTTACCCGTCGGATTAATGATGGCTCTGATTGGTGGTCCCGTGTTCCTCGCGCTGCTGCTGCATCAGGCCGGTCGCTGGCGCTGACTAAGGAGTAAGCATGCTGACGGTTACCAATCTGACGGTATTTCTGGGAAACAGACCGGTTCTGCAGGATATTGATTTTTCAGCCGCTGCCGGGCACTGCACCGCGATTCTGGGGCCCAATGGCGCCGGTAAGTCGACCCTGTTGGCTTGTCTGTGTGGCGAACATACACGTTATCAGTCGCAGGTCCGGCTTGATGGTGTTCCGCTGAATCATTTTAAAGGCAGTGAACGCGCCCGGCGCATGGCGGTCATGCCCCAGTCTGTCAGCCTGTCTTTTCCTATGCGGGTTCATCAGGTGGTGGCGATGGGGCGCAGTCCTTATGGCGATGAAATGTCCACTGCCGGGTATCAGCGCGATGCCATGCAACTGGCTGGCGTGTGGGAGCTGAGGGAGCGGGTATATCCCACCTTATCCGGCGGCGAACAGCAACGGGTGCAGCTCGCCAGAGTGCTGCTGCAGATATGGGAAGCGCGGCTGCGGCACCATCCTGAGCAGCCTTATTATCTCCTGCTGGACGAATGCACCTCGGCCCTGGATCCGGCACACCAGCACAGTGTTATGCAGATGGTAAAAGAGTTTGCTCAGGCCGGAGTCGGGGTTGTGGCGGTGATGCATGATATTTCCCTCGCCGCCAGTTGGGCGGACCAGGTGATCATGCTGAAAAACGGGAAAATATCGGCTCAGGGTGATGATTCTGTGTTAAAGGATGCCAGCTGCCTGCAGCAGGTTTACGACCTGCCACCGGCGCTGGCCCGGGCTTACAGTCAGCAGTGTGCGGTGTGGTCGTGATCAGGGATAACGACCACACAGCGCGGGTTACCAGTAACCCAGAATACTCCACCAGATACCGCCGACAAAGGTCCAGATAATCAGGTTGGCGACACTCATAATAAAGCCCATTTTCCACCAGTCCCCCATGCTGACGAAACCGGAACCAAAAATAATGGGTGAGGTACCGGTGGCGTAATGGGTCAGTGACATCATCAGCGATGACGCACCTGCCATCAGCAGCGCAAGAAACATCGGTGGCGCACCCAGCGCCAGGCCGGCGGCATAGAAAGCGCCAAACATCGCAGTGATGTGAGCTGTGGTGCTGGCAAAGAAATAGTGGGCATAAAAGTACACACCGATCAGAATCAATACTGACAACTGCCAGCCAAAACCAAAGACTGAGATGTTGTCTTCTACTACGCCGGAGAACCAGCTGATTAGTCCCAGTTTATTCAGGAAAGTGGCCATCATCACCAGTGCCGAGAACCACACCACGGTATCCCAGGCGTTGCGTTCGGCCAGTACGTCTTTCCAGCTCAGTACACCGCTGACCAGCAGAACGGACAACCCGAGGAAGGCCACGGCAGTGGTATGAAACGAAAATGCATCACCGAATATCATTGCCGGTACGCCCGCCCACAATAACAGCAGTAAAGAGAATACGCCGACCATGATTTTTTCATCGCCGTGCATCGGGCCCATTTGTTTCAGCTGTTCGTGGGCAAAATGACGGGCATCGGGTGTTTTAGTAATTTCCGGGCGGTATATCGCGTAGATAATCAGTGGCATTAATGCGATACAGACCAGACCGGGTAACAGAGCAGCCAGTGCCCAGGTGCCCCAGGTGATGCTGATATCCATGCCGGTAGCGTCGGCCACCAGTTTTACCACCAGTGGGTTTGGCGCGGTGGCTGTAATAAACATCGCCGAGGTAATCGGGTTGCTGTGGTAATTCACCAGTGCCAGATAATGGCCGATTTTCTTTTGCGTGCCTTCTTCCGGCGTGGAACCAAAACTGCCGGCAATGGATTTCATGATCGGATGAATAATACCGCCGCCACGGGCCGTGTTACTGGGGGTTACCGGTGCTAATACCAGCTCGGATAATGCCAGTGCATAACCTACGCCTAAGGTACGGCTGCCAAACAGAGCAATAAAATGGTAGCCGATGCGGTTACCAAGTCCGCTTTTAATCAGGCCGCGGGAAATCATAATGGCGATACCGATCAGCCAGATCAGCGAGTTGGAAAATCCGCTCAGAGCATCGCCCATGGCCGCTTTAGGACTGTCATTAGTAACACCGGTAATTGCTACCGCGGTAATAGCAAGTATCGCGATGGCGCCAATGGGCAATGCTTTTCCTATGATGGCGGCAATGGTACCAACAAATAGTGCTAATAAGTGCCAGGCATCGGGAGTAACACCTTCAGGCACAGGAATAACGAACCAGATCAGCAGAATAATCGCCAGGCTGGCTATTGCGGGAATCGGTTTAAAGTCACCGGTATGATGCAGCATGGGTTGTTCCTGAGTTTGCGCTGTTAAATTCTTGTAAGTAACAGATAAAACGCACACTGCATAAATGCTGCGCGTTTTATCTGTTTGTCAGTGAGTCACTGACATTTTCCACTCTATCACCGCCTGTTGATAAGGCTTTTTATTACAGATCTTTTCCGGCTGTACTACATAGCTTCTTTAAAGATCTGACAAACCTGCTCAAAGGTTGGCTGAATCGGGTTGGTGACACCACAGGCATCTTTCATCGCATTTTCAGCCAGAGTCGGAATATCTTCTTCTTTCATGCCCAGCTCAGCGACACCGGCCGGAATGTTCACATCAGCCGCCAGGGCGCGGATTGCATCAATACAGATCTGTGCCGCGTCGTCTGCTGATTTTCCGCTGACATCACAGCCCATGGCTTTTGCGACATCTCCGAGACGGTCGGCGGCAACCTGAGCGTTAAAGGTTTGTACGTGTGGCAGCAGAATGGCGTTACACACACCGTGTGGCAGATCATAGAAACCGCCCAGCTGGTGAGCCATAGCGTGAACATAGCCGAGAGAGGCATTGTTGAATGCCATGCCGGCGAGAAATTCAGCGTAGGCCATTTTTTCCCGCGCCTGTTCGTTTTTGCCATCGCTGACGGCAGTGCGCAGGTAGTCGCTGATCAGTGTCACGGCCTGCAGTGCACAGGCGTCGGTAATCGGCGTCGCCGCGGTGGAAACGTAGGCTTCAATCGCGTGGGTGAGGGCATCCATCCCGGTGGCTGCTGTCAGGGAAGGTGGCATGCCCAGCATCAGATCGGAATCATTGACCGACAGTACCGGGGTGGTGTGTTTATCCACGATGGCCATTTTTACATGGCGGGTGTCATCGGTAATGATACAGAAGCGGGTCATTTCACTGGCGGTACCCGCGGTGGTGTTAATGGCAACCAACGGCAGTTGCGGTTTGGCTGACTGATCGACGCCTTCGTAATCGGTAATGGCTCCGCCATTGGCGGCTACCAGAGCAATGGCTTTGGCGCAGTCGTGCGGCGAGCCACCGCCGAGCGAAATAACAAAATCACACTGGTTGTCTTTTAATATGGTCAGACCATGTTCCACGTTGGTAACGTTCGGGTTGGGTTTTACTTCGTCATACACCACAGAAGTTACGCCGTGCTGCGACAGAAGTTCAGCGACCTGGCCCACGACACCCAGATTAACCAGTGGCTTATCCGTAACAATTAACGCTTTTTTCCAGCCGTATGATTCAACAGCAGTGGCTGCTTCTTTCAGGCAGCCGCTGCCCATCAGGTTAATTGCAGGAATATAAAAAGTGGTTGCAGCCATGTGCGGGCTCTCCTTGGTAAGAACTGAGTTCAGATTGTGTTGTTTACGTTAGCCCCGAGTAGCCGGATATGCACTTGATGTGTGGCAAGGTTTTAAACACAAGCTGGCCCAGCACAACACTGTTGTTGAAAAGTATGAAAAGCTGGCTGAATTGTTTCAGTTTTATATAACAATCGCGCGCAATTAAATGAAAAAGGGATCAGCAGAAATACTTAATGGACTGACCAATTATTATTAATATAACTAAAAGTAAAGCGGGCAAAAAAATACCCGCATAAATTAATCCGGTTGTGGGTATCAGAATAAGATTGCCTGAGTCATCCCAGCTGACGGAGTTAAGCGGCTGACTGTTTCAGCTTGGCTTCCAGGCGGTTACCCGCGGCACCGTGAGTGAGAATCTGCATGGCTTTTTCAGCGATGACCGAACCGGCTTCCATGGGTGGCAGGCCACCGGCATAAATATTGGAAATAACCGTGTACTCCCAGCGTATGTCGTCATGGCCACTGAACAGAGCGGCTTCCGGGCGGTCACCGGCGGCAACCTGATAAGCAAAGTAGGCGGACAGACTGCGCGACGCCTGGGCATCGCCACCGGGGCGCTCACCAATCAGCAGAATCACCAGCCGGGTGTTTACGGCTTCGCCAACCGGCTCACACAGCTTCACCCGGCCGTAGGGCACGATGGCCGTCATGCCGAGATTGTAATCACGGCTGGCAAGACCATCCTGCAGCACTGGCATTAAATGTGGAATATTATGGTGCACTGCTTCAGCGCTCAGACCGTCGGAAATGACGATCTGAATATCGGTATTTTCTTGCTGTAACGAGGCCAGACTTTCGCTGCTTAAATGTGAACCCAGTTCCGGGTTGCTCAGATGTTCATGTTTGTCGGCAGCTTCTGTGCTCAGCCAGCGCTGCGGCCCAATGGCTGACAGAAGATCACGGTTTAAGTCAGCATAAATGGCTTCGCGGGCAATCGCCTGATTTGAGCGCAGCACGCGGGTGACATCATCCGCCGGGCGTGGTCCGGCATTATCAAACCCATAAGCCGCCGGCACAGATTCCAGCAGACGCTGGTAATCCAGCTCCGACTGACAGAACTGTTGCGGTTTGCCCCAGTTCGGTCCGCGTTGTAACACGCCGTCTTCATCACGCTCAAAAATGCCGCGTGACATTGCCCATTCAAGATATTCCGGTGCCGGTTCCAGATCATGAACTTCGCGCAGGGTCTGATCGTCGTGGCCACTGGTATCAAAATAAGCCAGCATACGGTCGTTGCCGAGGTACACATCCATAAAGAAATTGGCACCGGCGGCGGTGAGCAGTTGGGTGGCCATCTGCTGGCCTTCGGCGGTGATCTGTGAGTGCAGGGTAAAGCAGGGCGCCATGCCCATCGGCAGTCCCATCATTTTGCCCATAAAATGATCCTGCAGGCAGGAGTAGGTCATCTCAAAATTATCGACGTGGGTTTCCGGGCCGATAAAGCCGGTGACATTATTGACCATAAATGGCGCATAGCGCCGTGCCAGGCCGTAACACAGTGCTTCACAGGTGGCCATGTCGATACCGTCGTGTTTATTGTAGGTCAGCTCGCTGCCCTGGCCGGTTTCAAAATACATCATATTCTCTGCGCCTTCGGCTTGCAGTGGGCCGTGTTCGCGCATGGTGTTGTAGGCTTTATCGAGCAGCTCTACGGTAACGTCGAATTCTTCCGTTAAGGTGCTTTCGGTGCCGGCCAGACTCTGGAACATAATTTCCACCGGGGCGCCCTGCTCTAAACAGGCGAGCTGGGTTTTGATATGCGACAGCACACAGATCTGAGTGGGGGCCCCTACATCGCGGCGGATTTTATCCAGATGATGCAGGGTGGCGCTGATATTTTCCACGGTATCAATGGCCGGGTTTAAACCCAGTAACGCATCACCGGCGCCCATGGAAAATCCGGTGTAGGCCAGCATGGTAATACCGGATAAATTATCCGTCGGATGGTTAGGCTGCAGACGGGAAGATAAGGTACCGCTTAACCCCACCTGCGTACGGGCTTTGGCTGACGCACTCTTTTTTAAACGTTTGCCCAGCAGAATCAGTTCGTGTACATCCAGCAGTTTGGTTAATGCCGATACCATCACGCCGGTCATGGCCTGACCCACAGCGCGGATTTCTTCACCCTTGCTGGCCAGTAAATGATTTTTTAATTCCCCCAGTGTCATCGGTGCAATCTGCGCAAACTTATTCAGATCCATATCGTAATTGACCTGCATAACGGCATCGATTTTTCCGTGGTTATCCAGCAGCGGCATATCGTACAGCTGCTTAAGAGTGAGGGACGCTAATAATATGCGTGCCGCTTCGCGCTCCACTTCATCGGTGGCGGCCAGTCCGGCCATTCGCTCACCGGCTTTGCTGATGTCCGCCGCACCCAATAAGTGTTTCAGATCCCGGAACGGGTATTGAATCCCCATCAACTCAATGCTGAGAGCCTGTGTGGGCTGATGTGTGGGTAAGGGGATATCCCGGACGGGACTGAGCGGTTGCATGGGGCTCTCCTGCTGAAGGCTTAGTTCATACCAAAAAATGACACCGGGACTATATGCTGATGAGAACGCCCGATCTGAACAAAGCGGGCATCCCGTACCGGAATTTCATCAATCACAAACAGACTCCGGGGCTGCTTGCCCCAGTCTGTAATGTACTGCCCTAAAGTTTTGCCAAGATTTGTGTCGAGAAGTAGTACCAGAGGCTGATCCAGCGGATATTCCGTGCCATTCAGAACAAAGCCCAGGGTCTGGCCGAGTTGTTTGATGTCGCTGGCCGTCAGATCGTGACTGTTTTCGATGCCGATGCAGGCGCCCTGACGACTGCCTTTGGCCAGTGTCACGGCCCGCTGCCAGTCCGCAGGTGATGCACCGGCACTCAGGCGGGCAATGATGGGCAGGTCATTGAGTGGCAGGAGACCGGGGTCGGAAAGATACAGACTGCTGCCGGACACATCACTGCTGTGCAGTGTCAGGCCCATAACCGTGGCGCGCCCTGCGTGCTCGGGGGGATGGCTGAGATCGGCGGATAAAACCGGTGACGCCACTATGGCCTTTGCCAGATCGATACCGAGATCGCCATACAGGGTCCGGGTTGGCCAGTCAAAACCATGCCGGTAGCGGTAAATCAGTTCACCGACGCCCCCGGAAAAACTGATCAAGGGATGGGTTCCCCGTTCCATATCATGGCTGAAAGGCATCTGCATCAGGCGCTGGTGGAAGGGGGAGCGCTGGAAGAAGCTCATATCGCCCATAGCGATGGATTCCAGCGCGGTGACGCAGAAGGTGACTAAGGCATGAATATTGGCGTCAGTCAGCGTTTGCCCCGGGCTTTTGTGGATACGCAGATACTGCAGCAGCAGAGAACCGAAATGGGAGCAGGCGGTCAGCTGATAGGTGCCGGGCTGAAACATCAGATGACGGGCGCCAATATAAAAACAGCCGCAGTCTGTAACCTGTCCATTGACGCCTTTCGCCGGGTTGGTAGTACCGCCGCCGATATCCATGTTGATTACCGCACGCTGTGGATGGGCGCGGCTCAGCGTGGCACAGCTGCCCATGAACGCCAGCCAGGATTCCAGTCCCGGGTCGTCCGCCACCGCAATCAGGCTGTTCCCGATACGTTGCCTGATGGCCTGGCTCAGCGCGTGGGCGTTGTCAGCCCGCGCCGCCAGTCCTGTGATCAGTGCTGCGCCGGCGGCCTGTTGCGACGGGTTCCAGTCCGCATCCTGCAGCCACTGATCCAGCAGCGAGGCCATGGCCTGTTGATCCAGTGTCTTACCATCAAACGGGGTGAACACCGGCGTTGTCTGCTGCAGGATGGTGGGTTCGCTGAACCCCATGCGGCCATTGAGGCTGTGTCGGCCAATATGGACTTCGGCCAGCATCATACTGCTGGTCGTTGAACCAAAATCGAGCCCCAGCAGGCGCATTTTATTGTGCTCCGGTGAGTTGTGCTCTGGTGAAGGGTCTTCCGTTTGCTTGGCGGAAGCCGGAGATTGCCATTTGTCGGACATGAGCACCTGTCGGTGAGGGGTGTATTAAGAAGGAATCAAAAAATGCGCCATGCAGTTTCAGGCATTGCTGACATTCTCTTCCTTATAATTGATTAAATTAACAATAGTAGAGCGACTTGTGCCCGGCAAGGAGTGAGACGGGACGCAGAGCCTTGCCGCAATACCGGGATCGGCGGAAAAGCGGAAGATGACCGTTTTCGACAAGGGCTTTGACGACATTGATCGTTTTATGAATATATCCCGTCAAAGTTTGTGGAATAGATCCTGAGAACTTGTTAGCTTTTCAGGCCAGTCAGGCATGGATGTCTGCCGGGACGACCCGGTTTCAGTCAGGGAGGAAACATACCGATCATCCCGGTGATACCTGTTTATGGAACGCCGGGAGCCGAGGAGCGCTGTAATGAAGTTTGTCTCTCATGTTCTGCTGGCTCTTATGCTGCCTTGTCTGATTTTTCCGCTGGCTGCCCGGGCAGCAGACTATCCGGATGGCCCGGTAACCTTTATCGTGCCCTGGCCCGAAGGAGACCTGGAAGACCACCTGACCAAATTAATTGCCAAAGAGCTTACCGCCGAAACCGGTGTTGCCACCGATGTGAAATTTATACCGGGGGATGCCGGTGCAACCGGTGCCGCTGTGGTTGCCGAAGCGCCTGCCGATGGCCAGATGATTGGTTCACTGGTCAATCATCTGTTAACCACCAAGGTGATGGGCGGTGAAGTTTCCTGGAATTTTAAAACCTTTTCGCCGATCGGCATATTTCTCGATTATCCGTTTGTCATTGCCGCCCGGGCGGATGCACCGTACAACAACCTGAATGAACTGGCGGAATATTCCCACAGCCACAATCTGTCACTGGGTCATTTCGGTAATGGCATTACGCCGACGGCGCTGACCTTTAAAATGGCCGACGACTTCCAGATTAAAATTTCTTCTGACAAGGCTTACGATGCACTCGAGTGTCCACTGTTGTTAAACGGCAGCGTGGATATTATGAATACCACGACACAGCAGATCTTCCCGTGCCTTGAATCCGGTGAAGCCAAACTGCTGGTGGCCTTTACTTCCCGCCGTGTGAGTATTGCACCGGATGTTCCCACACTGTCGGAACTAACCGGTATTAATCTCACTATCTGGAATGGCCTGTTTGTGCCGCGTGCAACGTCGGCCATGACCAAGGTAAAAATTGCCCGTATCGCCAAAAAAGCCATGGAATCCGAAGAAGCCAAACAACTGGCCAGAGATACCGGTGCACTGATTTACTGGGATGATGCCATGCGCTCGAAAATCCGTATCGCGGATGAGATTGAAGCCAGCCGTAATCTGCTGAAATATCTTCAGAGGCAGTAATTATTGTTATTGGCTGACATAAAAAACCGGGTATTCCCCACTGCTGTCCTACAGTTTGATAGTACTCCGCTTTCTATAAACAACTTTTAAATCCGTAGTGACTGAGGCCTCCCAGGGGAACTTATCCCCTGGCCAGCAGGGCCGCCTCCAGCTTTTCGCTTTCTGGAGCGTCACCCTAATTCTCTTGATTTTTCCTCGCCTCGCGCCCGTGCGACATCCCTGTCGCTGTCCGCTCGCCGGGCATCCATGCCCGGCGGGCCGGGAAAATCATCGTTCATCTCGGCGCTCCCAGATGCGAAGGATTGGCAACCTTAATGCCACTTTTCAATACAAACCCGCCGCTGAATTTTAGTCAGAGACA
>DCCG01000022.1 GCA_002314145.1 Thalassolituus sp. UBA1087 | reverse complement strand
CGGTCCCTATCTGCCGTGGGCGTTTGAGATTTGAGAAGAGCTGCTCCTAGTACGAGAGGACCGGAGTGGACGAACCTCTGGTGTTCCGGTTGTATCGCCAGATGCATTGCCGGGTAGCTACGTTCGGACAGGATAACCGCTGAAAGCATCTAAGCGGGAAGCCCCCTTCAAGATGAGATCTCACTGGAGCTTCGAGCTCCCTGTAGGGCCCTGGAAGACTACCAGGTTGATAGGTCAGGTGTGTAAGCGTTGTGAGGCGTTGAGCTAACTGATACTAATTGCCCGTGAGGCTTGACCATATAACACCCAAACTTGGTGTTGAGTGAAACGAACGCTGCTTAGCAGTGAAACGAACACTCAGAGTACAAGCCGGTTAAGAGATAACGAGCCACCGCCGGTTCGTAAGAGAATTTCAATAAACTCCTGAGTTTAATTACTTAAGAGTCTCATGTATCCAACCCTATTTGGTGAATGTCGCCGCCCACAACAAACGTGAGTGCATAAGACGAAACATCCACCATAACGGTTTGCTTGACGACAATAGAGCTGTGGAACCACCTGAATCCATTCCGAACTCAGAAGTGAAACGCAGCATCGCCGATGGTAGTGTGGGGAGTCCCCATGTGAGAGTAGGTCATCGTCAAGCTCTTATTCAAAAGCCCCGGTAGCTAACGCTATCGGGGCTTTTTTCATTTCGAGCTTGCCGAGTACGTCAAGGTCGTGCGCGACCCCGGACAAGGTGTCCCCGTCGTATCCAAAACCCCGGCAGGGCAACCTGCTGGGGTTTTTCTTTATGAGCGACTGTCTGCCAGGTTTTTTTAATCAATAAAAAAGCCCCGTCAGGTCCTGACGGGGCTTTCTGTCAGAAAGCAGCGGGAAGATCAGCCGTTACCGAAATTACCTTTGTTGTAGTCGATAATCGCCTGTTCAATTTCATCCATAGTGTTCATTACAAACGGACCATAGTGGGCAACAGGTTCGCGTATTGGGGTGCCGCGCAGCAGAATTAATCTGCTGTCCTGACTGGCCTTCAGTGTCAGGTTATCTGTCGCATTGAAAATCAACATGGATTTTTCCGGTGCTGCCGGGCTGGTCTCCAGCTGTCCCTGATACACAAAGGCAATCACTTTCTGATGTTCCGGCACTTTGATACTGACTTCCTGGCCGTCGGTCAGCTGAATGTCAGCATAAGCCGCTTCTGCGGCCAGCTTATCCAGTGGGCCTGTGCCGGTTACGCCGTTAATGTCCCAGTCACCTGCTATCAGTTTGGCCGACCAGTGGTCGCCGGCAATCTGCGGAATTTCTTCTGCGGATACGTCCCGGTAATCCGGTGTCTGCATTTTGTTTTCCGCCGGAAGGTTGATCCATAACTGGAAGCCATGCAGCTGTTTCATTTCCCGGGCAGGCATTTCGCTGTGAATGACGCCACGCCCGGCAGACATCCACTGAGCGCCACCGCTGTTGATCAGACCTTTATTACCCATATGGTCCTGATGTTCCAGTGAACCGTGGATCAGATAGGTCAGTGTTTCCATACCGCGGTGGGGATGCGGTGGAAAGCCGCCGATAAAGTCATCCGGGTTATCGGACAATAACTCGTCCATCATCAGAAATGGGTCGGCACCGGGCTGATTAAACAGACCTACGCGCCGGATTTTGACACCATCGCCGTCGGAAGACGGGTGGCTGGGAATAATTTTCTCTACGCTGGAGTGTGTCATGTGCGCTCCTGATTTGTTGCTTTTCTATGATCACAACATACCGGTTTGGCTGACCTATTATGAGCGCATTTTTTCGCTGGGTTCTTTCGAATTTATCTAAGGGCTGCCGTCAGGCAGATAAAGCAGGGCTGTCGTTGATGTGCGCTGTGCTTAAACAGCGCTCTGGGCTTCTACCTGTTCTTCGAGCCCCTGAAGAATTGCATCTTTCAGGCGCTGACATTCTTCAGCGTCTGAATATGGGTTACCGTTCTCGTCGAGGATAAAAAAGATATCGGATACCTGTTCTCCTTCGGTAAGAATTTTAGCGCCCTGCATCTGGGCGCCGAATTCTGCGAAAATGGCCCCCATGCGGGCGAGCAGGCCGGGCCGGTCTGCAGCTACGACTTCCAGCACTGTGCGTTGCATGACAGGGTCATTGCTCATGGATACCCGGGTTTCTACCTGAAACTGTTTCAGTGCCCGGGGGGTGCGGCGCTGAATAATGGTGGAGAAATCTTCCGGGTCTGACAGGGCCTCTGTCAGTGTTTCACGTATCTGCCGGATACGCTGAGGGTCTTCTATCGGCCGGTTGTTTTCATCCAGTACGATATAGGTATCAACCGCATTCTGTTCCGTCTCTGAGGTCATAATGCGTGCATCCTGAATATTCAGGTTGAGCTGATCCAGTGTAGCCGTCGTGGCGGCAAACAGGTTGAGCTGATCTTTCATGAAAATAAAGATCTGCGTGGCCCCTTCAAACTCCTGGTCAGAGGTCTGGCGGATCGATACCAGAGGTTTGGCGCTCTGACCGTGCTGATGGATCGCCAGCGTCTGCCAGATGATGTTGTCGGTTCCTTCGCGCAGGAAGTAGTCGTCACCCGGAGTGCCCCAGATCGCCAGAATTTCTTCTTTGCTGAGGCCCTGGGCCAGCAATTGCTCCATCGCTTCCTGCTGCACTTCAGCGATGACATCTTCTTTGTTTTTCGGGTTGCCGAGACCACGGCGCAGGGCATCCTGGGTATTGCGGAACAGGGCCCGCATCTGTTCTGCGCGCCAGCTGGTCCAGAGTTTCGGATTGGTGCTGACGGTGTCGGCAACGGAAATCAGAAACAGCATTTCCAGATGATGCTGATCGCCGACTTCCTGGGCAAACATATGGATATCTTCCGGATTGTTGAGATCCAGGCGCTGGCATGCATTCGACATCAGCAGGTGGTTCTCGCACAGCCAGACTACCATGTGTGAATCGGTCGGGCGCAGGTTGTGCTGACGGCAGAAGGCTGCGGCGATTTCACCGCTGTTGACGGTATGGTCACCTTCCACGCTTTTACCGGTATCGTGCAGCAGAGCGGTGAGATACAGAATCTCTTTTTTCTGCACCCGGTGGATAAGGCGCGAGGCGATCGGATAGCGCTCGCGTACGTCGCCGAAGCGCAGCTGGCGTAAAAAACGCATCATGCGGAAGCTGTGCTCATCGACCGTGTAGATGTGCAGCAGGTCGTGCTCCATCAGGCCGATAATATGGCCGAATTCGGGAATATATTGCCCCAGAATGCCGTAGCGCATCATGCGGGTCAGTTCCCGTACCACACAGGAGCGGTTGGTCAGGATCTGCATGAACACGCGGTTGTTGTCCGGGTCGTTGCGGAAAGCATCATCAATACAACCACGCTGGTCACGCAAGGCCCGGATCGTATTGGAATGAATGCCTTTGGCGTCCGGTTGTTGCGCCATCAGCAGGAAAACTTTCAGCAGCCAGGCAGGTTCGCGGCGGAATATGTCCGGATCAGTGGCTTCCAGATAGCCGTTCGACAGAACAAAATATTCATTGAGTGTCTCTACTTCGCACAGTTTGCCGGCTTTTATAAAATCTTCATTGAAATGCAGCAGCAGCAGGTCGGTGAGCTCAGTGGTGGCCAGCTGATTACGGTAGAAGCGCGACATAAAACGTTCTACCCCCAGCATCTGGCTGTCTTCATGGAATCCCAGCAGATCAGCGATTTCACGTTGCAGGTCGAACAGCAGACGGTCCTCTTCGCGCCCGGCCAGCATATGCAGGGCATAGCGCACCTGCCACAGAAAGGTCAGGCTGCTTTGCAGGCGTTCGCGTTCAAACGGCGTGAGAAAGCCTTTTTCTTCCAGCGCGCTCAATGAGCCTTCGCCAAAATGGCGCATGGTGACCCAGGTGACCGTCTGAATATCCCGCAAGGTACCGGGGGAGTTTTTAACATTAGGCTCCAGGTTGTATTCCGAATCGTCGTGCTTATCGTGACGATCCTGTAATTCCTGCCATTTGGCATTAAAGAAACTCTGGGCCGGCCAGATGCATTTCGGCGCTGTACTGGCTTTCAGTTGTTGCAGCAGGGTATCGTCGCCGGCCAGGCTGCGGGTTTCCATCATATTGGTGATGATGGTCAGATCTTTACTGGCTTCTGTTACGCATTCGTCCAGGGTGCGCACGCTGTGGCCAACATCCAGTTTAATGTCCCAGAGCAGGGTAATGAAGCCCTGCAGTTGTTCGCCATAGCGGTTGATGCTGTCTTCATCTTTGCACAGCAGCAATACGTCAATATCGGAATGCGGGTGCAGCTCTCCACGGCCGTAACCACCCACCGCCAGCAGCGCAAGATCCTGTTCCGGCAGACCGGCGTTGTGCCATAAAGCATGGAGTATCTGATCGATCAGTTCAGCCCGGCGGCGAACCAGCAGCGTCGCATCCAGAGTGGCGCGGAAATAGGCGTAAGCTTCCTCCTGAATACGCGCCAGGATAGGTTTGATCACCGGGATAGGAGAAGGGGACTGCTGCAGGTCCTGCAGCAGTTTTTGCGAATCAATCGATGGGAGAGCCGGCACCATGTTGTCCATATCAGGCGCGGTAGCGATCTTCATCAGAGCGCAGTGTCAGCACCTCAAAGCCGGTTTCTGTAACCAGAATCGTGTGCTCCCACTGGGCGGATGGTTTGCGGTCTTTGGTGACCACGGTCCAGCCATCTTTCAGCAACTTGTTGAAGCGGCTTCCCTGATTGATCATAGGTTCGATGGTGAAAATCATGCCGGCCTGCAGTTCAAGCCCTGTACCCGGCTTACCATAGTGCAGCACCTGCGGGTCTTCGTGGAATTCTTTGCCGATACCATGACCGCAGTATTCACGCACAACTGAATAATGGTTGGCTTCCGCGTGCTGCTGAATGGCGTGGCCGATGTCGCCCAGGCGGGTGCCGGGTTTTACCATATCGATGCCGATGTACATGCACTCCTGGGTGATTTCCGCGAGCCGCTTATTGGCGGGGCTGACGTCGCCCACCAGAAACATTTTACTGGTATCGCCATGGTAGCCGTCTTTAATCACCGTGATATCGATGTTCACGATATCGCCCTTTTTAAGCAGTTTGTCGTCGCTCGGGATACCGTGGCAGATCACCTGGTTAATAGACGTGCAGATTGATTTGGGAAAGCCGCGGTAGTTCAGCGGCGCCGGAATGGCCTGCTGCTCATTGACGATGTAATCATGGCAGATGCGGTCAAGCTCGCCGGTCGACACTCCCGGTTTTACATGTGGTTCAATCATTTCCAGCACGTCCGCAGCCAGGCGTCCGGCAATGCGCATTTTTTCGATGTCTTCAGCGGACTTGATATTCACAGTCATGGGGATGCCAATTACCTTTGGAGAGAAAACTGACCGCCATTGTACTGGTTACCGGCGCCGGATTGAACCAGAGGCGCGTGCAGATCGGCCAGTGACGCGGATCTGCCGGTCAGAATCGCCATCCGGGCTGGTATCTGCCGGCTGAAAGTGGTATAAAGCGCCCGCGCTGAGAGCGCTGCGCGACCGGAATGAGCCGGTCTGCGACATAAATGACACACACATACTGCAACACTTAACCGGGGTGCCCCGAGCAATCAGGGTCGGCGAAGTGGGTATGTGGAGGCCTAACCCAAACATTAAGGTAGAAATCATGGCACAAGTAAGCATGCGTGACCTGCTGAAAGCAGGCGTTCACTTCGGTCACCAGACCCGTTACTGGAACCCGAAAATGGGTCAATACATTTTCGGCGCCCGTAACAAAATCCATATCATCAACCTGGAGCACACAGTTCCTGCTCTGAATGACGCCCTGAAGATCGTTGAAGGTCTGGCTGAGCGTAACAACAAAGTACTGTTTGTTGGTACCAAGCGCGCCGCGGGTAAGATCATGAAAGAACAGGCTGAACGTTCCGGTATGCCTTTCGTAGCTCATCGCTGGTTGGGCGGTATGCTGACCAACTACAAAACTATCCGTCAGTCTATCAAGCGTCTGCGTGACCTCGAAGCGCAACAATCGGATGGTACTTTTGAGCAGCTGACCAAAAAAGAAGCTCTGATGCGTACCCGTGAAATGGAAAAGCTGGAGCGTTCTATCGGCGGTATCAAAGAGATGGGCGGTCTGCCGGATGCACTGTTTGTTATCGACGTTGACCACGAGCGTATCGCTGTTCAGGAAGCGAACAAGCTGGGCATTCCTGTGATCGGTGTTGTTGATACCAACTCCAACCCGGATGGTATTGATCACGTGATTCCAGGTAACGACGACGCTATCCGTGCAATCCAGATCTATGCCGGCGCTGTCGCTGACGCAGTCCTGGAAGGTAAGCAGTCTACTGGCGCTCCGGCGGATGAGTTCGTTGAAGTTGCTGAAGAAGCACCTGCACAGGAAGCCGCTGAGTAATCGCAGCCGCTGACCGGAAAAGGGGGCTTGCCCCCTTTTTTTTAGGTTTATACAGGTTCGCTGAGATATGGCGCGGGCCTGCAGACAGATTCAGAAATTTAAGAGGATGACACACATGGCAAACGTTTCTGCCGCAATGGTTAAAGAATTACGCGAGCGCACTGGTCTGGGCATGATGGAGTGCAAAAAAGCACTGACTGCTAACGATGGTGACATTGATAAAGCCATTGAAGATCTGCGTAAAAACTCTGGCCTGAAAGCCGCTAAAAAAGCCGACCGTACCGCGGCTGAAGGTAAACTGCGTATCGATGTTAAAGATGGCGTGGCTTTTGTTGTTGAAGTGAACTCTGAGACTGACTTCGCCGCCGGCGATGCTAACTTCGCTGCCTTTGCCGATCAGGTTGTCGCTAAACTGGCTGAAACGAAAGAAACTGACGTCGCCAAACTGATGGAAGGTGAGCTGGAAGAAGCCCGTATGGGTCTGGTTCAGAAAATCGGTGAGAACATCACTGTTCGTCGTCCGGCGGTTATTGAAGCGCCAACCGTTGGTGCTTACCTGCACTCCAACGGCAAAGTCGGCTGTGTCGTTGCCCTGAAGGGTGGTGATGAAGAGCTGGCCAAAGACATCGCGATGCACGTGACTGCCTCTAACCCACGCGTTACCCGTCCGGAAGATATGCCGGAAGAGGAGCTGGAAAAAGAGAAGGAAATCATCAAGGCTCAGCCGGATATGGAAGGTAAGCCGGAAGAAATCGTTGAGAAAATGATGGGCGGCCGTATCAAGAAGTTCCTGAAAGAGAACAGCCTGGTAGAGCAGCCGTTCGTTAAAGATCCGGATGTGACTGTTGGTAAACTGGCGAAAGATGCCGGTGCAGAGATCATCAGCTTCGTTCGCCTGGAAGTTGGCGAAGGTATTGAAGTTGAGAAAGTAGACTTTGCTGATGAAGTTGCTGCACAACTGAAAGGCTGATGCCTTTACGGGTGAAGAGCACAGACGGGTTCTGACACCCACCCAATATGCCGGGCTTGCCCGGCATATTTGTATAAAAATCACGGATTATGACAAAACCATTATTCCGTGACAGGAACCCGCGTTAACATAGCGGGCGCCGGAAACTGACCTATGGGTCCGTTGTCCGTTATGGGAAGGATTCCCTTCAATGAAGCTGCAGATTGATTATCGATTCCGGAGAATGCCATGGCCGAGCAAAAAAGCGCTAAATACAAACGTATCCTGTTAAAACTCAGTGGTGAGGCCCTGATGGGTGAGATGGACTTCGGTATCGATCCCAAAGTTCTGGATCGCATGGCGCTTGAAATTGCCCAGCTGCGGGGCATTGGTGTGCAGGTCGCACTGGTCATTGGTGGCGGTAACCTGTTCCGCGGTAAAGCACTGAGCGAAGCCGGTCTCGACCGTGTCGCCGGCGACCATATGGGTATGCTGGCGACCGTTATGAATGCGCTGGCTATGCGCGATGCGCTGGAGCGTGCCAGCATGCCGACCCGGGTAATGTCTGCCATCCCGATGAGTGGCGTGGTGGATCACTATGACCGCCGCAGCGCTATCCGGGCACTGGATGCCGGCGACGTGGTTATTTTCTCTGCCGGTACCGGTAACCCGTTTTTCACCACAGATTCTGCTGCCTGCCTGCGGGGAATCGAAATCAACGCGGATCTGGTTCTGAAAGCAACCAACGTCGATGGCGTGTATACTGCCGACCCGAAAAAAGATCCGTCAGCAGAGAAATACGATCGTCTGACGTATGACGAAGTGCTGGAAAAACAGCTGGGCGTGATGGATCTGACAGCCATTGTTCTGGCTCAGGACCACAATATGCCGCTGCGTGTGTACGATATGAATGAGCAGGGGGTACTGGCCCGTCTGATGACTGGTGGCAATGATGGCACCCTGATTGTGAGTGAGGAAAAATAACGATGCTGAACGACATTAAAAAAGACGCAGAAGAACGCATGGGGAAAAGTGTTCACTCCCTGATTGAAGCGTTTAAAAAGGTTCGTACCGGACGCGCCAATCCGGCGATTCTGGATAACGTCATGGTGGACTATTACGGTTCACCGACGCCGGTTTCCCAGGTCGCCAACATTATGGTTGAAGATGGCCGCAGCCTGGCCATTAACCCATGGGAAAAGAACCTGGTACCGGCCATTGAAAAAGCCATCCTGAAGTCAGACCTGGGGCTGAACCCGGCCACCAACGGCGACACTATCCGCCTGCCGATGCCGGCGCTGACAGAAGAGACCCGTAAAGACTATATCAAACAGGCCCGTGCCGAAGCCGAAAAGGGTCGCGTGTCTGTACGTAACATCCGCCGTGATGCCAACAGCACTGTGAAAGATCTGCTGAAAGAAAAAGAGATTTCTGAAGATGAACAACGTCAGTCGGAAGACGAAATTCAGAAACTGACCGACAAGCATATCTCTGAAATTGATTCTCTGCTGGCGGTCAAAGAAAAAGACCTGATGCAGGTATAACCGGCGTCTGTTTATGTCGACCAGTATTGACGACTCCAAGGCCGTCAGCGGTCAGGTTCCCCGCCACGTTGCCATCATCATGGATGGCAACAACCGTTGGGCCAAACGTCGCTTTATGCCCGGTGTTGCCGGGCATAAAGCGGGTGTTGAAGCGGTGCGTTCGGTGGTGGAAACCTCGGTACGCAATGGTGTGGAAGTATTGACACTGTTTGCCTTCAGCAGTGAAAACTGGCGCCGTCCGGAAGACGAGGTCAGTGCCTTAATGCAGCTGTTTGTGATCGCCCTGGAACGGGAGGTACGCAAACTGCACCGCAACAATATCCGCCTGCGTGTGATGGGCGATATCTCCGGGTTTTCTGCCCGCCTTCAGACGCTTATCCGCGAAGCCGAAGCATTAACCGCTGATAACAGCGCCATGACGCTGGTGATCGCCGCTAATTATGGTGGTCAGTGGGATGTGGCGCAGGCGGCCAGGCGGATTGCTGAGGATGTGCAGGCCGGTAAACTGGCCCCCGCCGATATTAACGAACAGGTATTTCACCAGTATACCTGGCTCAACGATTTGCCCGCGCCGGATCTGTTGATCCGGACCGGTGGTGAAATGCGTATCAGTAACTTTATGCTGTGGCAGACAGCCTACTCTGAATTCTACTTTTCCGATGCTTACTGGCCGGATTTCAAAGAAGAAGAATATCAGAAGGCGTTATCTGCGTTTGCTGACCGGACCCGCCGGTTCGGTCGTACGGATGACCAGCTTGAGGATGTAAAACAAGGTGTTTAAGGAACGTGTACTGACGGCACTTGTGCTGGCTCCGATTATGATTGGCGGCATTTTCTTTCTGGAAGATAAGCCGTTTGCGATTTTTATTGCCGCGATCGCGACGATCGGCGCCTGGGAATGGGCCAACATCGCCGGGTATCAAAGAAACTGGAGCCGTATTGGCTATGCCTTTGCGGTGTTCGTCTGCCTGTATATCAGTGCCCGCTTTCTGCGGGTCAAACCTGAGTATCTGATTTACTATCTCGCCGTCGGCACGCTCTGGTGGGTGGTGGCCTTTGCTCTGGTTAAGCGCTACCCCGGCGGAACCGATGTATGGACGGCCAGACCGGTACGGGCTCTGCTCGGACTGTGTGTCCTGGTGCCCATGTGGGTTGGTTTTATGCATCTCAAACAGCAACCGCACAGCTCGCTGCTGATTGTGTATGTGATGCTGATTGTCTGGGGAGCCGATACCGGCGCTTATTTTGCCGGCAAGGCGTGGGGAAAATCCAAACTGGCGCCCCATGTCAGTCCCGGCAAATCCTGGGCCGGCTTCTGGGGCGGCCTGGCAACCACGGTGGTTATAGCGCTGATATACGGTTACTGCATCGACCGCTGGGTACAGTCGATGGATGGTCACGGTGTGCTGCGGCTGCTGCTGATCACTGTGATTACCATGGTTATCTCGGTACTCGGTGATCTGGTCGAAAGTATGATGAAGCGTCACCGCGGCATCAAAGACAGCTCCTCGCTGCTGCCGGGTCACGGTGGGGTATTGGACCGCATCGACAGTATGGCGGCGGCAGTACCCGTGTTTGCGTTTTGTATGATGCTGCTGGACTGGGGTCTGGCGAAATGATCCGCCATATAACGGTGCTGGGCTCGACCGGTTCGATTGGTCAGAGCACGTTAGATGTCGTGCGCCGTCACCCTGACCGTTACCGGGTATTTGCGCTCAGTGCGGCACGCAGTGTCGACACCATGCTGAGCGATATCGCCGAGTTTGCGCCACGTTACGTGGTCATGGCCGATGCCGCGGCGGCGGCCGGGTTAACCGCTCAATTGGCTGCCGGTTGTCAGACCGAGGTCCTGACCGGCGCTGATGCGCTGGCAATGATTGCTTCCCACAAAGACGTTGATCAGGTCATGGCAGCAATCGTAGGTGCCGCCGGACTGCTGCCGACGCTGGCTGCCGCGCAGGCCGGTAAGCGGGTGTTGCTGGCCAATAAAGAAAGTCTGGTGATGGCCGGCCCATTATTTATGCAGGCCGTGCGTCAGGGCGGCGCCGAACTGTTGCCGATCGACAGCGAACACAATGCGATATTTCAGTCACTGCCGGAAGCCTACGATGGTGATTTTGCCGCCCATGGCATCGATAAAATCCTGCTGACTGCATCCGGCGGACCTTTCCGCGGCTGGTCTGCTGAGCAACTGGCGGATGTTACTCCGGCGCAGGCGGTGGCCCATCCTAACTGGTCGATGGGGCAGAAAATTTCAGTCGATTCCGCCAGCCTGATGAACAAAGGGCTGGAATTAATCGAAGCCTGTTTTCTGTTTAACTGTCAGCCTGAGCAGGTTCAGGTGGTGGTGCACCCCCAGAGTGTTATCCACTCTATGGTGCAGTACTGTGATGGTTCTGTGATTGCCCAGCTCGGACAACCGGATATGCGCACCCCGATAGCTTACGGTATGGCATGGCCCGGGCGTATTGAAGCAGGGGTTGAATCCCTGGATCTGTTCAGTCTGGCGACGCTGAACTTTGAAGCCCCCGACGAGCAGACCTTTCCCTGTCTGGGGCTGGCTAAGCAGGCGTTTTCTGCCGGCGGCACCATGCCATCGGTACTTAATGCCGCCAACGAAGTGGCGGTTGACGCATTTCTTAAGGAACAAATTCCCTTCACCTGTATTCCAAGGCTGATCGCCCGGGTTATGGAGAAGCACACGCCGCAGACGGTTACTTCCCTTGATGCTGTTCTGGCAGCAGACCAATGGGCCAGAGACACGGCGGCTGAGCTGCTCACAACATCAGATATGACGGAGATGCCCGGGTGACAACAGTTCTGTACTTCATTATTGCTATCAGTGTGCTGGTGGTTATCCATGAATACGGTCACTTCTGGGTTGCCCGCCGCTGTGGGGTTAAGGTTATCCGTTTCTCCGTGGGCTTCGGTAAACCCTTCTGGTCGGTCAGGGATCGCCACGGCACCGAATTTTCAATCGCGCCGCTGCCATTAGGCGGTTATGTCAAAATGGTGGACGAACGTGAAGGGCCGGTGCCGGAAGCCTTGCTCGACCAGGCCTTTACCCGTAAACCGGCATGGCAGCGCATTGCTATCGCGTCGGCCGGTCCCATCGCGAACTTCATTTTTGCCTTTGCTGCTTATTGGTTTCTGGCGGTAGCCGGTACCACGGGGGTTGCGCCTGTGGTGGGCAAGCTGACACCGGACGGCGCAGCCGATATGGCTGGCATCCGCAGTGGTGATGAAATTCTGGCCATTAATGGCGAAGAGGTGTCGACCTGGCAGGAGGTGAACTGGCAACTGGTCAGCTACATCGGCGAAGACACCACGCTGAATCTGCGTCTGCTGAGTGACGAAGGCGGTCAGCGTGAGGTTCAGATACCGGTGCAGCACTGGTTATCCGATCAGGATATGCCAGACCCCATGAGTTCCCTGGGGCTTGAGCCACGGCGGCTGGCGCTGGCGCCGGTTATCGGCACGGTGGAAGATGGCGGTGCTGCCGCAGCGGCCGGTATGCAGGTCGGTGATCATGTCCTGTCAGTGAATGGCCGGCCGGTAGAAAGCTGGACGCAGTGGGTGGATGAAATTCAGATAGCCGCCGGCAGAACGCTGGATGTGCTGGTAGAGCGTAGTGGCCAGCAGCACACGCTGACGCTGACGCCGGCCTCTAAAACCCGTGATGATAAGACGATCGGTTATGTGGGCACCGCCCCGCAAATGCCTGAGGTCCCTCAGTCCTGGCTCAGAACCAGTCATGCGGGCTTTTTCCAGGGGATCGTCATCGGCCTGGAGAAAACCGCAGACTACATAGTGTTCACTCTGGAATCTCTGTGGAAAATGATTGCCGGTGATGTGTCCGTAAAGAACTTGAGTGGCCCTATCACCATTGCTAAAGTAGCCGGCGCTTCAGCGTCCGGTGGGCTCGAATCCTTCATCAGCTTCCTTGCTTTGTTGTCCGTGTCACTGGGTGTTCTGAACCTGTTGCCTGTACCTATGCTGGATGGCGGGCATATTGTGTTTTATCTCGCTGAGATGATCCGCGGCAAACCGCTTCCGGATAAAGTACAGGATGTAGCGGTCAGGTTCGGCTTAATGCTGATTATGTGCCTGATGCTGGTAGCTTTTTACAATGATATAAGCCGGCTGTAATTGCCGCCGGATATGACTGGATAACGATGTTCATGCGTTCTTTGCTGTTTACGCTCTTATTGGGTTTTTTCTCTGCTGTTGCTTCTGCCGAAACCTTTGTGGTTTCCGATATCCGCCTGGAGGGGCTGCAGCGGGTGTCTGCCGGTACCGTATTCGGTGCTTTCCCGGTCAATGTCGGGGAGCGGGTGGATCAGCAGGCGCTGGTGTCCGCGTCACGCTCACTGTTTAAATCCGGGCTGTTTAACGATGTTAAGCTTTATCGCGACGGCAATGTTCTGATCGTACAGCTGGTGGAACTGCCCACCATTACCGATATCGAGATTGACGGTAACAAAGCCATTCAGACCGATATGTTGATGGATGGCCTCAAACAATCCGGGCTGGCGGAAGGGCTGGTGTTCAAACGTTCCACGCTGGAACGTATCGCGCTGGAACTGGAGCGCCAGTATGTCTCGCAGGGGCGTTATGATGCCAATATTGACACCGAAGTGGTGCGCCTGCCGCGCAACCGTGTATCGCTCAGGATTCATGTGGAAGAGGGCAGTGTTGCCAATATCGAACACATCAACATTGTCGGTAATGAGGTATTCAGTGACGACGAACTGCTGAAGCAGTTTGCCCTGCAGACCACGAACTTCTGGTCCTGGTATGCCAGCGATAATAAATACAGCCGTGAGAAACTCGCCGCCGACCTGGAAACCCTGCGTTCCTGGTATCTCGACCGTGGTTACATCCGCTTTAATATTGAATCCACCCAGGTATCCGTGTCACCGGAAAAAGACGGTGTCTACATCACTATTAACGTGACCGAAGGCGATATCTACACCATTAATGATATGAAGCTGGCCGGTGATCTGGTGCTGGATGAAGAAGAATTTACCCGGCTTTATTTGCTGAAAAAGGGCGATACCTTCTCCCGCCGCCGGGTGACTAACAGCAGCGATCTGATGTCGCGCCGGTTGGGCAACGACGGTTACACCTTTGCCAAGGTGGATGGTATTCCCAAGATTAACGATGAAGATAAAACCGTCGATCTGACTTTCTATGTGGAGCCCGGTAAGCGGACTTACGTGCGCAGTATTAACTTCACCGGCAACGAAAGTACCAAAGATGAAGTGCTGCGCCGTGAAATGCTGCAGATGGAAGGCGGCTGGGCGTCGACCGAGAAAATTAATGCCGGTAAAAACCGCCTCAATCAGCTCGGTTTCTTCAAAATGGTGAATGTGGAAACGCCGGCAGTTCCGGGCACAGACGACCAGATTGACGTCAACTATAACGTCGAAGAACAACTCAGCGGCAGCCTCAACTTTAACATCGGTTATGCCGGCGGCAGCGGTATGATTCTGGGTGCCAGTATCAGCCAGAATAACTTTATGGGCTCAGGTAACCGCATGTCGCTGGGCGTGCAGAAAAACGACACGGTTCAGTCCTATAACTTTTCTTATATGAACCCGTATTACACCATTGATGGTGTCAGCCGCGGTTTTAACCTGTTCTATCGTGAGACGGATTACTCCAGCCTCAACACGGTATCGGATTATCAGACCAATACCATGGGGGGGAACGTGACCTATGGGTACCCGATTTCCCGTCGTCAGCGGCTGTCGTTCTCCGTGGGCTATCAGAATACTGAGATGTTTGAGGGCACCACAGTGCCGGCAGAGATCATCGACTTTCTCGATACCGAAGGCGATGTCTTTGATGAATATACACTGGGTCTGAACTGGCGTTATTCCAGTCTTAACCGCGGTATGTTCCCGACGGCGGGTATTGAACAGAAACTGTCTGCCGATATCACAGTGCCGGGCAGTGATCTGACCTACTACAAGCTGGGTTATACGGCTAACTACTATTTCCCGATTCACGGTGAGTGGTCGCTGCGTCTGCGTACGGATCTCGGCTACGGTAATGGCTACGGTGATCAGGAGCGTCTGCCGTTCTTCAAAAACTTCCGTTCGGGCGGTATCGGTTCGGTACGCGGTTACAGCAGCAATAGTCTGGGGCCTAAAGGGTTACCGGAATACAATGTGGTTGAAGTCGCGAAGACCGACAGCAACGGCGACGTGAAATACGAACTGGACGGACTGGGCCGGCCGGTGGTTGACGAATCTGCACCAACAGTGGTGTATGTCACCGATGCAGACGGCGCTGCTCAGCCGGTCAGCAACCCGAACCGATACAAGCCTGTCTATGAAACGGATGGTGACGGTTCCGCAGTGACGGCACCGCGGTATCTCGAAGATGAAAGAGCGCTGGGCGGCAATATGCTGGCGGAAGCCAGTTTTGAGCTGATTTTCCCGTTTCCTTTCATCGAAGACAGAAGTTCCGTACGCAGTGTGGTGTTTTTTGACGCCGGCAATGCGTTCAGCGATGAATGTTATGTTCCCAATGACAGTGATATTCCGGGGCTGACCAAACACCCATACTGTAACGAAGGTTTCGATCTTGGTGAGGTAAGGTACAGTACCGGGGTTGGTCTGACGTGGATTACTGCCATCGGGCCGCTGACATTCACTTATTCATTCCCGCTTAATGATGAGCGTGGCGATGATACCGAAGGCTTTGAGTTCTCTCTTGGCCAGGTTTTCTGATAACAATAATGTAAACAACACTATAGGAGTCTGAGGATGCGTTGGTTTTTAATGATTTTTACCGCTCTTTTTGTACAGGTAGCGGCGGCACAGGATCTCAAAATCGCTGTTGTGGACATGGAGCAGGCACTGTTCATGTCAGAAGATGCAAAAGCGTCTTATCAGGAGCTGGAAGACAGTAATCAGGACACGGTAGCCAAGCTGAAAGAGCTGGAAACCAAACTGAGTGCGATGCAGGAAAAACAGGCCAAAGACGGCGCTGTGATGAGCGAGCAGGAGCTGGCTAAGCTGAAAAGCGATTTTGACGATAAAATGAAAGATTACCAGTTTTATCAGCGTAAGCTGCAACAACTGACCCAGAATTGGAAGAGAAGTTTTTTCCAAAGTAAATTGCCTGATCTCAACAAGTTGCTTAAAGCAATCATTGATGAAGGTGGTTATGATGTGGTCTATCAGGCCGGCGCTGTCGTTTATGCGATTCCAGAGGTTGACCTGACCAAGTTGTTGCTGGAACGACTGAACGAGAAGTAAGTGGTTTCTGATACATGACCAAACAATTCACCCTGGCTGAATTGGCCAGCCATATAGGGGCTGAACTCCGTGGAGAGGGTTCCACGCAGATTTCAGGCGTTAACACACTGAAAGATGCGGGCCGCTCGGAAGTCAGCTTTCTGGCCAATGCCAGCTATCGCAGCCAGCTTGCACAGACGCAGGCCGCGGCTGTGATCGTGAACCCTGATGCCGCCGCGGATGTGTCCGGTGCGGCATTGGTTCTTGCTAACCCCTATCTTGGGTTTGCGCAGGTCACACAGCTGTTTGATAACCGGCCACCGGTCAGCCCCGGGATTCATCCCACGGCGGTGATCGCTGATACGGCCGAAATCGGCAGTAATGTCAGTATTGGTGCTCATGCTGTTGTTGGTGAGCATTGCCAGATCGGCGACGATTGCGAAATCGGTCCCGGCACGGTCATCAATGCTCACTGCGTGTTAGGCCAGGGTTGTCTGCTGAATGCGAACGTGACGCTGTGCCATGATGTGGTACTGGGGGAGCGGGTGCGGATTCAGTCCGGCGCCGTAATCGGTGGCGATGGCTTTGGCTTTGCCCCGGACAACGGACGCTGGCACCGGATTGCTCAGCTGGGTGGGGTCAGAATCGGCAGTGACGTGGAGATCGGGGTAAACACCTGTATCGACCGCGGTGCACTGGGCGATACCGTCATCGGGAATAACGTGATTCTGGATAACCTTATTCAGATTGGCCATAACGTTCAGATTGGTGACGGCACTGCCATGGCAGCCTGTACGGGCGTCGCGGGCAGTACGACGATAGGCAAACACTGCACCATTGCAGGCGCGGTCGGCATTGCCGGCCATCTGCAGTTGTGCGATGGCGTACACATTGCGGCCATGGCTCTGATCAGTAAGTCCATTACAGAACCCGGAGCCTATGCCAGCGGTACCGCACAAATGCCTATGCAGGAGTGGCGTCGCAGCGCTACCCGTTTCCGGCAACTGGATTCTATAGCCAAGCGGCTACAACAGTTAGAGAAAGGCCAAAAAGGTAAATCTTGATGTCCGCAGAAAGTATTCAGCAAATCCGTGAATTCCTGCCACACCGCTATCCGTTTTTACTGGTAGACCGTATCCAGGAGGTCGACCTCGACGCCGAAAATGGCGCCACCATCCGTGTACTGAAAAATGTCACCATCAATGAAGAATTCTTCAATGGTCATTTCCCGGGACACCCGGTTATGCCTGGTGTACTGACGCTGGAAGCCATGGCACAGGCCGCCGGTTTGCTGGGGCTGACCATGCTGGGTGATCAACGTAAGCCAACCACGCTGTATTATTTCGCCGGAGCTGATCATGTCCGCTTCAAGCGCCCGATCGAACCCGGTGATCAGGTGATTCTGGAGGCCCGTTTTCTCAGTGGACGTCGTGGCATCTGGAAATTTGATTGTCGCGCTCTGGTCGACGATAAAGTAGCATGTGCGGCTGAAATTACCTGCGCAGAGCGAGATCTGGAGCAAGCATGATTCATTCAACTGCCATTGTTGATTCATCCGCGAAGATAGGGGCCGACGTTAAAATCGGCCCGTATTCTGTTATTGGTGCGGATGTTGAAATCGGTGACGGTACTGAGGTTGGCCCCCATGTTGTGATTAACGGGCCGACCACAATAGGCAAAAACAACCGTATTTTTCAGTTCGCCAGTGTGGGTGAAGAATGCCAGGACAAAAAGTACGCCGGTGAGCCGACCACGCTGGTGATCGGTGATAATAATGTGATCCGCGAAGCCTGTACCCTGCACCGTGGTACCGTACAGGACAACGGCACAACCATTATCGGCAGCAATAATCTGTTTATGGTGAATGTACACGTCGCTCACGATTGCATCGTGGGTGATCATTGCATTCTGGCCAACGACACGAATCTGGCCGGTCATGTGAAGATCGGTGATTACGCGATTCTGGGCGGCGCGACCCAGGTACATCAGTTCTGCTCAATTGGCGCACATGCCATGTGTGGCACCGGCACTGTGGTGCTGAAGGACATCCCGGCTTATATCATGGCGCAGGGTTATCCTGCCGGCCCTCACGGTATTAACAGTGAAGGTCTGAAACGCCGGGGCTTCAGCAAAGACAGTATTCTGCGCCTGCGTAAAGCCTACAAAGTCCTGTATCGTCAGAGCCTCACTCTGGCGGAAGCGCTGGAAGAACTGGAAACGCTGGCGGCCGATAATGACGCCGTCGCACTCCTGACCGACAGCCTGAAGGCTGCAACGCGAGGCATTATCCGCTAGTGCGAATTGCAATGGTTGCCGGTGAAACCTCAGGCGATATGCTCGGGGCCGGATTGGTTAAATCGCTGAAAGAACGCTACCCCGATGCTGAATTTGAAGGCATTGGCGGCCCTTTGATGCAGGCTCATGGCTTCAACAGTTTCGTCCCCATGGAACGCTTATCTGTCATGGGGCTGGTGGAAGTGCTGGGGCGGCTGTTTGAATTACTGAAAGTGCGCCGTGATCTGATCAAACACTGGATCGCGAACCCGCCTGACGTTTTTATCGGGATTGATTCCCCGGATTTCACCCTGACACTGGAAGAAAAACTGCGCGCCGCTGGCATTAAAACCGTGCATTACGTCAGTCCTTCCGTGTGGGCATGGCGCCAGAAACGGGTATTAAAGATTGAGCGCGCCGTGGATCTGATGCTCACTCTGTTTCCGTTCGAAGCCCGGTTTTACGAACAACACGACGTACCGGTGAAATTCGTAGGCCACCATCTGGCCGATAAAATTCCTTTTGAGACCCCGATAGCACCGGCACGGGAAACACTCGGACTGGATGCTTCCGGCCCGGTCGTGTGTTTAATGCCCGGCAGCCGTGGCAGTGAAGTACAGCGCCTTGGTGAGCTCTTTCTGCGCACCGCAGAGCTGATGCGTCGCCGCCGGCCGGAGCTGCAATTTATTATCCCGGCGGCCTCTGTTGAACGCCGTAACCAGATTGAAGCCTTGCTGGCGGATTATCCGGTGAACTTACCGGTGAAAGTGGTGCTCGGGCAGTCACATACCTGCATGGCGGCAGCGGATGCCATTCTGCTGGCCTCCGGTACCGCGACGCTGGAAGCCATGCTGCTGAAAAAGCCCATGGTGGTAAGTTATATCGTCGCACCGCTGACCTATCACATACTGAAGCGTCTGGTGACTCAGGAATACCTTTCTTTGCCTAATCTGCTGGCCGGAAGGGAACTGGTACCCGAGTATATTCAGCATGAAGCCACGGCCGAGCATCTGTCTGCGGCACTTCTGGTGCGGCTGGAAGACTCTGACGCTGCGCATCAGCTGCATGAAACCTACCTGTTTATTCACCGTCAGCTGAAGCGTGACGCCGATCATGAAGCGGCGGCCGCCATCGCTGAATTAATCGGGAAAGACTGAGCATGTCCGAACCGGTTCAGACGGTTATCGAACAACAGCTGCTGGACAGCCTGATTCCCTACTGTGGCGTCGACGAGGCAGGGGCCGGCCCGTTATGCGGTGATGTGGTCGCGGCGGCCGTTATTCTCGATCCGCAGAATCCCGTTGAAGGCTTAACCGACTCGAAAAAGCTCAGCGAGAAAAAGCGTGAAAAGCTGTTTGATGAAATCCGTGAGAAAGCACTGGATTACTGTATTGCCCGCGCCAGCGTAGTCGAAATTGACGAAATTAATATTCTCAATGCCCGGATGCTGGCCATGAGCCGCGCCATTGATGGGCTGCAATTACCCTGTATGCACGCTTTAATCGATGGCAATAAAGCGCCGCAAACGCCGCTGGAAACCACCACTATCATTAAAGGGGATGCGTTAGTGGCTGCAATATCTGCGGCCTCGGTTCTGGCCAAAGTTCAGCGTGACCGGGAGATGATTATGCTTGATGAGCAATACCCGGGTTACGGATTTGCCAAACATAAAGGCTACGGTACCAAAGCGCATCTGGAAGCGTTACAGGAACTTGGCCCCTGTGCGATTCATCGCCGCAGCTATGCACCGGTAAAAGCCTTACTGAGCGATGCTGATCAGGGCTGTTAACACTGATTAAGCAGGCCCTGGTGTGATTCTCCTGAGCGGATACTGACGGCATCGCCGTTTATTCTGTTTAATACAAAAACTTCTGTGCCTGGCCGTAGGTTTTCTCGCGTAAAAACGACCTCATTTCCTCATTGCTGTCTATCTTCGCCAGTTCTTCCCATTCAATACGTTCGCCAATGCCTAACTGAATGGTGGAGTTTCTTTTTTTCAGAAATTCCGCGGGAATACGTAACGTGCGCAGCGCCGGATGGACTTTGCCCAGTACATGAAAGCTGCGGCTGTTATGGCCATGAAAGTAAACCGGAATGACCGGCACTTCGGCTTTACGGATCAGGCGGATACTGGACATCGACCACTCACGGTCAGCAATACCGGGCTGGCCTTTATACCAGGTAGACACTTCGCCGGCGGGGAACAGACCGACGCCTTCGCCGCGCTGCAGCTGAGCCAGAGATTTACGCACGCCGCCCATGCCTTTGGGGCCGGAATTTTCAAATGGATTCACGGTGATAAATAAATCAGATATAGGAGCAAAGTAGCTGAGCAGGAAGTTGGCGACTGCTTTAAATTCCGGCCGTTTGCGGCACACCAGCATCAGCAGGATAACGCCATCCAGAAAACCAAACGGGTGATTGGAGACAGTAACAAAGGGCCCTTCTGCGGGAATGGCTGCTTCCAGTGCATCGATATCGTAGTCGAGATGGATGTGCAGGGCTTTGAGCGCATCGTCGATCATATCGATGCCTTCCTGCTGCTCCAGGGTATTGTATATTTTCGTGAGCCTGGGCGCTTTCAGCAGGCGCAGTAACAGGTTAAGTTTGGCCGGGCTTAACCCGGTGGCCTGCAACAGGCCGGGACGATCGAACAGCTCCATACTCTGGCGTCTCTTGTTATCTGGGCATCCGTATTGGTTCAGGGCATCCGGACGCCGGGCTTAATGGCATAATGTCAGTTTCGACCAAGACTATATGACCGAAATGCTACAGAAATTTGATGTAATCGTAATTGGTGCCGGGGCCGCCGGTTTAATGTGTGCCGCCCGGGCGGCGAGTCGTGGGCGCAGCGTACTGGTGTTGGATCATGCCAATAAAGCGGGCAAGAAAATCCTGATGTCCGGGGGCGGACGCTGCAATTTCACCAACTACTATGTTGCACCGGATAAGTACCTGAGCCACAACCCGCATTTCTGTAAGTCAGCGCTGAAACGCTACAGCCAGTGGGATTTTATCGCACTGGTGGATGGCTACGGCATTGCTTACCACGAGAAAAAAGACGGTCAGCTGTTCTGCGATAACAAAGCCTCCGACATTCTTAATCTGTTACTCAGTGAATGTGAGCAACAGGGCGTCCACATCCGGCTCAATACCCGGGTGGCTGAGGTTCAGCCTGTTAATGATGGTTTATACCGTTATCTATTGAAGGCGGAGCCTGTTTACAAAGCTGAGGGGAGAGCAGAGGCCGGGCAGCAGGATGAAGATTATGCCCTGCAGTGTGAGTCGCTGGTGATTGCAACCGGCGGCCCGTCGATTCCGACCTTAGGCGCTACGGGTTTTGGGTACGATATCGCCCGGCAATTTGGTTTAAAGGTCTATGCACCAAGAGCCGCATTGGTGCCTTTTACCCTGACGGACCATAACAAGGTTCTGTCATCCGCGTTGTCCGGCACCTCGCTGGCGGTGGAAGTCGAATGCAATGATCAGTTATTCGCCGACGACCTGCTGTTCACCCACCGCGGCTTAAGTGGTCCGGCGATTCTGCAGATCTCCTCCTACTGGAAAGATGGTGACAGTGTCAGTATTAATCTGCTGCCCGGGCATGATATCGCGGCGGAATTGCGTCAGTTGCAACACAGCCGGCCCAAAGTCAGGCTGAAAACCTGGCTGGCAGAATTAACCACGCAGAAATTTGCTGAGCAGTGGCTGGCCGGCTTATTCCGTGATGACATCCTGTTGGCCGATTTATCCGGCGCGGATATGGATGCCTTTGCTCAGGGCCTTCATCAGTGGCAGGTTAAGCCCGCCGGCACGGAAGGCTACCGGACCGCTGAAGTCGCGCAGGGGGGAGTGGATACTGATGAAGTTTCCTCCAAAACGCTGGAGTGCAAAACCCGGCCAGGTCTGTTTTTTATCGGCGAAGTACTGGATGTGACCGGACACCTGGGGGGCTTTAATTTTCAATGGGCCTGGTCCAGCGCGGTGGCGGCTGGCGAATACGTCTGAGTGTCTCCCGTTGCCGGTTACAAAAAATTTTGCAATGGCGCGTAATCCGGTTTGGTTTCGTTAGGTTGCTGTGAGTATGACTAACCTGTCTATTGTCTGAAAAGTATCAGGCTGCTGCCTTTAATAAGAATAAAAAGAGCTAAAACAAACACTTCAGATAATTTCTGGTTTTAAAGAACGTTCAGGCTGTCGCCCTGCAGGTGGCAGGCCGGTCGCGCTCCTGATCCTTTGTCTAGACTGACTGAAAACCCCGACCGAGGTGACTTATGGTTTGGTCAGCAGAACAGGCAGTTTATAAAGCCGATTATTCACCCAGAGTCCTGTTGGTGGATGATGAGCCTAATGTGCTTAAGGCTCTCGGGCGCACGCTGCGGCAGGAGTCGGTGCAGATTCTGACAGCGCCTTCCGGCGAAGAAGCATTAACCATGATGCGTGAACAGCCGGTGGATCTGCTGATCAGTGACATGCGTATGCCCGGTATGAGCGGCGCTGAATTACTGGCCCAGGCGGCACAGGAATGGCCGGCCACCCGCCGCGTGTTACTCACCGGTTATGCGGATCTGGAGTCCACCATTCAGGCCGTCAACAGCGGTAAGATTGCCAGTTATCTGAACAAGCCCTGGGATGACCTGGAACTGCGCCGGGTGGTGGGTGAACTCCTGCAGGCGCGTTTTCTGGAGCTGGAAAATGAACAGCTGACCGCCGAGCTGGCGGAAAAGAATGACGCGCTGGAATCATTAAACGCCGGTCTGGAAGCCAAAGTACGGCGGCGTACCGAAGAGCTGCGTTACAGCTACGAGCACATGGTGACGCTGGTTTCCAGTCTGACCGCCCAGCGCGAGGCTCCGGACTCACGTGCCGCCCTGCTGGACGCTTTGATGGTTCAGGAAATCGCCGCACGGTTAAAGATGAATATGGACGATACTGACGCACTGCGTAAAGCGGTGATGCTGTCCGGGCTCGGGCGGCTGGGGTTCACCGATGCCATGCTCAGCAAACCTTACTGCGATTATGACGATAGCGAGTTGCAGAAATTCCGCCAATGGCCGCTGTTAGCCGAAGCCGCCCTGTTTGGCGTGCCGGCGCTGCGTTGTGCCAGTACCTATATCCGCCATCAGTTTGAGCGCTATGACGGTTCCGGCTTTCCAGATGGACTCACCGCTGACAATATTCCGTTAGGCAGCCGTATTCTGGCCGTGGTACGCGACTACAGCGACTGGCTTAATGGCCGCGTCAATGGCGTGAAAGCGAATCTGTTGCAGGCCCGCCGCGAAATCGAAGCGCTGGTGGGCAAACGCTACGATCCGGAAGTCGTCGACGCTTTTATTGAAGTATCACGCCGTTACCAGCACAGTCAGCCGGAAAACAACGAGCGCTGTATCAGCAGTGCTGATCTGCACACTGGCATGGTGCTGTCGCGGGATCTGTTCAGTACCCGCGGTATGGTGCTGCTGAAAAAGCATCACGTGGTCGACGACGATATCATCAGCAAAATGCAGCACCTGGAACAACTGATGGACGAGTTGCTGGAGATTTACGTATACCGGCAGGACGCAGCCCCTCAGGACACGGGAGGTGAGCAATGAAAGGTGTCGTGTTTGATATGTTACGCGATATGGTCGAAGCCTCCTGGGGCCTGGAAGGCTGGAATGCTGTGCTGGAAGAAGCCGGCTCCGAAGGCTTGTATATATCCACTCAGACCTATCCGGATGAGGAGCTGCAGGCGCTGGTGGAAGTAGCGGTTAAAGTCACTGATCAGGATGCGGCAACCCTGGTATTCAGTTTTGGCGAATTCATGGCGGGAGAATTCTATCAGCGTTTTCCCGGGTTTTTCGATGCCGCCGACAACCTGCTGGATTTCCTTTACTCCGTTGATCAGATTGTGCACCTGGAAGTCCGTAAACTGTACCCTGATGCACAACTGCCGGAGTTCACTTATAACCGCGAAAATGCGGATGAAATGACCATGCATTACCGCTCCCCGCGCAAGCTGTGCTGGCTGGCTGAAGGCCTGATCAGCGGCAGCGCCAGACACTATGGCTCTTTTATCGAGATGCATCATTCCCCTTGTATGCATGATGGCGCAGACCATTGCAGTATCCGTATCCGGGTGGTGGAGTGAGTCATGACGGAAGCGGAATTTCACAAAGCCTATCTGCGTGAAAAAGAGCTGCGTAAACAGGCAGAGCAGCTGCTGGAAGACCGCTCGCGCGAACTGTATCGCTCCAATGCACAGCTGACCGAGGCCAACCAGGCACTGCATGAGCAGCAGCGGGCCATGGTGCAGTCAGAAAAAATGGCGTCGCTGGGGGTGCTGGCGGCCGGTGTCGCTCATGAAATCAATAATCCGCTGGGCTTTATTTACAGTAATTTCTCCAGTCTGGTGGAAGGCCTGCAGGACATTCAGCGTTTTCTGAATCAGGCAGATCAGATGATTGCCTCCGGACAGACCGTGGAGCAGATCCGGAACAGCTGGCGTGAAGGCCTGATGATTTATGATATTGCCTACCTGCTAAGTGATTATCAGAATCTGGCGGTTGAAACGGTAGAAGGCCTGGAGCGGGTGAAGCAGATTGTGTCTGATCTGAAGTCATTTACCCGCCAGGATGATGGCAATAAGGTGCCGGTCGACGTCAATGAATGTCTGCGTGCAGCGCTGAATATTCTCAATAACCAGACCAAATATCACTCACAGATCGAAGTGGAATACGGCGAACTGCCGGTTATTCAGGGTTACTTCGGCAAGCTGAATCAGGTATTCGTCAATCTGATTGCCAATGCAGACCAGGCAGTGGAAGAAAATGGCCTGATCCGGGTGAGCAGCCGCCTGAACGGACAATGGATTGAAGTCAGTATCGCTGACAATGGCCACGGGATTTCTGAAGAACATAAAAAGTACCTGTTCACCCCGTTTTTCACCACTAAACCGGTCGGCGAGGGGACCGGACTGGGATTGTCGATTTCCCACAATTCAGTGGAAGAACACGGGGGTGAAATACGGGTGGAGAGTGAAGTAGGCAGCGGTACCACCTTTACCGTACGCCTGCCGGCCGGGTCCGCACCGGCACCCTCTGATTAAGCGGCAACCCCGTCAGAAAGGCTTTGACCGCGGGCTTCGCGGCGCCTTCTGAGCGTCTTATCAGCGCCACTGATGATATTCATCATCAAAATGTCAGATATACAGCTTATTGATTTCAATTATGGGGGCTAAGTTAATACTATTCCCCTGCAATTCACGTTAAGCCCGCGGCCATTGAGACTGACAGGGCAACGTCACCCACCCAAACACTGAAGGATTGACTCATGTCATACCAAGACGAAATCAAAGCTGCAGCGGCAGTACTCGATAAGGCGGATTCTTCCTGGGCTGCCATTCAGGCTGAATCTGTTGCGCGTATGCGTCTGCAGAACAAATTCAAAACCGGTCTGGACATCGCAAAATACACCGCGGGCATCATGCGTCGCGACATGGCTGAGTTCGACAAAGACAAAACCAAATACACCCAGTCTCTGGGTTGCTGGCACGGTTTCATTGGTCAGCAGAAGCTGATCTCTATCAAAAAGCACTTCGGTACTACCGAACGTAAATACCTGTACCTGTCCGGCTGGATGGTAGCTGCCCTGCGTTCTGACTTCGGTCCTCTGCCTGACCAGTCTATGCACGAAAAAACAGCAGTTGCCGGTCTGGTAGAAGAACTGTACACCTTCCTGCGTCAGGCTGATGCACGTGAACTGGGTGGTCTGTTCCGTGAACTGGATGCCGCTAAAGCCGCTGGCGACGCTGCGAAAGAAAAAGAAATCGAAGCGAAAATCGACAACTACGAAACTCACGTAGTGCCGATCATTGCTGACATCGATGCTGGTTTCGGTAACGCTGAAGCGACTTACCTGATGGCCAAGCAAATGATTGAAGCCGGTGCCTGCTGCCTGCAGATCGAAAACCAGGTTGCTGACGAGAAGCAATGTGGTCACCAGGACGGTAAAGTAACCGTACCTCACGCTGACTTCCACGCGAAACTACGCGCTCTGCGTTACGCCTTCCTGGAACTGGGTGTGGATGACGGTGTTATCGTTGCCCGTACTGACTCCGAAGGTGCCGGCCTGACCAAAGAAATCGCCGTGGTTCGTGAAAAAGGCGACCAGGGTGATATTTACAACTCATTCCTCGACGTTGAAGAAGTTAACGTTGAAGACGTTAAGAACGGTGACGTACTGCTGAACCGTGACGGCAAACTGGTTCGTCCTAAGCGTCTGGCTTCTGGTCTGTACCAGTTCCGTCAGGGCACTGGTCAGGAACGTTGTGTCTTCGACTGTATCGAAGCGATCAACGCTGGTGCTGACCTGCTGTGGATTGAAACAGCTATCCCGACCGTTCACGAAATTAAAGCTATGATGGACGGCGTACGTAAAGTACACCCGGATGCGAAACTGGTTTACAACAACTCGCCTTCCTTCAACTGGACGCTGAGCTTCCGTCAGCAAGTGTTCGATAACTGGGAAAAAGAAGGCAAAGACGTTTCTGCATACGACCGCTCTAAACTGATGTCTGCTGATTACGACGGTTCTGAACTGTGTAAAGAAGCTGACAAACGTATCCAGAGCTTCCAGGCAGATGCTTCCCGTGAAGCGAACATCTTCCACCACCTGATCACTCTGCCGACTTACCACACTGCTGCGCTGTCTACTGACAACCTGGCGAAAGAGTACTTCGGTGATGCAGCAATGCTGGGTTATGTTGAAGGCGTTCAGCGTAAAGAAATCCGTCAGGGTATCGCATGCGTTAAACACCAGAACATGGCTGGTTCCGATATGGGCGATGACCACAAAGAATACTTTGCTGGTGAAGCGGCCCTGAAAGCCGGTGGTGCCAAGAACACTTCTAACCAGTTCAACGACGTATAAGTTGAGTTGATTAGCGGTTCTTAAGAGAGGCGGCCTTTATGGCCGCCTTTTTTATATCTGTCACTAAGACCAGTAATGCATTCAGACCAGCAATGCTTTGTGGATCACAAAGCCAGAAATAGGGCCGGTTGCTGCTGAAGCGGCTCCGAAAACCGGTGGTGCTATGGCCGGAAGACTGCGTCCTGCGTTTCCGGCATTTCCGCCATCCATGGCGGTCAACACTTCTGACCAGTTCAACGACGTATAAGTTGAGTTGATCAGCGGTTCTTAAGAGAGGCGGCCTTTATGGCCGCCTTTTTTGTATCTGCCACTAAGACCAGTAATGCATTCAGACCAGCAATGCTTTGTGGATCACAAAGCCAGAAAGGATGAACCTGCAGGACGCTTTGTTATGACCGAAATCTGACAGGAAAGATGCGGTAATACTTTGCTTATTGGAATAAATCAGTGAATTAAGCAATGGCATACGGCGTCAAAGTCAATGCTTTTGCAAGCTCTGTAGTTATCAACCAGTGTTATGTTTTTTTTCAATCAGCGCTTTCTGTTAAGCAAGGGGGGAATGACGTAATATGTGCAAGGTTTAAACAGACACCCGGACCATGACGTCGTTCTTATCAGTATCAGGGAGTTAGCATGTCGTTTCATGAACCACTGCACCGGCGTAAGGTCCTTAAAGTCCTGTTGCTGATCACGGCAGTCAGTGGTGTGATTTTCTTTATCCTGAATTTTCAGCGGGGATTGTATCCGCTGGCGTTCACTGAGCTGGCAGCTTCAGCTTATTCTCTCGCCTGTTATCGCAGTGTTTCCGTGACCAGTAACCTGAAAGCCTGGACGCTGGCCTATCTGATTCCTTTTCTGACCGTTATGATGTTCGCGCTGGCGCAGCCGCGGGCTTCGGACACCGTATTCGTCTGGGTTCTGTTAATTCCACAGATTACCTACCTGCTGGTGGGGGTGTCGCTGGGATTTGCCATTACCGCGTTTTATCTCGCCATTGCACTGATTATTTTTATCTACCGTTATCTGGGGGGCGATACCACCCAGCCGGTGAGTATTGCCAATGTGGTGCTTTGTACGCTGGCGGTGTGGAGTTTTGCCCACCTTTATGAGCAGGGCAGAGCGCGTTACAACCGCCGCCTGTTGCAGATCGCCGAACGCGACCCGCTGACCGGATTATTGAACCGTATGCGGCTGGCAGAAATTGTCGAAACGGAAATCCGTAATTCGGCGGCACGGGGCCAGTCGGTGGCTTTTATTCTGCTCGATCTTGATCATTTTAAGCAGATTAACGATGCCTACGGTCACCCGGCCGGCGATAATGCCCTGATTTATGTGACCGAGAAACTGCAGTCTGTTATCCGCAAAACCGATTATATTTTCCGTGTCGGCGGCGAGGAATTCTGCATTTTACTGCCGGGGGCTGATCGTCTTTCCGGCAGCGATGTGGCTGAGAATGCGCGCCGGGCACTGGAAGGCAATGGCTTTTTTGTCGACGGTGAGGCGGTTCCCTTTACTGCCAGCTTTGGGGTGGCGGTCAGTGGCTGTGACGGCAGTAACCTGATCGATCTGTATCATGCTGCGGATCAGCGCATGTATGCGGCCAAATATGCCGGCCGTAACCGGGTTGTCTTTGATGATGTTGAGGTGACAGAAACGCCGGTGTTCTGATGCCGCTTAGTCAATAATCGTCAGACCTATTATTTCTTTAAAGTTGATAAATAATATTCAGGTCCGGGTATTCAATACTTTTAATAACAAACTTCCGACTGAAGTCTCATCATATAAGCACTTCCCGGTTTGCGGGTACTTACTTAGGGCCTGTTGATACATTCAGCCGGGTCACGCCCTGTCTGCCTTATGCTGCATTAAGTGCATGGATGAAAACGCGCTGAACAGGATGTTCGCTCTGAATCTGTACGGCCTTTTGATATTTACTTCGAAGCTTTGATTCAGTTGGCTCGTCGGGGCTGAACCAACGCCGGGGCGGCACTTTTCGGCGCCTGTTACATTTCTGAAATACTCTGGTGCACTCGTATCAGAGTACCGCTTTGTTTTGGTGCGTTAAAATCGCGTTCGGGTTATGGTTCACCGTTCATCAGTGAATACACTGGTTGGAAAAGGCCATGATGACGGGATTTTTACAAAATTTGGATTTTCCTGACCAATTGGCCAAGTTATTGCTAAAAGCTTGTGACGCATGTTCTAAAAGCCTGCTTGCAGGTAATCAGAAAACAAACGGAGAGAGTTATGATGAAGAAAACAACTTCCTGGAAAAGCTTGCTGGCCTCAGCAGCGCTGGTTCTGGGACTGGGTACTGCGGCATCGGCATCGTTTGCTGAAGACGATCCAACCAAAGTAGGTTTTGTTTATATTGGTCCGGTTGGCGATTATGGCTGGACTTATGAGCATGACCGCGCCCGTCTGGAAGTGGAGAAATACTTCGGAGATGAAGTGGAAACCACTTATGTAGAAAAAGTACCTGAAGGCGCTGATGCTGAGCGTGTTATCCGTCAGCTGGCACAGAGTGGTAACGACATTATTTTCACCACCTCATTCGGTTACATGAACCCGACGGCTAAGGTGGCCAAGCGTTTCCCTAACGTGATCTTCGAACACGCAACCGGTTATAAGCGCAGTAAAAACCTCTCCACTTACGTTCTGCGTACCTATGAAGGCCGTTACGTATCCGGTGTGGCTGCGGGTATGATGACCAAAACCAACACCATTGGTTACATTGCCTCTTTCCCGATTCCGGAAGTTATCCGTGATATCGATGCGGTCTATATGGCGGCAAAATCGGTGAACCCGGATGTGAAAATCAAAATCATGTGGGTGAGCACCTGGTATGATCCGGTGAAAGAAAGCGAAGCTGCCAATGCGCTGATCGACCAGGGCGTTGACGTGCTGATCCAGCACACTGACTCTCCGGCACCTCTGATGGCGGCTGAAAAACGTGGCGTGAAAGGCATTGGCCAGGCGTCTGATATGAGCAAATTCGCGCCGGAAGCTCACATGTTCTCTATCCGTGATGACTGGTCTCCGCACTACATTGACGTGATTAAGCAGGTGAAAGCTGGTACCTGGAAACCACAGGATTTCTGGGGTGGCTTCCAGGAAGACATGCTGACTGTTGCGTCTGTTAACGACAATCTGCCGGCTGATGTAAAAGCCAAAATCAAAGAAGTTGAAGCCAAGATCAAATCCGGTGAATTCCATCCGTTCACAGGTCCGATCAAGGACAACAAAGGAAACGTAGTGGTACCGGAAGGTCATACTCTGACAGACGAAGAGCTGGCGGGTGTGAACTGGTATGTTGAAGGCATTGACGCTACTATTCCGAAATAAACAACAGTTACCCGTATAAGGGTCTGATCACTGATTAATCAGACCCGGGTAATCGTTTGATGGGGCGGCGTAAGCCGCTCCATCTGCATGGAAGCCAGACCATAAGAGCCAGCGCCAGTGAGCGCAGGAAGCCAACTCTTGGTAAGAGTGAATACCCTCTTGGTAAGAGCAAATACCGGGACTTCTTCTTTCATTCATTGCGCAGAAAGAAGACGCTCCTGACCAATCCGCGGTTAAACATGGATTTGCAGGAGTGATTCATTCATTGAATGCCTGAACTCAGGCGTTAAATCTTATGTAAGGTGTCATGTATGACAACGATTCCTGTTATCGATATATCCCCACTGAGCAGCCCTGACCGTAAAGACTGGGCGCCTGTCATCAAAGAAATTGACCATGCCTGCCGTGAAATCGGTTTTCTGGCCATTACCGGGCACGGTATTTCGCAACAACAGATCGACAGTATGTTTAAGCTGTCGGAGCGCTTTTTCGCCCAGCCTCTGGACGAGAAGCAGAAAATTGAGATGGCCAACAGTAATAACCACCGTGGCTGGGGCAGTCATGGTGCCGAGCAACTTGATCCAACCAACCCGACGGACTGGAAAGAAACGTTCGACATGGCCCTGGATATTCATCCGGATCATCCCATTGTCGGTGAATTCCCGGCCCTGTATGGCCCCAACCAATACGGCGACCTGCCGGGCTTCCAGCAGCAGATGAATCAGCACTACACGCTGCTGATGAGTGTGGCTTACCGTATGTTATCTGCCATGGCACTGGCGCTGGGCGAAGATGAAGATTTCTTTAACAGCAAATTCACCACAGAACATATGTCCGTGCTGCGCATGATCCATTATCCGCCGCGTCCTGAAGGCAAGCCGGTACCGGACGATGCCATGGCCGCCGGTGCACACACCGATTACGGCTGCATCACATTGCTGGCCCAGGATAATACCGGCGGTCTGGAAGTACTGACTAAAGACGACCGTTGGATCAGTGCACCGCCGGTGGAAGGCGCACTGGTGGTGAACATTGGTGACCTGATGCAGCGCTGGACCAATGATGCCTATCGCTCAACCCTGCACCGTGTGCGTAATCTGGCGCCCGGTAAACACAGATATTCCATTCCGTTCTTTGTTGAAACCCGTTACGACACGCTGGTGGAAACCATTCCATCCTGTATTACAGCGGATAATCCCAAGAAGTATGATGCGGTCACCCAGGGTAACTGGCTGATCGAACGCTTTGAAGCGACTTATGCTTACCGTCAGCAAAAAACGGCCTGAAACTGAATAAAGCGGCACAGGAGGTGCCGCTTTGCTTTGGAGAAACTATGACGAATCAATTTAATATTGCAGTGTCTGCAGCGGATGCCGTGGCTGATACGGAATTTTTAACGGCGCTGCCCAAAGCCGAACTGCACCTGCATCTGGAAGGGTCTCTGGAACCGGAACTGATGTTTAAACTGGCGGAACGCAATCAGATTGAATTGCCTTATGCCAGTGTGGAAGAAATCAAAAAAGCGTACGACTTTACTAATCTGCAGTCTTTTCTGGATATTTATTACCAGTGTGCCGGTGTATTAATTCACGAACAGGATTTTTACGATCTTACCTGGGCCTATCTGCAGCAATGTCACGCGGAAGGTGTGGTGCATGTCGAGCCATTCTTTGATCCGCAGACGCACACAGAGCGCGGCATTGATATTGGTGTGGTCATTAAGGGGATTACCCGGGCATTAAAAGATGGTGAACAGAAACTGGGCATCAGCTATGGACTGATTCTGTGTTTTTTACGGCATTTACCAGAAGATGAAGCCTTTGCCACCCTGAATCAGGCTGAGCCCTATATGGAACATTTTATCGGTGTTGGCCTGGACTCCTCTGAAGTTGGCAACCCGCCGGAAAAATTTTCAGAAGTATTTGCCGAAGCCAGACGTATGGGCTTAAAGCGGGTGGCCCATGCCGGTGAAGAAGGTCCGGTATCCTACATCGAAGGTGCCCTGGATTATCTGGATGTGCAGCGTATTGACCACGGTGTGCGCTGTACCGACAGTGAAACCATGATGAACCGGCTGGCTGCCGCCAATATGCCACTGACGGTTTGCCCGTTATCGAATACACGACTGAAAGTGTATGAACATATGAGCCAGCATCCGATTCTTAAACTGCTTGAGCGCGGACTCTGTGTCACCGTTAATGCCGATGATCCGGCCTTTTTTGGTGGCTATCTGTTAGCGAACTATCAGTCACTGGCGGATAACCTGGGGATGACCCGTCAGCAGGCCGCACATCTGGCAGCCAATAGTCTGAACGCCAGTTTTGTTGGTGATGAACAGAAAGCGGTGTGGATGGAAAAACTCGCAGTCGTGTGTGCGGGCTGAAATCTGACAGCGTGAGCGCACCAGCGGGAAATCGTTAAGAAATAAAAAACGCGCCGGGTCTGTTCAGACTCAGGCGCGTTTTTTATGGGTTTTATCTTTGATTCAGATGGCTTTTTACAAATCCTGAGTCAGATAAACCAGCATATCCGCCATCAACTGATTGGCATTGGCGGCGTACAGATCAACGCCTTTTTTAATGGTGTCGTAATCCTGAATACCTTCTGCCTTGCCGGAGTCAGCCAGGTAGGTATCGATCAAAAACAGAATATCCCGGGCGGTCATTTCCGGATGGCATTGAGTCCCCATGATGTTTTTACCGATCTGGTACATCTGGTTTTTACAGGCCGCGGAAGAGGCTAACAGGGTGGCGCCGGGTGGCAGATCAAACATATCAAAATGCCATTCCATAATCGGGAAGGATGGCGGAATATGAAAGACGTCTGCGTCCTGATTTTCTGCCGTCAGTTCAAACCAGCCGATTTCCGGTTGTGGACTTTTACGGATCTCTGCCCCCAGACAAGAGGCAATCAGCTGACCGCCGAGGCACAGGCCCAACACTTTCTTATCTGCTTCGATGGCGGAGCGGATAAAGGCTTTCTCATTGATTAACCAAGGGTACTTGTCTTCTTCGTAAGCGCCCATGGGGCCGCCACAGATAACCAGCAGATCAAAACTTTCCGGCGCCGGAAATTCGTGCTCAGGCTGGAAAAGATACACATGCTGAACGTCTGCGTTGCGCTGCGCCAGCCAGGTTTCAACATAACCGGCGTCTTCGTAGTCTGTGTGTTGCAGGATAATTGCTTTCATAATGCTCTGGCTTTTGTGCTGTCTGATTGCTCAGGACCCGGGTTCTTCATGATTGTAGATTAAAGGCAGGCTAACGCGGACCCTTGATGAAGGGTATATCTATTTAGGGGTATGTGCTTGTCAGGGTCGGTACTTGTTCAGGGTGCAGCTGCTTGTTTCTGAGTAGATGTTTGCCGCAGGCATCAGGACCAGGCCTGATAAGTCAGAACGGCGGAAATTTAAGGAATCCGATGTTGAGCAGCGGATTTCTGTAGCATCCGCCGGTCAGGTGCTATAAATAGCAGAACTGTTCGTTTTATATCTCAGTCAGGTAAATATGGCCTTCGATATCACTACTGCCATCAATATTATGAGTCTGTCCGCTGTGGCCGTTTTCGCCGTTTCCGGTGCGCTGAATGCTGCCCGGCAGCGCATGGATATTCTCGGTTTTATGCTGATCGGAACGGTGACAGGTCTTGGCGGCGGAACGTTGCGCGATCTGGTGCTGGGGCATCTGCCGGTGTTCTGGGTACGTGAGCCAATCTGGATCAGTATCTGTTTGATTGCCTCGGCGGTAACCTATTTCGTAACCCCCATGCTGGCTTCGCTGTCGCGGGCCCTGGTATGGATGGATGCGGTGGGGTTGGCGTTGTTTGCGGTGGCCGGTACAGAGGTGGCGCTTAAATTTGGTGCTACACCACTGATTGCGGTTTGCATGGGCGTCATGACGGCGTCATTTGGTGGTATTGCCCGTGATGTTCTGTGCCGCAGCAGTCTGACTCTGATGAATGAAGAACTCTACATTACCACCGCGCTGGCCGGGTCGGTGGTGTATCTGATTCTGCACGAACTGGGTCTGGCAGCCAACGTCGATCTGATCGGTGGCTTCTGTACGGCGTTTATCCTGCGGGCACTGGCGATTAAATTCAAAATTAAACTGCCGAATATGTACAAATAAGAACAACGCGGCTGTGCAGGTCCGCCGCGTTGTCTTTTTCTCTTATATTACCCACTGCGCGCTGGCCGCAACGCTTTAAAGCCATAGTTAAAGGCGGTTATTTCCCGCCTTTAAGGACGTGGTTAATGCGCGCCTGGGTTTCCGGGGTATCCAGCAGTTCAGCGAACAGCCGCATTTCTTCTTCCACGGCTTTGTGTACGCGTGCTTCGTGGCCTTCGGCTTTACCCAGCTTTTTGATCGAACGGATCGAGCCCTGGGAGTTTTTCAGCAGATCACGGGCGGTGGCCATGGCGGTTTCCAGAGCTTTGCCGTCCTCTGTCATGGCGGTCAGCAGGCCCCAGTTTTCAGCTTCTTCGGCGGTAAAGAAACGGCCGGTATAGAGCAGCTCATTCGCTCGTTTGGGGCCGATAGCTTCAGCCAGCAGGACTGAGCAGGCGCCTTCAGAGGTCACCCCGATTTTGGCGAATGGCAGGCTGTAGCGGATGCTTTTGCCGGCGTAGGCAATATCAGCGTGCAGCAGCATGTTGGCACCAATACCGATGGCGACGCCTTCCTGAGCGATAATCAGAGGTTTGCTCAGTTGGGCAAAGGCATCAAAAATACCGCCGACCCGTTTTTTCAGCTCACTGATATCGCTGGGGGGCAGCAGGTCCGACAGATCGTTACCGGCGGTGAAGCGACCCTCTGCGCCGGTCATAACCACCACGCTGACATCATCATTTTTATCACTGCTGTACAGCGCATCAATAATGTCATCATAGGTCTGGATGCGGATGGCATTCAGGACCTTGGGACGGTTAATGGTAATGACTGCGATGCCGTCTTCGACGTTATAGGTAATATCCTGATACATGGGTGGTGTCTCTCTGATATCTGACTGAAAGCTGTGGAGCCGGATAATGGCAAACCCAGAGCAACAGAGCAATGATCAAAGCTCACAAGTCAGTGCCTGATCCGGTCATCACCGTGTCAGGCCCTGGTGCTCAGTCCGGATTCACAAACCGGGGCACCAGCATCAGGCCAATGCCCAAAGCGATCAGCACTGGCACTGAGCTGACAAAGTAGGGATAGACGATCAGTCCGATACCGGTATAGAAGGCGATTTTGTGCTTCTGGCGCTTGCCATAGACCAGATAGCCCATGCCAATAGAGCTGAACAACAGGCCGGTAAACAGCAGGGCAGAGGTATCATTCATCGCGTTGGGCATCCTCGGGCAATTCCAGTTCATCGGCATCCAGCGACGAGTAATGTGCCAGTAAGGCCGCCAGTGTGTTGGTGGCCGGACCGCTCAGATCACCGTGGGCCTTCACCAGATAGAGGTCGGCATACCGGGCGGCTTCCACTTCCATCGGTAACTGACACAGATCGCCGCTGGCCAGTTCGCGGTGAATAATATGTTCAGGCACCCAGGCGTACGCCAGACCGCGGCGGATAATATTCAGGCTGGTACTGAAGTGGGCCACCGTCCAGCGCTGGTGGGCCCCCAGCCAGCCGGAATCTTCGCGCGCTTTTTTGCTGGAATCGCGCAGTACCACCTGGCGATGCTGGGTGAGATCGTCATAGGTGACACCGCGGCCAAGATGCTGCAGCGGATGATCCGGGCTGGATACCGGAATAAATTTGGCCCGGAAGATGTGCTCGCCGCTGTAGCCGGCGGGGACTTTGGGGGTAACCAGCAGGTCAATCATGCCTTCTGCCAGCATTTCGTTGCCGCCACTGAGCACAAACTCTTCCAGCTCCACGCGGGTATTGGGGTACTGCAGTGAAAACTGCTGCAGTACACAGAACAGCTGCTCGTAAGGAAACACCATATCCAGCGCCAGATGCACCAGCGGCTCCACACCGCTGCTCAGCGAGTCGGCGACTTTGTCCAGGTTTTCGGCCTGATCCAGCAACTGATCCGCGCGCTGCAGCAGAATCTTGCCGTGATCCGTCAATACTGCCTTACGGCCCTCGACTTCCAGCAGCTGCACACCCAGCTGTTCCTGCAGTTTGTGCACGCCATAACTGATGGTGGACTGGCTTTTATGAATGGCATCCGCTGCCTGTGCATATCCGCCGTGCTCGACCACGGCCTTAAACATGCGCCACTGTTCCAGAGTTGTTTTCATAGTCACCTCAGTCGGTTCGTAAAAATCGAAGACTCATCGCGAAATTATGCGCTTTTATATCGACGTTAGCGAATTAAAATAGTTGCATCTGACGATACCCATCAACCACTGGAGATGTTTTATGAATGCTTTTGACGCCATGACCGGCCGTACCTCAGTTAACTTCTTTGATACGACCCGGCCCGTATCCACGGACGAAGTGCTGGATATTCTGACTTATGCTCAGGAAGCTCCCACGGCGTTTAACATTCAGCACACCCGTTATCTGGTGGTGACAGATCCTGACGCCAAAGAAACCCTGAAAGAGATCGCTTTTGGTCAGCAAAAGGTCGCGGATGCGCCCGTGGTGGTTCTGGTGCTGGCCGATAATGACGGACACAAGAAAATGCCGGAAATTGCTCAGCGCGGTGTGGATGCCGGTGTCTACCCGCAGCAGGCCGGTGATTATATGGTCAATGCGGTGAACGGCAGCTACGCCGGTGATGCACAGAAGTGTCATGACGAAGCCCTGCGCTCAGCATCAATGGCGACCATGAATCTGATGACTGCGGCAACCGCGAAAGGTCTGGCCACCGGCCCTATGATCGGGTTTGATGCCGCACGTCTGAAACAGACATTCAACATTGGCGATCAGTACGATGTCGCCATGATGGTAACTCTGGGCTATGCCCGTGAAGGTAACTGGGCGCGTAAGCCCCGTCTGAGTGCCGGTGAAGTAACGGTTCTGGATGCGCGTCCGGGCCAGGCTCACAGCTTCAGCTGAGCCTGTCAGTCAGCCGTCTGATGGGCGGCGGACAAACAGGCGATACACGGCCTGCCAGCGATTGACCAGCAGGGCACTGAAAATCAGTGAACAGCCGGCCATCTGTGGCAGGCTCAGGTGTTCGCCGAACCAGAGGAAGGCGAGCAGTGTGGTCCAGACGGGTTCCAGAATCATAATGACTGCCGCATGGCTGGGAGACGTCAACCCCTGGGCATAGGTCTGCAGCAGAAAGCGTACGGCGGTACCCAGTGTCAGACTCAGGCCGAGCCACAGCCACATCGTTGGGGTGAAAGCCTGCGGCCAGTCTTCACTGAAGGCCGATAATGACAGACACAGCAGGCCGACCACCAACAACTGAACAGCGCTCAGCGCCAGTGCCGGAATACGTGCCGCGGCACGGCCATTCAGGATAAAGGTAAGAGACAGCAGCAGGGCTGCCGCCAGAAACAGCAGTTGTCCCGGGTCCGGGGAAAAACCGTGCTGCAATGACAGTAAGGCCAGTCCGGCGACCGCCAGGGGCAGGGCAATCCAGAATACCCGTGGCGGTGCTTCACGGAACAAAATCAGGCTGAGCAGGGGCACCAGCACGACCGCCAGACTGGTGATAAACGCGCCTTCGGCGAGGCTGTGGGCGTGAAACAGACCGAGTATCCAGAATGACATGGCCGCGCCAAAGACCAGGCCTACGGTGGCCGATACGCGCCATTGAGAGAGTGTCAGACGAAACAGTGCACGATGCCCGGGGATGACCAGAATCAGACCCGCCAACAGAAACCGGCTGCCAAGAAATAACAGCGGCGGGAATTCATTCAGCGCCTGTTTGGAGAACAGCCAGCCCAGAGCCGCCAGCAGCGTCACGCCAACCAGCAGCAGGTCGGCTTTCACTGAATGGCCCGCAGGCTGAGGGTCAGGGACCGGGTGATGAATGATGCGGGAAGAAGAGGGCACAGACGTTCCGTACAGAAAATGAGTGCGGAGTATTTCACAGAGCCGGCGCGGAGTCTTGTCTGTGGCGGTATCACTGCCGGAACAGAACCTTGCACGGCAGCTACGGGTCGTAAGTACGGCAGATACAGAGTGAGCGGAGCAGATTATGATAACCTTACGGGCGGCCTGTGACCGGGGACGGGCAGATTTTGGTTGGTTGCGCAGTGCGCATACCTTTTCTTTCGGCGAGTATTACGACCCGCACTACACGGGTTTTTCAGTACTGCGGGTCATAAACGATGACCGCGTTGCGCCGGGGACCGGGTTTTCCACCCATGGCCACCGCAATATGGAAATCATCAGCTATGTGCTGGAAGGGCAGATTGCCCATAAAGATTCCACCGGACAGGAAGCGATTTTGCCGGCCGGTGAATTTCAGCTGATGTCCGCCGGGCGTGGCATCCGCCACAGTGAATACAACCCGTCAGAGACTGAGCCCCTGCATTTTCTGCAGATCTGGATTGAGCCGGATGAAACCGCAACCGAACCCGGATACCAGCAAACTTCGTTCGCTTATAAACAACCTGTGCAGCCGGTGGTTACGGCTGATGGTCGTGACGGCACGCTGAAAATAAGGCAGGATGCGGCGCTGAATCATGTGCGGCTGACGGCAGAAACCGTACAGCACCCGCTGGATCCCGAGCGCCGCTATTATCTGCATGTTATCCGTGGCCCGCTGCTGCTTAATATTGATCCATCGGTGGCAGAAGATGCCTCTCATCTGGTGCTGGAAGAGGGCGACGGGGTCGCAGTGGATTGTGAAACTCAGCTGACGCTGATGGCTGAACATCAGGCGGAAGCACTGTTGTTCGATTTACCGGGCGCCGTCCGTTGACGCACCGTTTGTATATTTTTCATTAAGGGCAGTTGTGGATCTTACGTTTATTCTGATCACCGTCGTGGGCGTGCTGATCACAGGTATCTCCAAATCGGGTTTTGGTGGTGGTATCGGCGTGGTGGCGGTCCCCATGATGGCGCCCTTCATCGGTGGTGAAAAAGCCATCGGGATTCTGCTGCCGATTCTTCTGCTGATGGATGTTCTGACCATCCGCATTTACCGGCATTACTTCAGCTGGCGTCTGCTGAAACCGGTGGTGCCGGGCATTGTGATTGGCATTTTTGCTGGTGCTGCACTGCTGGATGTGGTGGATGAGCGTGGCGTGCAGGCGATTATCGGACTGATGGGCATCTGGGTGCTGGCGCAGCGTCGCTGGCCGGTTCTGGGCGGCGCCGGGAAGCAGCCTGACGCGGCCAGTGGCCCGCTCAAAGCCCACTTTCTGGGGGCGCTGGGCGGTGTCGGCAGTGTGCTGGCCCATGCCGGTGCCGCGCCTATGCAGGCTTACTACCTGACGCAGAAAATAAGCAAGGACTATTACCTGGGCCAGATGGCCGTGGCGTTCGGTGTGATGAACGCCATCAAGCTGATTCCTTACGGATATCTGGGGCTGCTCAACCCGGAAATCGGCACTCTGACGCTGCTGCTGATCCCGCTGGCTTTTATCGGCACCTGGCTGGGGCGCTGGTTATCCAAACGGGTCGACAGCGTGCTCTTCTTCCGCGTGATGATGGTTCTGCTGGCCGTGAATTCTGTGTACCTGCTGGGGCGTGCGCTGATTGGCTGAAGGCGGAATCGTTGTCCGCCCCGCCATGGGATTCCCGGCTGGCGACCCGGGCATGCGACTCAGTCGAGCTTGATTTCCACCATCAGATCGTTAGAAATGGCTTCCAGAGCTTCGGCGGCCTTTTCCGTATTAAAGTCCGCAGGCACCCGCAGGCAGGCGTCGGCTTTGAACAGGGGGACCGCCGACATTTCAGCCGGCGTGCAGTCGGTGGTCAGTTCCAGTACGTTGACATTCATCGCTGCCAGCGCCTGAGATACTTCTTTCACAATCCCCGGACGGTCATTCCCCACCAGACTCAGTGTCAGCTCAATGCTGTTGTCGTCGTCTGAGGCTTCGCCACTTTCCACATTCACCTGTATGCCCTGGCGGTCGAGTGCACTGAGATCCGCTTCCAGGGCGGAACTGCTGCCGGCATCAACACTGATGCGCAGAATGCCGGCAAACTTGCCTGCCATATGAGCCATACGGCTTTCCAGCCAGTTACCGCCGTGCGCGGCAATGGTACCGGACAGCTGCTCAACAATGCCGGGCTTATCATCAGCGATAACGGTCAGAACCAGAGATTTGGCCATAAATCCTTCCTGTTTATTGTGCGAATCATTGTGTTGTGCCCTGATTTAAAGGCTTTCGGGGCGTTTGGGCAACCTTTGTGGGCCGGTGTCATGCTTCATGGTTGGGCTGAGGCCGGGCTTAGCGTAGAATACCGGCCTTTGCGCTCCGGGGTAGCCCGGAGCATGGCCCAGGCTGTGACAAGCTATCAAGAATAACAGGAGACATGACCTTGAAACCGGTAAAAGTAGGTATCTGTGGTTTAGGTACAGTAGGCGGTGGCACGTTCAATGTGTTGACCACCAATGCGCAAAATATTGCACGCCGGGCAGGTCGTGAGATTAACGTAGCGCAGATCGCTGCGCGCCATACCAATCCGGCCTGCGACACTACAGGTGTTGCCATTACCGATGATGTTTTCGCCGTCGCCACTAATCCCGACATCGACATCGTTGTCGAGCTTATCGGTGGTTATGATGTGGCCAAGCAACTGGTACTCACGGCCATTGAACATGGCAAACACGTGGTCACCGCTAATAAAGCCCTGATTGCCGTGCACGGCGCAGAAATTTTTGCTGCAGCTGAAGCCAAAGGCGTATCGGTTATGTATGAAGCTGCCGTGGCAGGTGGTATTCCGATTATTAAAGCCATGCGCGAAGGCCTCGCTGCTAACCGCATTAACTGGCTGGCCGGCATTATCAATGGTACCGGCAACTTCATTCTGACCGAGATGCGTGATAAAGGCCGTACTTTCTCTGATGTGCTGCAGGAAGCCCAGGAGCTGGGGTACGCCGAAGCTGATCCGACCTTTGATGTTGAAGGCATCGACGCAGCCCATAAGCTGACCATCCTGGCCTCCATCGCCTACGGTATCCCGCTGCAGTTTGAGCGCTGCTATACCGAGGGCATCAGCACCATTACCCGGGAAGACGTGGAATATGCTGAAGAGCTGGGTTACCGCATCAAGCATCTGGGGGTCAGCAATCAGACCGAACGTGGCATCGACCTGCGGGTGCATCCGACCCTGATTCCGGAAAATCGCCCGATCGCCAAGGTCGATGGCGTACTCAACGCCGTGATGGTGAATGGTAATGCGGTCGGCGATACTCTGTACGTCGGTGCCGGAGCCGGAGCCGGACCAACGGCATCCGCCGTGGTTGCCGATATCGTTGACCTTGCACGCACGCTGGAAGCCGGTTCCGGTGCGCAGGTAAATCACCTGGCTTACAACGTGATTGATCCGGTGGATGTTCTGCCGATTGAAGAAATCGAGACTGCGTATTACCTGCGTATTCAGGTGCAGGACAAAACCGGTGTTCTGGCGGCCGTGGCCAGTATTCTGAGCGAGCGTGGCATCAATATTGAGGCCATTATTCAGAAAGAACCTCAGGAAGAAGAATCGCTGGCGCAGATTATTATTCTGACGCACCGTATCATCGAAAAAACAATGAATGAGGCAATCGGAGCAATCGAAAACCTCGACAGCACCGTCGGACACGTGACCCGTATCCGGGCGGAATATCTCGACTGAGTCGGGAGCCTGATTGATTGTCTATACAAAACGGAGCCTGATGGCTCCGTTTTGCCTTTGATGCCTTACTTTTGTTTGTCTTAGATTACAAAAAATAAACGGGCTTTACATACCGTACAAATAAGTGTGTTATCATCTGGCTGTTTATTACAGGGATTGTGTAAGGGTTTTGCAGTGCTTCAAACTGGACAAAAATTATTATCTTATGTCGCCTTATTGCTGCTTATGCAGCCTGCTGTCGCAGATGTAATACCTGACGGTACGACAGAAACATATACGTCAAAGGATTCGCTTGGCCGAACCGTTGTCGATATCGCAGCGGCGGGTAGTGATGCCATCAGTTACAATCGTTATAATGAATTCAATGTCGACAATCATGGCGTTATTTTAAATAACCGTACAGCCGGTGCCCGTACCATTATTAATGAGGTTACCAGTCAGTCGCCTACCAATATTGATGGTGAGTTAAGGGTTGCTGGTGTACGGGCGCATCTTATTATTGCTAACCCAAATGGTATTTCGGTTAATGGCGGCGAACTTTTTAATGCAGCATCTGTTGGTCTGGTGACGGGTAGTGTTGACTTTCAGACCCGTACCGATGGATTTGGTGGTTCTTATCGTAATCCTTTAATTAATGTGGCAGGCGGTCATATACATATTGGTGAAGGTGGATTGTCCGGGGTTATGAATCAGCTGGAACTGATCTCTCGTTCGCTGACCATCGAGGGGCCGGTAAGTAACAGCGATGAGGCACCTTTTTCCGATATTAATATTAAAACGGGTATGTCGGAGAATGAATTTAATTCAAACTTATCGGTCTCGGCTTCAGCTGAAAGTTGGGTTACATCCAATATAACAGATGCCTCTTCAGACAGCATTGCAGTGGATATTACACGGTATTCCAGTCTGCAGTCATCCCGTATTAATATGATGATCACCGATGCTGGTGCAGGTGTACGCATTGCCGGGGATGTACTTGCAACGGCAAATGCATTTACCTTGTCAGCAAATGGGAAGGTTACTGTGAGCGGAGATATTAAAGCGGCAGGGGCTGTGGATATTGCGGCGACGGAATTTACTTCCGTTGCCGCAGCAGATGAACAGAACACCATAGAATCTCAGTATTCATCTTTGACTCTGGATGCTTTAGGTAATATATCACTTGAATCAACACTGATGAGTGCTGCAGCCAGCAGCGAAGATGGCTCACCTGCGTTTAGTATCCACTCTGATAACTTGGTCACTCTGACATCACGCACGGAGAATGAACGTTCTGTTTTATTCTCGTATGCTGATGCTGAAATTGAGGCAGAAGAGATAACGCTAAATAGCGCCCGTATCATTACCAATAGTGATTTATCAATAAACTCAACAATATTTAATAATCAGGTGTTGATTGATGATTTTGTTGGTCGTGGTGAAATTGTCAATGGTAGTAGTAAAGGGAAACGCCTTTGGTATACCGCATTTCTACAGAAAGAACGGGAGTCATACCGAGAAATAGATTTCGGCGAGCCTGACGCGGGACGTATAGCTTCAGAAATCGTTGCTGGCAGCGGGGATATATCTATTAATACCTCAGAATATAGTGGCTATGGAGGCAATGTTATTGCGAATGATGGCAGCATAGATATTTCTGCAGATAATTTCATCAATGAAGCAGCTGTTGTGGGCAGGGCCTGGATGTCCTCTAGGTGTAATCTTGGTGGTTGCGACGAACGCGGTGGTTCCAATGTTGAATTATTAGGCGGTAGCATACAGGCAAGTAATGAACTGAATATTATCGCTTCTGACAGCCTTGATAACCTTGGTGGGACACTTCAGGCTGTCAATGATGTGACTCTGAATGCCTCAGAGATGGCGTCATCCGGCATAGAGGTTTATGACGTATTAACCCGTAACAAAGGTTTGCGCGGGCTGCTATTAAAAAATGATGCGCTCTGGATAGCCGTTGATCAGGGCGGAGCGGTTATTTCCAATATGGGAATGATTTCTCTTGGTGGATCAGTGCTGACGATTGACGGTGGGCGAATTGAATCGGCCGGAGATATTAGCGGGGACTACGATATCGTACGTAAGCCTACCACTCAGGAGCTGATTATGCGCGAACGGATTGGAATAGGAGAGGATATCTTCTGATGAAGAAGATGATCACCCTTTTTATTCTGCTGCTGTGCGTAATAAAAGTACACGCCGCTGATCCTGTCGAGCAAATGGGGGAAAAGTATTTGCAGGAAAAAAAGCGTGAGCAGGAGCTTGAGCAGCTGAAAAAGAAGCAACAGGCCTTTCAATCTGGACCGGATTTTTCTGTCCTTCCAGAAGACGAACAATGTTTTCAGGTCGATAGCATTTCAGTCGCAGGAAATACTCTTTTGTCGAGGGGCGATATTCAAAATGTTGTGGAAAAATATCGCCAGCATTGCCTGGGTAAGAATGCTATTAATCAGCTGATGCAGGAACTTACAGCGCTTTATATAGAAGACGGTTATATAACATCAAGAGTGTATATTCCTCCGCAGGATTTAAACAGTGGAAGATTAAAGTTGATGGTGATTGAAGGGTATGTAGAGGGAGTTTCTATTAATAATAACAGCCCGGAAGACCGCAGAAAGCTCTGGTGGGCTATGACTCCGTCATGGGAAAAACATCTCAGGTTGCCCGAAATTGAACAGGCTCTGGATCAGATAAACCGAGTACGTTCAGCTAATGCGCAGATGAAACTCTGGCCGGGGCAAAAAACCGGCGCTACCCATATACAGATTATCAATGAAACTGATAACGAAATCCGAGGCAGTATTGTCTTAAGTAATGATGGCCAGGAAGATACCGGGCGTATGAAAACCCGTATTGGTTTTGAAGCGGATAATCTTGTTGGTATTAATGATAATCTTAGTGTTAATTTGATTACCAGTGCTAATACTAATGCCTTCACTATTAACAGTGGCTTCCCTTTTCGTAACTGGACATTTAACTTTTCCCATAGTTATTCGGAATACCTGAGCATGCTGCCGGAAAATACTGATCTGTTCGGGCAATCGAATACCTCTACTTTAGCCTCCGATTACATGGTATATCGCTCTCAATCTATGCGATTTAATATTACATCATCAGTGACTGTTCGACGCTCCGAGCGTGATATCCTTGGTGTTCACTTGACACCACAAAAGCTCGTGCCAATAAGGATTGCTGCAAATATTTCGAAAAATGCTTACTGGGGGTTTATCAGTGCAGAAGTCGGGCAGGTACAGGGTAGCAAATTATTTGGTGCCACGGACGATGTGCGGGATTTACCACCCTTATCGCCCCGCGCCCAGTTCAGCAAGCAGGATCTAAGAATTACGCTTGGCATACCCGTTACTCAGGGGCTGACTTACCAGATGGCAGCAGCTGGTCAATACACTGATGATCCGCTATACAGCTCAGAGCAGATTACGATAGGCGATCAATCAACGGTGCGTGGCAGTGACACCACCATAGCCTCTGGTGATCGTGGGTTCTATACGCAGAGCAGTATCGGTTTATCAGGCCGTCGTCTTGCACAGTTATTTAACAGCACTCATCGATGGCTTAACGGAATTAACCTACGTTTTTTTACTGATTTTGGGCATGTGCGTGCACTGTCAAAGGATAAGCCAGAAAGTGCGATGGCTGCCGGATCCGGACTGTCGTTCAGGTACAAACAACTATCAATGGATATGTCATGGTCGCATATCGTGCAATCGAATAAAGAATTCGCTGGGCAGAACCGTTTTCTGTTTACCTTGGGTTTGGAAGCTTTTTAGCTTTTATAGGGAATATTTATGAATCTTAATACATTCAGGAAGAGCCGTGAGTCAATTTTGTCCCGGATGCTGGCACTGGCACTGACATTTAATCTTATTTTTCCCTGGTATGGTATCCAGCCTGTAGTCGCTCAGGTGATTACCGACCCGAATGCCGATATCAGCTTTCAGCCAACGATCAACAACAGAAATGGTGTGCCTGTTGTTGATATTGTTGCTCCGGATAACTCAGGTATATCGCACAACCAATATCAGGATTTTGATGTTGATGACAACGGGCTGGTATTTAATAACTCGCTGACATCTGGCACCTCAAATCTGGTAGGTAACCTGATAGCCAACCCGAATTTGGGTGGTCGTACTGCAGGTACGATTCTTAATGAAGTAACGGGCATCAGCGACTCCCGGCTTACGGGCACAATGGAAGTGTTTGGGAGTACGGCCAATGTGATTATCGCTAATCCTAACGGTGTTACCTGTAATGGCTGCGGATTTATCAATACTGACCGAGCCTCATTAATTGTTGGCAGTCCACGCTTTATTGACGGTAATTTAAAATTTAATGTTGACAGTGGCGAAGCCCTAATTAATGGCGAAGGTCTCAGTTATCGTTATAAACCCACGAGTCTGGATGTGCTGGCGCGCTATGTCAGTGTAAATGGTGAGGTCGGTATTTCAGGTGATCTGAATTTGATAGCTGGCGTTTATGAGTTTGACTACAGTAAATCTCAGCAGGGTGCTGAGCTGCAAGATGTTGTCGCGAAAAAGACGTCTGTAAGTAGAGGTGACCGGGCCCTGGCAGTAGATGCCAGTGTGTTTGGTGCTATGCAGGCAGGCAGAATTAATATTATGGGTACCGAGCAGGGGTTGGGCGTAAAAGCAGATGGTTATCTTTTTTCCAGTGTTGATGACCTGTTTATACAGTCCGCCGGAGCTTTGGATGTAAGTGACGCTGATTCCTATTCTGATATTAAGTTACAGGCCGAAAGCGACGTTACTATAAATGATGATCTGATTGCTAATCAATCCATCAGCGTCATTGGTCGTTCAATCACTACAGCAGATACCTCCAGCCTGACAACCCAAAAAATCGATATAGACGCGGATGGCCAGGTCACGCTGAGCGGCCAAACCAAATCACTGGCTTTAACCATCGATGCAAATACTGTCGATAGTACATCCAATATTCTGGCACTTGAAACAGCAGATATTAACGCCAGTGATAAAATTACGCTTACGGATGGTGAGATCGGTGCTGCGGAAATCATTCTCGCCGCTGACGATGTCATTTTGAATGGCGCCTCCTTCAGTGCCAATCAACTGAGCGCTGAAGCTGAAAACTGGCAGCAGCAATATACCAATGTTGAAGTCGGCGACTTCAGTTTGACAGCAGATTATGTCACCTTCATGGAGTCTGAAATAGTGACCAATAACCTGTTGATGAACGCAGCAACTATGGAAGCAGAGACCACAGAGCTGAGTGGTCAGTCAGGTGAATTGAATACAACATCAGCGAATTTTTCTTCTGCGCACTGGGTTTTTAACAACAGCCAAATAGACGCATATGGACTCAGTCTGGACGGCAGTTTGATAATGTCTTACGACGGTGATATTAAATCAGCAGAACTCACCTCTAAAAATTCGCAATACATCAGCGAAAATCTGGATATCCAAATTGACGGTGCGTTAATCAGTAATAATGATATATTCCAGATTCTGCCTTTCAATGACTCCGGAGATACCGAAACAGGTACGTTAACGATGACCTCTGGCAGTGCTGAATTTACGGATACCGGTATCAGCGCAAAGGGGTATACGCTCGTCACCGACCAGGCCAACCTGAACAGCAGTTATATTACCGCTGCGGATATTGACCTGAATAATACCACCACTGAATTGACCGGCGGTACACAACTTTCCGCCATTAACAGTATCAATGTTGAAGCGACTGATTTTGACTCAGAGGCTATATTCATGGCCGATACGATTAACATTAACAGTAACGCTTCTGATCTTTCTGGTCAGTATATTGCAGAAAATTCAATTAAGTTAGATACGATTGGTGATATCAGGGTCAACGATGCCTTGATCAGTGCGCAGGATATTTCGTTGTCGGGTGACGATATTGCTATTTCTGCAACCACATTAAATTCGGCTGGCCTGCAGACGGAGTCTGTTGCGGATACTGAGGTTACAGCATCCAATATCATCAGCGAAGATATTGCATTGAATGCGGGCGGTAATATTGATACTGATAAAAATACAGCACTCAACGCCTTAACCCTGACGGCACAGGCGTACGCTATAGATAATGCCGGCGACATGATAGCCTACGACGAAATCCACCTGGACAGTAGCCTGTTGCAAAATTCAGGAGATATTGTTTCTTACACTCAGGCGCTGGTAGAGACCTCTCAACAATTACTGAATAACGGTAATCTGGTATCAGTGGACCTGGATATATCCACCAGTACACTGGGTAACCATGGCAACATTTCGGCCGATAACCTGGCTCTGATCTACCAGAATATCAGCAATAATAGCGGAGCTGAAATTGCTTCAGGTAACGCCAGTTTTACTGCACGCACGGACAGCGCTACCTTTACCAATAACGGCACTCATACCATCACTGGCGATTTGACCTGGAACGGCCCAGGCTCTGCAACAGGTGCGGCGACCAATGCCGGATATTACAACAATAATGGTTTATTGCAGGGGATTAACCTTCACTTCGATGGCCTACAAAGTGTGAGTAATGGGTCGACAGAAGACAGCAGCGCGACCATATCTGCCCAGAACAGCCTGTTGATCGGTAATGAAGACTTTAGCCAAAATGGCATAATCTCGGCAGACAGTATCCGGATAACAAAAACTGACGATGATAATTTCGCAAATGACGGAACCATAAAAGCCAACGATCTGACTGCGAGTCTGAATGGTGATCTTAATAATAGTGGCAGTGTGTCTGCTACCAGTATAACTCTGGTAACTGACAGTGCAGGCCATACGTTGAATAACCAGACTGGAGCTAAATTTAGCAGTAGCGGTGCGCTGGCAGTTGCAGGGTTCTCTGTAGAAAATAATGGTACTCTGGTTGCTTCCAGTGCCAATATAAGCGGCAATGATTCCGCTACTTTTAACAACACTGGCGTAGTTGCCCAGCGCGACGGTGACAACGGTGCAGGTGCATTAACCCTTAGCGATTTTTCTTTGCTGACCAATGGTGGTGCATTCGATATTGAATCTCTGTTGACCATAAACCATATCCACAGTGTCAATAATAATGGCGTTGCCGATGGCGATGGCATGTATTCCGGGGCGCTGGCTATCAGTGATGTTGAATCCCTGGAGAACGAGTCCATGCTGATCAGCGGAGACAGCAGTATTGCCGTTGGTCAGTTAAATAATGATGGTTTCCTAGCAGCGTCTGGCGGTAACGTCTCTGTCACCGGGCTGCTTCAGAATACCGGGCATATTTACCAAAGCAGTAATTCTGCCACTCATGAACAACTGAATATCAACACCAATACCATCACCAACACCGCCAATGCCTCCATTGAGCTGGTGTCAGGCAATCTGGCGATTGTGTCCGGAGTACTCAGTAATAGTGGCCTGATTAACGAACTGGCATCTGATAATAATACCGACGTATTTAATTTAACCGGTTTGAGATCTTTAGATAATCAAGGCGATATTTCTCTTAATGGTAATGTCAGTTTGTTAACCGGTGGCAGCCTTAAGTCCTCACAGGATACTTACCTGAAAGCTGGCGGATTGAACGCTGATGACCTGTCTGAGGTGAACAATAAAGGCACCCTGATTTTTGGGAATGATGTATCGGTAGCTGCTGAATATTTTACCAACGATGGCGAGTGGTACGTTAATGGTGCATTTGATGTTAATGCCGGAAATCTCACAAATAACGGCATTATTGAATCGACTCAGGACAGCGAATGGAATTTTCTGCACTTTACTAATACTGAAAGTGCTAAGATTAATATCTCCGGTGCCACGCTGACGCTGACTGCAGAAGATTATGCCTCTGGCTCAACATTGAATAACAATGGTGGTCTTTATGCCGGTTCACTGGATATAAAGGGAGTGCAGACACTCACCAATAACGCACAGATGGCCGCCTATGGGAAACCTGAAACCTCACATGGTGAACTCACTATCGATGCCCGCACTATCAATAATAACGGCCTTCTATATGCTGCCGGTTCGTTTCAGTTATCCGGATACCGGCTGAATAATAACGGTAACATAGGAAGCCTGGGTGAAGCATCGAATAATTATATTCAGAATAAATATGTCTACAATGGTAATGGATCAGATTCTACAGGTACTATTCAGGTTGATGGCAATCTCATCTTAAATAATGATCACTTATATAACCAAAGTTATCAGCTTGGCGGTGAGCTTTCCTACATTGAAGTCCTTGGGTATCACTGGACAAACACTGGATGTATCGGTTGTTCATCCAAATCAGCAAAGTTCTACCCTGTTGTTGATTTTTTATATGGTAACTATACCAAACAGCAGGGCAGTTTGATTTCTGCCGGTGGTAATGTTCAGGCCTCCGGTGGTGTGTTTGATAATAATTCATCTGCGCTGGTGGCCGGTGGCGCACTGAATATCAGTGGGCTCGATGACTTCAACAACAATACGCTCGGCAGTAATGTTACTCAGGTGCAGGCGAAGTGGTACAAAAAATACCGTAGTGAAGATAATAAAGATAATTATCGCGACATGCTGAATTCTTATAAAGGTAAACTAGATCAGATTGCAGGTGAAATCAGCGTCGTTAATGACCAATATTACTGGAGTGGAATTAATGCAGGAGCGGCAATTAATGTAACTGAAACAGAGGTGGATAGCAGTACCATTTCTTTTGATGGTAATCAGGCCAGCATCACTGCCGATACGCTGATTACAGGTGTCAACAGTGATATCCGTAATAATGGTAATATTTCGGTCACTCATATCGGCAGTGTAAGCAGTGATGAGGCTGATGCCGGCGAAGCCGTTGCCCAGGGCAGTTTTCAGAATGGTACTGATGGTGTGTTGATCGACCTAACCGATCGGGAGCCTTCTGCTGCTATTTCACTGGTTTCTTTCATTATTCCTGGTCTCGATCATGATGCTCTGAATTCAGCATCCGTTGCCGGCGATAAAACGCCGGAGGAACTGGCGGCTCAGGACGCTCTGCAAAATCAGTTGGATGAACTTGCCAACAATAACAACGCCAATAGTGATTCTTTGGCACAAAACGCATTTGGTTACACGAGCGGTTCGCCCAGCCTTTTCGATCTGGATGCTGATATTCTTAGTCAGATTATTGCTGATACCGAATATGAACTGCAGCCGGATTATATTTTTGATCAATTGTCTGACAGTCAACAACCGGATATTGAGCCATCTTTCTTTCTTGATCCTTATCAGGAAGCGCAGGCCATTACTCAGGCTGCACTGGCCCAAACCGGTACGGCTTATTTCTCGCCGGATTGGTCCAGCTCAGCTGAACAGCGTCAGACGCTCTATAACAACACCGTCTCGTATCTGACGGATAATCAGGGCCAGTCAGAAATACGTCTGGGGCAGGCATTGACCAAAGCCCAGATCAGTCGCCTGGAAGAGCCCATGATCTGGTATGTCACTATGAACATCGGTGGTACAGAGCAGCTGGTGCCGACGGTTTATCTGCCTGAAGCCACGCTGGATCAGATCACAACGCCGAGTGCCGGTACGCTGGTGGCCGACACCATGGATATTGAAACCGGGAAATTTACCAATACCGGGACGGTTAAGGTTTCTGGTAGCGCCAATATTTATGCTCAGAGTATTGCTAATCAGCGTAATGTCATGACCTTTGGTGACGATATCAATTATAGCCATTATGCCGCAGAGGGAGGGAGCCTCTCTGCCGGATCATTAATGCTCAGTGCCGCCAATGATATTACCAATAATGGCGGTGCCATCACGACGCGTGACGATCTTACCTTTAATGCCGGAGGCGATATTAACTTCAACGCCCTTGAGCTTAGTAGTCGTTTTCAGAATGGCCGTAACATTGATGAAACGACGCGATTCCAGGTCAGCGACATCAATGCCGGAGGTAACGCAATTTTCAACTCGGCTCAGGCGTTCAACACTCAGGCAGCTAACATAGATATTGCCGGCAATACCTTAGTTAATGCCGAGGATATCAATCTGCTGGGCGTCACAGAGCGTGAGTATCAGCAACGTTACAGTAAAAAAAGCGGTACGTTCAGCTCTTCTAAAAAAACGGTTCAGACAGAATCCCTGACGTTTGTCGGAACTGACCTGCAAAGCGGCGGTAGCCTGATTCTCAACGCCGGTAAAAGCATGATGTTGCAGGGCGCGGGTGTCAGTGCCGGAGAAGACCTGTTGCTCAACGCTGGCAATGATATCCTGATCACGGCAGGGATCAGCCAGGATAGCTACAGCAAAGAAAAAAGCGGCAGTGGTGTTGCCACCACCAGTGCTCAGCAAAAAGGTTATGTTACCCAGCAGGCAGTAGGAAGCAGTCTCAATGCTGGCGGTAATCTGCAGATCAACAGCGACGGCGGTAATGTCGATATTCTCGCCTCCAATCTCTCTGCGGACAAAAATATGATTCTCGGAGACAGTGATGTCCTGCGTGATGAAAATAACCAGGCAGTTCTTGATGACAATGGTCAGTACATCAGCAAAGATGGCAGCAGCATTGATAACCTCACCGTTGGTACTGTTGAGCTGAAAGACGAAAGCTGGAATGAGAAACAGTCCGGGTTAAAAGGGCCGCTTAAATCTCTGGTGTCTGCCACCATGTTTGTTGCCGGTAGCATGGGGGTTACTTCGCAGCTGGAAGCACTCGGAGTTGATACCACGGTTACTGTCGGCAAGACAGACGAAGTCCGTACAGAAACGACTCATCATGCAACCTCTACCGTCAATGCTGGCCAGAATCTCTTCGTTCGCGCTGATGGCGACTTTACTGTTGAAGGCAGTGACGTCAGTGCTGGTAACAGGGGATATATCGAAGCTGAAAACACCCATATTACAGCTGTTCTGGATACCACGACGCATACTGAACGCCATTCAGAACAAACACTTGATTCCACTGAACCAACGGTCGGCCAGCAGGAAATAACCGTTGCAGGCGTGACGGCAACCGATACCACCACAACGGATACGACAACCAGTACCAGCGCACAGAAGAGTAGCTTGTCGTTTGGTGGTGACCTGCAGATGAATTCTGCAGAAGACATCAACCTGATAGGTTCGGAGCTGAATGTGGGGGGAGATGCAGCACTGGTTGCCGACAATATATCGGTAACCGGTATCAAAGAAACCACCACAACCACGCATAAAGAAAAAACGGAAGTCAGCACGACGTCGCTGGGCGTTAAAAATGCTTACGTGGATGCGGTTTACGCCGCTGATGCAGTTGCCCAGGCCGGAGCCGATGTAGAAGCTGCTGAAAATGCCCTTTCTGATGCTCAGCGCCGGGTTAAAGAAGGCACCCTGGCGGAGTCAGCACTGGATGATTACAAAACCAATCTGGCGGCGGCTACAACTCAGCTGACCCAGGCAACGCTTGCCATGGCCGCGTCGGGAGCCACTGCGGCAGCAACAACCGGAACCGGCGGTTTCTATGCCAGCGCCAGTGCACAAACCACCACCACAGAAAAAGAAAGTACCAGTACCAGTGAGACGTATGTCGGATCAGAGATCACTGTTGGCGGAAATGCCTCATTTAATGCGGATAATACACTCGATATTGTTGGCTCCGGGATCAATGTACAGAATCAACTGGCGCTGAATGGCGGCACTGTGAATATCACGGCGGGTACCGAAGAGAGCAGCAGCAGCTCCAGTGAGCAGACCTACAGTTCCGGTATGTCGTTCAGTAACAGTGCTGGTAATTCATTTGGTGCTAATGCCAGTGCCAACAGCAGTGAATCGGATAACGAGAGTAAACAGTATGTTAACAGCAATATTCGCGCAGGAAGTTTGGACAGCAACAGTGAACAACTCGCTGTAGCCGGAGCGAATATTGAAATTCAGAATGACATCAATATCAACACCGGTGATCTCACCATCGCCAGCCTGCAGGATGAGAGCCACAGCAGCAGTCATAGTGAAGGTTACAACATAAATGGCAGTATGGGCGGTAACCTGCCGATTGACCCGGGCAGTATGGGTGGTAATCAGAGTAGCAGCAGCAGTGACAGCCAATGGGTAAATAACCAGACGACGTTAATCGGTGGCGGCGACGTCAATATCAACGCGGACAGTACCACGATCGAAGGTGCTGTCCTCGCCAGCGCCAGCCGCAATGATGACGGTACACTGACGGATAACGGCAATTTAAATCTGATTACTGACGAACTGAAGGTTACCGATTTATATGACCACGATACCAGCGAAAGCAGTGGTATCAATATCAGCGTCGGTACCAGTGGCAGTGGTACCAGTACGCTGGGACTAAGCAGTGACGGACATAATACTGAGCAAACTACGTATGCTTCTTTGGGTAACGGCAATGTACAGACCCGTGAAGGGGAAGGTCATGATCTGGAAAATACCAACCGTGATTTGAACAATACCCAGGAAGTGACGCTGGATCAGCAGACAGCGGGACTGGACGCGGAATTTACGGTAGACCACCGCTGGGCCACGGAAGAAGGGCGTAATGCCATTAAGAAAGACTTTATTGACACCGGAATGCACGTTGGTGAGATCGCCCAGGCTGCCTCCGATGTCGCCAGCACCGACCAAGGCATCCTCGACTTCTACGGCAACGTACAGGACTACGCTACCGAGCGCGAAGTCCTGGCCCAACAAGCCGCCGACGAACAACAACAGAAAAAACTGAAGGGCGAAGAAGGTGCAGAAGGCAGTGAAGAAGGTCTGCAAAAGCTGAGCGATGCATTGACCGATGCACAGGGGCTGGAAAACGGCGCAGACATCTCGCTTTACGATGGCTCGCAACTGCAGGACAGCACCCTCGCCATCGACAGCACCGCAGTCAACAAAACCGAAGTGGAAGGTGCGTACCACGAAAACGGCGATGGTATTTACGTCAATATCGACAACACCGATATGACCAATAGTACCGACACCGTATCAACGCTGGTGCATGAACAGACCCGTCATCGTTTGGCACAAGAAGGTCAGACCGGCAGCCTTAGCCGAGATGATCAAACCACACTGGCCACCAATCATGGTGACCGTGCCGGAGAAGTCTGGGATGCCTACAGCGGTCTTGCCGGAATCAGTACGCAGGGAAATGGTACACAACAGCAATGGAATGCAACTAACCAAAACAGCAGTAATGTACAACAAGGCACACAGAACATTGCTGCCATTAACAATAATGAACTCAAAGCCCGTCAGCTGAACCGTAACGAAGCAAGCCTGCTGGATCAGGCACGGGCCAATATCAATAACAAAGCCAGCCTGAGTGCAGAACAAAAGGTTCAGGAAATCGCTGACCTCAATGCACTGGCTTGCGCAGAAGTAAATTGTGCAGCCGGCGTATCACCTGACGATCCGCTGTATGAACAGGTCAGCACCCTGCAGAGCAGAGGTCAGGAACTGAAAGCACAGGGCGAAGATATAAAAAGCACCCTGAATGTTTTTGGTGTAAACACCCAGGCAGCGGACGACGACTTTGCCTATGGCCTGAAAGATAAGATCGATGACAAGATTACCAGCCATGAAAATATCGTAGCCGGAACCCAGCAGGCCGCAGCAACCGCTGGTGGCATGGTAGAAGCAGCAGGCGGAACCGCCATTGCCGCAGGCGGCTGTGTAGCGACCGCTGGTGTCGGTTGTGGACTTGCGATTGTTGGTGGAGGAGCGCTGGCCGCACACGGCACAACGCAGGCGATTGACAGCTACAAAGAACTGACCGCCGACCATCAATACCAGAGTGGCAGCAATGTACTGAACTCACTTAGTGCAGAAACCCATCCTGGAGAGGTTAGCCCAACCACCGATGCACTGGTTGGTTTAGGTATCAGTACGCTGGAAGTTGCTGGTGGTGCAGCTGCCAGCAAAGTTGCAGGCACCATCCTGAAAGAAGGCAGTGAGGTTGCCGGTAATGCCGCGACGCAGGCGAGAAGGGAGGCCGATGTTGCTGATGATGTTTCCAGTAATACAGCGAATCGTGCAGGTGATGTTGACGGAGAAATGATCAACCTAAATCAGCCGGCAACGATTGATGACGTAGCATCCATACCAAAAGGTGAACGACCAGATCCGTCAACCTACATGTCGCAGACAGATCTGGCGGAACATGAAGCTCTGTTTGATGAAGGGGCTGTTAGGTTTACTTCTAGACGCGCCGTTGAAGAATATGGAACAGCAGGATCTAGTGAAGCTTTTGTGATGCCTAAATCAGAGTTCGATAATGTGCTGAAAGAGTCTGGTGGTGATCTTCGGGTTGTTGAGCAGAAATTAGGCCTAGATCTTGGGTATCTGGGAGATAAAGACACGATGGCTGTGTATATTAAGCCAGAAGATATGAAAGATATTAAAATTCCTTCTGGTAATGAGGCTGGTGCAAATAACTACTGGATTCCTGGTGGTAAAACATCAGGAGGAGTTTCTGAAGGAGTCTTAGATTTGTCTGAAACACCTTTTACAGAATTACCCCTAGGTGGAGAATAATATGTCTAAATCATATGATAAAATTGATGGTGTTTATTACCCTAAAAAAAACATTAATCGAAAAAATAAACTTGTTGGTAATAGGTGGAAGGTGTGGTCGGAAGGTGGCAGGTATTATATTGAGTATGATGCTGGACATTTTTCAGATAAGTTTGTAATCAAAGAAATAAACAAGGAGGTTTATGATGGGATTTATAGGCTTGGAGATGTAGCAAAATTATCGGACATTGTTGCGATTATAAGCTTTGGTGATTCGGAATAAATTGTAGTAGTTCCGACCTGATCTGACAGTCGCCCGTTTTAACTGGTGCCTGTCAGATTAAATCTGGGTTAAATTCTTCTCCGCCCAGATTCGCTTTCCATCTAGCAAAGTAGCCAACGATGTTCTTCCGCAGCACACCTTACCCTGATGAGTTCGGTCATTGTTGTAATAATCCATCCACTCGTTGTCCCGTCCAGAAGTCCAAAACGCGGACTAACAGGCCACCCATGTTAGTACCCATGTTAGTACCATCGACTGATTGTGAAGAATCAGCCCGGTGGCTAATGTAAGTTCATTCAGGGAGGAATGAGCTATGCCAAAGCCAAGAGAGCATCAGGTTTCATTGGATGCAACACCGTATTATCACTGTGTTTCGCGCTGCGTCAGACGGGCGTTTCTGTGTGGTGTTGATTCCGTTAGTGGTGAATCGTACGAGCACCGACGAGGGTGGCTGGAAAATAAGCTGCTTGAACTCCCTCAGATATTCGCCATTCAGATAGCGGCCTATGCCATTATGAGCAACCACTATCATATTGTTCTGTACGTTGACGTTGCTCATGCGAAATCCTGGACAGATGAAGAGGTTGTGCAGCGCTGGCATCAGGTTTTTAAGGGTAATCTTCTATCGCAAAAGTTCGATCGCAAAGAAGTGCTGTCTGAGCCCGAATTGGCGAGACTGAAAATCTATATCGAGGAATGGCGTAAGCGGCTAATGGATATCAGCTGGTTTATGCGGGTACTGAACGAAGCGATTGCCCGGGAAGCCAATGCAGAGGATGGATGTACAGGGCGCTTCTGGGAAGGACGCTACAAATCTCAGGCACTGCTGGATGAAGCAGCCCTGGCTGCCTGTATGGCCTATGTCGATCTTAATCCTGTGCGTGCATCTATGGCGAAAACACCGGAAAAATCTGATTACACATCCATTAAGAAGCGCACTGAAAAAGCTCAGGCAACCGCTCAAGCCAATCACCAAAATCAACAGGAAAAACAGCTACTGCCATTCGCCGGTAATCCCAAACAGGATATGCCTAAAGGTATCCCTATGCGCCTGACCGACTATCTGGAACTGGTTGATTGGACAGGCCGTATTATCAGAGATGATAAACGTGGTGCTATCTCTTCATCTTCAGAAGCGATACTTACACGTCTGGGCATCGACGAAAGCCAATGGTTAACTATGACGCAGGGCTTTGAAGACTGCTTTACCACCTTTGCAGGCAGTGAAGGTAGTTTAAGATCTGCCTGTGAAAAACTGGAATACCAACGTGCTTCTGGCTTGAGTCGCTGTCGTGTAGCGATAGGTTAAAGCTCAACCCAAAAGACTCCCGGAATCAGCAAGTGCTGATTATTTTGTGTGCCTGTCATTCAGGAAAAAGGTACTTCCAGGTCATATATACCGCGTATTTAACTGATAAGAGTATGCTGGCAAGCACTGTTAGTGCATAAGGCGGCGGAATTGTGTAAATTAGGTTTCGAAATAAAAATGGGTGGCTTAGTTGTATTGAGATACAGGAGAAGTGCTCAAGTATGGCGAAACTATTCATGGATCTACTAGGTACAGCGAGGGTTATTTGATGGAAAATAATGCTGAGATGGTTTTTGAGGAATCTGGGAGTAAAAAAGAAATGCATAAATGGCAAAATGATAAGATTAAAGAATATAAAGACTGCCACAATGGTTGTCGCCCTCCTTTGAATAAATCAGATTGGTAAAATTTAATGAATACGCGGTTTCGCATAATAAGTGCAA
>DCCG01000032.1 GCA_002314145.1 Thalassolituus sp. UBA1087 | reverse complement strand
AAAGCGAAAAGCTGGGGGCGGCCCTGCCGGCCAGGGCGGTCCGACGTATCGGATAAGTTCCCCAGGGAGGCACAGGCACTGCGGATTTAAAAGTCGTTTACAGAAAACAGAGTACTATCAAACTGTGGGACACCAGTGGTCTTCCGGCCCCTTTTTTAAGCACCAACACAATCCTGTCAGGTTGGCTTTTTGTATTTTTTACGCAGTTGTTTACGGGCTTTTTCCTGCTTGATCTTCCGCTTATTGGAGGTCCGCTCCACCGCATCAGCACGCTTTTTACTGGAATGGCGTACGTCTTTCTGTTTTTCCGAGAACGGGTTATCGCCCTGACGGAATTCCATACGGATCGGCGTGCCGCTGATTTCCAGTACCCGGCGGAATGTATTGGCCAGATAGCGTTTATAGTCTTCCGGCAACTGGTTGGCCATATTGCCGTGCACCACAATCACGGGTGGATTGGAACCACCCTGGTGCGCGTAACGCAGCTTAGGTCTGCGGTTACGGATCACCGGAGGCTGGTGACTGGCCGTGGCATCTTCCAGAATCCGGGTCAGCATATTGGTCTGCCATTTCGCCATGGCTGAGTCATAAGCATTGTCCACCGATTCGTACAAATGACCCACGCCGGTGCCGTGCAAAGCTGAAATAAAATGCATATCAGCGAAGGTAAGGAAGTCAAAACGGCGGTCTATTTCGGTTTTTACCCGGTCTTTATCATCCTGCGTCATGCCATCCCATTTGTTGATGGCAATCACCAGTGCACGTCCGGAATTCAGCACGAAACTGAGCATGTGCAGATCCTGCTCAACAATTCCCGTGCGCGCATCCAGCACCAGAATACAGACGTTACAGTCCTGAATCGCCTGCAGAGTTTTGATGATAGAGAATTTTTCAGCCGCCTCGGAAATATTCTTGCGGCGGCGCACACCGGCGGTATCGATCAGGGTATATTCCTGACCGTGACGCTCATAGGGGATATAAATACTGTCACGGGTCGTCCCGGCTTCGTCATATACAACCACCCGGTCTTCACCCAGAAAGCGGTTCACCAGTGTGGATTTACCAACGTTAGGACGCCCGACCACAGCGATTTTAATGCCTTTTACGTCCAGCTCTTCATGCACAGGAGCATCTTCGCCGCTCAGTTCGCGGAAATACTCTTCGTCATCCGCCGGCAGTTCGTCCATGACGTATTCCACCAGCGAAGTAATACCGCGGTTGTGGGCCGCAGCGATGGCCAGTGGTTCACCCATGCCCAGCTCAAAAAATTCGCCCAGCACCAGATCCGGATTTTTACCATCGATTTTATTGGCCACCAGATAAGCATCTTTGCCGGAACGGCGCAGATGCTGCGCAATCATACGATCACCATTGGTAATGCCGGCACCGACATCCACCATAAAAAAGACAATGTCAGCATCCTGAATGGCCTGATAGCTCTGCGACGCCATGACCTCATCAATCCCCTCTTCTTCGCCGCTGATACCACCGGTATCAACCACAATAAAGGGACGATCACCCACCTTTCCTTCACCGTATTTACGATCGCGGGTCAGACCGGCAATCTCAGCCACCAACGCATCACGGGTTTTTGTCAGACGGTTGAAGAGCGTGGATTTTCCCACATTCGGACGTCCGACCAGGGCAATGACAGGAACCATATTCAGGAAACCTCAGTAATCGTTATGCTTCTTTACAGCACAACGTGAAAATCAATTTATTATACGCAGATACAGAAAACGCCGCGAAGAGCGGCGTTCTGTACGTCGCTTGTGCGCAGTTTAGTCCGCTTCGATGTCGATCAACAGCAGCTCACCGGCATTGGTATAAACCAGTACGCCAGCAGACGTGGCCACCAGCGGACTGCGGATGCCAAGATCCACACCGCGTAACGCCCGCCAGTTGGTGCCTTCTGTCTGATTCGGATAGCTCACATGCAAAGGACGCGGACGCAGCAGAATGCGGCCAACCAGTTCGCCGTCCACCTGGCTCATGACGTGCAGATAGCCATCACTGTCCGCTGACAGCAACCAGTTACGGTAGGTGGTCACCTGTCCGGGTTTCTGATCGCGTAAACCTTTCTGCGTCCAGACTTTGGCACCACGGTTCTGGTCATAAGCCTGTACCGTACCGTCATCCAGGGTCAGGTACACATTGCCCAACCCCAGCGCCGGGCTGGTGTAAGTCGAGCCATCTTCCTGCCAGCGGCTTTCACCATCCGGTGTAATAGCGGCCACTTTGCCGTGGTAACTGGCGGCGTAGATAACACGGCTATCCTGTGCCGGCGTACCATCGATATCCACCAGTCGCTCCAGTTCAGAACGGCCATCCGGCGTCGCCAGACGGACTTCCCAGCGGGGTACGCCAAGCGCCTTGTCCAGCGCCAGCACTTTGCCGGTGGCAAAGCCGGCAACGACAAACTGATCCATCACCAGCGGCGTTCCGGTACCACGCACAGATAACACCGGCATGGCGTTTTCGTACGACCAGGCCTGGCGGCCATTGCTGCGTTCAAATGCGCTGACGCGTCCGTCCACCGTCTGTACATACACGCGGCCAGGGTCCATACCGGCGGGCGCAACAGCTTCGCTGGTCAGGCGGCTTTGCCAGATTTCTTCGCCGTTTCCGGCATCCAGACAATGCAGATAACCGTCAAAGGTGGCAACGAACAGTTGGCCATTATCCCCACTGACAGCAGCGGAAATTTTGATTCCCAGATCCGTCGACCAGATTTCATCTCCGTCGTCGAGATCCAGTGCCACCAGCGTTCCCGAAGGGTCCGCCGCATACACTACCGAATTCAGAACCAGCGGACGCAGACGGGTGTAGGCTTTGACCGGACCTGTGCCCAGATTTTCACGCCATTTGATATCAATATCTGTCTGATTATTGAAATCCGGCAGTCCGCTTTCTGCAGCGTCAGCCGTTTCATTTTCCGGCTGACTGGCACAGGCGGCCAACAAAGCACTGAACAGAACAGGTAGCAGCAGTCGGCGCATCAGGCGTCTCCGTCGGCACTGGCTGCGGCGGCAAGATTATCAATTTTGCGCTGCAGGCCCTGGGTGTTCAGGCCCAGATTCTGGGCTGCAGTCTGAGCACTGATGTAGGCGGCACGGGCTTCCGCCAGCTGACCTTTGAGGTAGAGCGCATCGCCTTTAGCTTCATTGAACTGCGGGGCGTAAGCATCCGCGGGAACAGTTTCAACCAGCGCCAGTGCTTCGTCGTATTTTTCCTGCTGAATAAGCACATTGGCCAGACGCGATTGCGCCGTGTATTTCACCGGACCTTCTTCCGCTTCGGCAATCAGAGCTTTGAGCTCGGTTTCAGCGGCAGCAAAATCACCCTCATCGGCAGCAAAGCGTGCCAGAAACAGAGAACCGAACTGCGCATAGGTAGTACTGGCATAATCCGTTTTTAACGTTTGTGCCAGCGCTTCCATTTCTTCTTTCACAGCGTCGGTCTGCTGTGCAGAAGGCTGAGCTGCCTGTTCAATCAGCTGACTGAATACCTGAGAGGCCGCTTCGCCGGTTGCCTGTTGATTTTCTTTCCAGCTGTTCCAGCCAAAAAAACCACCGCCGGCAATCAATACTGTGATTACCAGACTTTTACCATTGTCAGACCACCACTTTTTCAGTGCTTCAGCCTGTTCTTCGTCGGTACGGATATCAGTCATTTCTTTCACGTCTCCGTGCGTGCATTTTTATTCAGCGCTGTGCCGGTTCCGCCACACAGCGTTCAGTGTTAAAAAATTTCTTTGGCGATCCAGTCTGCAACCTCTGCCAGCGGCAGTGTTTCCTGTCCGGCTTCGCCGCGCAGATCTTTGGCCGTTACCGTACCGGTTTTGACTTCGTCTTCCCCTAACAGTAACGCGATGCGGGCACCGCTTTTATCGGCTTTTTTCATCTGGCTTTTAAAACTGCCGCCGCCACAGTGGGTCTGCACCCGCAGCCAGCTGTGTTCGTCGCGCAGCTGGTCGGCGAGCAATAACGCGCTGCGGGCACTGCCCTCTCCGACCGGACAGATATAAACGTCCAGCGTATTCAGTACTTCTGCCGGAATCAGTTCCAGGGTTTCCAGCAACAGAATCAGACGCTCAACCCCCATGGCGAACCCGACCGCCGGCGTTGGCTTGCCACCCAATTGTTCCACCAGACCATCATAACGGCCGCCGGCACAGACAGTGCCCTGGGCACCCAGTTTGTCGGTTACCCATTCAAAAACGGTTTTGCAGTAATAATCCAGACCGCGCACCAGGCGCTGATTAATTTCGTACTTCACGCCAGCCGCATCCAGAATGCTGCGCAGCAGATCGAAATGTTCACGGCTTTCGTCGTCCAGATGTTCATGCAGCTGCGGCGCATCGGCTAACAAAGCCTGAGTCTGCGGGTCTTTGCTATCCAGCACCCGCAGCGGATTGGATTCCAGCCGGCGCTGGCTGTCTTCATCCAGCTGATCTTTACATTCACCCAGGTATTCAACCAGCGCTTCACGATATTGAGCCCGTGCTTCGTTGCTGCCCAGTGTGTTGAGCTGCAGCGTCACATGCTCGCTCAGGCCAAGCATTTGCCAAAGACGGGCTGTCATCAGAATGACTTCGGCATCAATATCGGCCGTCGCCATACCAAAGGTTTCAACACCGATCTGATAAAACTGACGGTAACGGCCTTTTTGTGGCCGCTCGTGGCGGAACATAGGCCCCGTGTACCACAGACGCTGTGTCTGATTGTACAGCAGGCCGTGTTCTTCACAGGCGCGGACGCAACTGGCGGTGCCTTCCGGACGCAGCGTCAGGCTGTCGCCATTGCGGTCATCGAAGGTGTACATTTCTTTTTCGACAATATCGGTGACTTCACCGATGGAACGCTTGAACAGCGCGGTCTGTTCCAGCACCGGCATACGGATTTCGTCATAACCGTAGGATGCCAGCAGCTCTTTTACAGTGCCTTCCAGGTATTGCCATACCGGGCTCTGCGCCGGCAGGATATCGTTCATGCCACGAATGGCCTGGATTTTCTTCGCCATTATTCGTTTTTCAATCCGTTATCTGTTTTCACTCAACGTCAGTCAACCGCGCTGACAATCAGGTTTTCACGTTCTTTTTCGAGCACATCAGCACGTTCACGAATCATACGTTCCAGATCGTCAACCAATGAGTCGTTCGTTACCTTACCGGCCGGTTTACCGTCGATATACACCAGATTCGGCTGACCGCCGGTCAGTCCCAGATCGACTTCTTTAGCCTCACCCGGGCCGTTCACCACACAACCAATCACTGCCACACTCATATCCGTGCGGATATCTTCGACGCGCATTTCCAGTTCGTTCATGGTTTTAATCACGTCGAAGTTCTGCCGTGAGCAGCTTGGGCAGGCAATAAAATTAATACCGCGCGAACGCAGCTTCAGCGACTTGAGCATATCCCAGCCGACTTTAACCTCTTCCACCGGATCAGCTGCCAGAGAGACGCGGATGGTGTCGCCGATGCCTTCCCACAACAGCAGACCAAGGCCGATGGATGATTTAACTGTGCCGCCGCGCAGGCCACCGGCTTCCGTAATGCCCAGATGCAGTGGCTGCTCAATCTGGCTGGCAATCTGCTTATAAGCCGCCACCGTCATAAAAATATCAGAGGCTTTGAGACTGAGTTTAAAATCCGGGAAATTCAGACGGTCGAGAATATCGATATGGCGCATGACCGATTCCACCAGCGCCTGCGGCGTTGGCTCGCCGTATTTCTTCTGCAGATCTTTTTCCAGCGAACCGGCGTTCACACCGATGCGGATGGGAATATTGTGATCACGAGCGGCATCAACCACGGCACGTACCCGGTCTTCACGACCGATATTACCGGGATTAATGCGCAGACAGTCCACACCCAGCTCGGCGACGCGCAGCGCAATGCGGTAGTCAAAATGAATATCCGCCACCAGCGGAATATTGACCTGGCGGCGAATGCTGCCAAACGCTTCAGCGGCGTCCATGGTAGGAACAGACACCCGTACAATATCAGCGCCGGCATCCTGAGCGCGCTGAATCTGAGCCACAGTGCCGTCGACATCACAGGTGTCGGTATTGGTCATGGTCTGCACCGCTATCGGCGCATCCCCTCCGACGGGTACATCACCGACCCAGATTTTACGGGTTTTACGCCGCTTAATCGGATTAACAAACTGCGTACTCATTGAGCCACTCCGGACAGGGACTGCCGGTACAGACGGTATTCCCTGGACTGAGGAAAACTGCGTTTTAATTCACTGGCCAGATTCGCAGCGCGCTGTGGGTTACCATGAATATTGGCCAGTTTAATACCGAGCCACAGGCTGTGCGCGCTGTGCTGTGCCTGTTGACGCCCCACCATACGCGCCAGGCGGTCAAAATATTTCTGCGATTCGTCAAAACGCTGTGCTTCAAATAACAGCGTGGAAATATTCACCAGCGCATCGGCATTGTAAGGCGAGATACGCAGTGTCTGGCCGTACGCCTGGATGGTTTCCTGGGTTTTTCCCTGCAGATAATAATTACGCGCCAGATCATTGCTGGCGGATGCACGGTTTTCGTAATACGGATCTTCTGCCACTTCGCGCAGTTCTTCTTCGGCATCATCATAGCGCTTGAGCTGTGTGTACAGACGCCCCAGGTGATGCTGCGCAATCAGGAAGGAGGAATCTTCATTGATTGCTTTTTTAAAGAATTCTTCGGCCAGATCAAATTCACTTTCGCTCTGCCATAAAAGCCCCATAGCATCGTTTGCCGGTGCGTAATCTTCATCGATAGACAGGGCTTTCTGTAAACGTTTACGCGCCAGATCAGGCCGATTACGGTTGAGGTAGCCTAATCCCAGCTGGGTATAGTTCTCGACGGCTTTTTCCGGTGATTTTTTCTTGGTCAGGCGGCTTTCAGTGACGGTCACACAGGATGCCAATGCCGTACTGACGATTAAAACCAGGACTGAGCCGATAAGACGCTTAATCACAATACATTCCCTCGGGTTGACGGATCGTCGACCTGCACCGCATCAATATAACGGGCACTGCGGCGCGTACGGTCCTGAACTTTTCCCACCAGCTGTCCGCAGGCGGCATCAATATCATCACCACGGGTAGAGCGGATCGTGGCCACGTGACCCTGATCAATCAGATAATCACGGAATTTGTAAACGCGGTTATTACTCGGGCGCTTATAACCCGAGTTAGGAAACGGGTTGAACGGAATCAGGTTAATTTTACAGGGTACCTGTTTGAGCAGTTGCGCCAGTTCTCTGGCACATTCCATGGTGTCATTCACACCATCCATCAGAGTGTATTCAATGGTCGCTTTGCGTTTATCCGGCAGTTTCCCCAGATAACGGTTGGTTGCATCGATTAACATCTGTAGCGGGTACTTTCTGTTGATCGGCACCAGCTGGTTACGCAGTTCATCATTGGGAGCATGCAACGAGACAGCCAGGGATACATCAATAACATCCCCCAGTTTATCCATCATAGGCACCACACCTGAGGTGCTCAGGGTTACCCGGCGCTTGGACAAACCATAAGCGTTGTCTTCCATCATCAGCTGCATGGCATCGACAACATTATCAAAATTAAGCAGGGGCTCACCCATGCCCATCATCACCACGTTGGTAATGCGGCGTTCGCGCCGTTCTCCGGGCTGATGGAAACTCATCGCCGCCACATACAGCTGGCCAATGATTTCAGCCACACTCAGATCACGGTTAAAGCCCTGCTTTCCGGTGGAACAGAAGCTGCAGTCAAGCGAGCAGCCGATCTGGGAGCTGACACACAGGGTACCGCGGTCGTTTTCCGGGATATAAACGGTTTCAATGGCACTGCCGCCATCCATGCGCATCACCCATTTGCGCGTTCCGTCTTTAGAGAAATCTTCGTACACGACTTCCGGCAGACGCACTTCGCAGACCGCTGACAGTTTTTCCCGCAGCGCCTTGCTCATATTGGTCATTTTTTCGAAGTCGGATTCGCCGTACTGATGTATCCACTTCAGCATTTGCTGGGCACGGAACCGCTTTTCACCCAACCCGGCAAAAAAGGCTTCCATTTTGGCGGGTGATAACCCCAGCAGATTCACTTTTTCGTTGCTTTCAGTCATCAGCAGATACCGGACAAACAGTGGCTTGCAGGAAGGTCAGAGGGCGCATGGCCCTCTGAGTTCCGCGCCGGATTAACGTGCGCAGATTTCTTCTGCAGAGAAGAAGTAAGCGATTTCACGCTCAGCAGAAGCGGCAGAATCAGAACCGTGTACCGCGTTGGCATCGATGCTTTCTGCAAAGTCAGCACGGATAGTACCGGCAGCCGCTTCTTTCGGGTTAGTCGCACCCATCAGTTCGCGGTTAGCAGCGATGGCGTTCTCGCCTTCCAGAACCTGTACAACCACAGGGCCGGAAGTCATGAAGCCAACCAGGTCTTTAAAGAAAGGACGCTCTTTGTGTTCAGCGTAGAAGCCACCGGCTTTCTCATCGTCCAGCTTGATCATTTTAGCGGCAACGACTTTCAGGCCTGCTTTTTCAAAGCGGGTCAGAATCTCACCGATAACATTTTTGGCCACTGCATCCGGTTTGATGATGGACAAAGTGCGTTCAACAGCCATTTTTAGCTCCAGAATTAATCTATTTTAGGGGTTAGGGAATCAAAACCCGCGGATTATACGCACCTTTTGATGAAAGTTGTACGTATGCCGCGGCTTCTGTGACAAATTTTGGCACTGATCTTGTTAAGCCGCTGGCCGGCTTCTGTCCGGCCACCCGCCAGCCACCCGCCAGCCACACGCCAGCCACACGCCAGACACACGCCAGCGGCCGGATCAGGGCCTGTAAGGTCAGCTTCTCAGCGTCTGCACAACGCGGCTGACTTCCGCCAGCGCCGCCTCCACATCATCTTCTGTGGTGAAGCGCCCGAGACTGAAACGTAACCCCGCATGGGCCAGATCATCACTGCGGCCAATAGCTTTCAGTACATAAGACGGTGCTACCGTGGCTGAATTACAGGCCGAACCGGAAGACACCGCGACTTTTGCCAGAGATGCCAGCAGTATCTCGCCGTCCACGCCGGCAAAACTGACGTTCAGGTGATTGGCACTGATGTGCTCCGGATGACCATTGCGAACCACATCGCCCAGTGCCTCCAGCCCTTGCCAGAGCCGGTCGCGCAACGCGCGGATACGCGTTTCATCGGCCTCCAGTTCCTGCGATGCGAGGCGTGCCGCTTCGCCGAACCCCACCAGCTGATGCGTCGCCAGCGTGCCGGAGCGCATACCGCGTTCGTGACCGCCTCCATGAATCTGCGCCGCCAGCTTCACCTGGGGCTCGCGCCGGACATACAGGGCGCCAATCCCTTTCGGACCATAAAACTTGTGCGCCGAAACTGACAGCAGGTCCACCTCCCAGGCCTTCACATCCACCGCCATCTTGCCGACGGCCTGGGCCGCGTCCACATGGAGTAATGCCGGGTGGTTTTTCAATAACTGAGCCACCGCGGGGATATCCGTTATGGTGCCCAGCTCATTGTTAACAGCCATCAGACTGACCAGACAGGTGCTGTCACGCAGAGCGTCAGCCACCTGCCGGGCATGAATCATCCCGTCCGCATCCGGTGTCAGGCGCGTGACTTCCACATTCTGATGATGTTCCAGCCAGCTGCAGGGATCGAGCACGGCTTTATGCTCAATGGCCGAGGTGATGATGTGAAGGGGCTGCGTGGCGCTGCTGTCACGCAGAGACTCCACCACGCCTTTCAGGGCCAGGTTATTACTTTCAGTGGCACCGGAGGTCCAGACAATGCTGCGCGGATCGGCATTGAGCAGGTCCGCCAGTTGTCGCCGCGCATGCTCCACCGCCTGTTCAGCCTGCCAGCCAAAGCGGTGGGAACGTGATGCAGGGTTGGCAAAATTGCCATCCATGGTCAGACAGGCAGCCATGGCTTCAGCCACCCGGGGATCAACCGGCGTGGTGGCAGCGTAATCAAAGTACAGGGTTTTCATGTTACTTCCGCAACTGAACAGAAAACGGGCATTGTCCGCGCCCATTTTGTCACGTCAAGCGTTCGTCAGTTCAAAAGAGAGGCGCCGGCAGCAGCGGCCGACAGTCAGTGAACGCGCACCTCAGGCGGTCTGCGCGTCTTTTTCTTCCACCGCGCTGATGCGGTTCGGGTCTTTCTGTTCCTGGCGATCAGCGATCAGGCGGATTTCTTCACGTTCCAGCAGCCCGGACAGCGTGATGCCGCTGAGAAAATCATGGATCTGATCACTGAGATCAAGCCACAGATGGTGCGTCAGGCATGGCTGGCCATCCTGGCAATCTCCACGGCGGTTACAGCGCGTGGCATCCATGGATTCGTTCACTGCGTCGACGATATCCGCCACATTGATGGCATCACTCTCCCGGCTCAGCCGGTAACCGCCACCCGGACCGCGCACACTGGCGACCAGTCCGTTGCGACGCAGTTTCGCGAACAGTTGTTCCAGGTATGACAGAGAAATCCCCTGGCGACCGGATATATCATTCAGGCTGACCGGTCCCTGCTGCGCATGAATCGCCAGATCCAGCATGGCAGTGACGGCATAGCGTCCTTTTGTAGTTAATCGCATGGGCAATCCCCTGTATTAAGCAATGACTTATTATGCGTATATCCGACAATTTTAGTCAACTTTAATGCGGGCGTTCAGATTCTTTGTCCGTCTTGTCTGCTACAGAATCCTCAGTGCCTTCCTCTTTGAGGACTTCCTGAGCCGCACTCTTAATTTCTTCGTAAGCGTCATTAAGACTGACAAATGTCTCTTCTTCCAGCTTAGGCAGGGCATCGGAACATGACGTGTTGCCCATTTCGGCCAAAGCCTGACACATTGTATCGATTTTGTGATCAACTGCCTGCATATGATCCATCAGATTGTGAATCGAGCGGGCAATCGGGTCCGGCATATCATCGGCAATACCATAGGCATCAAAACCGATTTTCTCCGCAATACGGCGGCGTTTCTCCAGTGTTTCTTCACTGGGCTTACGGATGATACGGCCGGGAATCCCCACCACCGTAGCGCCGTCCGGTACTTCTTTGGTGACCACAGCATTAGAACCGATACGGGCATTCTCACCCACTTCGATCGGCCCCAGCACTTTGGCGCCGGCGCCGACAACCACCCCACTGCGCAGCGTCGGGTGACGCTTCCCTTTGTTCCAGGATGTGCCGCCCAGCGTGACACCATGATACAGGGTGCAATCATCGCCGATTTCAGCCGTTTCACCGATCACCACGCCCATCCCGTGGTCAATAAAAAAACGGCGGCCTATGGTGGCTCCGGGATGGATTTCGATGCCGGTCATCCAGCGACTGAAGGTGGACAACAGACGGGCCAGCCATTTCATGCCTCGGCGCCACAGCCAGTTTGCCAGACGATAATGCAGGATGGCGTGCAGGCCCGGATAAGTTGTTAATACTTCAAACGTGTTGCGGGCCGCCGGGTCACGCTCAAAAACACTGGCGATATCTTCACGCAGTTGTTGAATACTCACTTGTTCCACCTTGTTCTGTTGTGCTTCGGTTGTGCTGTTGCCGGCTTCTCTGGCCGGCATTGTCTTGCTGTTTCGTGTTGCTTTTGCGGGTCAGCTGACTACCCGGGTTTCCGGTTTTTGCCGATTGTGGCCAGCATACCGCGCAGGATATTAACCTCGGTTTTATCCATCGCCGCGCGCTGGAAAAGGCGGCGCATCCGCGGCATCAACTGTTTCGGAGTATTGGGGTCAAGAAAGCCAATATCAATCAGTGTTGATTCCATATGCTGAAACAGTCCTTCCAGCTCCGCATGGGTTGCCAGCGGATGATCCCAGGGTACGCCCCACTGACCGTCCTCTTCGTCTTCACCACTGAGCACAGGTTCCGCTAGTGCCAGCCGCATTTCGTAACACAACACCTGAATTGCCTGCGCCACATTCAGCGATGAAAAAGATGACTCGGTGGGAATGTGTACGTGGGCAGTGCACAGGTGCAGCTCTTCGTTGGTCAGCCCGCGGGATTCACGGCCAAATACCAGCGCCGTTTCATTGCCGGCAGGGATCATTTCACGCGCTTTCGCTGCAGCCTGCCTGGGCGTCATCAGCGGCCAGGGAATATGACGGCTGCGCGCCGAGGTGCCGATGATCAGTGAGCAGTCAGCGACAGCGTCTTCCAGCGTCGGAACGATCACCACATTGTGCAGAATATCTTCTGCGCGGGAAGAACGCTGGATGGCTTCTTCATCGATTGTGGCAATGGGATCGACCAGCACCAGGCGGCTGAGGCCCATATTTTTCATCGCCCGGGCGGCCGCGCCGATATTGCCGGAATGCGTGGTATTCACCATAACAATGCGAACATGATCTAACATAGAAAAGCAGACACCTGCGCTACGCCGTCGATACGGACTCTGGGATCAAAAAAAGGGCACGAAGTGTAACGTAAAACCGCCCTTGCTAACCAGTTCGGTACTGATATAATCCCGCGCCCCAAAAATGTTCTTTAAGAGACTGAAGCCCTATGCAACCCATGGTGAACCTGGCGTTGCGCGCTGCGCGTAATGCTGGCCAAGACCTGGTCCGCCGTCTGGACCGCTTCGATTCTGCCCAGAGTACGGATCAGGAAAAAGCGAAATTTATTGCCGACTGCACGATTGGTCTGGAAAAGAGCATCATCTTCGAACTGAAGAAGGCACTGCCGGAGCACAATTTTTCCGGCCGTGAAACCGGTCAGAATTTGGATAATGCGGATCAGCCGACCTGGCAGATCTGTGTGATCGATGACATTGCCAATTTCCGCGTAGGGATTCCGTCTTTTGCCATCATCATCAGCTGCCAGAATCATGGCAAGACAGAGCATGCCGTGGTGTTAAACCCGGTCAACGGCGACGAATTCACCGCCTCCCGCGGGCGTGGTTCCCAGCTGAACAACCGCCGCATCCGCTGCAGCAATATCAACGCCCTCAACGATGCGATTGTCGGTTACACCCAGCCTCTGGGCAGCAATGATTCGGCAGCTGACCAGCGTCAGCGGACGCAGCGCCTGATGACCCGTTCTTACGACTTACGCAACATCGGCTCCAACGCCCTGTCGATCTGCTATGTCGCAGCCGACCGTTTCCAGGCCGCCATGCTCAGTGATGTGGATGAGTACGCACTGAATGCCGCAGGCCTGGTAGCCTCGGAAGCCGGCTGCCTGCTGGCAGAGGTATCCGGACAGCCGATGTTGAAAGCACCGGCCAATCTGGTGGTCAGCAATCCCCGTCTGTTAAAAGCACTCCTCGCCCGCGACTAACCTGTCAGCGGGTGGCAGCCTCCTGCAGAATTCCTACAGTAAAAACAGGATTTCTGCAGGAGCGACGCCATGACCTTCTGGTATCAATTGAACGAAATACTGCAATGGCTGGGTGAAGCGCACAGCACCGATGGTTAATCACATCGCCGCTGGCCCACAAACACCGGGCACAAAAAAACGGACCCTGTCACTCCGCCAGCGGGTGACAGCAGCCCGTTCCTGCTGTGTCTCAGATTCCTGGCTGTCGCCGTTAACGAATCGCTGACACGTCTTCGGCCTGAGGGCCTTTCTGACCACGAACCACCGAAAACTTAACCCGCTGGCCTTCGGTCAGAGAGCGGTGCCCCTGCCCGCGGATCGAACGGAAGTGCACAAACACATCTTCGCCTTCATCCCAGGTAATAAAGCCGAAGCCTTTTTTCACGTTAAACCATTTAACAACACCACGTTCACGACCATCTTCAACGTCCTGCTCTACAACCGTGCCACTGTTGCGGTAGCGACGACGACGTGATGGTGCCAGCTGCGCCGAAATCAGACTGATCGCAAACCCCAGAACCGCCACCAGCACCAGAAACAGCGGCATTCCGGCCACTGACATCAGATCGGTATGCGCCAACGGCGAGCCATCGGCTGAATGCAGGCCACTGACCAGCGCCGGCAAAACCACGGCGACCAGACCTGCTGAAACCACTGCACTGACCAGTGCGACTATAATTTTTCGTAACATAATTTTACCCATGCCTTCTCTCACATCACTGTTATTATCACTTATGTATCGGTATACCGGCCGTAAAAGCCTTGTAACGAGTGGGCTATGAAAGCCCAATTCATTAAAAAAATCAACACGATAGCAAAGGGGTATAAAGCATCCTATGAGCCAGACAGAGCCACAACCGGCGGATGCCTATGACCAGCGGGATGCGGGTCAGCAGCGGATCGATGAACTGGAAATGAAAGTCGCCTTTCTGGAAGAGACGGTTGACGCACTGAACAGTCAGATGGCAGACCTTACCCAACAGTTTGATCTTGCCAGACAGGCGATGCAGATGATGAATAAAAAACTGGAGCAGCTGCAGGCCAATGACGGCCAGGTTAAAGACAGTGCCGAAGAATCACCACCGCCCCACTATTGATTGCCGGCCGCCATTGCCTGCCCGGGCAGGCAATGGCGGTGCTGACAGCCGGTTATCCGGATAAAACATCCGCCATCATACGGCTATAGCCACCGGGAATACCTTCATTCACAGCTGCTGACGCCGCCGCAGTCCCCAGGCCAGCAACCCAAGCAGCAGCGTAAAGACCACCGGGAACACAAAAATATTGAGGATTTTCAGGCGCGTGCCCAGCGCATTGATGTCTTTATCCAGCTCATGCTGAACATTGCGCAGCTCCTTACGGATGGTCAGCTTCTCCTGCTGAAAATCATCCAGCGCCGCCTGTTGCTGTGGCGACAGGGTTAACACACCCGTGTCTTCTTCGCGCCCCTGCTGCAGATCCGCCATCTGCTGCTCCACCTGATCCAGCTGTTGCTGCAGTTTCTGTTCACTGGCCAGAAATTGTTTCTCAGCCTGACGTTGCAGCTCATCGACTTTCTCAAACGGACGACTGTACTGACCGCGGGCACGCAGACTGATCAGATCAGCGCTGCCGCTGAGATTATCAGCCAGATTGACCAGTAATGCGCCATTATCTGCCCACGGCGATGCCAGGCGCTGACCAAAGAAATTCTGGACCTGAACCCACAGGCGGTCCGACAGCACATCGGTATCCGCCACCAGGGTCACGGCGAGATGGTCAGTGGAGGTCAGTAGTTGTCCGGCCTCTGCGCTGCCCACACCGTCCGGAAACGCCGTGGAAGCCGGACCACTGATCCGTACAGCCAGAGGATAGGCCTCACCGGTGGGCTGAAAATCTTTCTGCAGTTCGAGCAAATCCCCGCCCATACGCAGACGGTTGGCATCCGTCAGCATGGCATCGGTGCTGCTGAACAGCCAGGGGTCAATGGTCGTGGTCGCATCTTCCCGGGCGGCAAAATACCCCGTGCTGCTGAGGTTAATATTTTCCAGCCGGGCGGTCACAATATCATCGGCCAGCAACTGGTCCGGCGTCAGTGACAGCAATCCAAAATGGCGTACCGGTGGCCGCCCCTGACCCTGATTCACCACCAGCCCCAGCTGAGCATCCAGCACCACCTGATCCGGATGCCAGTCAACACCCCACTGATGCAGCAATGTATTGAGACTGGTCGCTGACGCCGGATCACCGCCGCCCATCATGCCCGCCGGGGCGTTCTCTGCCAGAGGATCGATAAACGCCAGCACCCGTCCGCCACGCAGAGCGAATTGATCAATGGCAAACAGGGTGGCATCTGCGAGGACCGGTGGCTGAATCAGCATCAGTACATCCACATCCTCGTCAATGTGATCAACAGAGGTGTTCAGGGAACGTAGCTGATAAGCACCATCCAGCTGATCCAGCGCCATCCAGGGCGGTGTGGGCTGACCACTGCGGGGATCAAAGCCGCCCATGACATCCAGACCGGACAGAACGCCGATCACCACAGGCTTCACCGACTGAACGTTATCAATCAGCTGACTGATCTCATATTCCAGAAACCGCTCACGGTCGGGCTGCAGAAACGGCAGGATATCGAATTTTTCCCGGGTTGCGCTGTGTTCACGCTGCCCGGCCGGCGACTGTTCTGCCTGATCTTCATCGCCTGCCTGCGGATCAACTGTCGCAGGATCTGCGGCGTCAGCATCTGCAGCTGCTGTTGCGACCGGTATGTCAGCACTGGCGACCAGACCGAAATAAAGAGAATCACCATTATTCAGCGGTACAGCCTGAAGTCCGCGCGCCGCAGCCATATCTTCTTCTTCAGAAAATGGCTGTGGATCAATCACGTTCACTCTGAGCCGGCCATCGGACAGCATTTCATATTCCGCCAGTAATTCTTCTACCCGCTGTTCATAGGCCCGCAGCGCGGTGAGATCCTGACTGGCTTGTTGTGAGAAGTACAGATCCAGCGTGACCGGATGCTCAAGGGACGAAAGAATATTCCGCGTGCCCGGAGACAGGGTATAGAGCCCGTCTTCGGTAAGATCCACCCGCGCCCGACTGCCCAGTGACGAAATCAGCACAGCAGCGACAATAAACACAACGAAGAGTCCGGTCAGAGATACAGCTTTGTTTTTCATCATCCACTCTCCTCTGTCAGCGGGCTTTTTTGATGCTGAGGACTTCGCCGGTAGCAAACAACCAGACCGTTATCAGCAGCAGAAAATAAAGTACATCACGCAGATCAACGACACCCCGGGATAAGGCCTGAAAATGCGTGATAAAACTCAGACCGGCAACAAAATCCACCACCCTGTCGGAGCCCCACGCACGGAACATATCCAGCACCATAGGGAAGCCGCTTAACATCAACACAAAGCAGATCAGTACGGTAAGAATAAACGCCACAATCTGATTCCGGCTGAGCGCAGACATACAGCACCCGACCGCGATAAAGGCACCGGCCATCAGCCAGCTGCCCAGATAACTGGTCAGAATAACGCCGTTATCCGGATCTCCCAGATAATTAACCGTAAGCCATAACGGAAAGGTTAAAACCAGAGCCAGCGCAGCAAACAGCCAGGCTGCGAGAAATTTCCCTGATACCACCTGAGCCTGTGTCAGAGGCAGTGTCAGTAATAATTCAATGGTGCCGAGCTGGCGTTCCTGTGACCAGAGCCCCATAGCGATAGCAGGCATAAAAAACAGATACAACCAGGGATGGAAGTTAAAAAATGGCTGCAGATCGGCCTGGCCACGATCATAGAAATTTCCCAGATAAAAGGTCAGTGCCGCCGACATCATCAGAAAAATAAGAACAAATACATAAGCCACCGGCGTGGAAAAATACGCCGACCATTCACGTTTACAGACTGTCAGTAAACCAGACATCAGCTTTTTCCCTCCGTCAGTTGGCGGAAAACATCTTCCAGACGACCGCGCTCAATATGCAGTGTATCCAGCGGCCAGTGGTGAGTTTCGATGGCTGTATTTACGGCATGAAAAACGGAGGTTTTTTCCTCCGGGAATATCCGGTAACCACGGCCGCCATCATATTCATCGACTTCCATCACACCGGGCAGCCCGGCAAATACGGATGCAGCCTGTACAGGTTCCGAAAACTGCACGCTGACGGCCTGATGGTAACGGGAACGCGCTTCCAGTTCTGCCGGTGTACCATCGGCAACCTTACGCCCGGCAGCAATAATCATGGCGCGGGAACAGACGGCAGACACTTCTTCAAGAATATGGGTAGAAATAATGACAATTTTGTCTTCGGCCAGCTGGCTGATCAGATCACGGACCTGCTGTTTCTGATTCGGATCCAGCCCGTCCGTTGGTTCGTCGAGAATCAGGACATCGGGATCATGCAGCAGTGTCTGAGCCAGACCGACGCGTCGCTTAAAGCCTTTCGACAAGGTCCCGATATTCTGTTTCAGAACAGGCTCGAGTCCGGTAAGAGCGGCTGCGTGCATAATGCGTTGTGACCGGTTTTTTCCTTTCAGCCCCCGCACGTCAGCGATGAATTTCAGAAAGCCCAGCACCGTCATATCGCTCCACGCGGGAGCACCTTCCGGCAGATAGCCCAGCCGCTGCTTAACCGCCAGCGGCTGCCTGGCAATGTCCAGGCCAAACAGTGATACCCGGCCGGAGGTCGGGGGCAGAAAGCCGGTCAGCATTTTCATGGTGGTTGATTTACCCGCGCCGTTCGGTCCCAGAAATCCGAGTACTTCGCCCGGGCGTACTTCAAAAGACAAGTCATCCACAGCGGTAAAGTCACCAAAGCGCCGCGTCAGACGTTCGACTTCTATCATGCTCACTCCTCTGAGTATCCTGCCTCCGGTACAAGGCAGGACGGCAGTTACAGACAACACAGAAAAACAGCAGATTGACCGCAGAACAGCCATTTGGTTTCAGTGCGGGAGCAATCCTTTGCCGCCACGCTGTTTTCCCTCCGCCCGGGTGGGCGCAGTGGTTCACAGACTGCTCTTATTCACCGTTTAAACCGCCCGCTGCAAAGGGTAAACTTAGCCTGCACAGACGACAGCGATATCCGGGCTGTCAGCTACCGAATTAAGAGTCAATCTATGAAAATAATCAGCAAAATCCGTAGTGTACTTTTCCGCTGTCAGCAAAAGCTGCTTTACAGCCTGATCAAAACGCAGATCATCGGCCCGGATACCAAAGATTTTAATATTGATCCGGATAAACCCGTGATCTACGCCATGCTCTATCCTTCCCATGCCGAACAGCTGGTCATTGACCGGGAAGCCAGCCTGCAGGGCTGGACCAGTCCGCAGGATGACAGAGCGGAACGACGTCTGCCGGGTAAGCCCTGGTTCAGCATCTACCACCGCGCCGCCTTTTTCCGTAAACAGGGCACTCCCATGGTGGCCTCGCAACTGATCCGTCAGACTCAATGGCTGCTGGAAGATGATCAGCGCGATATTCAGGTGGTACCGGTACGGGTATTCTGGGGACGGGCGCCGGAAAAAGAAGGTTCTTTCCTGCGTATCTGGTTACAGAGCACCGGTGCCATCGGTGGCCGGGTCGCCAAACTGCTGGCCATCGTTCTGAACGGCCGCAATACCTTTGTGCATTTCAGTCGTCCATTGTCACTGCGCGAAATGGCAGAGTCCGGTCAGACCGCCGAAAAACTGGCCCGTAAAGTCGCACGGGTTCTGCGTGTACACAATCGTCAGGTGTCAGCCGCTGTATTGGGGCCGGACCTGTCGCACCGCCGCACCCTGGTACATCAGATTCCCAATCGTCCATTGGTGGTTAAAGCCATTGAAGAAGAAGCAGAAAATAAAGGGATCAGTAAAGAAAAAGCACAGAAAAAAGCGCTGAAGTACGCGGATGAAATCGCCTCGAATATTTCTTACACCAATGTGCGCTTTCTAGATCTGGTTCTGACCTGGGTGTGGAATAAAATCTACGACGGTATTTCATTACACAATATTGAAAACCTGAAAGACGTCATTAAAGACAATGAAATTATTTATGTGCCCTGCCACCGCAGCCATATCGACTATCTGCTGTTATCTTACGTTCTTTATCACCAGGGTCTGCAACTGCCGCAGATCGCCGCCGGTATTAACCTGAATATGCCCGTGGTCGGCTCGATTCTGCGCCGCGGCGGCGCTTTCTTTATGCGCCGTACTTTCCGTGATAACCAGCTTTATGCAGCCGTCTTTGATGAGTATCTGCACTCGGTATTTTCCGGGGGCTTTGCTACCGAATATTTTGTCGAGGGCGGACGCTCACGCACAGGCCGGACCCTGAGCCCGAAAGCCGGGATGCTGGCGATGACACTGCGCAGTTACCTGCGCGATTCCCGCAAACCAATCATCTTTATGCCGGTTTATACCGGGTATGAAAAAGTCTTTGAAGCCAACAGTTATCTGGGAGAACTGCGCGGCAAGAAAAAGAAAAAAGAAAGCCTGGTTGGCGTATTGGGCACCCTGCGTTCCCTTAAGCGTTCGTTTGGTAAAGTAAACGTCACCTTTGGTGAACCTGTTTACCTCACTGAATTCCTCAACGAACGTCAGCCCGGCTGGCAACAGGAAGATTACAGTGACAGCGACTATCGCCCTTCCTGGGCGCCACAGGTCGTGACTCAGCTGGCTAATCAGGTGGTGACCGGCATTAATAACGCAACCTCGGTAAACCCGGTTAACCTGATTGCTCTGAGTATTCTGTCAGCCCCACGCCAGGCAATGGAAGAAGAACAGCTCACCAGCCAGATGGAGGCATACCGTAACCTGCTGGCCGCCAATCCCTACAGTGATATTACCGCGCTGCCGGAGGGCGATGGTGCCAGCTGGCTGGCATACGCTGAAAAACTGGATGCTGTCAGCCGCAGTGCGCATCCGCTGGGGGATCTGATTCAGACTAACGATCGTCAGGCCGTTACCCTGACGTATTACCGCAATAACGTTCTGCATCTGATTGCCCTGCCTTCATTGCTGGCCTGCCTGTTTCTGCACAACCAACGTTACGGCCTGATGCAGATTCAGGATATCGTGGCGCGCCTTTATCCTTATCTGAAAGCTGAACTCTTCCTGCGCTGGAGCGAAGCTGAACTGGCAGATGAAGTAAAACAATGGCTGAATGTGCTGGTAGAACACGGTTACCTGCTGCACAACAGCCGCGGTTACTGTGCAACACCGGCCAGCAGCTATGAATTCGCCATGCTTGAGGGGCTGGCGGGCAATATGATGCAGACGCTGGAGCGTTATTTCCTGACATTGACCATTCTCAGCCAGAAAGGCAGCGGCGTGCTGGATGCAGCTGCGCTGGAAGAGCAATCCACCCTGCTGGCGCAACGGATTTCGTTACTTTACGGTATTAATGCGCCGGAGTTTTTTGATAAAAACCTGTTCCGCGCACTGATCCGGCAACTGATCAGCGAACAACGGCTGGCGAAAACCGACGACGATAAGCTGACATTTGATGACGGCCTGCAGGAGCTGATCAGCAGTCTGGAAGATATGCTGGATGGTGCTCTGCGTGAAAGTATTCTGCGCAGCCTGGGCGGCGAAGCAGATAACCGCAGCGGCGATGACAATCCGGAGACTGACGCCAGCGATGCAGAAGAAAATTCTGCCGAGCCGGAAGCCGACAAGAAAGACACAGGAGACAGTCCGCAGGATTAACCAGCGGACAGCGGACGTTGCCAGTCAGAATTCAGTCTGACTGGCATCAGACGGCGGCGTTACTTTCGCTTTGACATACACATCAAAACGGTTCGATTTGCCGGTAATGGCATAACTGGGGGCCTTCCCGGCCAGAGGCTCCGCTTTTCTGGCCCGTTTTACCACAACCCGACAGCGCGCTGCCTGCCAGGCGGGCGCCAGTAAATCCCCGGCATCATGATCCTGCCCGACAATGTCGCGGAAGGCCTGCATATCTTTCTTTACCTGCGCGGTCTGTTTCGGATCGTGATCGAACATCGGGTCAAGATATACGATATCGGCCAGATATGGCCGGGAACCGGTCAGCGCCAACAGATTCTGGCTGGCACCATATTTAAAATGAATACGTTCAATAATATCGGCAATTCCGGCGTCATTGGCCGCTCTTTCCAGTCCATCGGCTAATAACGCTGCTACCACAGGCTGACGCTCAATCGCCGTCACCTGACAGCCCAGAGTGGCCAGCACAAAGGTATCCCGGCCCAGTCCGGCCGTTGCATCGACCACGCTCGGTTTATACTGAGAAGAAACACCGATTGCTTTGGCAATATCCTGCCCCATACCACCGCCAAAACGACGCCGGTGGGCAACCGCCCCCTGTGAAAAATTCACCTCAACCCGGACTTTGGGGTTATCACCACTGAGCAGGCACAGGCCGGAAAAATCAAGGCACAGATGAAAGCCGCCGGGCGGCAACTGATGACCTTTGATCAGCGTCAGACCAAAAGTGTCACACCATTGAACGGCCTGCGGACGCAGAACCGGATCCAGGCAAATAAGATGGCTCAAAAGATCCTCAGACAAAAAACAGCATAAGAACAACACCCAGAATCAGGCGGTAAATAACAAACGGCATCATGCCGATGCGACTGATAAAAGCGAGAAAGTAATAGATACACAGCCAGGCACTGACGGCAGAGACAAAAACGCCAATGACAATGGCAAACCAGTCTACCGGCAGTACAGAATTCATCAGATCAAGGGTTTTAAGAGCGCCGGCCGCAAGGATCAGAGGCACAGACAATAAAAACGAAAAACGCGCAGCGTCGACCCGGTGCAGACCGATAAACAGAGCTGCCGTAATAGTAATACCGGAGCGGGACGTGCCCGGAATTAATGCCAGTGCCTGGGCAGCGCCGATGATAAGAGCCATCATCAGTGTCATCTGAGCCAGTGATACACCTTTAGAGCGTACCCGGTCTGCAACCCCAAGCAGAACACCAAAGCCAATGGTTGCCCAGGCGATCACTTCCACCGAGCGCAGATGGCTTTCAATCCAGTCATCCAACAGAATACCGGCCACTCCCGCCGGTATCGTAGCCAGACCGACAAACCAGGCCAGTTTCGCATCGGCGTTGGGCCGGCGGCTGAAGCCCGTCGTCAGCCACCCCTGTAACAGACGGAAAATATCCTGGCGAAAATAAATCACGACTGCCAGTAATGTGCCGACATGCACAGCCACATCAAATGCCAGTCCCTGGTCCTGCCAACCCAGCACTTCGGATGGCAGAATAAGATGGGCAGAGCTCGAGATAGGTAAAAACTCTGTCAGCCCCTGCAACAGGGCCAGAACGATAATCTGAAATAGATCCAAAACCGAAACTCCACTTACTTCCGTTTAAGCAGACTCGGCTGCTCATCAAGTTTCTTCCACGCCACCGAGTCCCGCAGGTAAACCGGCTGATGCTGTTCAGGCCCGGCAAAGCGCCCCTGTTGCCAGTCAGACCGGGCCAGCGTCAGCATCACACTGGCATCCGGATAGACCTCTGCCCACGTCTGCGAACAACCTGCAAACGCTTCCAGATTCAGTCCATCACCCGCAAGCACTCCATTAAACTGTGCAATATCAGCCAGACACGCGTCCGGTGGTCCGACTTTTTCTTCGGTAACAGCACGGCAAAGTTTTCCATCGCGCTGAAATATCCCCCAGAACACTTCCCCCATATGCGCATCCATAATAGCCAGAACACGATCAGCGTCAGACTGATCAAAAACGGATTGCGCAATGGATTGCAAAGACGATATTCCGGCCACCGGAATATTGAGCGCCATCGCCATCCCCTGCATCACGGACGCGGCGATACGGATACCGGTAAAGGACCCCGGCCCGCGGCCATAGGCAATGGCGTTCAGCGCATCGCGGGAAATGCCGGCCCGGGAAATGATCTCATCGACCATGGGAAGCAAACGCTGAGCATGTCGCCGGGGCTGATGCTCGGTTATATGCCAGGTCTCCTGCCCGTCGGTCAGCGCCACGGAGCAAAGCGAAGAAGAGGCATCAAGAGTTAATATAACGGACATAACCATACCTGTATTTGACCGGCTAATAGTACCACACCGTTACGCGGCACCCGCACTGACAGGGAATATCAGGCATAAAAAAACCCGGCGATGCCGGGTTTTTCCTCAGACTCAAGCTTATGCTTTAGCCTTAGGTGGACGACCGCGTTTCTTCGGTGCTGAAGAGGTTGCCGCTTTAGCAGGACGACCGCGCTTCTTCGGCGCTGCGGCGGTTTTTGCTTTAGCAGGACGACCGCGTTTCTTCGGCGCTGCAGCAGGTGCTGAAGAAGCAGCCTTAGCCTTCGCCGGACGACCGCGTTTCTTCGGTGCCGCACCAGCGGTTTTAGCTTTAGCAGGACGACCGCGTTTTTTCGGCGTAGCCGCTTTTGCAGCCGCTTTTTCAACAGCTGTTGCTTTAGCTTTCAGCTTCTTGGCAGCCGTTTTGGCCTTGGCACTTTCTTTCTTAGTGCGGGCTTTTACTTTCGCAGCGTCAGATTTGGCGCGGGATTTCTTCCACTTAGCTTCAAACGCTGCAACCGCTTTAGCCAGATCAGCTTCTGCTTTGGTTGCCAGAGAAGCAGCATAAGCTTCCACGGTTTCCGTTGCTTTGCTCATCGCTTCTTCCGCTTTGGCTTCAATCTGCGCGCTCTTAACGGCAACATTGGCAGCACGGGCTGCGGCTTTCTGAGTCTGCAGTTTTTCTTTTTCTGCTTTCAGTTTGGCATTAGCAGAAACCACAGCACGTTTACCGGCTGCAGTCGCTTTTGCAGCAACTTTCGCTTTTGCAGCTTCAACTTTCTTGGTTGCTGCATCGACTTTTGCCTGTTGCGCTGCAACAGATGCTGCAGCTTTATCAGCAGCTTTCTGCGCTTTTTCAACGATAGCGGGTACAGTAGCAGCTACTTTTGCTTTCGCTTTAGCAGCTGGTTTACGACCGCGCTTAGCTGGAGCTTTTTTTGGTCTGGCCATATGTTAATTCCTCTGGAGTTTTCCTGATCAGGTAATTTAACGCTAGCACAATTATAATCGCGCATTAGCTAACGGGTGCAATAATAGTATTTTTGTAATAAAAAACCAAAATTTTTGATCATTTATTGAATACTATTTGATATTTTTTCTTATTAATCGTCAATACCCGTCCCTCATCACTGTTATTGGGCTGGCCAATATATTTATTTAAGACGTTTATTTTCTTTCCGCATCCGATACCCGGCGATTGTCATATATCCTTATCAGACACCACCGGATACTTGCTTTTTTATTATTGCCAACCCCGCAAAAAATACCTGATACCGCATGTAAGTCATTGAATACTATAAAATTATCAGAAAATCCCCGAATAATTTAATGGCCAAACGGATGGCTTAAAGCGGATCTGACATCCACTGCAACCGGGCAACAGGAGCCGTACCTGCGCCCGCCCCGGCAACCGATGCTGGCAGCAGAAATAAAAAAAGGGGCCAAAGGCCCCTTTCTGTCTGCTTGATGCGCTTACTTCTGCAAAGCCGCCATCACTTTATCTTTAATATCCTGTAATGAACCAACACCCGCGATATGGGCGTATTTTGGTGCATTCTCGCCTTTGGCAGATTCCAGCTGCTTGTAAAAGTTGACCAGAGGTGCTGTCTGTTCGTGATAAATGGCCAGACGCTTGCGTACGGTTTCTTCTTTATCATCGTCGCGCTGTACCAGTTCTTCACCGGTTTCGTCGTCTTTACCCTCGTTTTTGGGCGGGTTATAGACGATGTGATAAACACGTCCGGAGCCCGGGTGCACACGACGACCACTCAGACGCTGCACGATTTCCTCGTCATCGACGTCAATTTCCACAACATGATCAATATCCACACCCGCTTCAATCATGGCCTCAGCCTGAGGAATCGTGCGGGGAAATCCGTCAAACAGGAAGCCATTGGCACAATCATCCTGCTGAATACGTTCCTTTACCAGGCCAATAATAATTTCATCAGAAACCAGTCCGCCGGTTTCCATGATTTCTTTTACTTTCAGGCCCAATTCGCTGCCGGCTTTTACCGCGGCACGCAGCATGTCACCGGTAGAAATTTGCGGAATTGAAAATTTGTCGCAAATGAACTGTGCCTGAGTGCCTTTACCCGCACCTGGCGCGCCCAACAGAATTACGCGCATGCGCATACTCCTTGTGGTTAATAGAAACGTCCGGTGGCCAAGCTGTATAAACTTTAACCAACCCGTGAAAAAATAGGCCTAACCTTACTCTGCCGGCAGGCTCATCTCAAGTCATTGTGGAGAAAAAGGAGCCGGGCGAACGCCCGACTTTGGTATAGCGACGTTAGTAGAACTACCGACAGACCAGTCATAATGCGGTCTAGCCGGTATTACGCATACCCGCAGCAATGCCGGCCATGGTTACTTTCAGGGCCCGTTCCACCTCTTCACTGATCACATCCTGGTCCTGGCGCTCACGATAGAGCAGCTCCGCCTGGAGGTAATGCAGCGGGTCAGTGTATGGGTCACGGACACTTAATGATTGCTGCAGAGCGATATTATTCTCCAGCAATTCCTGTTGCTCTTTCAGCTGTAACACCAGCGCCCGCATTTTTTCCAGACGCTGGCGCAGCTGGCTGCCCAGGGGCTGCAGCTCACTTTCCACCAGGCGTCCTTCGTAGTACTGAGCAATGCCACTGTCGGCTTTCGACAGTACCATTTCCAGCATATCAATATAGGTACGGAAAAACGGCCATTGCTGATACATATCGCGTAATTGCCCGAGGCGGCCTTTATTAATGGCACTTTCCAGTGCATCGTCAGAGCCCAGCCAGGCCGGTAACATCAGGCGCATCTGAGTCCAGGCAAAAATCCATGGAATCGCACGCAGGGTTTCGATCCCGCCACCGCTGCGGCGGCGCGCCGGCCGGCTGCCTAACGCCAGTTTACCCAGTTCCTGCTCTGGCGTTGCAGCGCGGAAATAACGCACAAAATCTTCCGTATCCCGCACCATTGCCCGATACGAACGGACACCATCACCGGCCAGACTTTCCATCATGTCCCGCCACTCAGGGCGGGCACTGTCCGGCGGCAATAAATTCGCTTCCAATACGGATGAGATATAGATTTTAAGATTGCGTTTGGCGACATCCGGCAAACCAAACTTAAAGCGGATCATCTCGCCCTGTTCTGTCACTCGCAGTCCACCGGCAACCGAGCCCGGCGGCTGTGAAAGAATCGCACGGTGAGCGGGTCCTCCCCCGCGGCCAACACTGCCACCACGACCATGGAACAGGCGCAGTTTTATGCCTTTCTCGCGGGCCACCTGTGACAGCGCTTCCTGGGCACGATACTGCGCCCACACGGCAGCCAGCTGACCGGCGTCTTTGGAAGAATCGGAGTAGCCGATCATAACCTGCTGATGTCCCTGACTGTATTCACGGTACCAGTCAACGGACCAGAGTTTTTCCATCCGCGGCGCGGATTGCTCCAGATCGCCCAGGGTTTCAAATAAGGGAACAACCGGCATATGTTCGCGCACGCCGCAGGCCTGTAATAACAGCACCACGGCCAGCACATCGGACGGTTCACTGGCCATGGAAATAATGTAACAGGAGACGCCGTCACCGGCGCGGGTAGCCAACACCTGCATAGTATCGAGTACTTCCTGAACCTCCTCTGAGGGCTGCCAGCGAACAGGGATCAACGGCCGCCGCGACTGCAGCTCAGCCAGCAGAAAGGCCTGTTTCTTTTCTTCATCCCACTGATGGTAATCTCCCATACCATAGTACTCACAGATTTCTGCCAGTACATTGGCATGGCGGGTCGATTCCTGACGTACATCCAGGCGCACCAGAGTTAAACCGAAACAGGCGACCCGGCGGATAGTATCCAGTAATCCGGCATTGGCGATTTCATCCAGCCCATGTGCCATCAGGCTGTCGTAACACAATAATAACGGCTGTAATAATTCATCTTCTTCCTGCAGTGGTGTCAGATCACACTCCTGCCCTTTGGCTTTTGCCGCCGCCCAGGTTTTGGTCTGCAACAGACGCTCGCGCAACCCGTGCATGCATTCGCGGTAAGGTTCATGAGCATCGTCACCGGCCAGCTTTTTAACACTGGCCGTCGCCTCAGACATAGACAATTGCATGCCCAGCTGTTCAATATCACGCAGGAATAAGTCAGCCGCCATCCAGCGCGCCAGATAAAGCACTTCCCGGGTAACGCCGGAAGTCACGTTAGGGTTGCCATCACGATCACCGCCCATCCAGGAAGAAAAACGAACCGGTGCAGCCGTTAATGGTAATGCGCCGGCCCCTCTGGCGCGCAGATCTTTATCCAGATTACGCAGCAGCCCGGGCACCGCCTCCCAAAGAGAGTTCTCGATAACCGCAAAACCCCATTTGGCTTCATCCACAGCGGTTGGCCGCACCTGCCGTATTTCGTCGGTATGCCAGATTTCTTCAATCACTGTTTCCAGGCGCCGCTCGATATCCGCCAATTGCGGATGATCCTCACGCAGGTCGTCACGTTTTTGCAGCAGTCGGGTAATCAGGTCGTATTTCTGAATCAGGGTACGGCGGGTAATTTCGGTCGGGTGCGCGGTGAGGACCAGTTCAATATTCGCGGCAGCAATCTGCTCGCTGAGATCAATGCCGGTAATACCTTTGCTCTGCAGGCGGTCGAGCAGGCCGGTAAACATCTGTTCGACCTCATCATCCGCTGCATCGTCACGGCGCCAGCTGATGCCATGTTGTTGTTCGGCAATATTGGCCAGATTAAGAAACTGGTTGAATCCGCGGACCACCGGTAACAAGGCATCTTCCGGCATGGTTTTCAGCATGGCCAGCAAGCGGTCACGCTCTGCTTTATCTCCCTGACGGGCTTTTTTGGCCTGCTTACGGATGTCTTCGATACGCGCCAGCATGTCGCCGCCGTAATGGCCTTCAATGGTACGGCCGAGCAGTTTACCTAACAGTCTGACTTTATCACGCAGTAAGGGGTCGAGTTCAAAGGCTTTTCCGTGGCTTTTGCTCATGACGTCTCCGGGGCAGATCAGTTCCGTTGGCGGACACCGGCCACCAGGAGTCAGGCCGCCGTTATCTCAATTCAGTCTGCGGAATTTCAACAAAGATGCAAGATCAAAATTATTCCGGCCGCCAATTGCTTCAATTGTGGATATTTAGGTAACACTTTGTTGACCCGGCCTTTCGCCGTGGTAAAACAGTTCTAGACTCAGGAAACAGGACTAAGAACGGAGCCGATATGAAAGCCTCAGATCTGTTAAATCACTGGGAAAATGAGTTTGGCGAACCTTTGACGGATGCCAGTTATGAGTTACCGCTCAACATCAAAGATGCTGCGCGGATTGAAGCCCTCGCCGAAATGTTTCCGGGCTGTACCCGGGAACGTCTTATGCGCGATCTGGTAAGCGCCGCACTGGCGGATCTGACCAGTGGCTTCCCTTATGTGGCCGGCGATCAGGTGGTAGCGCAGGATGAAGATGGTGATCCGATTTATGAAGATGTCGGTCCCACGCCTCAGTTTCTGAAACTGACGCGTAAGCACCTGTCATCCATGCAGAAAGGCAGCCATTAAGCAGCGCTCCGTTAACAGCGACAGACGGATCACACAGCCGGGGGAAATAACCGGCCTTTAGTGATTTTGTGCTTTGCTGATATTTTAATTATCAGCAGACTGATCTGTCAGACCGGATTTTTCCCGCTGTTTGGCTTCGTTCCAGGCGTTGTCCATATCGTCGGCTGTCGCGGATTGCCAGCCTCCGTTGGCTTCTATACGCGTTTCGACATGACGGAACCGCTGACTGAAACGCTGATTGGTTCCGCGTAACGCCGCTTCCGGATCGACTTTCAGGAAGCGGGCAAGGTTACTGACGGCAAACAGAAGATCACCGACTTCTTCCTGACATCGCTGCGTATCCCCGGCAGCAATTTCTTCTTCCACTTCGGCCAGTTCTTCACGGATTTTGTCCAGCACGCCGGATATGTCTGACCAGTCAAAACCGACCGTGGATACTTTCTTCTGTAATTTAACTGCCCGCGTCAGCGCCGGCATGGTCACAGGCACATCATCGACCAGGCTGTGAGGAATATTCTGATCGGCTTTGGCTGCTTTTTCCTGACGCTTAATGGCGTCCCAATTGGCATTAATTTCGGCTTCCTCGGGCGATACGGACGGGTCCCGTTCACTTTCCAGTGTGCCGGCAGGAAAAACATGGGGATGACGGCGGATCAGTTTTTCAACCAGCCGGTGAATAATGGAATTCAGATCAAACAGCTGACGTTCACTGGCAATCTGACCGTAGAAAATAATCTGAAATAACAGGTCGCCTAATTCTTCTTCCACATGCGGCCAGTCCTGTCGCTCAATGGCGTCCGCCACTTCGTAGGCTTCTTCCAGCGTGTGCGGCAGAACAGAAGCAAAATCCTGTTTCAGATCCCAGGGGCAACCGGTCTGCGGGTTGCGCAGACGGCGCATAAGATAGACCAGATCATCAAGCTGGTAACGACGGGACATCAGACCCCCTCTCCGTTACGTACCCGGCGCGCGGTAATAACGTTCGGTAACTGGTTAATTTTATTCATCAGCCGCGCCAGCCGTTCCAGGCTGTCGACTTCCACGGTAATTTTCATGTTGGCGGTGTGTTCGCCCTGATTCGACAAGGTGTTCACCGCAATCACGTTTACGCGCTCATTGGCCAGTAAGGTACTCACATCACTGAGCAGGCCGGTACGGTCATAGGCCTGAATCAGCATATCCACCGGATACGTACTGTCCGGACGATAACCCCAGCTCACCTGCAACACCCGCTCGGGTTCTATGACTTCCAGATGCAGCAGATTTTCGCAGTCACTGCGGTGTACGGTAACGCCACGGCCAACGGTCACATAGCCACGGATATCGTCGCCGGGAACAGGCTGACAACAGGACGCCAGATGCGTCATCAGGTTACCCACGCCTTCAATATAAATATCGTTATCAGTATTGGCACTGCGATCGATTTTTTCCGGTTTACGCAACAGTGGCAGTTCCCGTTGCGGTGCCTGGGTATCCGCACGTTTCAGTACGGCATGAACCACTTGTCCGACGCGTAAATCACCGGCACCAATAGCGGCATAAACGTCATCGACGGTTTTCATGTTCAGATCACCCGCCACTTCGCTGAGCGACTCATTCACCAGGTCCAGTCGATCCAGTTCGCGCAGTACCAGCTGACGGCCTTCTTCAATATTCTGATCCCGGGCCTGTAATTTAAACCAGTGTGCGACTTTGGCCCTTGCCCGGTTGGTATGGATGTAGCCGCCTTCCGGATATAACCAGTCACGGCTCGGATGCGCTTTGGCGTTGGTGAGAATTTCAACCTGCTCACCGTTTTTCAACAGATACGTCAGCGGTACGATGCGGCCGTTGACTTTCGCACCACGACATTTATTCCCGACCTCGGTGTGTACGCGATAGGCAAAATCAACCGGTGTGGCTTTGGGCGGTAAATCCACCACATGGCCTTCAGGGGTGAAAACATAGATACGGTCCGGATCAATATCGGCACGTAATTCCCCGACCAGTTCCGGCAGGTCATCCAGTTCTTCGTGCCATTCCAGCACCTGCCGCAGCCAGGCGATTTTCTGTTCGTAGCCCTGGTCTTTGGCGCTGGTGTCGGTGCCTTTATAGAGCCAGTGGGCACAGACTCCCAGTTCTGCGTCTTCATGCATTCCGTGAGTCCGTATCTGCACTTCCAACACTTTGCCTTCCGGTCCGAATACCGCGGTATGCAGCGAGCGGTATCCGTTTTCTTTCGGGTTGGCAATATAGTCATCAAACTCATTGGGAATATGCCGCCATAAGCTGTGCACAACCCCGAGTGCGGCGTAACAGTCACGTAACTCCGGCACGAGAATACGCACCGCGCGGATATCGTATATCTGCGAAAAATCGAGATTTTTGCGGTTCATTTTCCGCCAGATACTGTAAATATGTTTTGCCCGGCCATAGACGTCACAGCGGATACCACATTTGAGAATTTCTTCGCGCAGTTTCTGCACGACATTTTCAATGTAGTCCTGACGCGCCAGACGTTTCTCGTCCAGCAGGCGGGCAATTTTTTTATAGGAGTCCGGTTGCAGGTAGCGGAAGGCCAGATCTTCCAGCTCCCATTTCAGATGACCAATTCCCAGCCGGTGAGCCAGTGGCGCATAAACATTGAAGACTTCTTCTGCCACCCGGCGGCGTTTATCTTCCGGGCCGTCTTTGACCGCCCGGATAGCCGAGGTACGCTCCGCCAGTTTAATCAGTGCCACACGGACATCATCAATCATTGAAACCAGCATTTTACGCAGGTTATCGACCTGCGCCTGACGCTGTCCAAGGACAATTTCATCGGTGGAATTCTGGATCGCGCTGATGGCGGCCATGCGCAGCACACCTTCAATCAGGGTGGCGACTTCCGCCCCGAATTCGCGCTCTATTTTCTGCAGCGATACACGCCCTTCCCGCACCGCCCGATACAGCATGGCGGCAACCAGTGATGCCGTATCCAGACGCAGATCCAGCAGAATCTGTGTCATTTCGATGCCCATCTGCACACTGTCAATGGACCAGTAGGTGCGGTTGGCAATTGCTTCGTCAGACAACTGTTTGGCCAGCGCCAAAGCGCGCCCAAGCGTCTCAGGATCTTTTACGTCGTGTTGCTGCTGGATGCTTTCCAGCCAGCTGCTGACGTCCAGTGAGCCATCGTGTAACAGCGGATGGTCTTCTCTCACTTTAACCATGACGTTTAACCTTATTTTCCAATAGCACCATGGTTTCCACATGGTGAGTCTGTGGGAACATATCCATGATCCCGGCCTGCCGGATGCAGTAACCTGCGTCGGTCAGTGTGCTCAGATCCCGTGCCAGCGTGGCTGCGTCACAGGAGACATATACAATTCTTGGCACCCGGCGTTCTGTTAATTCGTTCATAATGCCGGCCGCTCCCGCTCTTGGCGGATCCAGCAGCACCGCATCGGGATCCGGCAATGACTGCAGTCCGCCACTGCCATCCAGATCCGCGCGGATTGCCTGCAAAGGAAGGGCCAATTTTTCAGCCTGAGCGGCCAGGCTGCTGACCATCGGCTGATCACCTTCCACCGCGTAAACCTGAGCGCTGCGCTGCGCCAGAGGCATACTGAAATTGCCATGCCCGGCAAACAGGTCCCAGATAATTTCATCGGTCTGCGGGGCCAGCCAGTCCAGAGCCTGCTGCACCATGGCACGGTTCACTGCACCATTAACCTGCACAAAATCATCCGGCTGCAGCGTAAGCGCCAGTTCGTCTACATGATGCTGCAAAGGTTCCGCATCAGCCGGCCATAAGCGTTGCGCCGCGGCATGCTTATCCGTTTTCAGCCACAACTGCAGTGGCAGCTCTGACTGTACGCTGTTTAATGCTTCGATTAACTGATGCTGATCAGCCACAGGAAGAGGTTTCAGAATCCGGAATATCAGTGCCAGAGCATTATCCGCCACCAGGGCTTCAATCTGGGTGATCAGAGAACGGGATTGCAGGCCATTGATACAGTCGCGCCAGAAGGCCCAGTTCAGCGCCGCGTTATCCGGCAACACCGGGCAGACATCAATATTGGTAATGTGGTTGGACGCTGCCTCACGGAAGCCGACAAAATTCTCGCCACGCTCTTTACTGAAGCGCACTCCGAGACGGGCTTTACGCCGGTAATGCCAGGGATCGGCGGTGATCGGCGCTGCCCAATTATCTGTTGCCGCGCCCTGACGGGCGAGTTCACGCTGCACCCGTTCCTGTTTGAACTGCACCTGCGCCGGGTATTGCAGGTGCTGCAGATCACAGCCCCCACAGCGCTGGTAATGCGGACACAGAGGTTCTGTGCGTTGTGGCGAGGATTTGAGAATGGTCAGTAACCGGGTTTGCCAGACTTTGCGGCGGCGGCCATCCAGTACCACCTCAACGTCTTCTCCCGGTAAAGCGCCGGGAACGAAGTACACATCCCGGTTGCGGCGGGCGACGCCCTCTCCCTCTGAGGTAAGATTATCCACACTCAGTGTCAGGCGTTGCTCTCTTTTTGTGTTTTTCACCCTGTCTCTCCGGCTACTGTTGGCGACCGGTATCATCATGGTAAGCGGCGGCCTTTTCCGGCGCACAGTATGGGGACGGCGGCCGCTTTTGCAACCGCCTTTCGGCGTTCAGCGCCGCAGATTCCTCACCTTTGACAGTACGCCAGTACTATTCCTGTGTCTGGGCCGCAAACACACCGGAAGACAGATAACGGTCACCACGGTCGCAGATAATGGCCACGATGGTGGCATTTTCCACCTGCTCCGCCAGTCGCAGCGCACCGGTGACCGCGCCGCCGGAAGAAACGCCACAGAAAATCCCTTCCTGCATCGCCAGCCGGCGCATGGCCTGTTCTGCCTCCGGTTGACGGATATCCATCACCTGATCAACCCGCGAGGCGTCAAAGATGGTCGGCAGATATTCTTCCGGCCAGCGACGGATACCGGGAATTGCCGCGCCTTCGGCCGGTTGCAGTCCGACAATCTGAATCTCCGGATTCTGTTCCTTTAAGTAACGTGAGGTCCCCATAATGGTTCCCGTGGTACCCATGGAACTGACAAAGTGCGTAATCCGGCCGTGGGTCTGCTGCCAGATTTCCGGACCTGTGGTGTGGTAATGAGCTTCCGGATTGTCACCGTTGCCGAACTGATTAAGAACAATGCCTTCCCCCTCGGATTCCATCGCTGACGCCAGATCACGCGCCCCTTCCATGCCTTCTTCTTTCGACACCAGAATCAGCTGCGCGCCATAGGCTTCCATCGCCCAGCGCCGCTCCATGGTGGCGTTGTCCGGCATAATCAGCACCATACGGTAGCCTTTGATCGCCGCCGCCATGGCGAGCGCAATGCCGGTGTTACCACTGGTGGCTTCAATCAGCGTATCGCCGGGGCGGATATCACCACGCTGCTCGGCACGCTCAATCATGGATAAGGCCGGCCGATCTTTGACCGAACCTGCCGGATTGTTACCCTCCAGTTTCAGCAGAATGGTATTACTGCTGCCCTCCGGTAACAGGCGTTGCAACCTGACCAGGGGCGTATTGCCAACGCAATCGGCAATGGTGGGGTAATGAACGTCAGTCACGGCGGTTCTCCGGGTTCTTATAACTGAAAAGCGGCAGTTTAACCGGGCTTACTACTGTACGGTAATATCAATTGGCGATTTCGTTATATCCACTACCGGCGATGGACGTTTGCACCGCGCCGCACGGACCAGTAACCTACAGCCTTCCAGCAACGATAATGACTCACCATGAAAAACTGGAGCATACAGAGCCGGGTTATGTTCCTGGCATTATTGCCGGGCATTGTGATCTCACTGATTCTCGGCATTTTCTTTATGACCCAGCATTCACGCAATCTGGACAGTCTGCTGGAGGAACGTGCTCTGGCCATGGCCAAACAGCTGGCACCGACCTGTGAATACGGCGTTATGACCGGCAACACAGGTATCCTGCAGAATATTGCCAATAATATGCTGGAAGAGCGCGATGTGCGCTCGGTGAGTATTTACAATCAGGATGTTGAAGTACTGGCCCACTCCGGTCCCAGAATGCTGACCGACCAGACCGGTCCCGCCGAATTATCCGATAATCAGCTGCAACTGCTGCGCACGGACGGTTCCATCCGGGTCAGAGCGCCGGTCTTCGCCCAGAATCTGGTCATCCCGGATCAGTTGTCTGATCAGTTTTACGCCGAAGAAACCCCGGAAATAAAATTACTGGGCTGGGCTGAGCTTGAACTCTCCAACGCCAATACCAAACTGGCGCGCTATCAGCACGTTATTACCTCAACCGCCATCATTCTGATCACCCTGGTGGTATGCGCGCTGGTCGCTGTTCATGCCAGCCGTCAGATATCGGATCCGATGCAGCGTATTGTGGAAGCCATCAAGGATCTGGAAGACGGTAAACTGGATACCCGTGTACATGTTTCGGGGGCCAAAGAGTTTGAACAGTTAACCGCCGGGGTTAACGCCATGGCCAGTGCCCTGCAACGCTCAAGCCGGGAAAACCAGCAGAATATTGAACAGACCACCCGGGACCTGCAGGAAACACTGGACGAACTGGAAGTGCGTAACCGCGAACTGGCCATCGGGCGCAAACAGGCGCTGGAAGCAAGCCAGATGAAGTCGGAATTTCTCGCCAATGTCAGCCACGAAATCCGCACACCGCTCAACGGTATCATTGGCTTCAGTGATCTGTTGGCCAGAACTCAGGTGAACAACCAGCAGTACGATTATCTGAACACTATTAAAAAATCATCCACCGATCTGCTGACCATCATCAACGACATTCTCGATCTGTCTAAAATTGATGCCGGTAAACTTATCATTGAACACACCACGTTTAATCTGCGGGATGTGATTGAAGATGTGTTTACCATGCTGGCTCCGGCGGCCTATAAAAAAGGACTGGAACTCACCCACCTGATTTATTCAGATGTGCCGTTACAGCTTATTTCTGACCCACTACGCCTTAAGCAGGTACTGACCAATCTGGTCAACAACGCGATTAAATTTACCGACCGTGGCAGCGTCAGTGTGCGGGTTTCTCTGATCAGCAAAGACGATCAGCGTGCCAGCGTAAAATTCGATATTCAGGACAGCGGTATTGGCATGAACGAAGCTCAGATTGCCAAAATCTTTACCGCCTTTACCCAGGCTGATGCCAGCACCACACGGGAATTTGGCGGTACCGGGCTGGGTCTGATTATTTCCCGCGCGCTGGTCGATGCGATGCATGGTGATATTCAGGTCACCAGTCATGAAGGCCGTGGCTCAACGTTCACCTTCCATATTCAGGCCGAACTGAGTGATGAAACACAGGATATGCCGCCATTGGATGAATTCCGGGTAGCCTTACTGGAACCGGCATTGCTGAACCGCATGAATATTTCTGCGCTGCTGACACAATGGCAGGCAGACCATGATGAATACGAAAGCCGCCCACAGTTACTGGAACAACTGGGCAGCGGCCATTACCCGGATGCTGTAATTATTTCCTGCCACCACCATCAGCTGGGTGACAGCGGCCACATTGCCATGATGGCCCGCCTGAAAGAAACCGGCATACCAGTGCTGGCACTGATCGACAGCGTCAGTCATGAACACCTGGAAGAACTGCGCAACCAAGGCGCCAGACTGAGCCTCAGCCAGCCATTCAGCCACCGCAAACTTTACCAGCAACTGCGCTTTTTACTCACTGGTGAATCGCTGGACGCTCAGACGGAACTACCGCAGTACATTACCCCGGGTCAGCCCGTACCGACGATTCTCGCCGTCGATGACAATGATGCCAACCTGAAACTGGTGGTGACACTGCTGGAAGAATTAGGCGTTAAGGTACTGGCCGCGACCTCCGGCCGTGATGCCATTGATATGGTGGAGGAAAATGCCATTGATATGATTCTGATGGACATTCAGATGCCGGGTATGAATGGGCTCGAGGCCACACGGGAAATCCGTACCATGGACGGCGGTGCTGCCGTGCCCATCATCGCACTGACGGCTCACGCCATGGCCGATGAAAAAGAAGCACTGCTGAAAGCCGGCATGAATGATTACCAGACCAAACCCATCAGCCAGGAGCAGCTGGCTGACTGTATTCAGCGCTGGTCAGGCTATGTTGCCACCCGCCTGCTGATCGAAGGACCTGCGGGAACTCAGCCCGGCGAACCGGAAGAAGCGGCTCCGACACAGGCAGAAAACACCACCCGCGATACCATATTTGATGCCGTTATTGCCCTGCGTCACGCCAATCAGAAAGTCGATCTCGCCGAAGACATGTTCATCATGCTGATGGATTCACTGAGTAACGATATGGGGCATATCATGGAAGCGTGGGAAGAAGAAGACATGGATACCCTGCTGGAAAAAGTTCACCGTATACACGGCGCCACCCGTTACTGTGGAGTACCGGCGCTGAGAAGTGCACTGGAGCAGTTTGAAACGGCACTGAAAGCATCGCAGACCGGGCAGCTGCCAGACATGATGCGTCGTCTCAGTGAAGAGGTCAGCCGGCTGCAGGCCTGGGCCGCGGACAGTGACTGGCGGCGCCTGCTCAAAGAAGCCGGGCCCGGCTGATTCTGATTTATGCGCGGCATTGCACTGACGATCAGATCAGAACCGCAAATGCCTGAATAAAATCATCGTCATCCGACAGACTGATAAAGGCTTTACTGCCGCCCAGATTGCGCAGCAGATCGGCAGCGGCACCATGCAGAAAAACGTACGGAGCGCCGTTACTGTCACGCAGAATTTCCAGTTGCCGGAACCCCACGCCTTTGGCGATTCCGGTGCCGAGCGCTTTGGCCAATGCTTCTTTAGCCGCATACTGTTTCGCCAGAAAATTCAGCCCATCACCGCGTTGCCGGTAAATAACTGCTTCCTGTTCAGTCAGGATACGCCGCACAAAGCGCTCACCATGGCGACTGAGCACATCCGCGATACGCCCCGCACGCAACAGGTCAGTGCCGATACCGACAACCTGATCCAGAGAAGGATCCGCCGGAAAATCTGGCCGCTTCAAATCTGGCCGCTTCAACGGACGGTTGCCTGTTCCAGTAACGTGCGCATATCTGCAACGGCCTCTTTCAGACCGGAAAACACGGCCCGGGCGATAATGGCATGGCCAATGTTCAGTTCGTTCATGCCGGGAATCGCCGCAATGGCTTCTACATTGTGATAATTGAGACCATGACCGGCATTGACGATTAATCCCTGCTGCTGCGCATACGCAGCAGCGTGCTGAATACGTTTCAGCTCTGCCTGCTGCTCTTCTTCCGTTTCAGCATCGGCGTAGGCGCCTGTGTGTAATTCAATAACAGGAGCGCCCGTGCGGACGGTAGCATCAATCTGCTGTTCGTCCGGATCAATAAACAGGGAAACTTCGGTCCCCTTTTTCTGCAGACGTTGCACGGCTGCGCGGATATGTTCCTCCTGACTGACAACATCAAGACCACCTTCCGTGGTGAGCTCTTCGCGCTTTTCCGGCACAAAGCAGGCCGCTGGCGGTGCAATTTCTTCCGCCAGTGCAAGCATGGATTCGGTCACCGCCATTTCCAGATTCATACGGGTTGCCAGTGTTTCTGCCATCACATACACATCACGGGTCTGTATATGACGGCGGTCTTCACGGGGATGAACAGTAATGCCATCCGCGCCGGCTTCTTCCGCAATAAACGCTGCCTGCACAGGGTCCGGGTAACGGGTACCGCGGGCCTGGCGCAAGGTAGCAACATGATCAATATTGACCCCGAGCAATACCCGTTTTGTATTCTTCACATCCGACTCCTGTACTGTTCTTTCATACCTGCGTTATGAATTTGGTTTGCTGACACTGATTAATTCACGACTGGTCAGCGGCCGCTCAAGCAGATCATCCAGCGCCCGCCGTAATATTTTTTTAGCCGCCAGCCATGCCGCCGGATTATTCCGCTCGCGCCGGGCAAAACCTATAATATCGCGTCCGGCAATGCCCTGCACGGCAGGTCCGACAAAGCCCTGTCCGGGCACAAAATCGTAGTGAATATCGTCCTCGATAACATGCCCGGATGCATCCTGTTGCCAAGAAAAACCGTACCCCAATCCGGACAACAGCTGGACTTCAAATAATCTCAGCCAGGGGTCCGGCAAGCCACCACCCGCCAGTCCGTTCAGCGTTTGCCGGTAGCTATGAAAAAGTGCCGGGGAAGGTTCATATCTGGGCAACAGGCGGGCCAGTAATTCTGTGATATAGAGGGCGCAATACAGTGCGTTGCCGGAAAATGGCAGCTCGCTCAGGCATTCCATTACCCGCACCTGGGGCCAGTCGTCATGGCCGGACCAGCGCCCCTGCATAAGCTGCAGTGAATCGCAGTGACGCTGGCGAGGGCCGGCAATCACGGATAAACGACCATCCTGTTGGGAAAAAATATCCAGAAGCCACTCCTGTTCCCTAAGTGGCTGTTTGTGCAGAATATAGAACTCAGACACGGTCAGCCTGAGTAATCGTCATAACCCAGAGAACGCAATGCCCGTTCATCGTCCGACCAGCCGGCTTTGACTTTCACCCACAGATTCAGCATTACTTTACAGTCAAACAGCTCTTCCATGTCTTTGCGGGCATCCTGACCAATCTGTTTAATACGGTAACCACCTTCACCGATAACAATACGTTTCTGTGAGGGCCGTTCGACCAGAATCAGCGCGCTGATTTCAATCAGGCTGCCGCTGTGCACAAATTCTTCAATCTCAACCGTCATCGCATAAGGTAATTCGTCACCGAGCTGGCGCATAATTTTTTCACGCACCAGCTCAGCGGCAAGAAAACGGGAACTGCGGTCGGTAATCTGATCTTCAGGGAAGAAATAGTGGCTTTCCGGCATATAGCTTTCGATCAGCTGTTCGAGGCGATCAACATTGTGGCCGGTTTTGGCACTAACCGGAACGATCTGATCAAATGGATGCTTCTGACTCAGCTGCTCCAGATAAGGCAGTAATTCTTCTTTCTCACGCACAAAGTCTACTTTGTTGACCACCAGAACCACGGGAGCACGCTGGCTCTTAATGGCCTGCAAAGCCATTTCATCTTCGTCGGTCCAGCGCATCCGGTCGACCATTAACACAATCAGATCCACGTCTTTAACTGCGGTGGTGGCAGCCTTGTTCATGTACCGGTTAATGGCTTTTTCCTGAATCTTATGAATTCCCGGGGTATCAACGTAAACAACCTGGATATCATTTTCCGTCTTGATTCCCAACACCTGATGGCGGGTGGTCTGAGGTTTGCGTGAAGTAATAGAAAGCTTCTGACCCAGGATGCGGTTCATCAAGGTGGATTTACCCACATTGGGCCGGCCGACAATAGCGACATAACCTGTTCGGGTGCTCATGCACTCCCTCCCCGCGGACTGTCATCCTCCACGTTCAGCAATTGCAGAAGTTCACTGGCCGCCGTCTGTTCAGCCGAGCGGCGACTGTTGCCTCTGGCAATAACAGGCGTGTCGTGTTCCGGGATACAACACTCCACCGTAAACACCTGCTCATTGGTCGGCCCCTCAACACTCAGTACCCGATATTTAGGCAGGCTGGAATGATTCGCCTGCTGATATTCCTGTAACCGGGTTTTGGGGTCTTTAATCGGATCTTCCAGCGTCAGTGTTGCTAACCGCGAAGCGTACCAACTGAGTACGCGTTCATTAACCACAGCCTGTCCACCGTCAAGATACATTGCACCGATCAGCGCTTCTACGGTGTCAGCCAGTATGGAATCCCGGCGGTGTCCACCACTTTTGGATTCCCCCGAGCCCAGCAACAGAAAGTCGCCCAGTTCGAACTCCCGGGCAATGGCTGCCAGTGTCTGCCCTTTCACCATCCGGGCACGTAAACGACTGAGCTTGCCTTCTTTCGCCTGGGGAAAACGACGGAACAGGTCTTCGGCAATAATGAAATTCAGAATAGAGTCACCCAGAAATTCCAGGCGTTCATTATTATGGCCACCTTTACTGCGGTGGGTTAAGGCCAGGATAGCCAATGATTCGTCTTTGAACGTATAACCCAGACGCTGGGATAATTTTAACAATGGGTTATTCACTTCAGAATTCTACGTGCTGATGAAAACTCACAACCAGATCAACATTACCGAACCAGTTGCTGCGCTTCTCGTAAGGCCAGTCCAGTACCAGGCTGTTGCCATTTTTTTTAATCGACAATTCATCGTATGCAAGCTGAATGTTGTTCATATCCAGACGCTTTTCCAGCATGCTTTTAACGTGGCGCGGACTGCTTTCATGCGTCACTTCGCCGGAATCCTTCATGCGTTCCAGGACACCATTCAATACCTGATCATCCAGATACATCGGAACCAGTTCATAGCCTGTTTTAATCAGCACCACAAGCAATGCAATTAATGAAATGACGCTTGTAAATGACATACCTTTTTGACGATGCATTTTAATCATCCACCTTAAGAACGGCCAGGAAAGCAGACTGTGGTATTTCCACGCTGCCGATTTGTTTCATCCGTTTTTTGCCTTCTTTCTGCTTCTGCAACAGCTTTTTCTTACGGCTGACGTCACCGCCGTAACATTTAGCAGTCACATTTTTACGCAAGGCTTTAACCGTTGTACGGGCAACTACCTGATTGCCCATGGCAGCCTGAATGGCAACATCAAACATCTGACGCGGAATAAGCTCTTTCATTTTCTCGGTCAGAGCCGTCCCGCGTCTGCGAACGTTGTCACGGTGCATAATAACCGCCAGCGCATCCACCCGTTCGCTGTTTACCAGTACATCGAGCCGCACCAGAGGCGCTTCCTGGAAACGCAGAAAGCTGTAATCCAGTGAAGCAAAGCCACGACTGGCTGACTTAAGGCGGTCAAAAAAGTCCATCACGACTTCCGCCATAGGAATTTCATAACGCAGCGAAACCTGTGATCCCGTATATTGCATATCCATCTGCACACCACGCTTCTCGACGCACAGGGTAATCACGTTCCCCAGATACTCCTGCGGCACCAGGATATTACATTCGGCGATGGGCTCCCGCATTTCTTCAATACTGCCGATATCCGGCAGCTTGGAAGGATTATCCACGCTCAGTGTTTCGCCTTTGCGGGTCACCACCTCGTAAATAACCGTCGGCGCGGTGGTGATCAGATCCAGGTCGTATTCGCGCTCCAGACGTTCCTGAATAATCTCCATATGCAGCATACCAAGAAAGCCACAACGGAAACCAAAGCCCAGCGCATCTGAGTTCTCAGGTTCAAAAAACAGGGAGGCATCGTTCAGCGAGAGCTTTTCCAGCGCATCACGGAATGACTCAAAATCGTCCGATGATACCGGGAACAGACCGGCATACACCTGCGGCTTTACTTTCTGGAATCCCGGCAGTGAGCTGGTCGTGTCGGCAAACTTAGTGCTGACGATGGTATCCCCCACCGGCGCCCCGTGAATGTCCTTAATGCCGGCCACCAGATAGCCTACTTCACCGGTATTCAGTTCACCGGTTTCATGACGTTTGGGGGTAAAGATGCCCACGCCGTCAGCGTTATGGTCCCGGCCTGTCGATTTCAGCCGGATTTTATCGCCTTTCTTGATTGAACCATTGGTCACCCGGATCAGGGAAACGACGCCCAGGTAAGGATCGAACCAGGAGTCAATAATCAGTGCCTGCAGCGGCGCGTCCGGATCGCCCTGCGGCGGCGGCACATTGGCAACCAGATCTTCCAGCACATCTTCGACATTCAGACCACTTTTCGCACTGCAACGCACCGCATCGCTGGCATCGATGCCGATAATATCTTCAATTTCCTGCGCTACCTTGTCGGGATCGGCCTGTGGCAGGTCCATTTTGTTCAGTACCGGACGCACTTCCAGGCCCTGCTCAATGGCGGTATAGCAGTTGGCCACCGACTGAGCCTCAACACCCTGAGCAGCATCCACAACCAGCAGAGCGCCTTCACAGGCCGCCAGAGAACGGGATACTTCATAACTGAAGTCTACGTGCCCCGGGGTATCAATGAAGTTCAGCTGATAGGTTTCTCCATTACGGGCGGTGTAGTCCAGCGTCACGCTCTGGGCTTTAATGGTGATCCCGCGCTCGCGCTCGATATCCATGGAATCCAGAACCTGAGCCTGCATTTCGCGGTCTGTCAGACCGCCACAGACCTGAATAAAACGGTCTGACAGCGTGGATTTGCCATGGTCGATATGGGCGATGATGGAAAAATTTCGGATGTGGTCCAGCTGGCTCACAGAGTACAACCTGATTAGTGATTGAAATAGGCGCGAATTTTACTTGAAACACTGCCTTATGGCTATGTCGCCCCCGACCAGCGCGCACAAAAAAGCCCGGCACAGCCGGGCTTTTGGCTTTATCAGGCAGGTTCAGCCCTATTCATTGATTCTCAGCGGGATGAACATAGCGGCGCCGCGGCGCACGATTCTCATAGGAACGCTGCGGTTTGCCGGCAACTCTTTCGCTACCCGCTCAAAGTCTTCAACAGAGCGGATGGGTTCACCGGCAATCATGGTGATGACGTCGCCATTAACCAGCCCGGAAAAGGCAGCCGGGCCACGTTTCACCTCTTTGACGATCACCCCTTCACCGGCGGTTTTACGCTGGCGAGCTGTCAGCTCTGCCACGGCGACGCCCAGACGCTGGCTGACGTGTTCCTGCGGATTGGCATTATTCATGGCCAGCTCAGCACCATCGCCATCCGGTAACACGCCGATCTCGACTTCCAGCGTTTTGCGCTTACCGTTACGGACAATGTCGATTTTGGCTTCTTCGCCGGGTTTAATCCGCCCTACCTGATGCGGCAGATCAGACGACAGGTAGATATTCTTGCCGTTGAAGCGGGTAATAATATCGCCACTCTGCAGTCCGGCAGCCTCAGCCGGGCTATCCTGAACTACCTGCGCCACCAGCGCACCCGCAGCTTTTTCAAGACCAAAGGATTCCGCCAGATCTTTGCTTACTTCCTGAATCACAACGCCTAACCAGCCGCGGCTTACTTTGCCTTTTTCTTTCAGCTGGTCAGCCACATCCAGTGCGACATTGATCGGGATGGCAAAGGAAACCCCCATAAAACCACCGGAACGGGTGTATATCTGCGAGTTGATCCCCACCACTTCGCCGTCCAGGTTAAATAGTGGGCCACCGGAGTTACCGGGATTGATGGCAACGTCGGTCTGAATAAAAGGCACGTAGTTTTCATTCGGTAAACTACGGCCTTTGGCACTGACAATCCCGGCGGTTACAGAATAATCGAAGCCGAAAGGCGAGCCGATGGCAACCACCCATTCCCCTACATCCAGCTTATCTGAGTCACCCAGTTCCACTGTTGGCAGGTCTTCGGCCTCCACTTTAAGAAGCGCCAGATCTGAGCTTTCATCAGCCCCGATCAGCTTGGCATCCAGCTCACGACGGTCATTAAGACGTACGACAATCTCATCAGCGTCTTTAACCACATGATTATTGGTCAGAATGTAGCCGTCATCAGAGATAATGAACCCGGACCCCAGTGACGCGCGCTCTTCTTCACCCGGACGGCCCGGCGTCGGCGCGCCGAAGAAATGACGGAAGATTTCCGGCACATCCTGTGGCAGCCCATAACGCTGCTGAAAGCTCGCCGATTCAATGTGCTGCACGGTACTGATATTCACAACGGCTGGTGAGGTTTCTTTCACCAGATCACGGAAGTCAGGCAATTCGGCCCGGGAGACCAGACTGAATACCACCAGAAAAACGAACGCAAAACCACGGAATAACGTATTCATCTTGTTACCTTATCTACTTCTAATCTGCAGAAATAACAGAAATATGATCACAACCCGGCAACAGCTTCGGCTGCCAGCGGTCCTGAAAATGTCGGGAGATATTACGTGCCAGCAGGAATCCACCGGCCAGACCGGCAAGCCCGCCGGCAACTGCCATCAGATCACCGTATAATTGCCCGGCCGCAGCACCTGCCAGGAGTGTCAGCAGCGGCAGACCGTAGAGCAGCAAAGCACTCATCGCCAGCCCGCCCGAAGGCATACTGAGGACCACTTCCTGGCCGACTTTCAGGTCAGACCCGCCTTCAACCCAAAGGCGCATGGGACGCCCGAGTTTGCTGAGGCTGTGTTGTCCGCAACCGGAACGTGCGTTGCAGCTGTTACAGGCACTTTTCTGTACCCCTTCAACCCAGACACCGCCATCACCGAGTCCGGTTACTACGACAATTTCCTGCGTCATAAAGTTCTGCCCTGTTAATGCTGCGGATCAACTGTTTGCCGGGGCGTTACAGACCCGGCAATCCGGGAAATAGCCGCCGAAGGGAGCTCACCGACGGCAGTGATACGATAACGGCTTTCATCAAACGAACGATAGCGCACCGCTGCAGACGTTGCGCCCCACTGGCTGACCATTTCAGGCATTTTTTCACTGCCGGCCAGATCCACGAACAGGGTAAAAGCCGCGAGTCCATCGGTATACATAAGCCGCAACGGCTGCTGCAGGGATTCTTCACTGCTGATCTGCTCGCCGGGCGGTGATAATTCCCCGGCCTGCATCAATACAAAACCGGTCGGAACCCATTCAGGCAGCCAGGCCGGTGACTCAGAGGTCTTACCGGAAACTGCCGGTGCCGGGTGTTCACTGAGAGGATGTCCATCACTGCCCGGCACAAAATCATCCTGCGTCAGTGGCATACCGATATCCACGCTGGCGAACTGAAAACGTTCCAGTACTTCACCATCCTGGCCCAGCATGTCAGAACGCAGCAACAGACCGGATTCCTGATCCAGCCACAGCCGGTAGCCATAGCGGTTACGGTCTTTTGGCGCAATGATCATCTGTCTGGCATAGCGGCCAGCGATACGTTGGGTATCGGCGACGCGGAAATCATAAGAAACGGAAATATCGGCGTTACTGTCGATCCCCTGCAGCGGGGATGGCAGGCTGCTGGCAATGCGTACACTGTGGTCACCGGGATGGATACAGGTGGTCTGATCGCCACTGCGGATAATTTCCCGGGGGATACCGGTCAGATGGCGGAGTTTTTCATGCTCAACGCCATTTATTTTACCGTGCACCACTGAAATGGTTTCCCAGTGTTGCTGATTGCCATAGATCAGCACGCCACGGTAATTTTCTTCTTTAAACGCACGCTTCATCTGATCCAGCCAGTCCCGTGCGCTTCCTTCAGCGCTGGCCAGTGCAGCCACACTGACCAGCAAAGGCAGAAGCAGCCAACGCGTCATTGTCAGCGAGTCTCCTCTCCGCTTTCAAAATTCACCACGCGGGCATAAGGCATAACGCCTCCGGCATTGCTCATAGCGGCCTGCTCGGTATGCTGCATCACATATTCCTGCAACTTACGCTGTGCCGCTTCCAGCTCTTCCGGGCTCAGTTCACTGGCCTCGGCAAGAATAACCGGTTGCTCATCGTCGGCCTGTGCAATGACAGCCGCAGGCGCCGATGTTGTCTGTGCCTGTTGCGCCATCTGCAGGTCACCGGTTGTGTCCTGATTAACGCGCACACCCACCAACACGGCCAGAGTGACGGTCGCAGCCACGGCTCCGGATGCCAGCCAGCGCAGACGGGAATGTTTTTCCACCACCACAGATTCGTCATCAGCCGCAACGGTTTCCGGCCGCACCACATCATCCATGGGTTCTCCGGCAATGGCCTGAGCAATACCGCGGGAAAGATCCACATTAACGGCTGGCTCATCGCGCATCAGAGCGCCCATCATCTGATATCTGTGCCAGGTCTGACGCATGTCATCGTCGCTCTCAAGCTGATTCAGCAGCCGGCGCACTTCCAGTTCGTCGGTTTCACCGTCAACCAGAGCGGAGAGAGATTCGTTAATACGCTCGTTCATGATTACTCCTCAGGCGATCGCGCTGCCGGACTCAGAGAGTAACGGCTGCATTTTCTTATCAATGGCTTCACGGGCCCGGAAAATACGGGAGCGGACGGTACCGATCGGGCAATCCATCACTTCTGCAATTTCCTCGTAGCTGAGGCCATCCAGTTCACGCAGGGTTACCGCCATGCGCAGTTCTTCCGGCAGCGCTTCAATGGCGTCAAACACCACTTTGCGCAGCTCATCCCGCTGCATCAGGCTGTCGGGGGTTTCGATATCTTTCATTTTAGCCTCGTCCGCGAAGAACTCGGCATCATCCAGATCAATATCGCGGGTAGGCGTCTTACGGCCGCGGCTGACCAGATAGTTCTTGGCCGTGTTGACTGCGATACGGTACATCCAGGTATAAAACTGACTTTCGCCACGGAAGGATGGCAGGGCCCGATAGGCCTTAATAAACGCTTCCTGAGTGACGTCCTGAGCTTCTGCAAAATCGGAGATATAGCGCCCCACCAGCGATAAAATACGGTGTTGGTACTTGATCACCAGCAGATCAAAGGCCCTTGAATCGCCTTTCTGCACCCTGGCAACCAGTTGCCGGTCAGTATGTTGTTGGTCAGTCATGCCCTGTTCCGCTGTGGTCTTCTGCGCTAGCGCCGTTGCCGTACTCATGGGTACTGCCTCCTGTGGTTTTGTCGACCTCATTCGAAGCAGTAGAGGGTTATTTTTCGGATTAGTTCCGCTTCAGTGTATCATGAGCAGCAAGTTGGCCGATATGCCCTGTGAAGTGCCTGCCGTGCCGTGTACCTGTCTGAATTTATTAAGCTTTCCTGATAATGAGTCAATCCCATACTTATGATGTACTGATCGTTGGCAGCGGCGCTGCCGGGCTGACACTGGGGCTGTCCCTGCCAGACCACCTGCAGGCCGCGATCATCAGCAAAGAATCGCTGGATGCCGGATCTACCCGCTGGGCACAGGGCGGCGTGGCGGCAGTACTGGACGAAGACGACAGCGTCGATGCCCATGTGGCCGACACTCTGGTGGCCGGGGCGGGCCTGTGCCACGAGCCCAGCGTGCGCTTTACCGTTGAACATTCCAATGCTGCCATTCAATGGCTGATCGATATCGGCGTACCTTTTACCCAGGATGCTCCGGATCATTTTCACCTTACCCGGGAAGGCGGCCACAGTGCGCGGCGGATTATTCATGCCGCCGATGCCACCGGACATGCCATCTCAGAAACCCTGCTGCAACGGGCAAAAGAAAAATCCAATCTGCATATGATGCAGAACTACATTGCCATCGACCTGATTACCCGGGAAAAGCTCGGGCTGGACGGCCATGGCTGCATCGGCGGTTACTTTCTGAACAATGACACCGGTGACGTCGATGTGATTACCGCCCGCGCGGTGGTGCTGGCCACCGGTGGCGCCAGCAAAGTGTACCTGTATACCAGCAACCCGGACGGCGCTTCCGGCGATGGTATCGCCATGGCCTGGCGGGCAGGTTGCCGCGTTGCCAATATGGAATTCAATCAGTTTCATCCAACCTGCCTTTACCACCCTCAGGCCGGTTCCTTCCTGATCTCAGAGGCTGTGCGTGGTGAAGGCGGCCGGCTGCTGCTGCCGGATGGCACGCGGTTTATGCACAATTTCGATGAGCGGGGTGAATTAGCGCCGCGCGATATTGTGGCCCGGGCCATTGACCATGAAATGAAACGTCTCGGCGCGGATTGCCTGTTTCTGGATATCAGCCACAAGCCGGCCGACTTCATCAAAGAGCATTTCCCCACCATCTATGAACGCTGCCTGGAGCTGGGGATCGACATCACCCGCGAGCCGATACCGGTTGTGCCTGCCGCCCACTACACCTGTGGCGGCGTCGTCACGGACACTTTTGGCCGCACGGATATAGGGCACCTCTATGCGGTGGGAGAAACCGCCTGCACCGGCCTTCACGGCGCTAACCGGCTGGCCAGTAATTCGCTGCTGGAGTGCCTGGTATTCGCCCGCTCAGCGGCGCAGCATATTATTCAGACCATCGATCCGGACGAACCCATCCCGCAGGCCCCCTGCTGGGATGCCAGTCAGGTGGACGATTCCGACGAAGACGTGGTGATCGCCCACAACTGGGATGAACTGCGCCGCTTCATGTGGGACTACGTAGGCATTGTACGCACCAGTAAACGGCTGCTGCGCGCACGCCACCGGGTAAACCTGCTGCGCCAGGAAATTCAGGAGTTTTACAGTAATTACCGCGTCAGCCACGACCTGCTGGAGCTGCGGAATCTGGTGGATGTAGCCGATGTCATCATACGTTCAGCACTGCTGCGCAAAGAAAGCCGCGGTCTGCATTTCAGCCGCGATTATCCACAGGCTCTGCCGCGTGCGTTCGATACGGTTCTGACGCCCAAGTACCTGAAAGAGCTGGGTGAACTCTGAGTTCTGCACAGAATATATATTTAATATACGTTTCATATATACTCCGCATACCAATGTTATGCGGAGACTGTGATGGGTATTGTTAAAATTTCAGAAGAACTGCACGAGGAAATACGCGATGCCAGTGCCATGCTGGGCCGCTCCATCAATGGTCAGGCCGAATACTGGATCAAAATCGGTATGCTGGCCGAATTCTACCCAGACCTCACCTACTCCCAGCTGACCCGTAAACTGCTGGCGTCCGACGAGCTGCCCCTCTCTCAGCTGCGCGCCGACCAGCAGGCGGAGGCAATATGAATATCAGAATCAAAAGCGCTGACGAAATCGCACTGATGCGGGAATCCGGCCGCCTGCTGGCTCAGGTTTTTGCCATGCTGGATGAGTACATCTGCGCCGGGATCAGCACCATGGATATCAACAACCGGGTGGAAGATTACATCGTCAAGGATCTGCAGTCGCGCCCCGCCAGCAAAGGCCAGTACGACTTCCCCTATGTGCTCAATACTTCCGTCAACCACGTGGTGTGCCACGGTATGCCCAAAGCCAGTCAGATTCTGCGCAACGGCGATATCATCAACTGTGACATCACACTGGAGAAAAACGGCTACATCGCCGATTCCAGCAAAATGTACTGCGTGGGAAAAACCACACCGGTGGCCAAACGTCTGGTGAACACCACCTACGAAGCCATGTGGGCAGGCATCCGCAGCGTGAAACCGGGCGCCACCCTGGGCGATATCGGCCATGCGATTCAGAAAGTCGCCGAAGGTGCGGGTTACAGTGTGGTGCGTGAATACTGTGGTCATGGTATTGGCCGCGAAATGCATGAAGATCCGCAGGTCCTGCATTACGGCACGCCGGGTACCGGCGTGAAACTGGAGCCCGGTATGGTGTTTACCATCGAGCCGATGATCAATCAGGGGGGTCATAAGCTGAAGCACATGAAAGACGGCTGGACCGTGATCACCCGCGATAAAAAGTTATCGGCGCAGTGGGAACACACCATTGCAGTAACCGCAACAGGTTATGAAGTACTTACTCTGCGGGAAGAAGAAAAAGAGACTATCAGTGCAGCCGGCTGATTCAGTGCCAACTGTGATACAGGGCGGCTTTAAGGCGGCGGAAATCATCGTCGCCGGCCATACTGTCCGCCCGGATAAGCAGTGAATCCCAGGGCATCCACGACCAGTTCAGCACCAGCAGATGACGGCGGCGGATACTGCCGGCGCACCAGCTGACGTATTCCCGTCCTTTACCCCGGTCCAGCCACCAGCCCTGATGATCAACGCCGAGGCGCTGCACCCGCCAGCTGTGACGGATGAGTACGAGCGTCAGTCCACATGCCAGTGGTATCAGCACAGGGGCAACCAGCGCGGTAAACAGGCACAACAGCCCGCCCGCCAACAGATTCAGCCAGAACTGTTGGCGGGAAGGCCGCAGCCGCCATTCAGCGGCTTCTGGCATGCTCCCGCACCAGGTTGACGATACGCTCCATGTCCGGTTCATCCGGGGTGATGTATTCCATAAACCAGGAAAACAGATCCGGGTCTTCCCGCTCCAGCATGTCGCGGTAACGGGCTTTATCCTCTTCCGCCAGACTGGCATACGCCTGTTCAGCAAAGGGCACCAGCAGCACGTCCAGTTCCAGCATTCCGCGGCGGCTGTGCCAGCAGACGCGTTTTACATCAATATCATCAGCCACACTTTTCTCCTGTCAGGGCCTGTTTCCGGGGATCAATATCAGGTCAGGGCGCGCGAGTATAACAGATTCACAAAGCGGTCAGATCCCTGTGATGGACTGACTGTTGCGCCATGCCATCACAAGGTGTTTTACAGTAGACTCGTGCCATAACAATCCCTCACACCGCACACTCTCGGAGTTACCATGTCTGATACCGGGTTTGCACAAACCATCCAGCTGACTGACGACGCCATTCTTGCCGTCACCGGGCCCGACAGCGAACGTTTTTTACAGGGACAGCTCACCTGCAATGTGGTGAAGCTGGCCGATCAACACTGGCAGACAGGTGCCTGCTGCACAGCCAAAGGCCGTATGGTGGCCAATTTTATTATTGCCCGCCGCGGTTCCGACTTTTACCTGCGCCTGCCGGCAACCCAGGCGGACGCTCTGCAACAGCACCTCAGCCGCTATGCTGTCTTTTACAAAACAGAGATGACCATCGACGAACGCTTCAGCATCTATGGGCAAATTCCGGCACAACCTGTGGTGCAGACGCTGGCCGGACAGCATCCGCTGGAGACGGCAGACGACGCCATGATTCTCAGCTGGCCCGACGGCCGGCGTGAGCTCTGGTCACAGACGTCACTGCCCGCTGAGCAGCACAGCGCGCCCTGGGATGCACTGGATATCGACGAAGGCATTGTCTGGGTCACCACTGACAGTCAGGAATCCTGGGTCCCGCAGTTTGTTGATATGACGGCGCAGGGTGCCGTGAGCTTCAGTAAGGGCTGCTACACAGGGCAGGAAGTGGTGGCGCGTCTGCAATACCTGAGTAAAAACAAGAAACACCTGATTAAAGCAGTTTGCAGCGACCCGCTTTCCCCCGCCATTGGCGCCAAAGTAACTGACGATGGCGGTAAAAATATTGGCGAAGTCGCCGCCTGGAGTGAGCGCCAGGGGCTGATTATCGTACAGGGCGAGGTGCCAACTGACGCACAGATTGGCGAAAACCGCATCCGCCTCGCTCAGCTTTTCTATACTGAAGAGATGAGTGCAGAAGAATCTGCCCAATCCACCGATTAACCCGCCGCACGGATAGCCTGTCTGCGCCGGGTTTGCAGAGAGGCTATACCATGAGCAACCTGGCGTTACAGGTTAAAGACGATATCGTCGCCCAGATCAAAAATGACCAACTGGTACTTCCCACCCTGCCGGAGATCGCCCTCCGGGTACGGGAAATAGCGGAAGACGCCAGCACCACCATTCCTCAGCTGACGGCCATGATCGCCCAGGACCCGGCTCTGACAGCACGGATTATTAAAGTCACCAACAGTCCGCTGATCCGTACCAGTGCGCCGGTCACGGATCTGGGCACAGCCATTTCCCGCCTGGGGATCGATTTCACCAGTAATCTCTGCATCGGCCTGGCCATGGAACAGATGTTTCAGGCAACCCACGACATTATTGATAAACGCATGCGCCAGTGCTGGTCGCGGGCCATGGAAGTCGCCGCGACCAGTCAGGTGCTGGCGCGCCATTACACCAAGCTGCAGCCGGATCAGGCGTTACTGGCCGGACTGGTGCATCAGATCGGCATGCTGCCGATCCTGTCCTATGCGGAAGATCATGAAGATCTGCTGCACGACAGCCTGTCACTGGATCTGGTACTGGAGAAACTCCATCCCACACTGGGCAGCTATATTTTGCGCAGCTGGGATTTTCAGCCGGATCTGGTGATGGTCCCGAAAGAATACCTGAACCTCCAGCATGCGGCGGAATCAGCGGATTATGTCGATCTGGTACAGGTGGCCACGCTGCAGAGTTATGCGGGAACGGATCATCCGCTGGGCCGGGTTGACCGTACCGGCCTGGGATCGTTTCAGCGGCTGGGGCTCGATGCTGACGAAGAAGCCACACAACTGGAGGCACTGGCGGATGAAATGGATGCCACACACAGTGCCCTCAACCGCTGACCTTTAAAGGTCTGCCAGCGGATGCTCTGAGGCCTTCCAGGGTGAGGTCATCAGGGCGTCCGTCCAATGTTCTGGAACATCAGCAACCGAGGCATGCTGCCAGCGCGGCCGGAAGTCTTTATCGATCACCATGGCGCGGATGCCTTCGGCAAAATCCGGATGGCGCACAGCCTGCCAGGCCAGAACCAGCTCCCACTGCACCACTTCTCTGAGACTCATCTGCGCACCGCGCCGGAGTTGCTCCATGATCAGCCGGGCGGTGGCCGGGCACCCGCGACGGAAATGATCAATGCCCTGCCGCAGCCAGGCGTTATCGCCCTTATACTGATCAAAGCGCACAGCGATATCATCCAGCTCCGGGCTGCTGAACATCTCATTCAATGCCTCAGTGGCCGGCGCCAGCTGACTGCCGGCAAACCCGCCGGCAGCGGCGCTGTCTGCATCAACATCGGGTTCCATTGCCCGCAGCAACCCACGCACCGTACGGTGATTCTCCGCCCGGTTCGTTCCCCACGGCGCCGACCTGAGCTGCTTTAACAGACTCTCATACTGGTCATGGCGCAGGGAATATTGAGTCAGCTTCAGCGACTTACAGTCCACCGCATTCATATGGCTGCCGGACAACGCCATCCAGTGGCCCACCGGATAGGGTAAACGGGATAGATACCAGCTGGCGGCGACATCGGGAAACAGGCCAATACGTACTTCAGGCCAGGCCAGTTTCAGTGACTCAGTGCCTACCCGGTGACTGGCGCCGACAAACAGCCCCAGCCCCCCGCCCATCACAAAGCCGTTGCCCCAGGCGATTAATGGTTTGTTAAACAGGTGGACGCGGTAATTCTTGCTGTATTCTCCACGAAAAAAGTCATCCGCATACTGATATTGCTTCTTACCCTGCTGCGTCATACTGTCATACAGTTTGCGGATATCGCCGCCGGCGCAGAAGGCTTTATCGCCCGCACCACGCATTACCACCGCCACAACCCTGCTGTCGTCCTGCCAGCGCTGCAGCTGACGATCAATCATGTTCACCATGGTCAGGTCGACCGCATTCATCGCGGCCTCTGCATTCAGTGTCAGTACACCAATTTTATGGCCACTGCGGGTTGGCCGGGTCCGGCACAGAACAGGTTTGGTTGTGGTCAAATTCAGCTCCTTGGTTATACCGCTATTTTGCCAGCAGAGAAGGAAAAGGGTAAGAAATGTTACACTGCCGGCTGCTGAAGAAAATGGATGCCTGATGTTTTCAATTATTCCGCTGCTGAGTCTGCTGGTTGTACTTCTGGTGGTTGGCCTGCTGATTTTCGTCCTGTTGCTGGATACCGGTCGCCGGGGCGGTGCCCTGAGCGAAGCCGGAAAACCACTGGGGCTGGCATACCGTCCCTATGCAGCGCTGAGCAGCGAAATCCGTGATGCCCGTTTTGTATTGCTGGAGTGCGGCCAGTTCCGCCATTTCCGTCATCTGCTGGAAGGCCGTGATCCACGTGGTGTCTACGTCAATTTTTTTGACTACAGCATAGTCACGCCCGGCGGCACCTCCACTCAGACTCTGTTGTTGATGGAGTGCAAATTGCCCTTCAGCCAGCGTTTTGAAATCGAAAAAAATGAATGGTTATCGCCGGATACCTTTTGTGAGGGATTACAGTCCCCGCTTTACCCTCTGCGCCCGGAACAGAAACCCATGTTGCTGAAACGCTGGCACATCAGCAGCGATCAGCCTCATCTGTTCTTTCACCGACTGACACCCGAGCTGACTGACTGGCTTTTGGCGCATCCTCACCTTCACATTGAATGGTCGGCTGGCATCCTGCTGATCTGCCGGGCCCACCATATCATTGAGCCGGACCAGATTGACGCCGCCATTCAGCATGCGCTGGAGCTGGCCCGGATTCTGAGCAATCCGCAGGAATAATCATCGGAACACACATTATGACAGCACGTTTTGTTTTCATTTTCATTGCTTTACTCAGTCTCAATATCAGTGGCTGTACCAATACTCAACAGGACACCCTGTTAGAAAAAACCATGGCCTTTGGCCGCCACGCCGTTGGCTTTGATGTCAGAACCCAGGATGTCGGCGATGTGCAGATGAATTATATGGAACGGCAGGCCGATGGCCCGGTGGTGGTATTGGTTCACGGATTTTCGGCCAATAAAGAAACCTGGCTGAAGCTGGCTGCTGAACTGCCGGAAAATTACTACCTGATCGCACCGGACCTGGCCGGTCATGGCGAAACACCGGCACCGGATAATGGTGATTACAACCTCGTACGCCAGGCTGAACGTATTCATGCTTTAATGGCTGCAAAAGGTATCCGCCGTTTTCATATCGCCGGCAACTCAATGGGCGGTGCCATCAGTGCTATTTACGCCACCCTTTATCCACAACAACTGGAAAGCCTTATTCTCATTGATTCTGCCGGCGTGGATGCGCCGCAACCCAGTCTGTTTATGCAGAGTTTGGCTGAAGGGCAAAATCCACTGATAGCCACCGATAAAAAGAGCTTTGAATATCGCTGGAATCTGATCATGGAGGAGCCCCCGTTTGTACCCTGGCCCATCCGTCCTGCGATTGTCCGCAAGACCATCAACCGGGCTGACATTAACCGCGAGATTTTCTCCGACATGCTGGCGACGAAAGAGACGTTAAACGAAAAGCGTTTTGAGCAGGATCTGCACCGCAAAGTCACCATGCCGACCCTTATTTTATGGGGTGAAAAAGACCACATCCTGGATGTGTCTGCGGCCGGCGTATTTAAACAGCTGATCCCTCAGGCTGAGGTGACAATTTATCCGGAAACCGGTCATGTGCCGCAGATTGAGGTGCCTGAAGAGACTGCAGCGTCACTGGTTCAATTTATTTCTTCCCTATAAGTTGGTCAAAAGATAAGTTGGCCAAAAGAACAGCCGCTACCCGGCCGGCTGTTCTTTGCTCAGTTCTGCATTAAAGGCAGCGCGGTACTCGCCATCATCCTGATCAACGGTGTAAACGGTGCCTTTAAAACTGTCATCACTGACTTCTATATAAAAAAAGCCAAGCGTGTCTCCCATCTGCCACAAGGCTTCATTTCTGTCCTCATCCTCCAGATCCCTGACTTTTGCGCCCGCCCCCGAGACTATCTGTACCGTTTTTCCACATTCAGCGACAGGTTTAAGCCACTGCAGGTCATGATCATGTCCAGAAAACAGAATATCCGCTTTGCCGCAGACATGCTGGGTGATCAGTGTACGGAATATAACGCCCTGCCCCTCATGACCACCATAATCACCGGCATTGCCATGTTGACCATTGGAATACAGCGGAAAGTGAGTAAACGCAATTTTCCATGGGGCAGAAGAACGATTAAATTCTCTGTCTAACCACTGAGCCTGGCGATCACGGTAGTCAAGCTGTGAAGGTACCAGTTGCCCTTCTGGCCTGCCCGCCAGCGAAGCACCATCGATTGACAAAAAAGTTGCTATCGGGTGATCTTTATCCGGCATATCAAAGCGATAATAACGCGCCGGTAATCGCCATTTATCGCTGCTTTTATCAGACTTGTAGGTGTATTCAACTTCATAGCGGCCGGAATCTGTCGTTCCCGCTTTAACAGCCCCGGCGTCCGGGTCATCATGATTGCCGATCACCATATAGAAGGGAAAATTAAGCTTTGCATACGGCTGCTCAAACTTTGACTTAAACTGCTCATCAGCCAGGTCCGTTACCCCGGTTCTGTAGACATTATCGCCAAGCGCCAGCGCAAAATCACACCCCTGCACCTGACAGACCTGATAGATAGCATCAGCGACCAGTTGCTGACCTTTGCCTCCGGTACCTGTATCCCCTACCACGATAAACCTTAGTGTATCGATAGCATTATGATGATGGGCGTTATCACTTACATTTAACAGGTGTTTGTCAGCGGCTGATGCCACAAGAACTGTAACGAGTAGCATTAATGCGGTGATTGTTTTTGTATACATGAAGGGGCCTTGCCTGTTTCAGACTTCTGCACCGGTTACTGATTATAACCTTGCAATACTGTGCGCTTATGATGCTGTGGACAGCTGATAAGTTCACACCGGAGTCATGGTCGTCAGTTATGCACCGGCAAGTTTGATAACAGTCAAGTGTTGTCAGAAGCCGGTGTGCGGACTCATAACGAGGCAGCACACCAGACGAATGGTCAGGCAAAAGCAGCGTTATGGGCGCGATACTGCACGGGTATAAGCAGCAGTATATTCTCCACTGACCGGATTCACCGTATAAGCGGTGGCCGTCAGGATATCGCCGCTGATATCAATCAGAAAGAAGCCCAGTACCCCACCTTCCTGCCAGTAGGCGTCATTGCGGTCTGCATCTTTCAGCTCCCGGGTCTTGCCGCCGGCGCCGGAGACAATATGATAGGTAGAACCACAGCGATCCACCGGTTTCAGGAACTGCAGATCGTGGTCATGCCCGGCAATCATGACATCCGCGATGTTACAAACATGATCTTTGAGCATGTCGTAATAAATACCCCCCGCGCCAGGCACACCGTCATAGATCCCGGCGTTACCGTGCCTGCCATTAGAAATAAACGGATGGTGCGCAAACGCAATTTTCCAGGGTGCCGGAGATTGGCTGAGTGTTTCATCGATCCACTCAGCCTGTGTTTTTCTATAGGGTAATTGCCAGTAATCCTGATCGCCATCACCAACGGCGGCCAAGGGGTTCGAATCCAGTGATAAAAAAGTGATCAGTGGTTCATTGTCGTTCAGAGGGGCATTAAACGCATAATAACGGGCCGGTAGTTGCCATTTTTCGCTCAGACGATTCTCTTTATAGTGGTAGCCAACCTGAATATCACCCCGATCATTATCCAGACCATCACCGCCAAAAATCCAGCTGTTATCATGGTTACCCAGAGTCATATAAAAGGGAAAGTTCAGATCCTTATAAGGGTCTTCGAACTTGGTTTCGAACTGAATATCATCAACATCATCCACGCCGGATTCGTAGACGTTATCCCCCAGGCCGATCGCAAAGTCACAGCCGGCGCTATCACAGACCGAGCGGATAGCCGCCGCTACCTTATATTGACCGTCTTCGCCGGTGCCCATGTCGCCAATAGCAATAAAGCGTACGGTTTTATCGATCGTCCCTGAATCCGGCGTGTCTTCCGGCAGATCCGACATAGCCCAGGAATAAGGTGTCGCGATGAGAATCAGCAAAGCCACCGGCAGAGCCATATGTTTTTTATAATTCATAGTAAAATCCGTTTGGTGAGAAAGTGGTGTCATCCATCCTGCATTGCAGCTGTTACTAACCTGTGATTGTTTTATGACAGCAACAATCACTCAGAGATTTTTGCATATCTCCGGGCAGCTGCTTTACACTCATACACAGACAGCCCGGTATCAATGTTGTGAAAATGCCGTGAACTGACTGATCCCAGACCATAAAACTCATAAGAAGAAGTCTATGACCACCGCAAACCGCCTGACCCGGGTTATCAATAAAGTTGCATCCCTGCCTGACGCGATTCAGCCCTGGGCACTGTCAAAAATAATGGGGCGGGTGATTCCGTTCGCCGGGACTGCCGGCACCCGGGTGGAGAAACTGACCCCCACTGAATGCATTATCGTGATGCGTAACCGTAAGAAAGTGCAGAATCATATTGGCAGTGTGCATGCCGCTGCAATGGGGCTATTGGCCGAATCAGCCACCGGGTTTATGACCGGTATGAGTGTCCCGGACGACCGTATTATTGTGATCCGTTCAATGAAGCTGGAATACCTGAAGCGCGCATCCGGGGATATGAAAGCGGTTGCCAGCTTCACTGACGAACAACTGGCGTATGTTAAGGACAATGAGAAAGGGGAAATTCAGGTACCGGTTAAGATCACCGACGAGACCGGTACAGAAACGGTAAAAGCCACAATGATCTGGGCCTGGACACCCAAAAAGCGGACTTAAATCAGGCAGCCTGTTGTTATTACGGCTACAGATGTAAAAACGCCCGCATTGGCGGGCATTTTTTATCACTGACAGCTGACCGGTCAGTTTACAGAAGCCATGTACTCACGGCGTTTCTGTTCATCTTCCACATAAGCAAGCCACTGGCTGGCTGCCTTCTGCGTCTCCGGATATTTCTCAGCTTTAGCAAAGCTTTGTTTGGCACGGTTCAGATCATTCAGGTTAAAGAGTATATTGCCCTTCAGTACATAAGCGGAGGCCGCTTTGGTAAAGTCTTTATCCTGCAGCGCCGCATTAACATTCTCCAGCGCGACTTTCCATTCCTGACGCTCGGTATGAATCTGTGCCAGTTTGAAGAAATCTGAGCCTTTTTGAGATTCTTCCGCCGCCTTCGTCATAGCAACAATGGCTTTGTCATACTCTTTGGCCAGCATCCAGGCATCGCCCAGCGTTGACAGATTCTTAGCGGTCGGCTTGATCACGTCATCCTGCAGACCTTTCTCCAGCACAGTGGCGGCTTTGTAAGGAATTTCCTGGCCCATCAGCGCATAGGCAAGATTAATCAGATCACTTTCGCGCGTCAGATAACCCTGTTCATAAGCGGTTTCCAGCGTTGACAGTTCCTTCAGCGGTTTGCTCAGTTCACTGTAAACAGCGGCCAGCTGGGTCCAGTATTGTGGCTTAGGATAAAGCGTCGCCAGATCCTGAAGGCAACGGGCCAGGCTTTTGAAGTCTTTGTTCTGGTAGTAAACAGCACGTTCCAGCATCAGCCAGTTTTCTTTTGGCTGATTGCCCTGCTCTTTCACCATGGCAATGGCCTGTTTAACATCTGGCAGAGCCTTGGAATATTGCTCCAGCTGGAACTGCATCTGAGCGCGCAGAATATAAGCTTCCGGACCAGGCTTTTCGACCATCGCGAACCATTTATTCAGAGTATTCAGAGACGCCTGATAGTCTTCCTGAATAAGATGCAGCTTAGCCAGACTGTACAGCGTCGTCTGCTCCAGGCTTTCCGGGATATTCTTAATGGCAACAACCTGCTCGTAGGCGTTAATCGCACCGGCATAGTCTTCTTTATTGAAGTACACATAAGCGTACATATTAAAGGTCATAGCCTGTTCATAAGAATTACGACGGATTTTTTCCACCGATTTCAGATCATCAAGCGCTTCGTCATATTTCTTTTCATCAGCCAGTGCCCGGGCAGCATCCAGTTTTTTGTATATAACCGGACGCATGGTCTGCGAACGCCGGACACGTTTGTTCGATGCACCGGAATCAGACTCTTCAGCTGCCTGCACCTGTGAGGTTACCGGCAGCACCGCGAGGGAGCCGTAACTGAGCAGTGCACTCAGTGCAATAATAAAGGGCTTTTTCATACTCACCTCCCGCTGTTAACGGCTTTTGTCGAGTTCAAAACGGATAATGTTACGTACGCCTTTTACTTCGATTGGCTTACCATTTTCCATTTTTGGCTTGTATTTGAATTTGGTCACTGCGCGGGTCGCCGCACGGTCAAAAATACCAGGTGGTTGTGCTTCAATCACCACAGGATCGACGACCGTCCCCAGTGTGGTTACGGTAAATTCAACAACCACATAACCTTCAATACCTTTCTGTGCTGCCCGGCGCGGATAGTTCGGTGCCACTTTAACTATCGGCAGATATTCACCATCCCCGGTACCACCGCTCAGACCGGCATCCACATTCAAATCGGCACCCAGGTCAAAACCGCCCACATCGAATGCGGCCGTATCTGCTTTGGCGATATCCGGTTTCGGCATATCAGGCTGTGGCGGTTCCTGCGGTGGCGTAGGTGGCTTCTTCGGCTTACGGTCTTTGGTCTGAACATCGTCATCAGGTTTACTCATAACGAAATTCTGAATGCGGCCGTAGTCCTGTTCATTAAGAACCGAACCACCACTGCTGATCAGGCTCTGCATCATCCAGAACACGCCGAAGGTTGCAACTGCGGCAACCGCCAGTGCAGCGCCGAAGCGAAGCATAACGGATTGCATTATCAGTTCTCCGTTGCCAGTGATACGTCGTATACACCCGCTGCCCGGGCAGCATCCATCACGGCCACTAACAGGCGCGTTTTGGCTTCTTCATCGGCCTGGATCACTACCGTTCCCTGAGGGTTTTCGGCATGCATACGCTCAATGTTGGCACGTACCTGACTTTCATCGACCCGGCGCTTATCAATCCAGATCTCTCCCATATCATTAATGGCGATGAGAATATTCGCGCGCGGTTTCGCCTGGGACGTGCTGGCATCCGGGCGATTCACTTCAATACCGGTTTCTTTGACAAAAGATGCCGTCACAATGAAGAAAATCAGCATGATAAAAACCACGTCAAGCATTGGCGTAATATCGATTTCGCCTTCTTCTGCCTGAGCAGACATATTAGAAAAACCACGTCTCATAACATTACTTCCAATTTAGTGGTCAAAAGTTAACTGGTCTTCAAGATGGACCTGTTTACGCTTGATATAACGATCCAGTATTGACTGGGCAAATACCCCGGTCAGTGCACCTACCATCCCGGCCATGGTCGGAATAGTGGCTTTGGATATACCGGATGCCATTGCTTTGGGGCTGCCGTTACCAAAAAATGCCATCACATCGAATACTTCAATCATGCCGTATACCGTACCCAGCAGACCAAACAGCGGGGCAAGACCGACCAGCATCTTGATGGTCGACATACCGGCTGACATTTCTGAGCCCATACGCGCAATGATTTCCTGGCGGATCTGGTGTGCAGTCCAGGAAGTGCGCTCAGTGCGCGCTTCCCATTCGCGAATCGCGTTTTTCACATGATTGCGATACACAAAAGCAAAGTAAGCCGTGCGTTCCAGTACCATCAGCCAGAGGATAAATATCAGCCCCATGATGGCGAAGAGGACTTCCCCTCCCCGCTCAAAGAACAGATATACCGGCTCGTATAATTCTGTGAACATTGCGATTTACGCCGCCTTAGAGTGTTGCTGTTCCGCCTGGCGCGCCAGAATACCGGTAGCGCGTTCTTCCAGGATCATCATCAGTTCACGGGAACGGTTGTTGGTCAGCGTATGCAGGAACACACAAGGGATCGCTGCAACCAGACCCAGAACGGTTGTTACCAGTGCCTGAGAAATACCGCCCGCCATCAGTTTAGGGTCGCCGGTGCCGAACAGGGACATGGTTTCAAACACGTCAATCATACCGGTTACGGTACCCAGCAGACCGAGCAGAGGGGCAACCACAGAGATGATTTTGATCCAGCCGATCGCCCGGGTCAGACGGGGAATTTCAGCGGCAATGGCTTCACCTAAATGCAGCTCCAGTGTTTCGGTATCGGCATCTTTATTGGCGTTAAAGACAGCCATTACACGACCCAGTGCGTTATTTTCGTTGGCCGTTTCAGACTTCATCTGAGACTTGATTTTGTTGCCTTCGCTGTACAGAACAATCATGCGCCAGATCGCCAGCAGGACACCGATAGCGCCCAGCGCCAGAATGATGTAACCAACAACACCACCCTGATCGACGCGGTCACCCAGTTCCGGCGACTGCCCCATAATTTTCAGCAGCTGACCACGGGAAGGGTCAACCCAGAAACCGGTCAGCTCAGAACCACTGGCATTTTCCAGGTCTGAAATCGGGCCGGTGTAACGGCCACCAGGCTGTTTATCCAGCTCCACCAGACGGCTTGCTTCCAGATCCCAGTTCAGGAATTTGCCATCAGCGACGGCGTTAAAACCGCCAATACGGGTAATATCTTTGGTGACGGTTTCGCCGGATGGCATCACAACATCTGCCTGATAGCTGGCAATACGGCCGCTGTAAGTCATTTCACGCTGCATCTCAAACCACAGTTGCTCGAGGTTTTCGATGGAAGGCAGTTTCGAGGTCGAGCCTGCGGTTTTGATCAGATCTGTCAGGAAAGCTTCGCGACCCGGCAGTTCCGAGCTGACGACTGAACCTTCAAATACCGATTTAGTATCGCCAGCCACCTGTTGCAGCACCCCGAACAGTTCTTTCAGTGAACCCATACGGTTGGTCAGACGTTGTTGAGCTTCAGCGATTTCAGTTTCGTTTTCCTGAAATGCTTTTTCTTTATTGGCACTTTCCTGTTCCAGCCGGGTACGTTCAGCTTTAGCTTCCGCAACCAGGCGCTCCTGTTGTGCCTTTGAGGCTTTAAACTCAGCGATACGCTGCTGAAACGCTTTATCATCACGGGCCTGACCCTGTTTCACCAGGCTCAACAAATCGTCAACACTGACAGGCTCAGCTGCCATCGCAGGCATGCTCATGCTCAGAGTCGCAGCGGCGGCTAAAAATACATTACGCAGTTTCATCAGTTGGCCTCCACTTGAGCTGCAACAGGGGCAGCGACCGGTACTTTAATCAGATCAGGGGCTGCCTGTTCACGGGCAATACGGATACCCGCCATCAGCTTGCTTTTGTAGGAAGAATCCAGGGTCTGCCACTCATTAGCAGCGGTATTCCAGACCCCCAGGTCCTGACCATCGAGAGACTGATATACCAGAGCAATACGGCCAACACGCAGGAAATCAACCTCACGCTCTTCGCCGTTAACATCCAGCGAACCACGGTAAGATTCAATCGTACGGCCATAATCCACCTCGGCCTGGTAAGCATCCATCACCTTGCGGTATTTTTCCGCTACCGTGACATCTGAACGCCCCATCAGATCCTTCAGCTTGTTAACCCGTGCGGTACGCTCTTCCTTCAGGAAAGGCACATCCGCGGCAACAAACTGGTCAATAGAATCAATCATACGCAGCATCAGAGGGGTGATCTGGCGTTCAACCAGTGTGACTTTCTCAATGCTGTCTTCGATACTGTCCATCTCCTCGCGCTGTGCGGCGAGCTGCTTATCCAACTGCTGGATGTATACCTTGAGACCATCATTTTCTTTGATCAGACCCCGGTATTCGCGCTCCGCAGAACGGATGCTGTCATCGATGGAATCAATCGTTTGCTGAGACTTCTGAGCTTTAACAGCGCGATCTACGCCTTTATCCAGCGCACTGTCGACTGAGGCTGCAGAAGCACCGAACACTACGCCAGCTGAGAGCACAGCGGCTGCCAGAAGGCTGCGAGTTTGCAGTTGCATATTTAACACCTGAATTAATCTATTAGCCCTGCCCATGCAGGTTCCCCAAATTCAGAGCGCACGATACTGCAGCTCTGTGACAGTTCTATTACATGACAGAAAAGTTTCAGAAATATGACTGGGAGGCCGCTTATGACACCGAGGCCTCAGGGATAAGCAATAGAGGCAAATTGCTTGGAAGGAGAAATAACAAAAACGGCGCCCGAAGGCGCCGCTTAGTGAGTTAATCGTAAGAACTGTATCTTAACGATTAATCTTGACCCTGAGTCTCGATACCATCGAGAGATCCCGGGATAATCCAGCCAGCCCACCATGCATCTGCAGCAGCAGTACCTGGCTCAACCGCACCGATGTAGTCAGTGTTCTCAAAAGCGAAACCTGAACCGTTATCAACCGGCGCCCAGGCTGCAACAGATACTGCACCGGCAGGAGCAGTCAGAGCAGCGGCAGCATCCAGAGTGACAGTTGCAGCACCGACATTACCGTTTTCAGTATCCGCATCACGCTTGGCGTAGAAGTCATCATCACACTGGCCAACAACGTTAGTCAGAGTTACGTTGGAGACACTGTCGATCCCCGATGGCATGCCAGCACCAGTCGTTGAATCGTCGTTATCCGTATTAGAGTCATCAATACGCACACAGTCGGTAAAGTTAATGACCGCAGAGTTGTAAATGCGGGCTGTCAAAGAACCACGCAGGCGCATACCAGGCTGACCAGTATCACCCTTGGAGTTCGCAGCCTTATTCACTTCTGAACCAACAATCGTGATGTTAGCCAGAGCACCTTCAGTCTGAGGAACGTACTCCTCATCAGAAGAGTTAGCTTCGATACCGCGAGGGTCATTGCTGCCACTAGGGCCAGTTGCGGTCGGATTTTTACGAACGATTGCAAACTGAACATTACCTTTGTAGCCAGTATCGAAATCGATATCGTCGTCATCGTTACCAGTCAGAACAGCATGCGTTACGTTAACAGTACCACCAAACCATTCAATACCGTCATCCAGATTATTATGAACCTGAACATAATCGATAGTCGTACCGTGACCAACACCCTGCAGAGTCAGACCATTGATTTCGTTATTAGGACCAGCGACCTTGCCGGCTTCAGCAATACGAACGTAAGAGATGGTACCACTGTCATCAGCTGGATCATTACCACCATAGAAACCTACGCCAGTACCGCCTTCACCCACTACGTTACAAACTTCGTCAGTGTTACCTTCGAAACATGCACCAGTGTTACCGGCGCCATACTGTGGAGCGAAACCCTGAACGATCACACCGCCCCATTCGCCCATACCATCAAAGTCTTCATCCTGGTAGGAAGAGAAAGTGATCGGCTCAGCTGCAGTACCAACTGCTTCAAGTTTGGAGCCACGGGTTACCAGCAGAACACCATCATTATAAGCGCGGACGTGAGTACCGGCTTCAATGGTCAGAGTCGCACCGTTGGCTTTCAGGGAAGCAACGTCAGCTGCGTTGTTTACGCCGCCATTACCGTAACCAACTTTCACGAAGCCACGCAGCAGCCAGGTTTTGTCAGCTGTCAGCGTGTAGTCTTCATCGATGGTACCGGACAAAGTACAGGTATCTCCATCACAGGAGACGAAAGAGGCCGAAGAACCACCGCCGTTACCACCAGTGTTATTGTCATTGTCGTCGTCATCACTGCCACAGCCAACGAGAGTTGCCGCCATTAAAGCGACTGCCAGGTAGCTTTTTTTCAGTTCCATTTAACTTTCCCCTATTAGTGGAGTTTTTAAAAGAAGCTGCATAGTCACACAGCTAAATTACAAAAAGATGACAAGAAATCAGAATATATACTCAGCAGATGCTGTGAAATTCCGTCCGTTGTAATAACTTTCAATTTCATTATCGCCCTGTGAATAAGACACTTTGGCGTCAGTAACATTATTAGCCTTGCCTTTAAAGATCAGAGTATCACTGTAATCCCAGCGATAAACCATATCCACGGTCACACGACCATCTTCCATTTCATTATCGATATCGCCGCGGGAAGTTGCATAAATACGATCACTGAAGTAGTTGGCCAGGAAAGTAACGGACTGCCCGCTCGGGAGGTGATCAAAACCAAGTTGAATATTTGCCAGATAATCAGATTGTCCCTGTAATTCTCGGGAAGACCGTTTTTCGAGCTGAGCCGACTCAGCTTCCAGTGTTACTTCCGAATCAATGTAAGAAATGTTTCCGGAGAGGAATCCAGTCCAGCTATCGGAATCAATAATATTTTTACGGAAGTCCAGCTCGATACCACTAATGTCAGCAGAGTCTTCATTTCGGAAGGTATAGCCATCTGCAGCGTTACCATCGCCATTTGCCACAGTACGCTCGATTGGTGCATCAACCACTTTATTAAAGAATGCCAGCGTAATACTTTCTTCCTCAGAAAGGTAATATTCAGCACGCAGATCAAAGTTAGTGATGTCAGAGATTTCCAGGTCAGGGTTACCGATCAGAGGATCATCCGTCTCCGGATCGTACTGAGCAGAAGAAGAACGCTCGGTAATACCAGGGCGTGACACAGTATTGGTCACACTAGCCCGGAACTGCCACTCTTCGTTGAGACGGTAGCTGGCCGATACTGCTGGCAGAATGGCGTCATCATCAAGGGAGTTCTTAATAGGGCCATCATTGGCATATGGGTATTTCAGTTCCTGAGTAAAGTCTTCGTAGCGCCCACCAGCCAGCAGAGACCAGTCGCCCAAATCGATTTTACCGGACAGATACCCTGCTGAGATTTCACTGGTCGCTTCATAGTTATCGGTAGGGTCTGTACGGGTAGTAAAACCATACGTACTGTTCTCAAATGCATCCCGGTCCAGAATATCTTCCAGAGATCCGGTCTGATCAGCGTTGGCGAAATCCAGTGTCACAATACCAAAACGGCCCATATCCACGGTACGGTCTTTACTGGAATAATCCAGACCAGCTTTCAGTTCAAGGAAGGTGGTATCACCCAAAGTCATCTCGGTAGTGTAATCCAGTCCAAGATCGAACGAGTCTTCCGTCAGCTCCGAGAAACGGCGTTCAAGACCACCAGCCAGAATATTACCGTTAATAAACTCGTAGCTACGGCGATCCGGCTCATAACGAGATGTCTGCGCTACACCGACACGCCATTTAACTTCATCCGTGCTGATACCATCAAAGTAAAAACCACCGGAAAACTGTTGACCTAAATACTGGCGCTCGACCCATTGCAAAGTAACATTACTGACATCCTGATCGAGGGAATCGTTATAAACACTTTCCGTTTTAACGGTATCGTCCGTTTTACGCAGCAGAATGGTCTTACTGGTCACATCATAGGCATTACCTTCGATGCCAGCGACGAAATAACCGGTGACATCCACCTTACGCTGTGAGCGCTCATAGGTACCGCTTGCGCTGGAGGAGTTCAGCTTGGCATCGTGACGAGCAGTCCACTTATCTTTGTATTGGAAAGCGCCATAATAGCCGGCACCGGAATCGTATAAGTGGCCAGTACTGATTGAGAAACCACGTTCGGGTTTCGCCTCTGCCACTTTTGCTACATAAATATTTTCGAAAGAAGTACCAAAATTAATCGCTTCATCACTACCTTGCACAAGACATTGATTTGGATTGCCGCAGTAGTTAATGCTGTTACGGCCGCCATTTGTCAGGCTGTCAGCATAACCCGGCATTTCACGGGTACCATCGTCATAACCGAGGAAATCCGTATCACCACCCTGGTAACTGCCGATCTGAGAAAAGGTTGTACGGTCATTCATGCCCAGAGTAATCGATGCTTTGGATATGGTTTCGTCTGGTAGTCCTTTGGTACTCATCAAAATGGCACCACCAGTTGCATCGCCCGGCATATCCGGGGTGAAGCTTTTCTGAATATCAATACCTCCCAGCACAGAAGCCGGGAACAGATCCAGTGGTACATCACGCTTCATTGGGTCGGTACTTGGCATAAGACTGCCATTCAGACGGGAAGCGATATAACGTCCCCCCATACCACGAACCACGGCATACTGACCACCAACAACCGATACACCCGCAACACGGTTCAGTGCAGACGCAGCAGAGGAATCACCAAATCGAGCCATCTGCTCTGAACCAATGGCATCCAATACCGCGGATGAATCACGTTCCTGTGCCGTAGCCGTTGACGGAATATAAGAACCAACCGCTACCACTTCTTCAATCATGCCGTCTCCGGACATGCTCATGGTCAGGTTCACACCGGTATTAACATTACCCATCACGCGAACGTCGTTAACATCGCGCTCACCGTAATTCGGGTGATTAATAACCAGTGAGTATTCACCACGGGGGAGTTCAAAACTGAAGAAGCCGTCTTCATCGGTCATGACACCCTGTTCACTGCCAGCAATCGAAACGCGTGCGCCGGCAACCGGGCCACCTGTCTCTTCTGATTGCAGAAAACCAGACAGCTGACCCACAACAGCGACTTCTTCACTGCCAGGGGTATATACATTGATTTCCGGCATGGCTTCACCGGCAATCATTTCCACCTGAACTTCGGCATTCTGTTCACTGGCCTGGGTCGAGAAATCAAATTCCCCCATCCACTCGCCATATTTACTCAGTTCAACAGTGTGCTCGCCACCATCAATATCAAACACGACGAAGCCGGAAGAACTCACCAGCTTCTTCTGACCATCGACAGCCACTGCCAGATCACGAACGGCAGAGCCGTCTTCAGTCACATAGAAAACAGCCTGTCCGGCCATTACCTGAGCAGAAAATATCGCGGATGCCGCTGTTAACAGGACACGGTTCGGTTTCATTTAGCCCCCCAAGGAACACAGGAATTTATGGTCAGCGCCTGTTGTTTCAGCCTGGCTGCGATCATCCGGTTGATCACAACTTCCATGCAGACGCTGCACCTCTTATCAATGCGGGCAGTATGTTGCGGAAATGTGACACTTAAATGACATGCCGGACATTCATACTGTTGAGCCGTCACCGACGCAGAGGGAGTGCCTGAAATTGCTGGCTATGAGGCGGTCACTGGCACCTATGCAACAAGGCGTTCCCGGATTGGAAGCATGAAGAATTGAAGAAATAAAGAAGCAGAACCCTGCAACCGGGATATCTGGAGATGAAGTCTGTACAAAACATAAACAGAACGAATATCAATGCCGGGATATCGCCAACAGGCCAATACACAGGGTGCCACCGCGGCACTGTCGCTATTGTCGGTTATTGGAAGAACTGATTGTTATCTCTGACCAATTCAGTACAAGGGCAAGGGGACAGCTCCAGACACAGGTCTTTGGCCCCAATAACCCTGGCTTGCTCTCTTCTGGCCGCCTCACTCAGATAGCCTGGACCGCCTGGTACATCCCCCGCCTTCCTGCAGCGCATTCCCGTACCGCCTTTCAAAAAAACAGAAAAATTTATTATAAATCAAACACTTATAATAATACTCTAAACAGAATAGCGGAGTACCTAAGCAGCGGCTGTTGTGGTACGATAGAACGACTAAAACAATAATAATTCAGGTTTCGCTATGGAATCTCTCACTATCAAGTCCGCACTCACTCTGGCGGTTGCAGCGTCCCTTGTGGCCTGTGGCGGCGGTACAGGATCGTCCACACCTTCTGACACAGCGAATACAGACACTCCCACTGCCCCCCGGCCACCGGAAACTCAACCGACGCAGACCCCTGTCGATTACAGCCAGCTCAGTGATCCTGCCCTGAACGCCTGTGTCGCCGCAACGGGGATAGAATACCGGGAGCAACTACAGACATTAGAATGCAATCATAAACAGATCCGGTCAGTGGATGGGTTGAATCAGTTCAGCCAACTCAGAGTGCTGAGTCTGCAGAATAATCAGATTTCTGACCTTCAGCCGCTGACAACTCTGTCGCAACTGGCTTATGCGAACATCAGCCACAACCGTATTGATTCCCTTCAGGCATTTGCCGGACTGCCGGTGCTGAAAACGCTGATCGCAAATCATAACCAGATCCACTCCATCAGTGATGTAGAGCAACTGTCTGCGCTCACTCACTTATACATTAACGACAATAAGATCGCTGACCTGGAACCGGTTTCCCGTATGACGGATATCCGCTATCTGACCGCTGGTAACAATCCGTCACCACTGCCGGACACCCTGCCACAAAGCATTATCAGCTACCGTATCTGAGAGCCTGTCCTCAGATAAATAAAAGCCGGCAAATGCCGGCTTTTATTTGGGTGTCAGTTATTGTAGGTCTGAGACCAGGATGGCCGGGTACTGGCATTACCATAATTAGTATTAGCACCATATTGCTGAAAATTCGGGTGCCCGGGAAAATAGTTATTCGGGTGGTCGCCATTCTGAGTGTAAGAGATCAGTCCGCCATCACCGCCCATATTGAGCCAGAAGCCCGGAGACGTCACCTCGGGCGAAAAGCCCTGTACCTCACTCCACTGAATAGAGCGCGTGCCCATACTGATAAAGAAAGCGGCAGTATTATCCAGATAGTTCGACTGAACCGGAAATAACTGCGCGGTAGGTGATTCATCCAGCACACTTTCAGGGTCACTCACCAGAAGATTAACCAGTGCGCCATTGACGGCATACAGTGTAAGGTTAGAAGAATCCAGCCAGCCAATAGTACGTACCCCCCCAAGAAAGGCCTCCAGCTCGAGACTACCCAAACCAATGCCGATCAACTCAATTTCTGCGGTAATGGTCGGTTCAATAAAACCTGAAATAACATCAATGATATTCCCCTGGTAACCATAGGAATTTTCAGCGCCGACCCGGAAACCGACCAGCTTCTGAGCAGCTGTACTTTCATCAAATGCAAATTCAATATAAGGGTTATCCTGCACAAAAGGTGTCAGCTCATAGACACCACCGCCGACATCAATCGCCTGACCCATAGTGATATCCCGCAGTTTGATATCAACACCGGCATCAGGTTCAAAGCCACCCGGGTAGTCAAAGAAGCTTGTAGCCGAACCATGCGTCAATAATGACGATTCATACTCAGCCTCCCCCAAACCAACGGAGCCACAAGGGTTTGCGGTGCAGGCCCAGGCGATATTATCGTCATAATCCACCGGTACCACATTGTTGTAACAGACTTTGTCGCCACCGGCACCACCGGTACAGTTGGTCCCTTCGGGACGCCAGTAACGGCCCAAAGCCAGTTCGTCCACGTTAGCATTAATTTCAATATGCGCGCCCATGGTAATGCGCAGCATATTCAGTTCCGAACCGTTTTCCTGCTGCACGATATTTTCGGACACTTCAAAAATAGCCTGCCCGTAAGTCGCTGCCAGCTCTGATTCATTCATCGCCTGCATAGCATGAAGCTGTGAAACAAGCAGAAGTACTCCGGCAAAAGCAGTGATTATTCTGTTTATTATTGTCATTATGCCTGCCTATTCTGTCGCAAAAATCGTCATGGTCGTTGATGCCGGAAGCTGCAGAGTACCATCCACTTCAACCGCCATCAGAAAGCGCGAGCCAGCGTTTACCTCTTTATCGGTGCTCATATAGATACCGTCAGTTTTTAAATCATCAAAGACAATTTCTTCCGGCAATGTCCACTGCAGTGCCCCTGTATCACCGGCAGGACCAAAATCGCCAATAAGATCCAGTTTAAGGTCCTGTATTTCCACCGCGCCGGTAATATTATCAACCACCAGCCAATATTCATTATTATCGGCATAGTCTGCGGCGGTATTGGTATAACTGACACGGGAACCATCATCCAGCTCCACCCGGGCACTGATCGTCAAACCGGATTGCCCCGAAGCCTCTGCCATCTGTTCATCATTTAAAGCCGCCAGCTCTGCTTTGCCTGCCAGCGGAAAAACCAGGGCCAGGACAGCTGTGGATAAAATCTTTGTTATGCAGATATTTTTCATCATTACAGATCCTGAGTAGTGATTATAAGGCGCTGTATTTCTATCCCTTTTATCTCAACGACATTCTGATTGGGCAGAAAAGGAATAGGATTCCCCGGATTCGACTGGTTATAGGCAGCCACCTGTTCGTTATAAATAACGGTTTTAGGAATAAACGCCTGGTGCGTGACGTCGTCGACCGTAGAGACAATATTACCGTTAGCATCCCGCAGGTAGATATCTTCATAACCGGTAATCAGGTCTGCATCATTTTCATCGCCAAAAGCGATGGACTGTATATAGATATTGCCCTGAGGCGCCTGCGCAACATCCTGGGGTAAACCGCCGATTTCAATACGCAACTGAGTGGTCGGGGCCATAACGGTCGGATTGGCATTTTTCCAGGTGCCCCGTTCTACCTGAGCGTACTGAACAGTACTGATGGTCATCGGTTGATCGGCATTCCCCAGAGGCAGGTAGGCATCCACCCCGCGCAGTTCCAAAGCACCGGAGGCCGCACCGGCAGGGTCAGTCGTCAGACGAATAACGTCGGCCTGCAAACCGGCAGACACCGCCATAGATAACCCCCGGTTACCGTAAAACGGTTGGCCACCGTACTGATACATAGAAGTATCCGTCGTTTCATTCTGCCCGGAATGAGCCCAGAGATAGGCCGAGGTACCGTATAAACGCACACCTTCAAGATCCGCGTACGTAAGAAATGAAGCATTGGCTTCACTGCTGTCGCGATTGGTGTCATTGATCATATCGACGCGGAAGTGCAGGTCAAACTTATCGGTTGCCTGATCGAGCAATAATTCCCGTTGCTCTGATTGCGCAGCAAATGACTCACTCAGGTAAGGCAGATTACTGACGTCCACCGAGCCACTGGCAGTAAAGAAATCCTGTGGCAAACCGCGGAAATAATTGATATCTGTATGTTCATCCGCAGGCGGATAATAATGACCGGAAAAAGAATCGAAACTGCGGTCAAGTTGCTGTAAATCCGCTGCCGGGAAGCCCATATACAAAGCCGTATGTACACGACTGCCATTTATAAATGAGCCATCGTTTTGCGGATCTATATTGCCGATATGGCTTTCTGTTATTTCGCGGATATCAGCAACATAGAAGGGATCATCGTAGGTACCGAAACGGCCGCCGAGCAGGCCGGTCTGTTCGTTACTGCCACTTCTGAACATGCGCAGTTCACTGAAAATCATATAATCCGGGTCGGCTGTGTCTGTCAGCTGAAGACGGATTTTAAAGGATTCCGGATCGTTGTAGTCCGCGGAGTTCAACAGTACATCATCAAATACTGCGCCAATCCCCTCCCCGGTAACCTCTGACATCTGAGAGTCATCCAGTGATTGCAACGCACACACACTGAACGGAGCGATAAAGAACAAAAAAACCGTCAATCTAATCATTGATCTGCTCCCCAACTATAACGGTCGTCTTCACCAGAACAGGAAAACACCCCTGTATTACGTACATTAATACGTTGATCTGTGGACATCCGGCACCAGACCTCACTATCTCCCCTGACTCGAATATTCAGTGATCCGGAGTCATTAACCAGATCCCACTGGAACGGAGAACCTGTGTTGCAATCGGTCCGGTCAAGGTCCGTCCAACCCGTAGCACACGCATCATCGCCTTTATTGATCATAAGACCTGACACCGGGTTATAAGTCCAAAGCTCACTGTTACTTACGGAGGTTGAGCAATTATTGGCTTCGTAGCGATCATCTCCATCGTCCCAGGCAACGCACCGGCTGCCGTCAAACACCAGTCGCCGCCAGCGTGGCGCCGACCGTATGACCAGTACCTCTTCGTACACTTCATCCGCTTTGGTAATATCATTATCTGGTCCACCCCAGACCGTTAACAGAACCTCGGTTGTGATACTGCTCTGATAGGTAAAGGGCAGCGTCAGCGTGGTTTCAAACGTACGCTCTGATTCTGACAGAGTATCGGTATAGGCAAAGCTACCGGATTCTGACGTCAGGTCAGCGCCCGGACCAGTCAGCAGCTGCCAGGAATAATTAATTCTCTCATGCTTTTTATCGACTCCGGTGCGGGATGGGATCACCACCTCGAGGTCCACTTCCCCGCGCTGGCCAAGAAAATCATCAATAGCGTAGTAGGTGCCCGGTGTTGAGGTGGCATTATTATTACCGGCCGACTGTGTTACCTGAATCTGATCATTAACGCTGTTATCGTCAGTAATTATAAAATCACGGTAAGTCTGGTTAACACCGGCATCCTGATTGGCATTATCAATAGTCCCCAGACCGACAACACGGCCGGGTACCGGATCACTCAGAGTCACCCTGACGGTATAGTCTGCATTGCCATTAAAGAGTACGTCCCTGGTACGGATTTCCAGGGTTTCCGTGGCCGGTGATGCCCCTTTGTTAAAATTCAGTGTGTCTGATTGACCGGCCGGGTCTGAATAAGCAAAGCTCAGGTAATCGGCATCGGTTTTACCCAGGGTTTTATTCAGTACTTCGACATTGCGGATCAGGCTGAATTCCGTTGCCGGATTACCGGCGCGCAGAATATTAACAGCCAGTTTCTGCCCTTCCAGCACGGTTGAAGTATTGTCTGCAATCGTCATTAATGCCGGGCTGGTGACATCAATCAATGTCAGATCAGCATTAGCGACGAGTATATTTTCACTGTGGCCGTCGCCTGGGGTTGGGCTCAGAGAAACAGTAACGACTTCATCCGTTTCCTGATCATCGTCATTCACCAGCGTAAAGGTAATTGTCTGTTCCTCTGACGACGGGCTTGCCGGTGCAGCAGCGGTCAGCGCCGGCCACTGTAGCGAGCCGGTATAACTGAAGTCGGCAGCTGAGTCCGGAGTTACAGACACAAGGATATCCGCCGGCGGCGCATATAGGCTGGTATCTGAACGCAAGACCGTCAGTTCACAGGTCAACTCTGCCGGCGAAGGCTTCAGCTCATCCGGCACGGTATTGCCGGTATTGGGTTCTTTGCAACTGTAGCTATTGGCACTGAAGCTGAAATTGCCCGCTTCATAATCACGGAACAACAGTTGCGCCTGATCCTGTGCAGTCAGTAGCGGATCAAGCGTTTGTGCGTCATAGTTCAGCCCGGTAAGCGAAATGGTCAGGTCTTTGTCCGGCACGCCAATATCCGGATTATCAATCGCCTGAATATCAAAACATTGTGGGCTGCCATCACCATCGGCGAAAACAACACTGCCGGCGTTACCGGCAGGAATCAGACCACTGGCAAGGTATTGAAAGTCGGTATTCTGCACAGCATTGCCACTGATCTCATAATTAACCGTCACCTCCCCGGTTGTTCCGGATTCACGATTAATACAGACCGGATGCACGGCCGGATCATTTTCCGGAATGATATTATTATCCGGTGCAGTGACGGAGAAATTACCGTAAGGGTTGGGGGTAAGATCGGTCAGCCGCAAGGTATGAACAATCTGTGTACCCGCTTCAGCATCACCTGAATCCACCAGACTGAAGCGCGCCAGCTCAGTACCTTCCCGGATACCATCATCCGCCGTGTCACGAAGAATGGTAAAACTCCGGGTTCCGCGCGTATCCGCCGGCCAGCTCACCGCCATTCCGCTACCACTGACATAAGAAGCGTCAAAGGCAATATCAACAGGGTCCGCTGCACTGACCAGATCGGTCTGTGTACCTAACTGAGCAGTACTTGCAGCAGCATTAAAATCGACGTAAACCGTCAGCGGTTGTTTGCTGCCACGGCTGCGTTCCAGGTGAATGGTGACACTGTTATCCGGAGACTCAAATTCATCCGCAATGGAGGATGCATCGCGGAACTGCACACGACCGGCTGGCGGTGGCGGTAAAATATTGTCACGTTCAGCGGATGATAGTGCGCGGTTAAAAATCTGAATGTCATCCATGAGTCCGATAAATGCACGCTCAACACCGGGACCATGACCAATGTACAGATTGCCATTATTAGCCAGCGATGCCTGGCCACTGATATCAACGACGGAAACAGGCTCATTATCAATATAAAGCGTCAGGCTATCGACCGTCTTTTGGTAAATAATGTTCAGCCATTGGCGGTCATTAATAACACCGGCATTCAACAACTGATTACCGCCCGCGGTCGTCTGCGACACCAGTAATTCATCTGTCAGTTCTGCCAGTGTCATCAGTGGCTGGCGCTGCGCTGCGGTATCACCTTTGTGCAGAATTCCCCGTGCACCTGTGCCACTGGCGCTGCCCGCGTCTTCCACACTGAGTCGGAATGCCACCGTGTATTCTTCTGCCGGTATATCCAGCCCGTTATCAGTGTCCTGAGCCAGTCCCGGAACCACCATGGCATCATCTTCATTCAGCGACAGAGCGCCATTGAACACATCCGGGAAAGGATTAGCCGCGGTATTTAAAGCGTGGTGGCCATTACCACTGATGTCCTGCTGTGGAACACTGGCGCTGTTGAAATCGTAATGGGCCAGTATGGGTGCTTTTACCCGAACGGTGACAAAGTATTCGGCGGCCACAGCAGACGCCGTGCCCGGTGGAATATCCGTCACCGTGAGTTTGAAGGTTAACAGTGCATCTTGCTGCAACAGCCTGGGGGCATCATAGTTTGCGGTCACGCTGCCGGTTCCCGCCGCTCCGGTCTGCAGAGCATTATTCGAGACTGTCACGCCAGAGTCGGATACGTCGGCGAAACGGCTGTCCGCTGCCAGCGTCCATTCCGCAGAAGCAATACTCAGCGCTTCATCATCAGCCAGCGTAGCACTCAACAACAGACCGGTTTGCTGTTCATTAACCAGCAGCGCAGTGGCTGAAGTATCCGCCACCACCGGGAAGTTCGTTTCTGCGCCATTGATTTGCCAGTCACCGTCTTCATAACGGTCGTGAGCATTGATCCATACCTGACCGAGATCTGACAGCTCCATAGCCAGCTTGAGTTTAGCGTTCTGAACCGCATCGGTTGGCGCCGCAAAGGTCCAGTCCTCTTCTGCCGTATCCAGGGCGTCACAGGCAGTAAAGCCAGCCGACCAGCGCTGCTCTGTCGTCGCCGCTGAATTAACGATGCGCCATTCATAACCATTAGTGCAGGCGAAGCCACGGCTGACCGCGGTCGCCGCCGTGTATTTACAGGCATCGGCATACCAGGTTCCGGAACCGGCGGTCACCCGATCGAAATAAGCACAGTCATTATTTTCGTCCAGTAAGGTATTGATTCCCCAGTCGCCATACACCTGGTATGGACGCCAGCTGCCCTCTACTTCCTGATCACTCATATTCAGCCAGACATCCTGCCCGGCAGCGGCAACAATGGCAGCCAGCGCCTGCTGATCCAGTGTGGCAGACTGATTACCGAAGGCATGAGGAGCAAAAAATTCACTGTCTTCAAATTCAGCCGCACAGACTGAAAATCCACGCGACCACACGCCCGCTTCGGAACTGACAAACCATTCGATATTACTGCCGGTCACTTTGCGGCAGGCGAATGGTGCTTCTTCTACCAGACACTTGGCTGCATACCATTCACCCTGAGTATTCATGCGCGCACAGTCGCGATTGGATATATTGGAGGGTTCAGAATCTGACCACCAGGCATAGCGCAGGCGGTTGGCAATCCACTGGGATTCCAGCGCTGTATCGGTCAGGTTGATCCATACCGGTGAACTGCCCATTTCAGCCCGCAACGCATTGAGTTCACCTGGCGTGCGGGGGACCGCAAACACAGCATTCTGATTTTCGCAGGCCGCAAAACCATTATTCCACGGCCCGGAAGCCACCACCTGCCACTGGCCATTAAAACAGGCATAAGCGTGATCCTGATGACAGGGAACATCAGTCCAGTTGCCTGCGCTGTCGAGTAACGCACAGTCAGAGTTGTTATAATTATCGAACACAGGTTTCTGCCAGATACCGAGTTTCAACCGGTCAGCAAACCAGCGGTTATTATCTGTCGCGATATTGCTGACGTAATAATAATTGAGCCAGGTATTTTTCACCTGTGCCGGCGAGAGACGAATGGCCGTATCCAATGCCTGCTCTTCTGCCGCCGTCACCGGCGCAGAGAAATAATAAGAAGCACCGAACTGATCCTTACATAAACGATTGCCGCGTTCATAAGACCAGTAATCATCACCGGCCTGAGGAACAATCTGCACAGACCCGTTGACCAGTGTTCCCTGTGAAGTAGCAACCTGCCAGTCAGAACCGTTAAAGCAGGCATAATGTGCAGCATTGGCTGTGCAGTCCGCTGTACGCCAGGGATTATTCTGACCGGCACCCACGGTTGATTTAAACACACAGACGTCTTCAGGTTCCTGCCCCGGATAAGGCGCTATCCAGTTGGTAAACGGCAGGTTGCGCCGGAATTCAGACCCGCTGCCATTACCGCCAACATTATCTTCCCTGCCACCATCCGTGATGTTCAGCCACACCCGGTCAATGACAGTATCAGAATCCAGTGCCGCCTGAAGACGGGCAAAATCCAGCTGAATGGCATCATCCATATTGAGCGGCACGGCGAACACGTAGCCACTGCCATACTCACTAAAACATTGTTTATGTCCGTCGGCCAGACTCTGTATGCGTCCTGCCTGCCGCGTGACTTTCCAGGTATAACCATCAGTACAGGCCCAGGAATATTCGGCGGCAGACGTACAGCTGGTATCGAACCACTGGCCATTATTATCCTGATATACACAGTCTTCACCGTTAATCAGGGTGCTTTCTGCAGCCGCGGTAATACCGCCGTTGTCCGGCTGGAATGCTGCCCAGGCCGGATACTGAGCAATATTGGCTGCATTGGTTATCCATTGCCCTTCTTTGACCGTATCCGTGGCATTGATCCACGCGGAACTCTCTGCCCCCATAACAGCACGGGCACTGATGTTATCGTTATAAGTCTGCGGTGCGGCAAAGCGCCAGCCGGCGCCAAGGTCCGCACAGGCAGCCACAGCAGAAGAAAAGTCAGACAGGGTTCCGCGCACAGATGACAGGGCCCATTGGCTGCCATTGTGACAGAGGTAAGCATGGTCAGAAGATGAATCACAGGCTTCATCAGTCCAGCTGGCAGCATCGTTATTCATCAGCAGTGCGCAGTTTTCACTTTCGCCACCATCCGGTTGCGCATCGCCCCATGATGGCATCGCGACCTGATATTCGTTCCATGTCCAGTGGGAAACATTCTGCAGACGATTGCCGTTTATCCAGACATCCCCACCGAGTCCCTGCATATGGGCGTAATACTGCAGGCCAAGAACAGAATCCATCACTCTGGGCGCGGCAAACAGCAGTCCGTCACCCACAGCATCACAGGCCTCCTGAGCCGCAGAAAAATTTTCCAGCGTGACGGCGGTTGCTGAAAATGACCAGATACTGCCTGAACTGCAGGCCACCGGCAGTTCATCAGAACACGGGCGTGCCTGCCATAAGCCACTCGCCAGGTTTGCGGATACGCATAATTCACTGCCATCGGATGATGGCTGATCCGCCGCCCAGTTATTGATTTCCTGATTCAGTTTCCAGCTATTTTCACTTTGTTCATCACTGGCATTGATAAAAACACGTTCCACTCCTGCGGCTGCCATAACAGCCACAAGATCGTTTTTCTGTGTCAGGGTTTGTGGAGCGTAGAATTTATAACGTCCATCAAATGCCGATTCACAGACAGCAGAGAGGGCAGCAATATCATTTACGCTGTAATCGGCTGATGTTATTTTCCAGTCACCATTATTCCCCTGCCCCGGGTCATAACAGGCAATCGGATAGGCATTGGTACAGCTTACATCGTCCCAGAGTGTGCCCGTCTGACGTTGCACGGCACAATTTTCCAGCGCTGCACCACCGGGTTCACCGTCATTCCAGAAAGGTGCGAGAACGTCCATTCCCAGGTTATAAATAAAGGTGCCTTCGTAACGCTTGTCGTTAATATTGATCCAGATACCGTCGTTGTATCCGCCACCAATAGCGATGGCTAATAATTCACGGGTCTGCTTAAACGATGTTGGTGTCGCAAAAGCAAAGTTTCCGGCAACGCCATTCTTTTCAATCGCGGCGCAGGCGGCAAAAGCCGCACTTAAATTTTCCGGATTCTCGTTATTACCGCCAATCGACGTTGCAGAGGGGGATATGCGCCATTCATTACCGTCATAACAGGCAACGTGTTTGGCATTGTCACATCCCGTATCATCCCAGTTAGCATAGGTCGCCGTTTCATTAACATCGGTATACAGCTGAACACAGTCACCGGAATCATTGGGTTCAACCGGTGCAAACAGAGAATAACTGGCCAGATTTTCCTGCTGTGCCTGTTGCAGATTAATGCCTGTACCGTCAGGCCGGGTCCAGGGACCATTGAGGAATTCGTACTCGTCATCATAGACATCATAAAACGTCAGCTGGCGCAGATCTCCGCCATTCAGTGGACGCTGATAGCCGTCATTCCATAACCAGCGCCCGGCATCCGCCAGGTGTTTTACATTCAGCCAGGCAGATGCTCCTGTCGGCTGCGCCTGTATTGCCGCACTCACCTGCGAGCGTTCCTGTTCGGTACGGGGAGCAGCCAGATAATAATTACGGTAAGGGTTGGTACTCTGACTGTCATTATCCGGCCGTGCACAGATATCCAGCACAGCGTTACTGAAAATATGGGAAGAATTACGGATCAGCCAATCTGTGCCGTCCGTACAGGTCAGATATGCACTGTCATCACAATCGGTGCTGATCCAGCGCCCGTCGCTCTGACGAACCGTCACACAGTTTCCCTGAGCACTGGCAGGATACCCCGGCGCCCAGTTAAAAATGCCGTGGTTCAGCATCCAGTAACCTTCAACCATGCGATCCGTTGCATTAACAAGAACCGGACCAGCCAATACATTATTCAGTGCGGACTGCTCACCTGCGGTACGTGGCGCAGCAAACTGATATCCGGCGCCGAATTCCTGTTCACACACCTGATTGAGGTCGTCAACACGGGTAAACGCATAACTTCCGCCCGTGACCTGCCATACAGTTAAACCGGCATCAGCACAGGCCAGAGGCCTTGCCGCATCGCAGGGAATATCATTCCAGCGGCCATCGGTCTGAACTTCAGCACAATCTTCATTACCACCCGCGTCATTGGGTTCACCGGTATTCCAGAAAGGAGCGAATTGCGTGGTTGCTGCTGCATTAATGAGCCAGATGTTTTCCGTACCACGATCATCAGCATTAATATAAACCGTACTTTCCCCGGCATTGTTCATAACACTGATTAACTGATCACGCTGTGCCCGGGTGACCGGTGCCGCAAAGACGGTATTTACCGGACAGCTAACACTGGCGTAATTGGTGTTTCCGCTGAGTACCCAGTTGCTGCCGTCAAAACAGGCTGCCGGATTGTTATCGCTACAATCTGTATCGTTCCAGCGTCCACCGGCTTCCTGTGTCGCACAATCTTCACCGCCCGAGTCATTGGGTTCTTCCCCTTCCCAGAAGGTAACCGTATCGGCATTGATGCTTTGTGCCTGGGCAGCGGTCAGCCCGCCGGTTGCGCCCGTGTCATACCAGATACTGACACCGGCACTGTTGGTCGCGGCCTGAGCAGCGCAAGCAGTTGTCAGTAGCAGAAAAAATGTAAGAATGTTTTTATATTTATAATAGTTATTCATAGACTGCTTGCCTTTACCGGAGCGGCTCCACCCTGAAATAACTGCCTGGTTGAAGTGAAATATTGTTCATCACAATACGCCCCGTTTGTCCTTGCTGAGTCGATCCATCCCCCATACGGATCCGGTTGATATTCAGATCCATACTCTGGTCGACAATGCCTACATGAAGACCTTTCTCCGTCTGATCAATGGTTTGGGATAATGAAAAGTTGTTGATAACAACCTGTGCGGTAAGCTGAGGTTGCGGGTTACCACTGCCGTCATCGTCGTCCGTAATGGTGAGATCGAAATCGGTTGTTCCGGCCATGGTCAGATCCATCTGCATACCTTCTGATCCGGCCCCTGGCAGGGTGTAGAGTTGCAGATTAATGCTGTCGCCATTCAGGTTTAAATTCTCTACAGCGTAAGAGCCCATACTGGCAGTCGCCCCGCTGCCATCGCCCGCACTGAAATTCACAGCACCAATGGTCAGATCAAGATCACTCAGGTCTGACAGACTGATATCAACGCCGGAGGTATAACCGGTATCGATAAAGTCCAGCGTATAAGTCATTTCACCATTGGTATTCAGGCGCACATTGTTCAGATTCAGACGCTGACCACCGGTGCGATAGAAAAGATTGCCAACCGTCAGGTCCGTATTGATTTCACCCAGAATGCCGTCGGTATCCGCATCAGGATTACCACGGATCGTGAAATAACCGGTATCGACCCCCAGATTGGCGTATCCGACATCACCAAAATTATTGGTGCCAAAAATATTATTCCCCGCCGCATCCAGCAGTGAGATATTTTTGATTTCAAAACTGCCACTGGTTTCACCCAGTTCAAGCTTCAGCTGATCATTATCACCGGTCAGAAAGACTTCACTGCGGAAAGTGCTTTCACCATCGGCGGGCAGAAAAACAATATCGGAAGAAAAAGTGACATTATCTTCATCAAACTGGTAGGTCAGGCCGCTGCCTTCTTCCATCACCGAACGGAAGCCGACTTTGGCGCCATCAGCGCTGTTCAGCAAGACGGTTTCCAGATAGCTGCTGCCGACAAATTCCCACATTGAAAACCTTACTGCACCGAATAATGTGCGGCCACTGAAGGAAACAGCCCCCAGCTCCAGGTCCAGCGTATCAACATCACTGGTGCGGATACTGACATTCCCACCGGCATCAACATCAATATCAGTACGGAAAGTATCAACGCCGGCAAAGTTACCGTTGACGTCCGTCTGATAGGTACGCAATTTAAGACTGTCAATTGACACATAATCATCCCCCTGGCCGTCTTTATCTTCTTCGGTATAGCGGATTTCTCCGGTGGTAAGAAAATCGCCATCAGGGTTCAGTGTACTGGTTTCAATGGTTATCCCGGATTGCCCGGCCACGGCTGCCATACTGGCTTCATCCATGGCCTGCATTGCCATCACTGGCGAGGCAGCGAACATCACAGGAAAACTCAGGACGGGAATAATCTTCTGCATATTAATGCCCCTGAACCTGAAGGTAACTGTTGTCAGAAATATTCAGCTGAACATCCATAGTGCCAATACTGAGCGACTCACGGGTAGCATCCGGAATGCTTGCCACCTGATCGCTGCGTAACATGGTGATGTTTTCCACCAGCACATTGGCACTGGCACCACTGCCTGCCTCTGAGCTATCAAAATCGAACACCAGGCCCCGCTCACCATCAACATTCATTCTCAGCCCGTTAACCTGCAGGTCAGACAACGCCGAAACAGAGGCTGATAACTCATAAATATCCGAGGTCAGATAGTTGTCATCGACTTCGCCGGCGATATAGACAAAATCCAGGCTCGATCCGGCTGCGATGGATGCGTCAAATTCAAGGCCGTATTCATCCGCACCGCGGGCATTTTTTATCATCAGATAACTGCCTGACTGCAATGCCACATTACGGAGCGCCAGGCTGTTGAGCACATCGTCGCCAACCCGCACATTGTAAAAATTAATATTGCCACCGGACGTGGTGGGCAAGCCCATGCGCAGGCCGTCACTTTCCAGATCAAACGAAATATCATCAAGAAATAAACCGCCACCGGCAGAGTCGTATGGATCACCAAAATCCACCGTCGTCGTCAGACGGGTGCCTTCGTCCTCATACCAGGTTTCGTACGACATAGAGGCCGGGATATCCAGATCCAGGGTCAGACCGTTGCCATCGTGCCCACCGGCATAAAGATAAGTAATGACCGAATCACCACTGCCAATCTGAAAATTTCCCTGACCATAGCCCCCCAGCGAATCACCATTGATACTGATGGAGGCAATCTCCAGCTCAACCGGCAGATCGCGATTGGTAAATACCAGGGCCTTCTCACCGTTAACGTCACGGACTTCGAGATCCACCTGAACAGGCCGGTTGGTCTGGGTGTATACACGAACGGGAGACAGGGTTATTTCGCCCACGGACCCGCCATCCAGACCGTCATCGTCGATATAACTGATGGTGTCGACACTGGCATCAAACTCAGACGTATATCTGAGCCCCTGAGCCTGACCGGTAACCTCGGACAGCGCCTGTTCATTCAACGCTTCCAGGGCGGGCAATGGCACAGAAAAGAACGCGATGCTGAGCGCGAGACAGCATTTTGATGCCATCTGAATCTCCCTGATATTATTTTTGTTATTCGTATTCAGACCGTAGTGATACGGACGTACAAGATATCAGATTCAATACGGCCGTGCTACTTAGGCCCAGTTAATCACGATAGAGACTAATGCAAAAGAATTATAATTTATCCCTTAAAAACAATGACTTAGGTGACGACCCAGGTAAAAACAGGCCTGTTTCGATAAAACGGCTACAGGATGGACAGGTTATCGGTGGTTATATTTTTCCACTAAGGCCAAATAAACCTGATGCCACCTCCGGACGACAGAACCGCCGCATAGCCACACCCCCAAACGGGGATGATGCACGCCTGCTGCGACCGAAGGCTATTGCGGCCTGTTGCACTGCAAACACACATACATCGCACAACACACAACAGCACGGCGGACCGGCAAAAGCGGCCGTCGCAACACACTGATAAGCCAGGAAACAAGGAGAGAAATAAGGAGAGAAACGGAGTGCTGATGCAATGGTATTCTTTGCCGCACTCCGCCGGAGCGTGAGGATTAATTACCCCTGAGAAAGCAGTTCACGCAGGTCGAGAATGGCCGCATTAGCGCGGGAGATATAAGAAGCCATGACCAGGGAATGGTTAGCAAACATACCGAAGCCACTGCCATTCATAATCACCGGTGCCCACAGAGGCTCCTGAGTACCTTCCAGTTCGCGGATAATCTGCCGCAGACTGACCATCGCGTTTTTCTTTTCCAGAATATCCTGAAAGTCGACTTCAATCGCTTTCAGCAAATGCAGCAGCGCCCATGAGGAACCGCGCGCCTCATAAAATACGTCGTCTATTTTATTCCACGGTGTTTTCACCATCTGATCACTGCCTGACGGCGTCGACTGTTTGGCATCCGCCTCCCCTGCCAGATCCGTATTCAGACGCTGGCGTCCAACGGAAGCGCTCAGGCGCTGTGACAGGCTGCCGAGCCGGGTTTCCACATCCAGTAACCACTGGCGCAGATTGTCAGCGCGGGCGTAAAACTGCGCCGTTGGCTCTGCCGGATCGGCGAGACGGCGCAGATAATTATTCAGTGCTTTCAGACCGCGTCCATATTCAGACTCAGTAGAGGGTACCGCCCAGCTGTCACTGTCAAAGTGAAACTGAGGTTCCGCCACCGCAAGATCTTTATCTTCTGTTGACTGACTCTGGGAACGGCTGAAGTCTTTGCGCAGCGCACGGGAAAAGTCGCGTACTTGTACCAGCACGCCGTATTCCCAGTTAGGGATGTTGTCCAGCCAGAGACCAGGAGGAAAAACATCATTACTGAGATAGCCACCCGGCTTATCCAGCAGGGTTTCGGTGACTTCCATCAGGGTCGCGGTGGTTGTGAAGCCAATGGCATTTTCCAGCCCCATGGCAGCAGCGCGCTGATCAGCCCGCGCTTTGACGTCAAACATATCGGGCTCGGAGCTCCAGAAGAAACCGACAACCAGGCTGACAAGCAGGTAAATAACCAGCCCACCGATCACCAGTCCGCGTCCGACACCGCCATCAGCCCACCAATCCCGCAGGCGGTCACGATAATCCTGAATGCGCTCTGAAAACTGCCCCATGTATCTATCCTTACGACTTTTTACCTGCCTGCAAGCCTACCCCCGCAGACGACGTTGAACAAGTGCGGACACGCCATCATCCGGCGGTGAATCAAAAAAGCCCGCACGTGGCGGGCTTTCTGGCAGTAAGCAGTAACTTACATGCGGTAGTTTGCCTGGAATGAGATACCCAGAGCGGAGTTTTCAAACTCGCCATTCAGGTTGCTCAGGCCGTCGACCTCATCATCCAGATCATGGTCGTATTCGTTCACTTTCACCTTATCCATAATCAGATAAGCCAGCGATGCATCGAATGACCAGGCGCTGTTCACGTTATAAGTCGCCCCTGCCGTCAGCCAGTTACGGTCGCCGTCCGGCACCCGCGCAGTACGGTGGTTATCATTGACCGGCGCTTCGTCAAACGCATAACCGGCACGTACCGTCCATTTGGGATTGAGAACATAATCCGCGCCCACCGCGAATGACCAGGTGTCATTCCATTTTTCAACGATATGGCCCATGTAGTTCTCGCCCAGACCCGCAATATCATCAATGATGCCTTCATCGGTGGCGATCACATCAAAATATTTAAACACTGACCAGTCCGTCCAGGTCGCACCCGCGGTCAGACGCAGCGCATCGTTATACTGGTGAGCCAGACTGAAGGTGGCAGAACGCGGCGTGGTCAGAGGAACACGGGCGTCCTGTTTATCGACAGTACCAGTGGCGCCGTCAACCGGATAAACACCCGCCGGAATAGGACCTGAGGCGCCATCAGGATCGGCATAAGCCATTACACCTTCTGACTGCTTGAACTCAGCATCCCCTTCCAGCTCGAAATCGAGTTCGGAACGGTAAGCAAAACCAAAAGTGGTATCCGGGGTGAGATCCCACATAAAGCCGAAGTTCCAGCCATAACCGGTATCGTCGCCGGAGACTTCAAATTCGTTTTCATAGCCGCGATATTGAGGATCGGTGGAAGCACCAAAGGGAACCAGGTCCAGTTCTTTACTCAGCAGACCATAGGCATACACCATATCGATACCGATACCGAACGAGAAATCATCCGTCAGCTGATAAGACATGCTTGGCTGGAAGTCGATGGTCAACAGTTTGGTATGGCCGGCAAAGCCACTGGCGATCGAACCTTTTTTGTAGTCAGTTTCCGTCCCGAACGGGGCGAAGATACCGAAACCGACCGAGGCTTTATCGTCCAGTTTATGCACCAGGTAACCAAAAGGAATCAGCTGATCCTTCATATAGTTACCACCGTCATTATAGACACCGGCCTCTGCGCCATCACTGGTAACTCCGGCACCATTGGTCCGCACACCACTCAATTCACCTTCCAGTGACAGATACGTAAAACCAAAGCTGGCCTGTGAGCTTTCCAGACGGCTCATGCCCGCCGGGTTGAAAAAGACCACGGAAGCGTCATCGGCAACGGCGGCAGTACCGGCAAAAGCACGGCCAGAGGCTTTGGCAGCCTGCTCATTCACTTTATAGCCAGAGGCCTGAACCCCGGCACTGAACATAGAAGCGGCCATAACTGCAACGGCCAGACGAGAAGCGTGTTTATACATATAGTCACCCTGCTGGTTGTTAAGCGACAAAAATCAGAGAAGCCAATAATTGTTAATTTTGTTTTTCTCAGTGGGCGGCAGTATGCCAATCCAAACAGGCCAATTTGTAACATCTGGTAACCATATGGTAAGTATTTGAAATTATCTGGACTTAAAACTAAGACTTTGAACATTAATGTTCAAAAATGAATAGCCCGCCATATCCGGCAGCCAGCGAAACAGCGCCACTCCAATCTGTACAGGCTTAAGATACAATGCGCTTTTTACCTGCAGGCAAGCGATGACACCTTCCATCAACGATACTGCCACTGACACCGTATCGGCGACCGGCACCACCATAGTCCCGGTCGCTATCGCCCACACGCCCTTTGCTGAAAAATTTGCCATCCCCCGGCAACCTGCGCTGGCACCGGCGGCAACGGCGGTCATTGAACTGCTTCCGCCCTTCGATCATCCCGATGCGGTCAATGGTCTGGAAGGCGTCAGCCACATCTGGCTGTTGTTTCAGTTTCATCAGGTTAAAACAGAAGCAAAACTGAAAGTCCGCCCTCCGCGTCTGGGCGGTAACCGCAGCGTAGGCGTCTTTGCCTCACGCAGTACTCACCGGCCAAACGGCATCGGCCAATCCGTGGTGAAACTTGAGAAAGTTGAGGGTCACAGGTTAAGGGTATCCGGCGTCGACCTGCTCAATGGCACGCCCATTATTGATATCAAACCTTACGTACCTTACGCCGATGCCATTGCCGGCGCGCGTAACGATATAGCGCCACAGGCACCGGCTGCCATCCGGGTTGAATGGGAAGCAGAAGCCCGCCACCAGGCTGAGGAAGAAGCCCGCCGTCTCGGCGAAGCCGTCATTGACTTAACTGAGCAATGCCTGGCGCAGGACCCCAAGCCCGCGTATCAGAATCCGGATGCCGGGCGTCGCTATGGTGTTCAGCTGTGGGATATTAATGTGACCTGGCATTACCCACAGCCTGATACCATACGGGTTCTGAACATCAGCCGATGCGATATACCCGCTGAATAAAGGAATCCAGTCCCTGCTCGCGGAAACGTGGTTCCTGATCGATCAGCTCACGGCTTTCCAGCACGGTAACCGGACAGTGAGCGGCGTAATGATCCATCACTTCTTGATCAGTGACGGCAAACGGCGGACCGGAACGCTTTTGCTGATCATAATCCAGAGTAATCAGCAGCTGCACACAGTCGCCACTGAGCTGACGCAGATGCCGGGTATACTGCTGACGCATCTCAGCAGGTAACGCCACAATAGCCGCGCGATCATACACAGCGGCAACGGAATGCCCGGTCAATGCCTGCAGATCGGCGGCGCTGACGGCAAAGAAATCACCGGCAATCAGCAGCACACCATCGCCCTGATACAGAATACGATCCCCGTCGCGGGTCTTGGTTAATTCTGTTCCGGTCTGCTCGCGGATATCTTCGGACAACTGATCCAGTGCCACTTCGCTGAGCTCAATACCCACCACATAATAGCCCTGGTTCATCAGCCAGATAATATCGAGGCTTTTACCACATAAAGGCACCAGCACCAGCTGCCCTTTTGCTATTTCTGCAGCCGGCCAATACTTGAGCAGCATTTTATTCACTTCATCGAGATGGAAACCTATTTCCATCCGCTCCCATTTATCATGCCAGAAGCTGTGTTCCATTCTGTACCCCGGGTTTCCCCTGATCTGTCGCTGAATTTTTATGGACTTAATAGTAACGCATGGGTCCGGATCGACCCAGCCGGAAGGAAGGGGTAAATATAAAGAATTGTATGGACAATAACGCCTGTGCCGGTCTGTTCCCTGACGCACACTGATTATTCTTCGCGGTCACTCCAGACCGCCAGTTCATTGCCGCCGGGCTCACGGAAATGAAAACGCCGGCCACCGGGAAAGTGAAAAACCGGACGCGTGATTTCGCCCCCTGCCGCAATAATATTGCGCTCCGTCTCCGCCAGGGAGTGACTGTAAAAAACCGGCAACACATGATTCCCGGGGCTTTGATCCTGATGGTTGGCCAGTAAATAGAAGCCGCCATCAATCCCCGCCTCGCCGGCAAAAAATGCGGCGTACTCAGAACCATAATCGGTGAAATACCAGTTAAAGACCTGAGTAAAAAAACACTTACTGGCTTCCATATCCAGTGTGCCGAATTCAATATAATTGAGCTTTGTGTCTGGCGTCATGCTGACTCCTCCATGGTAACCATCTACCAGCTTCAGCGCTCTTATCACTGTCGCCTGTCCGGCCTGAGGAAACAAGCGTTTACAGCCTGTTTTTGCGACTGCCGGTGGCATACAGGGTGCGGACGGACTCAGCCCTCAGGCTTCTGCCGCCAGCTGTTCGCGCCGTTCCATCACTTGTGGCGTATGCAGCTCAATCCAGTCTGCCAGGTCAGCTACCTTGACGGCCACCTCTTCCCCGGCAGGCGTCAGACTGTACTCCACAAAGGGCGGAACCACCGGATACTGCACCCGCATTACAAATCCGTCTTCCACCAGCGCCTGCAGGCTCTGAGCCAGCATCTTTTCGCTGACACCACCCATTTTACGCCGCAGCTCACTGAATCTGTGTGTTCCGCCGCGCAGGGCAATAAGGATCAGAACCCCCCAGCGGCTGCACACATGTTTAAGGATATCCCTTGAAGGGCAAGGGCTGGCGAACAGATCCCCGCGCTCAAATTTCTCACTCAGTGTGGCTTGCTGCCGGCTGTTGCGGTCAATTGGCATCATGTTTACCTAACTTACCTTTTTGTATGTACTTACTAAAAGTTAGCACAAGAGCTAGGATGAAGTCATCTGTTAATCAAACTCATCAACCACTAAGGAGATTCACCATGATTACAGTCACAGGCGCCACCGGCCAACTGGGCCACCTGGTTATCAAAGCACTGCTGAAAACGACACCGGCCGCCGCGATTACCGCCGCGGTGCGCTCTCCGGAAAAAGCCTCCGATCTGAAAGCACTGGGGGTTAATATCAAAGAAGCAGATTACAACCGCCCGGAAACCCTGGAAAGTGCCTTCGCCGGTACGGATCGTCTGCTGCTGATTTCTTCCAGCGAAGTCGGCCAGCGTGCCCCACAACACCAGAACGTCATTGATGCCGCCAAAAAAGCCGGGGTTAAGCTGCTGGCTTACACCAGCATTCTGCGCGCTGACAGCACGCCACTGGGACTGGGCGAGGAGCACCGCGCCACAGAAGCCGCACTGGCTGAATCCGGCCTCGATTACGTTCTGCTGCGCAACGGCTGGTACAGCGAAAACTACGCGGCTTCCATTCCTCCGGCTCTGGAATACGGGGTCTTTATGGGGGCTGCCGGTGAAGGACGGATCAGCTCTGCCGCCCGCGCTGACTATGCTGCCGCCGCCGCGGCTGTCCTGACTACTGACGGCCACGAGGGTAAAACCTATGAGCTGTCCGGGGACGACAGCTACACACTGGCAGAATTCGCGGCGGAAATTGCCCGTCAGTCGGGCAAAGATGTGGTGTATCAGAATATGTCTGAAGACGACTTTGCCGCTGCCCTGAAGCAGGCCGGTTTACCCGATGGTCTGGCCGCCATGCTGGCAGACTCCGATGCCGGGGCCGCACAAGGTGGGTTGTTTGACGATGGGAAAACACTGAGTTCCCTGACCGGCAAGCCCACAACACCTTATACTGAGGTCATTGCCGCCGCGCTGAAATAAGCGCAGCCGGAACGGGCACAGACAACACTCTGTGCCCGGAATGACACGGCAAACCTGAGGAAAGAGAAAAAGAGGAAAGCAATCTTATGAAACAACACCAATACCGGATCACGGTGGAACACCTGGCCGATGCCAAAGGCAACCCGTCTGAATATGAAGCGCCACTGGTCTTCGAAACCGGCAATCACGACGATATTCTGAAAATCGTTGAATTAATGAAACAACGCGATGACCTGGATGAACGTGAGGCGACATCGCTGGCGGTAGGACTAAAACTGTTCAGCGAAATTATGCTGGAAAACAAAGGCCATGCCCTGTTCAGCGAATTCCAGCCACACTTTCTGGATTTTATGAAAAAGCTGAAAGGTAAATAATCACGCCCAATAACTTCACCTGCTGATATAAATATCAGCTTACTTACGCCTGCGGCAGCGTCAGTTTTTTATACAGCGTGGTGCGCGAAATGCCCAGCTGTGCTGCAGCCGCTGACAGATTGCCATGATGACGGTCCACTGCATCCTGCACTGCCTGGCGCTCAATCTGCGCCAGAGTCTGTGGTTCCGAATCAGAACCCTGACTGTCGACAGACTGATAGCCGGGAAAATGTTCAGTACCAATCTCTTCTCCCGGCCCGGCCAAAGCAACCGCCAGCTTTATGGCATTTTCCAGTTCACGGATATTACCCGGCCAATGATAACCAAGCAGTAAATGGTAACTCTGTTCCAGCAGACGGTTAGCGCCGGCATTTGACAGCAACTGATCAATTAATTGCCTTTTATCCCTGCGCTCACGTAAAGCCGGCAGCTGAATTTCCAGCCCTTTCAGCCGGTAAAATAAATCTTCCCTGAAGTTTTTACTTTCCACCAGAGCATGAAGATCACAGTGCGTCGCACTGATAACCCGGACATTGACCGGCCGGCTTTCAGAACTGCCCAGACGGGTTACACTGCGTTCCTGCAGAACACGCAGCAGGCGTGTCTGCAAAGACAACGGCATATCACCGATTTCGTCCAGCAATAATGTGCCGCCATCGGCATCTTCAATCCGCCCGGCCGCTCCGCCTTTACGGGCACCGGTAAAAGTACCTTCACTGTAACCAAACAGCTCGGCTTCAATCAGGCTTTCCGGCAAAGCGGAACAATTAACGGCAACAAAAGGTGCTGAAGGATCACGACTGTTATGCAGTGCCCGCGCAAACACTTCTTTGCCGCTACCGGTTTCGCCATGAATAATAACCGGCAGCCCCGCATTAAATGCTTTACCGGCCTGCTGAAAAGCCTGTTTCAGTACAGGGTCGGTTGTCGTAAAGTTCTGCGGCGTAAAGCCCTGCCAGGGCTGCTCCAGGCCACTGTTATCCGGTGTCGCGGCCAGGGCATAGACCGAGCTGCCATCGGTCAGAGATAAACGGCTCACCTGCTCACTGCTGAAACGGGAAGTATCAAAAACCAGCCCCGACTCCATGGCCAGATCGTCCGGCAACTGAAGTATCTGGCAGGCGTTGTGGGTGGCGTCGGTTATCCGGCCTTTTTCATTGAGTGCGATTAATCCCTGAAACGGACTGCCCAATAAGCGCTGATCCGCCTGCAGGCTGATAATCTGCTGGCCTTCACTGCGCTGAAAGAACAGACGGTTTTCAATCGCCATGGCCACAATACGCAGCTGCTCAAAAACCACACGCACATTACGTTCACCGATACCCGTGATATCAAGCGCTCCGGCGAGTTCGTTATTACGGCCATAAACCGGCACAGAAACACAGAAAAAGCGGTCAAATTCTTTCAGATAATGATGGCAGCCCATCAGTGCAAAGGGCTCTTTTTCACGCAAAGTACAGGCAGGTGCTGTGGTACCAATATCGCTTTCCGCAATACGTGTGCCGGCGCTCAGCAGACTCAGCGGTCCGCTGTCGTCGTCATTGCGGCTGTATACAATCAGCCCCCCGGCATTGACACACAACAGTGACCAGGAAGGGCCACCAAAACTTTCCCACAGGCGGTCAATATCGTCTTTGGCACACAATGCCAGGCGCTGATCTTCTGCAGACAAAGCAACGCCTTTGACAGCCCGCTGCTGCAGACTGGAATCCCAGGGATGAATGCCGGCATTGAATGAACGCTGCCAAGAGCGGGCAACGGCCTCCGGTAACAGATCGTCGGGCAGGCTGTCCCCCTGTAATAACAGACGGCGTGCCTGATCAAGCTGACTTTTATGTACAGCTGGCGTTAACAACATATGAGGAAACAAGAAGGCACACTCCCACCACTCTCAATAGCGGGAATGATGCCATAAAGCTCTGGTTAAAAACCAAGAGTCATTGTCAGATAAAATCACCACAGGCGGGAAAGACAGTTGTTCCCACCTGTGTTCAGCACATCAGCCGTTGATACGTACTACGGGTTTCAGTGTGATGCCTTTTTCACTGTCTTCAGCCGCCTGGTTAATATCTTCAAAGTCATAGAACTTAACCAGTTTGTCAAAAGCAAAGCGGCCCTGCAGATACAGATCCACCAGCTGCGGAATAAAGATTTTCGGAGTCGAGTCACCTTCGACAATACCGCGGATGGATTTACCGCCCAGCAGTACATCGTTAACGTCGAACTTAGCTTCAACACCCAGTGCCGGGGCACCAACCACACCAATCGTGCCCAATGCCGACAAGGCATCAATGCCCTGACGCAATACCGCCGGAATCCCGGTGGACTCGAGCGCAAAATTAGCGCCACCACCGGTGATTTCACGGATGCGCTCAACCGCGTCTTCTTCTTTGCTGTTGATCACATGGGTAGCCCCCAGTTCTTTCGCCAGCTCCAGACGGGACGGCACAACGTCGGTTGCGATAATGGTGGTAGCACCGGCCACTTTAGCCGCCAGTACCGCGGACAGACCCACTGCGCCTGCCCCCAGAGAAACAAAGCTGCTTCCCGGTGTGACTTTCAGCGAATTAATCACGGCACCGGCACCGGTCTGAATACCACAGCCCAGTGGTCCGAGCAGTTCCAGCTCTGCTTCCTGCGGAACTTTCACTGTGTTGCTTTCCAGACTCAGGGCATAGGTTGCAAAAGAAGACTGGGCAAAAAAGTGATCATGCAATGGTTTGCCATCAGCATCCTGGATCGCGGTTTCACCGTCGTTATCGGCACCGCTGAAATTACGCGGGTAGAACTCATCACAGTACGCCGCATGACCGGTTACACAAGGATCACAGTGGCTGCAGTAACCGTATGTCAGAACCACGTGATCACCGACGGCAATGTCTTTTACCTGCGGGCCGACGGCTTCAACAATACCGGCACCTTCGTGGCCGAGAACCGCCGGCAGCGGTACCGGGTAATATTGATCACGGACGATCATGTCAGTGTGACACATACCGGTGGCGACAATTTTCACCAGCACTTCATCATTTTTTGGGGTACGGATACGGGCACTTTCTAACTTAAATGGCGCGCCTTTTTCACGGGTAACGGCAGCGCGGATATCGCGGAATTCGGTTGTGCTCATAATATTGTTCTCCTGTCGGTCTTATTAAAGTGGATACATCGGTGCTTCACCTTTCACGGTGAGCCATTGCCACTGAGTAAATTCGTCAATACTGGCCGGGCCACCGACACTGGTGCCGTTGCCGGAAGCGCCGACACCGCCGAACGGGTTGACCACTTCATCATTAACGGTCTGATCATTGATGTGCAGCAGACCGGTTTTCAGTTGTTCACCCAGATTCAGTGCACGGCCTACGTTGGAAGAAATCACCGCCGCAGACAAACCGTATTCGGTATCGTTCGCCAGTTCGATGGCTTCTTCGTCAGTATCAAACGGCACGACCACCGCGACCGGGCCAAAAATTTCTTCATTAAACACCGGGTTATCACGGCTGACACCGCTTAACACCGTGGGCTGAAAAAACAGACCATCGTATTGTCCGCCGGCTTCCAGAACCGCGCCGGCTTTGACGCCTTCAGACACCAGGCGAGCGGCGTTGTCACGCTGACTTTCATTAATTAAAGGACCAAGCGCCACCTGCTGGGTTGCCGGGTTACCGACCGGCAGACTTTTCGCTTTTGCGGTCAGACGTTTCAGAAACTCATCATAAATACCGCGTTGTACTAACACCCGGCCGGTAGACATGCAGATCTGTCCCTGATGAAGGTAGACCCCCCAGGTAGCGTTCGCCAGAGCGATATCGAGATCGGCATCATCCAGAATGATCAGCGAGTTTTTGCCGCCCAGTTCCAGCGATACTTTTTTCAGATGTTTACCGGCTGCTTCACCCACTTTACGGCCGGCACCGGTCGAGCCGGTAAACTGAATCATCGCCACTTCCGGATCACTCACCAGCGCAGCACCGGCTGCGCCGTCACCCGGCAACACCTGCAGCACACCGGCTGGCAGACCCGCCAGTTGGAAAATACGCGCAATGGTATATCCACCACTGACCGCCGTACGCGGGTCCGGTTTCAGCACCACACTGTTCCCGGCAGCGATCGCAGGCGCCACCGCCCGGATGGCAAGATAAAGCGGGAAGTTAAAGGGAGAGATAACGCCGACAACACCTAACGGACGACGACGGGCAAGACTGAGGCGACCGGCCGCTGATGGCAGCACCTCGCCCTGAGCGCGTGACGGCATGGAGGCCGCCTCGTGCAGAACTTTAATACTCAGGCTGACTTCGAATTCGGCTTTAGGCCTGATCGACCCACTTTCCTTAATCAGCCAGTCAACGATGGCGGCAAAATTCTGTTCAGCAACAGCTGCCGCTTTACGCAGGATGGTGGCTTTTTCATCGTAGGCAAGGGCTGCCCACTCAGACTGTACAGCGCGGGCGCTTTGACAACGCTGGCTGACAAATTCAGCATTGGCCATAGCGATCTGGCCGAGGACATCTCCGGTTGCCGGTTCAGTTACCTGTTGTGCCGGTAAGGGTCCGGTTGTCCAGTTGCCGGTAAACAGCTGTTGGTTCCACAGCGATAACGGCAGGAATTCTGATGCTTCTGACATCATTCAATCCTCTTTCTGGTTGCAGTTGCTGCACTTTGGTAAAGCGCAGATCATCAACGAACTAACCAATCAAGAGCATGAGCTATGCCAGCCGATAAACCCTGCTGTTTTGCTAAGGTATCGTTCAGATTGCGGACACTTTCATGTCAAGGCGTCCACAACCTGAACATAATGTGCTTATAATCAATTAAAAACCAGCTCCACTGACTCATCACCGTAGGCATATCTCAGTTCCTGCAGTAATTCATCGGATGGGTTAACGCGCCAGCTGTCTCCCAGACGGATATCACAACGCGCCACGCTGTTGTAAAAATCCAGTACCACCGGGCAGCCTTCCGGCATGACCTCCAGTACCTGTTTCAGACCGCTGCAGAATTCTTCTTCCGGCCGTTCGCCATCCACCCGGATGCGGATCGCTTTGGCAAAGTTAAGCCGTGCCTGACTGATTTCCATGGCCGAGCGTCCGGTGGCTTTTAATCCACCGGAATAATCGTCGTGGGAAACCTGCGCTTCCACCACCAGCACCCGGTCTTTTTCGACCACTTCACGCACCTGTTCATAGACATCAGAGAACAGGGCCACTTCCACCCGGGCGGTACGGTCGTCCAGTGTGGCGAAGCACATATTGTCGCCACGTTTGTTTTTCATGACGCGCATATCCACTACCAGGCCCGCCAGTTTCTGTGGCGCTTTGCTTTCCTGCAGCTGAGACAATTTGGTTGGTACCAGCTTACGCACTTCGTTCTCATATTCATCGAACGGGTGGCCGGTTACGAATAAACCCAGCGTATCTTTTTCACCCTGCAGGCGTTCTTTCAACGACCACTCACGTAAGCCACGGAAACGTTCGTAAGGGTCGGCATTTTCGGCTTCTTCAGCCTGTACTTCGCCGAATAAATCCATCATGCCGGCGGCTTCATTGGCCGCTGACTGACCGGCACTTTTAATGGCATCTTCGATGCTGGCCATCAGAACCGCACGCGGGGCAGAACGTTCCAGACGATCAAAGGCACCACAGCGGACCAGCGCTTCCAGCACGCGTTTGTTTATTTTTTTACCGTCGACGCGCTGACAAAAATCAAACATATCACGGTAAGGCCCCTCTTTCCGGCCTTCTTCAATCGCTTCGATGGGGCCTTCACCCACGCCTTTAACAGCGCCCAATCCATAGACGATGGCTCCGTCATCATTCACAGTGAAGCCATAATGACTTTCGTTAACATCCGGCAGAATAATGTCGAGAGCCATCTCCCGGCATTCTTCAATAAAGGTCACCACTTTATCGGTGTTCTGCATATCGGAGGTCAGAACCGCCGCCATAAAAGGCGCCGGATAATGCTGCTTCAGCCACAGCGTCTGATAAGACACCACGGCGTAAGCGGCGGAGTGGGATTTGTTAAAACCATAGCCGGCGAATTTTTCCACCAGGTCGAAGATTTTCATCGCCAGTTCCGGGTCCACTCCCTGAGAGTCAGCCCCCTCACGGAAAATTTCCCGCTGTTTGGCCATTTCTTCCGGCTTTTTCTTACCCATCGCACGACGCAGCATATCCGCACCGCCGAGCGTATAACCCGCCAGCGCCTGAGCAATCTGCATCACCTGTTCCTGATACACGATCACGCCGTAGGTGGGTTCAAGAATTTCTTTCAGATTCTCATGCTGGAAATCCGGATGCGGGTAAGCGACCTGAGCACGGCCGTGCTTCCGGTTAATAAAGTCATCCACCATGCCGGATTCCAGCGGGCCCGGACGGAACAGCGCCACCAGTGCGATCATGTCTTCAATATTATCCGGCTGCAGACGACGGATAAGATCTTTCATACCCCGGGATTCGAGCTGAAACACCGCGGTGGTTTTGGCTGCTTTTAATAAATCGTATGAGGGTTTGTCATCCAGCGGAATGGCGGAAATATCCACTGGCGGCAGGCCCTGCTTTTCCTGCAGTTTATTAATGGTTTCCAGCGCCCAGTCAATAATGGTCAGCGTCCGCAGACCAAGGAAGTCAAACTTCACCAGCCCGGCTTCTTCCACATCGTTTTTATCAAACTGAGTCACCAGGCCGGTACCATCTGCTTCACAGGCGGTGGGCGAGAAGTCGGTCAGTTTGGTCGGCGCAATCACCACCCCACCGGCGTGTTTACCGGTCTGCCGGGCAATCCCTTCCAGTTTCAGCGCCATATCCCAGATTTCCTGGGCTTCTTCGTCTTCGTCGAGAAACTCTTTTAACAGCGACTCGGTTTCCAGCGCTTTTTCCAGCGTCATCCCCGGATCACCGGGAATTAATTTGGATAATTTATCCGCCAGACCAAACGACTTACCCTGTGCCCGGGCCACATCACGTACTACCGCTTTCGCCGCCATGGTACCGAAGGTCACAATCTGGGATACCGCCTGCCGGCCATAGTTATCCGCCACGTAGGCGATGACTTTTTCCCGGTCTTCCATGCAGAAGTCGATATCAAAGTCAGGCATGGATACCCGTTCCGGGTTAAGGAAACGTTCGAACAGCAGGTCGTATTCGAGTGGATCAAGGTCGGTAATTTTTAAGGCATAAGCCACCAGCGAGCCGGCACCGGAACCCCGTCCCGGCCCCACCGGAATATCATGGTCTTTGGCCCACTGAATAAAGTCCATCACGATCAGGAAGTAACCCGGGAATCCCATCTGAATAATAATATTCAGTTCGAATTCCAGTCGTTCCTGGTAGGGCCTGCGCTTCTCTTCATAATCCGGCGCATTTTTATCCAGAATAAAATCCAGCCGTTCTTCAAGACCGACCTGGGATATTTTGCGGAAAAATTCGTCTTCGCCCATACCATCCGGAATCGGATAATCCGGCAGAAAGTAAGTGCCGAGCAGCACTTCGACTGAACAGCGCCGGGCAATTTCGACGGTATTTTCAATGGCAGACGGAATATCCCGGAACAACTGCACCATTTCTTCGGCACTGCGGAAATACTGCTGATCTGAATATTCACGCGGGCGGCGTTTGTCATCCAGGGCATACCCCTGACCAATGGAAACCCGGGTTTCATGGGCTTCAAAATCATCTGCCTTAATAAACCGCACATCATTGGTGGCAACCAGCGGCACGCCGAACGAGTGCGCCATAGCCAGCCCGGCTTTCACCAGGGTTTCATCTCCCGGGCGTCCGGTGCGCTGAACTTCAAAATAGAAGCGGTCACCGAAGTGCTGCATGTATTCCTGCGCCAGCTGTTCAGCCGCTTCCACCCGGCCCTTAATAATCCGCTGGCCGATATCGCCATCGCGGCCACCCGACAGAAGAATCAGGCCACCGTTCTGTTCAAACAGCCACTGACGTTTAATAATCGCCAGATCATAATGCTGGTTCTCGGCATAGCCACGGGAAATAAGTTCGCGCAGGTTGAGGTAACCATCGGCCGTCTGACAGAGCGCCGTAACGCGGAAAGGCTGGGTCATGTCGTCCGGGTTCTCGAGCCACAGATCGGCCCCGAGAATGGGTTTTATGCCGGCGCCGAGACAGCCTTTATAAAACTTCACCAGCGCATACATATTCATCTGGTCCGTCAGCGCCAGTGCCGGCATCTCCAGCTCAGCCGCTTTGGCAATCAGCTTTTTCACCCGGACGGTGCTGTCGTACAGCGAGTACTCAGAATGAACCCTGAGATGAACAAACCCCTGCGTCATAAAACCGCAATCCTGAACCAAAAGACTTATTGTACCTGATCCCCCGGTTACGAAAAACCAACCCATCCCGCCCACGACCGCTTTCACACGTACACAAAATGATCAATATGCGGCAACACGCCACAGAGCGTACCTGACGCCGGTCAATATTCCTGTCACGGCATGACGTAGACTGCAGCCACAGGTTAAACAATGAACAACGAGCTGCGAGGACATCATCATGACAACGCCACTGATTGCTGTGGCCGTACTGAAAAACGGCAATATTTCCGGCCATGCCGGGCGCACGGTGAACTGGGATGTATACGCTACCGACAGCGAAGAACCCCTGCTGGTATGGAGTATCCGCCTGAGTAAAAGCGGCAGCCTGCATGAATGGCATGTGCGCGGAAACGGTGAACGTCATCCACTACACAGCGTCGACGTTGCCATCTGCGGATCGGCCGGTGAAGGGGTCACCCGCCGCCTGGCTGAGCGGGATACGCAATTGCTGACCACCACAGAAACCGACCCGCTGAAAGCCATCCGGGATTATCTCAAAGGCACCCTGGCCTCCGGCTTACCCCATGAGGAAGCCGAGTGCCTGGACCCGGATCACCGCCGGGAAGTCAGCGGCCATTGAGTACGGCCGCTTTTGAGCAGGCCGCTTAAACCCGCTGCAATATGCGCCAGGCGCCGGTTCTGAGATCCGGACTGGCGCTGACCAGACGTGCTGAAACGTGAATTTTTCAGCACCCTGCTCGCCTGGCAGATATAATGAACTGACTACTGCGCAGAATTCATTATAAGGAACAGGCCGACCATGCCCGCTTCAGACGGTCTCACCATCGCCGGAACCACCATTTATCCGGGTGAAAGCCGGAAAATAGAAATGCCCGCCGGCAAGCTGTACACCGACACCGCCATTTCCATTCCGGTATACGTCAAACGCGGCACTAAACCCGGGCCGGTCCTGTTTCTCAGTGCCGCCATTCACGGTGATGAGCTCAATGGTATTGAAATTATCCAGCGGCTGATCAATTCCCGCCAGTTCAGCAAACTGCGCGGTACTGTCATCGCGGTGCCCATGGTGAATGTCTACGGCGTGCTCAATAAAAGCCGCTATCTGCCCGACCGGCGCGACCTGAACCGTTCATTTCCCGGCAGTGAGAAAGGCTCACTGGCAGCCCGCATGGCACATCTGTTTCTGCAGGAAATCGTCAGCCTGTGTGACTACGGCATTGATTTTCACACCGGTGCCATCCATCGCTCTAACCTGCCTCAGATCCGCGCCAATCTGGATGATCCGGAAACTTCGGAACTGGCCCACGCGTTTGGTGTGCCAGTGCTGCTGAATGCCAACCTGCGCGACGGCTCACTGCGTGAATCAGCCAATGATTTAGGCGTTAAAATTCTGCTGTACGAAGCAGGCGAAGCCCTGCGTTACGATGAGCTCTGCATCCGCGCCGGTGAACGCGGCACCATCAATGTGATGCGTTACCTGGGCATGCTGCCCCGCAGCCGTAAGCAGCAGATTGAGCCGGTCACCGCACGCACCAGCAGCTGGCTGCGCGCCACCGACAGTGGTTTCGTCCAGCATCTGAAACGGCTCGGCGACTATGTTGCCGAAGGGGAAAGCCTGGCCTCGATCCGGGATCCGTTCGGTAAACTGCTGGATGACGTGGTGTGCAACAACGACGGGATCGTTATCGGCGTTCAGAACATCCCGCTGGTACAGGAAGGCGAAGCCATGTACCACGTCGCTTATTTCCGCCAGCCAGATGATGTGGTGGAAGGCATTGAGCAATTGCAGGATCTGCTGCCGGAATAGCCCCCCGGCAGCTCCCCCCGACTTTTTTATCCGTTCTTTTCCGCCAGAGAACCGGAGCAACGGCCTGTTTTGCCTACTCAGAATGACAATCTTTGTCATGCACAGCCAGATTGGTGACAAATTTTGTCACACTTCACAGTTCCGGTGGTCCAATACTGAATAAGATATCAAGACCAGCACCCCATTAAGCCGTTTGGGTGCTGGTTCTGAGAGGAGATTCAGTATGCCTGTTCTGATTCAGGACAATACGCAAAAACACAACAACCCGGACCATGACGCGTCTGTCAGCACGCGCTTGCCGACAGCACAGCCAGGGGCTTCCGGGCTGTATCCTGACAAAGTGCATCCTGATCACCTGACCCCCAGCCAGCTGCAGAAAGCTGCGCCGAAAAACACACCACCCGGCCTGACATCCGGTATCCGCATCAGTCAGCCCGTGGCTGGCGCCGACAAACCGGAACGTGGCCGTATCCAGGCCCTGTTCAACGATGTTTACTGGGTCGCCGGGGATCAGCCGGGACAACGGGGCGCCCGCCAACCCAATATGATCATCATCCGTGATGGCCATCAGCTGATTCTGATCAACCCTGTGCGGCTTTCCCCCTTACAGGAACGCAATCTGGAACACCTGGGGCGTATCGCTCATATTGTGCGCCTGGGAGATCGCCCGTCCGCTGATGAGCACCACTATCGCACCCGTTACCGGCCGAAACTCTGGGCGTTACCCGGCCAGATAGACAAGCCCCGTCACCAAATTCTGAAAGAAGACGCCTTCCTGCCGGTGCCCGGAGCGCAACTGGTTAAGTTCCATTACACCTGCCGTTCAGAAGCCGTGCTGTTACTCGAACGCCACGGACTGCTGCTGACCAGTGAATCTTTTCAGTTTCTGGGCTGCTGGCCACAGCTGACGCTGCGCGAGCAGCTGACCATGCGCCTGCAGGGCTTCCATAAAGGAATGAATCTGTCGCGTCACTGGCTGCGCGAGGTAACCCCCAAAGACTTCAGTCTGGCCGATGACCTCAGCCGTCTGCGGCAACTTGATTTCGATTCTCTGCTGGCGGCCCATGGCACGCCCCTGTTACAGGGTGCCAAGCGCGCGGTGGATGAGGAAATCCAGCAGGTATTTCATTAGGGCCTGTTAACAGGCCCTGAGAACGCGGGGCTTAGTATTCCCCCCGCCCGATCAGGTACAATGCCCGCTGAATGCACAGCAACCTGATTGGATATGAGTAAGAAAAAGCGCCGCGACATTGTTGACTACGGTCTTCCCATCATCGAAACCCACTTTCATCTGGATTACCTGAAAGAAGGTACGCCGCAGGAGATCCTGCAGGCCGCGCGGGATATTGGCGTAGAACGCTTTATGACCATCAGCGTTGAACCCGACAATATGCCCAAAGCACTGGCACTGGCAGAGCAAAACCCTGATGTCTATGCCACCATCGGGGTTCATCCGCACGAAGCTGCGCTGTTTAACGCTGATACCTCGGCTTATATCCGCACCCACGCCATTCATGAAAAAGTCACCGCCATTGGCGAAATAGGGCTGGATTATTTTTACGATCACTGCGACCGGGAAGTTCAGCGCAAAGCCTTTGCAGACCAGTTAGCACTGGCGGTGGAATGTGATTTACCGGTCGTTATTCACACCCGTGAAGCCGACGAAGACACCATGGCGATTCTGCGCGAATACGCCCCACAGATGAAACGCAAAGGCGTGGTACACAGCTTTACCTCCGGAATGGAACTGGCACAGCTGGCGGTTGAACTGGGATTTTGCCTGGGTATTAACGGCATCGTCACTTTCAATAAAGCTGATAACGTACGCGAAGTTGTTGCAGCCACACCGCTGGAAAATCTGCTACTGGAAACCGACGCGCCCTTCTTAACCCCGATCCCTTACCGTGGCGTTGAAAACGCGCCCAAATATCTGCCGTTTGTAGCCGAGAAAATCGCCGAAGTAAAAGACCTGCCCATCGCCGATGTATTAAAAGCGACTTATCAGAATTCGTTGCGGGAATTTTTCCCGGCAGAAGGCTGATACACAGAGGGCGAATAAACCCGGCTGATTAAAGAATACATGGCGGCAGAGGCAGTTCCGCCATGTATTGACTCTCTGGTGAACGACATCGCTGGCACATAAAATGACATAAAGTGCCCCATGCTGCTTTATCTGTTCATCCGCCCCCGGTACATAGGGTCATTTGCCAGACCAAACCCCATCGGATCAAGGGCTTTCAATCCACGCGCCAGTACCTCGGCATAATGTTCAGAGCGGGCACCGGTAAAACATACATACAGACCATGCATTTTCAGCCCGGCCGGGTCAAACTTCACCTTACCCGCATAAGGCGTTAACTGCTCGTCATTCCTGATCCAGTAATTCATCACCCGCTTATCGACAACCGCCAGATCCACCTGCCGTTCAACCAGATGCTGAATATTTTCAACATCATTACCCGATTCCACTACCGGGATCACCCCTTCAGCAACCGCAGAATCAAACTTCTCTTCATTGGCGTAGCCGCTGACGATTCCTACACGATGTTCTTTCAATGCCGTCAGACTGGTTTTATATTCCTCGCCTGTACGTTTGGCAAACCCCACCATACTGGTACCGATTTCATCGGAGAAAACGCAGCTGTCAGCACGCTCTTCAGAGTAATACGCCGGAAAATAACCTGCGACCTCGTCTGTGTTTTCGGCCCGGGCGACGGCGGTTGTCCAGGGTTCAAATTCGACATTAAGCGTATAGCCTTCAGCAGCAAACGCCTGTTTAACAATGATACCCGTCATCCCCCCACCCGTAATTGACGGAGAAGAAAATGGCGGCCAGTCCAGCGACGTCAGCGTGATTTCTTCCGCCCGAACCATACCCGGGACAGACACCAGCAGCGCGCAGGCAACGTTCCATATCAGTCTTTTCATAGCAAGCTCTTATTGTCATCTGAAAGCGCTTGCATGATACGGCCTTCCGGCAGACTGAATTTCCCACAAACGACAACCACGCCTGCTGATAAGTCGTTTTTATATAATCCACTGCCATCAATGATCAAACTGAACAAACACAGGCGATTAACCCACACACTTTATAGAAGTACTCTGATGAGCATGCCCTACAAAGGCGTTTTCAGCCTCAATAACGGAAAAGGCAATGTCTGGCTTAATTAACTCACAGAATACAGAGTACGCCAGTCAGCAAACCCCGGAGGTAAATGAAGTCATTCAGATTCTGAATTAATACAGGATTCAGGTCGTTCAGGTATCGACCAGCCAGGATATTTAACAGCAAGGGTTTATACAAAGAATAAATGTGACATCAAACGCCAGCTAACGGGTCACCGAAGCTGACGTTAAAATAAAATTATTTATTAAAAAATAACAACCTGATTTCAGGTAAAAACTTATGCCACGAAAAACTAAAAACTGTGGAAATATAAATAACATCAAAAAGACAAATTCTCTATATCTGAAACCATTAATTGGCTGCTTCGGATGCGGAAAGATCGCCTCAAAACAGAGGATTATCTGAAACAATACCTACGCTCCACCAGGTTTTACTTGCGGAGACAAGTCGACGATACCTGGCATTTCTGAAGAGTATCTACGTCCTCTTTGTCACTTGCCTGCAACAACGGCCATCTGCCTGTCGGGGATTCAGCTGTCAGTCAGTGATAAAATCCGGGCTTTACCTGTCAGGAGCGGGCATGGAAGACATCTTTATCAGTGATCTGGCACAACCAGAGCATGGCCAGGCGGTTCTCGATCTGTTGAATGAATACGCTAATGGTGATACCGGCAGCGGCGGTGATCTTCCGGAGTACACGCAACAGAATCTGATCGGGGAATTGCGCAAGCGCGATAATCTGCACGTGATTCTGGCGTTTATCAATGACTCACCTGCTGGCCTGCTGATCGCGATCGACAGCTTTTCAACCTTCAGCTGCAAGCCGCTGCTGAATATCCATGATGTGATTGTCAGTGCCGGGTTCCGCGGTCAGGGGCTGGCCGGGCGGATGCTGGCCAAAGCGGAAATGCTGGCAGTCAGCCGGGGTTGCGGCAAGCTAACACTGGAAGTCCTGGAAGGTAATGTAACGGCCCAGAAGGTGTACCGTGCCTGTGGCTTTGAAGGCTATGCGCTGGACCCGGCGATGGGCCGGGCGTTGTTCTGGCAAAAGGTTCTGCCTGATTCTCTTGGCTGACGCGTTCACCTGACACTGGTGAGGGGGGACGGAATGGCGACTGGCGGCAGAAGGCCGGCTCTCTGAAATCCGCACAACCGCACCATCGCCTGCCCGGGCCATAGTACTGTCTTCTGTGCCCTCTGCCAGCTCCAACTGCCCTGCATAATGCCGCAGCGATCCCGGATCACAGCGGACTCCGGGAGCAGCATTTCTCATACCAGGGAGGTATTTGCCACCCGGGAACGGACTTACCTTTCACATCCTGTATCAAAACGGGCCAACCAGACCTATACTCAGCACCATCCAGAAACCGCTATCAGAAACCGCTGTTGATGCCCGGAGCGCCTGCCGGGCCTGTGAATAGCATTGTCATACGGGAGCTTATTATGAAACTGCAGAATAAAGTGATTGCTATTACCGGGTCAGGTCAGGGCCTCGGCCGCGCTATGGCAGTACATCTGGCCAAAGAAGGCGCTCAGATCGCCATCATCGACCTGAATCAGGAGCACATGGAGGAAACCCGGGCTCAGGTGGAAGCTGCCGGCAGCCAGGCATCGGTTTTCGTGTGCAATGTGGCGGATGAAGCCCAGGTTGAGGCAACCTTTCAGGCCATCAGTGAACAGATGGGCGGTCTGCACGGACTGATTAACAATGCCGGGATTCTGCGCGACGGTCTGTTGATCAAAGCCAAAGACGGTGAAGTGAAGAAAATGTCACTGGCTCAGTGGCAGGCAGTGATTGATGTGAATCTCACCGGGGTGTTCCTGTGTGGCCGCGAAGCCGCTGAGCAGATGATCAAAACCAATGAGGGTGGCTGCATTATTAATATTTCCAGCATCGCCCGTGCCGGGAATTTTGGTCAGACAAACTACTCCGCCGCCAAAGCCGGTGTAGCCGCCATGGCAGTGACCTGGGCGAAGGAACTGGCACGCTATAAGATCCGCGCTAACGCCATTGCACCGGGTTTTATTGCCACAGAAATGACCGCCGGAATGAAGCCCGAAGCGCTGGAAAAAATCTGCGCCGGTATTCCTGCCGGACGCATGGGCACACCGGATGAAATTGGTGATGCCGCTGTGTTCCTGCTGGCCAATGATTATATGTCAGGCCGCATTATTGAAGTCGATGGCGGACTGCGTCTGTAAACTCAATAAGCTGTATTGCCTGTTATCTATGTCTGACACCAGCCCGAACCATCTACAGACTGATGCCCGCCAGCGCCTGTATACGGCGCTGGCCGGGATTCCCGCTGGTTATGTCATCAGTTATGGCCAACTCGCGGCGCTTGCCGGTTTTACCCGCCGCGCCCGCTGGGCCGGCCAGGTTCTGAAACATTTGCCTGCTGACACCCGCCTGCCCTGGCACCGTGTGGTTAACGCACAGGGGAAAATCAGCTTGCCTCCCGGGCCGGCGGCGGAACGCCAGAAAGCCTTACTCGAAGCAGAGGGGGTTATGGTCAGTGACAGCCTGCGTATTAATCTCAGACAATACGCCTGGATTCCTCCACTCTCAGACGGATAACAGCTGGCTCTGACACCGGCACTCAAGGTCGCTGGCTGAAATAAACCCCCCTCCATTCTGTACACAGAAAGCCACGCCGGCCGATACTTTTCTGCCGAAGGCCTGCACCAGAACGCCTGCTGAGCATACCCGTTATGCTATTTCCCACTATCCGCGCCGAAACCTGCTACCGGCCAGCCTTACACTCACCACCAACCTGGCTGACGCTGCTTTGTCGCCGCAAGAAAGGCTTTCAGAATGACGGCCGAGAACCTGTTTTTCATTGGCTTTCTGACCGAAAGTGGTGTGCATAATAAAAACAAGACGCCAGTGGGAGGCCTTATGGCGACGGAATATTTTGACGTTCTCATTATTGGTGCGGGGTTATCCGGTATTGGTGCCGCCTGCCACCTGAAACAGGATTGCCCGGACAAATCCTTTGCGATTCTCGAAGGCCGCGAAGCCATCGGCGGCACCTGGGATTTATTCCGTTACCCTGGTATCCGTTCTGACTCGGATATGTTCACTCTGGGTTACGAATTCAAACCCTGGACGCATCCTAAAGGCATCGCCGATGGCAGCGATATCCGTGATTACATTAATGACGCGGCAGACGAACATCAGGTGCGTCCTCATATCCGCTTTGGTCATAAAATACTGTCGGCCGACTGGAACAGCGATCAGGCTCTGTGGTATCTGACCGCTGAGCTGAATGATGGCCAGAAGAAAACCTTCACTTGCAATTACCTGATCAGTTGCACGGGTTATTACAGTTATGAAGAAGGCTTTACACCGGAATTTAATGGCCGGGAAAATTTCAGCGGCGATATTATTCATCCCCAGTTCTGGCCGCAGGATTACGATTACAAAGACAAAAATATTGTGGTCATCGGCAGTGGTGCAACAGCTGTTACGCTGGTGCCGGCACTGACCGATAAAGCCGCACACGTTACCATGTTGCAACGCTCACCCAGTTACGTCATCAGCGTACCGCAACAGGACCCAATGGTGGCTTTATTGCGCAAAATTCTGCCACAGACATGGGCTTACCGAATCATCCGTGGGCGGAATATTTCGATTACACTGGCGCTTTATAATTTCTGCAAAAAATTTCCGCACGCAGCACGCCGTCTTTTGCAATGGGGGGTAAAGAACAGTCTGCCGGACAGCTTTGATATGAAGCATTTCTACCCCGATTACAACCCGTGGGATCAGCGTTTATGCGCGGTACCGGAAGGTGATATGTTTAAAGCCATGAGCGCCGGAAAAGCATCCGTGGTAACGGATCATATTGATCATTTCACCGCTGATGGAGTGCAGCTTAAATCCGGTAAGATATTACCGGCTGACACCATCATTACCGCCACGGGTCTGAGAGTTCAGATGTTCGGAAATATTCAGGTTAGCGTCGACGGCGAAAACTTTATTCCGAATCAGAGCATGAGTTATCGCGGAGTGATGTTCGAAAACCTGCCAAACCTTGCCATGATATTTGGCTATACAAATTCATCCTGGACGTTAAAAGCCGATTTAATTGCCCGCTGGGTTTGCCGTTTGCTGCATGCCATGGATAAAAAAGGTGCGCGCCAGGTCACGCCCCGCTGCCACACTCAGGGTATGCAGCGTCTGCCGTTTATTAATATGAAATCCGGTTACATCGCCCGGGTTAAGGATGAAATTCCGCAGCAGGGGGACCAGCGCCCGTGGAAGCTTTACCAGAACTATTTTGCCGATATGGTGCAACTGCGTCTGGCCAGCATGGATGACCCGGCCCTGGAATACACTTCGCCTCAGCCAGATGAACAGACCAATGTGTCCGCTCCCCGGCCTGCACCGGCTGAAACACAGACGCCGTAACGCGCTTATTGCCAGCTCATCAGGCTGAAAAATGCCGGCGGTTGCCGGCACTGGTTATTCAGGATTCCTCAGCTGGATAAGGATGCGCAATCACGGTGTAGGGATCACCATCACCACAGATGGCAGCCCATTCCTCCGAACTGAGCCATTCCAGCGGATCAGTACCATTGAGCTTGGCTAAGGCAGCCAGCGCATCAGCCCAGGTGCAACGATTGGCGAACAGCAACGCTTCGGTATTCAGTGTACCGCCCTGATTAATATAACCCAGAGCAATGGTATGCGCCGGGCCCAGGTCCAGCATCCGGGCATGCGCTAACAGAATTTCCGGACGTGTATGAGTCATAAACACACGCTGCTGTACACGCGCCGGAAACAGAGTATCCAGCACTGAAGGATCGGCCTGAATTTCCGCCTCGTAGCCATCCCGCGGCGTGCGGAAACGGCCCGGTTCGAGCAGGTAAATCAGCGAATGCGACACACCTTTTTCTTTCAGGCGATCCGATGCTTTCAGGGCCTGCTGTAACTGAAAAGCTCCACAGGCCACCAGCTGCAGTTCAGCAGCACAGTTACCGCGCAGGCAAATGGCCCCGTCCTGCACCAGAGTCGCGGCCTGAGCACCATCGAGAAAGGTTGGCAGCACGGACTTAGGAATCACCATATTCCAGATGGTCCCCAGGTCACCGTAACAGGCTTTCAGACAAGCCATGGCAGTATTGCCGTCTGCCGGAAAAACGACCCGTGACATATCAGCCATTTCGCCCATCATGGATTCCGCCAGACTCGGGTCCTGATGGCTTTGTTCATTTTTGCCGTTCTCCCATACATGAGAGGTGGAAATAACGGGTACGCCTAACCAGGGCGCCGGGTCTTCGGCTTCTTTCTGATGACGGGCAAAAATAATACTCTGACGCAGAGCCCCCAGCATTTTGGTGGCGAAGGCTTCGTAAGAAACCACCAGATTAAGGCCGTTCTGATTGGCCAGACAGGCGCTCACCACGGCCTCTTCATTCAGCGCAGTGATCACGCAACCGTCCACCGCTTCGGCCACACCGTCTTCCGGATCAGTCACCCGGTGTTTAAGCTGATCGAGCGTCTGGTTCATACGGTTGGAACGCAGTTCATCCGGGTTCCCCACACGCACACGCAGATGGGGGTTGACCTCCACCAGATCGATAAAATAATTATCAATGGCCGCCATGGGGGCAATGGGTTCTTTCAGCCAGTGCGGATCATGGCGGTTGATGGTCACGGCCACCGGTGGCAAGGGCGCTTTGGGTTGTTGCAGTTCGGCAACCGCCTGACGCCACACTGGCTCATCCTGCCACAGCGCCCGGGCGCCACGATGGAAAAAGTTCAGAGCTTCCGCATCGCGGCGCGGATTACTGCCTAACGGCAGACCGTGTGCGGCGTTGGTCCCTGCTCCCGGAAAACCATAACCTTTCACGGTTTCTGCGATGCAGTACGGCAGTGGTACCGGGTATTTAGTCACACCACTGGCCACGGTTTCTGCCGCGTTACTCAGATGCTGCTCCATAAAATACACTGCACAGACAAAGGCGGCCGGATCACGTCCGTCAATCACAAAGGGAGCGAACCCCTGATTGCTGAGGTGTTCCATAAACCAGTCGCTGCCACCCTGCTGTGCCACCGTGGTGCGCTGATCAATGCGGCGACCATTGGCAATCATAATGGGGCTCACCAGGCCACAGTCTTCAGCCCGCCACCAGCGCGCCGCCCAATCACTGCCGCGTTGTTCCTCAAAGGCGCCATCACTTAAAAACGCGACCAGACGCTGACCCGGCAATGGCTGATGAACATACTGCAGACCGGCAAAGCCCAGATAGCCACCTTCAAGACGGGCTCCGGCGGTATTAACATTTACGTGACTGCCCAGCGGCGACAGCGGTTTGCCATCCGGGCGCACGCGGTAATTATAAAAATCCTGTACAAAGCGGCTGAGCCCCTCGTCGCTCAGGCCGTATTCTTTTTTACGTTCCGGCAGTGCTGTTCCCGTCAGTAATTGCAGTGCATCAATGGCGGCCACACAGTGCCCCTGGCCCATCAACCAGTCGCGGTGTTGCCCGGTCAGGGTATTGACTGCCATAAAGCCGGCATACGCCGGTACCATATTCAGCGACCCGCCAGTGTGCCCCTGAGGATCACGTTTGAAATTCTCTGCGGCCAGATCACGTCCATCAAGGAAGACATGCTTGGCATAGGTCATATGCACCACCAGCCACATCGCCTGATTAGTGAGCTGATCCAGTGCGGTGAGCTTGCGGTAGCATTCTGCTTTGTTGCTGATCAGTCCGCCTTCTTCCAACGCGGTCGCCAGTTCAAATACCTGAAGTTGTGTGCTCGCCGTGTGTTTCACCACACCACAGCCAGTAGCCCAGGCAGCAAATTCTTCGTCATATTCACGGTGCTGACGTGCTTCCGCTTCAATTTCTTTCTGTTGATACTGCTGGCTGAGTTTTTGGTACAGGTTCAGGCTCATCAGAGTTCTCCGTTTCGACCCGGTAATATGGCCGGATCAGGCGTTGGTCAAAGTGGCTGGCGGCTGTTGCAACTGAGCAAACAGCGCTGGCGTAATAAGGGGACTGATATCAATGGCGTTACTGGCATGAGGAATACAGTTACAGGTAACAATGCCTGCAACCGGGCCTTCCTGCATTTCCTGCAGGGCCGGTTTCTGGCCCTCACCACCCGCTGAAAATACCGCATGAACACCGATACAGAGTGGCTCCTTCAGCCCCTGCTGAACCAGCTCCTCGGCGGTGCGCAACATAGTGCGGCCGGTGGATATAATATCGTCGACCAGAACCGGCTGATGATCCGCATACTTCTGTACATCCGGTATATGAATGGCGACGTCACGGTCACCGGAACGCGTTTTACGCAGCACCAGATAATCACAACCGGCGACCGCTGCAACTTCACTGGCCCACTGTTCGCTCTCTTCATCAGGCCCGACCACTAACGGATTGTTAACCTGAGTTTTCAGGTAGTCACCGATTAAATCGGTGGCGTGCAGTGCAAAGGCCGGGATGCGGTAAATTTCATCCAGTGATTTATAACGATGCAGATGCGGATCAACGGTAATTAAATAATCGAAACTCTGGTTAATCAGGTCGGCAAAATATCGGGACGTTAAGCATTCCCCTGGTTGAAAACGGATATCCTGGCGCATATAAGCCAGATAAGGGGCGACTAAGCCTACACGTGCAGCGCCCATATCTTTCAGATGGTGAGCCATAAACCACAGTGCCAGCGTTTTATCACTGGGCTGATGCAAATGACATAACACAATCACATCGGCGCCAGCGACGTTTTCGGGCAGATTAAAATACAGTTCGCCATCCGGGAAGTGGCGGCTTTCACAGGCCAGAATACGGCAATCGCGCCCCTCGGCAATGAGTTGCCGGGCCAGAGATTCAGCCAGAGCATCGTGACCATCTAAGGCCAGAATACAGGTGTTATCAGCTGTCATATTTACACCACTTCCTCTTCAATATGGATAACATCTGTATGACCGTCCAGAAACTCCAGCGCGTACGCCAGCTCGCCCGGCGCCTCCGCGTGTAAGGTAAACAAAGGGGCACCGGCGTCAATCACATCCCCCAGTGCCACATGCAGTTCGATACCGGCTGTTTTGGCATTCGGCGCCCCCGCCAGCGAGGCCAGCTTGGCCAGAAAGCGGTTATTAAAATAAGAAATAACCCCTTTACGGGTAGCGCTGACACAGTGCGTGTAGGGTGCGCTTTCCGGCTCATAAAAGCCGCCCTGGACTTCACAGAGCGCGATAAATTTTTTCAGCGCAGATCCATCCAGCAGCGTGCGCTGTGCCAGTTCATACCCTTTGCCTGCCCCGGCTTTAGCACCCATCTCCAGCATGATACCTGCTAATTGCAGGGATTTTTCCAGCAGATCCTGGGGGGCATGACCATCATTGCGCAATACCTGTAACACATCTCTCGCTTCCAGCGCCGGACCGATACCGCGCCCGACCGGCTGACTGCCATCGGTGATGATGGTGCGTACATCCAACCCCAGTGCCTGACCGGTTTTTTCCAACAGACGTTTTAACGTTTGCGCCGTACTCTGGGAACGAACCTTGGCTGTAGGGCCGACCGGAATATCGATCAGTACCTGCCTGGAGCCGGCCGCGACTTTCTTGGAAATAACCGACGCCACCAGCTGGCCTTCGCTGTCGAGATCCAGCGCCCGTTCAACACGGATAATCAGATCATCCGTCGGGCTGAGACTCACAGAACCACCCCAGGCCAGACAGGCACCCTGCTCCTGCACGACTTCCTGCATCTGTTCAAACGACAGTGCTACCCGGGTCATGGCTTCCATGGTGTCCGCCGTTCCCGCCGGTGAGGTAATGGCCCGGCTGGATGTTTTCGGCATCAGCAGTCCGTTGGCTGCGACAATGGCAACCACGATGGGGGTTGTACGGTTGCCGGGCAAACCGCCCACGCAGTGTTTATCCAGTACCACGTCATTGTGCCAGTCAAAACGCTGGCCTGTGGCCACCATAGCTCGGGTGATGGCAATGGTTTCATCGAGGTCAAGGCGGTCACCGGCACAGGCAGTGACATAAGCGGACAGCTGAATATCACTGTAGAGACCATTATTGATGTCTTTGATAATGGCCATGGCCGATTGATCGGTAAAACACTGGCCGTACAGTTTGCCCCGCACGTAAGACATGGAATCCACCGGATGGGCGTGACTGAACGTCGCTTTTTCGCCTTCGTCAGGACAACCCAGCCGGTGCCAGGCCGCTTCCGATAAGCCGGCCTGCTGATGTGACAGCAGTTCATTTGACACCAGTGCGAGTGTGGCGACCGTACTCTGGTCACCTGTGGTTACCAGCACCCGGGTATGGGCGAAAAAGCCTTCGGAAATCGCCACGTGGCAATCCTGACGCATATAAACCACAGGTTCCTGATGGGTATTCACCCCAAGACGGTGCAAATAGAGATAATCTGCTGTTGTTTCCATAGAGCATCCTGATTTATTGCTTAAAAGTGTAGAAGTATGACGGCCGGACTGCCTTGCGGTAAATCAAGCCGGACTCAGACTGTGTTTCCCAAAAAACATGCATTCTGCCAGACTGAAAAACGGTAAAATTCCGCTTCAGGAAAACTCAGGAGTTATTAGTATGCAGTCTCCATTTCAGGTTCAGTTTATTGGTGCCACCGGTACCGTGACCGGGTCGAAATATCTGGTCAAATACGATCGCTACAAAGTGCTTATCGATTGCGGTCTTTTTCAGGGAATAAAAAATGTACGCCGCCGCAACTGGGCAGAGTTGCCTTTCCCGGCTGAATCTCTGGATGCGGTACTGCTGACTCACGCTCACATTGATCATTCCGGCTACCTGCCGGCACTGATGAAGCAGGGCTTTCATGGCCCGGTCTACTGCTCAGAAGGAACCCACGCACTGTGCAAAGTTCTGTTGCCGGATGCGGGCTACCTGCAGGAAGAGGATGCCAAGTACGCCAATAAAAAACGTTTTTCAAAACATGAACCCGCTGAGCCCCTGTACACCGAAGACGATGCCCGCAAGGTACTCAAACAGTTTAAGCATAAAAACAAAGGCGAAGCGCTCGAGTTACCCGGCGGTATGACGGCCACCTTTACACCGGTGGGACATATTCTCGGAGCTTGTGCCATCCGGCTGGAATATCAGGGAAAAAGTATCACCTTCAGCGGTGATGTGGGCCGCAGTAATGACATGATTATGTACCCGCCGGAGCCGTTAAAAGAAACAGATTATCTGGTGGTGGAATCGACTTATGGTGATCGCCGCCATGAGGAAATAGATGCCGAAGAAGCCATTGCCGATATTGTTAACCGTACAGCGCAGCGCGGAGGCATTGTATTAATGCCGGCGTTTGCCGTTGGCCGCGCCCAGCTGGTGCTGCATATTCTGCAGAAATTATTGGCAGAAAAACGCATTCCGACACTGCCGGTTTATCTGAACAGTCCGATGGCTATCCGCGCGACAGAAATATTCTTTGACCTGCACGAAACACATAAATTAAGTAAAGAAGACTGTGAACGCATGGATGCCATTACGCATTATGTAAAAACTGTCGATGAATCCATCGAATTAAATAATCGCAAATACCCGTCGGTAATTATCTCTGCCAGCGGAATGGCCAGCGGTGGCCGGGTTCTGCACCATCTGAAAACCCTGGTGAGTGATCCGAGAAATTCAGTGTTATTTCTGGGTTATCAGGCCGGAGGAACCCGCGGTGATTCTCTCACCCATGGTGCCGACCATATTAAAATTCACGGTCAGTACTTCCCGGTGAAAGCTGAGGTTGCTAACCTTCAGGCGTTATCCAGCCATGGTGATTACATGGAAATCAGCGATTGGCTGAAAAAAATGCCTGGCCGTCCGCGCAAAGTTTTTATCACCCACGGTGAAAGTACCGCTGCAGATGCAATGCGTCGCCACCTGCAGGATGAGTTTCACTGGGATGTAGAAGTGCCCGAGTATCTGGATATTGCGCTTCTGTAATACAGAAAAATGTGCCAGAAACAGCAGCACGCTAAAAACGCTGACACATCCTGACAGGCCAGCGACAGACCGGAGAAAAGAATGACACAACCTTGCCTGACGCTGTATCAGGTCGACGCTTTTGTCCGCCGCAGGACGGCAGAGACCGGGCAGAAACCATTCTTCACCGGAAATCCGGCGGCCGTGGTACCACTCGACCACTGGCTGCCGGATGATCTTATGCAGGCTATTGCCGCCAGCAACAACCTCTCTGAAACGGCGTTCTTTACCGGCAATTCAGGACACTATGATATCCGCTGGTTTACCCCCCAGTGCGAGGTGGATTTGTGTGGGCACGCCACTCTGGCGAGCGCCTGGGTAATACGCCACCAGCTTGGCGATCATTCAGCACAGCTGAACTTCCGTACACAGCAGGCCGGCACCTTAAGCGTTGCCGCTGACGGCGATCTGCTGCAACTGAACTTCCCTGCCCGGGTACCGCGCCCCAATACCGATGTTGTCCTTAAACAGACACTGGAACAGGCGCTGGGCCAGAAGGTAAAACGGCTCGCCGACAGCCGTGACCTGATAGCCGAGCTGGAAAACCAACAGGCCGTGCTTGACTGCCAGCCCGATTACAGCGCTCTGGCACAACTTCCCTGGTTTGCGGTGGCGATTACCGCCAGATCCGATTCTCAGGATTACGATTTTGTCAGCCGCTTTTTCGCCCCGGCACAGGGGATAGAGGAAGATCCGGTAACAGGGTCATCATTCTGCTCTCTGGCACCCTATTGGCAGGAGCAGGACGGCGAGGACACACCTGCCCATCCATTACGGGCCTGGCAATGTTCAGCGCGGGGTGGCGACATTCAGCTGGCATTAACGGCAGACCGGGTCCTGATTGCCGGTCGCTGTGAACTATACCTGTCAGGAACCCTGCATCTGCCGGCAATCCGATAATCTTCGCCCGCCAAATGACATCCTTTTGTCACCCAATGGCGACGGAAAACTGACTGCAGAAGATCTGTCATCGCTGAGCTATAGTAAGGGTTCCGGCCATATCATCAGGCGCCACACTGAACTCTATGGACAGTTTATCCAGCCCCGTTCTGTACATTCCTGCCCACCATCAGGCGGTTGACTCCACGCGTCAGCCGCCGGCACCTGAGCGCCCGGAAGCAGATGACAGGAAAAAGAACACACAGCAAGCTGCCAGCCTGGCGGAGTACATTCCTGCCTACCCGGATGAACAGGATCTGCGACAGGCCAGCGGGCGACAACAGCTATTCAATAATACCGATAAAAACAGCCAGGCTTTTCTGGCGTTTTCATCGGACGAGGCTGGCGGACAAGAGAAAGGACGTTTTGTGGATGTGGTGGTTTAACCCAACCGATTAATCTCTTCAAAGATATCATCCAGGGATGTTTTATGGTCAAAGGGAATCCCGGATGATTCCAGGCACGCGGCGGCCAAGTCTGAACTGGCAATAACGTTACCGCTACAGGCTTTTATCAAACATGACAAGTTTTGACGGGCATTTTCAGAATCGTCTGTGATGATCATATGTGTAAACAGCGGAAATGGCAGACCCGAATGGCTAATTGAATCATCCGTGACAGCCAACACACCTGCTTCTGAATCATGATCAAAAACTATTTGCTTGCCTGCCTGAAAAACTGTCAGAGGTCGAACAGAGTCACCATCGGTTGAAGATGATAATTTCTTTTTAAAGTAAGCGCTGACCCTGGTCCCCCCGCATGTATACAGGTGAAAAAGTTTTTCAGCCAATGCATCTGAGCCCTCTCCTATTATCAAAGTCAGCGGGATCATACCATTCTTTATGAGAAGCCTCTGTAAAATCCCCCTGTAAACAGGCATAGCTGTGTAAGTACCGATACCCGGTTGAGCATTCACTTCACAGATTGCTGCTCCAGTATCCTTCCAGGAGACAGCAATATCAGGAATCAGAAGGTCAATACCAGCAAAATCGAGGCGTAAAATCCGGGCAGCTTTTTCTGCTAAACGGGCATTATCCGGGTGCACATTGTCAAATACCGCAACAGGCTCACCTCCACGCGAAACATTGGATATTCTTCTGAGAACCACTTCAACGCCTTCAGCCGGTACACTGCTTTCGGTCAGTCCTTGTTTGACCAACATAGCCCTGGCTTCATTGTCGAGTTCGATAATCGTCAGTGGAGATTTCCGGTCTGCACTGCGCTCAGGACGACTGTTTACTTCGTCCAGAAGTACCTTAATGCTCTTTTTTCCATCACCTACAACCATGGCAGGCTGGCGCTCAACTGCCCAGACAAGCCGGTCCTCAAATACGGTGAGACGATAGTCTCTTCCTTTAAAATGTTTTTCAATAAGAATACGGCGACTTTTTTCTGAACAATATTTAAGTGCAGTACGTAATTCATCTTCATTTTCAATACCTGCCACAACGCCATATCCACGATCCATATCTACGGGCTTTACCACCACCGGATAACCTATGGCCTGCGCGACCTGTATGGCATCTTTTTCGCTTCCAATAGTTTGTGAGGGCTGAACCGGTAGCCCATGAATTCTTAACATTTCTATCGTGATTGGTTTATTTCTCGCCATATTCGCACTAATCACTGATGTTGCATCAGAAAATGTACTATCAAGCCAACGACTATGACTACCATAGCCGAACTGATAAGCGCGGGAAGGTGTTGCAAGATAAGGTATTTTCATCTCGTACGCTGTCTTCAGAAATGCCCAGACACTGGTCGAGGACGGTGCTTTGCTACGCAAATCATCAACTATAGCTTTAAGATCACTTTGTATTATCTTTTGTCTTTCGTATTTCTGTGAGATATTTTGAGATTGTGATTCATTCATCAGAGAGATAAACCAGTTAACTAACTTTACCGTTGCCGATACCGACGCTGGAGTTACTGGTATAGTCAATATTGCAGACTGCTCTCCGAACGTAGCCGTACCTTTATGCCAGACCGGTAACAGAGCATCCGTTTGTAGCCTGAAAACTGCTTCAAAAATGTCGTTAACAACGTCCTTGAGAGATTTACTGTCTGGCAATACTTCAGACATGCCAGATAATACATCTGTAACTTCACTCAGCTGACAATAAAAATAGTCAAGACTGCCATTAAGACTCTCCTTACTCTCTATAAAAAGAGTAACAGAAGGGTGCCAGAACCCCTGTCTATAGCCTGGATTAATCGAACCTTTCTGAGTAACTGTCCAGCTCATTACCTACTTACGTCCCAAAGATATTTTTAATGTATCTAAATACACTGACAGCAATAATTCTACCACTTACCAGCCAACAGGCCGCCAGACTGGTATAAAATTTATCTCTTTCAAATCAGGTAAACCTATAAAGGCAGATAATAGGCTATTTCTGAGGTACCAGTGAATAGAAATAATGTTACTCCGATAGCATAAAAAACTTATCATCAAACAGGTAAAGATCAAATAAAAAGAGGGCAAAGCCCTCTTTTTATAAGCAGCCTGAAACCTCTATTTTCAAGATGGTAGCTGCAGCTTCCATAACTGATTATAAGGCTGGTGCGATACTCACTACCGGATCAACTCCACAACCATTGTATGTGATCAGGTAAGGGGTTGAACTTTCAGGTGAGTCAAAGGTGATTTCACCGGAGGCAATGCCCGAGTTATCGTCACAAAGAGCAAGACCTTCACCTTCAGCATCAACGTATCCATACTCTGGCAAATAGGCTGCAAGATTCAGGTCTCCATCAGACAAATAAAAATCGTCCAGAAGATAAACAGAACCAGCAAAGGAAATCATTTCCTGTTCTACTTCTTCATAAGTTTCTCCATCATCCGAGCTGCTTTCCTTTTGAGTAAAGCTCAGAGTCTGACCATCCAGTGTGTACTTGACATTGTTAATATACTGATCAGTTTCTTCGTACGTCCCTTCACGCTCATCATCCAGTTCATAGGATGAACGCTCTGAGGACATCTGAATACGCATTGTTCTCTCACCAGCCGTGACTGTCACATCGCCCGACATTTGCATAGAAGATTCTTCAACGAAGTATTCATCCTCACCATCATAGTCCATATACATCCGGGCTTTTTGGCTGCCTGAACCTCCTCCGTTGTAGTGGGTCTCAACTCCTGACATTACTGCCGTTGGCATAGTAGTTTCAGATACGTAGTCACAATAATCATCGTAGGAGAGAGAGAGATCCACTTCTACAGAGTATTCTTCACCAACAATTCCCTGTTCGCTGTCTTCTCCGAAATATTCATCTTCACCCAGAGAAGTCGACGTTTCATAGTAGCCACCGCAGTCGCCTGCAACAAAATCAGAAAATGATAGGTCACTGCCGTCGACTTTTTCCAGCTCAATGTCCAGAGCAGACTGAGCCGACGCAGATCGAGGCCCAAATGGGGAGTTTACATCATGAAGACCAGTCACACGCTCAGTATAGGGCCGGGCTTCCTCCAACAATAAATTAGCGTATGCAAGCTTACCCAGCTCATCAGCAATCGCATCACTGTTCTCAGAGCTGATCACTGCATCATCAGTACTGCCCGTATATTCCAGAGCAGACAGGCCATTGGACGAAGATGATGAACTGTCTCCCCCACAACCCGCTAAGACCAGTGATCCACCAGCAACGGCGAGATAAGTCAGATTTTTTACAGTTTTTATAACGCTAGACATGATTTTCCCTTCAAGTATCAAGTTATCTTTTTATATGTTCTGCTTCAGACTGACAGGCGGAATGGCTGATAGCTATGCAGCTACAGTGCTGTATGCATGGCAACAAATAGCCCATCACTCCTCACAGGCCACCGTTTAAATCCGAACAATTGTTCCAGAATAAAAACAGTGCTTTGCACTTACAAACATTAACCACTCAGTAACCATTAGTAAAGATACTTATAGTTTTGCTACATGACGTAAATTGTCACATTAAGGCGAAGATATCCGGATGGGCCGCAAAGCCTGCGCAGCCGGCCGTAGCGGAGAAACAGAAAAGATTGAAATGCAACAGAGCTCTCTGGGTTCAGCGGAGCGGTTATTGATCGGCTATTAGTATGGCCTTTCCAGGGTGACAAAATTTGTCACAACTTTGTCCTCTTTGTCTATTTTATTAATTGACAAGTTTAAATCATGAATTAATTAATGCTTCGCACTTTCAAGTAATAACTGC
>DCCG01000037.1 GCA_002314145.1 Thalassolituus sp. UBA1087 | reverse complement strand
CTGACCGGCTCATTCCCTGACCGGTCCATTTTCTGACTGGCCCATTTTTTGACCGGTCCATTTTTGAAGAGAAGAACAAAACAGCGGTAACCGCGGCAGCGCAGAGCGCTGCCTGCCGGTCAACGCGCCCCGGCATACGTACTACCCCTAATGATATATTTGTAAAAATACGCAGAAGCAGTTGTGGTACCCAGGCAATCTGGCTAGTCTTAAACCCAATCAATCCATAAAAAACGCGCAAAGCTCAGCCAGGCTCCCTCCTATGCATACATCCCCGGCCAGGAAGAATGACGATACCCGGGATCAGTGTCAGATTATTCTGAACAACGTCGATGCTCTGATTTATGTCGCCGATATGGATACGTATGAACTGCTGTATATGAATGAATACGGCATACGCCATTATGGAAAGCCGGACGGTAAGCGCTGCTGGGAAGTACTGCAGAAAGATCAGCACGGTCCCTGCAGTTTCTGCACGAACCAACACCTGCTGGATGAACAGGGCGAAGCAACTCAGGGTTACCAGTGGGAATTCCGCAACACCATCAACGGCCACTGGTACCAGTGCAATGACCGCGCAATACGCTGGTCCGATGGCCGCATGGTGCGTATTGAAGTAGCGGCGGATATCACCGCCCGTAAAGCCATGGAATGTCAGCTCGAACAGGAACGCCGTAAAGCCGAGCAGCTGGCGACCACTGACATGCTCACGGGTCTGCATAACCGCCGCGCGTTTTTCAGTTTAGGCGAACAGTTACTGAAAGAAGCAGCGCGCTTCTGCCAGCCGGTTTCCCTGATTATGCTCGACCTGGATCACTTTAAGCAGATCAATGACCGCTACGGCCACGCCGCCGGTGATGCGGTTCTGAAACATATCAGCGAGCTGATTGGCAATAACGTCAGAGACGCTGATATTGCTGCCCGTATGGGCGGGGAAGAATTTGTCCTGCTGCTGCCTCAGACCGCGCTTACAGATGCCAGCCAGCTGGCGGAACGCTTACGCACGGAGTTTGATCAGTCGCCAGCGCTGTTCAACGAAGACACTCTGCATTGCACTGCCAGCTTTGGTGTCTGCTGCTGTGCGCCTGACAACATCCTCACGCTGGATGAAATGCTCAGCGAAGCAGACCGCAGACTCTATGCAGCAAAAGACCATGGCCGCAACTGCATTACCTGAACCGCATCAGTCAGGCGTTATCTTCATTAACCAGGCTTTGCGGGCGATCATTTTTGCCACCAGCCGGTCGCTGCCACCAGCTTGCTGAATCATCTGCCGGATTGCCTGATCGTGAAGTGTGGTAACGCAACACAATGACGCCTGCATCTCTGCCGCGGTTATGTCACCGAACAGACGCACCGCCTGCGGGTTATCCGGGTCGCTTCTGAGACGGAACCATTCAGGCACATCGACGCCGAAGGCTTTGCCTTTGGGATCGCCCTGCGCGCGGAAGCTCAGCGCACCACCGGTATCCAGCGTTAATACCCGGCCATTCGCCACGCCCTGATTATCCCCCTGAAAACCGGCCGCATCCCAATTGGCTGTCCAGCAATGCACCGCAAACCAGTGGCGTGCCTGGCGACGTTCAGAGGCAGTAAAGCGGGCAATATTTTTCTTTTCCAGATCACACCACAAAGTCGCGACCTGGCAGCGGTTCTTAGTTTTTACATACCGCAGAGTCGGCGCACCGGCGAGCTGATACAACATGGCGGCTATGTATTCGTTACGCGCATGAGCAACGGATTCGGTCTCTTTAACGTAATAACGCTGGCCCGCAGCATCCTGATAAATACCTGCCGGGTTGCTGCCAAGGCCGCCCCCGACCCGTTCCAGCGCTGCGGTATCAATCACTGCGGTCAAACAATCAGAATTCATCGCTCGTTACACAACCAGTCGGCAAGAGTACAAAAAGGGATTCATAAGACAAGCTGTGTACGCCGGATCAGCGCCACCTGTGCCGGGGTTTCTATCGCGCCACTGCGCGCACGGCGCACCTTTTTAATCGCCTCATCCGGATCAGTACCAAGCTCTGCCAATAAGCGCGCCGCCATCATACCGGCCCGGCCCAGCCCGCCTTTGCAATGCACAACAATATTTTTACCGCTGCGTAATAAATCGCGGATTTCTTTTCCTGTGGTCAGCCACTGGTGTTCAAACTCATCCGTGGTAATGGAGTAATCGCGGATTGGCAGATGACGCCACAGCATACCGCGACGTTCGACCTGCTGGCCGATATCCGGCACTTTCAGCATCACCAGCTCATCCATCTCCACTAATGTCAGAACCAGCACCGCCTGCCAGTCTTTAATCACATCCAGATCCATTTCCAGATCCCGCGCCCAGGCACCGGTGTGCGCCATAGGGTCATGTTTACCGGGGCAGAAAGTGATACCAATCAGGCCGCCATTCTCACCCGCCGGTACTTCGGCAATCTGCAACGGATGCGTTTTACTGGTACGTTGAGAAACCATACTGACCTCCCGTCAGTGATTTATGACCAGCATAAATCCTTTGCCGCGGCCGGGTGCCCGCACAGATCAATAAGGGCAGTTTTTCACCATAATAGTGTGAAGCGAGTGATAAAAACGGCTGAATAACAGCTGACGGATACGGCTCAGATAATTTTCCTGATGAACCCGCTGCTGATAATCCAGCGGCGTGGCCGATACTAACTTTTTAAATTCGCGCAGAAAATGCGAGTTCTTTATTCTGGTTCATCCCGTAAACCACTGACTGGCAACGAGTAACACAGCTTTCTGACCTGAATACTGCCTTTATGCTCACAGACAGCACTTATGTTTCTGACCGCTTATGGTCTGGAAATTTCAGGGGTGGCAATAACACGCAGCGACTGAATACAGTCTGTGTTTTCCTGTTCGTTGAAGGCATACACTACTTCCACCCGGTAGCCATTGGCTATTGTCACGCCGGGATCGCAGCGGCTGTTTTTTAACACCCGGAAGTTCTTACCGGCCAGACGGAAACTGTATACAGAGTTACCCGGAGCATAATCGCTGACGGTGCCGGTCATGGATAGAGTGACCGATTCTGCGAGCACTTGTTGTGCCTGTTGCTGAGCGCCAATAGTTATAAACCACCCGGGGATTAACGACAGAACCCATATCAGCAATACCACCGGCCTGCTGATATGCCAGCGTAACGACATCAGCAGGCCAACGGCGAGCCCGCTGACCGCGTAAAATACGAAATCCTGCACTGGCGTGTTATTCAGCGCTTCTGTTTGCGCTGTTCTGTTCCCGGGCGGCTTTATCCAGCTGCTTGCCCAGGCGGTAAGCATCCACCAGCGCAATCAGCCAGACGACGCCGAAGATCACCAGCATCATAGATGCGCTGTCGCCACCGGCGGCCATTTCTGCATGAATGCGCTCACTGATCAGATTCGGGTCCGCCGGCATGGCGCCGCTTTCCACTTCGCCCAGAACCTTTTCCGATATGGTTGAGATAAAGGCCACGACGTTATAGATACACACCATGGAAATACCGGCAAACACGATGGTACGCATCGGCCGGTTGATCACCAGATGGCCCAGACCGGGAAAAATCAGAGCAGATAACAGCAGGGCTTTGATGGCTTTTGACATAATAATCACTCGTACCTGTGCAGACGGGGGCGGTCTCCCCGGTGAATGGTGCCGGCCGGATTGGCAATGGCCGCGATACCGATTGCGTATGATGGCTAACCAGAAAGCGGCATTCTACTACTTTTTACGGTAATCCAGTGGCAGTTCCAGGCTTTCTTTGACCTCTTCCATCACAATATAACTTTTGGAGTTCTTCACCCCCGGCAGGGTCAGCAGCATGTTGCCCAGCAGGGCGCGGTATTCCGACATCCCTGAGATGCGGGCTTTGATCAGGTAGTCGGAATCCCCGGACACCAGATGGCATTCCAGAATATAAGGCAAAGCCTCGACGGCCTTGCTGAATTTCTGGAACGAATCCGGCGACTGGTACGAAAGAGAAATTTCCACAAACACCAGCATGTTGTAGCCCAGCATGTCGGGATCAAGATGGGCGTGGTAGCCCGTGATATAGCCGTCTTTTTCCAGCCGCCTGACGCGCTCAATACAGGGCGTGGAACTCAGGCCCACTTTATCGGCGAGATCGACATAACTGATACGGGCGTCCTTCTGCAGGACCCGCAGAATGCTAATGTCGAGTTTGTCCAGAGGGCGTTTCTTCGCGTCTTCCATCAGAAGTTTAATCCACTATTAATCGGAATATATCCAGTTTTTTACACTTTTTATAATCAAATTTCAAAGTTTTCCTCTGGCTAAAAACGCCTACACTGGGCTTATCCAATTCAGTGAAATATCCCATCCAGGAGGGTTTATGAAAGTTCTGGTATTAGGAAGTGGCGTGGTTGGTGTGTCCACCGCCTGGTATCTGGCCAAGGCCGGACATGAAGTGACTGTGGTTGATCGTCTCGACACGCCGGCCACCGAAACCAGCTATGCCAACGCTGGCATGCTGTCGTTTGATTACTCAACCCCGTGGGGCGCCCCCGGCGTACCGCTGAAAGCTATCAAGTGGATGATGCAGGACATCTCCCCACTGTATTTCAGCCTGAAAGACTTTGACCTCAATACCATTGGCTGGATGATGAAGATGCTCGGCCAGTGCACGCATAAAGCCTTTGACGTTAACAAAGAGCGCATGCTGCGTGTTGCCCGTTACAGCGCTCAGTGCTTCCATGAACTGAATGAAGAAGTCGCGCTGGATTACGATGTACGCATGAAAGGCACACTGGAAGTCTTCCGCTCACAGAAAGAAATGGACGGCGCACAGGGTGACGTTGAAATCCTGAAGAAGTGTGATGTCCCCCATGAAATGATTGATGTGGCCGGCTGTATCAAACACGAACCGGCACTGGGCAATGTGAAAGAAAAAATCGTCGGCGGTCTGTATCTGCCCGGCGACGGCACCGGCGACTGCTATAAGTTTACCAATGCCCTGGCAGAGCAGTGTAAAAAGCTGGGCGTAAACTTTATGATGGAAACCGAAATCAACAGCATCGAAACAGCCGCAGGCTCCATCACAGGTGTACAGACTTCCGCCGGTAAACTGACCGCAGACAAATACGTAGTGGCACTCGGTACTTACTCGCCCTTTATTCTTGGCAAAATCGGTATCAAAACACCTATCTATCCGCTGAAAGGTTACTCGCTGACCATGCCGATCACCGATGAGAGCAAAGCGCCGGTATCCACCGTGATGGACCAGAAGTACAAAGTCGCGGTGACCCGTTTTGACGACCGAATCCGTGTCGGTGGTATCGCAGAAATCGCCAACCACAACAAAGATCTGGTGCAGAAACGCCGTGCCTCCATCGAGTACACAGTAAAAGATCTGTTCCCCGGTGGCGGCGATGTGGAAGCGGCAGAATTCTGGACCGGCATGCGTCCGATGACGCCGGACAGCGTTCCGATTCTGGGTAACACCAAATACGATAACCTGATTCTGAACACCGGCCACGGCACGCTGGGATGGACCATGTCACTGGGCTCCGCGAAATTTGTCGCCGACGTGGTGACCGGTAAACAACCGGATATCAACCCGGATGGTCTGTCAGTAGACCGCTACTGAAACAACCGTTAACACACTCATTGAAACAACCAGCCTGGTGCTGATTAATAACGATTAACAGGTACTCTTATGACTGCAAAAACCATCATCGCCACCGAAAACGCACCATCAGCTATCGGTACCTATTCACAGGCCGTTAAAGCCGGCGACACCGTGTACATTTCCGGCCAGATTCCACTGCAGCCACAAACAATGGAAATGGTCACCGAATCCTTTGAAGCACAGGCTGTGCAGGTATTTGAAAACCTGAAAGCCATTGCCGAAGCGGCCGGTGGTTCATTGTCAGAACTGGTAAAAATTACCGTTCTTCTGTCGGATCTGAAATACTTCGCTCAGGTAAACGAAGTCATGGAACGCTACTTCTCTGCACCTTACCCGGCGCGCGCAGCCTTTGCTGTCAAAGCCCTGCCCAAAGATGCCGATATTGAAGTCGAAGCTGTGATGGTTCTGTAAGAGGCCGGTGAAAAGAAATGGCAAGAGCAACCACTGTTACCATTAATCTGGATAACATTCTGCATAATTATCGTCTGGCTAAATCGCTGGCACCGGAACAGAAAGCGGTGGCAGTGGTAAAAGCCAACGCCTATGGCCATGGCGCCGTCCCGGTGGCTAAGAAACTGGAAGCGGAAGCCGATGCTTTCGCCGTGGCCTGCATTGAAGAGGCCATCGAGCTGCGGGTTGCCGGTATTAAAAAGCCGGTACTGCTGCTGGAAGGTTTTTTCAGCGCCGATGAACTGACGACCATCAGCGAACAGAACTTCTGGTCCGGCATTCATAACCGCCAGCAACTGGACGCCTTAAAAAACGCCAGCTTGAACAAGCCCATTACGGTGCTGCTGAAAATGGACAGCGGTATGCACCGCCTGGGTTTTGCACCGCAGGAATATACCGCCGTGTTCAATGAGCTCAAAGCGCTGCCGCAGGTCAAAGACGTCATCATGATGAGCCACTTCACCTCGGCGGATGATATGGCCAGCCCGATGACCAATAAACAGATTGAAGTATTTGATGCCGCCACCCGCGGGCTTGATGCTGACATCAGTATCGCCAATTCCGCGGCCACACTGATGCATCCGGATGCCCGCCGCAACTGGCAGCGTCCCGGCATTATGCTCTACGGCTCGTCGCCGTTTGAGAATAACGAAGCCATTGACCGGCAACTGAAACCGGCCATGACACTGACTTCGGAAGTGATTGCCATCCATGACCTGCAACCCGGTGATGCCATTGGCTACAGCGGTACCTGGGTCTGTGAAAAACCCACCCGCGTCGGCACGGTCGCCGTTGGTTATGCCGATGGTTATCCGCGCCAGGCCGTCAATGGCACACCGGTCCTGGTGAATGGCCAGCGCACTAAACTGATTGGCCGGGTTTCCATGGATATGCTGACGGTAGACCTCACGGATATTGATGCCGACCTGGGCTCTGAAGTGGAATTGTGGGGTGAAAACCTGCTGGCCAATGAAGTGGCCCCCTGCTGCGGCACCATTTCATACACGCTGTTTTCCTGCATTACCGGACGGGTCCACCGTAAGGTGATTGGCTGACAGATCCTCCCGGACGGACGCGTCTCTCCTGGCTCCCCGCCGTTTTACAGGTTACAACGTCCGTCTTTTTGCTCCGGTACTGCCTCAGTTCGGAGCTTTTTTATCCGCCCTCTGTTATCCCGCCGGGTGATCCGCTTTTACCGGTTTCACCGCACCAATCTGATTAATACCAATCGCCGCCAGAATCACAAATAACGCAATCCAGGTGGTTGCTTCAATGGTTTCGTGATTAAAGGTGGTGGCCATAAACACGCCCACCAGCGGCACCAAATAATTCGACAGAGACGCAAACACAGGACCGGCTGCCCGGGTCAGGACAGCGTAAAGAAAATACGCCAGCCCGGAGGCGGTGGTGCCGATATAAACCACCGCGCCCAGCGAGACCGCATTAATATTCACAGGAGCATCGCTGAACGGTAACCAGAGCACGCACAAAGCCATTAACTGCAGACTGGCGGAGCCGATAATATTACGCGCCAGTAACAGCGGATGCTCATCCCCGAGGCGCTTCAGCATCAGCACGGCGATGGCAAAACTGGCCGCGGCCACCATGACCCCCACCGCACCGGCGAGACCGATATCCAGTCCCTGCCGGATATCCGGTAGAAATAACACCAGCAAGCCGGCAAACCCCATCAGCACAGAAATCAGACCCATAAAGTGGATACGGGCACCGGCCACGATCAGTGGACTGAGCATAATGGCGAAGAAAGGCGCAGAGCCCATCAGAATAGCCGCCTCCGCAGTTTTTAAATACTGCTGCCCCCAGGCAAGGGCAAAAAATGGCAGGGTGGCTTCCAGAAATCCCACCAGGTGGTAGGTTTTCCAGGAATAAACAGGTTTATCTTTCAGCTTCAGCAGGCCACATAGCAGAAGTACAAACGCCGTTCCCATCACCGCCCGTCCGGTACTCACCAATAACGGCGGCAGGTCGTCCAGTGCCCGCTCCTGAAACACAAACTGTGAGCCCCAGATCAGACCAATGATCATCAGTGTCAGATAGTTCTTTGCCATACATACGCTCCTGAAGAAGAAAGCATTTTAGGCAGCGGAAGGTTATGGTTAAAATGAATTATTAACATACTCCTATGGCCTTTATCGATATGAGCGACCGGGCGCAACGCTTTGATCTCAACCTGTTACGTGTGCTGGATACGCTGATGGAATGCCGTTCGGTGTCTGAGGCCGCACGCCAGCTGCATTTATCCCAGTCCACGGTTTCCCACGCGCTGGCCCGTGCCCGGCAGCAACTGAACGATCCTTTATTTGTCTCCGGCTCAGAAGGGATGATGCCCACACCCAGAGCGCTGGCGCTGACCCCGTCTTTCCGCCAGGCACTGGCCACGGTTGAGCAGGCCGTGCAGGACACGCCCCTGTTTGACCCGGCCAGCAGCCAGCGTACCTTCCGCCTCGCCACCGGTGTGTACTTCGATATGGTGATGCTGCCCAGGCTGATGCAGCAGCTGCTGCAGGAAGCACCGGGCATCCGCCTGAACATCAAAAGCCTGACCAGTTCAGACTATGAACAGGAGCTGGAAAAAGGGGAATACGATCTGGTGGTAGGGTTTGCTGAACCGGATCAGCTGTCGGCCCGGTTATTGACGCAGGATCTGGTCAGTGACTCGTTTTCCCTGCTCAGCCGTAACCCCCTGCAGCAAACCATCGACCCGGCATTTCTGGCGGCGCAGTCTTTTGTTTATCCGTCAGAATGGGGCCACAGTCAGCTGCTCACCGACCGCTGGCTGAACAGCCTTGGCATCGAACGTCATGTGCCGCTGCAGTTACCGGATTTTCAATCCCTGCCCCGGGTATTACAGGCGACAGATCTGGTGTGTGTGCTGCCCACCTGGATAGCCCGCATGTACGCCCGCGATCACGGCTTATTTTCCTACCCGGTCGCCACCGGGATGGCAATCAAACTGGTGCTTGGCTGGCATCCGCGGTTTGCGATGGACAGCGGCCTGATCTGGTTACGGCAACGGATTCAGGCACTGCGCGACGACATTCTGTAAGCAGAGTGCCGCCGCTTCCGGCGCTGTCAGCCCCTTGCCATAACAGGCGCTGATTTATTCTTCTTCAAGCGGGTTATTGGCATTGCCGCTGAACAGAAGCACACGCTGGTTGCCACTGTCAGTCACAACCAGATAATCACCCTGCAGAGCAACGCCGGTCGGATGGTTCAGCGTCCGCAGGGTTTCGCGGTTACTGCTGCCACAGATACTGGCGTATTCATCGGCGCAGTGCTGTTCATCATCGTTGGCAAAAATATGTTTGAAACTGCTTTGGCCCAGCACAATGTCCGCACCGGCGCCGTTTTCCTGCGGCCAGTTATTCCACATCAACACACGGTTGTTGCCGCTGTCGGCCACCAGGATCTGCTTACCATTGGAATCAAGACCGGACACAGCGCCACTCAGCGTGGTGGAAGCCGGATCATCTTCGCTGGCGTCATGGGCGCCATCATTGGCATAAGCGGTGACAAAATCCGGCTGGCCTAACACCTGATCGGCGTACATAAAGTTTTCATCCGGAAACTGATTCCAGACCAGTACACGGTTATTACCGGAATCCAGCACCAGCAGTTTGTCACCATCACTCCATACCGCCGTCGGATGATTCAGCGTGCGGTTGGCGGGCTGATAATCCTGTGCGCCATCCTGATCCTCATCATTGGCACTGCAGTAGGTAAAGCCGTTCTGTCCCAGTACATAATCCGGTGCGGTAGCGGAAGCCTGCGGCACACTGTTCCAGATTAAAACGCGGTTATTATCCGTGTCTGCCACGATCATTTTATCGCCGCCGAACGTTACGCTCTGTGGGTTATTGAAGCCGCGCGCTGAACACTCCGCAGCCGGTGCTGATGAAAAACCACCGGCGCCTAAAATAATGCCGCGGTTATCACCACCAGCCTCAGGCGTCTGGTCAAAGATAACCAGCGCGTGGCTGCCGCTCAGCGCCAGAGCCAGACGTTCTTCATAAAATGCCGGGCTCTGTGCCCCGCTGAGCGGGTAATCAGAGCTGCCATTGTTGTACTGAATACTGTCGATGGCATTCAGGTTCATGCCGTCGGAAACCGTCAGATCATCAGAGTAATACAGTGTGTCGGCGCCAGTGTCGGCCACCCACAGATGACCGGCCGCCATGGCCGTATTGCCTTGAGGTGCAGTAAAGGCATCCGCCCCGGCTGCGGTCTGGCTCAGCTGAACAGAGGCTGGCTGAAAGTTAGAAAAATACGTTTTTTGCCCGGTGTCTTCCCCGCCACAGCCTGCCAATGCAGTGGCCCATACCGCTGCCGCGATGATTCTGGTGGTATTTTTCATCGTCATTATTGCTGTCATGCTCATGCATTGCCTCTGATCGTTTTCGTTTCAAACGGATGCGTCAGTGCAGGCGCAGAAATAGCGCCACGGAAAGTGTCGTTTGCTGCTGCCGGCGGGCGATAAACCCGATACACAGGGTAACGGCCAGGGGGAACTGACCAGGGCGCTGCGTCACCATCACTGCCTGTCGTTAACGCCGGCTCATCGTGGAAGAGAAATATGTCGGATATATGAAATAACGCCCATTAGCGTGGACAGCCCGTGTAGCTGATATGACCCCCATGCATAACCTGACACGCAGACAGCGCTCAGTGCAGGCCGTATTCCGGGGCACAGAAACAGTGGGCGATCAGATGAACAAACGGGGGATCAGAAAGGAGACAGAGAGAAATCAAAGAGAAGATAAAAAAGTGCATGGCCGGCCGACTGCATAACTGACCGGTCATACACAAGACGGAAATCAGATACCCAGCTTATCGCGCAGGTCGTAATAGAAAGCGCCGATGGCGGTGTAAGGCACACGCAGCATACGGCCACCCGGGAACGGATATTGTGGCAGGCCGGCAAACACATCAAAGCGTTCAGCGTGGCCCTGAATCGCACTGGCCACCAGCTCACCAGCCAGGTGTGTGGAGGTAACACCGTGGCCGCTGTAACCCTGTGCGTAAAAAATATTATTACCTACGCGTCCGAACTGCGGCAGGCGCATCAGAGTCAGCAGGAAATTCCCGGTCCAGGCATAATCAATTTTTACATCCTTCAGCTGCGGGAAGGTTTTCAGCATTTTCGGACGGATCAGACTCTCAATTTTTTCCGGCTCGCGCGCACCATAAGTCACACCACCACCATAAATTAAGCGGCCATCGCCACTTAAGCGGTAGTAATCCAGCAGATAATTACTGTCTTCCACACAATAGTCCTGCGGCAACAGTTGTTTCTGCTGCGCTTCGCTCAGTGGTTCTGTCGTAATAACCTGAGTGCCGCACGGCATGGATTTATTGGTCAGCTCCGGGAAGACATTGCCGATGCCTTCCACATAGGCGTTGGTCGCAATCATCACATACTGACAACGCACCTGGCCGCTGGCCGTTTTCACCACCGGGTTCTCCCCCTGTTCGACAAAGGTGACCGGTGAATCTTCAAAGACTTTGCCACCCAGTGATTCAATCGCATCGGCTTCGCCCAGTGTCAGGTTCAGCGGATGAATATGACCACCGGATTTATCCAGCAGACCGCCGGTGTAACGGCTGGTGCCGATGTAATCCTGCAGCTGGTTTTCATCCAGCAGCTCCAGCTGATCATTGCCGTGTTTCTGCCACAGTTTTTTGTGATCAACCAGATCGCGGAACTGTTTTTTATTACAGGCAGCAAAAATACCGCCGTCTTTCAGATCACACTGAATGTCATACTGCTGAACAATACGGCGGATAATACGGCCGCCTTCAAAGGCCATCGAGCCCATGGCATTGGCCGTTTCTGTACCATAGTGATTTTCAATAAAATCCATATCACGGCTGTAGCTGTGCACAATCTGGCCGCCGTTACGGCCGGACGCACCAAAACCGATACGGCTGGCTTCCAGAACCACTACCGAGTAACCGCGTTCTGCCAGATGCAGAGCTGACGACAGTCCGGTAAAACCGGCACCAATCACACAGACATCCGCTTCCAGCGACTCTGCCAGAGCCGGACGCGCTGTTTTGCGGTTTGCTGACGCCGCGTAATAAGAAGAGGGATAGCTGCTCATACAGAATTCCTGCCTGAAAAGGCTAAAGACCATTGTTATACGCTTACAATAGTCCCCATCTCAGACAGCAACCATACCCACCGGGAGATATTTCCGCCCTGCATGTTACACCGATGCCAGCAGGCAATCGCAGAATAAGGTGACCGCCTCCGCATTGCGCGGATGGCGGCGATGAATAGCACTGTAGGTATTGGCGTAGCTGTAACGCTCCGGCAACAGCGGCTGCAGTTTCTGATCATAGCCCCAGTTGCGCACCATATGTTCCGGCAACATGCCCAGATAATGGCCGCTTAATATTAATGCTGCGCGCGCTTCCTGATGGTGGGCGCGGGCCTGTTTATTCCACAGACGCACATCCGGTGATACTTCGCGCCCCGGCATCAGGCGTGGCGATTCAACAAACTTATAGTCGGCCAGCTCAGCGGTTTTCACTCCGGCTTTGCCGTATAAAGGATGGCCTTCTCCGCAGTAAAGCTGCATCAACTCATCGAACAGCGGCAGCGTCTCCAGTTCAGTAAAAGTCTGCAACAGCACGGTAACGCCAAGATCGGCTTTTTTATCCAGCACAGCGCTGGTCACGTCATCCGAAGACAGGGTGCTGATTTCCACCCGCACGTCCGGTGCCAGCTCAGAAAAGCGCCGCAAGGCTTTCACCATGACCGAATCCGGGCCGCCGGGCAGGTGCTCAGCGCAGGCCAGATGCAGTTCGCCCAATAAGCGCTGGTGCGAACGGTTAATCTGCGAGCGGAACTGATCCACGGCACTGAACAGCTCATTGCTGGCTTCATACACCACCCGCCCCTGCTCAGTCAGACTGAAGCCGCCGCGCCCGCGCTCGCACAGACGCATATCCAGACGGCTTTCCAGATCGGCGATGTAGTTAGAGATGGTGGAGTTGGCCAGATTCAGGCGCAGTTCAGCAGCACTGATGCCGCCGCTTTCCGCCACGGCGCGGAACACCCGCAACAGGCGCAGATCCAGGTCACTTAACTGGCCCGGTAAGGCCGCTTTTTTCCGCCCCATAATGGTCTCCGCCCGGGTTTTGACAGCTATGATTTTACTTTTGCATATCCAAAAGTAAAAACTTTTAAATCATTATATAAAGCAAAGGTACGCAGAGATACATTGAATCCCACAGGGCCTGTTGAGAAGCCGTTTTCTCAGTACAAGGCAGCAGGAGCGACTGACGGGCAGCGCAGCAGCAGAGAAAACCCGGATGCAACCGCCGGGTTTCAGTGGAACGCATCCTGAGAATGTCTGCCAAACTGTTTATCAGCAACATTCCCGACTCTGAACTGAATATTTTTTAACCTATAACAGGCTTGATTCAATAACTGTCAGCAGGCCCTCAAAGGAGATTTTTATGCAACTGAACGACAGCACTTTACTGCAGACCCAGGGCTTTATTAACGGCCAGTGGCGTGATGCTGCCGGCGGCAAAACCTTTGACGTCACCAACCCCGCCACCGGCGAAGTACTGGCCAAAGTGGCGGACATGGGCGCCGATGAAACCCGCGAAGCCATTGCCATCGCTGAAAAAGCACAGATTGAGTGGCGCGCCAGAACCGCCAAAGAACGCTGCGATATCCTTGAGCGCTGGTACGACCTGATGATGGAAGCCAAAGAAGATCTGGCCATTCTGATGACGGCGGAACAGGGCAAACCACTGGCCGAATCACGCGGCGAAGTGAATTACGGTGCCTCCTTCCTGAAATGGTTCTCTGAAGAAGGCAAACGCGTGTATGGCGATATTATTCCGCAGACTCCGGACCGCCGTGGTTTAGTGATCAAACAACCCATTGGCGTGGTCGCTGCGGTTACACCGTGGAACTTCCCCAACGCCATGATTACCCGCAAAGTGGCGCCCGGTCTGGCGGTTGGCTGCACCGTGGTATTAAAACCTGCCGCCGAAACGCCGCTGTCTGCACTGGCCATCGCAGAGCTGGGCAAGCGTGCCGGTCTGCCGGATGGCGTGTTCAACATTATTACCGGTCTGGATGCACCGGCCATTGGCGGTGAAATGACCGCCAGCCCCATCGTACGCAAAGTCACCTTCACCGGTTCCACCCCGGTGGGTAAACTGCTGATGAAGCAGTGTGCCGATACGGTTAAGCGTACCTCCATGGAGCTGGGCGGTAACGCGCCTGTGATCGTCTTTGATGACGCCGACCTGGACAAAGCCGTCGACGGCGCCATCGCCGCCAAATACCGTAACTCAGGTCAGACCTGTATCTGCTCCAACCGCATGCTGGTGCAGGCCGGTATTTACGATGCCTTCGTGGAAAAATTCGCCGAAAAAGTGAAAAACTTTAACGTCGGAAACGGCCTGCAGGAAGGTACCACCCACGGCCCGTTAATCACCACCAAAGCGGTACAGGGTGTGGACGAAAAAGTGAAAGCTGCTGTCGCCGATGGCGCCAAAGTGGTTATCGGTGGTAAGCCAGGTTCACAGGGCGACCACTTCTATGAGCCCACCGTGCTGACCAACGTAAATTCTTCTATGCGCGTATTCCGCGAAGAAATCTTCGGCCCGGTGGCACCGGTATTTAAATTCGACACCGAACAGGATGCCATCGATATGGCCAACGATACCGAGTTTGGTCTGGCGTCTTATATGTACACCCAGGATATGGGCCGTATTTTCCGCGTCAGCGAAGCGCTGGAATACGGCATGGTCGGTGTTAACGAAACCGGCATCAGCTCCGAAGTGATTCCGTTCGGTGGTGTTAAAGAATCCGGCCAGGGTCGTGAAGGTTCCAAATATGGCCTCGACGATTTTCTGGAAACCAAATACATCTGTATTGGCGGTATCTGATAACCGCCCGCACAAGCATACAGACCGTGCTTACGGGCCGCGCTGATTCCGGCGCGGCCTTTTATTGAGAGATACCTACATGAGCAGTTTAATTCTTCCGTCTTCCAACTTAAAAACCGGCATCAACCTGACCCTGGAAAAAGGCGATGGTATTTATGTCTACGACAATCAGGGCAACCAGTACCTGGAAGGTATGGCCGGTCTGTGGTGTACGTCGCTGGGCTATAACAACCAGGAGCTGATCGACGCCGCTACCAACCAGCTGCACAACCTGTCGTATTCCCATATGTTCGGCGGTAAATCCCACGATATCGGCACCGAACTGGCGGAAAAACTCACCGCTATGGTGCCGATCGAGAACGCCCATGTGTTCTTCGGCAACTCAGGTTCTGACGCCAACGACACCCAGATTAAACTGCTGCACTACTACTTCCACGCCATTGGCAAACCGGAAAAGCGTAAAATCATTGCCCGTAAGCGTTCTTACCATGGCATTACCGTCGCCTCTGCCTGTTTAACCGGGCTGGAAGTGAACCACACCAACTTCGACCTGCCGGTTGAAGCGCTGGGTATTTCCCATACCGATGCCCCCTACTACCTGCGCGACAGCCTGCCGGGCGAAACTGAAGCCCAGTTTGTTGACCGCATCGTCGGCAACCTTGAGCAACAGATTCTGGCCGAAGGCCCGGACACCGTCGCCGCCTTTATTGCTGAACCCATTACCGGTGCCAGCGGCGTGATTATTCCTCCTGCAGGTTATTACGAAAAAGTGCAGGCGCTGCTGAAGAAATACGACATTTTCTTCTGGGCAGATGAAGTGATCTGTGGTTTTGGCCGTACCGGTAACGACTTCGGCTCCACCACCATGGACATCAAACCAGACATGATGAGCCTGGCCAAACAGCTGTCTTCCGCCTATATGCCCATCAGTGCGGCGGTTATCCGCGGTGATATGTACGAAGCCATGATTGAACCCAGCAACGAGCTCGGCGTGTTCGGCCACGGCTACACCTACTCCGCACACCCGGTGGCCTGCGCTGTCGCACTGAAAACCCTGCAAATATACGAGCGTGACAACATCTTCGCCAAAGCCGCCGAAACCGGTGACTACCTGCAGAGCCAACTGCAGCAATACACCGACCATCCGCTGGTTGGCGAAGTCCGCGGCCGCGGCCTGATCGGCGCCATCGATCTGCACAACAAAGCTAAAGGTGAAGCCTTCCCGGCAGCCGTGTCTTACCACCTGGCCAAAGCCTGTCAGGACCAGGGCCTGATTCTGCGTGCCGTGGGCGGCACCGCCATCGCCTTCTGCCCACCGCTGATCATCACCACAGCTCAGATCGACGAGATGATGGAGAAATTCGCCAAAGCCATCGCCGTGACAGAAGCCTATGTGAAAGCCGAAGGGCTGATGTAAGCAGGAGCTTTGGATAAAGCGCAACAAATAACTGACTGTATTAGTCGGGAAAGGAAAAGGGCCCTGCGGGGCCCTTTTTTTGTTTTTTGGCGGAGTCGGCTATTGATAATCTTGATTTTTGGCGGGTACTCTTAGGCTCTCTGGTTTTTATTATTCACCAAAGACTGAATATGCAGACAGTAAATTTCTGAAATGAAGTCTTTCTATGCGTGTTTACACGGCAATGGCAAAACACGCATCCGCGAATCAACACACGCTAGTCTTAAAAACCTTTGGAAATCACACACTTATATATGTCATAACTGCGATAACGCGCAGGGGGACTGACTGACAAGGAGTGCAAACGCGCATGCGCGTTAAGGCACCTGATGAACATATTAGCAGGTGGACTTTTACGAGGTTTGACAATAAGTTAGAGGGAAATCAAGGGAAATATGCGTGGTGTCAAAGTGCGCGTGCGTATGAATAAACTGTTATGAGCTTGGATGTATATGAACAATCAAGTGAGAAAGAAGCGTATTCTGGTTAAAATTGAGGCTGGAGAATTTCATAATGTTTATGATGTTTTGAAAGTTTTTGGTGGTGACATTGAAAGTATGGAAGCTATCCCATTAGGAACGAGAAATGAGCCAATCAGAATCGCTGAAGATTATACAGATGGGATGATAGATGGGCGTCAATCAATTGAGAGGTTGGTTGAGTTTATATCGGGAATACCAGATGAAGTATGAGAATACTCATAACAAGCCGCACCATTATTGTGGCTTCGCCACTAGGACTCGCTTCGCTCGCCGATGTGCGGAGCGTTACGTTTCTTCAAGAGGCAAGTATGGAAATATCTGATCAGGAGCTTGAGCTGCTAAAGAAGTATCAAGCACTAGTGGTCCATGCGGAAAATAAT
>DCCG01000007.1 GCA_002314145.1 Thalassolituus sp. UBA1087 | reverse complement strand
AGATACTTTCTCGCTCGACTTGCATGTGTTAAGCCTCCCGCCAGCGTTCAATCTGAGCCATGATCAAACTCTTCAGTTCAAAGTTTCGACTGGAGGAATAATCCAGTCTGAATCTTGCTCAAGAAAAAACTGACAATAAATGAATTATCGACGAGTTCTTACTTGAAATATTGCTGTCTCCAGAACACCTCAGTAAGTACCCACACGTAATTGTCTAAATACTTTGTTAAAGAACAACTCTGATTTCGGTCAGAGCGGGCTGCGCATTTTAAGGATTTACCCTTGCGTGTCAACCACTTTTTTCTTCATTCTGATCGTTTGGCTGAGCCATCCCGTTCAGAGCGGGGCGCATTATAAAGTCGTTCAACTTCTTGTCAACCCCTTGTTTTTCCTTTGTTTTTTCAGCTCTCCGCAGAGGCCGTCTCAACTCAGGAGCGGCGCATTATAGAGATACGGGATGCGCCGTCAACTACTTTCTTCAAACTATTTTGCTATTTCGAACAGGTGGTATTTTTTCTTACCCAACTTCACCAGGAAGAAGCGCCCATAAAGCGCATTACCGGCGGCAAACAGGGACTCCCCTTTCATCAGATCGTCCATGCTGCAGGCTGCACTGTTAATGATGACGGCATTGCGTCCCAGCGCGTCTTTTACCTGCTTGCCCTGCCCTATGCCTGCTTCCGACAGAATGGCAGTGAGCGGCTTGTCAGCCAGACCCGTGGTATCCAGGTCACTGGATGGCAGGCCATCGAGTTTAATCTGTTCCAGTTCCGTTTCACTGAGTTGAGTAACATCGCCGGAGAACAGAGCTTCGGTAATGCGCTTGGCAGACGCCAGCGCGTCTTCACCGTGCACCAGCCGGGTCACTTCATCGGCAAGGATTGGCTGAGCGGTTTTACGTCCCTGAATCTCTGCGTCGGTTGCTTCAATTTCTTCGATCTTTTCAACCGGCAGGAAAGTGAAGTAACGCAGGAATTTGTAGACGTCCGCATCAGCGGTGTTCATCCAGAACTGATAGAAGGCATACGGCGAGGTTTTTGCCGGATCAAGCCAGATAGTGCCGGATTCGGTTTTACCGAATTTAGTACCATCAGCTTTGGTTACCAGCGGCAGGGTTAAACCGAACACCTGCTTACCATACATACGGCGCGCCAGTTCAACGCCTCCCACAATATTGCCCCACTGATCAGAGCCACCAATCTGCAGGGAGCAGTCTTCACGCTGCGCTAATTCGGCAAAATCATAAGACTGCAGCAGCATGTAGGTGAATTCAGTAAAGGAAATACCGGAGCCTTCCCGTTCGATCCGCTGCTTCACGGATTCTTTCTGAATCATGCTGTTCACTGAGAAGTGCTTACCGACATCACGCAGGAAGTCGAGCACACTCATGTCGCCAACCCAATCGAGATTGTTCACCACCTCGGCGGCGTTATCCCCTTCGAAGTCGATAAAACGGCTGACCTGGGCTTTAATTTTGTCGACCCAGCCGGCCACTACTTCGGGGCCATTGAGTTTCCGTTCCTGCGCTTTAAAGCTGGGGTCACCGATCAGACCGGTCGCCCCACCCACCAGCGCAATGGGTTTATGGCCGGCCAGCTGAAAACGTTTCAATGCCAGCAGTGGTACCAGAGATCCGATATGAAGACTGTCTGCGGTCGGGTCAAAGCCGCAATAAAGTGAACGGCCACCGGAATTCAGGTGTTCATTCAGTTCTTCATCAGCGGTTGCCTGGTTCAGCAGACCACGGGCTTTCAGGTCAGCTATTAATGCAGCAGTCATGGGAGCTCTCGTAGAATTTGGTTGTCAGAAGGGTGCTGAACATTACCTGATCAAGGTGCAAAATCAAGCTTGCTGGATAAAATGCCGGTTAATTGTTTACACTTATTGTTACTACCCACTAAAGGAAACGTCAGACACCATGTCTTTGTCCGGACGCCTGCAGTATTTCCCCCTTACTCATGCACTGGGGATCGGCGCTGCGCTTATCGTTTTATTCACTGTTCTTCTTTGGCCTTCAGAGCAGACGCCCCCATCACAGCACACCAGCTTCCGTATTGAGCTTCCGCCAGCGACTGAGGCTGAGCCGCAGACGCCGGCACTCAGCTGGGAAAGCACGCAGGTAAAATCCGGTGACAGTCTGTCGACCATATTCGGGCGTCAGAACCTGAGTGCGGTGGATGTCATCGAACTGGCCGCCGCCGCGCCGAAAGGCGTGCTGCAACTGCAGCCCGGGCAAACATTAAAGTGGACCCGCTCAGAAGATAACCACGTGCAGCAGTTCGTGATTGAACTGTCGCCGCTGGCCAGCCACACCTTCAGCCGCGATGAAGAAGGTGCGCTGCAGTATCAGCTGGAAGAACGTCACGCCGACTACCGTCCGCGTTATGTCACCGCCACCATCAATAATTCGCTGTTTTATGACGGCTCTGAAGCCGGCATTCCGGATCAGGTGTTATATCAGCTGGCTGCTATTTTCGGCTGGGATATCGACTTTGCTCTGGATATCCGCAAAGGCGATACCTTCAGCCTGATTTACGACGAGATTTTTCTCGATGGCGATAAAATCGGTGACGGCAATATTCTCATCGCCCGCTTTAATAACAACGGCCGTGATATCACAGCCGTGCGCTATGAAGACTCCGACGGCAATGCCAATTACTACGCCCCGGACGGCCGCAGCATGCGCAAAGAATTCCTGCGCAACCCGATGGACGTGTTCCGCATCAGTTCGCGCTTCAATCTGGGCCGCCGCCACCCGGTACTGAACACCATCCGCGCCCACAAAGGGACAGACTATGCTGCCCCCACAGGCACTCCGATCAAAGCTGCCGGCGACGGTAAAATCATTTTTGCCGGGCGTAAGGGCGGCTACGGTAACTGTGTGATTATCCAGCACGGTTCGCGTTATCAGACCCTGTACGCCCATATGAGCAAGTTTAACCGCCGCTCCCGCACCGGCCGTATTGTTAAGCAGGGACAGATCATTGGCTATGTCGGCATGACCGGGCTGGCCACCGGGCCGCATCTGCATTATGAATTCCGCGTGGATGGTGTGCACCGCGACTCCCTGCGGGTAAAACTGCCAAAAGCCAAATCCATTTCCAGCAGTGAAAAAGACAGCTTTATGCGCAAATCGAAAGCCATGGTGAACTGGCTTTCCAGCTTTACAGATAACACCACAGCCTCGCTGGATTCTTCTCTGTGAGTCTGTATATCGGCCTGATGTCCGGCACCAGCGCCGATGGTATGGATGCCGCTCTGGTCGATTTTTCCGCTTCTGAGCCTGAATCTCCGGGGCTTTCTGTGCGTCTTTCCGTGCGTCTTATTGACGCACTCTGTATTGAATATCCTGATGCCTTCCGCCAGCAATTACGCCAGAGTGCAGTGGCGGACCACCTTGAGGTCAGTGCAATCATGCAGCTCGACCAGGCCGTGGCAGATTACTCGGTACAGGCGGTTCAGACATTACTGCAACGCAATGATCTGGAAGCCACCGATATCACCGCCACAGGCTCCCACGGCCACACTCTGCGGCATAAAAGCCAACCGGGTGGTTTCAGCTGGCAAATAGGTGATCCGTCGCGGATTGCCGAGCAGACCGGCATTACCTGCATCGCTGATTTCCGTCGCCGCGACATCGCTGCCGGCGGCCAGGGGGCACCTCTGGTACCGGCTTTTCACCAACACTGTCTGAGCAACAGGCATGCGCGCATGGTGATGAATATCGGCGGCATCGCTAACCTGACCGTGCTGCCTTCTGACGGACAACCGCTGCTGGGGTTCGATACCGGCCCGGGCAACGCATTAATGGATGAATGGTGCCAGCGTGAACTGAACTGCCACTGCGATGAACAGGGGAGCATGGCACGACAGGGAAAAATTCTGAGCAATCGCCTGGATGAATGGCTGGCGCAGCCGTATTTCAGCCAGCCACCGCCCAAAAGTACGGGGCGTGAGCTGTTTAATCTGGATGCACTGGGCGATCTGTCGCAGGAAAAAAGTGAAGATATACTGGCCACCCTGTGTGAGCTGAGCGCCTGCTCTATGGCAGCTGCCGTGAAGCACTATGGCTATCCCGGCGGTGAACTGCTGATATGCGGCGGCGGCCTGCATAACCGCCTGCTGCTGGAACGTATTCAGCACCACCTGCCAAAGGCACAGGTGCGGAGTACAGAAACCGCCGGCATTCACCCGGATTGGCTGGAAGCCATGGCATTTGCCTGGCTGGCATGGCGTACCGACCACCGTCTGAGCGGCAATGCTCCGGCCGTGACCGGTGCCGCCGGCGAACGTATTCTGGGTGCCATTTACCCCGCCTGACCTACCCCGCCTGAGCGCGCCCGCCAGAGGCGTTATTGCGGTAATGCGACCGTCTGCACTGCGCGCTTCAGTTTCTCCTGCCCCCAGCGTTTCGGGGCCGCCGGCGGCTGGCCGGGATCAACAGTCACCCCAAAGCCGGGCTCAGCAATCAATACGCTGCCCAGATCATTACGCACTTCCAGCCGGTGTTCGCCGTCCAGCAGCACCACATCCAGGACGCCGGCATCCAGATAACCACCCCAGAAATCGGTACCGCGCACGCCAATGGTGCCGGAAGGTGTATCCACACTCAGCTGCGGATCATCCTGGCGGGTAATCAGTCCGGTGACAAAACGGAAAGCCCCTTCCACCAGCTCCAGCCGGGCTGAGTTATCATCCGCATCCGCGCTGAATTGCCAGTCAGCCAGAATCAGCTGACTGTCGCCGCCCACGGTGATGACGCTGCCGTCATTCATGCGCAGCACCACTCTGGCGCTTGCCGCCGTGGTGACGCTATCGCGTAAAGATACCGGGTCACCGCGTTGCAGCTGCACGCCGTCACCGGCGCGCAGCCAGCTGACCTGGCCAACACTGTTGGTCACAATACCAATGGTTTGTGCCTGTACGGGCAGGGTAAAAAGGAAAACGAATAGGATAAGCAGAGCGCGCATCAGACCTCCTGTCGGTTGTTATTCTCTGGCGGAGGATCAGAGCGCTGCCGGTCAGAAGCTGACGTAGCCTTCCAGCTGCAGGCGCTCAACCTCGGCCGGGCCGTCGTCCACCAGCTCAACAAACGGCGGTAAATCGTCGACGGTCACTTCGTGGCTTGCCATCCAGCGGCGGCAGACTTTGATATCCACCACATTGAAGGCGTCCAGACGAGCAGCGATATCCACCAGCTTTTTATTGTCACTGTAGAAGCGGCGTTCAAACAGTTTGATTTCGTCACCGTGCAGCACCAGCGCCACCGGGTTCTCAGCCTGATAATCCACTTTGCGCGCAGCGGCATCCGCGCGCATCAGCAATGACGCCAATTCGTCGGCTGTATGCAGACTGAGCAGCCCCTGATAGCGTTGCAATTTCAGCGGTACGGGTTCCAGAACCACCGGAGAAGCCCCCTGGTCTTCAGGGTTATCCAGTGTTTCAACATCAGCGTGAGCGCACACGGAAACGACTAACGGCAGAAACAGAGTAAGCAGGCGCATCCGGGGTCTCCCGCAGGATTCAGACAGAAAAAGAAGAGCCGCAACCACAGGTGGATGCTGCCCCCGGATTATTCACCACAAATCGTGAACCTTCCAGTCCTTCCTGATAATCCAGCACGGAGCCCGTCAGGTAGGCGTAACTCAGAGAGTCAACCAGAACCCGCACGCCATCGCTGTCGATGAGGGCGTCATCGTCCGCACGCTCGTCGTCAAAGGTGAAGCCGTACTGGAAGCCTGAACAGCCGCCACCGGTGACGAACACTCTGAGACAGAGTTCGTCGTCTGCTTCTTCCTGTAACAGCTCACGCACTTTCGCCTCGGCGGCGGCCGTGAGCTCGATCGGGGTTGCCTGTTGTACTGCGTTCATACGCGTTCCGGTTTGTCAGATGGGGAAGAATTATCCTCTTATCCCACTGTTTTAGTCAACTTTAACCTCCGGAGCCGGTTCTGCCGGGGCTTCCGGAGCTGTTTTTCCTGTTTTCTTACGGCCTTCTACTTTCGGCTGGTGATGCAGTTTGCCGTTAACCTGGGCGCCCATCACCATTTCCATGGCCTGGTAGTATACGTCGCCGCTGACCTGGGCTTTTTTCGCCAGCTCAATATATTCACCGGCGTACACATCACCGACCACATTGCCGTTGATGATTATATTGGGGGCACTGATCTGACCTTCAACCCTGCCTTTATCACTGACACGCACCACGGCACCACTGCCGTTCTCGGCGAGAAGATTGCCTTTGATCACACCATCAATGTGCAGGCCGCCGGTGAAGGTAACATCCCCGGTAATTTCAGTTTTGGAAGAGATGAGGGTGTCATAATGGGTGTTGGCACCCTTGTCTTTACTGCTAAACATTAAGCCTCTCCTGTCAGGGCCTGTTCTGACTTATTTAACGCGGCCTTACGGCCATTCAATAGTTTGTTCCACACGCTGAGCTTTGCTGCCGGTCGACTGCAGGACCACCTGCACCTGTTCCGGCACAAAACCGCGCGGCAGGACGATATCGCCGGCCACTTCCTGGAAGTAGCGGAAGCGGAATTTCACGCCCAGATCTTTGATGTTTTCATCCAGATCGCGCAGCGGCAGGATGACTTTTTCGCCGTTACGCACGCCGATGAAATTCACCGCTGCCAGCCCGGAGATATACGAGCTGTTATCCGCCACCTGAGTCAGCATGATGGAATAACGGAAGCGATTATCCACTTCTTCCACCGGCAGAATATCCACCTTGCTGACGCGCAGGCCTTTATCGTTCGAGCTGGGGGCCATGATACCTTTATAAAAGGCAACTTCTTCCTCCAGTGTCGCAATCTGGCCTTTCAGTTCGGTCACCGTCTGGCGGATACCTTCTGTGGCTTTGCGGTCCACTTCGCCGCCTTTCTCCAGCACATTGACGCGCTGGGTCAGGGTGTTGATCGTCTGGTTGGCTTCCAGCAATGCTTCGTTCAGCCGGTCACGTTCACCGGACAGCTGTTTGATCTGATTGGTGCTGTCGTAGATACCACCAAAGTAGCCGCCGACACCGACAATCCCGATAAAAATGATCATGTAGAGCGTCCGCCGGAAGCGTTCCCACGGACGATACTGACGAATAATCAGATTTTCCTGGTGGCTACCTTTTACAACCGCCATAACTGCAAATCCTTATCCCTTTTACTGTGTGTTTGCGGCGCGCCTTAAGGCAGCAGGGCGACCTGCTTCAGGCCCATATCTTCCTCAAGGCCAAACATGATGTTCATGTTCTGAATCGCCTGTCCCGAAGCCCCTTTCACCAGATTATCAATGACCGACAGAACGATGATCTGCCCGGTCTCTTTGTGATGGTGAACGGCAATACGGCACATATTGCTGCCTTTCACGCTGCGCGTGGACGGCTGACTGCCGGCCGGCATGACATCCACAAAGGGTTCATCAGCATACCGGGCTTCATACAGGGCCTGCAGATCTTGCTCCAGTCCCGGGGCCTGAGCATAAAGTGTAGAATGTATTCCGCGGATCATCGGCGTAAGATGCGGAACAAAGGTAAGATTGACCGTTTTATCAGCGGCCCGTTCCAGTTCCTGCAGGATTTCCGGCAGGTGACGGTGACCGGCAACACCGTAAGCGTTCATGGATTCGCTCACCTCACACAGCAGAGAGCTGACCTTAGCGGCTTTACCGGCACCGGAAGCGCCGGATTTACAGTCAGCGATCAACATCTGCTCGGGCAACAGATTATTCTCCAGCAGCGGCAGATAGCCCAGCTCCACTGACGTCGGGTAACAGCCGGGAACCGCAATCAGTTGCGCGGTTTTAATGGCCTCGCGGTTGGTTTCCGGCAGACCATAAACTGCCTGCGGCAAAATGCCCGGGGCACCATGGGGCTGACCGTACCATTTCTCCCAGGTAGGAACGTCTTTGATACGGAAATCCGCAGACAGGTCGATCACCCGGGTGCCGGTATTCAGAATTTCTTCGGCCATGGCGTGCGCCACCCCGTGGGGTGTGGCAAAGAACACCACATCACAGGCGCCCAGCGCATCGGTATCCGGCACTGAGAATTTCAGGTCTGTATGACCACGCAGGTTGGGGAACATATCAGCCACCGGCAGGCCTTCCTCACTTCGCGAGGTGATGACCTTTAATTCAACGCCCGGGTGATTGACCAGAATTCTGAGCAGTTCAACCCCTGTGTAACCTGTGCCACCAACAATACCTACTTTAATCACAGCAAACCTCATGCTTTTTTTGCATCCAAACCAGCCAGTTACTGATCCGGGACGCGGTCATCTTTAAGAAACATCGTTATAATACTCACTCTTCCTGACCAAACACCACCCGGCCGGATAAGGATACCTTCACACCGTGCGTTTTCTGCGAAAGCAATGGTCCAGTCTGATTTCATTATCTGACAACCAGATCGGTCTTGCGCTGCTGGCACTGTTAGCCGGTATCGCCAGTGCGCTGGTGATCACCCTGTTCCGGTTAGCCATTGAAGTACCGCTGACCGCCCTGCTGCCGGTGGCATCGGCGGAAGATTATGAAGCACTCAGCCAGTGGGGCCGCGTCGCGCTGCTGTTTGGCGGCAGTCTGGTGCTGATCATTCTGTTCCACACACTGCGGCCGGAACGGCGCGGTGTGGGCGTCAGCCATGTGCTGCAACGCATGGAAATGCACCAGGGGTATCTGCCGCTGCCGAATATCGTAGTGCAGTGGGTGGCGGCAGCCATTGCCATTCTCAGCGGCCACAGTGTGGGCCGTGAAGGCCCGGCGATCCACCTTGGCGCCGGTACTGCCAGTCAGCTGGGACAAAGTGTTGGTCTGGCTCATCACAGGTTACGCATTCTTGCCGGAGCCGGTGTCGCCAGTGCCATTTCAGCCTCGTTTAACACCCCGATGGCGGGCGTGATCTTCGCCATGGAAGTGGTGCTCCTGGAATACAATATCCGCGGTTTTGTGCCCATCATTCTGGCATCCGTGGCCGGCGCCATCGTCAGTGAAGCAGTATTCGGCAGCCATACAGCCTTTGCGGTGCCCGGCTTTGATATGCACTCGCTGGCCGAAATTCCTTACATTCTGCTGCTCGGCGTTATCGGCGGGTTTGTGGCATCTGCGTTTATTTTTCTGGTGCGCTTTTTTCAGCGTATTAACCACTGGCCGATCTGGCTCAAGTGGGGACTGCTGACCAGCGCCACCGCGGCCGTCAGTATCTGGTTACCGCAGGTAATGGGCATCGGCTACGACACCGTTAACCAGGCGCTGGCCGGACAGGTGGTAATGGGCAGTCTGGCGCTGTTGTTGATCGCCAAACTGATACTCGCCGCCTGGGCGGCCGGGGTGGGCTTTCCTGCCGGTCTGATTGGCCCGACGCTGTTTATTGGTGCCGCACTGGGCGGGCTGATGGGGCAGCTGTCGGACTGGTGGCTGCCGCAGTACCCGGTGTCTGTTGGTTTTTACGCCATGCTGGGCATGGGCGCCATGATGGGCGCTGTGCTGCGCGCGCCGCTGGCCGCTCTGGTGGCGCTGCTGGAACTCACCGCCAACCCCAATATTATTATGCCGGGCATGCTGGCCATTGTGATTGCCAGTCTGGTGGTGAGTGAATTTTTTCATTTGCCGTCGGTCTTTAACGTGCAGCTGGGCGGCGGCCATAATTATCAGGCGCCTGATCCGGTGCAGCAGATGCTGCGTAACACCTGGGTGGCCGAGGCCATGTCACAGTCGTTTGTCAGTGCGCCACGCACGGTTACCCCGGAAACCGCCGGCTTTATGCTGCAGCGTGATCCGGACTGGCTGCTGCTGGAAGATGAAAAAGTGATTCTGCCGCCGGCCGCGGTGGCCGAAGCCCTGGCTGAGCTGAAAGAAAAGCAGCCGCAGGACGAGCATGCGGATATCGATCTGATTGCCATTCCCGGTGATCGTCAGGAAGTCGGAACGATTTCTCTGAAAGCCAATCTGCATGATGCCTTAGACCTGATGCAGCAGCATCACATACAATGGCTGGCAGTTTACCGCGACGATGACCTCAGTCGCTGTGTCGGCCTGGTGTCACAGACCCAGATCGAACATTTTTATCACTATATGCCGAGGAACCAGTGACCAATGCTGTGGGTTAAAGCTTTTCATATCATCGCCGTCGTCACCTGGTTTGCGGCGATTTTTTATCTGCCGCGCCTGTTTGTGTACCATGCCAGCGCCGAAGACACAGTCTCGCGCGAGCGTTTTAAAATAATGGAACGCAAGCTCTACCGTGGCATTATGACGCCGTCGATGGTGGTGGTGGTGGCACTGGGGTTATGGCTGATCAGTTTTAACCCTGACTATTATCTGGTGCAGACCCATTGGTTGCACGCCAAACTGACCCTGGTGGCGCTGCTGATCGGTTACCATTTTTACTGCGGTCACCTGCTGAAGGTTTTCCGCGACGACAACAACCAGCGCAGCCATGTGTTTTACCGCTGGTTTAATGAAATTCCCGTCTTCCTGCTGATCGCCATTGTTATTCTGGTGGTTGTGCGCCCATTCTGAATTGACCAACATTTATTAGCGAAGAGAGTGTTATGAGCTATTCCATTTCCAAATCCGAAGCCCTGTTCAGCGCGGCCCAGAAACACATTCCCGGCGGCGTCAATTCCCCGGTACGGGCTTTTAAAGGGGTCGGCGGAACGCCCATTTTCTTCGACCACGCCAAAGGCGCTTACGTATTTGATGTCGACGGCAACCGCTACATTGATTACGTCGGCAGCTGGGGGCCAATGATTCTTGGCCACAGCGCCGATGAAATTCTCGATGCGGTAAAAGGCCGTATTGACCAGGGCCTGAGCTTTGGCGCACCGACCGGTATCGAAACCGAAATGGCCGATGAAGTGTGCAAACTGGTGCCGTCCATGGACATGGTGCGCATGGTGAACTCAGGCACTGAAGCCACCATGAGTGCTATCCGTCTGGCCCGTGGCTACACCGGCCGAGATAAAATGGTGAAGTTTGAAGGCTGTTACCACGGCCATTCGGATTCCCTGCTGGTAAAAGCCGGTTCCGGCATGCTGACCTTAGGTGTACCGACCTCACCGGGCGTACCGGCCGCCGTGGCCGAAAACACCATCACCCTGGATTACAATAACCTCGACAGCGTAAAAGAATGCTTCGCCAAAATGGGCGACGAAATTGCCTGTGTGATTATCGAGCCAGTGGCCGGCAACATGAACTGCATTCCACCGGAAAAATCCTTCCTGCTGGGTCTGCGTGAGCTGTGTGACGTACACGGCATCGTGCTGATTTTTGACGAAGTGATGAGTGGCTTCCGCGCGGCCTTAGGTGGTGCGCAGGAGTTCTACGGCATCACGCCGGACATGACTACTCTGGGTAAAGTGATCGGTGGTGGTCTGCCTGTGGGGGCTTTTGGTGGTAAACGCGAAATCATGGAATATCTGGCCCCGCTCGGCCCTGTGTATCAGGCCGGTACACTGTCCGGTAACCCGCTGGCCATGGCCGCCGGTTTAGCCATGCTGAAAGCCATTCAGAAACCCGGGTTTTATGATCAGCTGAGCGCCCGCGTACAGCTGCTGCTGAACGGCATTAAAGCCGCAGCCGATGCCCACGGTATTCCGTTCACCTATAACAGCGCCGGCTCCATGTTCGGTATGTTCTTCACCGAGCTGGAGAAAGTAACCTGCTTCCGCGACGTGGCCGATCACTGTGATGCGCAGCGTTTTAATACCTTCTTCCACGCCATGCTGAAAGAAGGTGTTTATCTGGCACCGTCATCCTTTGAAGCCGGTTTTATGTCCATCGCCCACAGCGAACAGGATATTCTGGAAACCATCGCCGCGGCTGACCGCGTGATGGCAACGCTGAAGAACTGAGCATGCAACTGACAGGAAGTATCGCCCTGTTACTGATGAGCGGCCTGCTGCTGTGGAGCAGCAGACCGGGCCGCTCATGGTCCGGTGCCGGCTCGGCGCGTTTTGCTGCCGCACTGATTATGCTGGTGCAGGCGGTGCTGAGTCTGGTGCCGCTGGATATGCCCTACAGCCTGCGGCTGCTGCCACAACAGCTCAGCCTGTATGCGGCTCTGCCGTTATTAATTACCACGCTGATCACAGCCGCCCTCGGCTTTCACTGGTCACGGTTAATCTGGGGACGTTTATTACTGGCCCTGTGCGTGGTATTTGAAATTGCCCGGCGGATTAACGAATTACACACCTGGCTGCTTATTGCACTGGGCGTTGCCTTTGTTGCCGCGGTGTTGCATTTAAAATCGGATAAAAAAAATTCGCCGCTGGCGATCGTCAGCTGGGCATTATTATTTGTCTGGTATTACCAGACCGGGCTGGCTCAGAATGACCTGAATCTTTGGCTCGCTGCTACGATTGTCCCCTCTCTTTATCTTCACCGTGCTGGCACCCGATAACCGCTGAACTACACTTATTAAATGTAGGGTTATTAATAAAGGTGTCAGCAGTATGACCACCATCCGGTACGAATTTTATCGCCACGCCAATCAGTTTTTCACTGTTATTGTGCTGGGTTTATTTGCAGTCTCTCTGTTATTGGCAAGCTGGTACGGCACCTGGGCCGAAGCATTTGTTATCGGGCTTCCCGCGGCCGTTGTGCCGATTGCCATCAGCCGGGCTGCCAACAATGGCCGCCTCTCCCGCATTGCCTATGGTATTGCGCTGATGATTTTTTCCGCGCTGCATATTCATCAGGCCCACGGTCTGATCGAAATGCATTTTGGTATTTTCGTCAGTCTGGCGCTGCTGCTTTATTACCGTGACCCGCTGCCGATCCTGGCCGCGGCCGGCACCATCGCCGTTCATCATTTACTGTTTAATTATCTGCAGGAACAGGGCAACCCGGTGTGGGTGTTTGAATCCCGCACCGGCATCGACATCGTTTTACTGCATGCGGCTTTTGTGGTGGTGGAATCCGCGGCGCTGGTGTATCTGGCGCGCAAGAGCTGGCAGGAATTTCTGCAGAATGCGGAGCTGATGGAAATCGGCCAGCATATCTCCCGGGAAGGCGCCGTCGACCTGACATTTAAAATCGAGAAGCCGGAAGGAAAATTTACCCCGGCCTTTAATGATTTTTTTGCGCTGATTAACGACATCGTCTCACAGGTGGATGAACTGTCCCGGCGCATTGATGATGTTGGCCATGACTTCGCGCAGAATACCCGCGACATGGATGAAGGCGCCCGGCGCCAGCACAGCGAAACGGATCAGATCGCGACCGCCACCAATCAGATGACGGCTTCGATGGAAGACGTACGCAATAATTCTCAGCAGGCAGCCAGCGCTGCCGCTGATGCTGATCACGTCGGTCAGCAAAGCGAGCAGAGCATTAACGCGGCACGGCAAACCATCAGCAATCTGGCCGACAGTATCGGGAAAGCCAACACTGTTATTGAAAACCTGGATGCAGAAAGCAACAACATCGGCTCTGTCCTGCAGGTTATTCAGGGCATTGCCGAGCAGACCAACCTGCTGGCACTGAACGCCGCCATTGAAGCCGCGCGCGCCGGTGAACAGGGCCGGGGCTTTGCTGTGGTTGCCGATGAAGTACGCACACTGGCTTCCCGTACCCATGAAAGTACGGAAGAAATTCAGCGCATGATTGAGCGTTTACAGAAAGGCTCGGCCGAGGCTGTGCATTCCATGGAAGCCAGTAAAACCGGCGTGGAAAACAGCGTGGAGCAGATTACTCAGAGCAGTGAAAATCTGGCCAGTATGAAACGGGCCGTCACCGATATTCATCAGATGAACCAACAGATCGCCCACGCCATTGAAGAGCAGAATATCGCCATTAATGAGGTCAACACGAACCTGACCGTGATCCGTGATATCAGCGAAACCACCGCCGGACAGGCGGCGGGGTCGGCCAGCAATTCCGAACATCTGGTGGCGATGGCCAGTGATCTGCGCGGCCTGCTGACACAGCTGAAAGTGTCAGGCGGTTAAGCCGCACACCTTACTATCAGCCGGCAACCTGCGCCCGCAGGCTGTCGGCTTCCATTACCCTGCCCTGAGCATCCAGACATTCCGCCAGCAATAATTTCAGACGCCGGCTCAGTTCGCTGTTCTGCGGCGCAAAGACCAGCCCGCGTTGCAATAATTGTTCAGCCTGACGGGCATCCCCCATCTGCAGGCTGACCCAGGCCGCGCGATAAAAAATCGCCGGATTGCGTGGCTGAATCTGCCGCGCCTGATCAAGATAGGTCATGGCCGAACGCCAGTGACTCTGTTCCCGGGCCTGCTCCGCTTTGGCAAATAAACTCGCCACTGCCGGGTGGTGCTGGCCCTGGGTAAAGGCCCCCATCATACCGGGCTGCCAGTGTGGCAACTGCGCCGGGCCAACGTCTTCCTGCTGCTGTTCCGGGGTGGGCGGCACCGCAGAACAGCCCGCCAGCACAGATAGAGCCAGTAAACTCAGAACAACCAGTCTAGCCACGATTTTTTCTCCTCTTTCTGCTCAGGCAGAGTCACTTCTTCGCATTCCGTCAGTTGTTGCGGCAGACGGCTGCTGATAAAGGGATACAGAGTACCACGACAGCCCTTGCCGACCAGCTGCCCCTGATCATTGACCGGCGCCATGGTTAACGCTGTGGCGGCCGGCAAAGGCTCACTGCCGGCGGTGCGGAAAGTATCCAGCCAGATAGGCAAAGCGGCACTGCTGCCGGTAAACGGCATCGGCTTATTGTCGTCACGGCCAACCCAGATCACCCCCAGATGGCGGTTATCAAATCCCGCCAGCCAGGCATCACGCTGATCATCCGTGGTACCGGTTTTGGCTGCCAGAGGCGCCGCCAGATGCTGTGTTAAACGCCGCGCAGTACCGCGCTCGGCTACCTGTTCCAGCCCGTACCTCAGCCACTGCATCATGGCCGGATCAAAGCGTTGCTCACCGGTCAGCGAATAAGACGACAGCGTATCGCCGCTGGCGGTAGTCACCGCCTCAATCGTACGCAGCGGCATCACAAAGCCCTGCGAGGCGATGGTCTGATACATACCCGCAACTTCAAACGGCGACAGCGAAATAGCCCCCAGCAGAATAGAAGGATACGGTGGAATATCCGCCTGCAGGCCAAGGCGGGTAAAGGTATCGGCCACCTGTCCCAGACCTATGGTCATTCCCAGTCGTGCTGTGGCCTGGTTCAGTGAGCGTGCCAGACCATCCACCATAGGGATTTTACCGTGCGACTTATGATCATAATTCTGCGGTTGCCACAGCTGCCCGCCCGGACCGGAGACACTGACCGGGCGATCATCGATCAGACTGCCCCAGTGATAACGGCCGCTTTCCAGCGCGGTTAAATACACCACAGGTTTGGCCAGCGAACCGATTGCCCGCTGCGCTGCCAATGCGCGGTTAAAGCCAAAAAACTCTGCCCTGCGTGAACCCAGTAAGGCACGCACTTCGCCACCGTCCACACTGGTAATGACTGCGGCGGTTTCCAGTTTATTTTTCAGTGTGGCACTGCGGCTTTCCAGAGCATTCAGCTGACGCTGAGCCGCTGCTTCCACCGCATGCTGCATCCAGGGGTCCAGGGTGGTAAAAATATGCAGGCCTTCGGTCTGTAAATCTTCCAGCCGGTAATCACGCTGCAGCTGCTTACGCGCCAGCTCCAGAAACGCCGGGTACTCACGCTGCCCGGCGCGGTTGGAATCAGCGGTCAGCAGTGGCTTACCCTGCGCCCGCATGCGCTGCGCATCCGAGATAATATTATTCTCACTCATCAGCCCCAGAATCAGATCGCGACGTTCTTTGGCACGTTCCGGATTACGGCGCGGATTGTAGTACGAGGCGCCCTTGACCAGACCGACCAGGGTGGCCATCTCCCCCAGATCCAGCTCTTTAACCGACTTACCAAAATAAAAACGCGCCGCCAGACCAAAACCATTAATCGAACGGCGGCCGGCCTGCCCCAGATACACTTCATTCAGATAGGCCTGCAGAATCTCTTCTTTGCTGTAATGCAGCTCCAGCAGCAATGCCATAAAGGCTTCCTGAATTTTACGTGCCAGCGTGCGCTTATTGGTCAGAAAGAAATTCTTCACCAGCTGCTGCGTCAGGGTGGAGCCGCCCTGCACAAAACGTCCCGCCTTCACGTTGGCAACCATGGCCCGGGCGATACCGCGGAAAGAAATGCCCCAGTGCTCAAAAAAGGCTTTATCCTCAGTCACGATCAGCGCCGCGACCAGTGCCGGTGGTACATCGTCCAGCCGCACCAGTTCACGGTCTTCATTGTGTGACGGAAAAATCCCGCCGATATACTGTGGCTCCATACGGATCAGAGCGGCATCCGTATTATTCTCGCGCAGACGATAAACACGGTCGTCACGCAGCTCTACTTCGATCCGGCGTGCCGGTTCACGGCCATCCCAGAAGGGGAAAGCACGGCGATAAATGATCCAGCGGTTACCATCCCGGTAATAGCGCCCCGGGCGGTCAGCGCCACGGGATTCGCGGTAGTCCGCCCACTTAAGTTCCGCCTGTAATTGCTCCGCCGACAATAACTGCCCCGGATAAAGCGACAGCGGGCGGGCATAAACCTTAGCCGGCAGCGTCCATTTTTTACCATCAAACTGCTGCCGTACCTGGGCATCCAGATACACCAGCCACACCGCCAGCGCCACCATGCCGACAATCGCCAGCCGCAACAGCCAGCTGAACGCAATACGCAGGCGGGATTGAGGGGCGGCATTGCTTTTACGGGCAGAGGTCTTTTTACGGGCGGCCATAGTTTTGATCAGTTGTTCAGATGAGGCGGAATGATACCAGTGGTATCAACCGCAAACTAATGCATGAAGGTGAATACTGTGTGGCAGTGTCACATTCTGATGAAAAAGTGAGCAGATAGTTCGGCGGGAGAATTGCCGGCCAGAATGGAGGTTTTATTCGTCCGTAATGGCTGCCATCGGGGAGCCTGTCAGTCTGGCCTCCGGGCTGCCGGGGTTGCCTGCCTCCCACGCATCTTCATAGCAGCCCATGCCGCTCTGCTTTATCTTGCTGACGTGGGTGGCCGTTAGACTGTCGTCGCATGTTGGATACCGAAGGATTCTGTATTTCCAGGCACTGTTAATCGTAATAACGAGTCAGCGTCAGATCCTGCCCATAGGTTTTGTAACCCGATAACGCCGGCTCTGGCAGGCAAGCCACCGTTACTCTGATGCTGCAGGTGTAATAATGGCTTGTTGCCTGCTGGCAGCACCTCGTTACTGAGGCTGTCAGGCTGGTGCACTTCACTCTTGAATCTGGGTTTGAATGTGGGTAACTATTGGAGTGAGTGTCCTGTTAGCTGCTCTCTGTTGGCTGTTCTGAATGCGATGATCCGGGATGGGCAGGAGTGGTCGCATGAATAATTATTTAGCTATGGTTGAATCACAGTCGCTTGTTAAGTGTGTTTACGACCACTTGGTCAACTCGCCGAGAAACGCACAATGCAAGTTATTTATGTAATCCATTGCTTCAGATAGAGCAATTCGAACATCTTCAAGTACCCCAGGAACAAGATCATAGGTCTGCACTACATTATCATTTGCGTCTAACATAACTGCACATTTAATTGGTTTCCGTACGCCCGACTTTGCATCTTTTAAGGCTGATTCAATATCCATCGACTGAATTGTGGATTTTTTCTGGTCTTGGCTAGCACTAGCTGCTTTAGGATATCGAAAGTATGTACTCTTAGGATCATAACCACTAATTAACTTTATTTGTTTACCAAAGGTATCTGATAGAGCCCAGTCGGTTGTTTTTGGCAGATTCTCAAAGTTAGAATCATAGATTGACTTAAAATAGCTATATAAGTCATCCAAGTTATGAGTATTCGACATTGGTCGCCATTTGCCATTAGCGAAGATAGCTGGGTTATCCAAGCTAAAATCACCCCAAAATGGGATGTTGTACTTTTTGTGGAGTATGTAAATTAATGACTTTAAATACAACTCTAAGGCGTGACGTTGCAAGTAGCCGATTGGTGACAGGAGATCTTTACTATTACCAGAATCGATCAACACTTTGGCAGCATCCCTAAAGCGCCACGCTGATATACCAAACCCTTTATCAAAATGCATTTCTGGTGGTGTCACCAATATATTCATACGCACTTTCAAGTAATAACTGCA
>DCCG01000017.1 GCA_002314145.1 Thalassolituus sp. UBA1087 | reverse complement strand
GGGATAAGTTCCCCAGGGAGGCATTGGGCATTGCGGATTTAAAAGCCGTTTATAGAAGGCAGATTGCAATCAAACTTTATGACAGCAATTCTAATTCTTTATTAAGCCTTACCCGCCTGCTGCCACAGTTTCTTATGGAAAATCTCCAGCATGTCTTCATCAATATAAGGCATCACCTTACTCTTCGTATTCAGATGCATGGCATTTCGGCTTTTGCTGTCGTACTGCGGCCACTCAGGTAACCCTTTAGAACCCGGCTTACCGGTGCGGGCAAATTCCACCCAGGCGCTGGAAATGGTCTTCGCCAGTTCCGCACGACCTGGCCCAGTACCCGTCATAACTTCACCGGCTTTTGTCGTGGTGTTATCAAACACAAACGGAATTTCCATGGTGTGCGGCGAGTAGAGTTTGCCATCATCAATCGGTGTCAGCCAGTCAAAACGGTAGGCGTAAACCGGTGCAGCTCCTTTTACTGCACGGGCATCAAGAATAGCGGAAGACAGCGCGCCCATGCCGAAATCAGAGAAAATACGGAACCACAGACCCGAAGCGTCGTAATCCGGAAAATCTTTGCGATAGGTTTTGAGTATTTTTTCGCTGACGTCAGCACCAAAGGTTTTTTCAACGCGCATTTTCAGGCTGGCATCATCTAATGAGTAAGCGGCTTTATCGCCCAGCATAAACAGCGAGAATTCTGTACCGGTCTGACCGACCATCAGCGGCACATCCAGAGAGGTTGGTGCCGCATCCGGATCAAACACATGACGTGGCAACAGGTCGTCATCCAGTACGGGGAAGAATCCGGTCGGGAAACCGGGTGCATTCATAGTCATGGGTTGTTTGGCCGAATAACGCTCCTGGGCTGCTACCACATTTTTGTAGCTCAGCTGGTCGAGTTTTTCGGCGTTGTCTTTGCTGATGCCTAATTCCTGCAGAACAGCCCTGGCAACTTCATCGGCTTTATCCTGTTCCATAAAGTCGATCAGCGGGCCGCTTTCAATCACCGCACGGTGGAATAACCCTTTCGCCGCCGGAATACCCAGCATGGTAGCCACTTTCCAGCCACCGCCGGATTCACCGAAAATGGTTACCAGATCCGGGTTGCCACCAAACGCGGCGATGTTTTTATTCACCCACTGCAGGGCCGCCAGCATATCGCGGATACCTAAGTTACTGGAACCGGCATATTTGCCACCGATAACCCGCGACAGGTCGGTCAGACCGGAGGCACCCAGACGATGGTTAATGGTCACCACAACCACATCGCCACGGCTGGCGAGATTTTCACCATCATAAATAGCGCAGGAACCGCTGCCGGAAATCCAGCCACCACCATGCAGCCATACCATCACCGGCAGTTGGCCGCTGACTTTGGCCGGAGCCCAGACGTTCAGAACCAGACAGTTATCACCTGAGTGGACATAGGCAGGCGGTTCAAACGCCGGAGTTACCGGGGTTGGGCCAATAAATTCGGATTCAGACTGAGGTGCTAAGTCGGCATGTTTAACCGCTTTAAATACACCATCCCAGCTTTTGACCGGCTGTGGTGGCATAAAGCGGTTAGCACCGGAAATTGGCTGTGCATAGGGAATACCGAGAAAACGATTTACCTTGCCTAACGCTTCACCCTGCACCCGGCCACCGCCTGTTTTAACCACAGGCTCTGACAATGCAGCCAGAGAATCCAGGCTGATACCTGCCATCGCCGCACCCGCCACTGTATTCTGCAGTAATTGTCTGCGGGTTAACAAAGGTAAATCTTTTGCAGATGAATTCGTCATGGTGTACTCCCGATGATTAATAACCATAGAGTAATACAAAACCACGTCTGACTTTCAATTGCCAACGACATTGCTGCAACAATATAAATTTCAACCGGCAACAATTAATGATAAAAAAGACATCATTAAGGGTAGAAATTAAAGATAAAACCTGACAGAAAAATCGCACACATTCACACAGCGACTATCCATAAACAGTTAATTAATGAACTGATTTAATTAAATAACCACTTATTTTATTTTTAATTACCTGGATAAATCAATCCTGCTCAGCCCGCGACACAAAATCCAGCGTATAAACGTCAGAGATATCCAGCGTTTTTGTCAGCAAACCCGATTTATCCATAAATTGATACAGTTCATCCCAGCGCTCATCTGTCATTGTACCCGGTCCCCGCCCCCTGGCGTCACCACCTGTGACGATGCCGTATTGCTTCAGCGTATCAATGCCATAGGCCAGCTGTTCATCCGTCATTTCCGGGTTGTCTTTTTTAATCAGCGAGTTACCCGGCATGGGATTTTTCAGATAGCTGACCCAGCCTTTCATGGAAGCTTCGACAAAACGCTGCACAATATCCGGATTTTCCTCCACCATCCGGCGACTGGTTTCGATGGTTTCAGCATAAGGAGGGTAACCAAAGTCGGCCATTAAAAAGACGGCAGGTTCAATACCGGCTTTCTCTATCGCAAACGGCTCTGACGTGACCAGTCCCTGCTGCGCAGCATTCTGGTTCAACAGAAAAGGCGTCACACTGAAGTTATAGGGTTTAACCATAGTATCGGTAAAACCGAATTCTGCTTTCAGCCACGGAAAGTAACTGGTGTTGGCTGATGGTGACATATAAAAATCCAGCTGCTTATTTCCGATTTCAGCCAGACTTTTAATACCGGAGTGAGCAATCACCACCGCCGGATCTTTCTGAAAGGTAGCGGCCACGGCAACCACAGGAATACCCTCAGCCACCGCGTGCACTGTGGTCATCGGCACGCCCATCAGAAAGTCCACTTTTCCGGCAGCCAACAACTGCATACCATTGACCTGCGGTCCCCCCATGCGGATTTCGACATCCAGCCCATAACGCTGATAAATACCTTCAGCCAGGGCCTGATAAAATCCGCCATGTTCAGCCTGAGCGTACCAGTTGGTGGCGAAGACAACGCTTTCTATGTCACGGGCGTGAATGCCCTGTGATGCTGACAGCAGAAGAAACCACAATAATGAAGAAATGATCTGCGCTCTGTATCTCACCATACACCTGCCAATGATGCCGTAATCCTGGCTCAGCATTCTGGCAGACGCCGCCATAGCGCACCAGACGCTGTGGAGTATTGGCGGCTTTGTGGCGATGCCAGTCTTCAGAGGTGGTGTTTAAACAGGTAAAAACGGCCGTTGAACCGGGCCCGCACGGCGGATATTTCGCCATTGCCGGAAACGGATACACCCAGCGGTTTACCTTCATCACCATAATCACTGGCAATACTCAATTTAACCTGAGAGGCATTAATATCGTCAGCTGTCAGGTCAAACAGGTAGGCTCCCACACCATCGTCTTCACAATATGTGCCGACGATGGCGTAGTGATCCATGATATCGACGGTCATACCGAAATGCATTCCGGCAAAACCATCTGCCGGCATCAGCTGAAGGTAGTCACTGACACTTGCCTGCGGCTGATCAGGGTGGATGCGGTAAAGCCAGGCCGACCCAATAGCCTCGTGGGCCGGGTCAGCATCGTGGAACGGCTGGCCGATCAGCATGTAGTGTTCGCCGACTGCGACATCAGCACCAAACTGGTCTCCTCCGCTGGCAGCCGGCGGCAGAATTTTTATTTCGCTCTGCTGAATATCACCGGCGTTGCCGGCATTAAGCTGATAAAGATAAGCGGCTCCGGAACGCCCCTGTGACATAGCCCCGACCAACAGCACATCCCCGTAGGCGGATGCGGTGCCATACATATTACCGGGTTCGCCATCGCTGGCCGTCAGTGAGCCTTCGCTGGAACCGGTCAGATGCAGAGCCTGCTGATGAATACGGTAAAAATAGACTTTGCCCGGATGATTGGTATCGGGGCTGCCCACCACGACCATATCGCCGGACATGGAAAGGTCGTAGCCAAACATATTTCCGGCCGTGCTGTCCGAGGTGGTCAGATCAGTATAATGATCAGGCCCGTGATCCGGTTTCTCTGCGTCCAGCGCAAACAAACGCACAATTCCCCGCGCACTCCAGTAGGGATCACCAACCGCCAGATAATGGCCATTGGTGAATACCGAATGGCCAAAATAAACAGACGAAGAATGACCGCTGAGCCGCAGCGGCTGAGCACTGCTGTCTTCTTCCTTCAGATCATAAAGCCAGGCGGTGTTCAGCGCCCGGTCGCCAACCACAGCCCAGCGGCCATTGACACTGACGGCCCGGGCATGAGCACCACTCTCAGCAGAAGCTGAGCGATAACCTGTTGTGCTGACGGCTACCGGCAGCTTACTCACGTTCGCTGCCGACAGGGTTTTATCCTGCCGGCTCGCCGGACGTGGGCCAGGGTCAGCGGCATAACTCTGTTCATTGACGGCAAGTACAAGCAGCAACGTCAGTACGCAGGAAAAACGCATCCTTATCGCTTTCATTGAACATTCCTGTAAGGCCAGATACGGTCCAGTCAGTCTAGTAATAACACCCGGACGCACAAGCCTGTGCAAGCGTCAGTAAAGCGTTCAGATTCCCCACAGGCTGCAGAAACTCAAGATTAAGGTATTGATTTTCAAGCAATATGCAGAGAAATTTTGCCGCTTATATATCCTTATACTTTGTGTAGCTTTATGTGTCTTTTTGCTTACCTGTCACCCACACGGACGATGGTGCAAAAATGTCGCACACAGGCGGACTTTCGTACCTACTGTGCTGCCGGTGTGCGCTCAGAATAAGGCCGCCATTGGGTGATTCTGTGATCCACCTCCGGCTTGCCCAGCGTAAAGTGGTACAGCACCTGCCAGCTTGCCTGAGTACCCTCAAGCCCCAACAGATCATGTACAAAATCATCGTAATAACAGCCGATGCCGGTGCCACGTAATCCGGCCGCTTCCGCTTCCAGATACAGCACCTGGCCAAGTACACCCGCCTGCCAAAACCGCTGCCGGTACAGCCAGTGGTTATTTTTAACGTCGTTCATATCAGCCAGCATCGCCACACTGAACGCACTCTCGCCGGCAATCGCTTGCTGACAGCTTAAGTTAGCGGCGGTACGTCGTGTGCCGGCTTTTAACAGCTGATAAAAATGCAGATGCTGCGGCGCCGTTGCCGGTTTCTGCCAGACAAAGGCGTCGCGCAACGCTGGCGGCAACACCTCATCGGCAGCCGGACTGCGCAGCAATGTGTACAGGCCACTGTCCAGGCCTTCGACGTTATGCGCAAAAATAAACAGATGCACATCGGCCGCCTGTTGCAATACATTCCATGGCGGTACCTCTGCACGCGCCAGACAATGATCCAGCAGGGTATAAAAATCTTCCTGCCGTATGCTGCCGGCAGGATCGAACTTCTGGGCTGAACGGCGCTGTTTAATCAGGCGCGCAGCCGGCTCGTCTGCCAGAACGCCCCGGGCAGGCATCGGCGCCTGGTCAGTATAATAAGCGTCAGGTGCGGCGGAATCCGGTTTAGTTTTCAGTGCAGACGCGACCGCCTCATCAATCACAGGCCACTGATAAAAATGGCGGCTATCCAGCACATTCGCCCGCCCACACCAGTCGCCATGGTTCGCCTGAAACAACAGAGTATCCAGCCCCTGCCGGCCGGTTAAACTGAGCAGACAATCGCCATGCTCTCTTTCCGCGGCCTGCCCACCGGGGTTGGTAAAGTCCTGCTCGCGGCTGATGCCCAACAGGTCCGCCAGCTTATTATCCTGTACGGTTAACGGCACAATCTGGTGAGCTGAAAAACCAATGGTTGCCGCCGCATAACTGACGGCGGCCAATGCATGGCCGGTATCCAGCTGACAATAGCGATAAGCGCGCTCGCCATATTTCCAGGCTTCGCGCCAATGGACGGAAGTAAACCCCAGCCACAACAGTGGAGTATGGTCGGTTGCTTTTTCAATAAACCGGCAGCGTTGCTCGAGAGCATGAGTATCTGCCCGGTAGTGATAAATGCCGTCTTCAAGCCCGGCGATATTAGTGGCCACCACATAACATTCGGTTGGATGCAGGTTGCCACTGGAAGGGTTTACCCGCAGCGACCAGCGCGCGCTACCGAACTGTTTCCAGGCAGACAACGCCAGCGATAATTCCAGCAGATTCGCCAGTGTTTCCCGGTCCGGGGTTACCCATTCCTGTCTGTGTTCTGTACGCCACAATTCAGACCAGCGCCGTCCGATCCCGGACGCTGTCAACGGCAGAGGAATCTGCCGTGCGCTGCGGCCGGCGTCATCCGGTGCCTCAAACGTGCGGAAAGGATCAGGCTGAGCATCCCAGTCGATACTTTCCGGTCCGCGGGCATATGCATCCGGGCGGTGTTTGCTGCGCTGGTGATAACTGAGGATGTCCATCAGCTGCCGGCCAGCGCCGTCTCAGGTGCGTCCGGGCTGATTTCATCCGGCAGACAGGTCACCATCACCAGCTGACCGTCCGGCAGGTGAAAGCCCACCAGCAGTAATTCCTGTGCCGGGTCTTCTTCCAGATGACCGGCATTGACCAGCATGCCCATAGTTCCGGGCTCGGCCAGAATCTGATTCTGCTCAACGCCGGGAATGGAGCCATCATTCACCAGTGTAGTAGCGGCGAATACCACATCGCCTTTCTGCAGTGCCGGATAGCAGCGTAACAGTGGACCTTCCGGTTCTCCGGCCATCGGATCATCAAGTAATTCATGCATGGTGACTTCCTTTAATTGTGGCAGTTTGCTCTGTCGCTTTTGCGACAAAATCCTGCTCAGGAGACACGCAGCACAAGGCTGGCGTGACTGCTGGCAGTGACCTGTGATTCATCTTTTCTCATTGAAAAACAGTCAGTTACATATTTCCGGGCGGTTCAGCAGCGAATACATCAGGCCACTGAACAACTGGAATACAGTATGCACAGCAAGACGTTTGCCAATGATCCGGGAGACATTACCTTATGCCCTTCTCCACCCCCGTGGCGCTGCAGCCCGCCACCATTCAATGGTTGCTGAACCACAGCTTTGATCCACAACAACCGGCCATGGCCTGGCGTTATCAGGACACCGCCCTGATCACAGCCTGCCGTCAGGGCGAAGAAGCCATCGTTAACGACCTGCTGACGCTGGGCGCCACTCAGGTGGCCATCAATCACCGCAATATGGACGGTACCAATGCCCTCTGGGCCGCCATCGTCGCCGACAGTTTTGTTATCGCAGAAGCCCTGCTGGCTGCCGGTATTAATATCAATAACCTGAATGATCACGGGGCCTCTGTTCTTATGTATGCTGCTTCGGCCGGTAAAACCGGGTGGGTGTCCTGGCTGCTGGAAAAAGGGGTTGATACCCGGGCAGAAACACTGGATGGCTTCACGGCACTCGATCTGGCCGCTAATATCGACTGTCTGCGTCTGCTGAAAGCGGCGCACAGAGCCGAGACGGCATAAACACAGAAATAAGGGACCCCATGGAACTGACCGCTGCTGACTTCAATGCAGTCTGGCTGACATTAAAACTGGCGATGATCGTCACGGCCCTGCTGCTGCTGCTGGCGACGCCTGTGGCCTGGTGGCTGGCCAACACACAAAGCATTGCCAAAGGCCCGGTCAGTGCGGTCGTCGCCTTACCTCTGGTTCTGCCCCCCAGCGTGCTGGGCTTTTATCTGCTGTTGCTGATGGGCCCGAACGGTCCGGTCGGTCAACTCACCACGGCGCTGGGCATAGGGACCCTGCCTTTTACGTTTGCCGGGCTGGTCGTGGCGTCGGTCTTTTACTCGCTGCCCTTTGTCGTACAGCCGATCCAGAATGCGCTGGAAGCGCTGGGGCGCCGCCCACAGGAAGTCGCTGCCACATTGGGGGCGGGCCCCTGGGATACTTTTTTTCATGTCACCTTGCCGCTGGCCAGACCGGGTTTTTATACCGCGGCGGTGCTGGGCTTTGCCCATACGGTGGGCGAGTTCGGTGTTGTCCTGATGATTGGCGGTAATATTCCGGAAGTTACCCGGGTCATATCCGTGCAGATCTATGATCATGTGGAAGCGCTGGAATATGGCCGTGCGCATGTATTATCAGCCGGGATGATTATTTTTTCTTTTGTTGTCCTGCTGTTGCTGTATGGCTTCCGCCGCCAGCACGGGAGCCGGGTATTATGACCGCTGAAACCACAGACAAAGCCCTGACGCTTCAGCTGACCCTGTTCCGGCCGGACTTCACCCTGGACGTTGATCTGCAGTTACCGCCGACCGGCGTCAGTGTGTTATTCGGTCATTCCGGCTCGGGCAAAACCACTCTGTTACGCTGTATTGCCGGGCTGGAACAGGCCGCCGGTTCGGTGCACTTTGGCCGCCAGCCCTGGCAGACCGCTGACATCTGCTTACCCACCTTTAAGCGCCCGCTGGCTTACGTCTTTCAGGAATCGAGTTTATTTGAGCATTTAACCGCGGCGGACAATCTGCAGTTTGCCTGCAAGCGCGCGGGCACTGCGCCAACCCGTCAGGAATATCAGGATATTGTTGCGCTGCTGGGTATCGGACAGGTGCTGCATAAATACCCGCAGCAGTTATCCGGTGGCGAGCGTCAGCGCGTCGCCATTGCCCGCGCCCTGCTGAATAAACCGCAATTGCTGTTAATGGATGAACCGCTGGCATCACTGGATGAGCAGCGCAAACGGGAAATTCTGCCTTATCTCGAGCAGCTGAAAACACACCTGCAGCTGCCTATGGTTTATGTCACACATTCCGCCGCCGAAGTCGCCCGTCTGGCGGATTATCTGGTTGCCCTGAAAGACGGCAAAGTGGTCGCCCAGGGAGATCTTGCCGATACCCTGACACGGCTGGACTTTCCCCTGACACCCGGCGATGAAGCCGGTATTGTCCTGCAGGGCACCGTCGTTGAACGCGATGATCACTGGCAACTGGTAAAAATTGGTTTTGGTCATCATAGCGCCCACCATCCGTCCGGTGAGGGCATCTGGCTGCGCGCCGGTGATGAGCAGACCGGCCAGCCGGTACGGGCGCGGATACTGGCACGCGATGTCAGTCTGGCGCTGACACCACGGGATGATTCCAGTATTCAGAACTGTTTGCCCTGTACCCTGGTGGAAATCGGCAACGATGAGCACCCGGCGCTGGCATTGATCAAAGTGATGGTCGGCGATACGCCGTTTTTATCGCGCATGACCCGGCGTTCGGTGAGTCAGTTGCAGCTTACAGCCGGGATGAAAGTCTGGGCACAGGTTAAATCGGCGGCGCTGCTCTAGCACAACCATATTTTTAAAAACCCCAAAAGAAAATGAAGCAAAATACACTAGCTATCATCACCGTTTTCTATCAAATGGATTTTCTTGTCTAACTTTTTCAGTAGACCATACAGGATTAAAAAACCTAATCCATAAGCAAAAGCCCACCCTGGCATGCCAATCGCCACCAAATAATCTTGATATACTAAAGCCCCAACAACGAAAAATATAAAACACAACACATAAGCTAAGAACCTAAAGCTCGAGTTTTCGATAAAGTCATACAAGTGCTGCTTTATATTTTTTTTCATAACCTGCATATCAAATATAGATTTATCAATTACCTGCCTACTATTAAGTGACCGCCATATTATTAAATCATTTCCTTCATAACCAAGTTGTTCCGGGGTAACCACACATACTGGTAACGTGCAATTTCGCTTTAAAACCTGAGAAAAAGACAAATTATCCGTCACTTGGATATGCATATTATTAAATACCTGCCCAATAAATTTCTGCAAATGCTCAACATACTCCCTATACCGAATACCTGAGTGGGCAACGCCAATCCGCAATGCAAGATAATGAATATCACTTAAAGGAAAAAGCCAAACCTCCGCACTTTTACCATAACCATCAAAAACATCATATCCCTGCCAGAGATATCCATTAACATCACGACACCTCCAGTCAAGTCCATCATAATGTGTCTTGTAATGATACCCGTCACTGGACTGGTTAGCTGATACATATTGATTCCTTGCAGCCAATAGCTTTATATGTGATTTTTTTAGATTATCTGTGACATATAAATTTCCACAATTCGAATCTCTGTAAACGTCGCCTAGCATAAGTAATTCGTAATTTTCCTTTTGAAAATTAACCATCCAGCTATTTCTGAATCGCTCACGAACAAAAATTGTATTATCTATATTTGCACTCTCATATTTATCCTTCATTTTCTTGAAAAAAACATTCATTCCTGAGTCATGAATATCAAAAGACAACGAAGAATCACTGTCTGACACATCATTAATATCGTAGCGCCCACCGTCACTAACAAAATAAGCAAAATCATAAAAACCAAGTAGCTCTTTACCAGGCTCCTGATTTATTGAAGCATCAGAATAGTTAAAACCAATTTCATAAGCAGGAGCATCAAAACCAATTTGAACCCCCCAAATATTCCACCAGAGCTTTCCATTCTTTCCTAACATAATAATCAACCTAACCTTAAAGAAGATTCTGAGGCCGGAGAAACACTCCAGAAAGCATTACGATCACTGACTTTTTGCATAACAATTCGGTCATAAATTATACCTTTCTTATGAAAAAGCATTTCCGAACTGTGTGAATCACGCAAAACACCTGCTACTATATAATCATTAGATTCAACGGGTATTTTATTATATAACTCGTCAAAGTCATCACGCCACGACGTCATCGCACCAAGGCCAATCAACTCAATCAGCTCATTTGAATCAGGGTAATACAATATCTCAACCCTGTGAGTAACAAACAATATTAGAAGCCGACATAGAAGAACCATTGACACTAATACAGAGACAATTAAGCACCATAACAGCCACTCCGCCGAAATCAAATAATAAAACATTAATATAAATATAGAAAACAACACAGCATCCAGCGACCAACTTGCTGCATTTCTCATCTTATCAGTTTCGTAATACCTGATTTTTTCAATATTGCCAACAAGCTCGGGCTCTCTATTAGCAGGAGCAAATTCGAGCTTTTGAATAAACACATCACACATATAATATCGCAAAAGCCTTCTCACAATAAGTATAGTCGCCCCCACAGTCACACAAGGTATTATAATTTCAAACCCCGAATAACCTTTAATCAGATCTTTCAATAAAATTAAAAACCAACGAAAAGATACGAACAGACCAACAAGCACGCACATAACACCAGCTACAAACAGATAAGTAACAACACCCAAACGAAGATATTTAAGAACTTTGATATTAAATTTTAACATATAGGTATACGCATCCAATTGTTATCATATACATCCTGACAATGCGCCCTGAAACCTCTAAAGAAGTAAACGGCTACAGGAGCGTTAATATTACCTAACAGGAGTAACCATAACAACCCAAAGCAATAGTAAAAAGATAAAATAAGATAACGCAATTCGTTTTCAACAAATACTCCTTTCCTTTATTATGACTTTTAACAAAGGTATAAAGACCGTCTTTGTCTTGTCGTACTGATTCATATCACATAAAGATCTATATAAAATACTAAGGCTACTATGGCATACTGGCTGCGCGATATATTGAAATAACAATGACTATCAATATATTCATACTAAGCTTATGTAAAACTAAACGACCAGAAATCCGTCAATGACGGATAACAGCTGCTGGCGCGTCACGGGTTTGGTCACCACATCGTTCATGCCGGCAGCCAGGCACCTTTCCAGATCGTCAATATCGATATTGCCGGTCAGACCGACGATGGGGGTTGTCGCATAGTCCGCATCCGCAGACCGGATCAGACGCGTGGCTTCCAGGCCATCCAGGACCGGCATGTGCCAATCCATAAGAATCAGGTCATAGTGTTGTGCGGGTAATTTTTCCAGTGCCTGGCGGCCATTATTAACCACATCCACCTGCCAGCCATTGGCGTGAAGCAGCTTTTCCACCACCAGCTGATTGGTCAGATTATCTTCCGCCAATAAGATTCGTACCACATCCTGATTGTTTGTCTGATTCACCTGAGGACTTCCACAGTAGGTTAGCGGTTAGCGCTGATCACGGACCGCCGGGAAACGCACGCACCACAGACAATGGCGACAGCTGCCTCAGGCTTCTTCGACCAGACTTTGCGCCATATCATAAACCACACTGCCGCCGACTTCATCTGCCGGGTCAAGTGCCAGCAGAGTCGTCAGAACCTCATGGGCGAGATGAAGGTTGCCTGCCCGCAGGGAAACAAAACCCAGTGCTTTGAGGCTGTAGAGATAAAGGCGGACAGCGCCCTGCGGGGAACGCCAGTCAATGGTTGCACTGGTCAGCTGGCGCCAGTCAGGGTCAAACCCGGCTTGTTCAGCGGCCTGTTCCAGCACCTGGTAGATCAGTTGACGGGAAGCATCAAAACGGTTGGCATAGGCGTACATTTTGTACAGCGCGATTTTAATTTCCAGCCGTTGCGGCAGTTTTCTGATGGCGCTTTTCAGCAGTGATTCAGCGCGTTGCCAGTCCTGCTGAATATTAATAGGTTCACGCAGCAGGCGCTGTATATCGAGCGACGCACGGTCTTCTGCGCTCAAAGGCGCATCACTGAATAAATCGCGGATCAACATCGTCATCAGAGAGTATCCTGCTGCGAATTCTGTTTCTGCGGTAACAGCCCGGTTTCCCGCAGCATACGTTTGAATGCTTTCATCACCGGGCGCGAAATCCGGCTTTCTGCCAGCACCCGTTTTTCATAAATAAACAGTCTGAGACTATCATCCGGGTCACTGGACCCGTCACTATCAAGGGCTGTTTTAGCGTACTGAATAAGCTCATGCATATCAGCGCCAAGATACCGCGAAGGCCAGCCTTTGATGGTTTCATACAGACACGCCATTATCACTTTCTCGTGTTCCGGCATTTTGCATTTGCCATCAAGAATTTTAAGCATGACAGCAATGGCGCAGTCGACATTCTCTGCTGACAACGGGTGCTGACGGGCCCATCGCGTAACCTCCGGCCCGACGGCAAAGAGCGGCGTTTCCTGTTCTGCCGGACTGCAATGGAGTGCGCGGCTCATCCCTGCTTCCTGCCGCCGGCGCTGGCACAGAAGAAGTCCGCCAGAGATTCTTCGATTGCCAGATAGGCGTAATCATCGACCGGTATAACACCAATATCTGACAGTTTGTTTGCAGGCCCGTCGCCGATTCTGGCCACCATCACAGCATCGCAATCGCGGATGGTGTTGAGAATATCCTGCATGGCGCTCTGGTCGGCACTGTGACCGTGACAATAGAGTGCGACATCGCGGCTTTCCAGTAATACGGAGCCTTCAGCGCTGACACGGAAAATATAAAAGCTCCGGGCGTGGCCAAAGTGCTGATTGATCGATATGCCATCTTTACTGGCCACCGCGATACGCAGAAAACTCATACCTCAGTTTTCAGCCGCTCAGCGACCGCCTCCCGGACTTCACTGTCTTCATCTTCCAGCATCTGCTCCAGTGCATCCTGTGGCGCATTGGCAACGGCTTCCAGGCGCACAGTCCAGTCCGGGTCTTCAAGCATAATACGCACATCGTCACCGCTCAGACGGGAGGCTACGATACGGCGGATTTCCGGTTCCGGGTCATGGGCCATTAACACCAGACTTTCACCCGGCAGACGTTTGGCAACCAGTTTGCGTACCTGACGGTCATCATCGCGTATAAAACGGAACAGTCGTCCTTCCGGCAGACGCTGCACCACATAAGCACGCACCAGATAATCACGGTCAGCGGCCATCTGTTCCAGCTGCTCAAGCGGAATACGGTCAGCCACGGTAATACGCACTTCACGGTCTTCATCGTGAATTAACTGAATCAGCTGATCACGCGGCAGGCGATAGGCCACCGCCCGGCGTACCGCTTCGTCGCTGTCTTTTATCAGTGGGGTAAGATCATCAAGCGGGACATAACGGACGGCGATGGCACGGCGTTCCCAGAAACTGTCCGTGAGATAGTGACGGGCGAGTTCCGGATTAATGCGCAGGAAACGGTCCATCTGACGACCACTGTCAACGGCGATACAGGCATCCCCGGGGCTGCAGCGTCCGGCCAGTAACAGGTTGGCCCGGTAACGACAGCGGCGGCAGTCACCAATGGGCGTTAAATTATCGTCCTGATGATTCATACCAGCCTCAGTCTTCTAAGATTTCTGCGAACACCACACCGGATGCGGTTTCTGCATCTTTGGTCAGAGTCGAACAATGATCGCGGGAATCCACCAGAAACACATTAAACTCTTGATGCTCGGCCACCGGATGCTCGAAGTTAATATCGTCATCCAGACACCAGGTAAAATGCAGCCCTTCGTATTGCTGGCGCAATTCTCCCAGTGTGGTTTCGTTCAGACCTTTCTGTTCAACAAAGTCGATCATTGCCTGCAATTGATGACGGTTAATCATAAGCACTTCCTGATTTCTGCTGTCGGGCCCAGGTATCGCGGGCAGATGCTTCCATGATTTTCATCAGCCACGGAGGAGGCGTTGTTTCCAGCACCTGCTGGAACTCTGAAATTAATTCCGGTGCCGGCCGCGGTACGCCGGTCTTTACCGGATGCAGGCCAGCTTTGACGACCTTGGCGGTCGCAGAACCACCAATGGTTAAAGCGCAGAGCACATGACAGTCACAGATCATATTGGCGCGCGCCATATGCTTATCATCGGCACGGCTGAGATCCGGTACTTCGCGCACATCAATCAGACGGCTTTCCTGCGCCGCAACCTGATAAATTAAAAAACGCTCACAGGTGCCGAACGGGCCATCGATTCTGTCACCACGATTGGACGCGCAGGCAATGCGGATCGAGCCCGGCATATCCGTGGCATCGTAGGCCACCGGTTCCGGCACTGACTGCCGGATGTCGACACCGTGTCCGCGCAACAGAGCAATCACACTGCGTAACTGCTCATCCGAAAAGCGGTCAAACTGTCCGCGACTGGCCTGACGCAGACGATTTAACCGCAGCCGCCCCAGACGCTGTGGCGACAGCGGCAGTCCCACTGCACGGATCAGTGTCGCCATCCAGTCAGACAGCTCAACCCCATCAAGCTGGCGCGAGGCCATGCCGATACGCAAAGCGACCTGATCGGTCAGATCGTGCCGCGGTACCATGGCTCAGGCCTCGGCACCACGTTTGGCACGCACGGTAATCGGCAGATCCGGCTTACCCGGCAGTTTGTCGATAATAAAACTGGAACCATCAGAGAGGGTCAGTTCACCTCCCCATGCATCCGGAGCATCAAATTCGATCGAGGCAATGACGTCTTCAAGATCTTTTTTAGGTACGTACAGGGTCAGTTCGCCCTTATCGTTTTCACGCAGCATGACGTTAGGCATGACGCTCTCCACAAGTTTTTATTCAACCTCTGCTAATACAGAAGGCAGATAATTCTTTTTATGTGCTGGCCGAAAGGCCAGACAATTGTTACAACAAAAGCAGTCAAACCCGCCAGCCACATCTTGTGGAACGACTGGCGGGTTTGGGAATATCAGATACAGAGTCGGGATCACTTCAGCTGCATCCGGTATTTCTTTTGTTGCATCCGGTGGGCAGTGCCCACCCTACAGACAGGTGCGCAGGGCGCACCTTATATGCTGACTTGGTGCGCGGGGCGCACCCTACAAACTAAACTGCGTTAATGAAATATTCATTAACGCAACCGGACGTCGGCGAGGCCGCCAGGGCAAGGCGGAAATTATTGAGGAAGCGGAGTTTACAAATCGTAAATGAGCATTCCGAAATAATTTCCAACACCGCCCTGACAACGCAGCCAGTCCGGAACGACCTTAGCGTACTAAGTCGTAGTTATAGTCCGTGGTCTGCATACCACGGGTCTCTTCATCGAGGCGTTCCAGAACAGAGTTCACCAGCGTGGTGAGAATCTGCATAGAACCTTCGTAACCCAGGGTAGTTTGACGATGCAGGTGGTGACGGTCGAAGATCGGGAAGCCGATACGGATCAGCGGAACTTCGTGCTCTTTACCTTTGTAAAGGGTGTCACGCTGAATGAACTTGCCGTAAGAGTTACCGATCATGAAGTCCGGCTTGTTGGTGAATACCAGAGAACGCATGTGCCACAGGTCTTTACCGATGTGCACTTCACAGTCTGCACCCTGAGGGTATTCAGCCAGCATGGCATCCATCATTTTCTTCCAGCGCTTGTTAGCGTTGTTAGCCAGGATGTGTGTTGGCTCGCAGCCCAGTTCCAGCAGGAAGTGAACCATACCTTCAACGTAATCAGGATCACCCCACAGAGCGAACTTCTTACCGTGCAGCCAGGTGTGTGAATCTGTCATCATGTCGACCAGACGACCACGTTCTTTTTCCAGGCTTTCCGGAATTGGCTTACCGGTGATTTCACTGACTTTCATCAGGAATTCATCCGTCCAGGCCAGACCCATCGGAATTTTCAGCGCCGGAACTTCATGCTTCCAGGTATTTTTAACAAACTTGGTGGTTTTCACCAGCTGGTTAGGCTGCAGCATAATAGTGTTCAGAGCGTTTGGCGCTTCTTTCACTTCATCCTGAGTAGTACCGCCTGCGTACATGCGGAACTGGCCATCAGCCGGTGTATCCAGAACTTCTTCAGGATCAGACAGCAGAGTGAAATCAACATCCATTTCTTTCATCATGCGTTTGATCACGCGGAAGTTACCCAGGTAGGTTTCAAAACCAGGCACCAGGTTCAGTTTGCCGCTCTTACCGACTTCTTTGTCTTCCATGTAGTTCAGAGTGAAGTAACGTGCGATACCTTCAAACATGTTGTCCCAGCCAGTGACGTGGCTGCCAACAAAGCTTGGGGTATGAGCAAACGGCGTTGGGTATTCTTCAGGTACATGACCTTCTTTTTTGGAGTTGTTGATGAAGGCGTTGAGGTCGTCACCAATAACTTCGGCCATACAGGTAGTAGACACGGCGATCATGTCTGGCTTGTAAATCGCTTTACAGTTTTCCAGACCATCTTTCATATTTTGCTGACCACCGAATACCGCAGCGTCTTCAGTCATAGAGTCAGATACACAGGCGATCGGCTCTTTGAAGTGACGGTTGAAGTAAGTACGGAAGTAAGCAACACAGCCCTGAGAACCGTGTACGTAAGGCATGGTTTTTTCAAAACCGAGTGAACACAGAACAGCACCCAGAGGCTGACAGGCTTTGGCCGGGTTAACAGTCAGAGCTTCACGCTGGAAGTTCAGTTCTTTGTATTCTTCAGAAGTAGTCCACAGGAAGGTTTCATCGATCTTTTCCTGGGTATGCGCTTCTTCGAAATCGGCTTTTTTCTTAGCCAGCATATCTGTGTACTCTTCCTCACGGAACAGCGGATAGCTTGGCTTAATGTTATCAACTTGCTGACTCATGATAGTCCTCTCTTCCCGCGCCACGAATCTGTGGTCTGGCGGGTAAATGGGGTTTTATTACGGATACGCATCGGGCGTATCCGCTGACCGGTAACAACTGGATCAGGCAGAAGCTGCCACAGCATCGGCGTCAGCCGCTGCTTTTTTCCATGGTGCTGTCAGTACTTTCCAGCATGGATTGTTCAGGGTCATATCCATATCTTTGGCGAAAATAGCGAAGCCATCAAAGCCATGGTAAGGACCGGAATAATCCCAGGAGTGCATCTGACGGAAAGGCACACCCATTTTCTGGAAGATGTATTTCTCTTTAATACCGGAGCCGATCAGATCTGGCTTAACTTTCTTAACGAATTCTTCGAATTCGTAGCCAGTCACATCGTCATACAGCAGAGTCGAGTCACCCATTTCTTTCAGAGTACGGTCGTAGTCATCGTTGTGACCGAATTCATAACCGGTACCAACAACTTCCATACCCAGGTCTTCATAAGCGCCGATTACGTGGCGTGGACGCAGGCCACCGATGTACAGCATGACGCGTTTGCCTTCCAGACGAGGACGGTATTTAGCAACAACCGCTTCCCATTCTGGCTGATATTTAGCAATGACTTCTTCGCATTTTTTCTGAATGCTTTCGTCAAACTGTGCAGCAATTTTGCGCAGGGATTCGATGGTCTTGGTTGGACCAAAGAAGTTGTACTCCATCCATGGGATTTTGTACTTCTCTTCCATGTGACGGGAAATGTAGTTCATAGAGCGGTAGCAGTGAACCAGGTTCAGTTTCACTTTAGGAGTCAGTTCCATTTCTGCAATAGAACCATCACCAGACCACTGTGCAACAACACGCAGACCCATTTCTTCCAGCAGAATACGGGAAGACCATGCGTCACCACCGATGTTGTAGTCACCAATGATGGCTACGTCATAATCTGTGGTTGCAAAGCTGTTGTCGTCATCACGGGCACCCAGCGTCCAGTCACGGATTGCATCGTTGGCAATGTGGTGACCAAGAGACTGAGACACACCACGGAAACCTTCGCAGCGTACAGGTACGATGGTTTTGTTGTGCTCTGCACCTTTTTGTTTGGCGACTGCTTCGATGTCATCACCAATCAGACCAATCGGACACTCGGACTGAATAGAAATACCTTTATTCAGCGGGAACAGAGTTTCGATTTCGTCCATGATTTTGGCGAGTTTTTTGTCGCCACCGAATACGATGTCTTTTTCCTGGAAGTCAGACGTAAAGTTCATGGTAACGAAGGTGTTAACACCGGTTGTACCAATATAGTAGTTACGACGACCGGCACGGCTGTATTGACCGCAACCAACAGGACCGTGTGAAATATGGATCATGTCCTTAATAGGACCCCATACCACACCTTTAGAACCTGCGTATGCACAACCACGGATGGTCATTACACCCGGCAGGGATTTTTTGTTAGAAGTAATACACTTCTTGGATTGTTCCAGTTCAGGATCGTTTGGTGTCAGATGTTTCTCACGGTTTTTCTGAGCTTTCTCCGGATAAACCTCAAGCACTTCCTGAATCAAAGATTCAACTTCATCACGTGACATGGCCATGATGGGCCTCCTTAATTATTAACGGGTAACAGACCGGGATGAATGTAAGGGGTTATTCATTCCGGGTTCCGATGGCGCTAATCTGCACCATCCCGATCGGCCGGCCGCAACCTTCTGCCTGGCTGCGGCGGCTTGAAGGTTAAGCTTTCGCTCAGCCTTCCAGTTCAGCGGCAGTTTTACCTACAACGCTCATATCTTCTTCGTCCATGATGCCGAATTCCATCAGCAGCTCTTCCAGTTCATCCATGGTGCAGGGAGTTGGGATAACCAACTTCTTGTTATCGATGATTTTCTGAGCCAGTTGACGGTATTCATCGGACTGGTTAGCAGAAGGATCGTACTCAATACAGGTCATACGACGGATCTCTGCACGCTGTACCACGTTGTCACGAGGAACGAAGTGAATCATCTGGGTGCCCAGTTTGGCAGCCAGTGCTTCGATCAGCTCGTCTTCACGGTCAGTGTTACGTGAGTTACAGATCAGACCTGCCAGACGTACACCGCCTGAGTTGGCGTATTTCACAATACCTTTGGAAATGTTGTTGGCTGCATACATAGCCATCATTTCACCAGAACATACGATGTAAATTTCCTGTGCTTTGTTTTCACGGATAGGCATCGCGAAACCACCACACACAACGTCACCCAGTACGTCGTAGAAAACGAAATCGATATCGTCTTCGTAGGCACCTTCCTCTTCGAGGAAGTTGATCGCAGTGATTACACCACGACCTGCACAACCAACACCTGGCTCAGGACCACCGGATTCAACACAACGGATATCGCCGTAACCGGTTTTCAGTACATCTTCCAGTTCCAGATCTTCCACGGTGCCGGCTTCTGCAGCCATTTCCATGATGGTGTTCTGAGCTTTTGAGTGCAGGATCAGACGGGTTGAGTCTGCTTTCGGGTCACAACCCACGATCATTACTTTTTTACCGGCTTCTGCCAGAGCAGCCACCAGGTTCTGAGTGGTGGTAGACTTACCGATACCGCCTTTGCCATAAATGGCGCATTGACGCATAGCCATAGTTGTATCTCCTATAATTTTCCAGGCGAGGACCTTTGCCTCCGGTTTAACAACACACGTTGCTACCAAAGGCAGCGGACGGCAGACATATGAACAGTGAGCCCATATGCCTGTATCACAACCCCACTTCTGCACGCCCTGTGCCAGCCCTCCGGCCAAAACACAAGCGCTTGTTTTTTAAGTGTTTTTTATTTTTCATGCATGGATATGTAGGGTTCCTTACCCTACAAAAAAGGAGGATATGTCTTACTACGAACAACAAGCGGAACACTGTTGTCGGCATTCACTGTGCGACGAAAAGTGCAGGACTTTGAGAAAAAACACCGGCCCCTGCCACTGTGTAGCGGCGTCACTGTGCGCGCTACTGTGTAGTGTCTCTTTTCTGTAGCGATGCCTCCGCCACAGCGCCTGCGGTGGTTTGTTAAATGGCTCTGACTGGCGGATTAGACATAATCAAAAAATACAGCCGGCCTAAACCATCAGTGCTACTGACAGTCAGTGCTGTGGCCAGTCCTGCAAGGGCCTGATTTTATGACGGTTCCGGAAAACCAAAACAGCACACTGGCCGGTCGTCCTGCAGAGGAAGAAAGATTGCAGTAAACACGACAAAACCTCTTCTGTGTTTTATCTGCCCCATTACCGCCGCTGATCAATAACGGGGCTCGAATACCCGACAAAACGCCTTTGATTAATAGTTTTTCACCAGAAATTCAGTAACTTAATACATTTACTCAGGCCTTTATGTGCCCCCCGCAGACACAGCTGCTGTAGCTGTGGCGCCTTTGTTAAATGGCTTGGTTCTTGAAGGTAACGACACTGGCAACAAATTACACCGACAACAACGAAGCTATGCAGAGAGGTATTCAATATGGCCAGTTCAGAGCTGATTTCCACGCTCCGGGAAGGTATGCGCAATGGACAGATCGTTCCTTACCTGGGAGCCGATACACTGACCGGGGTCACCAATCAGGAAACCGGCGCAGCGATTCCCGCCGACAGCGACAGCCTGATCCTGGCGATGAATGGTGGCAAACCCATGGCACCGCGACTGATGTACGAATTTCCCCGCGCAGCCATGAACCTGGAGAATAAGAAAGGCCGCAAGTTTATTGAACGCTTTCTGAATACCACCTATGGCGAGCAGAGCTGGACAGCATCGGCTTTCCATCAGTGGATTGCTCAGATGAACCTTCCCTATGTGGTCGATATCAACCGCGATACCCAGTTACAGGACTTCTATTCCGATCGTCCCCATACGCTGATTGTTGGCGTCGCACGTATTGCCGGTACGGATTACCGCTTCCGCATTTATCAGTATTACAGTGGTGAATACCGGGAAATCACTCAGCAGGAAGTCGACACGTCTCTGCCGGTACTGTTTAAACCAACCGGTTCTCCAAAGCCCGAGGCGAACTATATTGCCTCCGACGCTGATTATGTGGATTACATTACCGAGCTGATGGGTGGATTCGCCATTCCGGGATTTCTGAAAGAATATCGTAAAGGTAAACAATACCTGTTCTGTGGCCTGCGCATGCTGCGTGATACTGAACGTATGGTGCTGAGCGATATTATTTATGCTGCCGGAGAACCGGCTGGCTGGGTGTTATTGCCGGAACCAACGGACAAAGAAAAACGCTACTGTGAAAAGAAAAATCTGATCATTGTGGACGCCAGCTGGCAGGATCTGATGGAAGAAAGCCTGGAAGCTGTGGCCGGTTAATGCCACCGGCCGGTTAATTGCACCACAGGCAGGAGCGACGCGCCCAGACAATGCGCTGCGTCTGCTCTTCCCTGTCCTTTCCTTTCATTCCTTTTATATTTCCCCGGAACCATCATCTTTCACAGTCTGATCGGCCGCGTATATTCCGGCGTCGACCTGACGTTCAATGCCCTGTTCCTGGGGAATTACCGAGTATTTGATATCCGAGATAACAACCTGATTACGGCCACTTTCCTTGGCTTTATACAGGGCATCATCAGCGCGGTCACACCAGCTGTTAAAGGTTTCTCCCTCAATATAGGCCGCCACGCCTACGCTGATGGTCGTCGTTTTGCCGTGCACCTGGGACATGGCTTCGATGGCTTTTCTCAGCTTTTCACCAATCTCCCGGCCCTGATCAATATCGGTCGCCGGTGCCAGCACTATAAACTCTTCTCCGCCCCAGCGGGCAACGGTATCGGCCACCCGCAGGCAGGCAGCCAGCTGTTCAGCGATATCGCGCAGTACCTGATCACCGGTCAGATGCCCGAAGTTATCATTCACCATTTTGAAATGATCAACATCCACAATCAACAGACAGGCATGTGTGTGGAAACGGTTGCAACGTGCCATCTCTTTGTTAATCAGCGGCAGAATCGCACGCCGGTTATTCAGCCCGGTTAAACTGTCGGTATTGGCAATGCGCATACTGGCTTTACGTATATTGCGGATTAAAAGATGGCGATATATCAGGAAAGAAAACAACAGAATAATAAGCCCTATAACGGCCGCAACAATAAAGGAAACCTGATAACGGTCAAGCAGGCTGGCAGGCCGGTTTATAATATCCGTGCCGGGCATTAACCGCTTTTCCGCAATACCCCAGCGATTCAGCTGACGCCAGTCGTAGTAGTAATTAAATGCATCCTCTGGCCGCAGCCGGAAGTTTCCGCCATTCATTGCACTGAGTACAGAACGCCCGGCCAATGCTCCGATCCTTTCTCCGGAGATCATATAGCCACCGAGAATGCCGCTGCCCATCAGGGATTGCCAATGTGAAAATACCGGCGCATTGGCGTTTTGTGCAATGGATTGAACGATCTGGTATGGCGTCATATAGTTACCGCGCATATCACTGAACATCAGCAGATAATAAATTGCACTGTCCGGCGGTAGCTGACTGACCATGACGTTCAATTCCTGCAGCGGGATATTAATCAGATAATGGACCCGCACATCACTGTCAGTCAGCGCCTGGTTGCTGCGGAAAGCGATCAGGCGTTTTTCTCCCGCAGGTTCCATGGTGCCGACAATCACATAAAGATTCCTGGGTTCAGCCAGCCTCAGCATTTCTTCCACGGACTGGTGAAAGTCGCTGATAATATTAATATTCCAGCTGCCATCTACTTCCTGTTTGCGTGATGTTCCCTGCTCGTCTGTCTGAAATACAATACGCTGTGCGCCGGGCATCAGATCCGGATACTGTTCGAGAAAGGCGTGAGCAGGCTGGCTGTCAGCGAGCAGAACACGGGGGTTACGCTGGCTGTATTTGACCTGAAGGTATTGATAAAAAGCCTTATAATAATGAGTATCAGAGAACCGGCCGGTATCAATATATTCATCATAAAGAACGATGTTTTTATCATTTTCCTGCAGAATTTTACGGGTACCGCGGTTAAACGCCTGACTCCAGGGCATATTCGCGTGGTGGGAATGCAGCATGACAACAACCCGGGGGTTATCGTCATCCTGACCAGCAAAGGCAGCAGTGCCTGACAAAGAAAGTGCCAGTAGTTGGAATATAACCAGTGTAGAAGCTAACCGTTTGGCGGGCATTACCTCCTCCAGAGGCAGTCAAAAACGACAGATATATCAGTCTAGCATTATCTGTCGTCTTTACCCTTCAGCGGTATTGCTCCTGGCCCGGGGCAAGGACGCAGACCGGGCCTGAGCCATTCAGGCCAGTGGACTTATACCGCGCCGTGAATTTCACGTACCGCGTTGTTGGTCATGCCCAGGGCTTCATCCAGAGTAACCAGCGGATATTTTTTAGGTTTATAACCTTTCAGCTCTGCATACATGGTCTGCAGTTTTTCACCTGGCTTCTGACCTTTGAAATCGCTTTTCTCCAGCGCCAGCTCTTCCATCGCTTCATTCCAGGGAACACCCTGAACCAGAGGAATCAGCGTGATCAAAGACCCTTCAACATCAACCTGAACAGGTTTGGTCAGATTAACCACGAATAATGCCGCTGCCATATCGGCCGCGAAATCGGCCTGGTATTTTTCCAGCAAGGGCGGCAGTGAGGCCATTTTATCCAGACCACCAATCAGCATATGAATTTTATCGCTGGCAAGTACGGCCGCTTCGCGCAGCACGTCTTTGGGCGGTTTCGGGTGCCCTTTATCATCATTCTCACCCGGTACGATGACCAGATCACCACGGTAGGCGAGTGCGCTTTTATCCGGAGTCTCTTCCAGAAAGTTAATGTAAAACAGAAGGCCAGCGTCTTTATAAGTATTGAGTAACATCGTTAGTTCCTGTCAGTCGTTGGGATAACTGTACAGGCTATGGCAAAAAACCTGCCTGACCGAAGCGAATAAAAAACCTATAAAAATCAATAACGTTAAGACTATGTACTATGACCAACATCAGACAATTGTCTGCTTCACGACACAAAACGCCGGGATGAGGGAATGCGTCTTCAACCGCCTGGCACTGTCAGAGATTCCGCTTTTCTGAATAACCTGAATGAATTCCGCCCGGCAGGATATCCGGCTTTCACCCGACAGGATGTCGATAACAACAACTCCACGGCTGCGCTAAGCTGGCACACCTTCGTTAATGTTTCTTCAGTACTCTGCATGGATATCAGCAACGCCAATACGAGTAATGGAACCCCGGTTATTCAATGGCGTTGCAACGGTGAACACTGGCAGAAGTGGTTCCATGATAGTCAGACACAGTTAATTCACAGCCTGCAGAATCCGCGCTTATGCCTGGATATCCGGTATTTTCACCGGGGGAGCGGATGTGATTATCTGGCAATATCATGGTGGCCAGGCACAGCGTTCTGTCGCCAATCCGGATGGCTCATTTGCGCTGCAGGTGAACCCGCAACAGGTTCCGGATGGCTGTGGTACCAATACCGGTGATAATGTCAGTACCCGGAGGCACTGGAGTGGCACCAACCGGCGCTGGAAGCTGCAATAAGCGCAGCTTGCTGATCGTCAGAGCGGCTGGCAGCCGCTCTGACGATGGCAGGTGTCAGCCTTCCTGCGCAAAGCGGATACGCTCTTCCGCGCTGGCACCAAGGATTTTCGCCAGCCAGGGTGGAGGTGATGTCTGCATGACCTGTTGCAGGCGACCCAGAACGTCACGGGCGTTCTCCGAGGTTTTCTGCTTAATCGGATAAATGCCGGTACGCACGACCTTAGCGGCCGCAGGTCCGCCAATTGACTGCACATAAAGAATCTGACAGTCACCGATCAATGCCGCGCGGAAATCATTACGGTCTTCCGCCAGGTCAGCATCCACGGTAGAGCGCACATCAATCAGCTGACAGTCACTGGCATTCAGCTGATAAACCAGAAAACGCAGGCAGGAGCCGAAATGGCCATTCAGTATTTCACCATTGTTGGATGCGATGGCCACACGTACGGAATCCGGCATATCCCCGGCGCTGGCAACCGCCGCCGGCAGGTTGTCTTCTTCCGCTTCCCCCCAGAGAATCCGCACCGCATCTTTGATATTGGCTAACCCCGCACTGATGTCTTCGCCGTCTTCTTCACCGTCAACAGAACCAAAACCGGTTTTCAGATCCGTCACAGTGATGGTCGTCAGGGCCTCTTCGGTAAGATCACCTTCAATCCGCCGGGCAATGATTTCCAGTAACTGGCCAACACTGACATCGGGAATCGCGCGCGCTGCCATAGCTATTCTTAAGGCGGCATCACGACTGATGTTTGGCATATCACTCATTGCAGATTCCTCTTGATTAATCGCTGAAGTCAGCTCAGCTGGGTAAAAGTAGATGAAGTTTGCGGCTGCGATTTTGCCTGCCATTCCTGTGGGGTATAGGCTTCGATGCTCAGTGCGTGCAGGCGTCCGTCACTCAGAACATCGGCAAAGGCGCTCAGTATTTTCTGCTGGCGCTGAACCGGGCGCAGGCCATCAAACACAGTACTGATGACACGGGTGGTAAAATTACAGTCAGCGCCGCTGACATCAATCTGTGGATCATGATCGGCTGATAATGCCTGCTGTATACGGCTGATAACGTCGGCGGAATCCATGATGATTATTCCGCCGCGGCACTGGCATCCGCCAACAGAGTTTTCAGACTGCCGTCAGCTGCCATATTCACCACGATATCGCTGCCGCCAATTAATTCGCCGTTAACAAATAGCTGCGGAAACGTTGGCCACTGCGAAACGGATGGTAAACGTTCGCGGATGGACGGTGCCTGCAGAACATTTACAAAGGCAAATTCTGCTCCGACGGCTTTCAGGGATTTCACCGCAGCGGCAGAAAAACCACATTCCGGAGCGTCCGGGGTGCCTTTCATGTACAGCAGCACCGGGTTGGAGGCAATTTGTTTTTCAATAATTTCAACAACAGGTGATGTAGTCATAAGGGGTCCTCAGGCAACGTAGCGTTGATCCGGCATCATGCAGAACTGCAGCATGCGCAGGGTTTTGGCGTTGGCAGCAACATCCAGAGCGGTAAAATCATCCAGTGTGGTGAGATCGGTGTCGGCACCGGCCTCAATCAACATGGCGGTCAGTGCCACATTGCCCACCGATGCGGTATACATCAGCGCCGTGGCACCGTGGTCGTTCTGCTGGTCCATATTGATGTCGTTATTCAACAGCAGATTAACGATATTCTCGTTGCCACTCTGGCAGGCCATCCATAACGCGTTATTACCATCTTTGTTGACCAGATCAATGCCGGCACCCGCCAACACTAATTCACGGGCGTATTCATATTCACCTTCACGACAGGCGTGCATTAACGCAGTCTCATTATTAGCGCAGCGCTCATCCAGATTGGCCGGCATAAAATGGCGTTCCAGCATCCAGCTTTTCAGGTCAGAGCTCAGTTCGTTATCCGGATGACGGATATCCGGGAACCATGCTTCATAGCCGCCATCCAGGCTGTAACAGCTGGTAAAACCGAAGTCGCTGAACAGCTGTGCCATATCCTGACTGCGATGGCCGTGGTAGCAGTATATTAATACAGGTACCGAGCGCGCCGTATGCTTGAGAATAGCGCGCAGGTTTTCACCGGTTAAATGCAGAGCCCGGGGATGGTGGTCTGCCAGATAGGAGCGGAAGTCACGCATATCGAGAACCAGAACCTGGCTGTCGTAAAGCATTTCTTCGGCTTCGGTGACGCTGATGTTATGCCATTTGATCATGTTTAATCCTCCGCTGAGGGCTTATATTTTAATAATGAAACTGACTTATTCTTCCGGACCAAAGCAGTCATCATAAGCACTGCACTGGTCACAACTGGGCGCACGGCAGACATAACCACCACCGGCCTCACACAGTTGTTTATAAAAAAACTTTTTCCACTTCATATCACCACTGTTAGCCGCCGCCAGGGTGGGGAAATTCTGCAACATTAACTGGCTCAGTTCGCTGCGTGACTGCAGGCCCAGATCGCGCCAGAGATGGTCGCCGCCCAGACAACCGGCTGCCACAATATCGGACATGATAAGTTCACAGTCGGTTTTTCCGGCTTTGTGCTGGCGTAATAAATTACGGATTTCAAGCCACTCATCCTGGCGCATTTCCAGCAGCTGCTGCCGCAGGTCTTCCTCGTGCAGAGGAGCATCGTGTCCCTGAGTCCACAACGAAACCAATGGCATACGGCGCTGACGCCCAAGCAGCTGGCGATGCATCATCCAGTGATAATCAATGCTGGACAGCCCGAGAAAATAGGGCAGACAGGTTTTTCCCTGACGCTGACTGCGCACAATCTGGCTCAGCCAGCGGCTGTTATTGGCACAGATCAGAGAGCGCTGCTGACCGGCAACGATCAGATGCTGTGCCCAACCATAAGGCTTAAAGACCGAGACCATATTCATAATATTCTCCATTGTTAATGCCCTGTCCGGGCACAGGCTTCGATGCCTGCCGGAACACTGACCGTATCCGCGTCATCGGCTGTAATATTCAGTGCCTGCTTCAGCTGATCCCAGTCGAACCCGGCGCAATACCAGTCACCCTGTCTGATCAGAGGCCGGCGGATCAGCAAAGGATCTTTTAACATCGCATCCAGAGCTTCATCTGCGCTGCATTCAGCCGGACGTATCTTTTTTTCTTTCACCGCCGGGGCTGATGGATTAAACCACTCGGCGACCGGGCGGCCAGCAAAGAAGCGGCGTAATTCTTCTTTATCCCAGCGGGTAGTCAGAAGACTGTGCTCTTCCAGCCCGATACCACACTGACGCAGTATTTTTTTCTGCTTTGTATTGTTAATACAGCCGGGTTTTTCGTAAAAATGCAGCACGTCTGTCATAACCTGGTCCTGTTTACCGGGCCTGAATTTCATCCATGGCTTCTTTCATTTTTTCCGGTGGAATACCGGTTAAAGAGCCCAGTGGATTAATGGCTTCGCCTGCGGCGTCCAGAATGGTTTCTTCAATCGGACAAATACTTGCACATTGAGGATGAGCGTAGTCACCTTCACATTCGGTGCATTTTTTGGGATTAATTTTAAAGTGGGCACTGCTCTGATAGATGGCGTTGCTTGGGCATACGTCATAGCAGGCCCAGCAGTTCACACAGGAATCGACAATGGATAGTGCCATGCTGACCTCCGGTTGTTCATCACCCGTAAACGGATGGTGATCTCTCTTCTGTTTGGTTTTAAAACCTCCGGGTAATCCCCGGAGGTTTTTTCTTTTTTACAGCTCAGCTTTTATTTCCTGATACTGGTCAGGCGCTGATGCTTTCCGCCTCGGGCGCTTTTTCTGCCAGCGCACCACTGGCGATCATTTCTTTGTACAGAGCCATGACCGCTTCTTCGATCGGCTCCATGGCATGTTCACCATTGGGGACGATGCCGGCCTCTTCCAGCAGCGACCAGGGCTCATACCCAATTTTGGAACAGAGCACAGACTCACAACCTTTCAGTGCCCGGATAGAGCCGGCCAGCGCACTTTCTTTTTCGCCACAGGTATCACCACCAATACAGTACTGATCAACCTTACGGTGACTGATAAAGCGCACGCCTTTGGGGGATGCTTCATAAATCAGGAATTCTTCAGCATGACCGAAGTGCTGGTTAATCAGACCGCCACCACTGGTCGCCACGGCCATCAGCACCGGCCGGGTGTCTTCGGGAATAATGTCTGCGCTGGCCGGAACATTCACCGCCGCCAGACGCTTACGTTTTTCTTCTTTTTCTTCCAGCTCTTCCATGATGCCGGCATGCACGACAGCCCGGGTTTTCATGGCAGAGTCGTAGTCAATATCCATGGCGGCAATTTTATCCAGGGTAAATTCTTCGCCCCGGTCTTCACCCAGCAGCCCCACGGCATCCGCGCGGCACTGACGGCAGTGGCGCATCATATTCATATCACCGGCGCAGGCGTCCTGCAGATCCTGCAGTTCTTCCGGCTCTGGTCCACGCTGCCCCATAATGCCGTAAAAAGTACCGTGCTCGGCTTCCGAGATCAGTGGCATAACATTATGCAGAAAGGCGCCTTTTTCTTTTACGATGCGGCTGACTTCTTTCAGGTGCTCATCGTTCACTCCGGGGATCATCACAGAGTTCACTTTCACCAGAATGCCTTTCTCCACCAGCATTTCCAGACCTTTCTGTTGCTGCTGAATAAGAATTTTGGCGGCTTTTTCACCGTAAATGCGTTTGTTATTCCAGTAAATCCAGGGATAAATCTTGGCGCCTACGGCCGGATCAACGCAATTAATCGTGATGGTCACGTGGTCAATGTTGTGCTTGGCCAGCTCTTCCACGGCATCCGGCAGCGCCAGACCATTAGTGGAGACACAGAGTTTAATGTCCGGTGCCTGTTCGCTGAGCATACGGAAGGTGTCAAAGGTGCGGCCCGGGTTGGCCAGCGGATCACCGGGGCCAGCGATGCCCAGCACGGTCATCTGCGGAATATTGGCGGCCACCGCTTTGGTTTTCATCACGGCTTCTTCCGGCGTCAGCAATTCCGATACCACGCCCGGGCGGGATTCGTTGGAGCAATCGTATTTACGGTTGCAGTAATGACACTGGATATTACAGGCCGGTGCGACTGCCACGTGCATACGGGCGAAGTAATGGTGCGCTTCTTCGGAGTAACACGGGTGGTTTTTGACTTTCTCACGGATCGCTTCCGGCAGCGCTGCCATCTGATCATTATCACTGCCACACGAACCTGACGCACAACTGCTGGCGGCTGCTTCTCCACCGTTTTCTTGTCCAAGCACATTCAATTGCATGGTCTCAGCTCCTTTTCAGTACCCTGCCCTTCTTTGATTGGGGGCATTTCTAATCTTGATTCCCGCGCTGATATATCGTCGGGGTCGGTTGCTGATTCCGTACTGCAATGCCAATGCCTGAAAGCTAAGCCATTGTTTTATATGAATTTTGATATAAGGGAAGGGAGTTTTTGTGGGGTTTGATACAACACAGCGGGCGCTGCTTTTGTTGTAATTAACACAATAGAAACATTACACAAAGAAAGGGTATTAACGGCGCAGATAGCGCAGCCAGCGGCCCAGATTCAGCAGACTCATCAGTGAACCGGCCACATAGGTTAAGGCGGCGGCAGTGAGAATTTTGCGCGCATTGCGCATATCCTCAGGCCCGAGATACTCTCCCTGTTCCAGAGCCGGCAAGGCTTTACCAAAACTGGCATCCCATTCAACCGGCAGTGTGACCAGGTGCATCAGCGTCCCCATCAGCATGGATGCGACCGCCAGAATCAATGTCAGACGGGCGAATCCCGGCGCGACCGTGGCCATCAGGGGCGAAATAACCAGTGCAACCGGGGCAATACGCTGCATCCAGATGGCGACGTGGGCCAGCCCGGTACGGGTATTAAACAGGGCTTCGCCCCTGGCGTGCTGCAGGGCATGACCAACTTCATGGGCAGCCACCACCACCGCCGTCAGCGTTTTGCCTTCCAGCTTGTCCTTTGTCAGCCGCACGCAGCGACTGGACGGGTCGTAATGATCACCGCCGGCGGTTTCTTCCACACGGACGCCCTCCAGCCCCAGCTTGCCGATCAGGTGCTGTGCCATATCGCCGCCGGTACCGGGAAAATCATCGCGCTGTCCGGCGTGCCTGCGCAGTACCTGCTTCACCCAGACGCCGGGCAGAACCAGCAGAGCTAACAGCAGCAGCGCCAGTAAGATCCAGACCATTAAGCCAGTTTCCTGTTTTCTGTGTTGCGTAAGTGATTTTACTGCAGGCAGCGCCCGGTTGTCGTACTGCCTGACACTTATTGAACAAAATTTTGCAGAAATGTCGCCAAACTTATGCGCCTGTGGATTAGTCAGCCCCGCGGTTCGCTGGTAGAATACGCGCCCTGATTTACCCCCGGAGTACTCCCCTTGAGTATTAAATACGTTGCATCATCCAAACTGCCCACGCCTTTCGGGGTATTTACCATGCATGGTTTCGAGGAAACCGGCACAGGTAAAGAACATGTGGCTTTGACCATGGGAGAGGTATCTGATGGGGAGCCGGTGCTGGCACGGGCTCATTCTGAATGTCTGACCGGCGATGCCTTATTCAGCATGCGCTGTGACTGTGGCTATCAGCTGGAAGAGGCCCTGCGCTCGGTGGCCGAAGCCGGACGGGGCGTAGTACTCTACCTGCGTCAGGAAGGCCGCGGTATTGGCCTGCTGAATAAAATCCGCGCCTACAACCTGCAGGATCAGGGCGCTGACACGGTGGAAGCCAATGAACGTCTGGGGTTTGCCGCTGATATGCGTGATTACAGCATGTGCCGGCCGATGCTGGACCACCTGGGTATCCACGCTATCCGTCTGATGACCAATAATCCGCGTAAAGTCAAAGCACTGAGTGACGCTGGCGTGGAAGTGGTCGAGCGCGTACCGCTGCAGGTGGGCCGTAACCCGCACAATGATGGCTACCTGAAAACCAAAGCCTCCAAACTTGGGCATTATCTGCCACTGGATATTCCGCCTCAGGGACTGCCCACTCATCAGGATGACGAGCCCGAAGCCGGTCCGTTGTAACGCCGGAATATCACGGGGCAGTGCGATATCAGCCCTGACGATGCCGGGTTTTACCCCGGCCCGGCCTGATCGCTGTCTTCTTTTTCCGGCGGCTTTTCCCGACGCACATGCAGCTTGATTTCGTGGCCTTCAAACTGGCGGTGCATGGCCTGCAGCTTTTCGACATGGCGTTCAGTCAGCACGGTTCCCTCGGATAACAGCACCATTCCGGCCGGGCTGATCAGACTGCCCACCAGAGTCATGCCGATGCGCGCATCCTGAATCGGTATACGCTCCATATCGGACACCACGCCTTCGTCGAAATCCTCCAGCACTTCCATAAAGATATCCACCAGCTCACGGTCATAGCGCTGACCGGCCATTTTTAACATATAAGACCGGGCATCTTCGGAGGTCAGAGTCTCGCCCAGAAAATTATATTCACGCTGAATTTCGACGAAGTCGGTGACAATGCGAAGAATCCTGGCTTCTTTGGGAATCGCATCACCGGAGAGCTTATCGGGGAAGCCTTTGCCATTGTACAGCTCCATATGTGACCGGATGATGGTGGATGAATTTTGCAACGGCTCCAGTAACATCAGCATGGTCTGGCCATTAATAGTGAAGCGGGCGTAATCCATTTTTTCAGCCCGCGTCATCTGCGCGATGGATTTATTCAGCACAGAGTCCGGAAGAGAGACTTTGCCGATATTTTTCAGCAGGGCGGCATAATACAGATCCTGAATCTGCTGACCTTCCAGCCCCGAAAATTCACCAAATTCTTTGGCTAACCGCGCCAGTCGTTCTGAGCTGCCCTCTTCTTCGCCGTTGCGGCGTTCCATGATACTCACCAGAATGTGCACCATGCTGTTAAATTCCTGACGCAGACTGCGGTAGGCATCGGTCAGCTTGGCTTCGGCTTCGCCGAGGTCAAAACTGGTTTCATGGAAGCGTTCCTGTAAGCGCCGGTTCAGACTTTCCAGTTCTTTGTTCTGCTCAATAATATGCGCGTTGAGCTTTTCATTGGCGGATTTAAGGTCGCGGTTATCAATGGCTTCGGCGATCACCGAACGCAGCTGATCGTTGTCCCAGGGTTTGGAGATGTAGCGATAAATATTGCCTTCGTTGACGGCTTTAATGGCGGAATCAAGATCCGAATAACCGGTCAGCAGGATGCGGATCATATCCGGGTATTGTTCAAAGCAGGCTTTCAACAATTCTGCCCCTGTCATACCCGGCATGCGCATATCAGAAATAATCACATCGAATGTGTCTTTTTTCAGCTCCTCCAGTGCTGCTGCACCACTGGTGTGGATAACCACATCATACTGGCGGTGAAACAGGCGCTTAAGCGCCTGCAGAACGGCTTCTTCATCGTCCACAATCAGCAGACGGCCGTTTTTTTCCTGAACCTTCGCTACATAGCCTTCACTCAGCATCTGTATTACTCCTGAACCCGACCGGGATCCAATGGCAGCCAGACGGTAAAGCAGGTGCCTTCATCCAGCTGACTTTCTACTTCAATGCGCCCGTGATGGGCCTCTATTAACTGATAGCACAATGCCAGCCCCATGCCGGTGCCTTCGCCTTCGGCTTTGGTGGTAAAGAAAGGTTCGAACACTCTCGACAGAGTGCTTTCATTCATGCCGGGGCCGTTATCGCACACTTCAATCGACAGCCAGTGTTGTGACAGCTGTTCAATCAGGGTGATTTTTCCATGGGGCTTATCTCCCAGCGCCTGAATGGCATTGATCAGAATGTTCAGAATCACCTGCCCGATCTGTGAGGCGTTACAGGGAATCAGCGGCAACTCTGTCAGCTCCGCTTCCAGCTCAATATTGCCTTTCAGGCGACTGCGGGCAATATTCAGCACGCTTTCGATGTGCTCGTTGAGCTGGCTCAGCGCCATCTTTTTACTGTCCTGACGGCTGAGTTTGCGCATATCCTGAATAATGCGCGCCACGCGGTCGATCCCTTCGGTAATATTGGCCACCCGTTCCGGCGCCGAGGCCAGCGCCTCCGGCAGCGCCAGTGTCTGGTAGCGTTCGGCCAGCTGCCGGTACAGCTCAGAGCCAGGGTCCAGCTGATCCGACAGCTTATCCACTGCGGCAATAAAATCCTGCAGCGCTTTCAGATCTTCGCCCAGGGTCTCCAGATTACTGCGGCAGTAAGCCACCGGGTTGTTGATCTCATGGGCGATTCCGGCGGAGATTTCTCCCAGCGCAGCCAGACGCTCAGACAACTCCATGCGCCGCCGCGCTTCCTCCAGACTCTGATTGAGTGTCTGTACCTGTGCGGATGTATGGTGCAGCAGACGCGAGCGCGCCTGATTGGCGTGTTTTTCGGCCTGCAGATCCTTCTTCGATTTATCCAGTGCGAGACGCAGCCTGCGACTGTGGAAGTACTGGCGCCACAGCCAGAACAGCAGGATAAATTCCGGAATCGCCACCAACAGAGCCAGCACCGCTGCGGTCAGGCGCTGATGAAACAGGCTGTCGACTTTTGCATAGCTGAGGTAAAGACTGATCTCTGGCACCAGAAAATCACTGAACACCATCATCAGATGCCGGGAATGAGCCGGGTCGGGAGCGATGGTGTGCTCCTGCCAGCGGATGTACATCGGAATATCACCGATGCCCAGGTCTTCTGTAATGTGCTGAATCCAGTTGATAACATCGATGCGCACCAGCATACGTGGCTGCGGCTGTTGCCGGCTGAGCCCCAGATCCAGTACCAGAAAAGGCTGATGACGGCCGCTGCCGTTAATGCTGATGTCACCCTGCAGCTCGTCCAGCGCCATGGTGACCTGCCAGTCACCGGCTTCTACCAGCTCTGACGGCTGGTCAGCAAAGCTCAGAAAGCGGCCCATATCCGTGTTGGCCTGCATGCGGCGCAGGGTTTCTGCGGATTCGCCGGATTCCAGCACAAAACGTACGTCCGTGAGCAGCCCGTAATAGTCGCGCAGCGCACGGATATAAATACGTTCCAGCAGATGTTCACTCATGCTGCGTACACGGTCATTCTCCAGACGCAGCACAACGTCGTACACTGCGGCCGCTGAACCACAGACGATGAGAACAATAATCAGCAGGTAACGTTTCAAAGCGTCCACCCCCGCCGCCGGGCTTTAATGAATCAACACATCAAGTAAAGCACTGAACCAGCAAAACGGGGCAGGATTGAGAAGAAAGTATGAGCCAGCCAGCAGGCCACTGCGGCTCAGGATTTTCCGGCGGTTAACAGGGGGCCGGCGGCCGGCAGAACAGCCCGCGCCGTGGTGGTCACATCGTCGGCGGTGAGGCCGCAGACCTGACGCTGACTGGCCGGCGAGGCATGTTCAATAAACTGATCAGGAATCCCCAGCATCCTTACCTGAGCCTGAATGCCGGCCTGAGTAAGCGATTCCAGTACCGCGGAACCGGCACCGCCCATGATGGCATTTTCTTCCAGCGTGATGAGCACATCGTGCGATTGCGCCAGGCGGGCCACCAGCTCTTCATCCAGCGGTTTGACGAAACGCATATCCGCCACGGTTGCATCCAGCGTCTCAGCCGCCTGCAATGCAATCGCCAGCGGTGCTCCGAAGGCCAGCAAGGCAACCCGCTGTCCGGCCGGAGCCTGGCTTTCACGCCGTAACAGGCCTTTTCCAAGGGGCAACAGCTGCATTTCTTTCGCCGCGCTGACACCGCTACCGGAGCCGCGCGGATAACGTACAGCCGCCGGGCCGTCGTATTGATAGCCGGTATACAGCATCTGCCGGCACTCGTTTTCGTCCGACGGTGTCATGACCACCATATTAGGAATACAGCGCAGATAACTGAGATCGTAAGCGCCATGGTGTGTCGGGCCGTCTTCGCCCACCAGACCGGCGCGGTCGATGGCAAATAACACATCGAGATTCTGCAGTGCCACATCATGGATCAGCTGATCGTAAGCGCGCTGCAGAAAGGTCGAATAAATCGCCACCACAGGTTTACTGCCATCACAGGCCAGCCCGGCAGCCAGCGTAACCGCATGTTGCTCGGCAATGGCGACATCAAAGTAGCGCTGCGGGTATTCCTCGGAAAACCGGATCAGGTCAGAGCCTTCGCGCATGGCCGGCGTAATGCCCATCAAGCGTTCATCCACCGCCGCCATATCGCACAGCCACTGACCAAAGATATTGGAATAGGTTGGTTTTTTCACCCCTCCGGCCGCTGATGAGGCCGGCTTCAGGGCATGATATTTAACCGGGTCTTCTTCAGCCGGCTCAAAGCCTTTGCCCTTACGTGTGACCACGTGCAGAAAACGCGGACCTTTGAGTTTTTTCAGGTTTTCCAGGGTAAGAACCAGTTCATCCAGGTCATGGCCGTCGATCGGGCCGTAATAATTGAATCCCAGTTCTTCAAACATGGTGCCTGGCGCGACCATGCCCTTCATATGTTCTTCCGTACGGCGGGCAAACTCCCACGCCGCGGGAATTTTTTCCAGCACCCGTTTACTGCCGGCACGCAATGCAGAATAAGTGCGGCTGGACCAGATACGGGTAAAGTATTTATTCAGTGCGCTGACGTTGTTGGAGATCGACATATCATTGTCGTTGAGGATCACCAGCATGTCGGCTTTCTCCTGTCCGGCATGATCCAGCGCTTCAAACGCCATCCCTGCCGTCATGGCGCCGTCGCCGATAATGGCAATTGCCTGACGCTCACTCTCCTGTGCCCGGGCTGCCAGCGCCATCCCCAGTGCGGCACTGATGGAAGTGCTGGAGTGACCCACACCGAAGGTGTCGTAGTCGCTTTCACTGCGCAGGGGAAAGGCGGCAGGACCGGCTTCGCTGCGGATCAGTGGCATCTGCTCGCGGCGGCCGGTGAGAATTTTATGCGGATAGGCCTGATGGCCGACATCCCATACCAGGCGGTCTTCCGGCGTATTAAACACGTGATGCAGGGCCACCGTGAGTTCAACCACGCCCAGGCCAGCGCCAAAATGTCCGCCGGACTGACCCACGCTGTACACCAGATATTCCCGCAGTTCTGCACACAGCTGTGGCAGCAGACCGGCATCCAGGTCGCGCAGATCCGCTGGCGAATCAATGGTATCCAGCAGGGGCGTATCAGGCCGTTGTTCGGGAATCTCTGTCAGAATCATCAGCTACTTCGGTATGTCTTATGTATACGCAGCTGCGTGCACAGCTTACGGAAAAGGGAGCCATTCTACCGGCACTTGGCGCCAATGAGTAGCGTTGTGGGATTTCTGACACTCAGGGCCGGAATCCCTGTACTGCGTCTAATGGTCGCGGGTCACCACGTAATGGGCCAGCTGCTGCAGAATACCGGTATCGCCGTTAACCTCTGACAGTGCCTGCACGGCATCGGACACCAGATCATGGGCTTTACGGCGCGCACCTTCCATTCCCAGCAGAGCCGGATAGGTGGGTTTATTGAGCGCCAGATCGGCGCCCTGATGTTTCCCCAGTACGCTGGTGTCGCCTTCAATATCCAGGATGTCATCCCATACCTGAAAGGCCAGCCCCAGCGCTTCGGCGTAACGTGTCAGCGCGCTTAGGGTCTGCTCATCCGCCCCGTCTGCCGCGCACGCCGCCCCCATCAGAACCGCCGCCCGGATCAGGGCTCCGGTTTTATGGCGATGCATGGTTTCCAGCTCGTCCAGCGTCATCCGCTGCCCGACATGGGAAAGGTCAATACTTTGCCCGGCCACCATGCCACTGCCACCGGCACTGCCTGCCAGCAGCCGGATCAGGGTCAGCCGCTGGGCGTCATTCTGACACGGGGCAGTGGCCAGCACTTCGAAGGCACCGGTCAACAGACCATCACCGGCCAGAATGGCGGTCGCTTCATCAAAGGCGATATGGCAGGTGGGTTTACCGCGGCGCAGATCATCATCGTCCATGGCCGGGAGGTCATCGTGCACCAGGCTGTAACTGTGGACCATCTCCAGCGCCACCGCGGCGCTGTCGGCCTGTTCCTGAGTTCCGCCCAGCGCGGCACAGGTGGCATACAGCAGAAACGGGCGCAGGCGCTTACCGCCATTCAGTACGCCGTAGGTCATGGCTTGCGCCAGCCGTTCATGCCTCAGGTTCAGTTTCTGAATATGTTGCTGCAGCTGTTGCTCAACCCGCTGCTGGGCCTGGTGCAGGGCTGCCTGCATATTACTCACCGCTGTCAAAGGGTTGCGCTACGCTGCTGCCGTTCTGTTCCAGAAGCACCTGTACCCGCTGTTCCGCGCTGGACAGCGCCTGCTGGCACTGGCGCGTGAGGCCAATGCCCTGCTCAAATGCCTGCAGTGAATCTTCCAGGGTCAGTTCACCGCTTTCCATACGCACCACCAGCTGCTCCAGCTCTTTCAGTGCCTGTTCAAAGTCAAACGCGGGCTTGCTATCTGTCATAGGTTTTATCTCACGGTTGTCGTCGCTCAGTGTACCGGAACAGTGCGGATTCCGGCAGGCCTGGCGGGGCGCGGCAACACTACCGTTATGTCTGCAGGGGGTCAAGATAAGCGGATTGCCGGAGTTACCAATAAATTCCTCAGCGCTGAGGAAGAATGCAAATGTTTGTCTAAACTCAGAGTCATTGAAGACAGTTTTTCCAAGGAGCCGTTGTGGATCTCGCGTCATTGGTAGGCCTGGTCGGGGCCTTCGCTATCGTTGCCTTCGCAATGGTTATGGGCGGTGATATCGGAATGTTTATTAACGTACCGTCCATTCTCATCGTGGTGATCGGCAGTCTGTTTGCGGTGATGATGAAGTTTGAACTGGGCCAGTTTCTCGGGGCCATCAAGGTGGCCGGTAAAGCCTTCTCGTTCAAACTCAGCAAACCGGACACCATCATCGAAGAAGTTGTTGAACTGGCGGGACTGGCACGCAAGGGCGGTCTGCTGTCACTGGAAGGGAAAGAAGTCAGTGATGATTTCCTCAGCAAAGGCATTCAGCTGCTGGTCGACGGTCATGACCCGGACGTCGTGCGCACGCTGATGAGTAAAGAACTGAAACAGGCCAGCAAACGTCACGATATCGGTATTGATATTTTCAAAGCCATCGGCGATGTGGCACCGGCGATGGGCATGATTGGTACCCTGATCGGTCTGGTGGCCATGCTGGCCAATATGGACGACCCCAAAACCATCGGCCCGGCCATGGCGGTCGCTCTGCTCACCACGCTGTACGGTGCCATGATGGCCAATATGTTTGCGCTGCCGGTGGGCGACAAACTGACCCTGCGCCGGGACGAAGAAGACCGGCTTAAAACGATGATCATTGATGCCCTGCTGGCCATTCAGAGCGGCCAGAACCCCAGGGTCATAGAATCCATGCTGCAGGCCTACATTCAGGAAGGCAAACGCACAAGTTCAGGTGACTGACCATGGCTCCGGAAGAAGAAGAAGAGTGTCCGCCCTGCCCCTCGATTGCGGGATGGATGGCAACCTTTGCCGACCTGATGTCGCTGCTGATGTGCTTCTTCGTGCTGCTGCTGTCTTTTTCAGAGATGGAGGCCATGAAGTTCAAGCGTCTGGCAGGCGAATTACGGCAGGCCTTTGGTGTGCAGACACTGGTCAATGTCAGTGATCCGCCGAAAGGGACCAGTGTCATCGCCCGGCATTTCAGTCCGTCGATTCCCGAGCCCACACCGATTAATGAAGTGCGGCAGAAAACCAGTGACATCACCAAAAGTTCGCTGGAAGTCCTGTGTCAGGATGAAATTACCCAACAGGAAGAACGTCAGGGTGATCAGGGCAAAATGAGCCGCGAAGTGGTGGTGCCCAGCCAGGAGAAAGATGAAGAGAAAACCGAAGAAGAAGCGATGAAAATCGCCTCCCAGCTGGAAAATGAAATCGCTCAGGGTCAGGTTGAGCTGGAAACCGTGGGTAAAAAAATCATTATCCGCATACAACAACGGGGCGCTTTCCGTTCAGGCTCTGATTATATTGAAGACAAGTTTTTACCGGTGATCGATAAAATCCGCAATGTTCTGGTCACTGTCCCCGGGCTGATTTCCGTGGAAGGCCATACCGATGATATTCCGGTGGGCGGTGGTCCTTTCAGAACCAACTGGACCTTATCCGCCGCCCGCGCTGCCGCTTTTGCAGAAGAACTCTTTATCGCGCCGGAAATGGATGAAAGCCGGTTTCAGATTGTCGGCCATGCCGATACCCAGCCGCTGGTAGCCAATGACAGTCCGGAAGCCCGAGCACGTAACCGCAGGGTGGAAATCATTATTCTGCGTAAACAACCCGGTGATGATGATGACGTACCGGAAATGGAAGGTGGTGACGAGGCTGTCGATGAAGCACTGAACGCACGTCCGGAGGATTTTGAACTCCGGCCAAACGAAATATTCTGATCCGCAAAGGAAAACCAATGGAAGAACGCCGCCGTTATTTCCGCCTTGATGATGAAGTGGTCATGGACTTCCGGGCCATTTCCCAGGAAGAATTTGTTCACTGGAAAGAGCACCAGTCACTGGAAAAAACGGAGCTGAAAGAACTCGAACAGGAACTGGGCACCCTGCTGCATCAGATGCGTTCCGTTCATCCGACGCTGGCGCAGATACTGGAATTATTTAATCGCAAGATGAACCTGTTAAGCGGTCACAGCGCCGATGTGGCCGAGCTCAGCCTGTCGGGTACTGAATCCCGTGTGCGGGTAAACCTCAGCGCCTGCGGCATGTCGTTTTATACCGACTCCGACCTCAGTGAGGCGCAGCATATGCTGTTCCATCTGCAACTCAAACCTTCTAATGCCATGCTGACATTAGCCGGCACCATTGTTGCCACAGAAGCCACCCAGGACCCGGAGAAGCCCTATCTGGTGCGCGTCAACTTTGAAGGCATTCAGGAATCCGAACAGGAATTGCTGATTCAGCACCTGTTCCAGCTGCAGACCCGCACCCTCAAACACCAGCGCGACCAATAACTCACGCTATGATCACAGCGACTATTGCCAGTGTCGCCACCGGGGAAGCGCTTTTGCTATCATCCGCAGGTCATTTCTGCAGAGCAACAGCATGAGTACCGGGCCAAGAATTTATTGTACAGATCCACTGACGGTTGATGCCCGTGTCGAACTCGACAGCCAGGCGGCAACACATCTGCTGCGGGTGCTGCGCATGAACCCGGGCGACGCGCTGCGTTTATTCAATGGTGACGGGCGCGAGTACGCCGCCACCCTGTGCGAAGCCGGCAAGAAAAACGCTTCCGCTACCGTCACCTCTGTTCTGCGTCAGGATGCCCCGCCCGCTCTCAGCCTTCACCTCGGGCAGGTGATTTCCAAGGGCGACCGCATGGACTTCACGATTCAGAAAGCCACCGAACTGGGGATCAGTGAGATCACGCCGTTGTGGAGTGAGCGCTGCGAAGTACGGTTAAAAGGTGAGCGGCTGGAAAAAAAGACCGACCACTGGCAGAAGGTTGCCATCAGTGCCTGCGAACAGAGCGGCCGCAATCACCTTCCATTGATTCATGCGCCACAGACACTCAGCGAATGGTGTCGCAATACAGATGCCGACGTTAAATGCATCCTGCATCCGCATAACCAGAAACCCCTGAAAGATTACCCGGCTCCGCACAGCCTTGCATTACTGGTGGGCCCGGAAGGCGGTTTCAGTGAAAACGAAGTACAGCAGGTTCTGAGTGCCGGCTTTCACGGCCTGACACTCGGCCCGCGGATTTTGCGGACGGAAACCGCGGCCCTGGCCGCACTCAGTGTGTTTCAGTATCAGTGGGGGGATTTCTGAGCTGCGACAGTTGCCTGTCTCAGCGTTTTTTCAGAATTTCCAGCAGATACTGCAGATGTTCCGCCGCGGTATGCCCCAGGCTGGTCAGATAGCCGCCATCCGGTTCGTCAATCAGGCCCTTTTCATGCAGACGTTTGACTGCCGCCAGTAATTCCGGATCGGCATCTTCATGCACTTTGATCCCTTTTTGCATACTGTGCAGATCGAACTGCGCCAGCAAGGTCATTTCACCAACCAGTTCAGAAGAAATAGGCATGTTCAGATTCCCGATGTGCTGTTGAAAGAATCTGTTCAGACTATGCCGGTGGCGCATAAATAGCGACCGGCAAAGCGCGCCGTAATGACCTCAGTCAGTTTCCGTCAGGCGGAAATAACGCCAGTCCTGAGCACTGCTGAGATAATAGAGGCCAATCAATAACGCCATCCACCACTCAACAATGTTTTTCCACGCATCACCAGCATCCGTAAGCTGTAAAACAACCATAACCAGCAGGAAAAACCATTGCGCATAAACCAGAATAAATTTCTGCCTGAGGCTGCTGCCGATATCCACACCGCGCTTTTGCAGATATTTCAGCCAGTAGGTTACCCGGGTCTGAACCGCCAGGGAGATCAGGAAAAACAGCGCTGCAAACACAGTATGCACTGTCCAGGGCAAGGCATCCTTATCCGGCCGCAGCACAGCAGTGGCGATGATCAGGCACACCGAACTGATGATGCCGGCGCTCACCATATAACGCACGGTCCAGATAGGCCGTTGCGGAGCGATTTCGAACAGCCACGCCTGCATGCAATACCACCAGACCGCAAATAACACACAGGCGGAAATCAGACCGCCGCGGAAAATATACGCCTGCGGGTCGGGAATGCCGGTGGCGGTAATACTGGTACAGCCGGTCAGATATGGCACACAGATATCCGTGGTTCCGAGATACATCCCCAACAGCAGGGTCAGCCAGAAGGTGCCGTGGGATAACCAGAAACTGGTGCGGGCGATGCGCTGCGGTAACGTCATACGTTTGCCTCCCCGTGAGCGGAGACATTCTGGGCCAGCCGCTGTTCATGCCGGGTCAGACGGAAATCCTGCCAGTCATAATAGGTGGTGGCAAAATACAGCGAACTGAGCGTCGCCAGCCACCATTCAATAACTTCGATGACGCCGTCTTTATCCAGCCCGAAAGAGACCGCAACAACCAGTGCCAGAATCAGCAGCAGTTGCAGAGCAGCGAGTATCTGTTTGCTGGTGATGCGCCGGAAGCGGATATTCAGTGTCTGCTGCAGCTGCCGCATGCGCACCGTCATAAGTATCTGGCAGACTGCCGTGGTCAGAAAAAACAACACCGCCGTGATGGTATGAAAACGCCACAGCCAGCGGTGTTCGGATGAGGGCACCATATGTTCCCCCAGTACAGAAATGGAAGCTACCAGCAGAATACTGGCGGCGATTGCAAAAGCCACCAGGCGGTGTATCCAGGGGTGGGGGTGCGGCTCCCCCACACTTTCCAGCCAGGCACGCACACAATACCACCAGATAATAGCGATCACCGCGGTACTGATCAGCCCGGCACGAAATACATAAGCCGCCGGGTAATACACCCCGGTGGCGGTAATGGTTGAGCAGCCCTCAAACCAGGGAATGCATAAAGGCACGTGACCACCAGCGACCGACAGGCCATAACTGATACCAATCGACAGGAAAGGCAGGGCAACCGCCAGTAGAGCAATGCGTTGCGGCATGGTCATAGTCGCGTCTCTTTGTAATGTTAATTCTGTGCCAGGTTAATTCTGTGTCAGATTAATATTGCTGCTGATTCACCAGGCGGATTTTTTTCCAGTCCCAGTAAGATGTCAGAAAATACAGGCCGATAAATAAGGTCGCCCACCATTCAATAATACGCTTGCCATGACTCATATCCACGCCCACAGTCACCCCGGCAAATGCCAGAAACATAAGCCACAGAATCAGCATAATCAGGCTTTTAAAATGCAGGGATGGCACCGGCATACCACGCTTATAGGCACGGATAATAAGCACATAATTGATGCTGAGTGCGATCAGCATTCCCTGGAAAAACAGGTTGGCGCCACGTACGTGAATATCCCAATGAGTATCGGTTTTTTCCGGCAACAGAACTGCCGTACCCGCCAGCAGCCCCAGTGCCGCCAGCACACCAAAGAACTGCATTACCACCACAGCAACACGGCTGCTGCGTGACAGCCACACCCCCATAACTATCCACCAGACGATGAAAAATGCACAGGCGGTAATCATACCGCCGCGGAAAATAAAGCCGCCGTCGCCTTTCATACCTGTGTGGGTAATATCGGTACAGCCGTCGATAAAGGGATTACACAACTCAGCCGTGCCGGCCGAGGTACCCACCCAATAGGTGACCGCAATGGTCCCCATGGAAAGAATAAAACTGATTAAAGCGGTAAACTGACCAAAGGACATCGGACTCTCTGCGGCTCAGGATTCAGGGAGCTCTATAGTATCGCAGCGGACAGGAAATGACAGGCAAAGTGTCACCGGCAATCTGAATCATGAATCACTGCCGGTGACGCTGCATCACAGAAATGACTATGAAGCCGCCGCCAGAGCCTGTTCGATATCGGCGATGATGTCATCGATATGCTCAATACCAATAGACAAACGCACCAGATCACTGCTGACCCCGGCGGATGCCAGTTCTTCTTCGTTCAGCTGACGGTGAGTAGTCGTTGCCGGATGACAGGCCAGACTTTTGGCGTCACCGATATTCACCAGACGTTTGATCATCTGCAGCGCATCAATAAATTTTGCCCCGGCAGCAGCGCCGCCTTTGATACCAAAACTTAAAATAGCAGACGGTTTACCAGCCAGCATGCGCTGCGCCACATCATAGTAACGGTTGTCTTTAAGCCCGGCGTAATTAACCCAGCTTACCTGCTCATGGGCCTGCAGATATTCCGCTACTGCCTGGGTATTTTCCACATGGCGTTCCATGCGCAGCGCCAGCGTCTCCAGTCCCTGTAACAGCATAAAGGCATTCATAGGCGACAGTGCCGCGCCCATATTCCGCAGAGGCACCACGCGGGCGCGGGCAATAAAGGCCGCCTCGCCCATATCCTGGGTATAAATCACGCCATGATAGGAAGGATCGGGCTCATTAAACTGACGGAACCTCGGGTTATCTTTCCACGGGAATTTACCGGAATCCACGATAGCGCCACCCAGCGTTGTACCATGGCCACCGATGTATTTGGTCAGGGAATGCACAACAATATCCGCACCGAATTCAAACGGGCGGCACAGGCAGGGCGTCCCCACGGTATTATCCACCACCACAGGCACACCGTGCCGGTGGGCCATATCGGACAACGCCTGAATATCCACCACATTGCCTGCCGGGTTACCGATCGATTCGCAGAACAGGGCCTTAGTGTTGTCATCAATCAGCGCTTCCAGCGCGGCGACGTCATCACCGGAGGCCATGCGCACTTCAATGCCCTGTTGCGGAAACGTGTGAGCAAACAGGTTATAGCTGCCACCGTACAGCTGGCTGACACTGACAATGTTATCCCCTGCACGGGCCAGGGTCTGCAGCGTGGCGGTAATCGCTGCCATACCGGATGCCATGCACAATGCAGCGATGCCGCCCTCCATGGCCGCCAGGCGCTCTTCCAGCACAGCGTTGGTGGGGTTCATAATACGGCTGTAAATATTGCCCGGCTCTTTCAGGTCAAACAGGTCGGCGCCATGTTGGGTATCCCGGAAACTGTATGAGGTGGTCTGATAAATCGGTACAGCCACCGCACGGGTGGCCGGGTCTTCGCTGAAGCCGGCATGAATCGCCTGTGTTTCTAATTTCATGGGTAACCTTCCTGTTATTGTCATCATTGGCGTAAAGAACAAAGTTTAACAAGAGCGTCGCGGGATAAGTAGTAACGCTTACGTAACTCAGCGCCGGCTTGCATTCACTCCGCCCCGCCGTAAACTCGCGCCATTAACCGTCGATTATTGAATCCGTATATTTATGGCTAAAAAGAAAACCGCCTACGTCTGCAGTGACTGTGGCTCTGAACACGCGAAATGGCAGGGACAGTGCAGCGACTGTGGCGCCTGGAATACGCTGCAGGAATTCGTCGTCTCCGCTTCCAAAGCGCCGTCACGGGATGCCGGTTATGGTGGCTATGCAGGCAGCGCCGGGGATCAGGGCGTTCAGCGTCTGGCGGATGTGGATCTCGCGGAAGTGCCCAGAGTCAGCAGCGGTATGCTGGAATTCGACCGCGTACTGGGCGGCGGACTGGTACCGGGCTCTGCGGTTCTGATTGGCGGTCACCCGGGGGCTGGTAAGTCCACACTTCTTCTGCAGACCATGTGTACTCTGGCCTCACACATGCCGGCACTGTATGTCACCGGCGAGGAAAGTCTGCAGCAGGTGGCGATGCGCGCCAAACGCCTGGGACTGCCCAGCGACAGGCTCAATATGCTCAGTGAAACCAGTGTTGACCGCCTGATCCAGACCCTGCAACAACATAAGCCGAAGATTGTGGTCATCGATTCCATCCAGGTCATGCACGTGGATGGCGTCGAATCGGCCCCCGGCAGTGTATCTCAGGTCCGGGAAAGTGCCGCCGCGCTGACCCGCTTTGCCAAACAGACCGGGACGATTCTGCTGCTGGTCGGCCATGTCACCAAAGACGGAACGCTGGCCGGCCCCAAAGTACTGGAGCATATGATCGACTGCTCCATCATGCTGGAAGGTGATGGTGACAGCCGCTTCCGGACACTGCGCGGTATTAAAAACCGCTTTGGTGCCATCAACGAGCTGGGCGTGTTCGCCATGATCGACACCGGCCTGAAAGAAGTCAAAAACCCCAGTTCTATTTTTTTGAGCCGCACTGAAGAGCCTGCCGCCGGCAGCGTGGTGATGGTTATCTGGGAAGGTACACGACCATTACTGGTGGAGATTCAGGCACTGGTGGATGACAGTCATTTCGGTCATCCCAAACGCGTGGCCGTGGGACTGGATCAGAACCGCATGAATTTATTGCTGGCCGCCCTGCACCGCCATGGCGGAATTCATCTGGGCGATCAGGATGTGTATATCAATGTGGTGGGCGGCGTTAAAGTCAGTGAAACATCTGCCGACCTGGCATTGCTGCTGGCGGCGCTGTCCAGCTTCCGTGATCAGCCACTGCCGAAAGAACTGATTGTCTTTGGTGAGGTAGGTTTATCCGGTGAAATCCGCCCGGTACCTTCGGGCCAGGAGCGCATCAAGGAAGCAGCTAAACACGGCTTTACCCGCGCCATTGTGCCCAAAGCCAATATGCCGCGGCAGGAAATTCCGGGGATGAAAATTATCGGCGTCGATAAACTGCAGCAGGCACTGGAAAGTATCTGATATGCGGATGTTCGTAACCCGGGCTGACCAGCCCCCTCAGACCTGCAGACGGCTGGCCACTCCCGGGACAACATCGCCTTTTTCCACATGCTCTGCGCCACGCAACATGGCATGAATCAGTTCAGCGGCATCAAATTTTGTCAGTGCTTCATTGGCCCCCACCTGGTGGGCGCGGTCAACGCTGATTTCACTGGACAATGATGTGTGCAGAATCAGATACATACTGGCCAGCTTAGGATTATTGCGGATTTCAAAGGCCAGTTCATAACCGTCCAGCCCGGGCATTTCAATGTCGCTCACCAGAATATCGTATGGCTCATCACGGGCCGCTGCTTTTTCCATCATGTCCAGTGCTTCACTGCCATCGCTGCTGACATCAAAGGGCACATTGACGAAATTCAGGGCTTCGGCAAGCTGGCGCCGGGCAACACTGGAATCATCCACCAGCAGAATCGGGTGACTGCGCAACAGCCCCTGTTCCGATGCGGTGATATGCGCATGCAGTTCATCTTCCGCCACCGGAAAGATATGCGACAGTACCATTTCAATATCCAGTAACTGGACCAGTTCTTCACCGTGAGAAATCACGCCGGTGGAGTAAATATTATTGCCCGCGCCTTTCGGCGGCGGCGAAATATTACGCCAGCTGTAATCAATAATGCGGTCAATTTTACGCACCAGAAACCCCACCCGCTGGCGCTGGCAGTCGGTGACGATCACAAAACACTCCTGCAGGGTGTCTTTCGCCGGTGGCCGGTAACCAATGGCGGCGGCCAGGTCGATCACGGGTATTGTCTCACCGCGGATATAAGAAGCGCCCAGCACCACCGGATGCGACTGCGGAATCGCCGTCAGTGGCTGGAAGGGTACAATTTCTTTTACTTTCAGTGTGCCGATACCAAAGGTCTGCCGTTCGTTAAGGTGGAACAACAACAAACCCTGAGATGCCTGGTGCTGGCCGGTAGCCATAAGTCTGTTTCCCCGAAAAGGACTCTGATTCAGTACGCCTGCCTTTTGCAGAATAAGGCAGGCCGGATACTAAGCTTAGCAAAGCAGGGAAAAGCCACAGGCTGAGAGCAAAATATTGTTATATTTGTCACTTGATAAGGGGCAGAGCCGGAGTCAGTTTACTCGCTGTCCGGCGCCTTCTGATGGGCCATATGGGCCTTCAGATCCTGATTGCGGGTGTTATCACACATAGGCACTTTTTTGTGCAGAGCTGCCTTGGCCAGCATATTGGCCGATACCGGCGCGGTAATAAACAAAAACAGGCTGATGACAATTTCATGGATGCTCAGAGTACCGTCTCTGGCCGCCGTGACGGCCACAGAAGCCAGCAACACGGCGCCAATTCCCAGCGTCGTGGCCTTGGTCGGCGCGTGCAAACGGGTATAGAAGTCCGGCAGCTTAGCCAGCCCCAGCGAGCCGACAAAGATAAATAAACCACCGACAATCAGTAATGCGGCTATCAGATAATCACTCATAGGTTCACTCAACGCTTATTCAATGATGTCGCCACGCAACATGTATTTACTGAGCGCAGCGGTACTGACAAAGCCCAGCATGGCAATCAACAGAGCCCCTTCGAAATACAGGGCCGAGCCATTGTAAATGCCCAGCAGAATAATCAGGGCGATGCTGTTGATATACAGGGTATCCAGCGCCAGGATACGATCCGTCAGCGAAGGTCCCTGCACCATCCGCCAGACATTCATTAACAACGCCAGTACCACCAGCCCTGCGGTAATCACCAGCGCTGTATCCACGATGTTGCCGCTTAACATGAAAATATCTCCCGCAGAGGTTGCTCATAACGCTGACGGATTTCACTGATCAGCTGCTGTTCATCCTTAAGATGCAGCACGTGAATGTACAGCCAGCAGCGATCGTCAGAAAACTCCACACTCACTGTGCCCGGTGTCAGCGAAACGCTGGAAGCCAGTACCGTGAGCGGAAAATCCGCCCGGATCGACAGCGGAAACGCCACAATACCGGGCTGCAGTGAACGGTTGCGGTACAGGACCCGCAGCGCGACTTCGATGTTAGACAGAATAATGTCTTTCACCAGACGCAGAAAATACATCAGCACTTTAAAGGGCTTACCCGCTTTGCTCTGATGATCGGCAAACGGAAAAGTCAGAAACGGGATCAGCCAGGCCAGGAACAGGCCCAGTACCAGCTGCCCCACGGAAAAACCATTGAGCAACAGCCACACCACCAGCAGCATTAAGCTGTGGACCGGCATAGGTAATAGTTTGTGGAATACTTTGCTCATCACAGAATCTCCGCCACCGGTTGAGGTGCCATATAGAGTATTTCCGCTGCTTTCTGTGTCAGCTCCGTGAGACTGCCACCAAAAATCACCATCAGAGGCAGGGTGCTTAACAACAGGACGACGGCAATAATCTGCAACGGATGACTGCGCACTTTATCAGAGCCACTGCCACTGGTACGCCAGAAAACCGTACTGCCGGCACGGCTCAGCATAATCAGCGCAACCAGACCGGAAATCAGCAGGGGCGGCCAGACCCAGGCGGCATTATCAGTGGAGGCCTGCAGCAACAGAACCTTACCGACAAACCCGGATAAGGGCGGCATCCCGATCAGCGCCACTGCAGCAATAAAAAAGAAACCACCCAGCATAGCGCCCTGGGTCACCGACCGGGCGCGCACCAGGCGATCCTGGGCCTGTCCGCGCTGATCCGTGATCATGCCGGCAATCAGTAGCAAGGCCGCTGAAGCCAGCGTGCTGTGCAACAGATAATACAAGGCCGCTGACATGGCCTGGGGCGTATTAATGGACAAGGCGATTAATAAAGTCCCGGCGGACACCACAATCAGGTTACTGGCTAACATTTTCAGACTCTGACTGGCCAGCACGGCAATAGTCCCCATCACCAGTGTCAGCCAGGCCATAGGCCACAGCCAGTCCGGCGTGATATTCGCCAGCTCGCCGGCATGATCACCAAACACTGCGGTATGTACGCGCCAGATACTGTAAATCCCCACCTTCGTCATGATCGCAAACAGCGCTGCCACCGGCGTCGCCGTATAGGAGTATGTGCGCGGCAACCAGAAATGCAGTGGCAACAGGGCCGCTTTCAGACCAAAGACAATCAACAGCAGTAAGGCACCGGATTTAGCCAGCTGGATATGCTCCTGATCCAGGCCGGGGGCTTTATACGCCATGTCCGCCAGATTCAGCGTTCCGAACGCCGAGTACAGAACCCCTAAGCCGAACAGGAAAAAGGAAGAGCCGGCAAGGTTCAGCAACACATAGTGGACCGCCGCCTGAGTGCGTTGTTTACCGCCGCCATGAATGATCAGAGCGTAGGAAGCGATCAACAGAATTTCGAAGAAAACGAACAAGTTGAACACATCGCCGGTGAGAAAAGCACCGTTAATCCCCATAATCTGGTACATAAAGATCGGGTGAAAAAACGGTCCTTTCTGATCATCGCCGGCGCAGGCATACATATGCGCCGCCAGCGCCAGTACCGCCGTCAGCAGCAACATCACCGCGGCCAGCGGATCATTTACCAGGGCAATGCCGAATGGTGCCTGCCAGTCGCCCATCATGTACATGGTCGGCCCGTTAGTCAGGCTGTCCGACAATAATTTAATCGCGGTGACCAGTAACAACAGGTTAGCGATAAACACGGCTACCCGCTGACGCGGGATGTGCCCGTGGAAGAAGGGAAACAGCAGCAGCGTTCCCATCAGCAGCGGAATCAGAACCGGAAAAAACACCAGGTGTTGCAGCAGTGCCATTATTGATTCTCCCCGCGCTGCTGGGAGGGAGCCTGCCCTAATTCATCATAAATTTCTGTTTTACCGTCGACCTGGTCATTGCCAAGATCAGAGCGCGCCCGCAGAGCCAGAATCAGGGCAAATGCTGTCATGGCGAAACCGATTACAATGGCCGTCAGGACCAGCGCCTGCGGCAGCGGATCGGCGTACTGTTCACTCTCACCCAGAATAGCTGCGGCATTGATTTTCAGGTTGCCACTGGCAAACAGAAAAAGGTTTACCGCATAGGACAACAGGGTCAGTCCCAGCACCACCGCAAAGGTATATCCCCGCAGTACCAGAAAAATCCCACCGGTGGTCATGGCCCCGACACAGATTGCATAGATTGTTTCCATCAGCGGGCCCCTCTTCGCGGACGTTCGGCAGAGTTCAGCTGCCCCAGGTTGGCCAGAATCAGCAAGGTTGCGCCAATCACAGTGAAATAAACTCCCAGATCAAACACCATGGCCGAAGCCAGTTCGAATTTACCGATCAGCGGCAGATAGAAATAATCAAACCAGGTCGTCAGGAACGGCTGGCCAAAGAACCAGCTGCCCAGCCCGGAGCCCACCGCCAGTAACAGGCCGACGGCAATAACCCCGTGATAAGGCAGATTAATGCGTTCTTTCATCCAGCTGCTGCCATGGGCCACATACTGCTGTATCAGCGCAATCGCAGTCACCAGACCAGCGATAAAACCGCCGCCCGGCATATTGTGACCACGCAGGAAAATATACGCCGACACCAGCAGCGCCAGCGGCAACAGACTCTGGGAAACCACCGCCAGCATGAGCGGATTTTTATCTTTTGACCACGGCTGACCTTCCTGATCCGCCACCGGCAGATACAGACGCATACCGGCCAGCAGTTTATAAATCCCCAGTGCCGCAATCCCCAGCACGGTAATTTCTCCCATGGTGTCAAAACCACGGAAATCGACCAGGATGACGTTCACCACATTGGTGCCACCGCCACCACTCTTACTGTTCTCCAGGAAAAAGTCAGAAATACTGTCCAGCGGACGCATCAGCATGGCGTAGCATAAGGTACCGACCACAGCGCCTACCGCGGAGGCGATACCGAAGTCACGCACAATGCGTTGCACCGAACTTTCTTTCAGCGGGGTACGCTGCGGCAGATAATACAGCGCCAGCAGAAACAGAATAATGGTCGCCACTTCCACCGACAGCTGCGTCAGGGCCAGATCCGGTGCGGAAAAATACGCAAAGGCAATGGCTACCATGAGACCGACAATGGAGATCATCACCAGTGCCAGCAGCCGCAGGTGACTGTAGAGCACGGTCAGCAGGGTGCCGGCTAACAGAATCACCGCCCCGGCAATCACCGGCATTTCCGGGTCCGTTGGCGGTAAACTGCCCGCCACGTCGCTCAGCTGCACCAGGGGCCAGCCCCCTCCGACCAGCGCCATCAGCACCAGCAGTCCGACATAACGCTGCAGTTTGCCGTTATCGACCAGACGCTGAACAGTTCCCGCCTGGCGGGTTATCCATTGAATGGATTTCTCAAACTCATACTTGGCATCGATGTCGGCGAACTGTCCCTGCAGGCCAAACAGATGACGCCGGTTAATATACAGAATGCCGCCCCCGGCCACGGCCAGCAGACTCATCAGCAAAGGAAGATTAAGGCCATGCCATACCGCCAGGCTGAATTCCGGCAGCGGCGCCTGTAAGACCGCCCCCGCCGCCGTATTTAACAAACCGCCGACAGTAATATTCGGTACTATGCCCACCAGCAGACAGATGACCACCAGAATTTCCACCGGAACACGCATATAACGCGGCGGTTCGTGGGGTTTTTTAGGCAGATTGATCGGCTCGCCATTAAAGAATACGTCGTGAATAAAGCGCAGCGAATACGCCACGGCCAATGCTCCGCCCACCGTTGCCAACACCGGAATCAGCCAGGACAGGGACCCCAGTGTCGTCTGATGCAGGGTTTCATTGAACAGCATTTCTTTGGACAGAAAACCGTTAAGCAGCGGCACACCGGCCATGGATGCCGCGGCCACCATGGCCAGTGTGGCGGTGTAGGGCATGTATTTCATCAGTCCGTTAAGCTGGCGCATATCGCGCGAGCCAGCCTCGTGATCAATGATCCCGGCAGCCATAAACAATGACGCTTTAAACACCGCATGATTGATAATATGGAACACGGCAGCAATGGCCGCGAGACGGGTATCCAGACCAAACAGCAGTGTGATCAGACCCAGATGACTGATGGTTGAATAGGCCAGCAGCCCTTTCAGATCGTGCTTGAACAAGGCGGTGTAAGCGCCCAGCAGGAGTGTGGCGAGGCCGACAATACTCACCACCGTGAACCAGAGATCGGTACCGGCCAGCACCGGGTAAAAACGCGCCAGCAGGAATACGCCGGCTTTCACCATGGTGGCGGAATGCAGGTAAGCGGACACCGGGGTGGGCGCGGCCATGGCATGGGGCAGCCAGAAATGGAACGGGAACTGGGCGGACTTGGTAAAAGCCCCCAGCAGAAACAACACGATGATAACCGGATACAAAGAACTGCTGCGCAGCATGTCACCGCTGTTGAGAATCTCACGCAGGCTGTATGTCCCCACCACTTCGGCCATCAGAATAAAGGCAGCTAACAACGCCAGACCACCGGCACCTGTGATGGTTAAAGCCATGCGCGCGCCCTTACGGGCTTCGGTTTTATGCGACCAGAAACTGATCAGCAGAAAGGAGCTGATACTGGTCAGTTCCCAGAAAAACCACAGCTGCAACAGGTTATCCGACATTACGATGCCCAGCATGGCGGTCATAAAGAGGATCAGATAGGCATAGAACCGCCCCATATGATCTTTATCGGACAGGTAATAACGGGCATAAAGAATCACCAGCAGACCAATGCCCAGAATCAGCAGCGTGAACAGCAGGCCCAACCCGTCCAGCTGAAACGACAGCGTCAACCCGGCGGCCGGTATCCAGGCCTGTTGCCAGCTGTACACATGCCCGGCATAGATATCAGGCAGCAGGTTGAGAACAAGAAAAAGAGAGACCGCAGGCGCTATCACAGTGGCCGCAAGGGTAATGCGGCGACCAAACCGATGCGTCAGCAGCGGCACCAGGGTTCCCAGCAGTGGCAGCACAGGAATCCAGAAAAGTGTCATAAAGGTTTCGTCCCTTTGATGAATAACATTCCAAAGGTAAACAATACCATGAGTGGTATTAAGGCTCTAAAAAAAGCGTAGGTAAAGAATTTGTAAATTGTAGGCAAATATCAGAAATAACAGGCAAACCCATTAAAAAACACGGCCCTGATGCCGCATAAACCGGGCATCAGGGCCGTCATGGCTGACCGGAAGGACCCCGTCAGCACTGCGGATCAAGCGCCGTGGAAGGCCGGGCTGAGTTCAACCACCGCCTCAACAAAGGCTTTGGCGTGCTCCGGATCGACAAACTGATGAATACCATGGCCGAGGTTGAAAATGTGGCCACTGCCTTCACCATAGCTCTCCAGAATACGCTGCACTTCAGCCTTAATCTTCGCCGGCGACGCATACAGCACAGAAGGGTCCATATTCCCCTGCAGAGCCACCTTCCCTCCGACCCGGGCACGGGCGTCACCGATATCTGTGGTCCAGTCGAGACCCAGCGCATCCGCGCCGGTGGCGGCCATGGCTTCCAGCCATTGACCGCCGCCTTTGGTAAACAGAATCACGGGGACCTGGCGACCATCGTATTCACGGATCAGGCCGTTCACAATCTGCTGCATATAGTTCAGCGAGAATTCACGATAAGCCACATCGCTGAGGCTGCCGCCCCAGGTATCAAAAATCTGTACCGCCTGGGCACCGGCGCGGATCTGGGCGTTGAGATAATCGATCACCGACTGCGCCAACACATCCAGTAACTGATGCATTACCTCCGGCGTGTCATACATCATCGCCTTGATATGGCGGAAGTCTTTCGATGATCCGCCTTCAACCATATAAGTGGCTAATGTCCAGGGACTGCCGGAAAAACCGATCAGAGGAACGCGGCCATTCAGCTCCGAACGGATAGTGCTGACGGCTTTCAGAACATAGTCGAGGTCCGACTCTGTGTTTACCACACTCAGGTTCTGTACATCCGCTGCCGTGCGGATAATTTTACTGAATTTGGGTCCTTCACCGGTTTCAAAATACAGCCCCAGCCCCATGGCATCGGGAATGGTCAGAATATCGGAGAACAGGATGGCGGCGTCCAGCGGGAAACGCTCCAGTGGCTGAATCGTGACTTCACAGGCCAGCTCCGGATTTTTACACAGCGACATAAAGTCACCGGCCTGGGCCCGGGTGGCGCGGTATTCCGGCAGGTAACGGCCAGCCTGGCGCATCATCCAGATAGGCGTGCGGTCGGTCGGTTGGCGCAACAGAGCTTTAAGAAAGCGGTCGTTTTTCAGTTCGGACATGGAATACCTGATCAGCACAGTAAATTTGCGGCGTATGATAGCAAAAAATTGCGCCGGGGATTTTTGACTTTGCGCAGCTGTACGCCAATCCCCTGAGGCCTGTATCCCAACCAAACCACTGATACAGACTAAAGCACAGGAATTCAGTGTGTCAGACATAAAAAAGCCGGTACACAGGTACCGGCTCAGTGTCAGGTGCTGGAAAACTTAGTTGGTCACACTCACTGATGCACTGGTTGTTCCGGTCGACAGCGAAGTGTTGGTCAGTACCACAGTGGCGCCGGCATCCGCCCCGGTCAGCGTGACAGAGCCATCCGCGTTTGCTGCTCTCGGACTACCGCCGACTGTCCAGCTATAATCACCGGCTGAAAAAGGAAGCGTGGTCCAGCGCGTGGCCGGGTACAGAGTCGTTGCGTCCGCCAGACTCACCGTACTGGCCGCCAGATAACTGTTATCCGGACCGGTAATCTCCACCACCGGGCTGACCTGCGGATCAGCCCAGGGGCCACCGGTCGCCAGATCCAGATCCGTTGTCAGGGTAAAATCATAGCCGCCGGTATTACTGGCAAGAATCAGTTGATGCGTACCGTCACGCTCAGCCAGAGCGTAACGGATCAGGTACTGGTTTTCCTGCCGCTTGCGCAGCTCAATGGCGGATGACTGGGCCTGAACAATCTGCTCAGCCACACCACCGAAATCAGTATCAGACCCGGTTTCAATGGTGGTCGCTGCCATACTGCTCAGATCCGCGTCCGTATCTGTTCCCAGCGCCACATAGATCAGCGGACGGCTTAACAGTGTCATACCATCTCCGAAAACCGACTCGCCACCGCCGCTTTCCTCATCGCCTTCTTCGGCCGCATCCTCGCTGTACACCAGGAAGGATTGCCAGTCCAGGGCGGCCTGTGCAGCTGCCTCATCGTAGTAGTGAACACTGTTATTGCCGGTGGAGAACATAACAAGGGTACTCAGATTCATGGCCTCCATAACACCGCTGCTGTATGAAAGACCATCAATCAGGTCGTTGTCGCCGTCGGCGCTCATGTCATCTTCTTCAGCATTCTCTGAGGATCCCGATCCTACGTAAGTACCGATAGCCCAGACGATCGACTCATACAATGCAGAGGCATTACCCCTTGCCGTCCAGTCAGCGGCCAGACTGTCCAGTGCCGTTGATAAGGCCGACGCATCAGTGGTGAAATTACTCAGAAGCTGAACTTCATCGCCGAATGCCCACAGTGAAAAACGCTGATCACGGATTGCCGGGTCAGGGGAGTTCTGGGCATCGGCAATAAAATCTTTAACTTCCTGAATCAGGGCATTTTTATCTACAGCCTGTGTACTGCTACTGGTATCGATAATAATCGCTGTACTCAGGTTGCTCTGCAGCCCCAGAACAGGCTGCATCATCAACCCCTGCTCTTCAGCATCAACCGCTTCGCCGTTAATGGTCACAATAAATTCATCGACACTGACATCCGTCGCAGGCTCCAGGGTTTCACCATCCACCGGCGCAATCAGGTAACCATGGATCAGCGGGGCAAACCAAACACCTTCAAAAACATCCTGCTCGACGTAATCACTGCCCTGCATGGCAACCTGCAAAGGGAAGTAAGTAATATCGCTGGTTGGCTGAGAGCCATCATCATCAGTGTCACCATCTTCATCACCAATGGTGCCGCCACCGCCAAAAGATGGCCCGCCACTCTCGCTGCTTTCCCCGCCACATGCCGTCAGCAGTGCCGTCAGCAGCATCACCAGTATGTATTTTGCTTTCAGTGTCTCAGCCCAAGCCATTCCCTGATACTCCAACTCAATTTCAAAGGCTTAGCATATCACCGCCCAGCTTTAACAGGCCATAAACAAAAACGCGGCTTCCTGTCAGGAAAGCCGCGTTTTGTGCCGTCTGTCGTATTTTCAGACAAATAACGTCAGCATGACCAATCAGACATCAAGATAATCCAGGATACCTTCGGCGGCCTGACGCCCTTCCCAGATGGCCGTTACCACCAGATCAGACCCACGTACCATATCGCCACCCGCGAAGATTTTCGGGTTGGTGGTCTGGTAGGCAAATTCCTGTTCGGATTCTGCGATAACGCCATTCCAGCTGTTCAGCTCAATACCGAAGTCTTTGAACCAGGGCGCCGGGCTGGGACGGAAACCGAAGGCGACCAATACCGCATCCGCCGGCAGGATTTCTTCGGAACCTTCAATGACTTCCGGGCGACGGCGGCCGTTTTCATCCGGTTCACCCATTTTGGTGGTAACGACTTTAACGCCTTCGACTTTGTCTTCACCCACGATGGCCACCGGCTGACGATTAAAGAGGAATTTAACGCCTTCTTCACGGGCATTAACCACTTCTTTCTTCGAGCCAGGCATGTTGGCTTCGTCACGACGGTAAGCACAGGTCACCTTCTTCGCACCCTGACGGATGGACGTCCGGTTACAGTCCATGGCAGTGTCACCACCACCCAGAACAACCACGCGCTTGCCGCTCATGCTGACGAAATCCGCCGGGTCTTTTTCAAAACCCAGGTTGTGATTGACGTTGGCAATCAGGAAATCCAGCGCATCGTGAACACCTTCCAGATCTTCACCCGGGAAACCACCTTTCATGTAGTTGTAGGTGCCCATCCCCAGAAAGACAGCGTCGAATTCATCGATGATGTCCTGGAAGGCGATGTCTTTGCCCACTTCTGTGTTCAGACGGAATTCCACTCCCATACCTTCAAAGACTTCACGACGGTTTACCATCACGCTCTTTTCCAGTTTGAATTCGGGAATACCAAAGGTCAGCAGACCACCGATTTCCGGGTACTTATCGAATACCACCGGCGTGACACCGTTACGCACCAGAATATCCGCGCACCCCAGCCCGGCCGGGCCGGCACCGATAACCGCAACGCGTTTACCGGTTGGTTTCACTTTTGACATATCCGGACGCCAGCCCATGGCGAAAGCAGTATCGGTAATGTATTTCTCAACGTTACCGATGGTGACGGCACCAAAGCCATCATTCAGTGTACAGGAGCCCTCACACAGACGGTCCTGTGGGCAAACACGGCCGCACACTTCCGGTAAGGTGTTGGTCTGGTGGCTCAGCTCCACCGCTTCCAGAATGTTGCCTTCACTGGCGAGTTTCAGCCAGTTAGGAATAAAGTTATGAACCGGGCATTTCCATTCACAGTATGGGTTGCCACAGGCCAGACAGCGATGCGCCTGATCCGTGACCTGTTCCTGTTTGAACGGCTCATAAATCTCAACGAATTCTGCTTTACGCTTGCCAATGGACTTCTTCGCCGGATCCTGACGACCGACTTCGACAAACTGAAAATTATTATTCAGACGTTGTGCCATCTTGAATCTCTCTCCTCATCCTGTTCCGCTCTGTTCCGCTTATTCAGGACGAGCACGGGTATTATTCAGCAGTTGTTGCAAGTCGGCAGCTTTTGGCTTAACCAGCCAGAATTTACCGATAAAGCCATCGAAATCTTCGAGGATTTCGCGGCCCCAGGCACTGCCTGTTTCAGCAACAAACTCACGCAGAACACTGCGCAGGTGACTGCGGTATTGTTCGGTTTCTTCATTCGAGATACGGTGGATATCCACCAGCTCATGGTTGTACTTATCCACAAAGCTGTTATCGCGATCCAGTACGTAGGCAAAGCCTCCTGTCATACCGGCACCGAAGTTATATCCGGTTTCTCCCAGCACGCAGACCATACCGCCGGTCATGTATTCACAGCAGTGATCACCGGCGCCTTCCACCACGGCATGAGCACCTGAGTTACGCACACCAAAGCGTTCGCCGGCACGGCCTGCGGCCAGCAGCTTACCGCCAGTGGCACCGTACAGACAGGTGTTACCGACAATGGATGTCTCGTTGGTTTTAAAACCGGAACCCTTCGGCGGGAAGATCACCAGTTTACCACCGGTCATGCCTTTACCGACGTAGTCGTTAGCATCACCTTCCAGTGTCATTTCCAGACCACCGGCATTCCAGACACCGAATGACTGTCCGGCAACACCGGTCAGGTTCAGTCGCAACGGCTTATCAGCCATGCCCTGGTTGCCATACAGTTTGGCGATTTCACCAGACAAACGGGCGCCGATGGAACGGTCACAGTTGGTCACGGTGAAGCTGAAATCTCCGCCGGTTTTATTGCTGATAGCGTCTTTGGTCTCTGCCGCCATACGCTCAGCCAGCAGGCCTTCATCGTAAGGCTTGTTACGGGCTACCTTGACGGTATGTGGCTTGTCAGCCGGAATATGGTCATTAACCAGAATCGGTGTCAGATCCAGATTACGCTGTTTACCGGTATTGCCTTCCAGCACTTCCAGCAGGTCGGTACGACCGACCAGCTCTTCCATGGAACGCACGCCGACTTTTGCCATCCAGCCACGGACTTCTTCAGCCACAAAGCGGAAGTAATTCTTCACCATGTCTTTGGTGCCGATGTAGTGTTTGGCACGCAGATCATCGTTCTGGGTCGCAACGCCGGTAGCACAGTTGTTCAGGTGACAGATACGCAGATATTTACAGCCCACCGCCACCATTGGCAGAGTACCGAAACCGAAGGATTCTGCCCCCAGGATGGCCGCTTTCACGACATCCAGACCGGACTTCAGACCACCGTCAGTCTGTACACGCACGTTACCGCGCAGGTCATTGGCCCGCAGCGCCTGATGCGCTTCGGAAAGACCCAGCTCCCACGGTGAACCGGCGTATTTAATCGACGTCAGCGGTGATGCTGCGGTACCGCCGTCGTAACCGGAAATAGTGATCAGGTCGGCGTAGGCTTTCGCCACACCCGCGGCAATGGTGCCGACGCCGGGCTCGGATACCAGCTTCACCGATACCAGCGCATCCGGGTTGACCTGTTTCAGGTCATAAATCAGCTGCGCCAGATCCTCAATCGAGTAAATATCATGGTGCGGCGGTGGTGAGATCAGCGTCACGCCCGGCACCGAATAGCGCAGCGTGGCAATCAGGTTGTTAACCTTACCACCCGGCAGCTGACCGCCTTCACCCGGTTTAGCACCCTGAGCGACTTTAATCTGCAGTACTTCAGCACTGGACAGATAGTGCGGGGTTACACCAAAACGGCCGGAAGCAATCTGTTTAATTTTCGAGTTACGGGTCGTGCCATAACGCAGCGGATCTTCACCGCCTTCACCTGAGTTAGAGCGGCCACCCAGTTCGTTCATGGCCATCGCCAGCGCTTCATGCGCTTCCGGTGACAGCGCCCCCAGCGACATAGCTGCGGTATCAAAACGCGGGAAGATACTTTCTGCCGGTTCGACCTCAGAGATATCAATCGGCTGGATATCCTTACGGAAACTCAGCAGATCACGGATGGTCGCCACCGGGCGTTTATTTACCAGATCCGCGAAGCGGTCATACGCCGCCTGACTGTTGGTCTGCACTGCATCCTGGATGTTTTTGACTACATCCGGATTGTAGGCATGGTACTCGCCACCATGCACGTACTTCAGCAGGCCACCCTGATCGATTTTTTTGCGCGGTTTCCAGGCGTTTTTACGTACCAGTTCCAGATCGGACTGGAAGTCAGCAAAGGTGGCGCCGCCAATACGGCTGGTAACACCTGAGAAGCACAGGTCCACCACTTCTTTGCTCAGACCCACCGCTTCAAACAATTGCGAACCGCGATAGGAAGCCACGGTGGAGATGCCCATTTTCGACATCACTTTCATCAGGCCTTTACGGATCGCTTTGCGGAAGTTCTGGTGAGACTTCAGCGGATCGCCCAGCAACTCGTTGGAACGGTGCAGGTCGGTCAGCATGTCATACGCCAGCCACGGATAAATGGCCGTGGCACCAAAGCCGAGCAGCACAGCAAACTGATGCGCATCACGCACGGCACCGGTTTCCACCACAATATTGGCATCGGTACGCAGACCATTATTGACCAGGTGATGGTGCACCGCACCAGTGGCCATGGCTGCCGGAATCACCAGCTGTTCTTCGCTGACACTGCGGTCCGACAGAATCAGAATCACATGACCATCACGCACGGCCTGTTCGGCACTGGCCGTGAGATCGCGGATAGCCTGTTGCAGACCGACAGCGGGGTCGAATGCCATCGACAGCTGAATATGGCGGAAAGCATCTTTACCTGTGGTTTTAATGCCCTGGAACTTCAGCGGCGACAGCACCGGCGATGTCAGAATAATACGGTTAGCATGGTCAGCACTGGTCTCAAAAATATTCTTTTCGGCACCAATACAGGTTTCCAGTGACATCACGATGGCTTCCCGCAGCGGATCAATCGGCGGGTTGGTTACCTGCGCGAACTGCTGACGGAAGTAGTCGGCCATATGGCGGACCCGCTGTGACAAAACCGCCATCGGCGTGTCGTCGCCCATCGAGCCTGTGGCTTCCTGGCCGTCTTCACCCATCGGACGTAATACCTGATCACGCTCTTCATTGGTGACCAGCTGAAGCTTCTGATGCGTCTGCAGTTCATCACCGGCCAGAGGCTCGGCATCTTCTGCTTTCTGCAGCAATAACTGACTTTCCAGACGGATGGCGTTTTCTTTCAGCCACTTTTTATAGGGCTGCTCTGCCTTCAGCAGGTTATCGATATCGTCGGTTTTCAGCAGTTTGCCTTCGGCGGTATCAATCGCCAGCATCTGGCCCGGACCAACACGGCCTTTAGCCACCACGTCGGCCGGATCATAACTGTAAACACCCACTTCTGAGGCCACAGTGATGAAATTGTCTTTGGTGATCACCCAGCGGGACGGACGCAGACCGTTACGGTCCAGACCACAGACGGCGTAACGGCCATCAGTAATGACCAGACCCGCCGGACCATCCCAGGCTTCCATATGCATGGAATTGTATTCATAGAAGGCACGCAGATCGGCATCCATGGTTTCAACATTCTGCCAGGCCGGCGGAATCATCATGCGCACCGCGCGGAACAGGCCAACGCCACCGGTTACCATCAGCTCCAGCATGTTATCCATGGAGGATGAGTCTGAACCGGTAGTATTCACCAGCGGGGCGAGGTCGGTCAGATTGGGCAGGCGTTCACTGTGGAACTTGCCGGAACGGGCATTGGCCCAGTTACGGTTACCCTGAATGGTATTGATTTCACCATTGTGCGCCAGCATGCGGAACGGCTGCGCCAGTGGCCAGCGGGGCATGGTGTTGGTCGAGAAACGCTGGTGGAATACGCAGATAGCGGTTTCCAGACGCTCATCACCCAGATCCGGATAAAAATTCGGCAGATCCACCGGCATCATCAGACCTTTGTAGGACAGAACGCGGTCCGAGAGGCTGGCAATATAGAAATCCGGATAATCGGCGAGAGTCTTCTCCGCATAACGGCGGGCATAAAACAGTTTGATGGCAAATGTCTCTGCCGTCATATCTTCTGGCGCGGCCACAAAGATCTGCTCAAAGCGCGGCAGACAATCCAGTGCCATAGGCCCAAGACAATCATTATTGGTGGGAACTGTACGCCATCCCAGGACACTAAGGCCCTGTTCTGTGATCGCCTGCTCTACAGCAGCTTTCTGTTTGTTGTATACAGTATCGTCCAGATCCATAAACAGCATGCCAACGGCATACTGTGCAGGCAGTTCAATACCGGCTTCCGCCGTCACTGCACGCAGGAATGAGTCGGGCTTTTGCAGCAACAGACCGCAGCCGTCACCAGTTTTACCATCGGCGGCAATGCCACCACGGTGTGTCATACAGGTCAGGGATTCAATGGCTGTTTTCAACAGCTTGTGGCTGGGTTGACCCTCAAGGTGGGCCAGCAGACCAAATCCACAGTTGTCCTTAAAGTCGCCTGGGGTATACAGACCAGTTCTCATAGAACAGCTCTCATCAGTAAAAACTATTGGTATATCAAGGGCTTACGCCAATCTTTTGCGCAAAAAATAAGCAGCATCGAGACAAAAGGACGCCCATTCTACACATCTGCAGCCCCTGCCACAAATGCGGGCATAACCGTCTTATTGTTTTCACAGACCGGTCTGGGGCCGGTCCGGGTTGGAAATTTTTACACCTGGTCTAATCCAGTGCCTGGTGTACCGCACGGATATCCCGCACCCACGGGGACTGACGCCGCAACGCCTGCGGCATGGTATCCACCGCGGCTTTGGCCTCTGCACGGGTGTTAAAAACCCCGGCAACCACGACATGCCAGGGCTTATTATTATGGGTAGTTTGATACTGATATAGCGTGGCAGCCACATCATCCTGCCAGTCTTCACGGAAAGCCGCCGCGTTGGCGGACTGATAGCTGCCAAATAACTGGACGACAAAGCCATTGCGGGTGTTCAGAAGCAAGGTTTCCGCCTTCGTATGACGTGGGACTGCAGCCTCTTCAGTCTGCGCCGCAGCGTCCACACCGGGCTGTGGCTGCGCCACCCGTGCATCTTCAACCTCAGCCTGTGCGACCGGCTGCTCAGCCTGCTCTGAGGCCTGTGCAGGATTCTTATCACTATCAGCTTCTGACGATTTATCAACGTAATTGTAATCAGGCAGTGATGCAACGTCCGGCGGCGCAACGTCAACCGTCTCAGACTCTAAAGGTGACAAAGTGGTATCGTCATCAGCTGTTAATGGTGTTGCAGTGCCTTCGTCAGCAGTAGGTAATGGCTGTACGGGGGTTTCTGCAGCTGAATCCGGTTGTTCTTTTGCAGCGTTATCGCCACGATAGAGGAAGGATACCAGCAGAGCGGCTGCCACCACCGCAATCGCCAGCATATGCGCCAGCGGAAAGCGTGTTCTGGCCGTTTTGTCTGCATCAACCGGCGGTGCTTCACTGCCGGCCTCAAGAAAAAAAGACTCGGCAGACAGTAACAAGCCAGCCGGCCAGCCAGAGGACATTTCGTATACCGATAACAGCTCATCCTGTGACAAAGGTAATGCCTGGCCCGGGCTGTAAACCTGCTGCAACAGCAGCGCAGCGTCATCAAGGCTGAGAGGTTCCAGTTCCAGCACATGCAAAGGGGCTGCAGCCGGACTTTCCCGGAACTGGAGTTCAAAGCCAGAGGCACCGAATAATGTAAACGAAATAGCCTGAGGCGCCAGCAAAGCAAAATGGGCGATGGCATTCAGGGTATCCTGATCAAACTGTTCCGCCTGATCAATTACCACCAGCAGGGTTTTCCCCTCCTGTGCCCGTGCTTCAGCAAACTCTCTGAGCGCATCTTTGGCGGCCGCCGGTTCCTCCGGCAGTTGCGGCATATCCCAGTGCCCGGCAATGGATTTCAGAATGGCCGGCAGCCCCAGCATCATATCTGCAGTGATGAACAGGCTGGTTTCGGGTTCTTCGCACTGCGCAGACAGCGCCATGGCCAGGGTACTTTTACCGCTGCCATCAGGGCCGGTCACGGCGACCAGCAGTTCGCTGAATGACGCAAGGTGAGCAAGCAGCTCAAGATGTTTGTACTGGCCCGGCAATAGTTTCGGAACTGACATGCTGTAACTCCCGGATGAGGCTGCCCCGGCGGAGGCAGTAGTGTCCTGCTCCAGCGGAAAGTCTGTTTCCATATCGCCTCCTGCGTTCAGGCTGTTCCCAGTTGATCACCGGCCTGCAGGGTCTGAATCAACAGATCCCGTGGCACTTCTGACGTCACGTAAGCATCTCCAATTGCCCGCAGAAGTACCAGACGCAATTTCCCATCCAGTACTTTTTTATCAACCTGCATGCGGGAGACGTAGTCGTCTGTTGTCATATCGGCCGGCCCGGCAACCGGTAATCCGGCTGCCGTCAGCAGGTCACGCAGCGACCGCAGCTCGTCAGCACTGATCTGCCCCATGCGCCGGCACAGATCCGCGGCCTGTAACATACCGGTTCCCACGGCTTCACCATGAAGCCATTTGCCGTAGCCCTGATGCGCTTCTATCGCATGCCCAAAGGTATGTCCAAGATTCAGAATGGCGCGGATGCCGGATTCTTTTTCATCCTGGGCAACCACTTCGGCTTTATCCTGGCAGGATCGTTCAATCGCATAGGCCAGCGCCTGTGGATCTTTACTCATGAGTGCATCGATGTTGTCGCGGATCCAGCCATAAAAGAGACTGTCGCAGATCAGACCATATTTGATCACTTCTGCCATGCCCGCCGACAACTCACGTTGTGGAAGGGTATTCAGTGTGTCGGTATCCGCAATAACGCACTGAGGCTGATGAAAAGCACCAATCATGTTCTTGCCCAGTGGATGATTGACTCCTGTTTTACCGCCAACCGAAGAATCCACCTGAGACAACAATGTGGTAGGCACCTGGATAAAGTTCACGCCCCGTTGGTAGGAGGCTGCTGCATAGCCGCACATATCACCGATGACACCACCACCCAGTGCCAACAGGGTTGTGGTGCGGTTATGCTGCTTTTCCAGCAACGCGTCGTATATAAGATTCAGCGTATCCAGATTTTTGTAGGCTTCGCCATCCGGCAGGATAACGCTGTCGACCTGATACTCCCACAGGGCCGCGGTCACTTTCTCAAGATACAGAGGCGCAACCGTCTCATTGGTTACGATAAGAACCTGACGGCCCTTGATATGCGGCGTATAGAGATCCTTCTCCCCGAGCAGTCCGGTACCGATGTAGATAGGGTAACTACGGTCGCCAAGATCGACAGTCAGGGTATTCATTTATTCTGCCTTAATTTGAGATTTCAGTTCCTGCACCACCCAGCGGGGGTTGCGTTTATCGGTATAGATAATGATATCGGCTACTTCCCGGTACAGCGGATCACGCCGGGCAAACAATTCACGCAGCACAGTTTCCGGGTTTTCCGTCTGCAGCAAAGGGCGGTTTTTGTCTTTGGCAGTCCGCGCCAGCTGCTGCTCCACTGACGTACACAGATAAACGACGGTACCACGGGCGGACAGATGACGACGGTTAGCTTCGCGCATAACGGCTCCCCCGCCTGTAGCCAAAACAATGCCACCAGACTGAGTAAGCTCATCAATGACCTGCTCTTCACGCTCGCGAAAGCCGGTTTCCCCTTCCATATCAAAGATCCAGGGGATGTTCGCACCGCAACGCTCTTCGATCACTTTATCTGAGTCAACGAATTCGAGCTTAAGTTCTGCGGAAAGAAGGCGGCCAATGGTGCTTTTACCAGCACCCATTGGCCCGACGAGAAAAACAGAGGGAGTACGCGACATAAATTTACTGATTGGTCAGCGAATCCTTAACCAGTCGCGGTGTAATGAATACCAGCAGCTCACTCTTATCCGACGATTCACTACTATAGCGGAACAGTGCACCAATCAACGGCAGGTCACCAAAGAATGGTGTCTTACTGATGGTATGAATCTCTTCCTGACGGAAAATCCCCCCCAGCACGACCGTTTCACCGTTATCCACCAGCACCTGAGTTTCAACCGCGTTGGTATCAATGGATGGAATATTATTGAATTCTTCACCCACAGAGTCCTGATTAATAATCAGATCCATGATGATACGGTCATCCGGCGTAATCTGCGGAGTTACTTCAAGTTTCAGCACCGCTGACTTAAAGGATACACTGGTCGCACCACTGGAGGAGGCTTCCTGATACGGGATCTCGGTACCAGATTCAATAGTCGCTGTTTTGCCGTCTGCAGTGATAACCCGCGGCTGAGACACAATTTCTGCCCGGCCGTCAGTTTCCAGTGCCGAGATTTCCAGATCCAGCAGCATATCTACTGTCTGATAGCCGACAGCAAAGCTGCTTGCACCGGCTGATGTTACGCCGGCATCCACAACGTTAGCATCCGGGAAGGTAATCTCCCCGTCTCCGTCCCGTAAAATATCGCTGATTTCTGTATTAGTGGTTGTGCTGCCGCCAAAAGTAATGGCCGAATCACCACTGCTGTTAATATTGTAGCCACCGCCACCCCAGGTTACCCCGAGCTCTTCAGCCACAGTGGTCGTGGCAACCACAATGCGTGCTTCGATCAGTACCTGGCGCACAGGAACGTCCAGCATCACCAAGGCTTCACGGACTCTTTCCAGATTGGCGGACGTATCTTTCATCAACAGGGTATTGGTGCGTCCGTCGACGACAGCTGAACCACGCTCCGAAAGCAATCCATCTTCAGAGGTCAGCAACTCAGCCAGATCGGTTGCCTTGGCATATTTCAGCTGCATATATTCAGTCACCAGCGGGGCAAGCTCTTCAACCTGACGCACAGCTTCCATTTCGACTTTTTCACGCGCGGCAATTTCTTCTGATGGCGCAATCAGCAATACAGAGCCCATCTGGCGTTTCCCCAGACCTTTGGTTTTCAGTACCAGATCCAGCGCCTGATCCCAGGGAACATTCTGTAAACGCAGAGTAATACTGCCCTGCACTGTATCCGAAGCCACCAGGTTCAGCCCGGTGAAATCAGCAATCAACTGAAGAACCGCACGGACTTCGATGTTCTGAAAATTAAGCGATAACTTTTCGCCGGTATAAGGGAACTGCTTGGCCCGGGCTTCTTTTTCATCTTCCGGCAGTACGGAGACATTAATCGAAAGCAGCTTGTCTGTCTGGTAGGAAAGGTACTCAAAATCGTCGGCGTTTGGCTCAATTACAATACGGGTCGAACCACCATCCTTACGGGCGTCAACATAACGCACAGGTGTCGCAAAATCGGTTACATCAAGGCGCCGGCTGAGCTCTTCCGGTAAACGAACACCTTCCAGATCAGCGATAATTTTACTGCCTTCACGCCGGATATTGGCAGACGCACGGTCACTGTTCAGGGCAATCTGAACCTGGCCTTCTCCCAGGTCACCGCGACGGAAGTCAATATTAACAACCTTCAGCTCCTCATTCGCAGGAACCCCGGTCGAAGGCGTGTATTGATCAGCCGCTGACGAGAAAACAGAATCATCACCACGCTGCCCTATTCTGACAAGCAAAGTATTACCGGAAGTTTTCGTCTCGTAGCCAACCAGCTTGGTCAGATTGATCACCAGCCGTGAGCGATCTTTAGTAGACACCAGCATGGCACTGTGTGCATTACCGGAACCAATTTCATGCCGCTTCGTTTTCAGTGCACTCTGAACGCCAGGCAGGTCAATTGCTATGCGCGCCGGTTTTTCAATGGTATATCCACTGACCTGCGGCGGCTTTGAATCAAACTCAAGCCTGACTTCAGTGATATCACCAGGCATCGACGAAAAGCTCATTTTTTCGAGCGTGGTAGCATGCGCCCAGAAGGACAGCGTCATCGCAACTGTCGAAACTGCAATCCCTTTGGCAACAGCCCGGATACGTTTAACGATACTCATTGTTTATTCTCCAGCCAGTCCGTCCAGTGCAATTGTACGGGGGCGTTTAATCCAGCCACCCATCCCGTCTGGCACAATTTCGATAAGTTTAATTTTATACTCAGATACGTCTGTAATTTCGCCGTAATTCTGCCCCATGTGGTTGCCTGCCCTGACACGCACCACACCGCCTTCACCATCACGTACCAGCGCCCAGAGGATGCCATCACCCTTCTCGATGGTGCCGACCATAGCCAGCTGACCAACCGGAAACTGCTCAAGGTGCTCTTTCGGCCGTTCAAAATCCGGCGTAATCTGTTCCCCTATCCGGATTTTTACCTCTTCCATTTCGATCTGCGGCAATTCAAAAGGAGACCGCAACCCAGAAGCGCTGTAATTGAAAAACTCGTACGGTTTAAAAACCGGGATAGGCTCGATGCGCCCCCTGGGCTTATTCAGGGTAGTTTTGACGTAAGCCTTCAGGTCTCCCATATCATCGCCACCAAAACAGCCCGACAGAAACAGAGGGATCAGCATCAATGTAATTTTTCTCATCGGGCATCCTCCCGATCCGGATTATATTGATAGGTTTTGGCAGTGATCTCCATCTTCAGAGACCCGTCATCTCCTTGCTTCACAATGCTGAAATCGTGCAAAGTGACAATTCGGGGCAAGGAAGCAACAGCAGATACAAATCCACCCATTTCGTGATATCCGCCTTCCACTTCAATCTCAATCGGCAGTTCTTTGTAAAATTCTTTCTGTACCATGTCCTGCGGGTTAATCGCTTTCAGTGACAGTCCGGCGCTCAACGCGGCAGAACTGATATCATCAATAAGACCTGGAACTTCGGTATCCCTTGGCAACTGTTTCAACAGAGAGCCGAAACTTTCTTCCATTTCAGCCATCTGTTCTTTCAGTGGAGCAAGGTTCGCAACACTATACGCTTTACCTTCAAACTCCTTTTTCAGACTGATTTCTCTCGCCTGTTCACGCTGCAGGAGATCTATATTATCGGCAATAAGTGCGAAGTAGCCACCAACCAATACACCGATAAACAGAAGGAGACAGAATATAACCTTACCCGGTAAAGGCCAGGAGCCCATATTCTCCCAGTCAATATTATTCAGATCATCCAGGCGGAACTCTTTAGCCTTCTCGAGCATTTCATTGAAAGCAGATCCTTTGTTGTCAGCCATGGTCAGCCCTCCCCTTCATCATCACTGGACGGGCGAATCCGCGTCATAGTGACTTCAAATTCGTTGGAGCCTTCCTGCACTGACTGAACCTTGATCAGGTTCGGATCAGCAAACCAGTCGGACGCATCAAAGTTACGCATCAACGCCGCTACCCGGTTATTGGATTTCGCCCGGCCTTTAATCGTGACCTTGGTTCCTTTAATACCAAACTCGGTCAGGAAAAGATCTTCCGGCACAGAACGGGCCGCCTCATCAAACACCCGGACTATAATAGGGCGGTCCCCCTGCAGGCTCTGAATGACTTCCATACGTTCAAGCAACTTTTCACGGGTCTCATTCAGATCTTTAATTTCACTGATCTTGGAATCCAGAATCCGGCTTTCTTTAGTAATGTAGGCGTTTCTTGTTTTCTGATCACTGATACTGCCGTCGATTGATGTATTCACAGCCAACACGATAGCAGCGGCTGCCGCTATCACCAGCGCAATAACCGCATAAAACTCGTTCTGCCTTTCCTTACGCCGCTCTTCCCGCCACGGCAACAGGTTAATCTTAGCCATTAATCAAAACTCCTCATGGCCAGGCCACATGCAATCAGTAAGGAGGGGGCATCACTGCTGAGCAGGTTAGCGTTTACCTTCTGAGACAAGGTCATATCAACAAACGGATTGGCGACCAATGTTGGTACCCCCAGGACTTCCTGTACCTCATCGGCCAGGTCGACAATTGAAGCCGTGCCACCCGCCAGAATAATGTAATCGACATCGTTGAACTGACTGGAGGAATAGAAAAACTGCAGGGAACGGCTTACCTGCTGAACCACAGCACGCCGGAAAGGCTCCAGCACTTCAGATTCATAATCGTCCGGCAGGCCACCTTCCAGCTTGGCCCGTGCGGCTTCTTCCTCACCCAGACCGTAGCGTCTCATAATGTCTTCCGTCAGCTGCTTACCACCGAACAGCTGCTCACGGGTATAGATGGACTTACCTTCATGCAGTACATTCAGCGTACTCATGGTAGCGCCGATATCCAGAATGGCGACGGTTTCCACTTCCTCACCGTCCAGCTGCGGTGCGAGCAATTCATAGGTGCGTTCGGTGCAGAAGGCTTCCACATCCACACGGGTTACCGTCAAATTGGCGTATTCTGCAGCATCTTTGCGACGTTCAACGGTTTCCGAACGACAGGCCGCCAATAACACGTCGACCATGTCATTACCGCTTTCGGATGGCCCCTGGACTTCCCAGTCGAGCGCAACCTCTTCCAGCGGGTAGGGAATGTACTGATCGGCCTCGGCCCGGATCTGAAAGTCCATATCGTCGTCTTTCAGACCACCGTTCATCTGCACAATCTTGGTAATCACCGCCGAGCCAGCGACCGCAATAGCAGCATTTTTTGCCGATGCCCGGGAGCGGGTCAGCGCACGGCGCACCGCTTCTCCGACAGCCTCATCATTACTGATGGCCTGCTCAACAACAGAATTAGGGGGAAGGGGCTCTGAGGCGTAGGCTTCTACCTGGTATCGGCCATTATTGTGACTCAGTTCAAGAATTTTTACCGAGGTAGAACTGATGTCCACCCCCAGCAGCGCCTTTGTCTTTTTCTTAAACAGATTAGCCAACACGGAAAAATCCCCATAAATTCGCGAACTTGCAGAATGAAGCTCACTCAAATCCTATATAGTTGAAGTCATTATAAGCACATTCCTATTAAAAGGACAAAAAACCCTTATAATGCCGCAACCCGCATATTTACTGGCTTTATGAGGCATTTCACATTTTTATTTATGACTAAGTCACACCTTATACTTCGCTTCATTTTCTGGCTGGGAATGTCTGCCCTTGCCGGCACCGGAATTGTCAGCATGGCAGTGTATCTTTACCTTGCCCCGACCCTTCCGGATACCCAGGAGCTGAAGGACGTCGAATTACAGACCCCACTGCGTGTTTTCACGGCTGACGGCCAGCTGATCAGCGAGTTTGGCGAAAAGCGCCGCGCCCCGATCACCTACGCTGAAACACCGCCTCAGTTCATTAATGCCCTGCTGGCCTCGGAGGATGACGCCTTCTTTGAACACTTTGGCATAGATGTTAAGGGTCTTGCCCGCGCAGCCTTTGAACTGATCCGTACCGGCCGCAAGAAGTCCGGCGGCAGTACCATCACCATGCAGGTAGCCAAGAACTATTACCTGTCGTCGGAGAAGACCTTTACGCGCAAATTCACCGAGATTCTTCTGGCCCTCAAAATCGAGCGCGAACTGACAAAAGAAGAGATACTTGAGCTTTACATCAATAAGATCTACCTCGGCAAACGGGCTTACGGCATCGAAGCCGCCGCTCAGGTCTACTATGGCAAGTCCATTCAGGAGCTGACCCTGGCTCAGCTGGCCATGATCGCAGGTCTGCCCCAGGCACCGTCCGCCGCGAATCCGATCAACAATCCGCGCCGGGCCATTGATCGCCGTAACTATGTACTGGCGCGTATGCGCACACTGGACAAGATCACGGTAGAGGAATTTGATCAGGCAGCCAGCGCACCGGTCACCGCCTCATACCACGGCCCCATTTCAGAAGTAGAAGCACCTTACGTCGCAGAAATGGTGCGCCGCGATATCGTTGAACGTTATGGTAATGATGCCTATACCGCGGGCTATAACGTTTATACCACCATCGATGGCCGCCGACAGCTGGCCGCCAACCAGGCCCTGCAGCGGGGCCTGCTGAGTTACGACCGCGACCACGGCTACCGTAAGCCCAAGCCGGTGGTCGACAGAAAGATGCTGAATGTCAAAGACAATCCGACTATCCAGACATGGCTGGAGCAGGCTGACCCGGCGTACGACATTGACTGGCCGGGCACTTTTGAAGCCTGGGACGACCATCTGCGCAATCTGAGCAATAAAGGTATCATCAGCCCGGCCATGGTGAGCCGTATGGCGGAGGACGGCATCTGGTATTACGCCGGTAATCTCGAGCACTGGCTGCCATTTTCCGCCATGGAATGGGCCAAGCCTTATGTCAACGTGAATGTCATCGGCAACCCGGTCAAGACTCCTGCTGATGTCGTTTCCGTGGGTCAGGAAATCTGGATCGAAGACACCGCCAATGGCCCTCTGCTGGCACAACTGCCGGAAGTAGAGGGTGCCCTTGTCTCCATCAACCCTAATAATGGCGGCATTCAAGCGCTGGTCGGTGGCTTTGCTTACAGCAGTACTAAGTTTAACCGCGTGATTCAGGCCGACCGTCAGCCAGGTTCATCCTTTAAACCCTTTATTTACAGCTCTGCGCTGGCCAACGGCTACACTCCCGCCAGCATCATTAATGACGCACCGGTGGTGTTCGAAGATAAAAGTCTGGAGAGCACCTGGCGCCCGGAAAACCACAGCGGTAAGTTTTATGGTCCGACGCGCCTGCGCCAGGCCCTGTATAAATCACAGAACCTGGTGTCCATCCGGATTCTGAAGCAGGTCGGCCCCCATAAAGCGGTGAACTTTATTACCCCGTTCGGATTCCCGCGTGAAAAACTGAACGCTGACCTGTCTCTGGCCCTGGGGGCTTCGGCGGTCACGCCACTGGAGCTGGCTACCGGCTATTGCGTACTGGCCAACGGCGGCTACTCAGTGCAGCCCTACCTGCTGGACCATATTGAAGACAGTGATGGCAACCGCCTGTTTGAGGCCAATCCGGCCACCGTCTGCCACAACTGTGAGAGACAAAGCGCTGAAGAAAACACACCGACGGCGCTGCCGGATGACATCGGGGAAGCAGAACAGCTGCTGCTGCAGGAACAGATGCAGCAGGAACTCGCCGCCGGCAGCGGAGCTGAAACGCCTGATAGTGAAACAGCACCCGCCATGAAGATCGCTCCGAGAGTTATGGATAAGCGGGTGCATTACCTCATGATCAGTATGCTGCGCGACGTGGTACGGCTGGGCACAGGTAAACGCGCACTGGCACTCAACCGTGCAGATATCGCGGGCAAAACCGGTACCACCAACGATCAGAAGGATGGCTGGTTCTCGGGCTTCAGTCCGGATCTGGTCACCACAGTCTGGGTCGGTTTTGACCAGCCAGTCACCCTCGGACGCTGGGCCTATGGCTCCAATACTGCATTGCCGATCTGGGTCGATTACATGGAAAGCGCACTGCAGAATGTGCCTGAACACCCGTTTGAACAACCCGAAGGGATTGTCAGCGTACGCATTGATCCGCAGACCGGACTGTTGGCCAGACCGGGGCAGGAAAATGCGATGTTTGAATATTTCCGTGAAGAAAACGTCCCCCGGGAAATGGTGAAGGTTTCCGGCGGTGACAGTGACGACAGCAGCACGGAAGAAGAGGAAGTCATTCCGGAGCAGCTGTTCTGAACACGCCCAAACCATAAAAAAACCCCGCGATGCGGGGTTTTTTTATACCAGGTTAGCGGAGGCTAGAGATCCACCAGCTTACCCGGGTTCATCACATTATTCGGATCGAATACCGCTTTCACAGCTTTCATATAAGCCAGCTCAGCGGCTGAGCGGGTGTATTCCAGGTAAGGCTTTTTGGTCATCCCGACGCCATGTTCAGCCGATACAGAACCATCGTATTTCTTGACGATTTCAAATACCCAACGGGACACATTGGCGCACCGCTCGAAGAAGGCCTCCTTCGGCAGATCATCCGGCTTAAGAATGTTCAGGTGCAGGTTGCCGTCTCCGATGTGACCGAACCAGATAATCTCAAAATCCGGATATTCCCGGGTCACGATTTCATCGATGTCCCGCAGGAATGGCGGTACTTTGGATACCACCACCGAAATATCATTCTTATACGGCGTCCATTCAGAAATGGTTTCTGAAATATCTTCACGCAGACGCCAAAGATTGGCGGCCTGGCTTTCACTCTGACTGATGACACCATCTTCCACCCAGCCCTGCTCCAGACACTGTTCAAAGATCGTCATGGCCAGATCCATATCCGCATCCGTGATGGCTTCGAATTCAATCAGCGCATAAAAATCCGTACTGGATTCAAACGGTGCCGGCACATCCCCCCGGGCCAGCACTTTCTGCATGGCTTTATCGGAGAAGAATTCAAACGCTGTCAGATCCATCTGGCTCTGAAACTGGTTCAGCACATCCATCACATGATCCAGTTCCGGCACACCCAGCACCAGCACCGTCAGATTCTTCGGTGGACGGGTCAGACGCATGGTCGCTTCGGTCACAAAGCCCAGTGTTCCCTCTCCGCCGATAAACAGCTGACGCATATCGTAGCCGGTATTATTCTTCAGCAGATCTTTATTCAGCTGCAGAATCTCACCCTTACCCGTCACCACGGTCAGGCCGGCCACCCAGTCACGGGTCATTCCCCAGCGGATCACTTTAATACCGCCGGCATTGGTGCCGATATTACCGCCGATCTGGCTGGAACCGGCGGAGGCAAAATCCACCGGATAAAACAGTCCCTGCTCTTCCGCATAAGTCTGCAGCTGCTCGGTAATCACACCGGCGCCACACTTCACTGTACGGTCGACGGCGTTAAATCCGGAGATCTGATTCATATAATCGAAAGCAACCACCACTTCGCCATTGGCCGCTACAGCCCCGGCACTCAGACCGGTACGACCGCCGGAAGGCACTAGGCCCAGGCCCAGTTCATTGGCCAGCAGGACAATATCGCGGACCTGGCCGGTGGTTTTCGGAAAGACAATGGCCGTTGGCTTTGGCTCGTAGATTTTGGTCCAGTCTTTACCGAACGTCTGCAGCGAGTCTTCATCGGTGCGCACTTTGTCAGCGCCGACAATGGCTGATAAGCGTTCAATAAGGGCTTCTTGAGTCAGAGCTGTCATGGAGGATTCCGCCTGGATGAATAGTATTCACCTCAAATTGAGTATTCTTCTTGATGAAAACCGGGTTTGAGGCTCACGTTAACAGGCCGGGTATGCTAGCATACGCGCCTTATTTTTCGGAGTGCTTTTCACTCCGGGTGGTTTACCGGCCCGTTTCAATCGCGTCGCTCCGTCCTTCATCAGACGTCACGCCCAGTTGCATCCCCGCCGGCAGGATCACCACCGGGTTTTACTACTGCTTACGCACATAAGATAGGTACCATCATGGCTCAAACATCTCTTGATAAAAGCAAGATTAAATTTCTGTTGCTGGAAGGCGTGCACCAGTCCGCTCTGGATACCCTGAGTGCTGCCGGCTACACCAATATTGAGTACCTGAAAACATCCCTGCCGGAAGATGAGCTGAAAGAACGTATCAAGGATGCGCATTTCATCGGCATCCGCTCCCGCACCCAACTGACGGAAGACATCTTTGAAGCCGCAGAAAAGCTGATTGCGGTTGGCTGCTTCTGCATTGGCACCAACCAGGTGGACCTGAAAGCGGCCACCAAACGTGGGATTGCGGTCTTCAACGCCCCATACTCCAATACCCGCTCTGTGGCCGAACTGTCACTGGCTGAAATCATTATGCTGATGCGTGGTATTCCGGAGAAAAACGCCGTATGTCACCGTGGCGGCTGGCAGAAATCAGCCAATAATTCATTTGAAATCCGCGGCAAAAAGCTGGGAATCGTCGGCTATGGTTCCATTGGTACCCAACTGTCAGTCATGGCTGAAAGCATGGGGATGGATGTTTACTTTTACGATGTGGTCACCAAACTGCCAATCGGTAACGCCAAACAGGTTGGCTCTCTGAAAGAACTGCTGAACCTGGCTGACGTCGTAACCCTGCACGTACCGGAAACCGATGCCACCAAGTGGATGATGGGTGCTGAACAGTTTGCACAGATGAAACAGGGCGCCATTATGCTCAACGCATCACGCGGCACCGTCGTCGATATCGATGCTCTGGCAGAGGCAGTACGCAGCAAGAAACTGCTGGGCGCTGCGGTTGATGTGTTCCCGGTTGAGCCACGCTCAAACGACGATGAGTTTGTCTCTCCCCTGCGTGAATTCGACAACGTCATCCTGACCCCTCACGTCGGTGGTTCTACTCTGGAAGCACAGGAAAACATCGGTAAGGAAGTGGGCGAGAAACTGTCTCAGTACAGTGATAACGGTACCACGACCTCGTCCGTTAACTTTCCGGAAGTGGCACTGCCATCCAATCCGAATGAGCACCGTATTCTGCACATCCACAAAAACGTGCCGGGTGTGATGAATGCCATTAACCAGATCTTCGCCGACAACGATATTAATATCTCAGGTCAGTACCTGCAGACAGTTGAAGATGTGGGTTATGTGGTGATCGATGTGTCCAAAGCGGCCTCTGATCTGGCACTGGAAAAAATCAAAGAAGTGCAGGGCACGATCCGCGCCCGCGTACTTTACTGAGCCTCACCTCTGGCCAGATAAAAAAACGGCAGCCTGCGCTGCCGTTTTTTTATGTCCGTCTCACCCCGCCACTTACCACTCATAATTCCAGCCCAGCCGGTTGAGCCAGCGCGGTGTGTTGTCATACAACACCTGATCGTACAGAGCGTCATAGGTACCGGCCCAGTAAAACTGCCCGGCAGCAGTATCCGCCGCCAGACGCCAGATCAGTTTTTTCTGCTGATAAGCCCCTTTGCGGCTGCCACCACCGTCATTCAGAACATTACGGTCGTAAACAGCCCCCAGGGATTGTTCAAAACCGGCGGCGCGCCGGGTCCACATCAGTCTGAATGCCTGCTCGGCGCCCAGGATCAGCTCACTGGCGCGGTCAGCTTCGCGGTCCTGCAGTAACCAGCCCAGCATCAGTGACTGCCCATAAGCCGGTTGCCAGTTTACCTGCCCTTCCAGACCACGGATGTTCATCCCACCCTGGTTAGCCAGCGAGGTACTGTTCAGGGTCACCCGCGTGCTGATCAGGTCATCCATATGCTCTTCAAAGTACTTAACATTAATCTGCAATGAAGAGCGGTAGAAATAGCCGTAATAACCCACTTCCCAGGCAAACAGTCTTTCATCGTTTAAATCATCACGCCAGCTGTCCGCTGAGGCGTTATAGAACAGCGCGCCATTATCCTGGTTCAGATAATTGGAAGTCATATGACTCAGCCCGGCGGATGTCTGCAGATAACGCTCTGCCAGATCCGGACTACGGCGACTGCGGGACACCTGCAGGCGCACACTCTGTTGCTGACCAAACAGATAGTTCATCCCCAGTCGCGGTGAAAAGCGCAATGGATTTTCGCTGTCATATTCCACCATGGCGGCAGCAGAAACCAGCAGCGGCGCCAGCGGCCGGTACTCGGCATTAACGAAGGCCAGCCACTGATCACTGCGCACGGTACCGCCCATGAAAGTTTCAGAAGCCACCTTATCCTGACGGTACCCAATGCCCTGCACTGTGCGCAGCGTGTCGCTCCAGCGTACGGTATCCTGCAGTTCAAAATCGGTACGCTGCTCATAAATATCGGTATCGCCGTCACCACAGGTTATTTCATAGAGGGCATTGGCCCCCATCATTTGCTGAGCTACCTGCTGAATAACCTGATAGTCATTGGCGCTGACCGGTATACCCGACAAGGCTGTCAGTCCGCCCGCATCAATAACCCCGAGAGCCAGACCGGTAAAAGCCTGCTCGATGTTAGCGCGATCAGAAGGATCAAGCCCCGGCTCCTGCAACGACAGCAGCGCCCCCGCCAGATGGTTCATCAGTTCGGGATTAGCACGATAAAGACCTGCCAGGCGCGCATCGAATGCCATAGATGGCGCGCAGCCCCGGTAATCCACCTCGTTGTTCTCACCCTGCCAATATGCCTGCAGATGCAGTTCATGGTCAGGCGAAACCTGTTTATTCCACTTAACCCAGCCCACGTCGGATATTGATTCCTGCCGCGGCGAATTGACCTGAAAATTAGAATCAGCCAGCTGATCACGCTGCAGCGACTGGCGGCCTACCTGCCAGCGCAGACTTGAATCCAGCCCGGACTGCCAGGCACCGGACAGGTTGATACCTTTCACCTGACGCAGATCCGGGACACCACCGACATCACCACCGTCAGCGTGATATTCGCCGAATTCCCCTTCCCGCCAGCCAAAAGCGCTCAGCCGCTGCTGATGATCAGGAGCAATCTGCGTCACACTGGCATAAGCATGGCGGCGCTGCTGCGCTCCGTACTCGGCGGTCACTCTGGCCTGTGAACTGTCGGCCGGATGGCGGGTAATAATATGAATCACACCCTGAAAGGCATTCATGCCGTAACTGGAAGCGGAGGGACCGCGGGTGATTTCGATACGTTCGACGTCTTCCGGGGCAATATTCAGCTGGTCCCAGTCAACATTAGCAAAGGACGCCTTATACACTGAACGGCCATCCACCAGCACTTCCAGCCGCCGCGCCAGAGACACATCACCGGAGTGATAGAGCACAGTGGCACTGTTGGAGCTCAGCTCGCGGGAAACAAACATACCGGGGACAAAGCGGAAAGCCGATGCCAGATCCTGCACCCCCCACAGGCGCAGCTGTTCTGCGGTAATAACGGTAACACTGGCGGGGACTTCGGCTAACGGCTGTTGCAGCCTGACCGGGGTAAGAACCTGGGGAATATCCGGTTCAAACAGCAGGGATTCTTCAGCAGCGACGGTGATAGCGGGAGCAAAGGCCGAAACAAACACCGGGACAGCAGGCAAAACAGCAAGTGCCAAATTTTTCCTGGTTGTGCTTCTTCCCATGGCCTTCCCTGATTACAACGTAATGTATTAATGAAACCGGATTTTCACCGTATCATAAAGCCACTTTGCCACACTTTTGTTAAATTTTGGCACAAACGTCCTGTCTGTTCGGCATACAGATCAATCAAGACGCATTTCGATGCCGGCCGCCGCCATATGTTGCTTGGCTTCCTGCACTGTGTATTCCCCGAAATGGAAAATACTGGCTGCCAGCACAGCATCCGCCCGCCCTTCTTTGACACCATCCACCAGGTGATCCAGATTACCAACACCGCCGGAGGCAATGACCGGGATGTTCACCGCATCCGAAATCGCCCGGGTCACCCCAAGGTCAAAGCCACTTTTGACGCCATCGCGGTCCATGGAGGTCAGCAGAATTTCACCGGCCCCGTATTCTTCCATTTTGACCGCCCATTCCACGGCATTGATGCCGGTGGGTTTGCGGCCACCGTGGGTGAAAATCTCCCAATGGTCATCAACCTGTTTGGCATCAATCGCCACAACGATGCACTGCGCCCCGAAACGGTCCGAGGCTTTTTTAACGAATTCCGGGTTATAAACCGCTGCTGAATTGATGGAAACTTTATCCGCACCGGCATTCAGCATACGGCGGATGTCATCCAGTTCGCGGATACCGCCACCCACAGTAAGCGGTATAAACACCTGCTCGGCGATGGCTTCCACCATATGGACGGTGGTTTCGCGGCCTTCGTGACTGGCCGTAATATCCAGAAAAGTAATCTCGTCCGCACCCTGATCGTTATAGCGTTTGGCGATTTCCACCGGGTCGCCGGCATCGCGGATACCAACAAAGTTAACGCCTTTGACCACGCGGCCTTTATCCACATCAAGACAGGGAATAATGCGTTTTGCGAGCGCCATATCAGGCTCCTGTTAACTCATCAGCCAGGGTCTGGGCTTGCGCCACATCCAGCGTACCTTCGTAGATTGCGCGACCGGTAATGGCACCCAGAATGCCCTGACCAGCGACTTTTGACAGCGCACGGATATCTTCGATATTGGTGACACCACCGGAAGCAATGACCGGAATGCCGCCCTCAACGGCCAGGTTAACCGTGGCCTCGACATTAACACCCTGCATCATGCCGTCGCGGGCAATGTCGGTATAAACAATGGAAGACACACCGTCGTCTTTAAACTGTCGTGCCAGATCCACGGCTTTCACCGTAGACACTTCCGCCCAGCCATCGGTCGCCACAAAGCCATCCTGAGCATCCAGACCGACAATGACTTTACCCGGAAATGCAGCACAGGCTTCTTTCACGAACGCCGGCTCTTTTACGGCTTTGGTGCCGATGATGACGTAGCTGACGCCGGCTTTTACATAATGCTCAATGGTTTCCAGTGTGCGGATACCACCACCAATCTGGATCGGCAGCTGCGGAAAGGCCTGTGCTATCGCGGTGACCGCTTCGCCATTGACCGGGGTGCCGGCAAACGCACCGTTGAGATCCACCAGGTGCAGGCGGCGACAGCCGGCATCCACCCAACGTTTTGCCATGGATACCGGATCATCACCGAATACCGTTGAATCATCCATACGCCCCTGACGCAGGCGTACGCATTCGCCGTCTTTCAAATCAATCGCAGGAATTACCAGCATGCTTTTACCTTAACTCTGAACTTCTGTTGTCCGCATGACCGGCGGACGCTCCGGCTTTAACCGCCATGGTCTGATCAGGACTGACCACCCCAGGCTAAAAAATTGCGCAGCAACGCCAGCCCGGCGTTGTGACTTTTCTCCGGGTGAAACTGCACCGCAAACACATTGTCTTCGCCCATGGCAGCAGCAAAATCGACACCGTAATGGCCGCGTCCTTTCAGCTGGGATTCATCGCCCGGGCTGACATAGTAAGAATGCACAAAGTAGAAACGGCTGTTATCTGCGATGCCGGACCACAACGGGTGCGCCACCTGCTGCACCTGATTCCAGCCCATATGCGGGACCTTCAGATGCTCGCCATTCTCATGCAGATCTTTGCCGAAGAATTTTACTTCGCCGGGAAACAGCCCAAGACAACCAACGCCGCCGTTTTCTTCACTGCGCTCCATCATTGCCTGCAAACCGACACAGATACCCAGCAGAGGTTTGCTTTTGCGTACCTCTGCCACCACCTGATCGATCCCCTGAGCACGGATTTCGGCCATGCAGTCACGGATTGCGCCGACGCCCGGCAACACCACATGGTCGGCTCTGAGAATGGTTTCCGGATCACTGGTGACCAGCACATTGGTATCCGGCGCCACGGTCTGTAACGCACCGTGGGCGGAGTGAAGATTGCCCATACCATAGTCAATCACGGCACAGATTTTACTGCTCATACAATCACGACCTCACAGACAACCTTTGGTGGACGGCGTAACCCCTGCCATGCGGGGGTCCATTTCCAGCGCCATGCGCAGAGCACGGCCGAAGGCTTTAAAAATGGTTTCCGCCTGATGGTGAGCATTGAAGCCTTTCAGGTTATCAATGTGCAGCGTGACATTGGCGTGGTTCACGAAGCCCTGGAAGAATTCCCAGAACAACTGAGTATCCAGCTTGCCGATGCTGGCGCGGGTAAATTCCACATCCATAAACAGACCCGGACGACCGGAAAAATCAATCACCACCCGTGACAGGGCTTCGTCCAGCGGCACATAAGAGTGGCCGTAACGCACGATGCCTTTTTTATCACCGACGGCCTGCGCGAAGGCCTGGCCCAGGGTGATGCCGATGTCTTCTACTGTGTGGTGATCATCAATATGGGTATCACCCTTGCAGGTGATGTCGAGGTCAATCAGGCCATGACGGGCGATCTGATCCATCATGTGCTCCAGAAACGGCACTCCGGTATCAAATTTTGCCTTGCCGCTGCCATCGAGGTCGATGGCAACACTTATCCGGGTCTCAAGCGTATTACGCTCGACCTTTGCTGCGCGGGTCATGATCTGCTCCAGCTCTCGCAAAATGAAAAAGAAAGCATTATAAAGCAAAGCGCTTAAGAAAGTAGGCCGGAGTCAGGCTTTGCGGGATGAAATCCCGCAGTCTGTCGGCCACAGACAAAACTGAAGCTGCCTGTAACCGCAAACGAGATGGAGTCAACCGTGCCGGTATATCTGGAGTGCATACAATCCCCCACCGATGCCGACTGGCAGGACCTGCAGAAGATTCATGAAGAAACCGCCGCTGACGGCCTGACAAAGAACATGAATGAATTGCACAACTTTCTTTCCCGTGGCGGTGAAATTCTGGCCGGGCGCTTCAACGACCGTATCGTCGGAGCCATACTGGCCGCGCCCTGCGGCAGCAGCCTGGCTCTCAGCGATGCCGGCGTGCGTCGCATTACTCAGCGCCGCGGCGTCATGCACCAGCTGATGCAGCGGATACAGCGCCGGGCAGAGGAACTGAAGCAACCCCTGTTGATCGAAAAACCACCGGCTGAGATTCAGCCGGCACTGCTGAAACGGGGATTTCAATTGATAGATAATGTTTTTGTCTACAATAAAGTCTAACACCAAGATATTAGCAACAAAACTGGAACGACTTATTCGAACGGCCTGACCTTTTCAGTCCAATGAGTTGCAGCCATACTTTAGGCCATACAAATCCGGAGTCTGATAAACATGACAACCCTCCAATCCATACGAGCCGTGGTGCTCACCCTGATGGCAATGTTTGCCATGACGGCCACCGCGTCCGAGCCGGCGTCGCCTAAAGCCGTTGTTGAAAAAGCGACGTTTGGCATTATCGAAGAGCTGAATAAGCTGAAACCGGAAGAGCGTACGGAAGATGAAGTCCGTCGTCTGGTGACCACCTACATTGTGCCTGCCATTGATCAGGAAAAAATTGCCATGGGCGCACTGGGCAAATACTGGCGCCGGGCCACACCTGAGCAGCGCCAGGCTTTTATCGACCGTTTCCGTGAACGCCAGATCCGCACTTATAGTGGTGCCTTTAAGGCCTTCAGTGGCGAGCAGTTCGTATACAGTGATCCGCGCTTCAGCCCGGATGGCCGTAAGGCGCTGGTCAAAGGTACGCTGCAACAGACCAACGGCCAGACAGTGCCCGTGGATTTCCGCCTCTACTTTGATAAAGACACGAACCAATGGCGCGTATATGACGCCGTCGTCGCCGGTCTGGGCATGGTGAAAACCTATCGCGACCAGCTCTCTCAGCGCCTGCAGAATATCAGCATGGATGAATTACTGGCTGAGCTGGCCGTTGAAGATTCTGAATCCGACGGGGAACTTACAGAAGAATCCGCGGACCAAGATAACAGTTAGTCCTTACAGCATCTCTCTGCTGTTTTCCTCCCCCATTACTGGCCTTTATGGCCAGTTTTTTTTGCCTGTCTCTGGCAAACAGAGGTCTGCAACCTAAGCTTTTTGTAAGGATAATTACCGTCTATTTGCACCATGTCTCAAATATGTGCCGCAATCACGCTTGCACCACAGGCCGCGGCTTGACACTATCCTTTAACTCAGTTGTTACGCAGCAGGCACGAATGGTCAGTATTTCCGGCATAACCACCTTTTCCCGGTGCGCCAGCTCCCGCCACAGGGCAGCGTCATGATTCATATCCTGAAAAATCAGTCCGTACGCCGCAAACTGGTGATCATTGCCCTGATTACCACCGGCGTCAGCCTGTTGATGTCGAACCTGGCTTTTATTTCCCTGGAATATTATCTGGCGCGTCAGGATGTGCAAAAAAAGCTCACCATTCTCGGGGACGTCATCGCGACCCGCTCGGCCACTGCCTTAACCTTTAATGATTCGGCCCTGCTGCAGAGCAACCTGGCGACGCTGCAGGCTGACAGCAGTGTCATCCGTGGCTGTATTTATTCCGACCCTAATACACTGGCTGCCGAGTACCGCGGCGACAGCAAACTGCCATGTCCCAAACAATTACATCCTCTGCAATCACGGTCACAGAATAATTTCAGCCAGTTCTTTCCCATCCTGCTGAATGACACCCCCATCGGCACTCTGTACATCGAGATCAGCCACCGCGACCTGATGGACAGAATCCGCCAATTCCTGATTTTCTCCCTGATGATCCTGGCCGCTGCCGTCATGCTGTCAGTTCTGCTGGCATCACGTTTACAGAGTGTTGTTGCCCGGCCCATGCGCGACCTCAGTAACACCCTGCGAAACATTATGCTGCGCAAGGATTACTCAATCCGTGCCGGTAAAGACAGCAACGACGAACTGGGCGATCTGGTTGATCTGTTTAACAGCCTGCTGCGCACCATTGAAGAAGAGAATGCGTCGCTGAAAACCAGTAAAGAGCGCTTCCACAAGCTGACGGCGCTGTCGCCCGTGGGGATCTTCCAGATCGACCAGAATCAGCAACTTCAGTATGTGAATCAACGCTGGCGCGACATTCACGGTGTGCAGAGCAATCTGCCCGGCCTGCAGGAATGGTTTTCCCGCATTCATCCGGAAGACCTGCCCGCAGTCCGTCAGGCCTGGAACCGGCTTACCAATGAACAGGAGAGTATCGTCATGGAGCTGCGTCTGCAGCGCCGTGATCAGAGCCATGTGTGGATTCAGTTGCTGGCCAGTGCCCTGCATGACCGCAACGGCGAACTGCAGGGCTACCTGGGGGTTATTTCGGATATTTCCGAACTCAAGGCCGCCCAGCTGCAGATGGAAACCCTGGCCTTTTACGACCCGCTGACCGGCCTCGCCAACCGCCGCCTGTTCCGCAACCGGCTGGAAAAAGCCGTCAAAACCGTGATGCGCTCCGGCTCATCCATGGCGCTGATGTTCCTCGATATGGACCAGTTCAAACGGGTAAACGACACCCTGGGCCATGACGCCGGGGATATTCTGCTGAAAGAAGTGGCCTCACGTTTAAGCAGTACAGTGCGGGAAAACGACACGGTATCACGCATTGGTGGTGACGAGTTCACCATCCTGCTGACGGATGTGCACCACACCCAGGATGTGCTTGTCGTGGCCGAAAAACTGCTGCTGGCCATGGCCAAGCCGATCCGCATTAAAGGCCAGGATATGGTCACCACCGTCAGTATCGGTATCACCATGACACCGGAAGATTCCACCGATGCCAACACCCTGATGAAGAATGCCGACCTGGCCATGTACCGCGCCAAAGAGCTGGGCCGCAACAACTTCCAGTTCTTCTCCGAAGACATGAATCACTCCATTCTGGAACACCTGTCACTGGAAAAAGAAATCGGTGAAGCCATCAGCCGCAACCAGTTCAGTCTGGTGTTCCAGCCGAAAATCAGCCTGTGTGATTACAGTGTGACCGGGGTCGAAACCCTGATCCGCTGGCAACACCCGGAAAAAGGCATGATTACCCCGGACCGCTTTATTCCGGTGGCCGAAGAAACCGGTCAGATCCTCGAAATCGGCAGCTGGGTTCTGGAACAGAGCTGCCGCCAGATCAGCTCCCTGATACGCAGTAAAGTGCTGCCGCAGGATGCCAAGGTGGCCGTCAACCTGTCAGCGCGGCAGTTTACTGACCCTTACCTGCTGCAGCGAATCCGCAGCGTGCTGGAGATCACCAAAATACGGCCCCAGTGCCTGGAGCTGGAAATTACCGAAAGCACCCTGATGGAAGACGTGGAATCCGCCATTCAGATCATGCAGGAAATCAAGCGCACCGGGGTCGCCATCGCCATCGACGACTTCGGCACCGGCTATTCATCCCTGTCATATATCAAGCGCTTCCCCATCGATGTGCTGAAGGTAGACAGGTCCTTTGTGACGGATATTCCCGATGATGAAAACGATATGGCCATTACCGCGGCGGTGATCGCCATGGCCCATAAACTGTCACTCACCGTCGTCGCCGAAGGCGTGGAAACCCAGGAGCAGTTACAGTTCCTGCGCCAGAATGCCTGCAACGAAGGCCAGGGCTACTTATTCAGCCGCCCGTTATCACTGGGCCAGCTGCATCAGTTTCTGAGTGAAACCGAACGCTCATTCGGCCCGGAAAATATATCTCTGCTGTAACCGGCAGCGCACCCTCCCGTATAATGCGCCGCCATGAGTAAAACATCCGCGCGTAAAACATTCTCCTTCAGTGATGCCGTGCTCCACTGGTATCACCAACACGGCCGTAAAAACCTGCCCTGGCAGCAGAACATAACCCCATACCGGGTGTGGGTGTCTGAAATCATGCTGCAGCAGACCCAGGTCGCCACCGTTATTCCATATTTTGAGCGTTTTATGGATCGCTTCCCGGATGTGCAGGCGCTGGCCGCCGCGTCTCAGGACGATGTGCTGCATCTCTGGACCGGCCTTGGTTACTACGCCCGCGGCCGTAACCTGCATGCCTGCGCGCAGAAAGTCGTCAGCGACTTCAACGGCGAATTCCCGCGCTCAACAGAAGCACTCAGCACCCTGCCGGGGATTGGCCGCTCGACCGCTGCCGCCATTGCTTCCATCAGTATGGGCATCCACGCACCGATTCTGGACGGTAACGTCAAACGGGTGCTGACACGCTTCTTCGCCATTCCCGGCTGGCCGGGGGAAACCCGGGTGCAGAATCAGCTGTGGGAAATTGCCGAACAGCTCACCCCGGATCACAGCCCGCGCGACTACACCCAGGCCATGATGGATATGGGTGCCACACTCTGCACCCGCAGCAAACCCGCCTGCGGCATCTGCCCGCTGCAGCCACAGTGCAAAGGGTTCGCCAGTGGCCAGCCCACGCAATTTCCTAACAGCAAACCGAAGAAAGAAAAGCCGGTCAAAGCGACCCTGCTGGTGATGCTGCGCAGTCCGGGGGGTGAATACCTGCTGCAACAACGGCCGCAGAAAGGCATCTGGGGCGGGCTGTGGAGTTTTCCTGAAGCTGCGGACGCCGCCACAGCACAGCAGATGATCAGCCAGCAATTGCCCGGCACAGAGATAGCCGAGGAAACCTGGCTGACCCCCTTCCGGCATACTTTCAGCCATTATCATCTGGATATTCAGCCGGTGCTGTTTCAACTCAGCCGCCACCCTTCTGAGGTACGTGATTCGGCCGCAGATGCGATTCACTGGTACAATCCTGCCTCACCCAGCGCACTCGGGCTGGCAGCGCCGGTGAAAATGCTGCTGGAAAACCAACAAACAGAGAGCCTGCTATGACCCGCACCGTATTCTGCAAAAAGTACCGCCAGGAACTCGAAGGCCTGGAGCAGCCTCCCTTTCCGGGCCCGGCCGGTGAAGACATCTACGAACATGTCTCACGCAAAGCCTGGGACGAGTGGACTCAGCACCAGACCCGGCTGATCAATGAGAAACACCTGAATATGATGGATATGCAGGCGCGTAAGTACCTCACTGAACAGAGAAGCAGGTTTCTCAACGGCGAGGAGCACGACACAGCTGAAGGCTATGTGCCTGAAAATAAAGATAAATAATCTGAGAAAGACGCTTGACAGGCGTGCGGCCAGACGGTTTAATACGCGCCACTTGCTGATCACGGCCTGCAACACAGGCGGATCATACAAGATGCCCAGATAGCTCAGTCGGTAGAGCAGGGGATTGAAAATCCCCGTGTCGGCAGTTCGATTCTGTCTCTGGGCACCATTTAAGATTCCTAAAAACCCGCTTAGCGATAAGCGGGTTTTTTATTGCCTGAGATCCGGTCTTCAGACAGCCTCTCACGTTGGATGTATCAGAGCCTTCCCTGGCTCTGCCCCTGCGGGCAGCCTGCGGCTGTACAAATCTGCTCCCGGCAGATTTGTCTGTCTCTGGGCACCATTTAAGATTCCTAAAAACCCGCTTAGCGATAAGCGGGTTTTTTTATTGCCTGTTATCTGGTGTTGGGACAGCTCCGTTGTATCCGGTATCCGGAATATAGAAAACCCGGCATCAGCCGGGTTTGTCCATTCTGATCATCAGAGCACAATCATCATTTGGCTGCTTTCACTGGCCCGACCAGATAGTGTGCCAGGCGGTTGCCCACCAGCAGCGCGGCAATAAATAACAGTACATCCGGGTTGAGGTTGAGAATATTCACCAGTGCCGGTCCCGGGCACAGGCCAACCAGTCCCCATCCCACGCCAAACATCACAGCGCCGGTCAGCAGGCGGGCATCGGTCTTTTTCAGAGTCGGTTCATGGAACGCGTCCGCACAGAGCGGCTGGCGGCGTTTTTTACTGAGCTGAAACGCCAGCGCAAAAATCACCACAGCAGACCCCATCACAGCGATCAGCTCAGGACGCCAGTTGCCGAACAGATCCAGAAACGCCCGTACTTTTGCCGGGTTGTTCATGCCGGAGATCAGCAGCCCCAGACCAAAGAGTACGCCACTGACGAAAGCCACCGGTATGCCGGCACGGCTCATTTTACCGGTCATAGTGCACCTCCGCTGTGATTCATCACGGCGACGGTCACGACCCCGGCGACAATAAAGGTGATCGTGGCCAGCATGGAACGTAGGGATAAACGCCCCATGCCACACACACCATGACCGCTGGTGCAGCCGTTACCTATGTAGGTACCAAAGCCGACCAGCAGGCCGGCCGCCACCAGCAGGGTTTTGTTGCCGGTCATTTCAACCGGGGACTCACCACCGGCCAGATAAAAAAGTGGCAGTGCCAACAGCAGGCCGGCAAGAAACCACAAAGCCCAGTGACGGGAGGTGTCGCGCACAACAAACAGGCTGGAGATTACACCGGTCATGCCGCTGATACGGCCGATTCCCAGCCACAGCAAAGACGCTGCGATGCCGATCAGAGCGCCGCCGATTAATTCGTCAGTCATCAGAATTCCCTGAACAGGCAGCAATACAGGCCACCAGCGGCCTTTTTCGCTGCCTCAGAAGTGAGTAAACAGTCCGGAATTTTAACGCAGAAGAAAGTCTGAGTCTTTCGCTGGGGATTGATTGGCTATTCTCTTTTGTTATTGATTTATAATCAATCAATCATATCCCCATGCCCGGATGGACGAATTACAGCGAAGCCACCAGCAGGCAAACAATCAGACCACTGCCGCTGAGCAGCAGAGTTTTCTTTTTCAGCATGGGTGACTGCAGCCCGAGCCAGAAGCCGGAGATCATAATAAAGGTCAGGCCCAGCGCCAGTGCCATTTCCAGCCAGCGGAAAGCCACCGGGCCATGGCCTTTATGCAGTTCGATCATGGCCGCCAACAGTGACGGTTCGGCACGCACTACGTCGAGCCCGGACGGGGTTTCACGCAGGATATAATAGGTACGGCTGGTCGGGCGGGTCATGGCTTCATCACCACGGTCTTTGACGTAGGCGTAGCGGAAGTCTGTTACGCCAGCCTGCTGCAATAAAGCATCGATCCGTGCTTTCTCCTGCCCTTTGTGCAGATCCAGCGCCTGCCCCGGCAGCTGAGCAACCACTGTGGTTTCAACACTGCCTTTTTCGCCCAGCAGATAAAGTCCGCCGGTGATAGCCATCATCAGTACCAGTGGGGTAAAAAAGGCAGCCAGCCACAAATGAATATTGATCAGTTGCTTACGCTTCACGGAAACCGTCCTGTTGTTATTGTTCAGAATGCCGGATTCTGCAGCCATTGCAGTCCACTGCGGAATCCATCCAGATAGGCATTATGCAGTATCCCGGTGTCGGTGGTGAACTGATCGGCAGAAAAGTCCTCCGGCGGACAGATCTGATGAATGCGGCAATCCGCCGGTGGCGTGTGAATAAAATCCAGTGCCCGGTTGTAGTCGCTGTGGCGCTTTTGCAGACGACGGGCGATGCCGGGGTATTGCCTTAGCAGCAAGGGAAAAAGCCGCTTAAGTCCGTAAGGTTTCTTGCGGTAACTGGCCGGGTTGGAACGCAGAATAAGTATCTCGCGGGCACCGCGGCGGTAGGCTTCTTCCACCGGAATGGAGTCTGCCACCCCACCGTCAAACCACTGCCGGCCGCGCAGATTCACTTTGCCACGGTAGGCAAAGGGCATAGTGCCGGAGGCTTTGATCAGCTGAAATAATTCGCCTTCCATCGGTGTGAGGTAGTGAGCATCGCCGGTTTGTGCGCAGGTGGTTACCACCAGCAGTTTGTCCGCACGGTCTTCCATATGCGCCAGCCCCATGGGCAGCTCACGCTCCGTGATGTCCCACAACCAGTCGATATCGATCAGATCGCCACCGCGCAGAAAACGGCGCCATTGTTTAAATTGTGGGCGACGGCAGTAGTCGGTATATACGCGATAATTGCGTCCCTGTTGTCTGCCAAGATAAGCCGCCACATTGGAGGCGCCGGCCGAGACCCCGATAAACCAGTCGAAATCAAAATAATTGTGTTCAATAAAGGCATCCAGAATACCGGCACTGAAAATGCCACGCATGGCACCCCCTTCCACAATCAGAGCTTTCATAATCTCAGGGCTTCCTTATCGGTTAAGCGTTCGCCTTATCTTTATGCTGTGCAGACGCTGAGAACATCTGCTGCAGGCGTTGCAGTTCTTCGGTCGGAACCAGATCCATGGTGGCAAACTTCTCTGGTGTAAAGAGCACGAACTCTCCTTCTGCCCTGGCCGCAACCTGACCTTTGGCATTGACAATTTCGGCAGCCAGAATGACCTGACGCTCATTTTTCTGTTCTGCAATCCAGCCATACACAGTGATGGTTTCTTCCACATATAAAGGCAGTTTAAAACGCACTTTAATATCTTTGGTCAGCAGAAAGCGGTTTAAAAAGTGGATGCCGGTCCAGGCCATCATTTCATCCATGGCCGTGGTAATAATGCCGCCATGCACCAGTTTACTCCAGCCTCTGAGATGGGCCGGGATTTCCAGCTGCGAGCGCATTCTGTCGCCGTTGGTGGCAAATTCCATTTTCAGTCCCATGGCATTGTCCTGGCCACAGGCAAAACAGTGTGGATCCACACTGCGGATCTCACGCCATTCGTTGTCTGATTCATTAGGCTGCGGTTGCTGCACTGATTCCTGCATGTCCTGCATGTGTACCCCTTATCCTGTTTTGTCCTGTTCTACCCTATTGAAGGCGGATGACTGGCCGCCCATCTGTAACAATTTGCGCCATAAACTAGGGCGATTCTGTGTCTGCAGCAAGACATGCGGCTGTATTATTCACCAGCCAACAGAAACGCTTTGTTCCGGCCCCTCACAGGCTGCTGGATTCAGACGCAAAAAAGCCCGCATTAGCGGGCTTACAGGGATGCTTTCAGAGTGTCGCGCCAGCCGTTGCGGTTCAGCGCTTTAACACCACACGGTAACGCGGGCTGCCATGTTCAAGGCGGTCAATGGCTTTGTTCACATCTGCCATATCGAATACTTCAACCTCAGGTCCGACGTTATGCCGTTCAGCGAATTCCAGCATACGGGCAATCGTTGCCGGGCTGCCCACCGGCGAAGAAGACACCTGATTCTGTTTCTGCATCAGCGCCATCACATTGATTTTCAATGGCTCAAGCACAGCGCCAACGAAGTGCAGACGGCCTTTAGGCCGCAGAGTGCGCATATAAGCGCCCCAGTTCAGTGCTACATTCACGGTTGAGATAATCAGATCGAAGTGGCCGGAAGCGTCTTTAAGTGCTTCTTTATCGCGCGAATCCAGTGTGCGGTGAGCACCCAGCTTCAGCGCTTCAGCGTGTTTGGAATCCGAACTGGTAAACGCCGTGACTTCACATCCCCAGGCGTTCAGAAACTGCAGCGCCATGTGCCCCAGTCCGCCAATACCGATCACCCCCACTCTGGCCGTGGGTGGAATATCATACTGCAGCAGCGGATTAAATACCGTCACGCCGCCACAAAACAGCGGGCCGGCCAGCTCAGAAGCGATCCCGTCCGGTAACCGGACCACACTGGCAGCCTGAGCGCGGACCTTATCTGCAAAGCCGCCATGGCGGCCGATAATGGTGCCTTCCGCGCTGCTGCACAGGTTGTGATCGCCTTCCAGACAGGTCGGGCAATGATTACAGTAAGACGAATGCCAACCCAGGCCTACGCGCTCGCCCACTTTTAAATGACTGACAGCATCACCCACCGCGGCGATACGCCCGGCCACTTCGTGGCCCGGCACAAATGGATAGGTCGTCATGCCCCATTCGTTATTGAGCATGCTGAGATCACTGTGGCAGATACCACAGAATTCCACCTCAATTTCCACATCACCAGCGCTCAGCGGGCCCGGGTCGTATTCGTAGGGTTGCAGTTCGCCACCTGGCTCAAACGCGGCGTAAGCCTTAATCATGCGGTTCTCCGTTTGGTTCTTCGTTTATTGTTATCCTGCGGAAGGGGTATTTAACCCCATCCGCCGCCGCGACCCAATGCAATCGGTATCAGACCAGGCGCAGTACCACATCGATATTGCCACGGGTGGCGTTGGAATACGGGCACACCTGATGGGCGGTATTCACCAGATCTTCTGCGACCCCGGTTTCAACGCCCGGCAGGCTGATGTCCAGCTCAACGGATAAGGCAAAACCGCCCTGATCATTGGGGCCGATACCAACCTGTGCCGTGGCGCTGGCGTCCTGTGGGAAGGCGACTTTTTTCTGCCCGGCGACGAATTTGACCGCGTTCAGAAAGCAGGCGGAGTAGCCCGCAGCAAACAGCTGCTCCGGATTCGTAGCCTCGCCGCCCGGGCCTCCCAGTGCCTGAGGGGTGGCCAGACTGACATCCAGAATGCCGTCTGATGAAACAGCGCGGCCATCGCGGCCGCCGGTAGCAGTGGCCTGTGCGGTATAAAGCGTTTTCATAATATCTTCCTCCTGTTGTCCGCCCGCCGGAGACAGCCTCTGGCGATGCGGATTCATATCACCATTTAGTTATCGCGATAACTAAATGGTCCATAAAAAAGGCCGTAAGGCCCCTGAGTCAGTTTTTATGATAACGCATATTATATTGTGCGCAACCTTTTTGTATTGCGCACAATGAATTTATCAGATCGTACTGTCATTCAGAGAATGACGCAGGCGGTCGAGCTGATCTTTCAACGCCAGCAGATCCTGCGTCGGAGCGCCACATTGCTCAAAGACGCAGCGGTTTACTTCCAGCGCCCGGGTACGCAGGACTTTCCCCTGTTCCGTCAGCCTGATCTGCAGCGCGCGCTCATCATCCCGGCTGCGCTCGCGACGGATCAGCTGTTCGTCTTCCATGCGTTTAATCACCGGGGTCAGCGCACCGGATTGCTGGCCCAGCCGGCTGGCAATGGTTTTCAGTCCGATACCATCTTCTTCCCACAGAATAAGCAGCACCAGATATTGTGGATAAGTCAGCCCCAGCGGCGCCAGGTACCCTTTGTATACCTGGGTCATGGCGAGCGAGGTTGAGTAAAGTGAGAAGCACAATTGCTGCTCCAGCAGCAGAGGGTTGTGATCTGTTGTCATGGTAATTCCTGGTAACCCAGTTGTTGTCCGGAATAGGCCGTTTCCAGATGGCGGCGCAGGGCACGGGGCAACTTTTTAACCACCAGCGCGTAGGACTGATCCACCTGACGCTGCAGCTCGCCGTCAGGCACATCGCCCGACAACTGCACGGTATTCCAGTGTTTTTTATTCATATGATAGCCGCCACTGACCGCAGCGAAGAGATCACGCAGCGCCTGTGCCTGCTGAGGATCACATTTAAGGTTAACCCGGGCATTGGCATCGTCCCCTGCCAGCAGCGCAAACATCTTGCCCTGAACTTTATAAACCCGGGCATCCGGTCCGAACGGAAAGTCTTCCACCGCTTCCGGCTTACTCAACAGGTAAGCACGCATTCTGTCCAGCTTCATCAGCACCCCGACCACGGCTGCCAGGGCAGATAGTGCCATGCGGGGGACCCGCCCAGCGCGGGAGCAGGCAGTTTTTTCATATCCGGTTCCAGTCATCAGTAACAGGCTGCAGCCACCACCAGGCGCCATCCTTTGCCCTGGTCATTCTGCTTCAGGCGTGGGAAACCAGTGGAAAATGAGTACAATAGGTCTGGCTGGCGCAGACGGCAGCTGATCGCCGTTTTATTATGTCAGAGCCGGCCGTCAAACACACCCGGATACCATTCCCAACGGATAACACTATGCCCAGTCACCCATTGTTCAGTGACAATACGATCGCGCTATCGGCAACCCTGGCTGCCACCATCGGCCTGGAAGAGGCGGTGCTGCTGACCGTGCTGAACGATGCAGCGCGTCTGCAGAGTCATGCGCAGACAGGTATCAGCCATCCGGCCCTGCGGGCACAGCTGCCGTTCTGGGATGATGTCAGCATCCGCCGCGTGCTGCGCAGCCTGTGTGATAAGGGGCTGATCAGCCTGCAGGGAGCCCTGTTTCCGGAAGGCGACATGCTGTTGTTCAACTTCACCGATCATGCGCGGGAACAGCCGCCCCGGGCCGACGCTCTGCACACGCCGGCAGCGCCCCCGGCGGCCAGTGCAGCAACACCAGCCCACACCAAAGCCCCGCTGCAGACTGACTGGCAACCCCATGAAGATACCCTGCAGCGTTTGCAGCAGCATGGCATTCCACGCAGTTTCAGCTGGGCTCAGCTGGATACCTTTATGCTCGCCGGACAGGAACAGGGAGCCAACCGTAACGACTGGAATACCCGCTTTTTCCGCCATGTAAAAGCTCAGTGGGTTTACCAGCAGAACGACGCCCAGCGTCATCAGCGGGCGCTGGAAAAATCATTTAATGGCCCGGCGCAGGCCGCTCAGACCACACCCGGTCATGAACGCACGGCTTTTCGTCCGGGTCAGGAAGAAGCCGGTCCCATTGCTCATGACTGGCAACCCAATCAGGACGCCTGTCAGATTCTTACCCGCGCCGGTATCGATCCGCAGTTTATTGCGGATGCCGTGCCTGAGTTTGTGCTCTATTGGGCTGAGCGCGGCGACGCCTTCAAAACCTGGAACAGCAAGTTTATCCAGCATGTGCGCCAGCAGTGGGCCCGCTACTCCGCCTCGGTTGAACATTCTCCGCTGCCCACCCGCATTGCGGAAAACTGGCAGCCTTCGCCGGACTGTTTTGATATTCTTTCCATGGCCCATATTGATCGCCGCTTTGCTGAACAACTGGTGCCGGAGTTTGTGCTTTACTGGCGCGACGCCAATCAGGTTCACAACAGCTGGAACAGCCGCTTTCTGCAGTACGTCAAACAACAATGGGGTAAACGTTTAGCCCAGTCAGGAGATGCCCATGGACAATCAGCCAACCGCCAGCAAGGTGCTCAACCAGGTTACGCAACAGCTGAAGCAAGTATCCAGCGGCTCAAAGACACCAGCTGGTAACGCCACAGAGCCCCGCCAGCGGGAAGCCACGGTTGAGCAGAAAGAAGCCATCAACCAGATTTTTGAACTCTTCCGCTTTAATTATCACAACCAGTTTCTGAAGGCCTTTCCTGACCTCGAAACCATGAACATGGCCAAGCGTTTATGGTCACGCTTACTGGCTGAATACAGCCCTGAAGTCATGATGCGTGCCGCTGAAAAAGCGGTTAAAGAAAGCAGTTTTCTGCCCAACGTGCATGAAGTCCTGTCGCGCTGTGACGTTGCCGATGTCCTCGGCCTGCCCCCGGCTCACGCCGCTTATATGGAAGCCTGCCGGGCACCCTCTCCCAAGAAAGAATTTAACTGGAGCCACCCGGCAGTGTATTACGCCGGACGAGCCAGCGACTGGTTCTTTTTAGCCAACACCATCGAAGAAAAAGCTTTCCCGGTGTTTAAACGCAACTATGACATTCTGCTGAAGCGGTTACAGGACGGCGAGGAAATCGAACTCGAAATTCCCAGAGCCCTGCCGGAAGAAGTCGTGCACCCACTGCCCAAAGAAGAGCAACATAAGCGCATGCAGGCACTGAAAAAACTGGTGTGATGCATTGTTCTCTGTCCCCATTTCCCGCAGGCACTCCCCCAAAGGAAAAGCAGTTGCGCGCTTAAGAAGTCGAAGCACTCAGGTTGATGGTTTCAATGCTTCTGCCTTTTTTTGAAACTGCGCGACCAGTGCCCGGCATTTCGCTGCCTGCTCAGGCTTCTTCAGCTCCATCAGGGCATCGGCCAACAGCAGATAAGAGCGGATCAGAAGCGGCAGGTCTTTGTATTTTTTGTGCATACCATTAATCATACGCACACAGGTGAGAAAATCTCCGGCGTCGAAGAAATCCTTTGCCAGCTGATAGCGTACTTTCCCGTCCCCCGGAATATACACAGGAAATAACTGCAACACCTGTTTATAGATCCGCTTCAACTCGCTTTTATGGCCTTTCAGATATTTAACATGAATATAGTCATCCGCGGTTTTTGCCAGCAGATCACGACGTGCCGTACGTAACAGAAACTCGAACCAGACGTCATACATGACGACATCCTGGGGGGATTTACTCAGATAATTCTGATACAGGCTGATGACTTTGTCATAGTCCCCTTCTTTTACAGCCACATCAATATGCGCCTTCACCAGCTCTGCTTCACTGCGCGGTGCCGGCATATCCCCGAAACGCTCACGGGCATAAAAGCCGAGCGGTTCCTGATACTGAAACACCACATAGCCCATCATGTGAAATATCACCACCATGTAGTAGTTTGAAATAACCGACTGCAGGATCATGGTCAGCAGACTCAGCTCGGAGCTGACCAGATAAGACAGCACGCCAACAGACGATGCCATCAGAAACATAAACCCGATGAGAATACCGTAAGGCATTCCGACGGCCGCTATAATGCGCAGCAAAGCAGCCGGGGCGGCGGACTGCAGAATACTGTCGGTCAGAGCGAAATTAATCAGAAAGGCCGGGATACTCAGTAACACCAGCATACCCAGCAGCCCGGTTACCCCGGGACCGATAAACTGAGTAAGCAGAGCCCCGCCGATTCCCAGTAACAATAACAGCCCCGTCATCTTCATAATCAGGATCAGCCCGCCTTCGTAGGCATCCTGAATATCCGGTGGAACCATATTACCGTTGGCCGTTTCTTCCAGGCAGCGGAAGCTGTATTTGAGAAAAATCCCGGTGGATATGAGGGCGGCGACCAATCCCAGTAAAGGAATAAATGACAGCAGACTCCCTAATACAGCAATGGCGATGATCAGCCCCAGTGTGGAAGTATTCAGCGGGTAGCGGAACATAGCCTTCAGGTGATGCCAGAACGGCTCTGCGGTATAGGCTGACCCCAGTGTGTCCAGCTCGGCGCCACAGCTGAAGCAACGGCGCTGATCCTGGTAAGCGGTTTCATTGGTACAGGTATCACAGGTATAAATATCGCACTGTGGGCAATACCAGGTTGCAGCGCTCAGCGGGTGGTATTTACAGTATTCCATTACACCTCCGCCACCTGCCGCGCCTGCTGCAGATACATTTTATGTTTTTCCTGATCATTCAGCCGCGCACAGGCGCGGGCCAGCGCATCAGCAAGTTTGCGCAGGACGGCCTCACTTTCACCCCGTGCCTGCAACACTTCATAAATCCGCTCTGCACTGTGTATTTTATCCAGCCGGCTGAAACTGCGGGCTGCATGAGCCAGTGCTCTGCTGCTGATAAAGTCTGGATCGGCAGAAGCATCCAGCCAGATTTTTTCCTGCTCTTTTATCTCAGCATCCGTCAGATCTTTTTCCAGCAGCATCTGATTGACACTTTTCTGCCAGGCCTCACCACGGTTAATTTTCAGCAGATTGTGGCGCAACAGCAGGAGTTCAAAGTGTGGGCCATATTCTTTAATAGCGGTAGTGATCAGCCGCTTAGCGGTATCAAAGCGATATTTTTCCAGCGCTGAATATATTGCCGCCAACGTTTCCCGGTAAGGGTCTGTGTCATCATCGGATTCTTCCAGGTAATCGGTATTCAGAACGGATGGTTTAATCACGGCTGTGATGCCTATCAACAGAGCTCCGGCAACAAAACCTCCTGCGTGGGCCAGAAACGCAACATTGCTGCCACTGTCCGAGAAGTAACTGAACAGCTCTTTGGCTATATAAATCGGCAGAATAATCAGGGCCGGGGCACGGAAATATCCGACGACTACATAGAACCAGTAAAAGAACTGAATTTTTTTCCAGCGGTATAGCACCAGATACATAGCCATAACGGCGGAAATAGCGCCGGACGCTCCGACCAGGGGCATCTCAGATTCAAGATTAAGCAGTGAATGCGTCAGTCCGGCTGCGACCCCACCGGTCACATAGAAGACGATAAACGTCAGATGGCCGAGCGCGGCTTCGACAACAAAGCCACAGATCATCAGAAACACCATATTGCCCAGCAGGTGCATAAAACCACCGTGCAGAAACTGGTGAATCAGTAAATCAGCAACTGACAAGTCATTGGGTTTCAGGCCAAAGCGCAGATAACTGATGGAGTCGATGGTTTGCTGGATTTGCCGCCGCCCTTCTTCCCAGCGATTATATTCATCCCAATAGAAAAGGTTAGGGCCATTGTCGAACAGATATTGGCTGAAGTGCGTATCTCTTAATAGCGTCGAAGCCACGGAGACCAGCTCATCATCCGAATACTCGAGCCTGAGCGTATGCAGTTTTTCAGTCTTTTGTTGTGACGCGAGATAGTCCTGATAAATCGGCCATTCCTGGCTGAGATAATCCTGCTGCAGGTAGGACTGAACAGCCTGGTAAAAGCGGATATCATCACCGGCCTGATAGAGAAAAAAGACCAGAATATTAATAACAATGATGGCGACCAGTGCGACCGGGGCATTATTCCAGTCCAGCCGGCGCTCTGCGGGGAGAATAATCACAACAGCATACGTCCCTGTGCCTTGGTTTATGCCCGATGATATGCGGACAGCGCCTGAGCTACAAGAGTAAACCCGCCTGTTCAGTGACACTTCAGGCATAACTGTGACACAGCTACGGTCGTCGCCGGACACTTATCATAGCCCCCTGATAACTGTGCCCGAGCAGGCCTCTGTCAAAGCCAGAAACAACAGATCGCCAACGCTAAAACCTACAACGTGGAGTGACGGACCATATCCGTAGTTATCAATGCCCTGTTCCGATCGCAGCAACGGAAGTGTCGGTCATGAGCTTTGCCGACGGACAGGTGACTGCTGAAGTCAGTCACCTGTCCGGGCCTCAGTTCACTCTGCCGGTGCGTAAATCACTCCCACCTTGTCCAGCTCACTGCCGGCGCGGCCGTGAAAGCCGACAATCTGCCAGCCGCTATCCGCAGTAAAGGTGGTGCAATCCGCTGTTTCTGTACCTCCGCTAAGGGTATTACCGGAACTGGTAGCGAAACGGGCAGAGAATATACGGGTATGGCCATTTTTCTGGCCTGAGCACACTTTCAGCGAGACAAGGTATTCGCCAGTGTTCAGGTTCAGTGAAGAAGCGTTACCACCGGTGCCACCGTGCACAAACTCTTCGCCGCTGCTCAGCGTGATGGATACCTGATCCACCCGGGAACCGGAACGCAGCGCCACCTGGCTGACCACAGGGTTCGCGGGAATGCCATTAACGTCGCTGTACCCTGTGCCGTGCGGCCCACCCCAGAAATCACTGGCTTTAAGCGCACTGTTGGTACTGTAGTAAAAATTTGTCTGGACCGGCGGATGGTCAGAAAGCTTTAAGCCGTCAGTGGTCTCATCATCTTCACGGATATCGTACAGCGTTGCCTGCAGGTTGATCATATTGTTGGAGCGGTAAAAAACCTTATCAACAATTTCACAATCATACGCCGTTACTTTCGGGTCGCAGGTCAATGCGTCGGCGGCATCGTCGCTGGTCTGAGGAATATTGCCGTTACGGCTCAGTTCCAGCCAGGCATCGTTAAAACCGATATCCAGAAGTTCACGTGGGTTATCGCCACTGCGGGTATAACGGGTATTGGTATCGCCCATAATAATCACAGCGTTATTAGCGGAGTGTTCGTTAATGTAATCCACCAGTTGCAGAATATTGCCACGGCGGGCGCTGAGATCGGCTTCTTCTATCTGAGCCTGTGTGTGCAGGTTATAAAGGTCAACGTAAACCCCTTCCGCCAGACGGGTCCGCGCCATGGTAAACCCTTTTGGGGTTAAACAATCCACGCCGTTACAGTCGTTCCAGGATTCACGGGTAAAATCTGTATATTCATAGTGGCTCAGGGTATTTAAGCCACTGCCTATGCCCATACCGCCGGTGGTGGCTGTGCGGTATGTGTGGTTATTGCAGGAATCGTACAGTGCCGCGTGGTAATTAAAGTCTTCCTGCACGTTGACCATATCAAATTCATTAACGTAACAGCTGATCTGTTCAGTTGCAGCCTGACGCGGTGATGTCGCACTGGAGAACAACTCCGGCAGCCCGGCAACATTGTAGGTCAGGGTAGAAAAACTGCCGCTTTCTGCCTGTGCAGAAGCAGAAGATGCCATACCAATAGCAGCGGCTACCAGAGCGGCCTGCAGCCGTATGTAATGTTTTTTCATCGTCATTCCTCAGTTAGATATTTCGGGCAATGCTGTTACCCAATGTATTGTTTCGGCTCTCAGTATCGGCAGGCACCTGTCACCCAACAGGACTTTTCAGGTCGATCGTAATGTTGTAATTATTGTTATCCGAACGCGCCAGCCTGAACCATACCGACAAGAGTAAGACTTGCAGAAAAGTCATTTGGGGACATTAAAGTTCGTTGAAGGTTTTATGACCGTAAAAGGTTTAACGTATGACAGTTCATCAGGTTTCTGGCGCCGGAATAATAACGGCGAAAATAAAAAGCCGGAGTGAAAACTCCGGCTTTAATATTGCAGCGTTAAATAAATTTTTATTTAACAGTAGCAACAACCGCGTTGTTGGCGTAGCTCAGTTCAACCTCAACAGAACCGGCATCGACATCGGCAAATGCGCCATGCATTGCGCCAGCCTGAATCAGGGTAAATTCTGTGCCGGCAGCCGGAGCTGAGGTGAATTGAAGATGCAGTTCTGCATCTTCAATATAAAGCACATCATCAACTTCAACCTGCAGTGTGTCAGCATCCATAGCGATGGACAGTTCCGCAGCGCTTTCCAACGTCAGGTTTTCAACCGACAATGTGCCGTCGGCATCAACCATTGCAGTACCGGCGCTGGCGTACAGATCGCCGGAGCCAAAAGCAGTTGCCGATTGCGCAACCAGTTCACCACCTTCAATAACGGTACCACCGCTGTAGCTGTTATCGCCGGTCAGAACCAGGGTACCGGTACCGTCTTTGGTCAGCTTACCTGCACCGGAGATATCGTTACGCCACCAGTCCAGAGCACTGAAACCACCTTCACTGGCATCCATATAAACATCAACGTCGGCATCGAATGCACCGTAACCGTCGGCAGCAGCAAACAGGTTCAGACGACCCCAGCCGTTGGATTTATCCAGCAGCGGATAACCGGAATCCACTTCAGTGGATGCCAGTACCACACGACGCTGGGCATCAGATAGGTAAGGCTGACGGGAAGCCAGCAGTGCTTCTGCGCCTTCAGGAACAACCGGATCAAGACCGGTAGTGCCGTTCTGTGGCAGGCCGTAGGTCAGGCGGAATTCATATTTTTCTTTGTTAGCAGCATGATCCGCATAGCGGTTGTTATTAAACACAAACACATTCAGTGTGCCGTCGTTATTTTCAAAGCTGCCTTCTTCGCTGACCGTACGGTGGGCATAGTCGTACAGGCTCATACCGGCATCAGCCGCTTTGGCACCAAAGTAATTTACTGCCTGCTCGCGTGCCGCCTGGGCTACCTGCGGGTTAGCTTTCAGTGCAGCAGCAGCGACCATCGTCGCCTGAATACGGCCACCGATAACATCCACCGGAGAGTGCATACCGGCAACAATACGGTTTTCACCCAGATCGGAACCACGGGTCAGGTGCTCGGTAAAACGCTCCGGTAAAACGTAGGCATAACCCAGTGATGCCAGTACAGCGGCGTTAGTGTGACCACTTGGGTAACCATTGTCTTTACGGCGGTTTTCAGTTGTCGCGGTATACAGCGGGCCTGCTTTATCATCACCCAACGTCAGTGTTGCACCGTCCGGATTTGTCGTTTCATCGTACAGTTCTTTTCCGCTGTTATGCGAACGACGGCCACAGACCAGACCCGGAATAACTTTTACGCTCGATTCGTATTGATCAAAACGATACTGTTTTACTTCGCGGTCCTCTGTGCTGCCATCAATACAGTACAGGCTTTCTACACCTTCGAAATTAATGGTACCGGTATCCGTCATACGCCATGGACGCGGTGTACCGTAAAGGTATTTAGGGCCACTTGTCGACGCGTGAAAATTACGGAAACCTGAAGGCACGGCAACCATGTCACCCAGAGTTGAATCTGTACTGCCGCCGTAGCCGATGCCATCGTTATCATCCGGGTTATAAGCCGGCGTGGCTTCTGTTTCACCAGAACCTGCTGCAGTTACGTCAGTTAATAAAATTTCTTTAAAGTCTGCCGAGGCGCCGGAGTTAGCGGCGTAGTCTTCAGTCAGTGGACCAAAGCCATCAATGGTGCCGTAGTTTTTGCTGCGGATATCATCCAGAAAAGCAAAATAAGCCTGCTCATCGGTGCGGTTGGTGGTCACGTTAATTACGTACTGAATGTTGGCTTCCCAGGTATCGGCATCAACAATTTCAGTGCCTTCTTCAACGTAATCCGCTGGCTGGCCGTTAACCGCATTATGCGGGTTAGGGCCATCACCGGCTTCGTAATTAACTTCTTCATCGGTGTAATCACCGGCGGATGTCTGCCACTTTTCTGTGGTGCCTTTCCAGACATCGTTAATGCCGCGCAGGTTAAAGTTAATCGGGTTGGTATCGCGATAAAAACGGCCGCTGCCTTCGTTAACTTCAACATTGTCCACTGCCGGCAGAGGTGAGCTGACGGAAGGAACCGCGATCTGATCTTCATGACCTATGCCCGCTGGCACGGAAGGTTTTGCTACAGAGGATGAATGGTTGTTGTCGTCGTCACTGCCACAGGCAGTCAGCATCAGTGAAGTTGCGGCCAGAGTCGCCAGATAAAGGGCTTTGCGTTTATTGCCCTGAGTTGCAGATTTCATAGGTCATTCCCCAATGAGTGTCGGTCAAACAAATAAAAAAAGTGCGCAACCAGGCAGGTTCGGCTGCGCACCGAGAGAGTCACCGGGAAGACAGGTGGATTCCGCTAAAGGGGACATGACATTTCAGTGAAGTTTTCTGAACAGGATAAGCACAGGTTATCCACAGGCGGATGCCGGTGTAACAGATGTGGGGCGCCCAGCGCACCAGAAAACAGTCAGGCACCAAAAATCAGTCAGTCAAATTTCCAGTTAAAACTGAGCATCACTTCCGTACCTGTGGTGGAATAGCTGTAAACACGATCTGTGGAATCGACAAATAAATCGAAGGCTTCGTTGGTGAGATTGCGGCCATCCAGCGTGGCGGTTAATTGTTTGTTAATATCCCAGCTGGCATAGGCTCCCCAGATAACGGAAGCATTGACCCCTTCACTGTCATTACCGTTGGCGGCGGGTACGCGGGTGTAATAACGTGAACGTGAACGGGTGGTAATGCCAGCACGGAAATGATTGGTTTTATACCAGAGTTCGCTGTTTACCACGTGCCGTGAAAGCCCGGGTGGCGGCAGCGTAATGCTGTTTTCTTCATCCGGGTAACGTACTGAGGCACGGCTGAATGCATAACCCAGACTGATGCCGGTACGGTCCAGCGGTGCGGGTAAAAATAAAAATGGTGCATTCAGCGTCAGCTCCAGCCCGGTGATATCCGTACCCGGCCCATTGACCGGGCGTACGTAGGTATATTCTTCGCCGTTCTGTGAATCTTCATCCCACAAAGGGTTGTAATAGGGTAATTCGCTCAGCGAAACGTTCTGCGATTCTTTCACCACAATACTGTCGATGCGCTTATAAAAAATACCTGCGCTGAAAAAGTTTCCCTGCCTGCCATACCATTCAGCAGACAGATCAAATGCGTGTGCATGGGATGGATCAAGATTGGTATTTCCGCCTTCCACCAGCTGGGCACTGCTGCGCATTTTCAGCGGCGAGGTAAGATCATCAATGGATGGTCTGGCAATATCGCGGCTGTAGCCAAAACGCAGCAGCAGATTTTCATACGGCGTCATCACCAGATGCGCAGAAGGCAGCCAGTCCTGATAGCCATTCGTTGTGCGCACACTTTCGGCGTCATCGGTAATCATCCAGCTGCCACGCACCTGCTGACGCGTGGCGGAATAACGCAGGCCAATATCGCCGCGCAGCGGCCAGCGCAACTGCCAGATTTCAAACTGTGTCTGCCACCACAGCGACCAGGTATATTCGTTTAACTTACGCTGCTGTAACGGGTCGGCAATAAGATCGTCATCATCCACACCCTGCGCGCGGATCATATCGCGGCTGCCGACGACCCAGCGATGGGGCAGCCCGGCAAGCCCCATGCCTGAAGCATAATTGCCCGGAGTCAGCTGATAATAATCACCCACCGGCCCGGATAAACCATCACCGGAATATTCTGCTTCTTCGCGGTCATTAAAAAAGCCCTGAAACTGCGCGCCCAGATAGTGTTTTAAATCGCCGCCATCATCAAAGATAAATTCAGATGACGCCACGCGGTATTGGTTAGTCACTTCATCTTCTTCCAGATTAATACTGTACATCTGCCACTGGCCCGGATCGCTGATATCAAAACCATAACGGTTAACAGAAATGCGGTTATTGCGGCGCAGATCAAATCTGAAATCGCGGTCATAAGCCATAAGCGAGGCTTTATCATGCACCGGGCTTTTGAATTCTGAGTTCTGATAACCCAGCGATGAACGTACACGCCATTGCGTATTTAAATATTTTTCCCAGTTTATTTTCAGCTGGCCAATACGGGTTTCATCCACTTCATGGTTATGCTCAGAGCGGACATCTACGCCAGAAAAGTCTCCGTAAATCATGCCGGCGGAATTCACTGCAAAATCATTTACCTGAACATCCGACAGATCCGAATATTTCAGCCCGGATGAACTGATATGGTATTCATGCATTTCCTGGCGGGTCTGCGCACCCAGCACAGCAACATCAATATTCCCCCAGTAGTCGTCCCGCCACTGATAAGCTGCACTCACGCCCAGGGTTTCCTGATCGCGGTGTAAAATATCGTAGCGGTTATGACGCGGTGAAAATACCTGCCCGGATGCCAGCAGCGCCTGCTTATCGGCACTCAGCTGATTCTGTTCACCCCAGTCGGCCGCCTGCCAGCGCACGGTGGAAAATCCTTTTTCTTCTGTGCTGCGGTTACGGTAACTGATGCCCAGCAACCACCCCCGTGAATGATCGTCGCTTACCCGTTTAACACCGGCCGCAATGGCTGCGCCACCGGCACCATTGCGTGCGTTATCTTCTGCCTGCAGCGACAGCCATTGCTGGTTGTTACTGCCTTGCCGGGCATTACTGTCCAGTGGCATGGGCGTGCGTAAATCCACCGTGCCGGCAATAGCACCGGCACTGCTGCGTGCATCACCGGATTTAATAACGCTTGCCTGAGTAAACAGCCCCTGTGGCAACACATTAAAATCAAAACTGCGCGAATTATTGACCGAGCCGCGGGCATCAATACTGGTTGAGGTGGCTAATAACGGCATACCGTTGACCAGCACGCGCGAGTAATCCGAACTCAGTCCGCGGATGCTGATATTGCGGTCCATACCGGCTTCCTGAGTAAAGGCTACGGTACTTAAACGGGTCATGGCGGCGGTCAGATCACCATGGCCACTCAGCATACCGGCGGGAATATCGGCCTGCTCAATCAGCGTATTGCTGCTGTAGCGGCTGGCCAGCGAGGGATCGTGAATATAGGAGTTTCCGGTAACAATAATTTCTTCCGTTAACGGCTTATCAACGCTGCTGGTTTTTTCTTCGGCGGTAAAATAAATAACCACACCGGAACGGGTCAGCCGGTAATGCCAGTGCGGGGTTTCTCCGGTAGCAATATTTAAAAATTCGGTAATTGAGCACTCACCCAAAGGCTGTGCCAGCATGACATGTCCGGCGTCACTGGTGTCGGTAATCGCGGGCGTATCGTAACGCGAGGAAATCTGACGGATGATATAATCCAGCGGGCTCTGGCTGACGCCATCATAAAAACATGGGTCAGCCGCACGCACAGGAAAGGAAACAACCAGCAACAGACACAGCGCCGTCAGGCTGCTCCGGGCAGGCAGGATACTCAGCCGCAGCGCGGCTTCAGTGCTCACCCTGTTCATGGCCGGAGACAATGATGCTGTCGTCGTCCAACTGCACCGACAGATCAAACAGTGAAGCAATCAGATGCAGAGTCCCTTCCACATCACTCTGACGATAACTGCCGGAAAACTGCAGGGTGTTATCAACGCCCTGTAAACGGATAGGACGCTGTGAATAACGCTGCAGATGTTCCACCACCACCGTCAGTGGCTCGCTCTTTACTTCGCGCCAGTCATTGCGCCAGTCGGAAACGTGGTCAGTCTGGTAGCGTTGTGCACTTTCACCCAGCAGGCGCAGACCATCACCGGCGCGCAGATTCCATTCACGGCCAAAGGCTGTTACCTGCACTTCGCCGTGATCCACTTCCACCGAGGTTGCACTGGCGCTGCGGTCCACATTAAATGCCGTGCCGACAACACGGATATTGACCGCACCGGCGTTAACGTAAAACGGCCGCGCTTTATCCGGTGATACTTCAAAAAATGCTTCGCCCTGTGTCAGCTGCAGCAGGCGCTGATTTTCCTGCAGATCAACCTTTACCTGCGAACCGGCGTTGAGATACACATCACTGCCATCGGCCAGGCGCTGGCGGATCTGCTCACCCAGCCCCGTGCTTAAACCGGACTGCGCCAGCGTCTGTGACGGCTGGTTGTTTTTATCCGTGGCAACAAATATTGGCAGTGACAGCACAATAATTAACGCCATAAGCGGAACGGCAGCGGCCAGCGGGTGTTCTCCCACCAGATTTTTAATCAGCCGGCGCAGGCCATAATTGAATGACTGCCACCAGCTGGTTGCAGGGGCCGGGGGTGCGACAGGAGCAGGAGTAGAGACAGTTTCCGTCACTGATTCTACAGCTTCGCGCTCATCGCTCTGGCTTTGCTGCAGCGGCACAGCGGCGAGAAAAATATCGGCTTCGTGTTCACCGTAATGTTGCTGTAACCACGTCATCGCATGCTGATGCTGAGGGTCGGCATTTAACCAGCATATATACTGGTGGCGTTGTTGCGGTGTGAGTTCCTGCAGCTGATCATACCAGTCGGCCGCCTGCTCCAGAATATCGTCCGCGATGTTATTGTCGTTCATGCTTGATGGTTCCACAGCCTTATCATCCGGCCCTTATTTTTTACGGTTTAATAACCGCCTTTCTCCATCGCTCTGGCGATGGTCAGCATGGCCCGGCTGATATGCTTTTTAACGGCTTCAGTATTCATATCCAGTTGTGCTGCAATTTCCTCGCGCGACATGCCCTGCACACGGCGCATCATAAATACCTGACGGCGCAGAGGTGGCAGCTGCTGCAGGATCTGCTGCAGATATTCGGCCTTCTGTTGCTGAATATGTACTTCATCGAGGGTTGGCGTTTCGCCTTCCGGCGGTTGTTCCAGGCCGGTAATTTCACTCCGCTGGTTGCGCCGCCAGTAATCCACCACCAGGGTACGGGCCACCGTCAGTGAATACGCCAGCGGATTCTCGATCGGCGTTACTGCCGACACGCGCAGAGATTTCAGCAGGGTATCCTGCAGCAGATCTTCAGCGTCGTGGCGGTTGCGCACACGGCTGGCAATATAGCTGCGGATATTGGGAACGTGCCGGGAAATCTGGCAGGCATAGGATGGTCCGGCTTCCGCAACGGAGTCCGCAGACTTAGGCAAATGAGCCGGTTGTGCATCCGCACCTGTGGGATCAGACATCCCGCCCCCGATCAGACTGAAAAACCGGTGCAGTCTGCCAGCATCAGATGACAGCATTATGAAGTTCCTGAAATGGCCATGCAGGGAAGACGGCCAGCTCAGAAAAAGGGGACAATTTTTCAGTGACTGATTGTCAGCCGCTTAGCGCATTGCCTTGCTCAGCGATTATTGAGAACCACAGTGGCACCCGCCAGCAGCGTTTGTACCTTACCCTGCGACTGTGCGCGGACTTCGCCCTCAATCACATGCAACACAATGGATTCCTGATTGAGCCGCACACTGAATGCGCTGACACCGGCATTAACCCGCAGCATGTTCGCCTGCACCCAGAACGGGCGGCTGTCCGGCACCACGATAAAGGTTGCTTCGCCGCTGGTCAGCTGCACACGCCGCTGTTCATCACTGTAACGCACCGCGATGGCGGAACTTTCTTCCATGCGGACTTCAGAACCGTCTGTGAGGCGCAGCTCACGGGGTTCGTCCTCAGCGGATGAGAAACTTTTCACTTCACCAGCCAGTTCATTATTGGCCGGAGCAATAAAGAAGAATACCGCCGCCGGTATCGCGATCAACAGCACGACCGCGATCAGCAGCGACGGGTGAAATCCATTTGAGGGTATCGATTGCGCATCAGACATATCAGACCTCCTGTCACGTCAGATGGATGCCGGGAATGGGGTTATCCTCCGTCCGCGTGACAATTGCATTAACTTAGCAGGCAGATTCACCCTTTGGCATGAGACCTTTCGCTAGGGCCTGATAACAATCAGGAAACAGGCCCTAGTTCTTCTCCAGCAAAGATTGCAGCTGCTGCAGCGCGGCCTGTTCTTCATCGCTCAGCGCCTGCGGCTCACAGCGCGGATCGGTTTTCTGAATGCCGCGGATCATGGTCTCTGTCAGAGCCAGCGGCGCGCAGCCATGATCGTTTTCGCAAATCAGATCCCACTGTTTATCAGCCTGAACATGGCAGGCGAAGCAGTTACGTCCGAAGCGGTTGTTCACTTCGGTAAAACCTCTGGCGAGGATCTCGTTCTTGTCTGCTGACACAGCAATGTCAAAGAACTCCCAGTCGTTGGTTGCCGGATTAAAGCCCTGTTCATGCTTAACCATGGCTTCAGTGGGCACCAGCTGGACCACCGAGCCCGGCGGATAGCGGCCGCCATTGTCGGAATGAGCAACCTTCAGGGTGGCCTCAAGATCCCCTTTCAGATTACCGACAAAAAACCCGCGCACCGGGGTTAAGTCGCGGATGCAGCCAAAGCTGTCAGCACTCACAGACACCTCCGCAGAAACCGGTAAAACAGGCAGTAAAGCAGCCATAAAAGCGATCATCAGATGTTTCATGCGTTACCTCCATTAATTTATATTGCGCACAATATAGCTACACACTATAAAAATCACAACCCGTCCCCTGCTGTCATCCGCTGACGGATAAAGTCCCTGGCTTATATGCGACACCCTGTCACATAGGCCCGGGGAACTTCCTTAATTATGCTGCGCAGCACAAATATCTGATCAAACAGAACACCAATAACAAGGACAACCCGATGCCCCGTGCCCCTCTAGCTTTCGCCGTGACAGCGGCCATGGCCTGCCCCTTACTGCAGGCAGACGAAACCCAGCCCGGAGACCAGACAAAACTCGAGCCGGTGGTTATTACCGCGCCGCAAACCGGCGATGTGCTGACCGTCAGCACTGACCCCAAAGCGCCACGGCAGCCCATTCCGGCCCATGACGGTGCTGACCTGCTGAAGAACATTCCCGGCTTTTCGGTGATCCGCAAAGGCGGCACCGACGGCGACCCGCTGTTCCGCGGTATGGCCGCGTCCCGGCTGGGGATTCTGCTGGATGGTGAAACCGTGCTGGGCGGCTGCGGCATGCGTATGGACCCGCCCACCGCGTACGTTTACCCGGAAGCCTACGATGAAGTGATCGTATTAAAAGGCCCGCAGAGCGTGAAATACGGCCCGGGCACCAGCGCCGGCGTGGTTCTGTTTGAACGTGCCCAGCCGGATTTCAGCACTACACCGGTTAAAGCCAACGCCAGTCTGTTGTTCGGCAGCGCTGACCGTAACGACCAGACCGCACAGGTTCAGGCCGGTAATACGCTGGGTTATGTTTCTCTTAACGGCACCCGCGCAGACGCCAACGATTACGAAGACGGTGATGGCAACAAAGTGCATTCGGCCTATACCCGCTGGAGCACCAATGCTGCGCTGGGCTGGACGCCAACACCTGATACCCGTATTGAACTGACCGGTGCCGTCAGCGATGGCGAAGCCCGCTATGGCGACCGCGGGATGGACGGCGCAGCCTTTGAGCGCACCAATGTCGGACTCAAAGCTGAACAGCACAATATTTCGCCACTGATCAGCAAACTGGAAGGCCGGGTCTATCGTAACTACGTTGACCATGTAATGGATAATTACAGCCTGCGCTACAACGCCCCGGGCGCTGACATGATGAGTGGTGAACCGGCCAACTCAGTGTCCAACCCGGACCGCGAAACCAAAGGTGCAACGCTCAGCGCAACGCTCACACTGGGCGCAAGCACCCAGGCTGAAATCGGTCTGGATACCCAGCGCAATGAACACTCGCTGCGCAAAGCGAGTGATCCGCTGCTCGATCCGGACTATGAAAGCCAGCCGCGTATGGACGATATGAGCTTCAAAAGTCACGGCATCTACGCCGAACTGGATCACAGCTACGCCAGCGGCAGCAGCGCGCACATGGGTCTGCGCATCAACAAAGACAGCGCCGAAGATCTGCGCAGCGGCCGTACCACCAGCGGCATAACAGACAACAATACGCTGAAAAACGGCTTTATCCGCTACGAACACCAGCTTGATACCAACTACCGTCTGTATGCCGGGCTTGGCCATGCGGAGCGCGCACCGGATTATTGGGAACGTAATAAAAACCCGGCGGCGACCAGTATGATGATGAGTGGTGCTGCCAGTACGTTTGATGTTGATCCGGAAAAAACCAACCAGCTGGACATCGGCGCACTGCTGCGCAGCGATAACCTGAATGCATCTGTTTCTGCGTTTTATGCAAAACACACGGATTACATCCTGATTGAAACCCTGCCGGATGTCAGCAGCTTTGCCGCCAACGCCCGCAATATCGACGCCACGACATATGGCGCCGAAGCGGACGCACGCTGGGACTTTGCCAGCCAGTGGAATGCAACCGGCACGCTTGCCTGGGTTCATGGTGAAAACGAAGACGACAACCGCGCCCTGGGACAGATCCCGCCCGTTGAGATGCGACTGGGTCTGAACTACCAGACCAGTCGCTGGTCTGCAGGGGCGCTCTGGCGTCTGGTCGGTGACCAGAACCGTGTCGCCGTGGGTACCGGCAATGTGGTCGGCCAGGACATCGGCAAAAATGCCGGTTTTACGGTGTTCTCACTGCACGCCGGTTATCAGGCCAGTGACACTCTGCTGGTCACCGCCGGCGTTGATAATCTGTTCGATGTTACCTATGCCGAGCATATTTCCCGCAGCGGTGCCAATATCGCCGGCTATGAACAGACAGAACGTGTCAACGAACCCGGCCGCACACTGTGGCTGAAGATGCAGTGGTCGCTGAACGGACTGTAACCCGCTGTAAAGCAAACACTGCTAACAAAAGTCTGCGCTTTGGCTCATAAGTCAGTGTATGCAACGCCTGAGGCAGGCTATTATCTTCAACACTCAGATTGATATGGTTGGTGTTGTGTAGTGGCCTCCCGCTTTTTTAATATCGTTCTGTGCTGTGCCCTGTGCTGTGTCTTCAGCACCGGAGCCAGCGCAGCCCCCGAACCGGATTCCGTTCGCCAGACCCACGTAACCCTGTTGGTGCCATCCGGTACAGATTCACCGTTCTGGACCCGGATCGTCAATATTACCCGTGAGGCGGCAGAGGATTTTGATATCCATCTGGAAGTGATCTTTGACGTCCACAACCGCTTCCGCAATACCCGCACCATACATGCTATCAGCCAGCGTACCGACAACCGGCCGGATTATGTATTGCTGAATATTTACCTCAGCCGTACCCAGGACTCACTGGCTTATCTGGAAAACAGCGGCATTCCCTACATCACCATCAACACCGACATCCCGCCCGCCGAGCGGAAAAATGTTGATTACCCACAGGGGCGTTACAAAAACTGGCTGGCCAGCGTTATGCCAGATGACATCAGCGCCGGCGCCCGCAGTGCCGATTATTTAATCAATGCCGCCCGACAACGCAATCTGCGCGCCGCGGACGACAGGATTCACCTGTTCGGCATTAACGGCACGCGCGATACCATGGCCACACACTTCCGGGAGCAGGGGCTCAAAAAAGCGCTGGCACAGCAACCGGATGTCAGTCTCAAGCAGATAGCCTATGCCGACTGGAGCCAGGAACGGGCCAGTTTTCTGACCTCAGCATTGTTGTCCCGTCACCCTGAAACAAATGCCATCTGGACGGCCAGTGATGCCATGGCAATGGGAACCATCAGCGAGCTGAAACGACGGGGATTAACCCCCGGCAGGGATGTGCTGGTATCCGGCACGGACTGGACGGCAGAAGCGCAGGAGGCGATTAAGGAAGGCGAATTACTGGTGTCTGCCGGCGGCCATTTTCTTGATGCGTCGCTGGCGCTGGCCATCATTTATGACAATGAACACGGCCTGACGATACCCGCGGCAGAAGCGGATATCCACAGGCCGATGACACTGATACACAAGGACAATATTGAGCGCTACCAGCCATTGTTAAACAAAGCGGGCTGGAAAACCCTGAATTTTCGTAATCTGAGCCGTTACCACAACAAAGGGCTTAAGCACTATCCGCTGGAAACCGAAGACTTAATGAAACTGCTGTTACTCAAATAAGCCGGCGCACGTTTTATGCGCGCCGGTCAGAAGACAGCAGACTCCACACCGCCATATTCACACTGTCACCTTCGTATTCCACCTGTGCCGGCAGAATACCTTCAAAGGTAAAGCCCAGACCTTTTAACAGTGCTTCGTGTTTTTCTGAGCCTTCGCGCAGACGCATTTCCAGACGATGCAGATTTAATTCATCAAAAATAAAATTGGCCACCGCCGGGAAAATTTCCTGCAGTTCGGGTAATTCTATGGCGGAATATAATTCCCACTGCAGTTGCGCCGCCAATTGCATCCAGTTAATTTTCTGGATACCAATACGCGCCACCAGTTGCTTATCGTACATGCCTTCCACCAGCCAGAAGGCGGCTTCACGGGTTTCAAAGCGCATGGCCATACGACGCAGTTCATCCAGCGCCTGAGCCGGAACGGTCATTGCCTGACGCGGCAGATGATCCACCTGTGCCTGCACGCTCATCAGCTCATACAGGGCATCGCCATCCTGATCCGTAACCGGTAAACGCAGGCTGAAGTTACCGGCAGAAAAATTCCAGTTCATGCTTCACCTCCGCCATTATTCACTGCGCTGCCACTGAAGGATTTATCCAGATTCTGACCCGGATTATCCTGCTCCCCCAAACGCCCGGGGACAGGTTTGGCGACATCCAGCAACTTATAAAACTGAGCGACGTCGGCGAAAGATTCCGTACCGGTACGCCAGCCATCACGCAGCGTGGCACTCAGAGTGAAACCACAGTTTTCCAGCAGGGTTTTAATGGCTTCATCCTGACCGGCAATCCACTGATAACCAAAATTACGCAGATGGTATTTTGACGCCATAAATTCAAGACAGGTATTCAGCGCCGCGGCCCGGTGCTCTGAAGACAACTGCGGCAAACCGTCCACCCGCAACATGGTGCGCAGCTGCGATGGCTGCCAGTCATACGCACTGACCATGCCCTGTACTTCCCGGGAACCTTCATCACCCACTTCCAGCAACCACATCATGCCACGCTGAGTCGCTGCCATCTGTACTGACAGATCCACCATGCGGGTCAGATTATCTTTATTATCCGGCGCATGCTGACCGGGAATTTCCGGATGCTGATAGATCTCGAATAAGGCATCCACATCATCGTAGGTCAGCGGCCTTACACGGCCACCATCGAAAGGAAGTTCGGGCGTAAAATTCATAAGGTTTCCTGCTTGCTGCCTGCAATAAACTACAGACACTTTTAATTCGTTAGACTTTTACGGAGTTTCCCGCCGGATTTAAAGCGTCGGCGAGGCAGTTAGTGCAAGGCAAAAATTCCCGGGGGAGCGGAGTGTATAAATCATACATGAGCATCCCACGGGAATTTTTAACGCCGCAATAACAACGCAGCCAGCTTTAAACCAGCGGCCTAATAATCGTCGTCGGATGAATCGTAGCCATGCGCCAGGTTCTCGAATCGCGTGTACTTACCAATAAACGCCAGCCGGTCAGTACCAATCGGACCGTTCCGGTGCTTACCGGTAATCAGTTCAGCCACGCCTTTATCCGGGCTGTCTTCGTTATAGACTTCGTCACGGTAAATAAACTGAATAATATCCGCGTCCTGCTCGATGGCCCCGGATTCCCGCAGGTCAGAGTTGACCGGACGCTTATTCGGCCGCTGCTCCAGCGAGCGGTTAAGCTGCGACAGCGCCACCAATGGGCAGTTAAATTCTTTGGCGATGACCTTCAGGGTACGGGAAATCTCTGAAATTTCCTGGGTACGGCCTTCGGTATTGCCGGTCACCCGCATCAGCTGCAGGTAATCGACCATAATCATGGCCAGGTCATTATTGTTATCCCGATACACTTTACGCGCCCGGGCGCGCATTTCCTGCGGTGTTAACGCCGGCGTGTCATCGATGTACAGCGGCAGATCTTTGAGCATATTCACCGCCGCCGACAACTTGGGCCAGTCTTCGTCGATTAATTTACCGGAACGGATACGGGTCTGATCGATTTTGCCGATGGACGACAACATCCGCATAACGATGGATTCGGACGGCATCTCCAGACTGAACACCAGGCACGGACGTTTGGTGGCTAACAAAGCGTTTTCCACCAGGTTCATGGCGTAGGTTGTTTTACCCATGGACGGACGGGCCGCCACAATCACCAGATCGGCTTTCTGCAGACCGGAGGTGCGGTTATCAATTTCGGTAAAGCCGGTGGTCAGGCCGGACAGACCATCCGGCTGGTTAAACAGCTCGTCCAGCTGTTCAAGGGTGTTCTTCAGAATCGGCGCCACTTTCTGTGGGCCGCCTTCTTTATGACTGCCTTCGGCAATCTGAGCGATGGCCTTTTCGGCGTCCGATACCAGTGTCAGCGAATCATCACCGTCCGGTTCGTAGGCGCGGTCCATAATTTCGCTGGCGGCTTCGATCAGGGCGCGCTGCTGGGAACGCTCACGTACAATTTCAGCGTAGGCGGCACAGTTTTCAATGGACGGGGTCATGTCCACCAGACGGCTCAGATATGCCGCGCCCCCGGCTTTTTCCAGCAGGCTGCGTTCTTCCAGCTCTTCCGCCACGGTGACTACGTCAATGGGCTGTTCCTGTGACACCAGGTGCAGGACCGCACGAAATATCAGACGATGATCATGGCGGTAAAAGTCACCATCAAGCAGCATTTCTGAGACATCTTCCCAGGCGCGTTCATCCAGCATCAGCGAGCCAAGTACCGATTGTTCGGCTTCAATGGAATGCGGTGGGGTGCGCGGGCTGCTGTCCGTCTGCCCGTGGTCGTAATCGTCTGTCATGCAGGGGTCCGGTTCCGGTCTGAATACAAAAAAGGCACTATCAGCGAGCCGCTAATAGTGCCTTATTCTGCCGTCATCTGCCAGTTTGGCAGCTGCAGGCGGGCCTTAGTCTTCCGCTACAACGTGCAGCTTCAGAGTGGCATTAACTTCCGGGTGCAGGTGAATAGCAACATCGAATTCACCAACAGAGCGGATCGGACCTTCCGGCAGACGAACTTCAGCTTTCGCCAGTTCAACGCCCGCTTCGGTAACCAGATCAGCGATATCACGGGTACCCAGAGAACCGAACAGTTTGCCTTCTTCACCGGCTTTAACGGCAACAGACAGTTCAATCTCTTCGATTTTCTCTTTACGGGATTCAGCATCCGCCAGTTTGGCTGCAGACTGAGCTTCCAGTTCAGCACGACGTGCTTCGAACTGTTCTACGTTAGCTTTGGTTGCAGGTACTGCTTTTCCCTGTGGAAACAGGAAGTTACGGGCGTAACCAGGACGTACAGTTACCGTGTCACCCAGGGCACCCAGGTTGGCTACTTTTTCTAACAGAATAATTTGCATGTTTAATTCCTCATTACAGGGCGGCGATCAGTCATCGCCTGCCGTGTCTTTTAGTCGCGAGCGGATATTGAATACGCTATCCAGCGCCGCGCCGAAAATTAGTAATGTGTACATGTAAGGCCCGAATAAAAACAGCGCCAGATAAACCAGCACCATCCATGTCGGACTGGCACGTAACTGAGTTAGCGCACCATGGAACAAGGCCAGACCTGCCAGCAGCAGAGGCACCGTTAATACCGGTGTTACTCCTGCCAGTTCCGGCTGCAGCTGTCCGGCTGCCAGACTGACCAATACTGCAGGCAGACTGTAAGCCAGGGGCAGACGCAGCTGTTTAAACTCGCGGCCAAAACCGCCGGGGTTAAACAGTACCGCCTGCCAGTAGCGTCCCAGTAACAGACACAAAATTATGACCAGCGAATGAAGGGCTGCAAGCCCTCCGGCAATCATTGGTCCGACTAATGGCATCAGGTAAGCCAGAAATTCCGGATCATCCTGATACGAATCAGTCAGGGTTGTTTCAATGCCCTGTTGCACCAGCGCAAGAATGTCGGCCAGTGCCAGCGGCAACAACAGATACAGCCCGATACCAATGCCTGCAGCCACCACCACCGCTATTTCAAGCCGGATCGTCTGACGCAGGACGATTGCCAGGGCGCTGGCGCCCAAAGCAACCACCAGTGGCGTTGGATCTCCCATGCCTGCCCAGACAAATGCCGGAAGCAGAGACCAGAGAACCACCTGACCACCATCACGAACGCCCTGACGCAACAGCACCAGTGCCTGAATGGCTGCTCCTATCCAGAACAGCAGCGGAACTGCAAGACAGGCACCGGCCGCAATAATTGCGTTGCGGCGACTGTCCATAGCCCAGCGAGCCAGAGCTTTCATGTTAAATCTTCTTTCTTACTGCTTACTGAATTGCGAAACCGGGCGTTGGCGAGGCCGTCAGTGCAAGGCAAAACTTCCTGAGGGAGCGCAGTGTATAAACCATACATGAGCATCCCGAAGGAAGTTTTAACGCCGCAATGACAACGCAGGCAGCCCGGAACCAAACTCAGTTGTCGTGCTGATCGGTATACGGCAGCAAAGCAATATAGCGCGCACGCTTAATTGCAGTAGACAGCTGACGCTGATACTTAGCACGGGTACCAGTGATACGGCTTGGTACGATTTTGCCGGTTTCAGTGATGTAGCCTTTCAGGGTGTCCAGATCTTTGTAGTCGATCTCTTTCACGCCTTCGGCGGTGAAACGGCAGAACTTACGACGACGGAAAAAACGTGCCATGACTATGTCCTCTCTTATTCAGCGTTGTCTTCAGCAGGGGCTTCTGCTGATTCTTCTTTCTGATCATCTGCAGATTCTGAAGCAGATTCAGCTTCAGCACGCTCAGCGCGTTCTGCACGACGACGATCTTCGCGGCTTTCAGCAGCTTTGATCGGAGACATGTCAGTGACAGCTTCGTCACGACGGATAACCATGTTACGCAGAACGGCGTCGTTGTAACGGAAGTTAGAAGTCAGCTCGTCCAGTACTTCCTGAGTACATTCAACATTCATCAGGATGTAGTGGGCTTTGTGTACGTCGTTGATCGGGTAAGCCAGGTGACGGCGGCCCCAGTCTTCGAAGCGGTGGATTTTACCTTCGGAACCTTCGATGGCAGCGGTGTAACGCTCAACCATGGCAGGTACCTGTTCGCTTTGATCTGGGTGAACCAGAAAAACGATTTCGTAGTGACGCATTGTCAGCTCCTTATGGGTTATAGCCTTCCGGCCCATCCGGTAAGGCAAGGAGTCCGTTTTTCGCTGTCAGCGGGTGCAATACCGGCACCGGCAGCCAAACTACGGATAAAAAGGAGCGCGGAGTCTATCAGATGCCTGACAGTGGTTCAATATATAACCAACCGCGCTCTGCCTGCTCCACATCAGGTGTCTGACCAGTCGCGCAGCAGGTTGTGATAGACCCCGGTCAGCTGCAGTACGGCGGCGTTATCGGCACCGGTTTCGCGCAGGCGGGTGATGGAAGTGTCCATCTCAAACAACGCCCGGCGCTGGCTTTCACTGCGCACCATACTCTGAATCCACAAGAAAGAAGCCAGCCGTGCGCCTTTGGTCACCGGCCGCACTTCGTGCAGACTGGAAGACGGATACAAAATCGCATCGCCGGCCGGCAGCTTGACCAGATGCTCGCCGTAGGTATCGGCCACCACCAGTTCACCGCCTTCGTAGTCTTCCGGCTCAGCAAAGAATACGGTACACGACAGATCAGACCGCAGGGTCTGCTCCTGGCCATTCACATCAGTGTACTGCATCACGGATCCATCCACGTGCATGCCGTAGGTTTCACCGCCGGCATAGCGGTTAAAACGTGGCGGGATAATGCGCAGCGGCAGCGCGGCAGCGAAGAACAACGGGTTCTGTTTCAGGGCTGAGGTAATACGCTGACCCAGCCGGGCTTTCAGTTCACAGTCATCCGCCAGTTGCTGGTTACGCTTTACCTGTGCCCCCTGCACGCCCACGGTTTCGCGGCCATCAACCCAATCCAGTGACTGTTCGAGCAGACGACGGATATCGGCAGCCTCTTCCTGACTCAACACCTGCGGAATATGCAGCATCATGGTGACTTCTCTCTCTTCCTGTCCTGTGTTCACACAACGACGAATGCGGGCCGCAGCCCGCATCGTCTTTTTTAGCATTTATGCAGTGGCTTTTATCCGGGATCAGAACGCCCAGTTAAGCGCCAGCATGGCGGAGCGCGGCGCGCCCGGTGTATAGCGGTAACCACTTTTGTTGATGGACGCAATGTATTCCTTATCAAACAGGTTATAGACATTCAGCTGCAGATCCAGTGCATCATTCAGCTGATAACCGGCCATCAGATCAACGACGGTATAGCCATCGGTTTCTTCCGGCGTTCCTGTGGAACCATCACGGCCACGCTTCAGGCCATCCACGTAACGCACACCACCACCCAGGGTCACATCCGCCAGCTGGTAACTGGTCCAGCTGCTGAAGGCTTTTTCCGGGTTGTAAGTGAGGTTGTCACTGCCGTCCTGAGCGTCGGCGGAACCATCTTCAATGGTTGCCTTCATCGTGGTGAAACCGGCGCTGACATTCCAGTTGTCGGTGATATTGCCCACCGCACTCAGCTCTACCCCCTGTACGCGCTTTTCACCATTCTGGTAATAATTACCGTCGGATTCATCCTGCTCTACTTCGTTGCTCACCACAGTGCGGTACAGCGCGGCCGTTAACAGCAGACGGTCATCGGCGGTGGTCCATTTGGCACCAATTTCAGTGGTTCTGGATTCCTGCGGATCATAATCTGAATTATCGGCACTGCGCTCACTGGAGCTGAGCTGCATATTACTGCCGCCCGGAGGCTGCTGCGCCAGCGCGTAGTTGATGTAAGTGTTCAGACCATTATCGAAGCGGTACATAGCACCCAGCTTCCAGCTGAACAGATCGCCATCCGTATCTTCGTCTGCCGACGGCAGTACGGTACCGGCCGGATTACTGCCACAGTCAGGACCTCGGCCGCCACAGACAGATGAAGCCTCATATTCAGTGCTATAAGTGTCATAACGCAGCCCACCGGATACCAGCCAGTGTTCACCGATTTCAGCGGTATCAAACAGATAAACCGCCGTGGTCGTGGTGGTACCTTCGGAAGAAGCACCGGTACGGGTAAGCGTGATGTCGTCGCTGTGATCCGGGTTATAAAGATCAACATCCGGCGCGGATGCGGACAGGCCATCGGTTTCCAGTTTTTCGCGGGTGACTTCCAGACCGGCTGACACTGTATGCTTAACGGACCCGGTATTCACACTGGTGACCAAAGCCGTCTGGTTGGTCATGATGGTGTTGGTCTGATCTTTGGTGTTCACCAGGCGGCCGATCTGCCATTCATCCAGATTGGCCAGCGTCGCCGGGTCGCCGCTTGCGGTGGTGAAGGTGCGCGACATAAAGGCACTGAGGGCATATTCCTGATCAGTCTGCCCCCAGCGGGTGACGTTGCGCAGCAGTGTATCGCCAGAAAAATTATGCTCCACAATCACAGTCGCCATATCCATGTCGACATCGTCGTGATCATCATGGGTGCCATAGAAATTGCTGCGGTCCACTTCCGGTGCGTCATCCCACTCAGGGTGATTATCAGGGTCCGGGCTGCTGTAGCCGGAAATCCCCACGGTGGGAACCAGCCCGTCCGGCACATTACGCTGCTCCACATGCTGATAATTGAGATACACACGAGTGCCGGTATCCAGCCCGAAGGCTACCGATGGCGCAATGCCCCAGCGCTTGTTTTTCACTTCGTCACGGCCGGGCACACCACTGTCCTGAGCCATGACATTCAGGCGCACCGCGCTGTGTTCTCCCACGGCGGTATTGGCATCCACGGTTGCCCGCTTCTGATCATCCGTCCCGGCAGAAACTGTACCCGCAATACCGCGGCCCAGAAATGCCTGCTTGGTCATCAGGTTAATGGAACCACTGGGCGAAGTACGGCCATAGTCACTGCCAGCCGCGCCTTTCACCACTTCAATCTGTTCGGTATTAAAGGTGTCGCGGGAGACTGAACCCATATCGCGCACACCGTCCACATAAATAGAGCCAGAGCTGTCAAACCCCCGCATACGCACCGCATCGCCGGTGGTTGAACGGCCATTTTCACCGGCGTAGAAGGTACCCACCCCGGGACTGTTGCGCAGGGCCTCGGTCAGCGTGGACGCCTGCTGATCATTGAGCAGACCACTGTTAATAATCTGCATGGTCTGCGGCGTATCCTTGACCGGGGCGGTAAACTTGGTCGACAGGCTGTCGGCTTTATAGCCGGGCTTCTGACTGGCTTCGACTGAGACTTTGGACAGCTCGGCAACGCCGGCTTCCTCCGCCGCCTGAACCGAAGGCGCGAGCAACCCGGCCATCAGGGTGCTGCCCAGACCGATACTGTGTGCAATGGGACGTTTACGGGATTCGATATAAGCCATGCTGAGTAACCTTATTGTCAATAATAGTTAGGTGTTGTCATGATTCGTAAGGATCGCAATGAGAATCTATTTCATTTAGATTTACAACACACAAAGCGTAAGGTTATTGCAGATATTTGCCGTTCATGGCCACGGAATAGAGAAAAGTTCTTATATAACAATGAGATAAAAGATTGAACTGTTTGTAATCAGTTATCATTATCGTTTCATTAATCACAAAGCAGACAGTCAAGAACAGCAGACGAAATCGTGTGAAGCCGTTAGAATACGGTTTTTACCACCTTTGCCGGACAACTCCCGGCCAGGAACCGATATGATCCGCATCAACCAGCTTTCCCTGCCGTTAGACCACCCCGGGAGCGCCCTGCGCGCTGCCATTGTTGAACGCCTTAATATCAAAGACGCTGATCTTGGCGACTTTACTGTTTTCAAACGCAGCTACGATGCGCGTAAAAAGAACAGCGAAATTAAATTTATTTACATCATTGATGCGGATGTAAAAAACGAAGCTGCCGTACTGGCACGCTTTGACCAGGATCAGCAGATCCGCCCGTCTCCCGATACCGACTATCATCCGGTTGCCAGTGCTCCACGGGATTTAACAGAACGGCCGGTTGTCATCGGCTTTGGTCCGTGCGGATTATTCGCCGCATTAATTCTGGCGCAGATGGGGTTTAAACCCATTGTGCTGGAACGCGGCAAAGAAGTCCGGGCACGCACTAAAGACACCTGGGCGTTGTGGCGCAAAAAACAACTGACCACAGAATCCAATGTACAGTTTGGTGAAGGCGGTGCCGGGTTATTTTCTGACGGCAAACTCTACAGCCAGATCAAAGATCCGAAATTTTTCGGCCGCAAAGTGATGGCGGAATTCGTCAAAGCCGGTGCGCCGGAAGAAATTATGTACGTCAGCAAACCCCACATAGGTACGTTCCGGTTAACCGGCGTGGTGTCCACCATGCGTGAAGAAATCAAACGTCTGGGCGGCGAAGTGCGCTTTGAAAGCAAGGTCAGCGAATTCATCATTAACAACGGTCAGACCGAAGGTGTGGTGCTGGCTGATGGTGAGACAATCATGAGCCGTCATGTGGTACTGGCGCTGGGTCACAGCTCACGGGATACCTTCCGCACGCTGTATCAACAGGGCGTGCACGTGGAAGCCAAACCCTTTGCTATTGGTTTCCGGGTGGAACACCCACAATCCATGGTGGATAAAGCCCGGCTGGGAAAATACGCCGGCCATCCGGAGCTGGGCGCGGCGGATTACAAGCTGACTTATAAGGCAAAAAATGGCCGCCCGGTGTATTCCTTCTGTATGTGCCCCGGCGGCACTGTGGTGGCAGCAACCTCCGAAGAAGGCCGCGTGGTGACCAATGGTATGTCGCAGTATTCGCGTAACGAGCGGAACGCCAACGCCGCGATTGTGGTGGGTATTGAGCCGGAGAAAGATTACCCGGGCGATCCGCTCGCCGGTATCTCGCTGCAGGAAAAACTGGAAGAAAAAGCCTTTGAATTAGGTGGCTCCGATTACACCGCCCCGGCGCAGTTAGTCGGCGATTTTATCCGCGGCAAACCGTCCAGCGAATTCGGCCAGGTCGAGCCTTCCTACAAACCCGGTATTAAACTGGGGGATCTGCATCAGGCGCTGCCGCAATATGCGATTCAGGCCATTCAGGAAGCCCTGCCGGAATTCGGTAAGCAGATTAAGGGCTTCGACCGTGACGACGCCATTTTAACCGGCATTGAAACCCGTACCTCGTCACCGGTACGTATCACCCGCGACCGCGAAAGTCTGCAGAGTTTAAACACCAGAGGCCTGTACCCGGCCGGTGAAGGCGCCGGTTATGCCGGAGGCATTCTCTCCGCCGGTGTGGATGGCATTAAAGTCGCCGAAGCCGTGGCTCTGGATATGCTCGCCCAATATGAGCAGGCCGGGGAATAATACAACACCATGAAAGCCGACGACGTTAAAAAACTGCAGCAGAAAAAGTACCGTAATGAGTGGCGACATTTTCTGGTGGAAGGCGAGCATTTAATACTGGAACTGCACAAAGCGGCGTTTCATTCAAAAAAAACGCAACAGCATCTGCAGCAGGCTGAACTATTTATTACCGAAGATTACAGCGATTGGGTAAAGGATAAACTCGGCGATGTTTTCCGCACCACCGTGGTGGGCAAAAAAGCCATGAGCCAGATGTCGGACACTAAATCCCCCCAGGGGATTGTGGCGGCCGTCCCCTTCCCGCCGCCTGCCGGTCAGCACGAAGACGCCGGATTACGTACGCTTTATCTGCACGAAATTCAGGACCCCGGCAATCTGGGAACAATTTTGCGTACCCTGGGCTGGTTTGGTGGCTACCGTTGTCTGTTAAGCCCGGGCAGTGTTGACCCTTACAATCCCAAAGTGGTGCGTTCCAGTATGGGCGCGATTTTTCATGTGTTATTCGGGCAGGATGTGTCCATTGAAGAGTTGGCCCGGCGCTGTCAGTCAATCGCCTGCCTGGATATGAATGGCACGCCGTTATCCCGCATCCGTGCCGGACACCACGACGCGTTTATCTTTGGCAATGAAGCCCGGGGCATTCCCCATGAACAGCTCAGCGCACTGAATGTGACCACTTACACCATTCCCGGCAGCGGAACGATCGAGTCGTTAAATCTCGCCTCTGCGGTTAATATGTGCGTTTATGAGCTGAGCCAGCCGGATTGAAAACGCGATACAGGTAATCTGAACAACCTGTTTTGAACCTGTTTCCATCAATTCCGGCCAGTTTTCTCTATACTCAGTGCATTCTTGTTATCAGGAGTCTCTATGTCTGCCGTTTTAGCCCCTGCCGGATCATCCGGCTCCGCCGCTACCCCACTGATTATTCTTGAGTCCGCAGCTTACAACCATTGGCTGGAGGAACAGCCCCAGGCAACACAGAACTGGATTGCTGCCAACGGCTATCAGGGCAAAGGTCTGCAGTTATTGCCGGGCGATCAGGGGGCGCTGGCACAGGCACTGTTTGTGTGTGACAGCCTGGACGATATGTTTGCCTGCGGCGAACTGGCCAACAGCCTGCCGGCCGGCGACTATCTGCTGCAGGACATCAGCGACCACGATCAGCTGATCAGTATCGCCTTTGCGTGGGGCGCCGGCGCTTATCGTTTTGAGCGTTACGTTCAGCCCGGCAAGCCCCAGGCCCGCCTGCTGCTGGCCGATGAAGGCGCACTGAATGAAGCATTGAAACTGGTGGAAGCCACCAAACGGGTGCGCGATCTGATTAATACACCGGCCGCCGACATGATGCCGGAGAATCTGGCCGCGGCAGTAGAAGCCATGGCACAGGAATTTAACGCCGAGTTCAGACAAACCGTAGGCGACGACCTGCTCGATGAAAATTACCCCATGGTGCATGCCGTCGGCCGAGCCAGTGTGCACGCACCGCGTTTGCTGGATCTGCGCTGGGGCGATGAATCCCATCCGAAAGTGACACTGGTTGGTAAAGGCGTCTGTTTCGACAGTGGCGGTATGGATATTAAGCCGTCATCCGCTATGCGCTGGATGAAAAAAGACATGGGCGGCTCTGCTCATACTATTGGTCTTGCTTACCTGATTATGGCGCAGAAATTACCTGTGCGTTTACGTCTGTTAATTCCGGCGGTGGAAAATGCCGTTAGCGGTAACGCTTTCCGCCCCGGCGACGTACTTAACACCCGCAAAGGCAGCACAGTAGAAATCGACAATACCGATGCCGAAGGCCGTCTGGTTCTGTGCGATGCATTAACCGAAGCGATCAGCGAAAAGCCGGAACTCGTGGTTGACTATGCCACACTGACCGGCGCTGCCCGTGTGGCTCTCGGTACCGAATTACCCGGCTTTTTTACCAACCAATTGCAGCTGGCCTCGGATCTGATGCAGGTCGGCCAGAAAGTGACCGACCCGGTCTGGAGCCTGCCGCTGCACCAGCCTTATAAAGATTTCTTAAAAAGCGATATCGCCGACCTGGTGAACTGTGCTTCCACGCCTTTTGGCGGCGCTATTTCTGCGGCGCTGTATCTGGAGCATTTTGTTGAAGAGACACCCTGGGTGCACTTTGACGTCATGGCCTGGAACAACCGCAAGCTCAGCGGCCGCCCGGTGGGTGGTGAAGCCATGGGCATGCGGGCAATGTTCGGGTATTTATGCAGCCGCTTTGGTGATGTGTAAAATCCGCCTGAATATCTGCACATAAAAAAACCGGGAAATACCCCACTGGTGTCCCACAAATTTTTATTTAAACTTTTGCGAGAAACTCCAGGTCCCTTGTCCTCATAGAGGGGCCTTCCGAAACGTCGGACCGCCCCTCTCGCCGGACCGGCTCAA
>DCCG01000011.1:481-40695 GCA_002314145.1 Thalassolituus sp. UBA1087 | reverse complement strand
ACGTTCAAACGTTTCCTTTGCCATGACCCTGTCTCTTCTTCAGTTGAGTGGTTACAAGTTTTATGTGTCACATACACAAAAAGGCAGACCACCGGTCTACCTTTTAAATTTAATATGGTGCTGATAGGCAGATTCGAACTGCCGACCTCATCCTTACCAAGGATGCGCTCTACCGACTGAGCTATATCAGCTGAATTTAGTTGGAGCGGGTAGCGGGAATCGAACCCGCATCATCAGCTTGGAAGGCTGAGGTTCTACCATTGTACCATACCCGCTTTCCACAGAGGCCGCCGGGACTGAATGGCCACACAGCTCGCCGCTGGCTCCAACAGCCAATTCAGGCTGTTAAAAATGGTGGTGGGGGCTGGATTCGAACCAGCGAAGCTTTCGCGTCAGATTTACAGTCTGATCCCTTTGGCCGCTCGGGAACCCCACCGAAGTGGCGCGCATTATGTTCACACCCCGGCATACTGTCAACACTTTTTTTGCTTATTTATTATTAACTTACGATTTTCTTTCCGACGCAGGGGCAGGTGATCCCCCGACAGCTGCGCTGTCAGCGGCATTCCACCATTTCCCAGCTGATATCCGCATCCCCGGCCTGAATCCTTTCACGCATGCGTTCATTCAGTTGCGCCACCTCGTTCACTTCCACCCAGAACTCGCGCGCGGATTCATTAACCACCCGGATTCTGACCGGAATGCCGGCCGCCGCAACTTTTTCCCGCAGCCCTTCCGCCGATGCTTTATTGCGGAACAGACCCAGCGACACCCCTTCTGCCAGATCGCCCTGGGTAATGATGTAGCTGTCGAAATTGCGCTTCTGCAATTCTTTCAACACCCGCAAAGCTTCTTCACGGCCTGAGCGCGGCGGCACATGCACCCAGTATTCCGCTGGCTGCTCAGTTGTCACTTCAAGGGTTTTAATGCGCCCGGAAAGACCCACCGCTTTCACCCGGGCAAGCAGATGACGGGCATCCAGTTCTTCTGCATAGGGGCCGGCCACATAACACAAGGGCTCCTGGCTGCGCTGCTTTGTCTTTTTACGCTGCACAGGTTTGAGAGCCCCATCGGTTTCACTGACCAGCAACAGGGTCCGGCCTTTATTCTGCAGCTCAGCCACCGGGGCATCGTCGCTGGCCAGCGACTGATTCTGTTGTTGCCAGAAAACCACCAGCAATAACAGGTTAGCGGCTACCAGGGTAAAAAAGATCCAGCGCATAAGGAGTCCATACCATCAAATACAAGATCGGGGTAATAAGTCAGATTCAACCGGTCACATAACCAGCGTCCATCGCCTCCGGTTACCAGCAACCGGTATTGCGGATAATCCGTCTGCAGAGACACAACAAAGCTCTGCAACTGGCGCCGCACACCCTGCACCACACAGGCAAGGGTATTACTTCCCGGCTCCGTGCCCTCCTGATTCTTCTCATCAGGATAGGCATGAACCCGTTCCGTATTATGGAACAGCGCCTGAGCAGACAGTGCCAGCCCGGGCACAATAAAACCACCCTGATGACGGTTGTCGTCAGTCAACAGATCGGCCGTCAGTGCCGTCCCGGCATCCACCACCAGCAGATTGCCGGAGGAATGAAGACGGGCACCCAGCATAGCCAGCCAGCGGTCGACCCCTAAACGGGATGGATCAGAATAGCAGTGCCGGATCAGACTATCATCGTCCAGAGGTTCGTTCAGCCAGCAGACTTTTTCCGGGTATTTTTGCTCCAGCAAACGACGGCTTTCAGGATGCGCCCGGACAGCGGCGATCAGCACTTTATCAGCTTCAGGTAATTTTTCTGTGAGCCTGTCGTCATAGTCTCCGACACCCTGCTGAAGCACGCTGCCGGCGCTGCGCAACTGCCACTTCAGACGGGTATTGCCGAGGTCAATCAGCAGCACGGACACTGATTTCTCCGGCATTGATCACTTCAATTCCCTGTTCGGTTTTCAGCATGAGTTCGCCTTTGCGGTTGACCCCTTTGACCAGACCACGGATTTCGTGGCCCGGCGAAATAATGCGCACCTCACGTCCCATAAAGATATCCCGTTCTGCCCAGTAGTGCTGATACAGCGCAAAGCCTTCACGCTGAAATTCATCCACTATCTTCAGTAACTCGTCCAGCAAAACAGCTGCGACCTGGTTACGGGACAGATCCTTTTTCAGAGCTTTCAGTTCCGCCCAGGGCTGCTCAATCTGCGCAGCATCTTTTTCGCTGAGCGACAGATTCAGTCCAATCCCCATCACCACCTGACAATGACTGGAATACTCACCGGTGACTTCCAGCAGAATGCCGGCCAGTTTTTTCCCGCGGGCATAAACATCATTGGGCCATTTAAGGCCTATATCGCCGACGCCCAGGCGGGCCATGGCTTTTTCAACGGCAATGGCCGTCATCAGGCTGAGCCCTTCCAGTGACGCCACCCCACCGGCAAAGGAGGTAAGCAGTGACAGATAGATGTTTTTGCCAAACGGACTGACCCACTGCCGCCCGCGGCGGCCACGGCCACCCACCTGTTTTTCGGCCAGCACGGCATAACGCTTTCCCATGTGGTCAGCGGCGCGTTCAAACAGATAAGTATTGGTCGAATTCACGTCCAGCAGAATTTCCAGAATGTCCAGCCGCTGACTGAGAGCCTCCTGAATACGCTTTTCATCCAGCAGTTCAATATCATCCTGTAACCGGTAACCACGCCCTTTTACCGAGGAATAGGGAATGTCCAGCTCATCCAGTTTTTTCATGTGCTTCCACACCGCTGCGCGGCTGACCCCCAGCGCCTGGCCCACTTCCTCTCCGGAATGAAACTGACCATCCGCCAGCAGGGTAAGAATTTTGTTCAGCATGCTTTTCCTCCGCCCGGGCAATATACCCTATCCGGCCATAAGCGACATCCGCCACTCAGACTGCCATCCGGGCAAACACGGAAATCAGCTATATAGTTATTTTCAATAAATAAAAATTCCATGATCAGTTATAACAATACAACAGGTAGCGCCCTGCGGAGGACTGCATCGCTGTTAACCAAAGCGCCAGCCACTGATCCGGTGGCTATTGTGAGAACCGAAGGAGAATATGATGAAACAGGCTTTTATCCAGGTGTTTGTGATTTATGCCTGTCAGGACGTCAGCGGTTCCGCCGGCGCCTGTTCAGTGCAGAGCGTAGGGGTCAACAGAGGCAGTAACGAGCGGGGAGCAAGATCCAGTATTAAAGCAGGCAGAGATAATCCGGCCGGCGGTACCCAGACCGGTGATTCATTGATCGCGCAATACTCACAGTCGGCGGTGTGATGACCGGCATCGGCGCTTTTCATCAGATCGGTTACGCTGTTCATCCCTGCTGCGACAATCATCAGGGTCATCAGAATTAACCCGGCCATACCGGAAAAAGGACGCATACAGACACCAGCCTTACTGCTTCAGAAACGGACCTGTCTATATTTCGACCAGGTCAGTCCAGCTTAGCCGCATGCATGTTGAAATGCACCTCGACCGCACGCTGCACATCACGAATGGTCGGTGTTTTTTCTGTGTGCACCAGAATAATCACCGACTGAGCATGAACATGGTGATCGCCATCCGGATGCGTAATCACGTCGCCATCCGCAGTGACATAAGCCAGTGGCGTCCCCAGATTAGCCTGAACAATGGCATTGACCACATCCGCCCAGCGCTCTCCCTCAAGCCAGACAGGAAAACGTACCGGATGATCTTCCGCATGGGTAAACATATCCTCAATGATGAGCTCAACTCCCGGAGCCACCATGGCACGCACAATGATCTCCGGATACGAGCGGATCGGCCGCAGCACGGTTTTGACCTGCATCTCTTTCAGCCGCTCACGGTTTTCATCTTCCACACACTCGACAATGGTGAGATGACCAAGGCCGCGTCTGAATAACCGGTAGGCGATATCAAAGGTGTAACTGTCGCTGTCAGCAGAGTACTCATCCCGTGCCAGCACAACGATATGACTGGCGCGCTCAACCCCGGCACGATCCATATCATCCGGACGGCTGGCAGAGCCGGTGGTGTGCACCACGCCCAGTTCCCGCAGACTCTCCGGCAAGCCATCAGCGAAATCTTCGTTGAGCAGCTGGATCGGCGTATCACGATATTCTTCACTCTCGCGGATCTGGCTGATCATGCGGAAGAAATAGGCTTCGCGATTGTATTTGGGGGCATTAATAATGAGGATGTGTTCGGCCATATTCCAGTCCCAGTGTCCGGTGCGGATACGTTCACGCCGCGCGATGCGGAAGTCCACATAATCGCTGATTAAAAAAGTCATCAAAGTAATACCACAGACAAACATCAGCACCGCTGTGGCGATCTGGCCGGTCTGGGATTCAGCGGCATAATCGCCATACCCGACCGTGGTGAGCGTTGTCAGGGTCAGCCACACCGCCGGCCATAGCGCCATGCCTTCCAGCCACATCATGGCGGCCACATGCAACAGAGCAAACCCCAGCAGCAACAGGCCGGAGCGGCGAACCGAACGCAGTATGGTGCGGTCAGTCTGATACACCGCATGCCGGACCCGGTTGTGACGGCTGATAAAGCGGCTGACGGAATGATCAGGAAGTTTACTTTTCATAAGCGGATCATACCTGCGCCGGCAGCCGGCCAACAGAGGCACATGAAAAGAGGTTAACGGAAAAAGGTAGATTGCAGGCACTGCGAAAAAAGAGACGCCTGAAAAACCAGCGCTGATCCGCTACACTCCGCGCTATCTTAAGCGACACAGCACACGGAGACACCCGACATGAGTTACCACATTTACGGTATCGGCAACGCACTGGTTGATAAAGAGTTCGAAATCGATGACGCCTTTTTTGCCAAAGCCGGCATCGAGAAAGGCATGATGACCCTGATCGACGAACAACAACTGGCCTCCATGCTGGAAACGCTGAGCACTGACTATGGTCTGAAAAAACGTGCCTGTGGAGGCAGTGCCGCCAACACGATTATTGGCGCCAGCTATTTTGGCGCCAGAACCTTTTACACCTGCAACGTCGCCAATGACGAAACCGGTGACTTTTACGTGGCGGATTTAAAGGCCGCCGGTGTCGACACCAATATGGATGGTGAGCGTGATGACGGCGTGACAGGAAAATGCCTGGTTATGGTGACGCCGGATGCCGAACGTACCATGAACACCTATCTGGGCATCACCAGTAATCTGGAAGAGAAGCACATTCATGAAGAGGCTCTGGCGGCTTCAGAATATGTATACATCGAAGGCTATCTGGTGACTTCAGACACATCACGCAGTGCAGCCATTAAAGTACGGGAACTGGCCCGCAAACATAACGTAAAAGTTGCCATGACATTCTCTGACCCCGCCATGGTGCAGTTTTTCAAAGACGGCCTGCTGGAAATGCTGGGCGACGGCGTTGACCTGCTGTTCTGCAATGAACAGGAAGCCAGACTGCTGGGCGATACGGACAACCTTGATGACGCCATTGAGGCCGTGAAACGATACGCCAAAACCTTTGCTATTACCCGCGGCAGCGACGGCGCCCTGGCTTATGACGGAGAAACCCTGCACCGCATCGCTCCCCACAGCGTGAAAGCCGTGGATACCAATGGTGCCGGGGATATGTTTGCCGGCGCCTTCCTGTACGCCATAACCCATGGCCATGATTTTGCCGCGGCAGGCCGTCTCGCATCCGCAGCCTCTGCTCAGGTGGTCAGTCAATTCGGACCACGTCTGGATGCTGAACAACACGAGCCTCTGAAATCGGCACTTTAAGCCAATCCAGGCTACTCCGGCCCCCCCGGAAAGTCCGCCACGGCGGACTTTTTTATTTCATGTATCAACTCATTTACTAAGTCACATTTCAATAAGAGACAGGAGCAAAGGACAGGAACCGGAGGTGTCAAGCCAACTGTTCATTTTTTAACCAATTTATAGACTGCATACACCCTCCGGGGGACGGAGAGATTTTTCATCAACTTATGCTCAAACTTATCCACAGATTCTGTGGGTAACGCGTAACACAAGCGCCATATAAAACCTTTACAAGGGAAAAACAAGGGTTGCTTTTTACCTTTTCTGTGATTTTTCAGGACACCGCGGGACAAAATCCCCCAACGCCACTTCACATCCATCCTTACCAATAAAAAACCTTTAAAAACAAAAACTTAAGAAGCACGCCGAAATTTTCACAGCGATAAAACCGCGCCCTGATCGATTTATACATAGGTTATATCCACTTTATAACCAGGGTATCCACAAAACCTTGTGCATAACTTCCTGTAAGCCCGTCATTCTCTGGATAACTTTTGCCCGCGCCCGCCGTTATCTTCTGTCAGATAGCCCGCAGCATTCCCTGCAGCGCTGTCTGGCTGACAGTTATATACTGAGATATCAGCCCTGCAGTGATAAATGGAGAGACCGTTGGAATTACTGAAGCGCATGCTGTTACCTGTGATTATGCTGTTGCTGGCGGCCGGCTTCTGGAGCAGCCCCCAGTTTCAGCAGATTGCTGCCGGCGTCGCCATCTTCCTGTTTGGTATGCTGTCACTGGAGCGCGGCTTTCAGACCTTCAGCGGCGGCATCGTTGAACACATTCTCAAGCGTTCAACCCGAACCACCGCCCGGGCTCTCGGTTTTGGCGTTCTCGCCACCACCCTAATGCAATCCAGTTCGCTGGTATCCGTGCTCACGATTTCTTTTCTGTCTGCAGGTCTGATGAACCTGAGTGCCGGTTTGGGGGTTATCTTCGGTGCCAATCTCGGAACCACTACCGGGGCCTGGCTGATTGCCGGCTTTGGTTTGTCCATCAAACTCTCGCAACTGGCCATGCCCATGCTGGTGTTCGGCGTCATGCTACTGTTTCAGCCCAGCCAGACACGTGCCGGCATCGGCCACATTCTGGCCGGCACCGGCTTTCTGTTTCTCGGCATTGATTATATGAAGGACGGCTTTGCCAGCCTGCAATCCGGGCTGGACCTTGCCGCCTTTACCTCCAGTGGCATTCTGTCGCTGGTGATTTATACCTTCTTCGGTGCCATCGCCACCGTGATTATGCAATCCAGCCATGCGACTCTGGTGTTAACCCTGACCGCACTGGCCGCCGGCCATGTGGGTTACAGTGACGCACTGGCACTGGCCATCGGTGCCAATATCGGCACCACAGTAACCGCGGTCATCGGCAGTCTCGGCGCCAGCATCGCCGGCAAACAACTGGCACTGGGCCACCTGATGTTCAATATGATCACCGCCGCCGCGGCCCTGATCCTGATGCCTGTGCTGATGTGGCTGGTCGACAATCTTGCCGCCGTGCTGGGGATTGCAACGGATAATTACACGCTGAAACTGGCCTTATTTCATACGTTGTTCAACCTGCTGGGGGTGCTGATTATGGTGCCGCGGATGGGCTGGCTGAAAGACTGGCTGGAACAGCGTCTGCCGCAGCCGGCTGCCGATTTCCGTCAGCCACAGTTTCTCACCGACGCCGCCATGTCGACCCCGGTCGCCGCGGTCACCGTTACCCGCCAGGAAAGCACCCATCTGTATAACCTGACCAGTGCTCTGATGGTGCGCGGACTCGGCTGGGACAATGAAGAATTCCGCCGGGGACAGCCACTGGCACTGCTGAACAACCAGCAGCGGGATACCGGCTCAGAGGCATTACAGCAAAGCTATGAGCAGGATATTAAAGGCATTTATTCCGCCATCATCAGTTATATATCCCAGGCCCGGGAGCATACAACCGGGCTGTATGATGAGCAGCTGCGTGAATTGCGTGCCGCCAATTACCATCTGGTCGAAGCCATCAAAGCGACCAAACACCTGCAGCGCAATCTGATGCATTATCTGCATGGCCGTAACCGCAACATGGCCGATGCCTATCAGCAGCTGCGTGAGCGTATCGCGGAAACCCTGCGTGCCGTCGAAGATATCCGCCATATTCAGGACCCCATGGAAAGCCGGTTAGCACTCGATCATCAATTATTGCTGTTACAGCGTAATGCGGAAGACGCTGACAGCCTGATCGAGAATCTGATCCGCTCCCACGCGATCACCCCGCTGATGGCGACGTCCCTGATGACAGACAAAGGCTACTGCACCACGGCCTGTCATTGCCTGTTACAGGCTGCACGCTATCTGTTTATTGACGAACAGCAGCCGCAGGCACAGGCGGATGACAGCCTGCAGCTGGAAAGTGACGAGCTGTCAGCCATCAATAAAACACTGCAGGCGGATTCACAGGCCGGCAGTAAAGATCAGCAGGGGGAGAAGCGGCCATGAAATTCTCGAAACTGATGAACAAACTGAACGATCTTTTCGGCCGCCGCCAGCGTGAACAGAAAATACGCCGTAAAGACCTTAAAATGGCCCTGAAGAAAATCCGCCACAAACAGCGCGAGCTTGAGCAACGCCTGCAGACCTGTGACAGCGAGCTGGAGGCCGGACGTCTGAAAGAGAAAATTTCCATTCTGCAGGCACAGCGCGCCAAAGGGGTTGCATTCCTGAAGGAAATGAAAAAGAGTAAGGACTGACCGCCTGAGCGGTAGCCGCCCGCCGGCCGGTAAGATACAGTAGACCCGCGTTGACTGAAAAAGGACTTTGATATGTCAAATGTCGCAGGCAAAGCCTACGGTATGAACGTACTCACACCCCTGAGGTGGTGGACCGCACTCTGGCAAAAACTGATTTTCTGGGTTGTGGTCAAAACTTTCCCTTATTTTCTTAAAGGGTTATTAACCCTGTCTCTGATTCACTACGCCCGCTGGACCATTATTAACCGCTGGTCTTTTCCACGCCTGGATAAAACTCAGCCGAAAGAAACACTGACTTACAGCTACATGCTGTTTGAAAGTAATTTTAATGGCAGCTGGGATCAGTACATTGATTCCTTTTCTTTCGCGATTCCGGGCGGACTGGATATGTTCTGGCGCTGGAATATCAAATACCCTAAATCCATTCCTCTGCACGATTTTTATCATTACATCCGTTTTAATCAGATTGAGTGTGATCATTATTACAATGCCTACCCGCTGGCATCGGCCAACGATGTCAAAAGTGCCAAACGGCTGACCGGCAACCTCAGAAGCTTTGCCGATTCGTTGACCGACAATATGACGGATGAGGCTTTTATGGATGCTTACCGGCAGTTTCTGGCCGATAACCAGCATGCCCTTGGCAGTATGGGGGACAGCCCGCTGATGAGCACTTCCCATCAGCTGGTTCAGCATCATAAACAGGTGAATACTGCCCACGAAAAACAGCCTGAAGAGGAAGCCTGATTATGGCCAACACCTTTGGTAATTCATACGGGCTGACGACCCTGTGCCCCATCATTAATGGTCGCCATAATAATACCGCACTGGATAAAATTACCCGCCGGCGAATCCAGTTGCTGAAAGAAAACAGTGCCAGCCCTTTTGCGCGTATTCCCAATACCTATTTTGCCCGTCTTTTTATCCTGAACGACGTATTTTTCGAGCAGGGTAATGACGTTGCACGGGATCATCTCAAATCAAAATATCTGGTGTTTACCAGTAATTTTCATGGTGACCTCGATACTTACCTGTCCGGCATGTGGCAGCATGCTGAAGCAGAAATACGCCACATATGGCAACATGCGGTGGCGTTCAATAACGTACAGAATGAAAAGGATTTTATTGCCTATATAAAAAAGTGTCAGCTGACGACCAGTCTGTTTTTCAACGGCTCCACAGACGACACCCTTCAGGATCAGCTGAAATCCCTGTATATCAAACAGGCCTTTACCGAATTTGCCCTGACGCATCAGGGCAAAACCGCGGCGCAGTTACGGGCCGCATTCAATCAGTTTATCCGCCAGGTGGATATTCATAACCCCGTCAGCCCCGCCTGGTCTCCCGGGCAGGAAACGCTGTCCGATCTCAATCCGTTACAGCAGCGCTGAACAGGAGAAACGAATGAACCGCCCACTTGACCTGGACGATATCCAGGGAAATATCTGCAAAGGCTATGGCCGTTATGGTTTTCCCAAAGCCCGCTATTTCTTTCTTCAGTTCCACACACCGGACCAGGGCAGGCGTTGTCTCCACCAGCTGATACCTCTGATAACCAATGCTGAGCCCTGGGCTGCCGACGGCGACAGTCCCCTGAAACCGGATGTCACTACCAACATCGCCTTTACCTATGCGGGCCTGGAAGCACTGGGACTGCCGCAACGATCTCTCAATGGTTTTCCCGGTGAGTTCCGTATGGGTATGAAATCCAGAGCGGATATCCTTGGTGATAACGGCCCCTCAGCCCCCGAACACTGGGACCCTGTGTGGCAGGGGGAAGGCATTCATGCCTGGGTATCCATCAATGGTCGTGACATGGACGCGGTTGAGACCCGCTTTTCCGTTATCCGGGGAATCATCAGCGATACCGGCGGCGTCAGCATCCGCCCCGGCCACCGTGGTGCAGACAATACACTGCTGCCCTGGCAGGACGCTTCGGCCGTCTACGAAAATGGCAAAGTGACCCCCAAAGAACATTTTGGTTATGTCGATGGCATCGGTAACCCTTACTTTGAAGGCTGTGGCAATGATCCGTCACGTCTTCCCGGCCGCGGTAAACTGAATAAAGAAGGTCAATGGCAGCCCCTGGCGACCGGTGAATTTATTCTGGGTCATGTGGACGAAGCCCAGGAATACCCGCTGGCACCCGAACCTCATCTGCTGGCGCATAACGGCACCTTCATGGTGTACCGTAAATTGCACGAAAACGTCACAACCTTCCATCACTATGTGGACAGCGTGGCACAGGATTTCGATGGCAGCCGGGAATTACTGATGGCCAAATTTTCCGGCCGCTGGCCGGATAATGGTGCGCCCCTGACTCTGGCTCCGGATGATGAGGCGAAAGCGGCGCTGGATCAGCAGCTGGCTTCGCTGACGGAAAAAGCGGACAAGGGTGATGCCTGTGCCGCGGCACAGTTAAAAGCGCTGAAAGATCAATGGATCGACTTCACTTACGCAGACGATAAACACGGCAGCCGCTGCCCGATCGGCGCTCACATCCGCCGCGCCAACACCCGTGCATCACTGGAAACTCAGAAAGGCGCGTTTAATACGCCCAGTGCACTGGACGACCGTCGTCGCCTGTTACGCCGAGGATTGCCCTATGGCGGTGGGCAAAAAGAAGCCTCCGACGCCACAGAACAGGGCATTATTTTTATGTGCCTCGGGGCCAGCATTGAGCGTCAGTTTGAGTTTATCCAGCAACAATGGATCAATTATTCTAACGACTTCCATCTTGGTAATGATAAAGATGTGCTGATCGGCAGTAATAATGGTCGCCTGACCGACAAACACATCATCCAGACACAACCCAAAAGTGGTAAAGCACCGTTTTTCTGCAGCCATTTACCACGCATGGTCGAAACCCGCGGCGGTGATTACTTTTTTATTCCCTCAATCACAGCGCTGAATATGATTGCCCAGGGCATCATAGATCCAACCTGAGAAGATGACACCTTACTTACCAAAGCAACCGCTGAACATCGTACAGGCCACCAATCACCAGAAACTCTTTTTCCCCCGGTAAGACACCGGGCAGTAAACCGGGAAACCAGAGTATCTTGGCGGCCGGTACCTCAGTCACCAGCAGCGTATCGCCAAATGCATCGGCATGCTCTTTGTCACTGCTGAACGAATTAAGATTATTCAGCAGCAGGATATGGCGGTTATCCGGCAGCGACGCCAGCACATCATGCTGACGCCAGCCATTGGCACCGCGATAAAGTGAAAAATGCAGGGTATCCGGCCAGCGCCGCCTGAGTTCATACTGGCACCAGGCATAAAGCACGTCCAGCTGGGCCTCAAGTGCATTGGTGTTGTACAGTCCCTGGGCGCGGGCCGCCTGAAACATACGGTAGGAGTCGCTGTGATAACTTCCGACAGGACCGAGATGATATCCGGGACGTAATCCAAAACGGGATTCCACCCAACCTTTCAGCACGGCCGCTTCCCGGCTGTCAGCATCAAACATCCAGCCGCGCAGCATGCGCAGGAAATCCGCCCGGGGACGGGCACAGGCAGCATCAGGATTAAGCCCCGCCTGATCAAGATGATCGAGTAAAAAACAGGAGCTCATATAATCGCGGAAACACGATGCCCGGGTGGCTGCTTTCTCAAAAGGTTTCAGGCTGTGAAAAAACGCCTGATGTAATTCCATGACCCCGTCCAGCCACAGCCATTGTGGCGCTTTCTGAAAAGCAACACTGCCCAACACCCGGGCTGGCAGGTTACAGCGGTTCAGACTCAGTGCCGCATGGCCCGGCAAGGCAGGATATTGTGCAGGGGTTGTGGTCACAGTCAGCAAAGCCGTCAGTTAAGGGGAGTAAATGATTCCGGCCACTATCTTAAAGCCTTAGAATAGATAATGTTATTGATCCGTGTCGTGACAACCGGGAGGCAATCCATGCTCACAACCGAACAGCGCTTTCAGGGGGCTTTGCTTGGACTCGCATGTGGCGATGCACTGGGCACCACCCACGAATTTAAACCGCGCGGGACCTTTGAACCTCTGACCGATCTTATCGGCGGTGGTCCGTTCCGTCTGCAGCCCGGCCAGTGGACGGATGATACTTCAATGGCACTGTGCCTGGCAGAGTCACTGCTTCAGCAGCAGGGGTTCGACGCCGCCGATCAGATGCAACGTTACGTCCGTTGGTGGCAGGAAGGTTATTTCAGCAGCACTGGCGTGTGCTTTGATATCGGCAATGCAACCCGCACGGCATTGCAGGAATACCTGTCCCATGGCGACCCTTTTGCCGGTTCAAAACATCCACTGTCGGCTGGTAACGGTTCACTGATGCGTCTTGTCCCCGTGGTTATGTATTTTTATCCGCATGAAGATGAGTGCATTCATTATGCCGGGGAAAGTTCCCGCACGACTCACGCCGCCGCAGAATGCATTGATGCCTGCCGCTATATGGCTGCTCTGTTGTGGCTGATTTTTCAGGGCAGGGATAAACAGGCCCTTAACCACTGCAGTTATCAGCCGGCAACCCGGAAAGTAGCCTCCCTGATGACAACTGCCTGGTCCGGAAAGTCCCGTGATGAGATACGCGGAAGCGGTTATGTGATTGACAGTCTGGAAGCTGCTTTATGGTGTTTTTATCATACAGACAATTACGCTGATGCCGTATTGAGCGCCGTTAACCTGGGTGAAGACACTGACACAACAGCGGCGATCTGTGGCCAACTGGCCGGCGCTTACTATGGTATTGATAATATACCGGCCCCCTGGCAACAAAAAATCTTCATCCACGACACCATTCTTGCCATGGCCAGCCAACTGGCCAGCCGGGTTTCATATCAATCATAAATCAGGTCCGCTCTGCCATGCCCTGCACTGGTCTGAGAACACCTTCAGCCATTCCCGGGGATTTGGTACTTTTCAGACAAAAAGATCGCACCCGATACGCAGATTATTTCTTAACTGAGCAAATGTCTGAAAAACAACAATGCACACCAGCAGCCGGAAGTGGTTCTGTCATATTCCTTACAACTGACTCATATCAAGTTTTATTTTTTATAAATATCAATAACTTAGACTTTTTTATCCATGGCATACCTTCTGCAATCAGGGAGATAAGCAAGCGTTTTACGCAATAATCCGGAGCGGTAACAGCCGCTGACCCAATGTCCACTGATGGAGTACGACCATGGCTAAAATCGGACTGTTTTTTGGCAGTAATACCGGCAAAACCCGTAAGGTTGCCAAAATGATTAAAAAGAAATTCGACGATGACGAATTAATGGCCAAACCACTGAATGTTAACCGGGCTGAACCGGAAGAGTTTGCCGCGTTTGAATTTCTGCTGCTGGGTACGCCGACATTGGGTGAAGGTGAATTGCCCGGCCTGTCATCCGACTGTGATGCTGAAAGCTGGGAAGAATTTCTGCCTAAAATCGAAGACATGCGATTTGATGGCAAAACCATTGCTATTTTCGGTCTTGGTGATCAGGTCGGTTATCCCGATGAGTTTCTGGATGCAATGGGCGAACTGCACGAATTCTTCACTGAGCGCGGTGCCAAAGTGATTGGTGAAAGTTCAACCGACGGGTTCGAATTTGAAAGTTCACAAGCCCTCAACGATGACGGCAAATTTATGGGGCTGGCACTGGATCTGGACAATCAGTCCGGCCTGACCGAGCAGCGTCTGGATGCCTGGCTGGCCCAGATCGCTCCCGACTTTGGATTGCCACTCTGATCCAAAAATCTGCCTCCCGGGTCTGACCAGGTCCGTAGTCGGGAGGCATCTTTCCTTCTGTGCCTTGCGCAGTCAGTTCGTCTTCTGGCTGCGCCTTTTTTTGCCAGTCTGTTTTGCTCTCCTGTGCTCTGTACATTTTTCTTCTGTACATTTTTCTTAAGCCGGTAAGGCGTTAATTCTTCCGCACATGCTGACCGATAGCGACAGGCATAACGCAAAAACCCGGCACAGAGTCAGCATTCATCATGCATCTTCTGCCCGGGTCCTGTTACTTACCGGCTGAGGTTTAACCGGCGGCTGAACTCTCCGTTGCCCCTTTATCACCGGCATCCAGCATATCGTGCGTCGGCAGTACTTCTTCCCGGACTTCGCCGTCAGAGAATTCTTCCCGCACTTTCAGCACCTGGCTGTCAGCCTCACCGTCACTCACTTCGACAATACAGCGCTGTAATTCCGGCCGGGATGGCAGATCAAACATGGTGGATAACAGCATGGATTCCATCATGCCACGGAGTCCGCGGGCGCCGGTTCCGCGTTTAACCGCTTCTTTGGCGATAAACGTCAGTGCTTCATCCGTGAACTGCAGATCCACATTCTGGAAATTAAACAGTTGTTTATACTGTTTTGTCAGCGCATTTCTGGGTTCCTGCAATATACGTTTCAGACTATCGACGTCCAGTTCCTGCAGGAAAGTAATGATCGGAAAACGGCCAATAAATTCCGGAATCAGACCGAACTGCAAAAGGTCATCAGGTTGCAGTGCAGCCAACAGCTGCTCATTACTGATTTCTGTTTCGGTTTCAATCGGTGCACTGAAACCAATACCGGCTTTGGGTGGAGCCAGACGTTTACTGATCAGCTCAGTAAGGCCGGGAAAAGCGCCGCCAACAATAAAGAGTATATTCTGAGTATTCAGAGTCACTTCTTCACCGCCTTCACGGCGCCCGGATTTTGAAATTTTGGCTTCCGTTCCTTCCACCATTTTCAGCAGCGCCTGTTGTACCCCCTCGCCGGATACATCCCGCATGTTGGCGCCACCACTGCCACGGCTGGCAATTTTATCCACTTCATCGATATAGACGATTCCCCACTGGGCCGCCTGAACATCACCTTCTGCCGCTTCCAGCAAACGTTTCAGTAAAGAATCAACATCTTCGCCGACATAGCCGGCCTGCGTCAGAGTGGTGGCATCACCAATAACGAAAGGAACACCGATAATTCTCGCCAGCGTTTTGACCAGCAGCGTTTTACCCGTGCCTGATGGCCCGGCCATAATAATATTGGACTTTTCCAGTTCTACCAGATCCGATATCGCGCCGGCCACCGGCAACTGGGTATCTTCTTTTTTATCCTGAAACTTAAGCCGCAGGTAATGGTTGTAGACAGCCACCGACAGGGTTTTCTTGGCTTCGTTCTGGCCGATAATGTATTCGTCCAGAAACTCTTTAATCGCCAGCGGGGTTTTTAATTCCGGCTCGGTCTGGGTGCCACGCCGGCCCCAGCTGCTGACCACCTGATACGCGAGTTTTACGCACTGCTCACAGATATGGCCGTGGTTACCGGCAATTAATGGCGTCTGGGGTGTTTTTTCAATACCACAGAAGGAACAGGCCGGGTTGGTGCTCTCGGTGTCGGTCATGGTTTTCTCCTTTTATCCCCTTCAGGCGCGGGACTCAGCGCAGCGTTTCAGCCACAGTTTCTGCTCGCGTTTATTCTGACGGTGCTGAAGCTCTTCCTGCAGCCGTGGCAGTACTTCGTCCACCGGCATGATGCGCTCTTTATCGATCTTCTCGCATAACAGCAGGTGCCAGCCGATGTCACTTTCCAGCGGTCCGCGTATTTCACCTTCTGCCATCTCAAACAATGCCTTATCCAGCTGTGGATACAGCACGCCGGCTTTCAGTTCTCCCAGAACCCCGCCATGCATTCCACTGGGGCATTCTGAATGCTTCTGAGCCTGTTCAGAAAAACGGTGGGGCGCCCGTCCAATACGATCAGCAATTGTGGTCAGGCGCTGATGGGCGGCATCGCGGCTGTTTTCTGCATAGGCATCGTTGACTGTGATGAGAATATGACGGGCGCTACGGGTTTCCGGCTTTTTAAATTTATCCTGGTTCAGGTAGTAGTACATGGTGGCTTCTGTTTCATCCACCCGCACAGCACGGCTGGCGATCAGATCCATGACCGCTTCGACTCTCAGTTCGCGTTTCAGTCCGTCACGGATGTCGTCTTCGTCAAGCCCATTGTGAGTCAGGGCTTCAAGAAACTGCTCATTATTTTCATAGCGCTGTTTTATCTGATCCAGTGCAGCACTGACCTGGTTATCCGGTACGCTGACATGACGCGCTTCTTCACTGTTCAATACCAGCTGCTCGATACCCTGCTCATTGGCGGCAATTCGCTGTAACTGTTGTATTTCACCAGCATTAAGTTCGGACGGTGCTTTACCGAACTGTTCTCCGGCAATGCGCAGTGTGCGGTAGTCAACCGGCTGTTGAAGGGGCTGTTCGGCCAGGGCACTCATACGCTGCCTCCTGCGTGTTGTCCGTTGAGCAGTAAAGGCGCGGCACGCCTGGAACCTTCGGGCGCAGACTCCAGAGCTTCTTCCGGTACCTGAAAAGTGCGGCCATTAAAACGGGCGTGGTACATCAGGCTGTCATCCGTCCGTATAATCTTAATAATTTCGCCAAGATCACCGGGTTTAACGACTTCATCGTCGCCACTGCGCATCGACACTGCTGCAACCACAACATCACGGAATTCGTATTTATTGGCAATCCAGGGGGCATCGGCCGGGATAAGTTCTTCTTCACGGCAACCTACCGTGCGGCCTTCTTCAAGAAAGTGGACGCGGTAGATAAGCTGATCCTGAAGGTAGGTTCCGACATCATAGACACAGCCGGTGGCACCGCGGCGCATCAGCAACTCTCCAACGTCGGTTCCGGGATACGTACCGTCATTACGGACGTTACGGATAAGCCGGACTTCATCGCCATACTCATAAGCAGGTTTCATAAAACACCTCGAAGACGTCTGCGGTCAGATCTGCAGGTTCAGCCAAGCAGGTTCTCAACCGGCACGAAGGTCGTCTGGGGTTCGTGCATGTGAAACACTTTAAATACCTTCTCAGTCAGTGCGTCAGAATCCACAAAGTCGGTATAGGCGCGTTCGAGCAGCGTTTTATACACGGCTTTTAATGCCTCATCATTGCCCTGCTGGCCTTCCAGCGCATCTTCACTTTTACTCAGGTAATCATGGTAACGCTGCATAATATGCAGGCGGTTTACCTGTACCACTTTGGCATCAAAAGGAATGCCGAAATACTCGAGAAAGTCTTCTGCGGAGGACAGTTCGTCCAGGGCATCTTCCAGGGTCAGATCATCATCAAGTTCCATACTGCTCTCCTGTCACGGTCGGATGTGCCGTTCTGCATCAGCAGACGGCATTTTCTTTTTCATTGATGGCGCTGTTTCCGGCAACCACTGCGGGGCCCATAGACTGCAGCAGCGCTTTAGCCCCCAGGCGGTCGTTACTGTCGAACTCCACCACTTTGTTCAGCATGCGTACGCCTTCGGCCATGTTTCCCAGGCGCAGATTCATATAAGCAGCCCCTTTTAAGGCCAGCAGATAAAAGCGCACGCGGGTAAAGGATTCCATAACACCGTAGGCGAGGTGTTCAAACTTCAGCTTTTCCCAGTGATCAGGAAAGCCGATAGTCGGAGCCACCCCCATCATCACCTGAAAGGCAACATCAATGGCTTCGGGCAATCTGTGCTGGTAATAATAAAAACGGTACAGGGCAACCAGAACCGTCATATGCTGCGGTGCAATACTGTATGCCTGAGTGAGATACCATTCGGCATTACCTTCGCCGTAAGCTTCTGATGCCTGGTTCAGTAAGTCTTCGACAGCCTCGGGTAATGGCTCGTCGAAGTACATTAACTGTCCCTGAAAATCCTGTAAGTCCATAACTCTCTCCTGCTGTCAGCTGCCCACGGCTTCTTTTTCGCGCACGACTTTGCCGCCCGGGCAATCTTTCTCACATACTTCACTGGTTATTTCACAGTCTGCGTACCGCTCTTCCGCACTGCGGCTATCCAACCTGGCTTCCAGCACATCGATACGGCTGAGCAGACAGCTGATGGCTTTGCCGACCGGATCAGGAATCAGATGATGATCCAGATCGATACCATAGGGATTCAGTTCTCCGGCTTCACGCAACTTCACAACCTTGCCGGGAATGCCAACGACCGTGCAGCCTTCCGGCACGTCTTCAACCACCACCGAATTGGCGCCGACACGGGTATTTTTCCCCAGTGTGATATTGCCCAGAATTTTGGCTCCCGCACCGACCATAACGCCGTCACTCAATGTCGGATGGCGTTTGCCTTTATTCCAGCTGGTGCCGCCCAGCGTCACGCCGTGATAAAGCGTTACATCGTTGCCGATCACCGCGGTTTCACCAATCACCACGCCGGCGCCATGGTCGATAAAAAAACGTTCGCCGATGGTCGCACCGGGATGAATATCCACATTACTTAACAGGCGGCCGAAAAAAGATAAAAAACGCGCAGCATAACGCCAGTTGCGCCGCCACAGGCGGTGACTGAGACGATGAAAAATCAGCGCATGTACGCCCGGATAAGTGGTCAGCACTTCGAAGGTGTTACGCGCTGCCGGGTCACGTTCGAAGACGCTGGCAATGTCTTCACGCAACTGCTTCCACAGTGATTTTTTTAACTGGCGATCGGATGCAGCTGACATACCCTGCCCTCCTGAGTAGCGCCGGCATCACTGGCTGCAAGACGGGCGTCAAGCGCCATATAAAGATCCATTAACTCACTGGCCAATGGCGCGCGCTTGGTGCGGGTAACCAGAATACGGAGCTGAGTCAGCAGCAGGGGAACCTGCCAGCTGAGCAGTTCAATACCGATATCCTGATAAGCACGGATCAGTCCCTGGCTGCCGGAATGTTTGCCTAACACCAGCTGATGGTGACGTCCCAGCTGGAGGGGATCGAGTCCCTGATAATTACGCTGATCTTTGATCAGGCCATCCACATGAATTCCGGCTTCATGGGTAAAAACGCCCTCACCAACAATACTTTTATTCCAGCTCACATGGCGTCCGGAAGCCCTTGCCACCAGCGCAGAAATAGCCGCCATCTGGTAGGTATCGACATCACTGTCAATGCCGTGCAGATTTTTAAGTGCCAGTACACACTCTTCCAGCGGAGCGTTGCCGGCGCGTTCACCCAGTCCGTTAACCGTGGTATTGATGTGTGTCGCGCCTCCCAGAACCGCGGCCAGGGTATTTGCCGTCGCCAGACCATAATCGTCATGGGCGTGCATTTCGATATGCAGATCACAGGCACTGCGCAGGCGGCGGATTTTATCCAGCATGACAAAAGGTTCCATGATGCCGACGGTGTCAGCAAAACGGATCCGGCTCGCCCCGGCGCGTTGTGCGGTCTGCGCCAGCTGTGTCAGGAAATCCATATCCGCACGCGAAGAATCTTCGCAGCCAACACAGATGTCGAAGCCGGCATCGACACCGGCGGACACCATGCGCGACACCTGAGCAAGCACCCATTGACGGTCCTGGCCAAGCTTGCCGGCAATCTGCTGGTCGGATGACGGGATGGATAAATCCACCAGATCGACATTTATGCCCTTAACAGCGTCAAGGTCGTGCTCGTTCATGCGGCACCAGGCCATTAACCGGGAGGACAGATTCAGCCCGGCAATGGCCTGCATCACATCCCGCTCTTCTTCACCCATGGCAGGAATACCGATTTCCAGTTCCTGCACTCCCATAGCGGCCAGACCACTGGCGATGGCCAGCTTTTCGTCCGCCGTAAATGCGACGCCGGCACTTTGTTCGCCGTCGCGCAGGGTGGTGTCATTAATAATGACTGTCGGCTGTGTGGCATGCATATCCGTCATCCCGTCCATTGGTATATCAGGCGTAAACCGGTGCGAAAGCTTCTTCCGGATTTTCCACCGGACCATTGTCTCCCCAGTAAGGTGACAGCTTACGCAGCTGGGCGACAATGGGCGGAACCGCTTCAATAACACGCTCAATTTCTTCCGGCGTGTTATAACGCGACAGAGAGAAACGCACCGTGCCATGTGCTGCGGTATAAGGAATTCCCATCGCTTTCATGACATGGGAAGGTTCGAGTGAACCGGAGGTACAGGCAGAACCTGACGACGCGGCCACACCCTGTTTATTCATCAACAGCAGGATGGCTTCACCTTCAATATATTCAAAGGCGATATTCACGGTGTTAGGTAAGCGATTTTCCGGGTTGCCGGTGACGAACGAGTGCGGCACAGCAGCCAGAATGCCTTCCTGCAAGCGGTCACGCATTTCAGCAACTGCTGTGTTTTCATATTCCATGTGTTCCATGGCCAGCTCACAGGCTTTACCCAGCCCGACAATACCCGTGGTATTTTCCGTACCGGCACGGCGTCCGCGTTCCTGATGTCCACCCCGCAGCAGCGGGCGGAAGCGTACACCACGGCGTAAATAGAGCACGCCGACGCCTTTGGGCGCATGCAGTTTGTGTCCGGACAGCGACAACATATGAATTTTGCTGTCCGCCAGGTTCATCGGGATTTTACCGACCGCCTGTACCGCATCGGTATGAAACATAATGCCTTTTTCATCCGCCATCTCAGCCATTTCCAGTACCGGAAAAATCGTACCGGTTTCATTGTTGGCCCACATGACCGAGACCACGGCAACCTTATCCGTTAACAGACTGGCGTACTCGTCCATATCCAGGTTGCCTTTGCTGTCAACTTTCAGTTTATGAACGGTATAACCTTCGGTTTCCAGATATTCGCACAGCGTCAGTACCGCCGGATGCTCTACCACTGTAGTAATAATTTCTTTACGCTCCGGCTGGGCTTTGAGCGCCGACAGAATGGCGGTGGAATCTGACTCTGAACCACAGGAAGTAAAAATAATTTCTGAATCGTGTTCCGCGCCAAGCAGTTTCTGAACCTGCTGACGCGCTTTTTTAATCGCAAAGCCAACTTTATTGCCGAAACTGTGCAGCGAAGACGGGTTACCGAATTGTTCGGAAAAATAAGGCATCAGCTCCTGAACAACATCAGGATCACACATAGTGGTCGCGTTATTATCGAGATAAATATCAGCCATGATTACGCTCCTGCAATTTCAACGGGACGTTCAGTGTGGGGAATAACTTTGACGAACTCGCCCAGTACTTCGATCAGTTTCTGCTGAACCCCTCCTAGGGTCATGGCAGCCATCTGGCAACCATTACAGGCACCGGTCAGTTTGACGTAAATGTTTTTGCCTTCGACATCCATCAGTTCGACATCACCGCCATCAGCCTGCAATGCCGGACGCAGACCTTCCAGAACTTCCTGGATTTTCAGAATGCGCTGCACGGGGGTCATGGTGGCCGGCGCTTCCTCTTTTTTACCCGGATTGAGACGTACAACCCCTTCTTTTTTACCCACGGCACTGGGTTCAAAGGTATCGCCCCGGGCTTCCAGTTCTTCGGTCAGAATATTCTCAATGCCTTCGTGACAGGATGAGCATCCGCCGCCGGCTTTGGTATAGTTGGTAACTTCTTCAACACTGCTGAGATTGTTGGCGCGGATGGTTTCACGGATCATCACATCGTCGATGGCGAAACATTTACAGATCAGAGCCCCTTCTTCGTGATCGTCTTCCCACACCTCTCCGCGATAGTCTGCAACCGCAGCCTGCAGTGCTTCACGGCCCATCACTGAGCAGTGCATTTTTTCCGGCGGCAGGCCATCAAGAAAATCGGCGATATCCTGGTTAGAAATTTCCAGTGCCTGATCCAGTGTTTTTCCCTTTACCATTTCGGTCAGCGCCGAAGAAGAGGCAATGGCTGAACCACAGCCAAAGGTCTGGAAACCGGCATCGATAATGATCTCGGTCTCAGGTTCGACTTTCAGCGTCAGACGCAGGGCATCACCACAACTGATGGAACCTACGTCCCCCACTGCGTTGGCATCGGAGACGGCGCCGGCATTTTTGGGGTTGTAAAAATGTTCTTTAACGGTTTCGGAATAATCCCACATGATTCTGCTCCTCGTACTAATCCGGTTGGTTTCTGCTCATTCAGTGCTGTGAGGCGTGTTGTGCATTGCCCCGTTGGTTATGATGATTGTTAAATCAGCAGCTGAACGATTTGCCACAGCCACAGCTGTTACTGGCATTCGGGTTTTCAAACTTGAAACCACTGCCTTCCAGACCATCCACAAAGTCCACGGTGACGCCGTCGAGCAGTGGCCAGCTGTTTTCATCAACGATGACCTTGAGGCCGGAGAAATCCAGCAGCTCATCGCCCTGCTCCACATCCTGTTCCAGCTTCATGCCATACTGAAAACCTGAACAACCGCCACCTTCGACTTTAATCCGCAGCCCCACCATGGGCGTTTCGGTGGAATCCATAAAACGGCGTACTGCGGAAATAGCGCTGTCTGTCATCGTGATCATATTCTGCCTCCTGTGGCATCAGCCGGAGCGGCTCTGCGGCCGCATACGCTTGCATAGAGTCTTGCCTGAGAGGGATTTGCAACGCTTGTGCCACGCCAATGAGCCAGAAATAACTTCCTTTAATTCAAAGGGTTAGAGAGATATCAGCAGCTGATTGAGCTGTCGCAAAGAAGACTGTCCGGGCGTGTTGTCGTGGCCTTTGTCGCAGTTGCGACAAGGCAGCAGGAAGGGGATTGTGTCGTACTACCAACTCAGACAAATGTACCAAAAAAAGGAGCTTATTTAAGGTTATGTAAAGGATTGTTGCAGATTCAGGATAAACCGTACTGAAACCTGCCGCTATTCAGGCACTCATACAAAGATTACAATTGCGTGAAATCCTTAATTTTTGTCTGGGGTGGTGATATGACCGCAGTTCAGCTGAACGACAATCTGCTTATTGCCCGTGGCCGGGACCGTGCCTGCTACCGCCACCCAGAAAATCCGGCGCTGTGTATCAAGGTATCTCTGCACACAGAGAAGCAAACCAGCAGAGAACGCCTGTATTCCTCCTACATGGTACGCAAAGCCGCTGACCTCAGTATGATTGCCCAATATCTGTTTTCAGTAGAAACCAATCTGGGAGAGGGAGCCGTGTATCCGCTGGTATATAACGGTGACGGACACATTGCTCCAACCCTGACTGAGGTTATCCGCACCAATAAAAGCAACGACGAAGAACTCAGCCGGCATTTGTTAATGCTCAAACAGTATCTGCGCCATAACCGTATCTGTGTACGCGACCTCAGCCCGAACAATGTGGTCTGTGTGTTTCATGGTCAGCGCTTGCTGAAACTGGTGGTTGTGGACGGCGTCATCAATCCCGGAATTAACCCATTGAATATACGCATCCCTTTCCTGATCCGGCGTTCTCAGCGTAAGTCCTGGAAGAGCTTCCGGGCCAAAATTGACGGGTTGAAACAAGAAGAAAAAAGTCTTCTGAAAGATCTGAAAAGTGCAGCCTGAAAACAGCCTGCACAGGAATACCAGGCCACAAAAAAGGCGCTTCACTGATCAGTGAGCGCCTTTTTATTGTTTGCCGGCAATACGGATCAACGGTTGACTACGTAGGCCAGTATTTCAACCACCTGATCAGCCCCGGTGGCCCAGGCCATGGCCGCCGCATCCACTTCCTTCAGCGGGTGAACGATCCCTTCACCGTGCAGCGTAATATAAGGCTTACCCAAAGCCGCGCACTGGCCGGCATCAAATGCAGCATTCCATTGTTTGTACTGATCACCAAAACGGATTACAGCAATATCACACTTTGCAATCTGGTTCTGAGTACGGATGGCATTTACCTTGGCGGATTTATGATCGCGCCAGAAGCCACTCGTTTCATCGCCCAGCAGATCTCCGGCGGCATCACTGGCCTCATGATCAGTGACCGCTGAGGTGAAATGAATGTTCAGCCCTTTCTCTTTGCAACCCGCCATAATCTGCTCACGCCAGTCGGTATGAATTTCACCGGATAAATATACGTTCCATTCCATCTTATCTGTTCTCTCAGCTTATCTGCGCAATGATCTCTCATATGATAACGGATCTGCCCGCCTGTTTCAGGACCAGAACAGGGCTTAAGCTGGCGTCCCGGGCCTGCTGTCGTCAGTCAGCAATCACCAACCCCATGCTCTCCAGCAGTCGCACAGCTTCAAAGCGGCTGAAGACAGCCCCTTCTGCGGCGCAGGTGCGCACATCAATGCTGTAGTTTTCAGCATCCGTGAAATCGGCGCGCCGTATATCCGTATTACCGAACTGGCTGAGAGTGAAGTCACTGCCATTGAAGTGGCCATCACTCAGATCCGCATCGCGCAGATCAGCTTCCACAACACGGCATTCCTGCATCCTGAGGCCATTGAGCGATAACCCCAGGAATGACGTAAAACTCAGATTACAGCGCTGAAATTCCACCGGGGCGCCGGTGCTGAGTGTCCCCCAGTCGGCTCTTGTCCAGTCGATACCGGTCAGTTTACAGGTGGTGAAGGTAACCTCGCTGAAGCGGGTAAAAGATGGAATCAGGTTGCTGAAGTTACAGTCGTTAAAGCCGCAGTCAATGAAGCGGCAACGCCGTATCTCACTGCCTGAGAAATCACAGCGGTTAAAGTGACAACTCTCAAATTCAATGCCTTCCAGCTTCTGCTCTGCCAGCTCAAGAGCGGTAAAGGTTCTGCCGTAATATTCTGTATCCTGCAGTTCTGTCATGGTCGCATATCCGCGCAAAAACCACAGACTAACAGATAACGGCTCTTTTATTGGTAACCCTTCCGGAAAACGATCACGGGCCCTGAACACAGACAGCAGGCGGACGGCTGAGACAGCCTGAATAAGGCCTCAGAGTTGCACGACCCGATAGGGAGCTGCCTGTTCAAACACCCGGGTTCCGCCCCCCTGAGCAATAATCTTGTGTAGCTGTGCGTGATCTTCGACGCTGACGCCGGCCAGATAATCCACACCAAAGTCGCCCCATTCGGCCAGCCAGGGCATACTGGGACCCATTAACACAACGGTGGCATTGCGGGACAACCACAACAGCTGTGGCAGGGATTTATTCGCCAGACTGCTGGCGGTAATAAATACCCAGTCAGCGGCTGGCAGGATATAGTTCGCAGCGGTATCCGGCAGGTCACTTCCTTTTGGGTTACGTTCGATACAGGTATAGCTGAATTGTTTGTCGAAGTATTCAATGCCCGGATAACGGCCGATAATTGCTACCTTCGCATCCTGAAGCTGGGGTGCGAAATGGGCAAATACCGCGAGGTTGGCCGGAATATCACAGGGCTTATGGCAGGTGATTTTCTCTGCCTGCGTGAGCAATGAATTATCCAGGGCAATCGCTGCATTCGCCGCCGCCAGGGCAATCACCAGTTCACTGTTATCCCAGCCGTGTAACCAGCCAAGGATATCCGCCAGGCTTTTTTCCGTCAGATGCCCGGACCAGGGTAAATTACGCGGTGGATGCAAGGGGCTGAAGCACATACCAGTGCTCAGCCGGCCGGACTCGTGGCAGCTGATCTGGACACTGCTCCAGGCAAGGCCGAGCATCACATCGGTCAGATGCGCCGGCACATTAGACCGGGCTTCGATCAATTGGTATATGCGGTTGTAGTATTCCGGTCCGGGCGTCATGACATTCCCTCACTGCGATTGAAAGATTTGCCCGCCAAAGCCGCCTTATCAGTGCCTGTTAATATTCATTAAACAAGCCTTAAGGCAATGGCATCATACGAAGTTCACTGCGCAGGGCAGTATCATCTCCCCACACAGAAACCGCCTCAATAAACCAGCCCGGTTTTGTGGGATGATTCTGAATGACATCGTATTCGGCAAAAATGCGGCCACTGTCATGTACCTGAACAGAACCGATCAGGTTGTTGTGAGGGTCACGCCAGTGGCAAAAGAGGGTAACAGAACCATCAAAGGGATCGGCCCGGTTTTCCATATCTGAAAAATCAGCGTCCAGCCCGGGCAGGGTTATTTTTATATCAGCCAGCGTCTGTTTCAGTGCCGCCCGGGTGCGGCGAATACGCTGTGCTTCAACCGCTGAAGTATCAGCTGCCACAGCCATCATTGCCAGATCGCATCCGGTGCGACCTTATCGGCCCAGGGCTCACCACCAACAAAGTGCGTCTGAATAATCTGATCAATATCTTCCGGCTGAACATCCATATACATGGTTGCTCCCGGGTACACCAGTATATTGGCTCCGGCACGACATGGCCCCAGACATCCGGTGGGAACCAGCGATACTTTATTCATCAGATTATTGGCAATCAGTTTTTGTGACAGCTGATCCAGAAGTGTGGCAGCACCTTTTTCCCCGCAACTGCCGCGCGGATGACCGGCGGGACGCTGCTGAGCACAGACAAAAACATGAATCTCTGGTTTAGGCATAATCCGTTACCCCGCCAGTGCTTCGTGTGTGTGGCAGTTTTTCGGACATACCCGGGCGCAGGACACACAGCCAATACAGTCATCGGCATTGGCAATGGTCATCACCATCATTTCATCATCATCGTCATAAAAGTCGTCATCGTCGTCCTCAACCATGTCTCCCCGCTCTACCAGCTGGAATACATCCCGTGGACACACTTTGTAGCAACGGCCACAACCAATACAGGTACTGGCATCCAGCTCAGTGACAAATTCCGGCGTCCACTCAGCCCCTCCCCGGGTACGCCCGGTTATTGCTTCGCCCATGATCTCTCTCCGGTAAACATTGAACCTTTAAGGTTCTTATCGTATTGAATAAGTTTTCTGCTGCTACACGGTTGAAGCAGCAGACAATGTTGTAAATCAGGCTTCGGCCGTTTTCGCGGCTTCATCGTATTTATTCTGCGCTTCTTTCCATTCTTCGCAGGCAGCAACTGCCTGAGCTGCCATATCCGGCAGATTTTTATAATCATTCCAGTAAGTGTCTTCCACAACATCATGGATTTTCGACGCCCATTCTGTAGCCATACGTTTTTTCTTACTGGCTTCTTTACGCAGTGCTTTCAGCTCATCATCAGTCATAAAAATCTCCTTATCACATCAGAATATTAAAGTTCAGCGACCGCCCGGTGTTCGTTAATCAAAGCCACTGCTTTGCCGTTCAGTTTTTCCATCTCGGCGATCATTTTCTCCAGCGAATCAAAGCCAAAGCGGTGGACATCGCGCAGGGTTTTATCCAGCACCACCAGTTTGCCAACAATAATCATGGCGCGGCCAAACCCTTCATGAGTCAGGTTAATCACAGGAACAGCCATCAACCCGCACTCGCTTTCAATACTGACCGCGATGGCGTTATAAAAGGCTTTGATACGGGCTACAACCGTCTCGTCCGGATCACCTACAACAGGAATTTCACGACGGCGGGCTTTGGTCAGAATAACCGGGTCCAGGACTTTATCGTCACTCCAGTTATCATAGGTTCCATAGCTGTCCAGAGCGCGCAGCTGCACGATCATCTGACGTACCAGTGGGTTTTTCAGCAGTTCGTCATCAGCCCCGACAACGGCTTCAAGTGCTTCATCAGTCATGGTTTTTCTCGCTGTATACTCAGTTTATTTTGCGGGTGAAAAACACCCGGGTGGTATTATTTCTGTATTGACGATATCCGCTCATACAACAAAATCCGGGGCGGCTATTCTTTCCAGCCTTCCGCTTCCATATCATCGAAACGGGCGCCCGCAGCCAACTGATGGCTGCGCATCGCCTTGGCCAGCCAGCTGGATGGCCCTTCCCGCAACTCCTGCTGCAGATGGCCGATCAGTTCCGCAATCCCGGTGCCTTCACTGACTTTAACCGGCTGAATACCCTGTACCAGTAACTGACGTACTGCCGAAGCCCCACAGGCGCGGCAGTAGACAGCGATGCAGCCATCCAGGATATCCAGCTTTTCCGACAGTTTGTCTTCACTGACATCCGCAGACAGTTCGCCAAATTCACTGACCTGCAGTAATTTGCTTTGCTCCGGACTGACGCCGTAAATAACAAACGCGCAGGCAGAGCCAAAATGCTGATCGACGGTTGTACGGTCCGAAGACGCGAATGCCACCTTCAATAAGGCAGAGTCGTCTTCGTCGTCGACAACCTGCAATTTTCTTGTGACTGTCATATCAGTCTCCCGGCACTCTGACTTACGTCCATGCGCTGGCTTTTACCTGTTGGTGTTTTTCATCATATTTCTGGGCATAAACAGAATAATATGGCTCGAGTTCGTGATGCTGACTGAGCACCAGATTGGCCAGATCAAACAAAGCCTGTGACGTTGCCCGGTAACCAAACCACTGACGCTGATACCCCCCCACCTGGTCGTATTGTGGAAATCCGATACGCAGTAACGGGATGCCCAGGCGTTGTGAGGTTTCTGCGCCATGGCTGTTGGTTAACAGGATCTGTGCTTTTTGTGCCCGCGCATCGTCCTCAAGATCTTCCAGATCGCCGACCACAACCTGAACTTTTTCCAGGCCCTTCAGGGCCTGACCGGAAGCCGGTACCACAGCACTGACAATTTCAGCGCCCATACTCTGCAACAGCCGGACAAATCCCGCGAGCATATCCGGGTCAGAGGCGATCGCAATGCGTGACATGCCAATCATAAAATGCGTATCCAGCATGGCGTCCTGCAGCTGGCGACGCTGACGTTGCCACTTCGCGGGTACTGGCTGGCCACTGATTTCAGATAAGGTCATCAGCCAGTCATCCACCGCTTCAAGTCCCATTAAATGTCCGAAATAATGGCTGGGGACATCGGTATGACGGTATAACCAGTCACCCGCACTGTGCAGGCTTTCGCCGACGACCAGCGTGGCTATGCTTTCGTTGGCGGTAGCAATGTCATCAACGCTGACACCACCGGTTGTCACCGCACTGAAAGGCGAATCATCCAGGTGGCCATCCAGTGAGCCGGATAAATCCGGAATCAGCAAAGGGCGTAAGCCAAAGCTCTCGATGCTCTCAGAGACAAATTCGAGATCCGTTGGTGATAAATTACCGCCGCATAAAACATTCACCTGCTTTTGGCGCAGCCCGGCCCGGCCCGGGTTGTCGTCTTTGCCGGGTACCAGTTCCTGCAGCAGGCCTTTCACCGTCACAGCAAAACCGCTTTCAAAACTACCGGCAAAATCCGGGGTATTCACCGCCAGTACTTTTACCTTTTCGTACTGTGGAAATTGATCGCGGAATTCTTTCACGGCGCGTTTGATATCCGCGCCCTGTGTTTCTGCCAGGCCAGTTGTCACCAGGCCAATTAATGACGGGTTATTTTTTTCAGCAATGGTTTTTAAGGCTTCAACAATATTGTCGTCGGCTCCCATCACCGACGATACCTGATCCATGGCTGTCGTCTGCAGCGGCACAGGTTCGCGGAAATGGCGTACGAAAAAGACCTTGGCAAAGGCAGTGCAGCCCTGTGAGCCATGCATCAGAGGCATTGCCCGGTTAACCCCCAGTACTGCCAGTGCACCACCAATGGTCTGACTGGTTTTCAGCGGGTTAACCGATAACGCTTTTTTGCGCTTTACAATATGACTGACAGTTTCGCTCATCCTGCTCTCCCTCACGTCCGGACCTTAACTTTGTGCACTCAACAGTTCACCCGCAGTCGCAACAGGTTCATCCCAGGGTGCCGGGGCCCGCACCTGTTGCCATACCGGGCTTTCCATAGTCAGCGCTAACTGGCGCACCAGCTCCAGCATGCCGTCGTAACCGGCATAGCCGAACTCCCGCTCCTGGTTAATATCCAGAAACGGCACCCGGGCTTTTAATGCGGTGTACATATTGCGGCCGCCGGCGATCAGAATATCGGCTTTGTATTCTTTCACCGTATTCAACAGGCCTGTCGCAGAACCGTCTTCCTGCATTTTGACGTCGTCGCCCATTAATTCACGGATACGGGCTTTGTCTTCTTCGGTGGATTTTTTGGTGCCGGTTGCCACCACTTTCATACCCAGATCCTGCAGGGCAGAGATCACTGACCAGGATTTAACCCCGCCGGTATACAGCAGCACGCGCTTACTCTGCAGGCGCTGACGCCATGGCTCCAGTTCTGCACGGATACGTTTTTCTTCACGTTCAATTAAGGCTTCGGTGCGTTCGGTGAGATCCGGATCATTAATCAGGCGGGCAAAATCACGCAGCGCCTGTGAAGTATCCGTGATGCCGTAAAAAGAACCTTCAAACCATGGCGTGCCATAGCGTTCCTGTAATTTACGGGCCACATTCAGCATGGCTTTCGAGCACACCATCATATTCACCTCGGCTTTATGCATGGTGCGTACTTCGTTATAGCGCGCATCGCCGGATAAGGTACAGAGAACACGGATTCCCAGTTCATCCAGCAGTGGCAGTACATACCAGAATTCGCCGGCGATGTTGTATTCGCCGATCAGGTTTACGTCATGTACTTTAATGCCGGGACGCTGCACAGATGCTGGCAGTGACTGTGGATCGGCGCTACCGATCACATGTTTGAACATAGCTTCGCCGGCGATACGGTTACCGAGGTTTTTAGTGCCATAAAAACCGGCGCAATCCACCGGTACAACCGGCACTCCCCAGCGTTCTTCTGCTGCTTTACACACCGCATCAACATCGTCACCGATTAATGCCGGCACACAGGTGTTGTACACAAACACCGCCGGTGGCTGGTATGAATCAATGGCCTGTTTAATCGAATGGAACAGACGCTTCTCACCACGCCCCATAATCACATCCTGCTCGGTGAGATCCGTCGTCATACCAATACGGAACAGGGTTGAGCCGCTGGAACGCGTCCCACGGTTATCCCAGGAGCTGCCGGCACAGGCAATGGGGCCATGCACAATATGAGCAACATCAGCGATCGGCAGCAACGCAATCTGTGCGCCATCAAAAGCGCAGCCGCCCGCAGTAGAACCCGGCTTAGGCTTGGCACAGCCGGACTTTTCCTTTTTGTTATGACTGCAGGCCGGTTCGTCCATTAACTCGGCAATATCTTTGGCTTTCATACCCGTCCCCTGCTCTCATCAGCTGAACGGCCTGCTGCTTTGTCGCTTTTTGTAGGGTGCAGCTATGGCCTTTGCGATAGCCGGTGCAATCGCAGGGCCAGATGCTAACCAGCTGATTTCATTAGGAATTAATATGAAAAAGACTTGTAGTAAAAGTGACAAGGAAAAATCCTTGGAGGGGATATGACAATTGATCCGGAAAAATCAACCTACTGCACTGGCAACGCATAAAACAGGCACAACGCCGGTCCCTGACGGACGCAAGGAATCACCATGAACATACGGACTATAGCCTGTACCCTATTACTGGCAGCCAGCATGCTGCTGCCAAGTTGTGCGACCTATACCACGCTGAGCAATCCGGACAGGAAGATTGCCAGCCAGCTGCACCACGACCAGACCCGCTGCTCTGTCATCCCGAGAGTATACAGCGGCCTCAGTTACCGGTTCTGCACCTTACATGCCGAGCCCGGAAAGTTTTCCCGCAACCCGGCATCCAACCTGATTCCTTATGCGCTGGATGGTGTGCTTTCCTGTATCGCAGATACCGTCGTTTTACCTTACACCATTTATCTGCAGATCAATCAGGGCAGCCTGGTTTTGTCACACTGATGTATGCACCGGCATGCTATAACGCGAATATTCCGGCGGGCCGTTATCAGGCGGCAGAACAGGCACTCATACTGCCGTTCACATAGGTATGCCGGATGGCTCTGTCATCACCCAGAATCATCAACGCAAATAATTGTTCATCAAGAGTTTTGCAGATTGCCTGACGGCGTTGCATCAATGGCGTTGCAGCCAGATCACAGACAATAAAGTCGGCCTCTTTACCGGCTTCAAAATTGCCGATTTTATCATCCAGGCTCAGGGCTTTGGCATTGCCGAGTGTGGCCATATAAAATGCCCGCGTTGGTGACAGGTTAGTACCGTTCAGCTGACAGACTTTGTAAGCCTCGTGCAATGTTTGCAACATAGAAAAACTGGTACCTGCACCAACGTCGGTGGCGATACCTGTGTGAATATCAAACCCTGGTTTATCCAGCTGATAAAGACCGCTGCCTAAAAACAGATTGGAGGTCGGGCAGAAAGCGATACGGCTCTGTGTATCCTGCAGGCGCTGTAATTCGCGCTCACTCAGGTGAATCCCGTGGCCAAAAATACTGCGTGGCCCAAGCAAGCCGTGGTGATCAAACACATCCACGTAATCCAGCCGCTCAGGGTACATGGATTTAACCAGTTCCAGCTCGGACAGGTTTTCCGCCAGATGGGTCTGCATATACAGATCCGGATAATCTTCCATTAAGTTGTGGATATCGTCCATCTGCTTAGCGCTGGATGTAACCACAAAACGCAGCGTTGCGGCGTACAGCTGACGGCCATTATTATGCCAGTAACTGATTAAATCACGGGTTTCACGCAGAGACTGCTCTGTGCTTTCTGACAGATTGTCCGGGGTATTCCTGTCCATCATGGACTTGCCCATAATCATGCGGGTGTTATGCCGGTAACTTGCCTTAAAGAAAGCATCGGCGGCGGAGGCATGCACACTGCCGTACACCGCTGCGGTCGTGGTACCGTTTCTTAACAATTCCTGCAGAAAAAATTCCGCTGTCGTCTCTGCTATATGCTGATCAGCAAACCCGGCTTCCGTGGGAAAGGTATAATTATTCAGCCACTCCAGCAGCTGTTCACCATAAGAGGCGATCACATCCACCTGAGGAAAGTGAATATGAGTATCGATCAGGCCAGGCATAATCAGCGCATTGTCGTGCACAGTTACCTGCGCCTGTGGATACTGCTCTAACAGCGCAGACGCCCCGCCGCAGGCCACCACGTTGCCGGTGGCCGTATCCAGCAGTAACACGCCATCCGGGAAATACTGCAGATTGTTTTCTGCCAGAAAATGCAGCAGTGGTGCCCGGTGGGCCATCAATCCATGAGTGGGCATTGGTTCTGTCGCATTTAATGACATATCAGTTTTCTGTTTTGAGGGCACTTTCATGCCAGTTGCGCAGCGCCAGATCTGACAGCCAGACCATTAATGCAAACAACAGGATTCCGGTTCCGGTGATCAGAAACAGGGCGGCAAACATCTTGGGGATCTGCAGGTTATAACTGGACTGTAGAATCATATAGGCCAGCCCGGCTTTGGCACCGCCGGTACCGGCAACAAATTCGGCCACCACCGCACCGATCAGTGCCAGACCCGAGCTGATACGTAAACCACCAAAGAAATAAGGCAGGGCACCGGGAATACGCAATCTGGTTAACTCCTGCCAACGGCTGGCGCGATACATACGGAACATATTCAGCAGATTAGGATCGACACTGCGCAATCCCAGAGTGGTATTCGAAATCACCGGAAAGATCGCCATAATCACGGCACAGACGGTGAGCGCCCAGGTCGTGTCGTTAATCCATATGATGATCAGCGGCGCGATGGCAACAATCGGCGTCACCTGCATCAGGATGGCATACGGAAACAGGCTGACCTCAATCCATTTACTCTGAATAAACAGCAGGGAGCAGGCAACACCTAATACAACCGATATAAAAAATGCCAGAAAGGTAACTTTCAGAGTCACCAGCAAAGCTTTCAGCAAACTCTCCCAGTTTTCTCCCAGCGCCTGAAAAATAGCCACCGGACCTGGCAGAATATAAGGGGCCACATCCAGCGCGCGTACTGTAATTTCCCACAGTGCCATAAAGAGCACACCGACAAACAGCGGTGCTGCATATTGGACAAATTTTTCATTTTTAATCAGCGGGTTGCTCATTGGCTCTGCTCCTGTCCCATTGTGCTGGCTTTTTCCAGAGACTCGGATACCCGCCGGCAATATTCTGCGAAGTTCTGAGAAACACGGAATTCAGGGCCACGCGGAAATGGTTCATCGATGGTAATTTCTTCAACAATACGCCCCGGGCGGGCCGCCATTACCACCACCCGGCTGGACAGATACACAGCTTCGTAAACACTGTGAGTGACAAACACAATGGTCCAGCCATTGGCCTGCCAGAGTTCGAGAATATCGTCATTGAGTTTGTTGCGCGTCATTTCATCCAGCGCACCAAAGGGTTCATCCATCAGCAGAAGATTGGGTTCCGTGACCAGCGCACGGGCAATGGATGCCCGCATTTGCATACCACCGGATAACTCCCGCGGGTAGGATTCGCCAAAATTGCTCAGGCCCACCATATTCAATGCCTGGTCAATTTTCTGTTCACAGGCCGGACCACTGTCTTTTTCAAGATCGAGGGGCAAACGTACATTTCCCCGCACTTTAGCCCAGGGCATTAAGGTCGCATTCTGAAAAACAAATGCCAGCTTACGGCCTTTATCGCCAACCACATCATAATCCTGTTCCCACCACTTTACCGAACCTGTGGTCACATCGCCCAGGCCCGCCATAATGCGCAGCAGGGTACTTTTCCCACAGCCGGAAGGACCCAACAGGCTGACAAACTCTCCCTGTTTAATATCCAGATCGGCACCTTTTAACGCTATCGTGCCATTAGCATAAACTTTATCAACGCTCCGGGCCTGTATTACCGGTCGGGCGCTGGCGTTTTCTGCGCTGCTTATCACGGCAGTGCTATCCTCTGTGTCTGGAACAGATCCGGGGATAGTCATATTCATCTCCTGCGCGGTACAGTCTGCGCTGTACTCTGCTTTTCGTGCTGAGTTATATTTTATGGTTTTGTTCAGAGTGTGGCGTGCTGTAAACAGTACTGATGAGCCGGTGCGGCTATAAAAAAGCCAAAGCCGCACCGGCCGGCAGCCATCAGATGTTATGGCAGTACCGGTTCTTCCGGGAGGTAATCCAGGCTGTAAACATCTTTAATATCGATGTCTTTTTTCAGCAGTCCTTCCTCTTTCATCAATGTGTAAAGCTTATTCCAGCGTGCATCTGTCATTACACCAATGCCCTGCTCAGCCGCATCGCCACCGGTAACCAGACCGTACTTCTTCAGGGTTTCAAGACTGAATGCCAGCTGCTCGTCGGTCATTTCAGGGTTAGCTTTTTTGATCAGCTTATTGGCAGGTGCCGGATCGGCAAAATAACTGACCCAACCTTCCATCGTTGCCTGTACAAACTTCTTAACGACCTCCGGTTTTTCTTTCAGCATCTTTTGTGTGGTTTCAATGGTTTCTGCATACGGAGGATAACCAAAGTCAGCCATCAGAAAGACCTGAGGTTCAACGCCACCCTGTTTGATAGCATAAGGTTCCGAGGTTACATATCCCTGCTGAACAATGCCGTCGTCAGCCAGAAACGGAGCAACAGAGAAGGTGTATGGACGCACCATGTCGTCAGTAAAACCGTATTTGGCTTTCAGCCACGGGTAAAAACTGGTATGCGCCGATGTGGCAATATAGGTAGGCAGTTTTTTATCCGCAATTTCCTGCAGAGATTCAACACCAGGATGGGCAATAATTGACTGAGGGTCTTTCTGGAACACACCGGCGACTGTGATCACAGGCATCCCCTGAGATACAGCATTAATACTGGCCATAGGGTAGCCCATCAGCATATCAACACGACCGGCGACCAGCAGCTGCATACCATTTACCTGGGGGCCACCCATCTTGATATCCACATCCAGGCCGTATTTTTCATAAATCCCGGTGGCTTTAGCCTGATAGAATCCACCGTGTTCTGCCTGGGCAAACCAGTTGGTACCAAAAGTAATTTTTTCCAGATCTTTTGCCAGTACCTGGGTAGTAAAGGACAGCATGCCTGCCACAGCAGCAGCGCCTATCATTAACTTCTTAAGTTTCATTGTTTCTGCTCCGAGTCTTGATTATAAATTTGCGGATTTCCATCCGCTTCAGTGATTAATCAGGGTACTGCCTGCTGACGGAAAGCCGTGCCCTGAAGAATTTTTATGCTTTGGCTGAGGCCGCGGCAACATCCACTGACGCCGGTTCTGCCTCTATCTGAGATGACACCCGGGCCACTCTTGCACCCAGGGTGGCAGCAATGGTCAGTTCGTTTTCATCCACACCTAAGGTGCCATCAAATCCTGTCACCGCTGATGCACCATAAGGTGCCCCGCCTTTGCGGGTTTTAATCAGTGCGGGTTCGCTGTGCGGTACGCCCAGCACAATCATGCCGTGCTGCATAAATGGCATCATCAGTGACATCAGTGTCATCTCATTGCCGGAATGCATACCACCGGTGGAGGTAAACACTGCACCAACCTTGCCAATCAGAGCACCGGCACGCCAGAGAGGGGCCACTTCGTCAATAAATGCACGCAGCGGTGTACTCATCAGGCCGTAACGGGTTGGCGACCCCCAGATAATGCCGTCTGCCCATTGCAGATCATCCGCAGAAGCCCGGGGCAGATTGTGATATTCCTGTTGCGCCGCAACAAAGTCTGCGCGTTCGGTATCCACACTGAATTCCGGTTCTTCGATATCAACGCGCAACAGACGCACCTCGGCGCCTTCTCTGGCAGCACCTTCGGCAATGGCCTTAGCCAGAGAAAGCGTCGTGCCGTAACGGGAATCGACGATTACAGAAACGTTGGATTTTTTTTCACGGGTCATACTCTCTCCCAAAATCGAAATCAGTGTCAGACACAAGGCCTGCCACCGGATTAAAAATCACCTGCGGTCACACCGCAGGTTTCCGATCTGAGGGCAAGAATCCATTCTCTGGTCTGTTGCCTGACCACTCTCCGCTCAGAGTAAGGGCCATCAGGCCCGATTATTTCTTTTCAGAAAAATTAGCGTTTATACGTTGCAACAGATAATCACGGGCAGTAATCGGCTCGTATTTTTTCTCCGGCCCCTGAATCATCTGATCTTTGTTTGCCTGACAGAAGAACGCCATACTGTAACGCGGTCCTTTTGGCTCTTCCGGCTTTGGCATGCGCACACGGTGCAGAGTGGACAGCAGCTTGTCGTCACTCCAGCGCATCAGCATGTCGCCGATGTTGCAGGTAATAACACCGTCTTTGGGAATGACACTGGTCCACTCCTGAGCGGCGCCTTCCTGCATCGCATCTTTACCCGGGCACACCTGCAGACCACCCTGACCTTCCTTCTGGAACACCATGGTTAAACAGTCAAAGTCGGTATGCGCACCGGCGCGCCACAAGCCAGGCTCAGCTTTGGCTTCATCACCTAATGGCAGGTAATGCAGCAGACGCAGTGTACTCTGGTATTCTGGGGAAGAACGGTCGTGGGCTTTGGTGAAAAAGTCCGGCTCAAAGCCCAGTTTTTCTGCAAAGCAGGACAGAATGCTCATGCCCAGAGACCAGGCACGGTTTTCAAAATCGAGGATAATGCGCTGAAATTCCGGCACCACAACCTGATTGGGCCACAGGTCATCCATGTGCGGCAGGGTTACCTGGTAGGATTCTTTCTGGTCAGCCGTACCGGTGGAAGGACGCACCTGAGCCATAAATTCCCAGCCAGCGTTTAAACCTTCTTTTAACGGGTATTTTGCTTTCTGCTCTTTTTCCAGCGCAAAGAAACGCTCAGATGCATCAAATGCAGTGAGGATTTCATCGGTGGCGATGCCATGATTAACTAACTGGAAAAAGCCGATTTCTGTGGCGGCAAACCACAGCTGGTCTTTAATCTCTTCACGACGCTTATCGAAGTCGCTCAGATCAATCACCGGTACTTCACGCAGATTATTTTCTCCGCCTTCACCGCCGATGGTGCTTTCAAAATTCAGTTCTTTTAAGCCGTACTTGCTACTCATTGGGATTCTCCAAGACAGTATTAATAAAGGTCTTTGGAGCAATGCCTGACGGAGACCGTCTGCCGCTTCTACTCCCCTTGTGACGGAAGCTGTGGCCGGGGTTGAGACAGGGAAAAGCTGTCTGCACACCACACGGGCTGCACAACCTCTGTTACTGAACCACGCTATATCAGCATGACCAGCAGCAGATGACCGCCAGCTCCGTGAGCAATGACCTGAATCCATGCGGCACTGCCTGACGCGGTGCTACTGAACTCTGACTGCTTCTACCCAGGAGGTAATTATGAACAATTACAGATTGGATTTAGCAACCCGTATGCCAGCTTATAAAGAATTTAAAGAAACCCGATACCGGCGGGCTTTGCAGGGCGATTGTGCCTGACAGCGGAAAAATATACCCGACTGTTACCATCCGGTTTTGCATCAAAATAGTTCACAGCCACACAATCAGGCACAAATCCTGACCACTCAGACAGGAAAAATGCTACCTATTATAATGACTGCCGTGAACGCAGCGTCCCATAACCGCTTTCCACTGGCACAAAGCCGGATTGGACAGTATTTTGCAGTATCCGGCTGCAGCCTCTCTGTCACCCGGAGCAGGCTCAGCGCAGAACAACCGGCTCATACGAGCAATTAATAATGAAAAAGAGTAGAAGCGGTCAGGAAACCTGAGGTTTCCGGGACATTGCTCTTGGGCAGACTCTGCCCGGACAATGTGGAGCATTCGACTACCCCCCTGGTGCACAGATGCTCCCAAACAGTAAGGAGCATCTATGCACTATCTTATTCAGGGCGCCAAAGCGGTATTCACAGACAGCGACCAGGTCACCGACATCCGCATACGTGATGGCATCATCACTGAACTGGGCAAAGGCCTGGTGCCCGCTGCCGACGAAACACTGATCGACGCCAAAGGCTGTGTCGCCTATCCCGGTATGGTGAACACCCACCATCATTTATTTCAGTCAATACTTAAAGGTATACCGGAAGGGCTTAACCATGGCCTGGATGACTGGCTGGCGTCCGTGCCTTTCCGCTTCTGGCCCAGTATTACGCCGGAACTCATGTATCACACAGCCAAACTGGGGCTGTTTGAACTGCTGCGCTCCGGTGCCACCGCCTGTGCAGATCACCATTACCTGTATCACGCCGGCTCCACCACAGAAGTCGAAGATGCCGTGTGGCAGGCGGCCGATGACCTTGGCATCCGGTTAGTGCTCTGTCGCGGCAGCACCACGACCAAAGGCTCTCACCGTGGCATGAAAGCCAGCACCATAGAACCGGAAACACTCGGCCAGATCATCGAGCGCATGGACAGCAGCCGTGTTCGTTATCACCAGGATGGCGGTATGGCGATGCGCAAACTGGTGGTCGCACCGACCAGTTTTATTCACTCGTCTACTGAAACTGATCTGCGCGCCTGTGCAGAATATGCCCGGCAGCACGGTTTAAAACTGCACTCGCATTTACTGGAGGTTGAATTCGATGAAATCGCGGCACAGAAAAACTTCGGTATGCGGGCCATTGATTATGCAGAGAAATGTAACTGGCTGGGTGAAGATGTCTGGTTCGCACATTTAGTCTGGGCAGATGATTACGCCATTAAAAAACTGGCAGAAACCGGCACCGGTATTGCCCACTGCCCGACCTCCAACTGCCGCTTAGGCAGTGGTATTGCTCCGGCACTGGATATGCAGACAGCCGGTATGAATATTACGTTAGGTGTTGATGGTTCAGCCTCGGCGGAATCCGGCTCCATGATTCAGGAAGCCAATCTGGCCTGGCTGATTCACCGCGCCGATAAAAAGAACGCTGCCGCGACCACCGCAGACATGGCCATTCAGTGGGCGACCAAAAATGGCGCTGACCTGCTGGGACTGTCCGGTACCGGTGAAATTAAAGTGGGCAAGGCGGCCGATATCGTGCTCTACAACATGGATAAACCACGCTTCGCCGGCGTACATGCCACGCTGGAAGCACCATTGTTATGTGGTGAGCCGGTGGAAATTAAATACAGTTTTGTACAGGGAAAAATCGTCGTGGAAGACGGTTGTGTACAGGGTCTGGATGAAGCCGAACTGGTCGCCAATGTGCAACAGGGTGTGGTGGATTTAATTAAGAAAGTCAGCTGATTATCCGGCAATAAAAGGGCATCGAAATTCTTATGCTATTAAGAATTCAGCGATAGAGCTGTATTGAAAAGCAGTATCAAGGAAGCCATTCCTTCGCGTCTGGGAGCGCCGAAATGAACGATGATTTTTC
>DCCG01000011.1:0-186 GCA_002314145.1 Thalassolituus sp. UBA1087 | reverse complement strand
GGAGCGCCGAAATGAACGATGATTTTTCTGGTCCGCCGGGCATGGATGCCCGGCGAGCGGACAGCGACAGGGATGTCGCACGGGCGCGCGGCCAGGAAAAATCAAGCGAATGAGGAAATACGCCCCAGAAGCGAAAAAGCTGGGGGCGGCCCTGCCGGCCAGGGGATAAGTTCCCCAGGGAGGCAT
>DCCG01000045.1 GCA_002314145.1 Thalassolituus sp. UBA1087 | reverse complement strand
TGCAGTTATTACTTGAAAGTGCGATATATGGATGAGTGGCGAAATTGACATAAGCATCTCTGATAAATATAGAGAAATAAGATCAGTTCTTGAAAGGAAGTTAAATGATGAGCTTGTTTGCTTGAATGTTGATCTTGATAAATGGGTTTACGTGGCAATTATTAGAAAAAGTGAAGATGAATGCTACCCAGAGGTAAGAAAAGTCCACAAAAAAAAGAGTACGTATGAGAGCAGATTGAAAATAAAATATGAGGATTTCTTGAATTCTGGAATGAAAGATGCTTTTCGTTTAGTGGTTTCTAGCTTGAAGTCGGCTGTTGATAGTATGCCTCTCGCCGATTCTGATAAAAATACTATAATAAGCATATTGGAGTTGATAAATTTACCAAGCTAGTGGTCCATGCAGTTAATTATGTAACTAACAGGTAGTGTTCATAATTCTGCACAACTAACAGGCCACCCATACTAGCCCCTGATCTTCCCCCGCTTGCGATAAACCGGTCTGGAGACTAATGTAACTTCATACGGGGATGAATGATTATGTAAAAGCCACTAGAGCATTAGGTTTCATTGGATGCAACACCGTATTATTACTGTGTTTTTCGCTGCGTGTGACGTGCCTTTCCGTGCTGTGTTACTCCCTTTAAGGTGGTTTGATCACAACGTAAAATCTGCCAGCATACAGATCACTGATCTATATCCCGTAGTTCTTCTTTTGTACTCGTTTAAAGCGTACCTGCATCCTTCCTGATTCTGCCTTGTGCAAATGATTTGATCTGGCGTTGGTTTGATAGCCCATTTTCTGTCGTGGCCGACAATATAACCTTGATTGAGTTCGTTCTGTTTTCGAACCGCAGTGTTCAGTCAGGTTTTATTATTGTGTGTGACTGTGTGATACCGTGCTGTGGTAGAGTCAGAAAAATTTTACGGGATTTATCGTATGAATACTGTATGCCGCTACACCATTGTCTGTCCTCTTATGTTATTGCCATTTACCGTTCAGGCTGATGCCGACTGGAGTCTGAGTCTGGTATCCGATTACCGTTATAACGGTGTTTCGCAGAGTGAGGGGCGGGCAGCGCTGCAGGCCGGTGCCGGCTATGGTTTTGACAACGGAATTTACACGGGAGTCTGGGGCAGTAACGCGCGTTATAACGATGACTCTGTGATGGAGGCGGATGTCTATGCCGGGTATGCATTTCCGCTGACGTCGTCGGTGGCGGCGGACATTGGTTATGGACGTTACCACTATCTGTTTTCTGACAGAGTAGGTGACTTTAATTATGACGAATACTATGCGGGTCTGCAGTTTGCCGGTTCCACGTCGCTATATTATTACTATACCGATGATTATCTGGGCATGGATATCGCGCAGAATATTTACAAGCTGTCCCATACTCAGCCGTTAGGGGATTATGTGTTGCGCGTGGCGGTCGCTCAGACAGAGGTTGATCAGCCGGGTCTGTACGGCGATGAGGAGGAATATCAGTACGGTGATATATCTCTGAGCCGCAACTTTTCCGGCACGGCGCTGACGGTCGGTATTATGGCAACCAGCCTGGACGAAGAAGACCGTGACTATGCCGATGATGTTGTCTATATCGGTATCAGCCAGGCGTTACCGGCTTTCCGCTAGCGTCAGAGCGCCGCGAAGGTCATTGTTATTATTTGTAGTCGTTCAGCGGTTGCCGGGCTGGGCGTGACTATCCTGCCCTTTGCGTACAATCCCCCGGCAATCAGTCAGGACAGAGCTAGTGTAAGAGTAAATAACGCATGGGACTGAACGATGAAAACCCTGTTTCTTACTTTTACTCTGTTCGCTGCCACGGCGTTTGCTACTTCGGTGGGCGCTGCGGAGAATGCCTCTAAAGTCGTTCGTCTTGCGTCGCTTCACTGGCCACCTTATGCCAGTGACAGTCTGCCCGGGCAGGGGGCTACGGTCAGCGTGGTGCGTGCCGCACTGGCTGAAATGGGTTATGAACTACAGGTTGATTTCTACCCCTGGTCACGCACTGTTTATCTGGCAAAGGATGAGCAAAGTGATTATGCCGGGTACTTCCCTGAATACTTTAATGCGGAAATCAGTGACACATTTATCTACAGCGATGCCATTGGCAGTGGGCCTCTGGGATTGGTTGAGAATAAGAACAACCGCATCAGCTGGCACTCACTGGAGGATCTGAAAGGTTTCAGTATCGGTGTTGTTACGGGTTACACCAATACCGCAGAATTCGATCAGAAGGTCGCTGCCGGGGAGTTAACAGCGTTCCCGGTGGTGGCGGATAAGCACAACATCCGTAAAGTGGCCTATGGCCGGATTGATCTGGCGGTGATCGATGAAAATCTGCTGCAATACATGCTCAGTACTGATGCAGATCTCAGATCGTTGCGTGACAAAGTGGATATCAACAGCCATCTGCTGGAAGTTAAGCAGCTGTATGTGTGCTTCAAGCGCAGTCGCCCTGAGCTGGCTGAAATTCTGAATGAAGGCCTGCGCCGCATTGATGTTAAACGTCGTCAGCAGAGTTACCTGTCCGATATCTTCTCAGCGGCTGAGGCACAACCGTCCTCTTATTCCGCCGGTAAATAATCCTTGATGATATCGAACAGCTCCGGACGGTTGTCGCGGATCTCGTCATGGCTCAGGCCTTCCAGTGAATGCGGGTATTTCAGCCATTCATCCGTTTCATGAATAAAATAGTCCGGCACCCGTTCGGTCAGATTACGGCTGGGTTTGTAGTAAGGCACGGCAACGCGGATATCGTGCGGTGTATTGAGCCGTGCCAGGCGGCGCAGTTCATTAATAATGGCCTCGATTGAACGGCCGGTGTCGTACACGTCATCGACGATCAGCAGGCTGTCGGTGGCCTGAATGTTTTTTACCAGGTAGTTCAGACCATGCACTTTGACTTCTTTTGCCTGGTTGTCGATGCCGTGATACGACGAGGTACGGATGGCGATGTTGTCGGTCTCAACACCGTGATAGGCCAGATACTCCTGCACTGCAATGCCCATCGGCGCTCCGCCACGCCATACGGCGATCATAAAGGTCGGGCGGAAACCACTGTCGAGCACCTGAGCGGCCAATCGGTAGGAATCTTCCAGCAGGCCCTGGGCGGATAAGTAAAGTTTGCTCATTCTGTCGTGCTCTCCGGATGAATCTGGCGTAACGTATTAGCTGACCAAATGGTCAGGTGTTATCATACCGTTTTCGTCCGGTTACTGTCACATATGAGGTCCACATGCAGAAGCGCTTTTTAGATGAAGAAACCGTCATTCAGGACGCTTTTCGCCTGGGTACTGAGATTTTCAAAAGCGGATTCCGCCCGACTTTCATTGTTGGCCTGTGGCGCGGTGGTAGCTCAGTGGGGATATACGTGCAGGAGTGCCTGCAGACACTGGGTGTTGAAACCGACCATATTGCCCTGCGAACCTCATACAAGGGCTTGCCGGCGTACCAGAGTATGGTGAACTCACCGGAAGACATCCGCGTGCACGGCACCCAGTACCTGATTGAGAACCTCAACGTCGATGACAGTCTGCTGATCGTCGATGATGTGTTCAGTACCGGCTACAACATCAATGCGGTGATTCATCGTCTGCGGGCAAAAATGAAACGCAATTTTCCGCAACAGGTGCGTATCGCGACCCTGTATGAACGCAGTGGCTATAACCGCACCGACCTTCAGCCGGACTTCTGCCTGCATAAAACCGATGACTGGCTGGTATTCCCGTACGAGCTGAAAGGCCTGAGCCATGAAGAAATCGCGGCTAACAAGCCCTGGGTTCTGCCCATGCTGCGCGAAGGCTGAAGCACGGAGCCCCAGCGGGCGCCGGAAACGACGGATAATAAACGTATAAATTTTCATCAGTGATATAAAACAATCTGTACATACACTTGGTGAATGGGAGAAAGCCTGAGACAATAGCCCTTCCGAAGACTGGCCGCGGGAGGCCGCTATTGAATCTTGACCGTATTGATCTGAACCTGCTGGTTTATCTCGATGTGCTGCTGCGTGAAGGCAGTGTGACCAAAGCTGCCCAGCAACTGGGCATTACCCAGCCGGCCATGAGTAATGGCCTGCGCCGTCTGCGTGAACTCTTCTCTGATCCCTTGCTGGTGCGTACCTCGGATGGTATGACGCCGACCGAACGGGCGCAGGAACTGCAGCCGATGATACGCAAAGCGCTGGGCGAACTGGAAATGGCGCTGCAGCCGCTGGAAGAATTCGACGCTAAAAGCAGCAACCGCGTGTTCCGTATTATGGTCAGTGATTACGCTGAATCCACGCTGGTACCGGAACTGGTGAAACGACTGCGCACCGACGCGCCGGACGTCATTCTCGATGTACTGACCCCTTCCGATGTGACCTTCAAAGATGTGGAAGCGGGCAAAGTGGATATGGCCATCAACCGGTTTGACGAAATGCCGCAATCATTCCATCAGATGACCCTGTGGCAGGATGATTTTGTCTGTCTGGTGAATCCTCAGCATCCCATGGTCAGCGACTTCAATCTGGAGGCTTATCTCAGCAGTAAGCACATCTGGGTGAGCAAAACCGGCATGGGCGCGGGCGTGGGCATCGACCCGGAAAAGGTTATCCGCCTTGGCTGGGTGGATAATGCACTGTCAAAACTGGGTCATAAACGCAAAATTTCTGTGTTTACCCGCCATTATCAGATGCCGGCCCTGCTGGCCCTGAACAATGATCTGGTGGCCACTCTGCCGCGTAAAGTGGCCGATATGCAGGCCGAAGCAGCGTCATTGGAAGTGAAAGTACCGCCGTTTAAGATTCCGCCGTTTGAGCTCAAAATGGCCTGGTCGCCTCTGGTTCAGCATCATCAGGCTCATCGCTGGCTGCGCCGCACCATCGTCGATGTGGCCCAATATTGCTGACGGTCAAGATACGGCCGGATTGTTTGCACTAGCCTGACTGTGTCAGCTACTGATATTCCCTACGGAGCGCGTATGACGATTGTGTTTCGCGATCACCCGCTGTTGGCTCAGGATTTCATGAATGAAGAACATGAAGCCTTCGCCGATATGCTCAACGAAGCCGAACAGGCGTTGCTGATGGGTGGTCAGGCCATGCCGTACCTGCAACGCCTGTATGAGCATTGCGTCAGCCATTTCGCCCATGAAGAGGAAGAAATGCAACGCTATCACTTTGCGCCGTATCCGGTGCACAAACAGGAACACGATCGCGTGCTGGACATGTTCCGCCGACATCTGGTGGACTTCGAGAGCAGTGGCAATGTTGCGCCGGTACTGGAATTTCTGCTGGAAACAATCCCGGACTGGTTTGGCCAGCATCTGAAGACGATGGACCGGGTGACGGCTCAGTTCCTGTTCCAGCAAAAGGGGGCCGCCGCCTGACACAGGGACGCAGTGTCAGGCAGACCGGGGCAGGCAATGCCATCACCGACCATCACAGTCGCCGAATGAATCATTGGGTGCATCAGCTGGTGCACTATGTACAGGCGCACTGGATTCATCACTGAGACCGTAAAAGCCGTCGGCTTTACTTGTCAGCGGGCCGTGAGCGGATGCGCCTGAGTTCAGTCGTCGTCATGCCGGGTCAGTAGCAGACTCAGAGAGTGCTGTCCGCCCGCTGCCAGCATCACAGCGTCATCGGCTGCATTCGCCGTTTCCACACAGAACATACGCTGGTAAGCGCCGTCATCAAACTGGCTGAGGCGTTGCGCTTTTTCAGTCCAGGGATTCCAGACAACGGTACTCTGACTGCCCCGGCTGCTCAGTTCCAGCGTCCGCTCCGGGGTCTGCAGCGTCAGTGGCTTCCCGCCAGTATAAATCCGGTCTGTTTCTGCCGTGAAGGTCACCGCCCCCTGTTGTGTTTTCGTCTGCCAGTTATCCAGCGTATCGATATAGCCGGCGCCATCCAGGCCACTGATCTGAGTACGGTGAATGTCGACGGTGGGAAAATAGCTGTGCATCGCCTGGGAGAATCCGGCGTCGCGATCGCCCGGATTGCTGGTGGTCAGGGTCAGGCTGACGCTGCTGGCGGTAAAGCGGAATTCGGCTTCCAGACCGAGCGCCGTCTGCCATTGCGGATGGCGGGTGTTCTCTAATGTCAGTACCAGCATAACGGCGTTATCGTCTTCCTCTGCCTGAGTGATGGTCCAGTCGCGCTCCCGGGCAAAGCCGTGGGCCGGCGCATCCGTCACCGCCGTGATGTTCGACTGCACTGCCGGCGGGTTTTTATCGGCGTTACCGAACCAGGGCCAGCACACAGGAATGCCGCCCCGCACCGATACCCCACGGCGGTATTGCGCCTGCTCACTCAGCCACAGCCAGTTCGCTTCTGTTGCCGGGGCGTAATGGATCAGCTGTGCTCCCTGCAGTAGCAGGTCAGCACGGAATAACGGATGGCGTATAACAAGACATTCCAGCTCGCCTTTGGTCTCGCGTTTGACAGAGGGCGCTCTGGCCAGCAGATTGTCAGCGACGGGGTTATCTGAGATCGGGGTTTCAGGGCGTGAAGAGTGAGGCATAGATAACTCCGCAACACAGTGGCAAAAACAATTCTGCCGGTATAATGACACAAAACCCTCACACTGCCAGTGGCAGGGAGTACAGGTAACCGGAGCGTACAGACGTGAGTGAAAGCAAAAAACGGCAACTGAAAGCGGCGTTACTGGCGGCTCTGGACGAAGAAATTCAGGCGGCACTGGATGGCGCCACGCAGGCCCATGAGACCGCGTCCCATGAAGATAACAAGCCGGAAAATCAGTACGACACCCTGGCACTGGAAGCCGCCTATCTGGCCCATGGTCAGTCGGAACGCATCCGCACGTTACAGGAAACCAGAATCCGCATCAGTCATTGGCAGGCCGCAGACTACAGTGATGACGAAGGGATACAGACGGGCGTGCTGGTCATGTTGCAGCCTGTTCAGCACCCGGCGGCGGCGCGCTGGTTATGGATAACTCCGGTGGGTGGTCGTCAGTTACAGGTTGACGGACATGATATTCAGGTGATCAGTACCCAGGCTCCCCTGGCCCGGCAGTTAATGCAATGTATGGCCGGTGATGACGTCATGATTAACCAGCAGCGCTGGGAAGTGGCAGACGCCTGGTAGTAGCGGATGATCGGCCGCTCAGCGGGCGTTCTTTCAAAAGATTGCTCAAGGGGTTGCTTACGCGCTTGTTTAAAGACGGTTTTAAAAACACCACGCTGTTTATGAAAAAAGCGGAATAATCGTCCGATTATTCCGCTTTAACATTGTTGCTGGATCAGGCGTTCTGCATATCAATGACAAAACGGAATTTAATATCTTTTCCTTTCACCCGTTCGTAAGCCTGATCAATCTGGTCAGGACGGATCATTTCCACATCCGGCAGAATATTATGCTCCGCGCAGAAGTTAACCACTTCCTGAGTTTCTTTCATGCCGCCAATCATGGAGCCGGCCACACTCTGACGGCCGAACGCCATCATCATACCGCTCAGGCCATCAATCGTGCCCAGCTGACCCACATTCACCAGAGTCGCATCGAGTTTTAATAACGGCATAAACTGGCTGATGTTAAAGGGCTCCGGCACCGTAGCGATCATCAGGTCCAGGCTGGCCATATGACGTTTCATTGCCTCTTTATCGTCCCACAGCACAACGTCCTTAACGCCCATGGCTTTAATGTCAGCCACTTTGCCCGGGGAGGTGGTAAAAGCGACAACGTCGGCGCCGCGGGCAACGCCCAGTTTAACGGCCATATGACCCAGACCGCCGATGCCGATGACACCGACTTTCTGGCCTTCTTTCAGTTGCCAGTGCTGCATAGGCGAGAAGGTGGTGATACCGGCACACATGATCGGTGCTACACGCGACAGGTCCATGCCATCCGGAATATTCACCACAAAATGTTCTTTTACCGTGAGTTTGTGCGAATAGCCGCCATAGGTATAACCGCCGGAGATTTTATCCGGAGAGCCATAGGTGAAGGTGGTGCCGTTCAGACAATTCTGTTCGCGGTCGTTCAGGCAGTTCTCGCATTCGCCACAGGAATCCACCATGCAGCCAACACCGCCCACATCACCGACTTTAAAGCGGGTGACGTTCTTGCCCACGGCGGTAACGCGGCCGACAATTTCGTGGCCTGGCACCAGTGGCAATGCAGGTTTCCCCCAGTCGCCATCAACGGTATGAATATCCGAGTGACAGACTCCGGCGTAAAGAATATCCATCATGATATCGTCCGGCCCGGGCTGACGGCGCGGAATTGTCATCTGGCTGAACGAGCCTTTCGCTTTATTGACGCCATAGGCTTTCACTCTGACCGGTGCCGTGGATTCAGGAGCAGCTGAGGCGGCAGAGCTGGCACCCAGCAGAGAACCGCCGGCAGCCGCGTAGGCTCCCAGAGCTGAACCGGTAATCACCAGGTGGCGGCGCCCCTGATTAACTTCCTCATCATGACGTTCTTCAATATGCAGTGAATTTCCACATTGCTTACACATAGTATCCATCTCCTGTTGGCGGAATCTTCAGCCCTGACACCCGGCAGGACGTTAAATTTTTACTGCCTGAATAATGTAGAGAGGAAATACCAGCGAGGCTTGCCTGATTCACCGCGTTTTATGCACGATCCTTCTCAGGAGGGAAAACCTTGATCTGTCTGACAGGGAAAATAAACCGGCAGGTATCTGACGATATGTGCAGGCGTTTGAGTGCCCGCCTGTGTATCAGGCTTTATTTCCATGTGTCCGCTCAGAGCGACGGGTCGCGATCCTGTCCGCATTGCCAACAGAGTTCAAAGGCGGCGTCGTTGTTTTCGCCGCAGCGGGAACAGTGCCAGTCGTCTGCATTCTGTTCATTGAAGGCTTCATCCAAAAGTGTTTTCGCCCGGGGGTAGTCTGCTTCATCGACAAGCCAAAGTTCGGGCCAGGTATCAATCGGAGCCAGATCGCCGGCCGCCCCGGACAGATATTCGTGCTGAATAATCGCTTTAATACTGTAGTGCTGCAGTATGTTTTTGGCATTGGTAACGAAAAACAGATTGGGGTGAGTGTATACGGGCTTCATTAATCTACTGGTCCTGCTGAATATCTGTTCTGTTATACCGGCGGTATCTGCATCAGTGCGCAAAATCCGCTGGCGCGTTGCGGTGGCGGATTATGTCATGCCTGCTATGCCGGATTTCCATAAAACTAAGTGCTGGTCCACAGTTTACCCGTCACGGCTTAATTATTCTCCCGCCTGTTTTTATTCATTACTGAACAGCCGGGATAGTCATTATGTCTGGAAATATTGTACGGGTGTTGTTTACGGCGCCTTTGTGTACCTTGCTGCTGGCGTCTTTGTTAAGCATTACCGGGTGCGGCGGCTCATCGGGAAGCGGCTCATCCGCAGGCGGCAGCCTGCCGGAAACTCCGGATAATACAGAGGAAAAAGCGCCGGATAATGATGATACTGAACAACCATCAGGAGACGGTGAGCAAGACAGCGGGCCGGGAACGGGTGATGCACCCGGCGATAATTCAGATCCGGTAGCCGGACAGTGTGGTATGACGCAGGGTGATGATATATGGGCGCAGGGATGTGAGGTGGAAATCAGCAGCTGCGTGCCTGGCAGCTGGAGTGCGCCGGTTACGACGGATGACTTTGGCGCACCGCTGCGTATTGAAAGCGAACACTTTGCAGCCTTCTGGCAGGATGGAACGGACGTGACGGAAACGTCTGCGCGCCAGGCGCTGGAAACGCTGGAAGCAGTGTGGAATAAATACATTCATGATGTCGGCTTTCATGAGCCTTTCTGTGATAGCGATATAAAATGGAAAGCAACGGTGCATATCCGTAACGATATCGGATTAACCGGCGGCACCTGGTACGCGGACGGAAAAATATCCATGGGCATGTGGATTGGTCCGGGTGCCACGGCTGACCGTTGGGGGCTGGCCCATGAATTTGCCCATGGCCTGCAGGCAATGACCCCGGCATTTCCGGATTGTGGTGGCAAAGGCTGTGGCATTTATGAAAGCCACGCGAATTTTATGGCGCATCAATTTATTCCGGATAATTTTCATTGCTCGGATATGTTAGTGAATGCCCCGCATCTGCATTACGGCAACAGTCGTAACCGGTATTGTAACTGGCAGTTTTTTGAATACCTGAAAGACAAATATTCCATTGATCTGGTGAATGCTATGTGGAGTTATCCGGCACAACCCGGCCGCGGTGACCCATGGCAGAAACTGATGGATATTCAGGGCTGGGATATCGATGCCATGAATAAAGTGTTCGGTGAATGGGCCATGCACAACGTCAGCTGGGATTATCAGAACCCGGATGGCAGTCCTGAAGGGGAAGCTTTCCGCGCGGCGTACGGCGCTGTGAATCAGGATCAGAGCTGGCACACGGAACGGACATTACGCTTAACAAGACTGGAAAGTCTTGGCGCTGACTGGCAGACAACACACCGCTTCGTCTCCCCGTATTACTGGGCGCCTCAGCGCTGGGGATATAATATTATCCGTCTGTATCCGGAACCCGGTAAACAGGACATCAGCGTTAAATTCCGTGGTGTCATACAGAACGGTGCCCATTCGGACTGGCGCTGGGGTGTAGTATTGACCAATCATGCGCTGACAGAAACCCACTACAGTGATCTGCAGAAAGGTCATGACGGCGAGCTGACCGTGTGTGTCGACGATGACCAGGAAGTCTATCTGGTGGTGATGGCCACGCCGACTCAATATCAGAAAATTGTCTGGGCAAATGACCCGTCAGACGGGACGCCTTATCCGGATATTTACCGTTACCCTTATATGCTGGAACTTGAGGGCGCCTGGCCGGATGGTTTCCGTAATGGTCAGCGCGATGACTGCCCGGCGGGAACACAGCGTCATACCAACGGCGGCGGCTGCGCCACAGCCTCAACCCCGGCTTCTGTTTATGTCGGCCCTTATGCGCAGGTATTGGGTGGCAATGTGTCCGGTAATGCCCGTATTGAAGACCATGCCGTGATTATCTCCGGTAACGTCAGCGACAATGCAACCGTGGGGGCACTGACCCGTTTAGGGATGCGTAATTCCACTGCGACCTTTAATGTCACTGACAGCGCTGTCGTGCGTTCAACCTTCTATCCGATGGGCTGGTTCGGCAGTCAGTCGGCCTCGGGCAACGCTCACTTACTGGGCGATCTGGAAGTTTACAGTTCAAAGTCCAGCGGTAGTTTTTATGGCATGGTAGACGCCGGATCCGTGGGTGAGAACAGTATTGAGGAAGTCACCGTTAAACCGCCTTATTTGTGGCGCGAATAATACGAGGAAATAAAAAAGGCCTGCAGTGATGCAGGCCTTTTTATCAGGCGCCGCCGGGTTCGCCGGTGAAATCGATCAGCAGATCTTCATCCGTGACGATGGTCTGGCAGGCGAGACGGAACGTCGGTGGAATATCGCGCACGGCAGCACGCTCTTCTTCTGATTTCGGTAATTTACCGATGGACTTAAGCACAGTCCGTTCTTTGTCGGTGAGGGTAACACCTTTGACGCGGTAACCATCCAGGTGAGTTACTTTCACCAGACAGGAACCACATTCGCCATCACCGCACTCAAACGGAATTTTCACATTATTTTCTTTGGCAACACCCAACAGGGTGGAGCGTTTACCGGCTACTGCTTCCACCTTAATATTGCGTTGCATAACGGGGGATGAAAAGTACAAAACAGCCATATCACGGTTCTCCATAATCATTATTGTGGGTCAAGCAGCTGATAGGGAGCAAAAAACCAGCCGTTTTACCGGAAGGCTAAGTAGTTGTTTTGTATGGGTTTGGTGTGCCAGTGAGGCGATGGGTTTAATACATTGTCAGGTTTGCGCTCTGTTGCTATCGGCCAATTTCTGACTGTTGTGGTCTGCTATAGACCTTTAAATAAAAACCTTAAATAAAGAGCATAAAAAAGGAGGCCGGAGCCTCCTTTGAGTTCTTAATAAGTGGATTATTTCAGATCAAACCGATCGGCATTCATCACCTTCACCCAGGCGTTAACAAAGTCTTTAACAAATTTTTCTTTGTTGTCATCCTGAGCGTAGACCTCGGCATAAGCTCTTAAAATTGAATTAGAGCCAAATACCAGATCGACACGGGTCGCTGTCCATTGAGTATCCCCCGTGTGGCGGTCAACAATGTTATAGCTGTTTTTACCCGTTGGCTCCCAGCGGTAAGCCATATCCGTCAGGTTAACAAAGAAGTCGTTGCTTAAAACGCCTTCCTGTTCAGTGAATACGCCGTCTTTACTGCCACCGTAATTGGTGCCAAGAACCCGCATGCCACCGATGAGTACAGTCATCTCCGGTGCCGTCAGTCCCATCAGCTGAGCACGGTCGAGAAGCAGTTCTTCCGGCATCACGGTGTAGTCTTTCTTCAGCCAGTTACGGAAGCCATCAGCGACCGGTTCCAGTGGCTCAAAAGATTCCGCATCCGTCATTTCATCCGTGGCATCACCGCGTCCCGGGCTGAAGGGCACTGTTATTTCAACACCGGCGTTTTTGGCTGCCTGCTCGACGGCTGCGCTGCCACCGAGAACAATAAGGTCGGCCATGCTGATCGGTTTGCCAAAGTCTGAACGGATGGCCTCAAGGCCACTGAGCACTTTCTGCAGGCGTTCCGGCTCATTGCCTTCCCAGTCTTTCTGCGGGGCGAGGCGAATGCGTGCGCCATTGGCGCCGCCGCGATAATCGGAACCCCGGAAGGTACGGGCGCTGTCCCAGGCCGTTGCAATTAAGTCAGCGGGCGACAGGTCTGAAGTCAGAATCAGATCTTTCAGCGTATCCAGCTCAGCGGCACTGGGCACGTATTCCGCGGCCGGTATCGGATCCTGCCAGATCAGATCTTCCGCCGGTACATCCGGCCCCTGATAACGGCTTTTCGGCCCCAGGTCACGGTGTGTCAGTTTGAACCAGGCGCGGGCGAAGCAGTCATCGAAGTACGCCGGGTCCTGCATGAACTTCCGGCAGATTTCGTTGTAGACCGGGTCCACTTTCATGGCCATGTCGGCGTCAGTCATGATAGGCATGCAACGTATGGACGGGTCTTCCACGTCCACCGGCATATCTTCTTCTCTGATGTTCACCGGTTGCCACTGCCAGGCGCCTGCGGGACTTTTCTGCAGTTCCCATTCGTGGCCGAACAGCATGTCGAAGTAGCCCATATCCCATTGTGTCGGGTTTTTTGTCCAGGCCCCCTCGATGCCACTGACGACGGTATCCCGGCCTGTGCTGCGGCCTTTGGTGTTCATCCAGCCGATGCCCTGGTATTCCACATCTGCGGCTTCAGGGTCCGGGCTCAGGTTGTCGGCGTTACCATTACCGTGACATTTACCAATAGTGTGGCCGCCCGCGGTCAGTGCTGCGGTTTCTTCATCGTTCATCGCCATACGGGCAAAGGTTTCACGCACCTGATCGGCAGTTTTCTGCGGGTCCGGCTGGCCGTTTACCCCTTCCGGGTTAACGTAAATAAGTCCCATCTGGACGGCGGCTAACGGGTTTTCCATGGTGTCAGGTTTGCTCACGTCACCGTAACGGCCATCACTGGGTGCCAGCCATTCTTTTTCCGCCCCCCAGTAGGTGTCTTTTTCCGGGTGCCAGATATCTTTCCGGCCGAAGGCAAAGCCAAAGGTTTTCAGGCCTGCAACTTCATAGGCGATGGTACCGGACAGAATAATCAGGTCCGCCCAGGAAATTTTGTTGCCGTATTTCTTTTTGATGGGCCACAACAGGCGGCGGCCTTTGTCTGTGTTGACGTTATCCGGCCAGCTGTTGAGCGGGGCAAAACGCTGGTTGCCGGTACCGCCACCACCGCGGCCATCGGCCAGACGATAGGAACCTGCGGCGTGCCAGGCGACCCGGGCAAACATGCCCACGTAGCTGCCCCAGTCTGATGGCCACCAGTCCTGGCTGCTGCTGATGAGGTCGCGCAGGTCCTGTTTGAGCGCTTCAACATCCAGGCTTTTCAGTGCTTCATGGTAATCAAAGTCATCACCGAGAGGATCGGTTTTGGTGTCATGCTGGTGGAGGATGTCCAGATTCAGGGCATTGGGCCACCAGGCCATATTGTCGTTACCGGAGGCGGTGTTACCACCGTGCATCACCGGACATTTGCCAGCGTTGTTGCTCATAACCTTCTCCTTCCTTTGTTGTCGCTGCAGAGATCATAAGACGAATCACCCGGGTTGCCTTGAACTCAGTGACTGTCTTCATGCTTGTGTCTGAAACCAGCTTATGAGAAAGGTTGCAGGTTGCCGAATTGGTTGTGGTTATGCATTTGTTAGTAAAAATCTATCGTTTTTTATATTTTTATTCTTAATAGCTATTTTCGAGCGTTATTGGGCGGTGACGGAGTGGCAGGGCATGATGACAAGCTGGCGGGTGGCCCGCTCTGAGCCAATCAGCTTTGCACAAACTCCAGCCATTCAATCAGCAGCTCACGCAGATCATCCAGTCCGCAGCTGGCCCGGGATTCGGCATCGTAAAAATCCATATCTTCTTCATCCAGTTCGGCGCGGGAATGTTCCTGCAGCAGCTCGCGGGCGGTGATGTCGGCGTCTTCCCGGGTCAGATAGAGAACAAAGTTGTGGCCCTGCCATTCATATTCGGTCATACGGCCATCTTCCAGCCGGGTGATGGCATCGAGCAACTCGTCCAGTTGTTCACTGTTATCGCTCAGATCGTCAGTGAGCCACAGCCCGAAGGCTTCGTGATCCATAGAAAGGGCTGCGCAGGGCAGCTGGCGTTCATTGTAGTAAAAGCGGTAATCCATAGTTTCCTGCTTTAAACCTGCTTTGAAAATAGAGCGTCAGTACAGTTTGCGACTAACGGGGCAGAGCATTCTATCTGAAAATAAGCCCCGGGGAAGCCCGCGCCGCACAAGTGTAAGCTCTGCAATAACTTGCCTGGTATAAAAAACGGCACCCTGAGGATGCCGTTTTTTATTGCGCTCAGCGCGCTGTTCCTGCGCCGCGCTTGCTCAGCTGTCAGCGTTGGCCAGAGCCAGTGGCCAGCCGCCAAGGTCTTTATAGCGGTTAACAATAAAGCAGAACAGCTCAGCGGTTTTGTAGGTGTCGTATTCGGCGCTGTGGGCTTCGCTGTTATCAAAATCAATACCGGCGATTTTACAGCTTTTGGCTAACACTGTGTGGCCCAGAGCAATGGCCGATATCGAGGCTGTATCAAACGACGAAAAGGGGTGAAACGGATCGCGTTTGATTTCGTTACGGTCGACGGCGGCACGCAGAAATCCGTGATCAAAGTGCGCGTTATGGCCGACCAATACCGCCCGGTTGCAGTCGTTGCTTTTGATTTCCCGGCGTACCGTCTGGAACATTTCAGTTAATGCATCAATTTCAAATTCGGCGTCACGCTCAGGATCAAAGGGATCAATGCCGGTGAAATCCAGTGCTTCCTGCTCCAGGTTCGCGCCGTCAAACGGGTGGATATTGGCACTCATGGTTTCATGCGGATGCAGGTAACCCTCGTCATCCATTTTCAGTGTGACCATGGCAATTTCCAGCAAAGCGTCGGTATCGGCATTAAAGCCACCGGTCTCCACATCGACCACGACCGGTAAAAACCCACGGAAGCGCTGGGCCATTAAGGATTTTTCCTGTTTTACTTCCTCTGTTGGCTGGTTCATTAATCAGTACTCCAGTTTCCAGCGCAGAGTTTCACCCGCTCTCAGCGGCACGATAACATCCTGCCCAAAAGGCATTTCAGATGGTGCCTGCCAGGCTTCTTTTACCAGCGTGATGTCATCACTGTTGCGGGGCAGACCATAAAAATCCGGGCCATTAAAGCTGGCAAAGGCTTCCAGCTTATCCAGTGCGCCCAGATCTTCGAAAATTTCAGCGTACAGCTCAATGGCGGCATAGGCAGAGAAACAACCGGCGCAGCCACAGGCACTTTCTTTCGCGCCTTTGGCGTGCGGCGCGCTGTCGGTACCGAGGAAAAATTTATGGCTGCCACCGGCCACTGCGTCCTGCAGGGCCTGCTGATGAATATTACGCTTCAGGATGGGCAGACAGTAAAAATGCGGTTTGATACCGCCGACCAGCATATGGTTACGGTTGTAGGCCAGATGCTGGACCGTGATCGTAGCGCCGACGTTGTCGCCCTGGCTCAATACAAATTCGGCAGCATCTTTGGTGGTGATGTGTTCAACCACCACTTTCAGTTGCGGGTGACGGCTGACCAGGGGCGCCAGTACGGTATCCAGAAAAGCTTTTTCACGGTCAAAGATATCAATATGGTTGTGAGTCACTTCGCCGTGGACTAACAACGGCATATTGTGCTCCGCCAGCGCGGCGACAACATCATCCAGCTTGCCGAGATCCGTTACGCCGGAATCAGAATTGGTCGTAGCGCCGGCGGGATAGAGTTTAACCGCGACGATATGGCCGCTTTCGCTGGCCTCACGGATCATCTCCGGGGTGGTGTTATCGGTCAGATAAAGCACCATCAGCGGGTTGAAATTGAGCCCCTGAGGGACCCGCGACAGAATCCGGCCGCGGTATTCCAGTGCCTGTTCTGCGTTCATCACCGGCGGCTGCAGGTTCGGCATGATGATGGCGCGTTTCATGACCCGGGCTGTGGCCGGCACCGTATGCTGCAGTACCGCGCCGTCGCGTACATGCAGGTGCCAGTCATCAGGGCGGGTTATGGTCAGACGTTCCGTCATAGGGCTCAACCTTGTCTAAAATAATGGTGTTAACAGATAAATCTGCCGGCATTGTACCGGAATATGCGTTGAAAACCGCCCTTAATTTGCCCGCCAGGCGGCCGATACAGTGGCAGAAGGCCGCAATAGCGGAAATCGTGCGGACCCCCGCGGAATTTACCCAAGACGATGATTATGTGGCGATTTTTGGTTTTAACATGGCTCAGTCCGCTGGTTCTGGCTGACGCGGCACTGGAATATGGCAGCAGTGTCGGCGATACCCGCTGGAGTATTTCCGGCTCGGTGTTTGAATGCCGTTTTGGTCAGGATATACCCGATTATGGCCGTGGTGTGTTTTATCATCAGGCCGGTGAAGACGTGACGTTTCAGCTGGAAACTCAGCGTAATCTGATGGACTACAGTCAGGCGCGGGTCTCGATACTGCCACCGCCCTGGCAGCCGTCGGGCAAAACCGAAAGTCTGGGCACAGCCCGCATCCTTGATGAAACTCCGAATCTCTCATTAGATGTTGAGCGCACAAATCAGTTTCTGCATGCGCTGCTGGAAGGGAAGTGGCCGGCCATCAGTCACAGGACGTATTACGATCCGACACGATTTGTACAGGTACACCTGTCGGCCGCCGGGTTTATCGACTATTACCGCCAGTATATGGAATGTGTACAACAGCTGTTGCCACTGAATTTTGATCAGATCGCCCGCTCGAAAGTATTGTTCGCCAGCGGTGAAGATATGATCGATAAACGTGATATGGCGGTACTCGACCGCATTGTGTTCTACATCAAACACGATCCGCGGGTGTTTGCCGTCTACCTCGATGGCCATTCAGATAACGTCGGACGGCGTTATGACAACCGTCAGACCTCCAAGGCGCGGGTGGAAGATGTCGAGCGTTACTTTATCAAGCAGGGCATTAATCCTGAGATGATCACCACCCGTTTCCACGGTGACCGTTATCCGATTGCCACCAACAGCACCGCGGCCGGGCGGGCTCAGAACCGTCGTGTCACTATCCGTCTGGAGCAGCGGGCGGATATGGAAATTCCGCAGGAACTCCGTTTCCGGCCCACTCAGTGAGCAGGCCGGCACAGACCTCTGACTCAGCAGTGGTGGCGGCGGTAGTGAACGATATCTTCGATGGTCAGCACCGGCATGCCATGGCGCTGGCCGAAAGCAATGATCTCTGCCGTTTTGGCCATCGTACCGTCTGCGTTGGTGACTTCGCACAGCACGCCGGCGGCAGACAGACCTGCCAGTTTCATCAGATCCACTGTGCCTTCTGTATGGCCCCGTCGTTCCAGTACGCCCTGGCTGCGGGCACGCAGCGGGAATACGTGGCCCGGGCGCGCCAGATCAGCAGCCTCGGCACCGGCAGCACAGGCGGTTTTGATGGTGGTCACCCGGTCGGCGGCGGATACGCCGGTGGTGACGCCTCGTCTGGCTTCAATCGATACCGTAAAGGCCGTCTGATTAGCGCTCTCATTGTTCACAACCATGGGCGGCAACTGCAGATGGTCGGCGGTTTCATCGGGCAGGCACAGGCAGACAATACCGCTGCCTTCACGGATCATCAGCGCCATCTGAGCATTGGTTAAGTGATCAACGGAAAAAATCAGATCGCCTTCGTTTTCACGGTCCTCATCATCCAGCAGCAATACGCCGCCGCCGTTACGCAGGGCAGTTAATGCCTGCTCTACACGTTCAGCAGGCGTCAGTGTCAGCAGTGAGTGGTCACTGACAACGGCCCGCAGGTTGTTGGCAATCGGGTTGGTCTGATTCATGGTCATACTCCACAGAAAACATGAATCAGGGCTGATAGCAGGAGGGCCGGTGCATACTCTGCACCGGCAAACAACAGACACGCACCGTCAGCCGCACACAGCGGGCGGCACCGGTGGCCGGTATGTCGCTTATCCTCTTTCATCCGGACTATGACCGTCGGCTCTGGCATCTGACCAGATCTGCTGACCCTGAAGCCGCGTGGTGCTGCAGGCGCTCGTGGGCTCGTGTCTCTGCCTTTACTGACCGAAAGGCCCGCTAGTGCAGGCGACACCTACCACCGGTGGGGAATTCCGCCCCGCCCTGAGAATAAAACGGCTGTTTTAAAATAAGCCGCGGCGTCAGTGTAAGAAAACCAGCGCACCGATCAAGAGAGTCCGCTGGAACAGGCTGGTGCAATTGGCGGTACCTGAAGGCCGGTCGCTTGCGGTTGTGGGGCATGGCACTATGGTATTGATATTATTTGTTACAAAGTGTAAGCAAAGTGGTCAATTGAGGCGTGATTTTTCTAATACCGTAATAATTCTAAGCTACCATCGAGCAGGAAATGAGCTGAGTTTGATCGTTAAATTGGACAACAGATGTCTGATCAGAATTTAAGGAAATGCTATGACTCTGAATATCAAGCCCCGCAATGCGTTGGCTGTGGCTGTGGCTGTGGCCAGCTTTATGTTGACGGCCTGTGGTGGTGGCGGTTCATCTTCTTCCGGTGAAACACCACAGCCCAATGACCCGTCAACGCCTGACGAGCCCTCGTTAACCAACGTATCAGGTGCCGGTGTTAAAGGACCCCTGGCAAATGCCGATGTCGCACTTTATAGCCTGGATCTTGCTGCAACTGATTTGCGTGGTGAAACGATCAGCACCGCATCTACCGGATCTAACTCGTTTATTCAGGGACTAACGCTGCCTGAAGGCTATGCCGGTCAGCAGCTGCTGCTGGTGATCAGCGCCAATGATGGCACGACGGACATTAATACAGGTTCTGCCCCCATTATTACGTCACTGGCCAATGTGATCTCTGCGGATACGATTATTGCTGGCAATGAGGTTTACGCAACACCTCTGACGACTATGGCTGTGGGGCTGGCAACAGCAAAAGCCGACAGCACATCTTCACCCTACAGCGGCAATGGCGACGGTGACCTGTCCGCGGCAGAGTTCACTGCGGCATTGCAGGTTGCTGCCGGCCAGGTAGTGTCAACACTGGGCTTTGGTCTGGATGCATCCTTTGATCTTTATACCGCAGTACCACTGGTGACGGCTGATACGACCGATACGGCTGACCTTACCAGTGTGGTCGGTTACCGTCAGGCGATTGAATCCCTGGCGGTGGTGGTCAATGACCTGTCAGAAAATGTTTTGTCTGGTGCTTCGTCATCGGACGACGTGCTGGCAGCGCTGGTTGAGGATATGACCGACGGCGATATCGACGGCCAGTCTGAGTCCGGTGCTGTGTCTGTATTCAGCTCTGTCAGCACTGCGGCGGTGCAGGATTCGGTGACCCAGGATGTTTCGCAGATGACCATTCCCGGTACCACAACCACGATCAGTGATATCGAATCCCTGATTGCTGAAGAAACTGATACTACCGCCGTGACGTCATCCACCACCGAACTCGAAGACGGCAGCATCGACAGTACACCGGGCACGGCTGAGGTGGTTTCCGATATTGACGGTGATGGTGTGGCCGACAGCGAGGATGCATTCCCGGAAGATGACAGCGAATGGCTTGATTCTGATGGTGATGGTACTGGCGATAATGCTGACGCGTTTGATGATGACCCGACTGAAACCACTGACAGCGATGATGATGGTTATGGCGATAACTCGGATGCTTTCCCTGACGATCCTGATGAATATCTGGATTCAGACAGTGATGGTACCGGTGATAACGCCGACGCATTTGATGATGATCCGACTGAAACCACCGACACGGATAGTGATGGCATCGGTGATAACTCTGACCCATATCCGGATAACAGCGATGGTGATGCGGATGACATCGAAGACGGCAGTGATAATTGTCCGACCGTGGCGAATGCCGGTCAGGAAGATGAAGACGGCAATGGTATCGGTGACGCATGCGACAGCGATGAAAACGCGGTCTGGGGCGAAACAAACTGGAATGAATCCAACTGGCAATAACCAGTCACAAAGAATTTAAGCAGGAGAATAGTATGACTATGAAAGTATCAGCAGGAATCGCGTTATTGTCAGCGGCTGTGGCCACTCAGGCGGGCACTGTCGACAGCAGTGCAATGACCACGTTTCAGAGTGGCACCGCCGCGGTTGCCTCTGAAGTGAACGGTAACTTTACCGCCGTGACGACCGCGGTGGATGAAAACGCCACTGACATCAGCACGCTGCAGTCTGCGATTGATGATCTGCAGGCGCACATTGATGCCCTGCCGCAGGAAGTGACCGATGCCTCGGACCTGGTGGGCCGTACCTACTGCATGGTTCAGAACCACACTGCCGGCCGTTATGAGGGTGATGATAACTACGCCAGCGTGAATGCTGCTTCCGAAACTTCAACTCTGTCCATTACCAGCAGCACTCAGTTCAGCGTGACCGGTAATTCAGCAAATGAGATGGAGCTTGGACTGAGTGTGCAGTATTACACCCAAGACGGCAATGACACTGCCGGCCTGACAGGGGATCTGCAGTCGTACTCGGAACCGGATAGTTTTACCGGCACCATCAACAGCTTCAGCAATGGCACCCTGTCCGTTACCGTGGGCGGAGACAATCTCAGCTTCTATGTCAGCAAGTACGGTGATGTCATGATCGGCCGCAGCTTCAGCGATGAAGGCACGGAAATGTGGAATACCACCTTCGTGATGGTGGAATGCCAGTAAGTCCGGGCATTCTCCGCCACTGAACTGGATAAAAGGGCCGCTTATCGTTAGAATGCGGCCCTTTTCTTTTTCCGTCGCTCATACGCACACCGGGTCCGGTCTGCGGGGCTGGCGGCTGATTTCATCTGGAGACATTCATGTCAGACATCAAAAAAGTCGTGCTGGCCTATTCCGGTGGTCTGGACACATCCGTGATCGCTAAATGGCTGCAAACTGAATACAACTGCGAAGTGGTCACCTTTACTGCCGATCTGGGGCAGGGCGAAGAGGTGGAACCGGCCCGGGCCAAGGCGGAAGCGCTGGGTATCAAAGAAATCTTTATTGACGATCTGCGTGAAGAGTTTGCCCGTGACTTCGTGTTTCCGATGTTCCGCGCCAACACCATCTACGAAGGTGAATATCTGCTGGGGACTTCCATCGCCCGTCCGCTGATTTCCAAGCGTCTGATTGAAATTGCCAACGAGACCGGGGCCGATGCCATTGCCCACGGTGCTACCGGTAAAGGTAATGACCAGGTGCGTTTCGAACTGGGTGCTTATGCACTTAAACCCGGCGTGAAAGTGATTGCCCCCTGGCGTGAATGGGATCTGAACTCCCGTGAAAAACTCATGGCGTATTGTGATGAGCACAATATTCAGGTGGAAAAGAAAAAGGGTAAGAAATCGCCTTATTCCATGGACGCCAACCTGCTGCATATCTCCTATGAAGGCGATCTGATTGAAGATCCGTGGAATGAGCCGGAAGAAGATATGTGGCTGTGGTCTGTATCGCCGGAAAATGCTCCGGACGAAGCCACCTATCTGAACATCACGTTCAAACAGGGTGACCCGGTAGCACTGGATGGCGTGGAAAAATCTCCGGCCACCATTATGGAAGAGCTGAACAAGCTGGCCGGTGCCAACGGTATTGGCCGTGTGGACATCGTTGAAAACCGCTATGTCGGTATGAAAGCCCGTGGCTGTTATGAAACGCCGGCCGGTACTGTGCTGCTGAAAGCTCACCGTGCGATTGAGTCCATTACTCTGGACCGCGAAGCGGCACACCTGAAAGATGAACTGATGCCTAAATACGCGACGCTCATCTACAACGGTTACTGGTGGTCGCCGGAGCGTAAAGCGCTGCAGGCTGCCATTGACGAGACCCAGAAAGTGGTTAATGGCGAAGTGCGCCTGAAACTCTACAAAGGTAATGTGATCGTGGTTGGCCGTAAGTCTGACGACTCGCTGTTCGACGAAGCCATTGCCACCTTTGAAGATGACGCCGGTGCCTACGATCAGAAAGACGCTGAAGGCTTTATTAAGCTGAATGCGCTGCGTTTGCGTACCGCTGCCAAAAAAGGCCGTGACCTGCTGTAAAGCGGGGTTTCGGTTGTTAAAAAGGGCGCTGTTGCGCCCTTTTTTATTGCCTGTTTCATACGCATAATCAGTGACTGTGACAGCAACAGGGCACTGAACGGGCGGAGAGATGATATGAACAGAACGGAATTACCCTCAGCGGAAGAGCAGCAGATTGCCCGTATACGCCGCCGTCTGATCAAACTGTTTTCGTTCTGGTTGCTGATACCTGTGATGTCGGTGTCTTCCGATGGCTCCGTAGAGGCTCAATGGTTAACAGGCATCGTCAGCCTGGTTGTGCTGCTGGTATCAGGGTTATTTATCGGCTGGTATCGACCATTATTCCGTTGTTTCTGGGCTGAAAAATCCATCCGTATACGGTTGATCCTGCTGATTCTGTCCGTACCTTTTTTAACCCTTCCTCTGGAGATTAAAGCCTCCGGCGCCAGCCATGTACCGGTTTTTATTTATCTGGTGTTCTGGAGTGCCGTGGGGTATTCCATACTCTTCAGTGAATCTTCGTCCGGTATTATCCGCGACTACAGCCGCCGGCATCAGAAGTAATAACTGGATGAGCAGACAAAGGCGGTGGTTTTTACTGCAACCGGCGGACGGAGTAAGATATCCGCTGTATTGTCAGCGGAGACTTTTATGCTGTATCACCGTTTGTTTGTCATCCTGTGTGTTGTGATGTCCCTTTCTGCCTGCACCGGAATGCCGGAGAAAGTAGAACCCGTGGATAACTTTGAATTAGACCGTTATCTCGGGACCTGGTATGAAATTGCACGGCTGGATCATTCCTTTGAGCGTGGACTCACCAATGTCACGGCGGAGTATTCCCTGCGCGATGACGGTGGCGTTAAAGTCGTCAACCGCGGCTACGACCCGGAAGCAGGGGAGTGGAAAGAGGCGGACGGTAAAGCGTACTTTGTTGAAGATCAAAATACCGGCTATCTGAAAGTCTCTTTCTTCGGGCCTTTTTATGGCTCCTATGTGATTGCCGATCTCGATCAGGAAGATTACCAGTACGCCCTGGTCAGCGGGCCGGACACCTCTTATCTGTGGATTCTTGCGCGTAAACCTTACCTGGAAGTCTCCGTGACACAATGGCTGGAAGAGAAAGCTGCTTTCCTGGGGTTTGATACCGAAGCGCTGATCTGGGTGAATCAGGATAAATATATGCCAGAGCCCAAAGACATGGCCAAGACGCCGCAGGACGCGGATGATTCAGCGAGTGCTGAATAATCCGCCGGCCGGGCACTGCCCTTTGTGCGGCGGCAGTAATGACTGCGCAGTCAGTGCCGGACAGGATCCGGCCAGCTGCTGGTGTTTTGCGCCAGATGTTGTTTTCAGCCCGGCGGTCAAACAGGCGGCGCAGCAGGCGCGTGACTCAGCGGCGGGGGCAGCCGAATACTCTCCGCTTGCCTGTATCTGCCGGGCATGTGTGCAGAAATACAGCGCTGACGGCGCGGATAACGGATGATTCTCTCAACCATGCCAGCACAATCACTTTGCTGGCGTATCAGACTCGGGTAGGCTGAGGGTAAGTGATAAAAGCCACAGGATGGAAAGCCAGTGAATCACGATCAGACGTTAAGCCGTGGCCCATGTCAGACCGGTGACCCATCGGTGCTGGTATTACTGCGCACACTAAAAGAAAACGCCCGCATCAGTAAGAACAGCCATTTTTACGCTTCCCTCCGCCGTCGTCATCTTCACGTCCTGTATGGTTTACCGGCGGTGGTCATAAATCTGTTGCTGGGGTCGGTATTTTTTACCCTGTTGCAGGCAGAATTGCCGGACTGGGGAAAATGGCTGGGCGCCATACTGGCACTGGTAGCGGCAGGGCTCGGCGCTGTTCAGACATTTTTTGATTTTAATAAGCAATGTGCCGGTCACCGTGAAGTCGGCAATGATTATCTGGAGCTGGCCCGCGAGTGTGAAAGATTGCTGGCATTGCTTGATGACGGACTCATCACGCTGCAGCAGCTGGCGGCCGAACTGCCACGGCTGAATGAAGAATACGCTGACATCAATGAGCGGGCAGAACGCTTTATTGTTACTCCGGCTGAATACGCACAGGCCCGGCGCCGGATGGTGTCCGCTAGTGGCGGGACGCAGACATTGAAGGAGCCGTAGGATGGCAGAATACCTGCCGGATCTGGCACCTGTGTCGATGCTGCTGCTTCTGGTGTGCAGTTTTCTTGGGTCCTTTCTGTCGGCCAGCCTGGGCGTTGGTGGCGGTTCTTTTCTGATTGCGGTGATGGCATCGCTGTTACCGGCGGCAGCACTTATTCCCGTTCATGGCATTGTGCAGCTGGGCTCTAATGCCTCACGGGCGTATTTAACCCGGCAACACACACAGTGGCGCAAAGTCGCTTTCTTTGCTCTTGGGGCTCTGATCGCGGCCACTCTGGCCGGATTTTTATTAGGGCGGCTGGATACGCAATATATTCCGCCATTGGTGGGCGTCTTTATCCTTTGGCTGAGCTGGGGAAAAATGCCGGATATCGGGCTGGGTAACAAACCGGCCGGCTTGCTGGCCGGCGGACTGCTGACCACTCTGGCCACCATGTTGGTGGGGGCAACCGGGCCTCTGGTGTCGGCCTGGCTGGGCCGTTCCGGTACAGACCGCTGGCAATACACGGCGAATTTTTCCGCCAGTATGACGTTGCAGCATACGGTGAAAGTGGTGGCGTTTGGTATCACAGGGTTCGTATATCAGCAGTGGTTAATACTGCTGGTGCTGATGATTATCAGTGGCTATCTGGGAACGAAAGCCGGCCTGTTGATGTTGGGAAAAATACCGGAACAGAAATTCCGCACCCTGTTTAAGTGGGTATTAACCGTGCTGTCTATCAGGCTGATCTGGGTCTGGTTGTCTGCCCAGTCCGGCCTGTTAAGCAGCTGATCACCATAAATCACCGTGAAGGTCGCGGTGGCACAGGTATAAACGCAGGTCGAATTCCAGCTGGTGGTAATCCGGCTCCATATAACAACAAAGCTTGTAGAAGGCTTTGTTATGATCTTTTTCCCGCAGGTGCGCAAGCTCGTGCACCAGAATCATCTTTAACAGTGGCTCGGGTACTTTGCGGAACAGCGAGGATATCCGGATTTCGTTCTTACTTTTCAGTTTGTTGCCCTGCACCCGCGACACATAGGTATGCAGCCCCAGCGCGTTATTAATGATGTGGATCTTGTCGTCGTATATCACTTTGCTGATGGGCGACGAGCTGCGCATAAACGCATTCTTAATATCCTGCGCATAGCTGTACAGCGCTTTCTCCGAATTCAGGTTATGAACCTGTGGGTACTTCTTTAACAGCAGTGCTCCGGTTTTATTATCTTCGATCAGTGTCAGCACCTGTTGCTGTAACTGTGGGCTGTAGCCGTTGAGGAATTTCGTGATCTGGCTTTTGCTCATCTTTTATTCCAGCTGACGATGATCTGGTCCATCCGGCGGAGACGTTCTCCCCGGCATCTTTTTACCATTTGGTCGTTATTTTCACCCATCGGGGTGAAGTTTGCGAGCGCGGGCTCTGGTTTACTTGCCCTCACATATAAGCACGAAACAAACACTAATAATGGATGCAGGTATGCAAAAGCGTAATTTAATTCTTTCTTCCCTCATTTCTGCTGCAGCACTGACTGGTTGCGGTGGCGACAGCAGCTCATCTTCCGATGGTGGCAACAGCTTTTCGGCTTACACCGACCCAGGCTGGAGTGCAGGTTCCGACGAGCTGGTCGGCCTGACTTACCCTGAGGGCGCAGCCAACGGCCCGCTGGTGGCGCTGAAGCGTTCTGACAATGGCGATGGAACATTTTCTCACAGCCTGATGCTGGCCGATGCCGCCAGCAAAGAATTCTCCGATTCGGGTATTACTCTGGAGCGTGATTACTACCGTGACGTGCTGGCTGTACCGGTCAGTGTAACCATTGACGGCGAAGCAATTGACACCCTTGTGGTCGCAACCTGTGGTTATAGTGAAGCAGGTATCGCAGATGGTAACGAGCCAGACCCGGGTAACTCAAGCGCGCAGGCTCTGGCTGCGCAACTGCCGCCTTATGCGACCATTGAGTTCTACGTTCCCGGTACCGATATCGCTGACAGCGTCAATATTGCTGATGACGCAGCCCTGTTCAGCTGCTATTCACTCGGTGGTATGACCGTTGCCGACACCGCAGATAAAGGTGGCAGTGAATATGAGGTGGACTTCTTTGTATCCGGCCAGGGCTATGAAGCCAGAAGCTTTGTTTTCGAAGCCTCTGTGATATTCGATTACGCTGCTGAAGAAGTTACCGACGTAAGCGCGACATATGACGGTATGAGCTTCTCGATTACCGGTGCGATGGCAATGGACGGTGACCTGATTATGTCTGTGAACTACGAAGGTGACACCCGTTTGTTCGACATTGAAGCCGATGATTTTGTTCTTGAAACGGCCGGTAACGTCTTTACCTCTGCTACCGATAATGGTGCTGATATTCTGGACCTTGCCCACGGCGGAAATGACTTATTTGCCGTATCTGCTGACGAAGGCCTGGCCGGTGGTGATTTTAGCGGCGAACAATTTGTACTGTTAAGCGGCGGTGATTTTGAGCACTGCGTTGATGCTCTGGCTGTTAACGGTTCAACCCTGTGGTGTCACGATGCTACCGACGAAGGTAAGCTGATTGAATTTACCGCACCGGAAGTACCACAGACCCCAATCGTGGCTGCTGCAGCGCGTACAGTGTCTGACCATTCATGGACTCAGATAAAAGCCGAACTGGAAGGTGCGGGTGCAGAAGTTGAAGTTAAATAATTAAAGATTAATACCCGTTTAAAAAGCCCGGTTATACCGGGCTTTTTCTATTTTTCAGAATATTTATTCTGCTTATTTTTCCGGCCTGTTTATTTTCACCCATCGGGGTGAAGAATGAATAACAGCTGAACAATACACTGAAGCCACTTTTTGCTGAGGAGGCTTTATGAAAAACCTGACTTATTTTACTGTATTTTCAGCCTGTCTGGCCCTGACTGCCTGTGGTGGCGGTTCTTCCGGCGGGTCTTCTGATGACAACCAACCGGGCAACGGCGGCTCGTCAAATGTATTGTCTGATGGCACCTGGAGTGCCGGTCAGGACGCTGTTATTGGTTTAGGCTTCGCTGGCAGCCAGTCTGCACCGGAAATCAGTGTGCTGAAAGGTACGTTGCAGGGACCTGAGACCGGCGATCTGTACACTATGTTGTCCGCAACTTATCCAACAACGGATCTCGCGGCGTATCACACCATTGATATGCAAAACGATATTCTGGATTTTGAAGATATGGAAACCTTCAGCCTGAACGGCAGTACTTACACTGTTATGTGTAAAGAGGGCTACAGCACGGTTCCTTACGATCGTCCGACGCTGCTGCGTATGTTTACCAATGAAGATCCGAGCGCATTCGTGGACATTGATGTGGCCGGAACCAATGGTCCAATTAACTATGAAATGCGTGGCTGTAACTCCATCGCTGTGCGTAATGCTGGTGGTGATACTGACAGTACCAGCATTCTGGTGTATGTGGCAGGTTACAGTATGGAGGTTTCCGGTAGCTCAACATTAATGAGTGGTGACCGTATTGTTGAAGTTGAGCTGACCGTGGACGGCAACGCAGACGTTGATGCTGCCGGTGCGGTAACCGCAAGCGTGAATAATATTCAGGAATATTTTGCCGATAATCTGAGTACCGTGGCGGTAACCGAAGAAGGCGATGTGTACTTTTCCCGTGTACGTGGCTCCAACAATCAAAACTGTCTTATGCACGTGAACCCGGAAAGCGGGTCAGGGATTGCGGTTGTTGAATGTACCGATGAAGATGTATTTGCTGGTGATGTCGCTCCGATGAGAATCCTCGATATGGTAGCCGTGGACGGTGCAACAGCGACAGACTTCGACAAAATCTACATGGTTTCCAATTTTGAATCTCCGGGTATCGTCGTCAGCGAGTATCGTACCGATCTGCAGACAGGCCTGGATATGGAACTGTCTGCCAATTCCAATACCCAAAACTGCAGCGATGTACTGACTGTGGGTAGCACCGATGATGGCGTGACCCTCTGGTGTTACGACTCGACGGATTCCGGTAAGATTCTGGAAATCGGTGCACCCTGATTCCGCTACGTATACCCAGGGCTGTGTTACTGTGCAGTCATCAAAGGATGATCGTGGATGTTGAATACGCTTTATAAAAAATATCTTTCATCATTTTCAGATCATCCTCTGGCGACGGATATTCAATGGGAACGGCATCGTCTGTTTATGACCGAAGTCGGCTCACGTATGATCGGTGCTGTGATTGCTGCTCTGCTCGTGGGGCTGATGTTTTACCGGTCTGCCCCTCTGGAATCCCTGCTTATCTGGTTCGCCGCTATCACCTTTGTCGGACTCAATTCCTGGGCCCTGATCCGGTACCATCACTGTCGCCCTGAACCAGAGCACTCGCGCCATAATCTGGCTTATACGCGGCGCTGGCACTGGCTGAATCTGTATCAGGCAGCTATCTGGGGCATACTCTGGGCGATGACCCCGTTTCTGTTTTTTCCTGAAGCATCGGACATTCAGGTATTATCCGTATTGATGGTGGTTGTGGTGTTATCGTCAACGCCTTCAGTGACGATGGGATGTTATCCGGATATTTACATTACTTTTCTGACACCGGTATTTTTCAGCTTCAGCTGGCATATATTTAATATGGACTTTGGGGAAGAATGGTTGCCTTCGGTAACGCCACCTCTGACCTGGATATCTCTGGTGGTGTTCAGCATTATGATCCACCGTACGCATATGGAATCTATTATTCTGCGCCTTGAACATCGCCGTAACGAGCTGGCAGAGCAGGATAAAAACGACGCAAAAACCCGTTTTATTGCGGTCGCAAGTCATGATCTGCGACAACCGGTGCAGGCGGCAAGGTTGTATGCCGAGGCTATGGCGAACCACCCTGAGATTATTACCGGTGATCTGATTAGCAGGCTGAACAGCAGCCTTCATTCAGCCAGTCATCTTCTGGACCGGCTGCTGGATTTATCACGTATCGATGCGGGGGCCGTCAATGTTAACCGGGAGACTATTTTTTTACCGGCATTTATTGAACAACTGGTTGCGACCCATTCAGTCCATGCCAGGCAGAAAGGTCTGCGGCTGGAGACGGATATCGCCAGTGTATCTGTTCATTGTGACGGCAGTATTCTGATGGAGATCATTGATAACGTGTTGACCAACGCCATTCGTTATACGCTGCAGGGCAAGGTCACTATCAGTGCTGAACGGGACAAACAAAAAATTTTACTGCGCGTGTCAGATACCGGTATCGGTATGACCCCATCACAGGTAAATGACGCATTTGAAGAGTTCGTGCAGGTCGCAGACTGTCCGGATGACACTGGCCAGGGAATGGGGCTGGGATTACCGATTGTTAAACGATTGTGCTCTTTGCATCAGCTGGCCTTCAGACTGAACTCCGCTAAAGGACAGGGAAGCTGTTTTTCTGTGTGGCTGGATGAAACTGCAACCCTCGAAGGGCTCACGGCTCCGGCTGCAGCCTCTCAGGTCAGTCAGTCTTTGCGCATACTGCTGGTCGATGATGAAGAAGCCGTGCGTGATGCCCTGTCTTTATTATTGGTCAGCGAGCAACATGATGTCTGGACGGCGGCAGATATTCCGCAGGCACTGAATATGGTGAAAGAAGACGGGCTGGTTCCGGATCTGCTGATTACCGATGATCGTCTTCCCGGAGGATATGGTGCCAGTGATGTAATCCGTGTGCTGCGCAGAGAATGCGGGCCGCAGCTGGCGGTATTAATTATTACCGGTAACACAGATCCCGGACGTATCCAGGCATTGAAAGCACTTAATGCCCCTGTGTTGTATAAGCCGGTATCCGGCGCTGATGTTCTCAATGCTCTCGCGGAACTGCGGGAGGAGGTCCGGTCAGTGTGAGCCGGACTATTCTGCCAGCAGCTTCAGTTCTTCCGCTTTATTCAGGCATTCAATGCGGCTGTTCACATCCAGTGTGTTATACATCAGACGGATATGGGTTTTGATGGTATTGGTACTGAGGAAAAGGGTATCGGCCATATCATTGTTGCTCATACCGGATTTCATCAGCGACAGAATGACCAGCTGCCTGCGCGACAGCAGAGATGAAGTTTCTTTACTGTCAGCGGATACCTGTGTTTCTGCCGCGGGCGGGTAGAAATGACCGCTGGTGACCTGATGAATAGCGTGACAGATTGTGTTGGTATCTTCGGATTTACACAAATAACCCCGGGCCCCGGCTTTGATGACGGCCTGCATGGCCTGATTGCTGAGATTGCCGGAACACACCAGTACAGGAATGTCTTTGCCGTGTTGCGCAAAGATATCAAGCAACCGGATGCCCGGTAAATCCGGCATATCCAGGTCCAGAATAATCAGTTGTGGCGTCTCGTCTTTTAATGCTTTGAGAGCATCCGCACCGGAGTAAAAAATACGCGTTTCCGCTCCCTGACAATTCAGGCCGATGATGGTGCTCATCGCTTCCGCGAACATCTTGTGGTCGTCGATGAGGTAGATCAGCATAAGGTTCCCATTTTCTGCTGCAGCGCAATGCTAAAGAAGCCGCTTAACCAGGTCAATTTTTGTAAAAATTGCGCCATGAGATAACGGAACTAATTGTCCCACTGCCGGCATAAGTGGAGCCAGGCATCGATACCGGCACCACGGTACTTCTGTTTATGAACAATCAGATACAGCTGGCGGCTGAAATCGCGCTGCGGAGTGTTTACGCGCACCAGGCTGCCGCGTTTAAAGGCATCGGCGAGGGTAATCAGTGACAGGCAGCCCACGCCCAGTCTGGCCTCTACTGCACGTTTGATGGCTTCCGTATGCTGCAGCTCCAGGATGATATTCAGTTGTGGCAACAGGCCGTGCATGGCCCGGTCGAATGCCTGACGGGTGCCGGAACCGGGTTCCCGCAGAATCCATGACAGCTGTTTCAGTTCCTCATCGGGAATACCATGTTTTTGTTGTCCACGCCGGGCAAGAGGGTCCTCCGGATGACAGAACACTGCCAGTTCATCGTCGCGCCAGGGAATAATATCCAGGTCCGGATGATTCAGTTCGCCCTCAATCAGCCCCACATCCAGCTCAAAGTTCACCACTTTCTCGACCACCTGGCGGGTATTGGCCACGTCCAGATTCACCTGGGTATCGGGATGCTGTGCCATATATTCAGCCACCATACCAACGGCCAGGTAGTTACCGATTGACAGGGTCGCGCCCACATTCAGGGAACCGGCATCGGCATGCTGCATCAGACTCTGTTCAAAGTCCTTTGCCTGGGCCAGTAAGGCTTCTGCCCTGGGGCGCAGCAGCCGGCCCTGTTCATTAAGCTGCAGGCGCTTGCCGATACGGTCAAACAGCTGCAGCCCGAACTGCGATTCCAGATCCTTCAGTGCGGAACTGGCAGCGCTTTGTGACATGGCCAGTTCATCCGCAGCACGGGTCAGGTTCTGGCTGTGAGCAATGGTGGTGAACACTTCCAGCTGGCGCAATGAATAACGCATGGACTTCTCCGGACGGGTGAAAGAACCGGGCACCGGCTCTTTTCGGTAAATTCGAATATGGAAATCAGGATAATCTGATTTACCGATATTGTCATGGGGCGTAACCTGTCCACATCAATTAAGAATCAACTGCAACACCGTCTGTGTAAGTGAGATCGAACAATGAGCAATCTGATTCATGAAACCGTGACCAGCGTACATCACTGGAACGACACCTTATTCAGCTTCACCACGACCCGTAATCAGGGCCTGCGCTTCAAGAACGGCCACTTCACCATGATCGGCATTGAAGTGGACGACAAGCCACTGCTGCGTGCATACAGTATCGCCAGTGCTAACTATGAAGATGAGATGGAGTTCTTTTCCATTAAAGTCCCGGATGGCCCGCTGACGTCACGCCTGCAGAACCTGCAGGTGGGTGATAAGCTGCTGGTCGGCACCAAGCCGGTCGGTACCCTGATTACCGACAGCCTGCTGCCGGGTAAAAACCTGTATCTGCTCAGCACAGGGACCGGACTGGCGCCCTTTATGAGCATCATTAAAGATCTGGATGTGTATGAGCAGTTCGACAAAGTGATACTGACGCATGGTGTGCGTTATGTGTCTGAACTGGCCTATCAGGACCGTATTGAAAACGAACTGCCGAATAACGAATACTTCGGCGATATCGTGCGGGAAAAGCTGATTTATTACCCCACGGTGACGCGGGAAGACTTCCACACTCAGGGACGTCTGACGGATGCCATTACGTCAGGCAAGCTGACCCGGGATATCGGCCTGCCGGATCTCGATCCGGAGACTGACCGTTTTATGCTATGCGGCAGTCCGGCCATGCTGGCGGATCTCACTGAGATACTCGACAGTATGGGCTTTAAGGAAGCCCGTGCCGGGGAAGCCGGACACTATGTTATCGAACGGGCATTTGTTGAGAAATAACGCCGGTAAGGGCTTAATTTTTCTCTCAGTTACAGCGGGCTCAGGCCCGCTCTTTATTTGTATCACACCCGGTTATTGCTTCTTTCTGTCTGTTCACCTTTTCGTCTCTTTCCGCTCTGCAATATCCATTTTGCGGGATATCTTTATTTTAAAGTCAATCACCACAGGGAACGGTACCTGTTTTATCCCTGAAGTACTTTGATGTGGCCTGATCGGATATCTGGCAGAGGCATGTTATTAAACTTTTTTATGAGCGCAAAAAAGACAAATCACCTCAGGACTGGTTCATCGTAGCGGATCTGTTATAAATAAAACGCTGCAGGCGGTCAGGTTTTCAGCTGCAGGGAGCCGAGACGGCAGGCCTGTCATCCCGGGAAATGAATGGCTTTGCAAAACACGGCAAAGGTGACTGACAGAGGGACAGCCTGTGACATTATTCCGCTATATTGTATTGACGATTATCGCCGCATTTCTGCTGGGATGTTCGGCGCATCAGACGTATGAAACCACTGGTCATTACTGGTCTGACAGGGCGGATGAGCCTTCCAGAAAAATGGGAGTTGCCCTGGCGGGGGGCGGCACTAAGGCGGCTTCTTTTTCCATGGGGATCCTGAGTGCACTGGTGAATACCGGTGAAATCTGGGATACCGATGCGGTCTCGACAGTGTCAGGAGGAAGTTATGCCGGCCTCTTTCTCTATTCAAGACTTATTTATGATAAAACACACGGTGATTATGGCGTCAGACAAACGGCATCTTATTTTCAGGACTGTATGCCAGTGCTGTATCGCTCTGTATTTGCAGATGAAGGCCGGGCATCCGGAGAACAACGGATAAATTTTATGGGCAAAGAATACTGTACTGATAGTAATCCCCATAATCTGGATGAAAATAAGCAGTATCTGCATCAGCAATATCTGCGGTGCAGCCAGGATATACTTGAGAAAAGCTGTACTTTTACCACAACCACCAATGACAATTCAGCAGTTCCCGGTGTGATTGATCTTACTGCGGGCACTGTCATGTCTTTGCCGTTCAGCCTGACAGCGAATACGCTGTTCGACTGGCCTGTCAACCTGAGCCCCAGTATGCAGGCCTATAAAGAGGGGATGGGGGTTGCTTATGCCATGCGGCCTGAAGACAGCAGTGTTCTTTCTGAAAATAATAAAGTAAACGCCTGTCGCAACGGGCATTATACGAATTGTAAAGTCGTTGATGGTGCGGGTGATCATTTACCGCAGAAAGTCACGCTGGACCCACAGGAAAGGCCACAGTTTTCTGACCTCAGGGCGCTCTACCAGGGGAAGCTGACCCCACCTGTCTGGATGTTGAATGCGACTGCCGCTCCCAGTCGCAGTATCTGGGGATGGTTGCGCAACAATCAGACGGATATGTATCGATATACGTTCAGTATGACAGCGTTTGAACAGTCATCTGATCAATCCGGTGTTCTGGATCTTGAAAGGGAAGGGGTGGATCTGCTTTCTGCCGCAACTGCATCGGCGGCTTTTTTTGATGCCAATCAAACCGTTCTGGAGCAGCCATGGAAATTCCTGGGCGGTGTGGGCCAACACATTATGAATCTTAATTGGGGGATTGATGTTCCGGCGCAGGGGGTAAGCAGGAGCAGACGGGTTATTCGTTCTTTCCTGCCCTTCCCTTTGTACTATGCCGATTATGCTTTGTTTAAGAATCCGGCCTATATACGTTTAATTGACGGTGGGTCATCCGATAATACCGGCGCTTACCGGATGATTACCGATGGTTTCCGGGATGTCGTTATTGCCGACAATGCTCAGGATGTTGACGGCAGAATGACAGATATCTGTATGTTGAGAAATGAACTGGCTATCCGCCATGGTCTGTATTTTCATGTTCCTGGTCTGACCGATTGGCCCGCTCCCTGCACCGGGATACGTCATCGCTCGATGGAGGACGGTCGCCAGGTTGCCGAGATGTTTCCGGTTCACGACATACAGGCGTCGGATTCAGAGAAACCTTACTTCTATCCGATTCATGCCTGGCCATACCCTTTTCTGCTGGGGTGCATATCAACATCAGAGAGCTTAACCGGGTGTATGAAAAACCCCGATGCTCAACGCGCATGGATTATTAAACCAGCCATTGACTATGCTTACTACATCCGGCGACAGACAGACCGGAATGGCTCTGTTATGGCCTGTGGCAATCAAACGTCTGTGTTAATTCCCTGTGAAACAGCCGCTTTTTTAGTGAATAATTCCACCGTAACAAATGATTATGGTTTTCCCCGCTTTCCACAAAACGGCACTGTCGCTATGACGCTGGACTCAAGTTCTGCTATGTACGGTGCTTATCGTGAGCTGGCGGATTTTTATATGACGACGGCGTTAGCCGCAATCCGCAGGGTAAAGGATCATCCGGAGCTGTTTAATCAGTTAATGGATGTGCAGAAAAACCACCCGCTACCGGCTGCGGAACATAAACCGGCGTTTGAGCGAACGTATCCGGCCGGTGATATTAATCATCCGGGGTGGACTGACAGAATCCGTGATCGAGCACGTAAAAGATTTATGCAGCATTTATGATATTGGCTGACTGAGTCTTAAAACAGGCTGTCAGGTGTACCTTGATGGTCTCTGTTTTTTTTGATGGCACGGGTTCAGGTTTTATCATCCTGAAAATCCCGACCAGGCGCTGCTGACCGCGTTGTTTTGTGGCGGCATGCTTCTTCTGATTTCCCGCTTTTCTTTTTCTCAGGGTTCTCTGATTCCTCTGTCACTGTCTCCCGCTATAAAACGTCTGATAAGGCATTACCGGCCACTGACCAGCAACCTGGCCGCTTATTCAGAGCTGGTCAAGGCAGGGTATTCAGGCATGAATTATGTCGTTTTTGAGCATTTGGCTGCGGATGGCAGCGTCTATGGTGGTCGGGCACGATAAAAATAATACAGCACTGGAGCTTCATATGTCTGATCTGAGTAATCGCGGCGTGGTCTATAAGGGCGCCGGTAAAGTGGCGGTTGAGTCCATCGCTTTCCCTGAGCTGGCACTGGGCAGCCGCAAATGTGAACACGGCGTACTGTTAAAAGTACTGACGACCAATATCTGTGGCAGTGACCAGCACATGGTGCGTGGGCGAACCACGGCACAGGAGGGCCTGGTACTGGGCCATGAAATTACCGGCATTATTCTGGAAAAAGGTCGCGACGTTGAGTTTGTGGATGTCGGCGATATTGTTTCCGTCCCCTTTAATATCGCCTGTGGCCGTTGCCGTAACTGTAAATCGGGTCTTACCGGTATCTGCCTTAACGTCAATCCATCACGTCCCGGAGCGGCTTATGGTTACGTCGATATGGGCGGCTGGGTTGGTGGTCAGGCAGAATACGTCATGGTGCCATACGCTGACTTTAATCTGCTGAAATTTCCTGACCCTGATCAGGCAAAAGAAAAGATTCAGGATCTGACATTGCTGTCGGATATTTTTCCGACGGGTTTTCACGGTTGTGTCACGGCAGGGGTCGGACCGGGCTCTACTGTGTATATCGCTGGTGCCGGACCGGTGGGGCTGGCGGCGGCTGTTTCAGCACAATTGCTGGGAGCAGCCTGCGTGATTGTGGGGGATATGATTGAAGACCGCCTTGCGCAGGCCCGCAGCTTTGGTTGTGAAACCATTGACCTGCGCGGGGATGCCAGCATGGAGGATCAGCTGGAAAAAATTCTCGGCGAACCGGAGGTGGACTGCTTTGTCGATTGTGTGGGCTTTGAGGCTCATGGCTGTGGCTGCAATGCCGGTAAAGAAGCACCGGCGACAGTATTGAATTCTGCGATGCAGGTCACCCGTGCCGGCGGACAAATCGGTATTCCCGGTCTGTACGTAACGGACGATCCGGGAGCGGAAGACGATGCCGCCAAACAGGGAGCGCTGAGCATGCGCTTTGGCCTGGGTTGGGCGAAGTCTCATTCATTTCACACTGGCCAGTGTCCGGTTATGCGCTATCACCGTGCTCTGATGCAGGCAATTTTATTTGATAAAGTGAAAATTGCTGACGCGGTGAATGTACAGATGATTACTCTGGATCAGGCCCCGCAGGGCTACGCGGATTTCGATGGAGGGGCTGCTAAAAAGTTTGTGATTGATCCGCATGGTTCCTTTCATGTGTAGCTGTCGCTGAAGCGCCATTCAGGGCTAATGTATTCCGTCCTCTGATCCCAAAAAATGCTACGCCTGTCGTGGCATTTTTTATGTCTGTCTCCTGACTCTGACACAGGAAGAACTGCCTGTTCTCCGTTACAATGGCGGCTGATCTGAGCTATGCAGAAGGGGACTTATGCTCATACGTGAAGCCACCTCCGCCGACTGGGACAGCATCTGGCCGATTTTCAGTGAAGTCGTCGCGGCCGGTGATACCTATGCTTATGATCCCTCGACCAGTAAGGAGCAGGGTGAAAAAATCTGGTTAGAGATGCCGCGCAAGACCTATGTGGTTGAATCCGGCGGTGCTGTTCTGGCGACTTATTATCTTAAAACCAACCAGGCCGGTCCCGGTAGCCATGTGTGCAATTGTGGCTATATGGTGTCATCCGCTGCCCGTGGGCAGGGACTGGCAACCCGGATGTGTGAGCATTCGCTGCAGGTGGCCAGAGAGCTTGGTTATCGTGCGATGCAGTTTAATTTTGTGGCGGCCTCCAATGAAGGTGCTGTGCGGCTGTGGAGCTGGATGGGGTTTGCGACGGTGGGCCGGCTTCCCGGCGCCTTTAAGCATCCTCATCTGGGTTATGTGGACGCCCTGGTTATGTACCAGACACTCTAGGCAGAAACCGCGGTCTGTGTACTATTCAAAGGCCGCCAACCATTTTTTTAACATACTGTTCAGTGTTTCCTGTTCCTGCTCGTCCAGCATGCTGATTAGCTGTTGCTCCAGTTCAACATGCTCAGTGATGGCGTCACTGATCAGACGGTAGCCACTGTCCGTCAGCCTGACCAACAGACTGCGTCTGTCTTCCGGGTCCGGTAAGCGTTCAATCAGCCCGCGTTCTTCCAGTTTATTCAGACGGTTTGTCATGGCACCTGAACTCAGCATGGCAGACCGGAACAGTACCGTCGGGGTCAGACAGTAAGGTTGACCACTGCGCAACAGGGTCGCCAGCACGTCGAATTCGCCCCACGCCAGACCATACTCCCGGTGCTTAGCTTCAATATCGTGGCGCAGGTGCGTATGCAGGCGTTTAACCCGGCCGATAATGGCCATGGGCGCAGCGCTCAGATCGGGGCGCTCCTGCTGCCATTGGCCGATAATAAAGTCGATATGGTCGGCTTCGTGGTCTGGCATAGATTCTCCGTTATGTGATTCTGGTGTGCTGGCTTGCCGGCAGTTATCCCTATTCTGCCGATAAAATATCTTTATGTGAAGATACTTGATGTTGAGTTGCTTACCCGGTAGGGTGGCGATCTATCTTAACGTGAAGATAAATTATGAAGTCTGCATCACCTTCGGCGGCTGTCTGGCTGCTGGCCGCCATGGCACCGGCACTATGGGGCACAACCTACTTTGTTACCCAGTTCTGGTTGCCCGGCGCCGATCCTCTGTGGCTGGCCACTCTGCGTATCGTGGTTCCCGGGATACTTATGCTGCCCTTTGTCCCTCTGTCTGTCTGGCGCCGGCGCTGGTGGCATATTCTGGTATTAAGCTCACTGAATATCGGCGTCTTTACGGTGCTGCTGTTTGCCGGTATCCAGCGCCTGCCCGGCGGAATGGCGGCGACACTGACGTCCAGTATGCCACTGCAATTGCTGCTGATCCGCGCGCTCATGGGCCGTTTTCCGACGCCGGTGCAGTTGCTGGCCGCGGTGGGTGGTATGGCCGGCGTCGCATTGCTGGTATGGCAATCGCCGACACATGTGGACTGGACCGGCGTATTCTGTTCGCTGTCGGCGGCCACTATTATGTCCGTCGGCGTTCTCCTGATACCCGTGCTGGGCAAAGGCATTAAACCTCTGGTGCTGACCAGTGCTCAACTCAGTTCCGCCGGCATTATTCTGTTAATTGTAGCGCTGCTATCCGGTCAGCCTGTGCCACATCTGGATACCGGTGGCCTGCTGGCCATGGCCTGGCTGGGGCCGGTGACCATGGGAGGCGGTTATTTCATCTGGTTCCGTGCCGTGTCTCAGTTGCCGGTGGATAAAGTGGCTTTCCTGGGACTGATTAACCCGGTGGTGGCGGTGTCCGGCGGCGTTCTGGTCATGGGCGAAGTCATGTCTCTGGCCAAAGTGTTCGCCATTGTCCTGGTGTTGGCCTGTGTACTTATCTCCCAGCATCCGTCTGCCCGCCGCAGTTGAGTGGCTTTTGCTGCTCGCCAGACTAAAACTGGCATCGAAGCTGCAATTCTCCCTGTCATAACGGAAAAGCGCCGGAAAACCGGCGTTTAGTTGTTTTGTGAGTGACAGGAGAATGACCATGGCCGGACAGGGCACCCCGGAAGATGTAATGCGCAGCCTGAATTTTGCTCAGGATGTCAGTAAAGAAATCAAGCAGGCCAATTACCAGATGGATCGCGTTGAGCTTAAGCGCCTGCTGGCGGAGCTGACCGCGGCTATTGCTTCCAGCAAAATGGAACTCAGCCTGTTGCAGGGCGTGTGCGAAGCACGCGACAACGAACTAATCCGTCTCAATGAAGCCCTGGTATATAAGGGCAACCTGCGCCGCCGTGGCGATGGGTATTATAAGTCCATTGACGGACGTCCTTATGGCCAGCCTTATTGCTCCTACTGCTGGGAAGGCAATCAGAAACTGATCCATCTGCATAACCGTATTCTGAGCAAGGATGTGCGGGTCTGTCCGCACTGTAAAAATGAGTACCAGGCGATGCGCACGCCGTTTCTGGAAGCCGAAGGCTACACGGCCTGAGCCGGCCGTTTACTGCACACCTGATTGCGTCGCACTGATCCGCGTTTAACGTTATATTGTATGCCTTTATGGAATAGCGACCGGAATTATTATGCTGAAAGCCAGTGTGAGCATGTTATGTATGACGATGGCCTGTGGTGTTGTGCAGGCAGCGGACGGTGATGACCCGGCACAAGGAAGCGCCTCCGGGGATTCCTCTGCAGCCCGGACAACAGACGATAGCAGTGATGCGCTGGATGAATTAGGGACATTGTTGCCGGAAAGCGGTGAAGCCAAGCGTGAAAAGCTGAATGTTGACACCATATCCCGGGAAGAAATTAAGCCCGCGATCCGTCAGCTGCCTCAGCTGGTGGAGAAAATTCAGACGGAAGAAGCTGCAGCCAACAGTCCTTTTCTGCTGTTGCCTCACAGGCCTAATTATATTCTGCCGGTGACTTACTACTCGAACCCCAGTAATGAAGAAAGAAACCGTATTCTGCAGCACTATTCTGACGATCCGGATGCCACACTGGAAGATGGCAATGATCATATTGAAGCCGTTTTTCAGATCAGTATTAAATTCCAGATTGCCAGTGGCATTATCGGGAAGCTAAGCCAGTTGAGTGTCGGCTATACCAACCGTTCATACTGGCAGGCCTATAACAGCGACATTTCCCGTCCTTTCCGCGAAACCAATCATGAACCTGAGTTAATGCTGAACTGGCAGACCGAAAATAACTGGGTGGATGCTTTCGGTATTGCTCTTAATCACCAATCCAACGGCCAGACGAGTTCCATGTCGCGCAGCTGGAACCGGATTATTTTTAAAGCCATGGGCGTCACTAACTATGGTGTTCTGTCGGGCAAACTGTGGTGGCGAATTCCGGAGGAAGATGACGCCGATCCCTGGGATCCTGAAGATAACGATAATCCGGATATTGACGATTATATGGGGCCCGGAGAGCTGACCATGCGTTTTATGCCGGGTGAACAGATTATTGATGTCACCGTGCGTAATAACTTCAACCCGGATGAAAACCGCGGTGCGTTTCAGCTGGAATGGACCTTTCCGATCTCCAGAAAAGTGAAAGGTTACGGGCTCTTTTTTGATGGTTATGGCGATAGCCTGATTGACTATAACCGTTATCAGCAGCGTATTGGTGTGGGCATTAAGCTGAGTGACTGGTTCTGACATAATGCCGCTTTTAACACGCTGATAAGAACGGAGTTGAGATGTTAACCCTCGGGCTGATCATCAATCCTGTGGCAGGCGTCGGCGGCAGCGTTGGCCTTAAAGGCAGTGACGGTGTCACGGCGCAAGCGCTGGCACGCGGCGCGGAAAAAAAGGCCGCGCTGAGAACGCAGCAGGCGTTGCAACAGTTGCAGCCTGTAGCTGAGCGCTGCCGTTTTCTGACCTGTCCGGGCGAAATGGGCGCTGATGTTCTGCAGGCGCTCGGGTTTTCTTTCGCCTTAATTGACGCCGATATCCCGTTACAGAATACCGGTGCGGAACATACCCGGTTGGCAGCCCGCTGTATGGCGGCTGAGGGCGTGGACCTGCTTCTGTTTGCCGGCGGTGATGGAACAGCGCGGGATATATGTGCCACGGTAGGGGAAAACATCCCGGTACTGGGCATTCCTGCCGGCGTTAAAATTCATTCTTCCGTGTACGGCATCACCCCGGGAGCCACCGGCGAAGTGGTGCGGGCGTTACTGGAAGGGCAGCTGATTGATCTTAAAGAAGCAGAAGTGCGGGACCTGGACGAAGAGGCATTTCGTAATAATCAGGTACGGGCCAAACATTACGGTGATATGCGTGTCCCCCAGCTTGGCCATTTTGTGCAATCTGTCAAAATGGGCGGAACCGAATCTGAAGAGCTGGTGCTGGCCGACATCGCCGCCTTTATGACTGATGAAATGGAAGCCGATACCCTGTATCTGATCGGTTCCGGTAAAACCACCCAGGCGATAATGGATGAACTGGGGCTCGACAATACCTTGTTGGGAGTGGATGCGGTGGTGAATGGCCAGCTGGTGGGACAGGACCTTACCGCTGCTCAGATCAGCGCTCTGCTGGCGGAATATAAAGCAGCCCGTGCCATTGTCAGTATCATGGGTGGACAGGGCCATATTTTTGGACGTGGTAATCAGCAGTTCAGTGCACCCATACTGCGCCAGCTGGGCAAAAAACAGGTTTTGCTGGTGTCTGCCAAAAGCAAGCTGACAGCCCTTAAGGGCCGTCCGTTAGTCATCGACAGCGGCGATCCGCAGCTGGATAAAGAGTGGGCCGGCAGCATGGAAGTCATCACTGGTTACCGCGATCAGGTTGTGTATCCTCTGACGTGAGGCCTGTGCCTGTGGTTAACGGCTGCCGTCAGTTGACGGTGAATTTTTCCACCGTGGCGTTCATTCTCGCCGCCAGTTCAGCCAGCGCGTGGCTGGCTGAGGCTGCCTGCGATGCCTGCTCGCGACTGGTTCCGGCCAGATCATTGACGCGCACCACATTGCGGTTAATTTCATCCGCCGCGTAGCTCTGTTCTTCTGCGGCTGTCGCCACCTGATTATTAAGATCGCTGATTTGATTAATGTTCTCATAAATCTGTTTCAGTGCCTGGCTGGCTTCACGGACTTTTTCAATGCCTGATTCCGCCCGCTGGCGTGATTTTAATACCGTACTGACGACGTTCTCTGTGCCTTTATTAAATTCGGTAATGGTCTGACTGATAGACTCGGTGGATTCCTGCGTTCTTTGCGCCAGAGTCCGTACTTCATCAGCAACCACGGCAAAGCCACGGCCCTGTTCTCCGGCCCGCGCCGCTTCAATAGCGGCATTCAGAGCCAGCAGATTGGTCTGTTCGGCGATGCCATTAATTTCTTCGAGAATCGCGCCGATACTGCTGCTGTCGGTTTGCAGACGCTCAATCGCCTGTGAGGCACCGAGAATTTCTTCGACCAGCAGTTCAATTTCATTACGGGCTTCATCAGAAATATTCCGGCCCTGAGAAACTTCTTTGTGCACTTCTCCGACTGCATTGGCGGCATGATTGGCGTTGCCGGCAATATTCTGAATGGTGGATGTCATTTCATTCATCGCAGTAACGGTCTGCGCTACTTCATCCTGTTGTAAATGGCTGGCGTTACCCACTTCACGGGTGATCACTGACATTTCTTCGGAGGCTGTGGCGACTTCAGATGCTCCGGCTTTTACCTGGTGAACCGTGTCCCGCAAGGTGGTCAGCAGTGAATCAAAAGCGGCCGAAAGAATACCGATTTCGTCGCCGGATTTGTGGCTGGTTAAGCGCGTCAGGTCCAGATCACCGGAAATTTGCCGGATGTTCTCTGTGATGTACTGCACCGGTTGATAAATAGCGCGGGAAACCAGAATAGTCAGCGCCGCAATGACCACAAAGGTAACGGCAATACTGATGGCCAGACTCGTATAGATGGACTGACGTTCTTCCTCCATTGCGCTGGTGATTTCTGTTTTTAACTGATCAAACGAAGATTCTGTCTGGTGAATTACCTGACGCATTTCGCCGCGCAGACCGGAGCTCTGATCAAGCCCGATGGTTTTTTCTTTGTTAAACAGGGCGCGGAACCTTTGCTGATAGGTTGCCAGCTTATCGCTTACCTGAGAATCACCCGCTAAGGGGCTGTCGGCCAGAGCGGTACGGAAACCGTTGATCTGTTGATCAAATTTATCCATGTACTTGGGGTCGTAGCGCAGCATAAAGTCTTTTTCATGCCGCCTTAACATCAGCATGTGGTAAAGGAGCTGGTAGTCACCTGCGGACTGAGCGGAATCTTCTATATCGTGAACGGCACTGCGCAGTGCTCCGTACAGACCGCTTTTAGGGTCCAGGCCTATTTCTTCCTGTTGATCCGCAAGCCGGTAAAAGACGTCACTGTATTCATCGATCTGCTGTTTCAGCTCATTCGCGTAGACGGTCGGGAGATCACTTGCCTGTAACTGGCGGATCAGTTCCTGAATATGCTGTTGGGTCAGCTCAGTGTTTTCATTGAATGTAGCCACATACTTCATGTCTTTACGGGCGAGGAAGTCTTTTTCATTACGGCGCAACATCAGCATATCGGAATGAATCAACTGCTGCTGAAACAGGATACTGCTCAATTCATCGAGCTGAGAAAAACGCAGAATCGACAGACCTGAGGTGATCATAAGCCCGGCGACAACCAGAGCAAGAATGATCAGATGTTTGATTCTGATAGAAAGGCGGCTAAGGAACATAGTGCAACCCGGGTAGTATTCGTTTCACAAAGCATAGCCTAATTGTGCGCTATTGCCGGGCCTCTGGCGGAGCGGTTTTGTGGCTTAAAAATCCAGGTTTATCGGGCCGGTTTTTGTATCGCCTATGCGAATAACCGATAGGTTGATTGCTATTTTGTGCTCAAAATTACCATTAATTACAAAAACAAACAGCCGCTATTCATTGAAGTTAGTATCAGTAAAACAAGGGGTTAGGGTGTTATTTCGGATTATTTGATCCGCATGACATTTTTATGACGAATACTGGTAGTGGGTTTCTGGTAAGTCCTGAGGTTTAATAGGTGTATTAGTTGATTCCCCTGTTAATAAAAGACGTTATGAAGTGCTGTTTCTGTGGAAAGTCGGCGTTAAAAGGCGGTACGCCGACGACGGTACCCGGTACCGGTATTGCCCATCAGGAGTGCTATAAAAAACACCTGATTGACGAGCGTGTGTTCAAGACGCTGAACCTCAGACACCTGCAGGACAGCGAGCTCAGTGAACTCTCCGATCTGGTACAGATGGAGAAAAACGCACGCAATCCTGCGGCTGGCGAGATTGATCTCTGGGATTGATATCCGGCTGGTTAAATTGATTCAGCGCACTCTATGCAAAAAGAATTATGCAGGCATATCGTATAATCGTTTGGTTGTAACCGGCTTGTGGGTATACTCATTCTGTCTATCACATAAGAAATATAAGGTTATATCATGACGCAATCTGCTGATCAGTTTAATACTGCCACTAAGATCATTCACTGGCTGTCGGCTTTGGTCATTTTTGGCCTGTTGGCGGTTGGTTTTATTATGGAAGGTATGCCGCGGGGGCCGGAAAAGTTTGAGCTGATCGGCTTACATAAGTCCATCGGGGTGTTGGCGCTGCTGCTCATTATTATCCGTATTCCTGTGCGTATTATGAATCCGGTCGGTCCGTTACCCGGTACGCCACGTCAGGATGTGATCAAAGCCAAAGCACTGCAGGGGCTGTTGTATCTGATGATGCTGGTGATGCCGGTAAGTGGCATGCTGATGAGCCAGAGTGCCGGATATGACGTGGCCTTTTTCGGACTTCCGCTGCCGGCGCTGATGGCAGAGAGTGAAGGTGCCCATGAATTTTTTGAAGCCGTCCATGGGCTGGGCGCCTGGGCGTTGATTCTGCTGCTGCTGGCGCACATAGGCGCGGCGCTGTTGCATCATTTTAAAATGAAAGACGATACATTACGCCGTATGACCTTTAAGAAATAATGGCGTCAGGCAATAAAAAACCCGGATGAATCCGGGTTTTTTATTGCCTGTAATGCGGTTCAGAAAGGATTCAGTTCCAGTACCACTTCATTGCCTTCGATACGGACGTCCTGCAGCATCATCCGCGCCATCGCCTGTGTCATTTCCTGATCGCTGAGCGTATAAACCGGCTGTTTTTCCATCTCAGGTACAACGGCATTCTGCAGTATGGAAATCAGTTGTGGCTGTAAAGAGGCGGACAGCCCCTTAAGGTCCAGTTCAGTGACTCGGGCGTCGTCAATGAAGAAACTGTAATTGTCTTTCTGGTAACGGACTTTGCCATCAACTGTCACCATACCCTGGCTCTGCAGGCCGATCCTTGTTACCACCCGGGCATGGGCGCGGATCTGCGCACGCTGATGGTCTTTCAGCAGGGTAAGCTGTGGCTGAGTTAACGTCAGGGTGAATATGCCACGCTGCTGAATCAGAGGCATGCGTTCATTCAGCGCCTGCTGCAGCTGCAGCTCGCTGACGCGCATTTCGTAGGCGTCGCTGACTGCACTGGCGAGTACCATGATCAGTAAAAGCGCAGACCGGGGGCCCGTCAGGGCGGCATATATTTTCTTCACTGACGTACCTTTTTTATTTTCTGATCAATCTGCCATTTCCAGAAAGCTGCCAGCAGAGAACCACTGATGTTATGCCAGACACTGAACAGTGCACCGGGCAGTGCTGCTACCGGGCCGTAAAATTTAATGGCCAGCGCCACGCCCAGCCCTGAGTTCTGCATACCGATTTCAATGGCAATGGTGCGTGCCTCAGCCTCGGTCTGACCATTCCAGCGGGCGATGCCATAACCCAGAGCCAGCCCCAGCAGATTATGAATAATGACAGCGCTGGCGGTGGTGATGCCCAGCGTACTGATTTCTTCGGCATTCAGAGACACCACAATACCTATGATGGCGAGGATAAAAGCGCTGGCGATATCCGGCAGCTTGCTTTGAATACTACGGCCTATCTGAGGCAGGTAGTGGTTACACAACAGCCCGGCCAGTATGGGCAATACCACCATTTTACCGATGCTGAAAATCATTCCGCCGGTATCGACCTGGACATTGGCCGATGCGTAAAAAGCGACCAGCCAGGGGGTCAGCACTACGCCCCACAGGGTGGACATCAGTGTCATGCTGACGGACAGCGCTACATCGCCGCGGGCAAGAAAGGTCATCACATTGGATGCGGTGCCGCCTGCACAGGCGCCGACAATAATCAGGCCGATGGCCAGGTCATCAGGCAGCGACAGAATCTTCACCAGTAAAAATGCGATTAACGGCATAATGGCAAACTGCAGCAGTACGCCCAGCGCGATGGGTTGTGGTTTATTCCACACGCGCCGGAAGTCCTGCCAGCGCAGCGTCAGCCCCATACAGAACATAATGATGGTGAGGAAGGGGACGATCGCATCCTCCAGACTGCGCAGAGGTTGCGGATCGTACCAGGCGGCCAGACTGATAATAATGGCCAGAAATGGAAAGTATCGGTTGATGGACAGCATACTGATTCCCCGCGAATGGGCCGCTATCTTACCTCAAGCCCGCACGGAACTCAGCCCGCCAACCGGTTGCTTACCATTCGGCATCCTGAGCGGTTTCTTCTGCCGGGCTGCGGTTCAGAAAGCGCACCATGGCGCGGCTGACAAACCGCGGGGTTATCTGATTCAGCATCCACATCAGACTGAACATAAGACTGACCGGGCGGTGAGTCTTAGGATCATGAATCTGTTCCAGCACACTGTTGGCGACGTCGCCGGCGTTAAGATTAACCCCCAGTCGGTCAAGCACGGGGGCGCCGCTTTCCTGATTGTTCAGCATTGGGGTACTGACGAAGGGGGGCATCACGTCGCAGACGCGGATGTCGTAGTCTTCCCACTCCAGTTGCAGGGCTTCTGTCAGCCCACTGACGGCAAATTTGGATGCTGAATAGCTGGCCATATGCGGAATACCATAGGTGGCAGAGGCCGAACTCATATTGATGACGGTGGACCCCGGGCTGTTCTTCAGATACGGAAAAGCTGACTGGCAGCAGTGAATAACACCCATAACATTCACGTTCATTATCTGTTGGTGGTGGCGGGCCGGAATGTCTTCAAAGCGATCAATTCTGAGAATACCGGCGCTGTTAAACAACACATCCAGCTGGCCACCCCATTGCATGGCGAATTCTCCGATGACCTGTTCTACCCGGTCAGCGTCGGTCACATCCAGTTGCCAGCGTGATACGCGGGCTGGATCCCAGTCTGAGGTGGATTCGCTGAGGGCGTATTCATCAATATCCGCAAGGCCGATAATCCAGCCCTGATGGTACAGTTTTTCCGCGGTAGCAAAGCCGATGCCGGAAGCGGCACCCGTAATAAAGGCAGTCTGTGGCATAGTTCTTATTATTATTTTGTGGCAGGTAACGTCCTATTCTGCCGTTTGCTGCAGGGACATCAATGGTAATCTGCGCCATGTCACCATCGGCAGAGCAAAAAAAACGGCCCGTGAAGGCCGTTGTTAATGATGATCAGAACCTTGGCCGGGCTTCCCGCTCAACCTCGTCCAGTGACGGCCAGCCATCGACAGGGCCACCCTGAGTGATCAGCAGCCAGGGTTTTTGTTTTTCGATAATGGCCTCACGGAATAACGCCAGAACGTCTTCTTTTGTGAGTTTTTCAACCTCTGCGGCAATCGCCGTGGTGGTATCGAAGGTCCAGCGTTCACTCTCAATATCGCGCCAGAAGCGGCCTGCTTTTTCGTTCATGTTTTTTGGTTTTTCCAGCAGCAGGGTAATCAGCCCCTGACGGTACGAGGCAAATTCTTCATCGCTCATATCGGCCAGCGTCTGTTCATAACCGGCGAAGAAAGACAGCGTCTGATCCAGGATCTCCTGTGGAGCGGACGACGGAGACTGAACAATAAAGGCCAGTGCCGGTACGTCGCGCTGCGGGTATGGCGTGGCGAACACGACGTAACCCATCTGCAGTTCTGTACGGATGCGCTGGTAATAAGGGGAGCTGAGAATCTGCCCGAGCAGTGAATAGCGCGCCCGGTTGGCATCACTGGTGTCCTGACCCTGAATGTACAGAACATTGGCACTGTCCTGGTGATCCAGCGTCAGGTTCTGCTGATGCTGACCCTGTGGCAGCTTAACAATGGCTGAACGCTGCAGAAAATCGGCGCTGGCGGGAAAATGCCGGTCGACGATATCAGCCATCTCAGTGGCTTTCTCTTTGCTCATGGTGCCATGCACGTACATCTGCGTTGCCAGATCATCCTGTACGCTGGCGGCGAATGTCAGTACATCCGCGCGGCTGACATCGTCCAGAGCTGCCAGCAGTTCGGACGGGTCAAACGAGGGTTCGTGCAGCCAGAGTTTCAGAACATCCAGTTCACGCTCATAAGGTTTGTTTTTCAGCTGGTTGGCCAGGCTGCGTTGCAGCGAGGCCTTGTAACGTTCAAAGCTGTCTTCGCTGAGATTAATGTTGTCCATTTCACTCAGAATGCGCTCCAGCAGTTCCGGCATTTTGTGCTGGTAGCCGCCCAGGATCAGTTGCAGTCCACGGCCGGTGGCGCTCAGACTGTAATCCAGACCGGCCATCGCCGCCGGATAACTGTAGGTGTTCAGGGCTTCTCTGACGGAACGGGTATAGAGCTGTGCAAGAACCCGCTGGCGGCTGCTGTTCTGAACACTGGCTTTCTGTAGCTGAATCACCACCCGGGATTTCGGCTGTTCAAACTGATGTTCCGGGTAGTACCACAGACGGCGGCCTGGCTCATCAATAATGCGCTCCGGTGTGTCCTGCGGTGCACTGGCATGCAGTTCAAAATCGGTCGGAATAAACGGATTGGCCTCGGGTAAATGCAGTTCATCCAGATCACTGGTATCGACAGTGGCATCGTAACCGGACGGGCGGATGCGTATCGGCGTGCCATACCATGGATCTGTGGTATCGGTGGCAACGCCGGGTGCAATCAGTGTGCGCAGCATATGGTCGGCGCCCAGCGCTTCCAGGTACGGCTGCATGACTTTGTCGGGGGCCGGCAGCCAGTGGTAATCACCATAAATAACATCCGTCTCCGGGTAGACCTGCATATTGCTGCTCAGACGGACGACATAATCTGACAGGCGCCCATGCTCCTGAAAACGGAAGGAGAGTTCACTGAGTTGCTGTTGCTCGGTAAATATATAATCCGGAATCGGGGCTGATTTAATCAGATCAATGTAGTGCATCAGCGCCTGGGTAATATTATCGACATGCAGCAGGCCGAGTTTGGTCAGGCGGATCTGAACGACCAGCGTGGTTTCAAATTCAGTTCCCATGGAGCGGCCGGCGCTGAGCCCTTCTGCCCAGCCTTTTTCTTTCAGAAACGCCAGCAGACTGCCTTCGCCTTCATGGCCAATCAGACTGGAGATCACCTGTACCGGTTTATATTGGTAAACCGAACGGGTCTCCGGCATGGCAAAGGTAAACTGCAGGCGGCGGATTTCTTTTACCGGTTCGATATTCATATCCAGCGGCAGCTGGCCCGGTTTAAACAGCGGCGGACGCTCTGACCGGGGCTCTGTATGGTGCACCGGCACATCGGCAAAGTGGCCCCGCGCCCAGGTTTCCAGCTGGTCCAGCGAATAGTTACCGGCAACCACCGCAGTCATGCGCTCAGCCGAGTAGTGTTTTTTGTAAAACTCCAGCAGATCATCCCGTACTTTATCCCCTTCGCGGTCCGACAGGGTATCCAGATTGCCGGTGGCAAACTGAGAGAAAGGATGCTGAGGATTCATAGCCATTTTTTCGGCGGAATATATACGGCGGAAATCGTCCCGCAGCTTGGAGCTGTATTCAGCGTGGACGGCATTTTTTTCCCGCTCAACATAAGCGGCATCGAATGTCGGCGAAATAAAGAAAGGGGCAAAGCGATCCAGTGCGCCTTCCAGAGCCTTATTGTCGATTTCAAAGAAATAGGTGGTCTGGCTGTGCGCTGTGAAGGCATTGTGGCTGCCGCCGTGGCGGCTGATATAGGCCTGATATTCCCCCGGTTCCGGGTAAGGCTCGGTACCGAGGAACAGCATATGCTCGAGGAAATGCGCCAGTCCTTCGCGGTCTGCAGGATCATCACCGCTGCCGACATCAACAGTCACAGCGGCAGCCGCTTTCTGTGAGTCCGGCGTGTTGACCAGCATGACCTGCAGGCCGTTGTCGAGAGTGACGGTGCGGTAATTGAAGGTGTCGGCCGGGCTGACGGTCAGTTCCGGCTGGTTTGAATATCGGATCATAGAGTATGCAATAGCGGCCAGAACGATGATAAAAAAGGTCCAGTAACGGGGCGAGAACATGCCTTCTCCTGCAGCTGGTATGGGTTAATGAGCGGTGCCCTGAGAACCGGAGATCGCCTGGGCATCAGCCAGGGTATGGCGTTCCGGGTTCAGTTGGTCAATCGCACTGAGACGCTGTTTACAGTCTTCCAGTTCCGCCAGTAACAGCGCGAACTGCTGCTCAAACGCTTCATCAATCACGGCGTACAGATTTTTCACCGGGTCTTCTGCGCTGGCCGCCTTGGGGTCTTTCAGTGCTTTCAGACAGGCGAGCGCTATCTGGTGGTAAGCTTGGTCTTTATTCACGGTCGGGCTCCTGTTTGAAGGCGCCTATCATACAGGATTCCTGTGCCTTTGCTGAGTGATCTGTCGGTTCTCTCAGCCGATTTCTCCGTCTGATGAGAACCAGGCCAGCTGATCACTGCTGACCACCGCTGACAGCAGGTTGCCGGACAGCCAGTTAACATTGCTCTGATGGGCAGACGCCAGCGATTCGGTGTTGTCCATGTTCGGGGCATATATCACCAGCTTGTGATCATGCATACGCTGCAGCAGGCGCCGGCTCTGGGGCAGCGACTTGCTGTTGCGCATATGGGTCAGAAATTCAGGAGCCAGGCTGACGCCCTGGATCGGCAGGCCCAGTAACTGCCGGGAATTGACAAAGCTGCGGCCGAAGTTGGCGATGAAAATCCGGCATCCGAGGGTGCGCAGTTCGTCGCGCCAGCTCAGGTCTTCTTCGGCCTGGCTGAGTACGCAGTCTTCGCCCAGAATAACCGTCAGCCCGTTACCGGCCTCTGCAGCGCCCGGGTTGGCAGTGTTGAGGGCGGTGGCAAACTGGCGGATACCTTCGTCCGGGTGTTCGGCGGCGGTGATGATGAACTGCAGCTCGCGGTTGTTGAAATGCTGGCGCCAGATCACCGTCATATCGGCAATCCAGGCTGGCCAGTCGCTGCTGCCGGCCAGATGCTCTGCCGGCACCTGCAGCGCGACCAGCTCACCAAGCTGGTTAAACACAGGTAATGCATTGTGCTGGCTGTGGGATTTGCGGCCGCTTTGTGGGTTATCCGGCGTGTCCGGTTCGGATTCTGCCGGTTTCACCATGCTCTGCAGGCCAAGGCGCATGCGCAGCCATTCACTCCAGTCGGTGATATCCGCGGGTTTCTCTTCAATGCTGATCTCAGGGGCCAGCATCAGATTCTGACCCTGATAATTCATGGCCTGATTGAAATCCTGCAGAATATTTTCCTGCAGACTTTCCGTCTGGGTATGGGGCACGGCGGCCGGCAGGAGGATCAGAAAGGTGTTGGGTTGGGGCGAATAAATTTCATACAGGTCGTCGGTGGCGGCCTGCAGCCGTTCATAGCACATGGCGGAAAGATCCATGCTGATGGGGTCGCCTGGCAGAGACACCACCATCAGCTGAGGCTGGCGGCTGGCCAGATCGGCGGCCTGTTGCAGGCGCTGCAGATGATGTTCGCCGGAGTAGCGTTTGAGTTCATCGTTAATGTCGCGGTCGGGATTCAGGTCTTCTGAGACCCAGTTGCACGAGCACAGCCGGTATTGCTCACCCAGCGGGGCGATGGCCATCCAGGCCTGGTGTTTCTGCTGGCTGGGGCCGGTCAGGTTAAAATGGCCCAGCCAGGTTTTACCTTCTTCAACCTGGCGTGTCACTTCAGTCTCCAGCGTGACCGGCATGGCCGACAGTGCCTGGGCGAAAAGATTGACGCCCAGCAGGTCTTCTTCGTTGCATTGTAACGCCCGGCACATCGGGGCATTGGCCAGCCGTACAATCCAGTTACTGTCAGTCAGGAGTGTGGGCTGCTGAGTCTGCAGTTGCTGGCCCAGCTGGTGCATACGGTCGAGCAGGGCATGCTGTTTGAGCCCTTCTTTGATGTCCATGGTCAGCAGCAGATTGTCCCATGGTTTGGCCACAAAGCGGTGTACATCGCCGTCGGCCCAGGCCCGGCGCAGTTCACTGTAATCCACCTGGCCGGATAACAGCAGGCGGTAAGTGGTCGGCGACACGCGCCGGGTTTCACGGCACAGCGAGAGGCCGTCCATGCCCGGCATCTTGTAATCCGTGACCATCAGGTGAATATCATGACGGGCGAGAATCGCCAGGGCTTCATCGCCGTTGCTGGCTTCATGAATACTCAGGGGTTCAGCACGCAGCATGCGGCGAATGGCATGGATAATCCCGGCTTCATCATCAACCAGTAAAATATTGTGCTGCATTCTGCGTCTCCCTGAGAATAATCCTGTGCAGTGAACTCTAGCATCCGCCATGGCTGGCGATAAGCCATTCCGCCTGCTGGTCTTTGCGGATTTTTTCGGATTTCTCCTTGCAAAGACGAAAGGCTATCTATACTGGAGTCAGTGTAGTAGCCAATTTGAGATCATGCTGTGAGGGATAAACAAGCTTTAACCACGGGTGAGGTCGCTAAATACTGTGGCGTGAATTTCCGCACAGTAATCCGCTGGATTGAGCGCGGCCATCTGGATGCCTACAAGCTGCCGGGGCGCGGTGACAACCGTATTCCCGTGAACAGCTTCATCAGCTTTCTGCAGGACAATAATATGCCTGTACCGGAAGATCTGGCGCTGGGTGGGCGAACGTTAGTATTACTGGCGCAGGAAAACGACCCGACAGGCGACATCGCCTCTTTTGTCCGCCGCGCAGGCTGGGAACCCCTGATTACCACAGATCCGATTCAGTTCGGTTATCTGCTGGCTCAGCATCAGCCGGGGGCCGTGGCGGTGTCCGCTTATCCTCAGGCGGCGTCGGTGACGCGTCTGTTACGCGATTGTGACCGTGAGACGCTGACTCTGATGCTGAGTTGCAGCAGTCAGACGCATGATGCACCAGAAGGCTGGTATGCCTATCACTGGCCGTCAGATCAGACGGCACTCTCCGATATTCTCAGTGGTGACGCGGCTGCCTGAGCAGCCCGCCACCGTCGTTCTTAGTCTCTGGCTTCAGAGCACACTGCCATAAGGAATAAAACGGTTATCCGTCATGGCCTTCAGGGCGCGGATTTCGGCTTTTTCCGGCAGCAGATCATGCGCCTTCATGTAACGGAACAACCAGATAGCCGGATTGGATGCACCGCATTCCCAGCCCGGAAACTGCATTTCGGCCAGGGTAAAGAAGCGTGCAAGGGGGAAAAGGTCCTTTTCCGGTAAGCTTTTAATGGCCTCCTGCCAGTGACTTTCCGGCAGCCTGATCCAGCCCTGAGCCTGTTGCAGCTGTGACTCACCAATCTGGCTTTTCGCCGCTTCGGTATCGTCTTTTACCAGCTCAGCAAGGGCTGCGAATTGCAGCAATACTGCGCTGTCGATCGCTTCGCTGTCTGCGTTTGCCGGTACCCACTCTGTAATCATTAATCAGACCTCTGCGTATTATTCTGTTGCCGTCCCTAGGATATACTATGCGGCGCTTACAGATAAGGAATGCTGTAGTGAACAGTCAATACAGGTATTACCCATAGCGACAGAGAGACTTCATGCAGGACCCTTACGCCGATATACGCCCCTATAACGATCAGGAAGTCAGACCCGTGCTCAGCCGGCTGGCCGGTTCTGCGCAACTGATTAATGCGCTGATTCATTACCGTTATCCGTCGATGCCACGCTGGCTGATGGCTCTGTTGCGCCCTTTGATCAGCCATCGCCTGCGCCGCCATATCGGTCGCGTTGAGCATGTGGAAGATTTCCAGAACATGGTTGCCCGCTGGGTTGAAACCTTAATGACGCATTCCACCGATAACGTGGTTGTACGCGGGCTGGAAAAACTCAATAAAGATCATGCGTATCTGTTGATTTCCAATCACCGTGATATTGCCATGGACCCGACCCTGATCAATTACAGCCTGCATCAGAAAGGCTGGCCGACCAGCCGCATTGCCATCGGCGATAATCTGCTGCGTAACCCGGATATCGCCGACATCATGCGGCTGAATAAGAGTTTTATCGTCAAGCGTTCGCTGGCCAATAAGCGCGAAAAATTACGCGAGTTACAGCGACTGTCCGGTTATATCCGGGAATCGCTGGAAGCCGGACAATCGGTATGGATCGCACAGCGGGAAGGGCGGGCAAAGGACGGCATCGATAAGACGGACAAAGCCGTTCTGAAAATGCTGGCGCTTAACGGCCGTCAACGTGATGAAAACTTTGCCGATACCATGGCGGCCATGCGCCCGGTGCCTGTGTCCATTCAATATGAGTGGGACCCCTGCGACGCTGAAAAAGCCCGCGAGCTGGTGATCCGCAGTGAATCCGGCCGTTATGAAAAATCCGGCGATGAAGATACCCGCAGTATTCTGCAGGGGCTGACCGGTTTTAAAGGACGTGTGTTTGTGGATTTTGGCGAACCTCTGAGTGGCGATGATATTGCCTCGGCAGAAGCGATGGCGGCGGCCATTGATCAACAGCTGCTGCAATTAACAGAAGTGCTGCCGGTACACCAGGCCGCCGCCAGTTTAGCCCGCGGCGAAGCCTGTGATGCGCCGGAATTGGCCAGTGCGGCAGCGGAACTCAGACGCCGGACTGAGTTTCTGAGTCCGGAACAGGCGCAGCGCCTGCTGCAAACTTATGCCGTACCGGCGCAGGGAAATAGCGATTTATGAAAAGACTGATGATTGTTCTGCTCACCACATTGGTGCTGAGTGGTTGTCCGGAGCTGGGCCGTCACTGGAGTGATCAGACTGAAACTCTGTACGTGGATTCTTACAAAGTTCAGTGCGACGATAACGCGTCCACTCTGTGTTTCCGGGTCCGTGAAGATTCTTCCGACAGCTGGGAAACCGCACCGCAGGACTTCACGGGTTTTTCGTCCTTTGAATGGGGATATCGTTACACCGTTGAGGTTGAAACCAGTTTTGATAACCATGGTGACCCTGAATCTTACGATTTTAAATCGGTTATCGATCGTGACCCGGTGACCTCTGATGAAGCATCAGTCATTCTCACGCTGTATACGGATACCGGTATTCTGCAGCAGTTAAGCGATACTGAGTGGTCATTAAGCGGCGACGTTTCCTTTACGTGTGAAACCTTCTGCAGTGATCTTCTGACCGCGGTTAATAACAGTTATGTGACACAGCTGGAGTTTAACGTACAGGAAAATACCGTAACACTGAGCGCTTTTATCTGTGCTGCCGCCGAAGATGATTTTCAGTCAGAGTGTGCGGGAGAAAGCGAAGAAGACTGGTACATTGCGCACTTTATGTCGGAATGTGGTTACAGTGAACCTCAGCTTTGCTATCTGTATAAACTGAATGAAGGCGCAGATTATGAATTATTACCGCTGGATGACGGTATCAGTGATTTTGAGTACGAGTGGGGCTCACGCTATGACATCCGCGTTAATAAAACTCAGTCTGCGGCCGGCAACCTGCAGGCGGCTGAGCTGATTGAAGAAAATACCAGCCCTGAATCCCGCATTGGCAGCAGTTATTCATTTCTCTTTATTGTTGACGGTGAAGCCGTTAACCGCAGCAGCGGTGGCAGTCTGACGATGTACGATCTCAGTGAAACTTTCGACTGTGGCAGCTACAGCCTGTGCCAGGATATCAATGACTATATTGAAGATAATGGGGATTACCATCAGCCGGAATATATGCTGTTAAGAGCCTATGTGGATGCCGGTGACGTGGTGATTCTGGATGTCGTCTGCCACGACGAGTCGCGTACGGATTTCCGCCAGTGTGTGACGGATGAGGATGAGCCAGAGGATATCAACTGGAATATCTGAGCAGAGTGTTCTGCTCAGATTCACTGGTATTATTGGCGGTTCAGCAATTCCACAATTCTTTCCTGGCTCTTTCCGGCTACCGGTGTAGCCGGAAATTCGTCAGTAATCTTACGGAAGTAAGCTAACGCTTTCTGATAGTTCCCCGCCTGATTGTACGGGCTCATGTAAATCAGACCCAGCTGATACAGAGAGCGCGCGCGCATGTTATCGGACGATGCTTTGTTGTTATAGAGCACCAGATAAACACTCTCCGCTTCGGCAATGCGGCCCTGCGTAATGGCACGCTCACTCATGGCGGTGAGTTCCGCATCATAAGGCGTGGTGTTTTTTTGCAGCAGTTTATTGCGATCTGCCTGGCGCAGCAGTTGGTCGGCAGATAGTTGCACCGGGTCCTGCTGGCGCTGGTTGAGAATTGCGAGACGTTTTTCGATTTTTGCTTTCAGACGTGAGTCCGGGAACTGCTGGCGGTGCAATAAAAAATATTGACGCGCTTTGTCATCGTCTCGCTGTTGGTTAAAACGGTTCATATACAGAAGTGCCAGCTGGTACAGTGCCAGCGATTTCATATTTTCTGAGTAGTCTTCTGCGTTATAGCCTTTCAGATAGGTGGCTGCTGCCTGTTCGGTGCGGTTGCGGCTGATGGCCTGTATTGAATAAGTCAGCAGATCGGGCTCATCTTCCAGTGCCGCCGCCGCCCGGACTTTTATATCTTCATCATGACGGGCCAGCTGATGCCCGCCTGCTTCAGCCACCAGCAGTGGCGTGGCTGCGGCACATCCGGTGAGGATAACGACTGCCACGGCAGTCATCATAAGTCTGATCATTGTCGTATCCCTGATCGTAATTATTATTGGTGAGTGACTTTATTTTAAAGAGGGGAGGACAACAAAAAAAGGTGCAGCTGAGCCAGCACCACGGAACTCCGTGGCGCAACGCTCATGAAAAGGCGGGCAGAGGCCTGATTTAAAGATAAAATGCAGCGGCTATGCCGATCAGGCCGCCCAGCAGGGCGCCGCCGAGCAGGCCGGTCAGCATCGCTCTGGCGCTGGCTTTCTTCTGTGCCAGCAGTATGTCTTCCCGCAGCACAGTCAGTTCTTCTTCCATTGCAATGCGGTCGTCGGCCATCATGTGAAGCAGGTCATCCACGTTTTTCTTCACCAGTTTATCGGCGACGGCGACGGCCAGACGCTGGTTCTGATTGCGTGTCTTCTTAAACAGCGCGGCTTCCGTCAGGCTGGCGTTAATGTCTTCCTGCAGACGTGCCGTATGCTGAGACATTCTGGCCTGCATCAGGTCCAGTTGTGTGCTCTGGGAAGCTTTCAGGCCACGTGCGTGTTCATCCACGCTGGCTGTCAGTTCGTTTCTGATGTCTTCCAGTGCCTGCGTCAGGTTTTTCTGAATCAGCTTATCAATTTCAACCAGAGGAATGGCCGGCGGATGCGTGCCCGCAGGCTCGTCATTGGCGGCCGGTTTATCCAGCGACTGAATCACGGCCATCACGGCTTCGTGACTGGCGGGTTTGGCCAGCACACCATTGGCACCGTGGGACAGGGCCATATCCTGATACTCCTTACCTTCTTTTGAGGTGTACATAATGGTAGGAATAGAGGCTGTGCGCGGGTTGGATTTAATCAGTTGCGTGGCTTCCAGACCGTCCATGCCTGGCATCATATGATCCATGAAAATCACATCCGGCTGCTGTTTCTCCAGAAATCTGAGCGCTTCTTCCGCGCTTTCGACCGCCTCGGCATTGACGTTGATTTTGCTCAGCAGGCGCTGCAGCATCATACGTGCTGATTTAGAGTCATCGACGACCAGGGCTTGGCGGATTGTCATGGGGCGGATTCCTGAAGCTAAACTGAGTCAATAAGACCAACTTGCCGGGGTTACGTCAATACTCCGGCACTTTTTGCCGTGCGTATTTGCGCATTTCCTTGCTGAGTGGGGGAAATAACTGAATATGCGGCGCTGATCTGCCATAATCCATGGGTTGTTTAATGGATCATGCAATCACTCTATGACCGCTGCTAATCATGCCGTGTTGATCAAACGTGCGGCCACCGCCTCTATTGTTACTGCTGTCACACTGATGCTGGCAAAAGTATTTGCCTGGAGCGTGAGTGATTCCGCCAGTGTTCTCTCTTCTCTGCTCGACTCTCTGATGGATATTGCCGCGTCGCTGGTGAATTACTTTGCGGTGCGTTACGCGCTGATGCCGGCGGATGATGATCATCCGTTTGGTCATACCAAGGCAGAAGGACTGGCAGCGCTCGTTCAGTCGGCGTTTATCCTGGGATCGGCCACGTTTCTGCTGTTGCATGTGGTTGACCGGCTGCTGCGCCCGCGTGAGCTGGCGGCGCTGGAGGAAAGCATCGCTGTGATGCTGTTCTCGGTGGTGGCCACGATAGCGTTGGTTATCTATCAGCGCTGGGTATACCGGCAGACCCAGTCACTGGCCATTAAGGCCGATTCTGCGCACTATTATGGCGACATCCTGACCAGTGCGGCGGTGGTGGTTGCTCTGCTGGCTGCACACTGGGAAATCTATTGGCTGGATCCTGTGGTTGCGCTGGGGATCGCTGCGGTGTTGTTGCACAGTGTGTATGGCATTGTCACGGATGCTCTCGAGGTCCTGATGGATAAGGCCATACCGGAAGAGGAAGAGGAAGAACTGAAAGCGTTGATTGCCGCCTGCGACGGCGTGCGCGGCGTGCACGATCTGAAAACCCGGCAGGCGGGGGCGATTCAGTTTATTCAGCTGCATCTGGATCTGGATGGTCAGCAGACGCTGGAAGCCGCTCATGCCATCGGAGACCGGGTGGAGAAAGCGATACTTTCCCGTTTTCCGCGGGCTGAAATTCTCGTGCATCACGATCCGGTCTGATATGCGCCGGCTGTTGTACCTGTTGTACCTGTCGCTGCTGGTGTCAGGCAGCGTATCTGCGCTGGACTCCCGACCGCAGTTACAGGGCGACAGCATGCTGCCCCTGCCTCCGCCGGAGACCATACCGCAGGAAAATACCGTGCAGACGCCGGTGACCGAAGCGATGGCGGACCGCTCCCGCGATTGGCTGGCGAATTATCTGAACCGTTTGTCAGGTGGCATCGACAGCTTTTTCGTTGATACCTTTTTCAGTGAAGACGTCACTGATGATGATGTCCGCGGCAGCCGTGCCAAAATATCCTTTTACACCCGCCGCGAAATCGGAGAACCGGTTGATTATAAGTTCGGCGTCGGCGTTAAAGTCGTTCTGCCCAACACCAATGAGCGTCTTAATCTGCTGTTTGAATCTGAAGATGAAGACGACGACCGCGAAGCCGATCCGCTGGAAAGTGTTGAAAACACGGAATACAACACAGCGCTGCGTTATATCCTGCGTGAAACCGATCAATGGAAAACCAACCTGGATGCCGGTATCCGCTGGGGAACCCCGCCGGATCCTTTTATTCGTTTCCGTGCCCGCCGCTATGCCTATCTGTCGGAATGGGAGCTGAGGACCAGTCAGGAATTTTTTTATTACACCCTGGACGGTGCCGGTGAGGAAACCGAATTCCGGGCTGATTATCCCATCAATATTGAAAAGCTCTTCCGCATTAATATGAAAGCGGAATACCTCAATCGGGATGATTATTTTACCCTGGGCTACAGCGCCGGTCTGTACCATGAGCTGAGCCCGACCCGTGGGCTGGCGTATGTGGCAGGAGCCTCTGGTTCAACCGAGGAAGGGGCAACCTTTGATTCTTACTTTGCCGGTCTGCGTTACCGTCAGCGGGTTTACAGTGACTGGGTCTTTGCCGAAATCAATCCGGAGTTTATCTGGAACAGGGACGGCGAGTATGAAACAACGCCGGTGCTGATGTTTCGCCTGGAAGGGGTTATTTCACAATGAACACTGGTGTGGCTGTGTCAGTGGATGATTTCGCGGAAGGTCAGATTAATACGTGCCGAGGATACGCCGGCCCGTTTGGGAACGGCATGTTCCCAGCGTCTTTGCATGCCCGGTTTCATATACAGAAGACTGCCATCCGGCAGTGCCAGCTTACTGTTCTGACGGGTTGTGCCTTTCAGACGCAGTGAAAAATCCCGTTCTGCGCCGAGCGTAACAGAAATAATGCCGGGGTCGGGCCCCAGTTCCGGTTCGTCATCACTGTGCCAGCCCATACTGTCCTGACCATCGCGATAAAGATTGCAAAGCACCGAATTGAGTTGCAGACCAAAAGCCTTGTTCAGTTCGTCGCGCAGACGGTTCAGCGTTTCCGGCCAGGGATGATTAATAAGTTGTTTACCCGAATAGCTGTATTCCACGCCGGGGTCTGCAATCCAGCATTGCAGGCGTGGAATGCGGTGCGTTCTACCGTACAGAAAGACTGAATCCTGTGACCAGGGAAGGGTCTGGCGCAGTTGTGCCAGTAACGCCTGATTGTGCCGGATGGCCTGCGGATAAAAATCCAGCAGGCCGTCCAGCAGTGTCTCAGTCTGGCTCAGACTGAGCAGGGGGGATGACAACGGATCAGTCAAAGTAACCTTCAAACAAAGGTGACGTCAGGTAGCGTTCACCTGAGTCCGGCAGTACCACGACGATTTTTTTATCCGCGTATTCCGGCTCGTCGGCCAGACGCAGGGCAGCGGTCAGGGCAGCACCGCAGGAGATGCCGGCCAGAATGCCTTCTTCCGCCATCAGTTTGTGCGCCATGGCCATGGCATCTTCATTGCTCACCTGTTCAACCCGGTCGAGCAGATCCAGGTCCAGGTTGCCGGGAATAAAGTTGGCACCGATGCCCTGAATTTTATGCGGACCCGGGGTCATGTCCTGTCCGGCACGGACCTGACTGATAATCGGCGAAGCTGACGGCTCAACCGCAACGGCGGTAATGGCTTTGTGCTGTTTCAGATAACGGGCAACGCCGGAAATGGTCCCGCCAGTGCCGACGCCGGCAACCACAACGTCAACTTCACCATCGGTGTCGTTCCAGATTTCCGGACCTGTGGTTTTCTCATGAATCGCCGGGTTGGCCGGGTTGTTGAACTGTTGCAGCATGATGCGTTGTTCCGGCGCTTCAGCCAGCAGGGCTTCGGCCGCATCCACTGCGCCTTTCATGCCTTTGGCCCCTTCGGTCAACACCAGATTGGCGCCCAGCGCTTTCATCACTTTACGGCGTTCAACACTCATGGTCTCGGGCATGGTGAGGGTCACTTTATAACCCCGGGCGGCGCCGACGAAAGACAGGGCAATGCCTGTGTTACCACTGGTTGGCTCAACAATCTCCATACCGGGTTTCAGCAGGCCATCCTGTTCCGCCTGCCAGATCATATTGGCGCCGATGCGGCACTTAACTGACTGTGCCGGGTTGCGGCTTTCCAGTTTGGCGTACACGGCCGGATGGTTAGTCAGGTGACGGATCCGCACCAGAGGTGTATTACCAATGGATTGGCTGATATCTTCGTATACTTTCATAATAACCTCATAAAGATCGGCGCATGGGGATATTGTCTGAATCATTCAGACGGTGTTTCATAAAAAAAACAACATTGACACGTTCGGTTGCGGTTGTCCCGGGATTACAGGCCGCACAGAAGAAAAGCGGGAGACGCTGTGCCAGACACCCTGTATCAACATGAAGACAACACATTAAAACGAGTGGAAGAGCAGATCAATATTCTGACCGGAATTCTTGATCATGGGCGTTCAAAACTCAGATTTCCACGACGCCTGGAACAGCGCTATCTGGACCAGCGCAACCAGAGTTTTCTCGATATTGACCGTAAGATGCTGGTGGCCGGGCTGTTGTTTTATATGGCATTTTCCTGGACAGATTTCTATCTGGGTGGCGACAAGGGCGCTGCGATCTTTATGGCGCGCTCCATCATTACTGCGGTGGGTCTGTTTTTTATCTGGTGGGCGCCAAAAACATTTTTATATGACTACGTAATTATATGTGCGGCGATTGGGGTGTTTGTCGCGGGGTTGTCAGTACTGGTATTTATCGGCCTGATTCCCGGGGAATTAAAATATGCCTATCACCTGGGCATGGTGCCGATACAGGTATTTATTATCGTCGCCCTGCGCCTCAGCTATCGACTGATGCTGTCGGTATCCATTGCCCTGTTGCTGATTTACCTGATTGCTTATCCCTTTATGAATCACAGCATAGAACAGCCGGAATTGCGGCGTCTGATTGATATTTTTATTCCGGTGTTCGTATTGTTCTGGTTGCTGCTGATTATGATGGGCGGTTATATCGCGTTTATGATGGAGTCTGCCGCACGCAGTGATTTTGTGAAAAATCAGTTGCTGGCACTGGAGGCCCAGCGGCTGCAGCATCTGACCACCCGTCTGCATTATATGTCCACCACAGATTCGTTAACCGGCATTGCTAACCGCCGCCACTTTGAAAAAAAACTGGAGTCAGAATGGCGCCGCTGTCTACGGAGTAAAACGCCATTAGCCCTGGTGATGATCGACCTTGATCAGTTTAAAGAATATAACGACCATTACGGCCACCTTAAAGGTGATGAGTGTCTGAAATTGTTGGCTCAGCTGATGTCGTCTTTTTGTCAGCGGCCGGGTGACCTGTGTGCACGTTATGGCGGGGAAGAATTTGTCATCCTGCTGCCGGATACGCCTCTGACAGATGCGCTCCGCTTAATAGAGGATATGCGTGCCGCTGTGGGCGAACGGAATATCCCCCATCAGTGGGCAGTCAGTGGTCATGTGACCATCAGTGCCGGGGTTGCCGCTGAAATACCGCAGGAAGATCGTGGGGCGGATGCGTTGTTGAGTGAAGCGGACCGGCGGCTTTATCAGGCAAAAGACGCCGGACGGAATCAGGTAGCTGGCTGAGCGATGGCCGTCAGTCAGCTTTGTGCAATGCCTTCAGGCGTTCGTCTTTCTGCAACCACAGCTCATGTGTCCATTGCTGAAATTGCTGCCGGTAGGTTGCATCGGTCGCGTATGAACCCTGCTGCAAATGCGGTGGTATGTCCCGTTCGCTGATCTCGACCCGGCACTGATGCATTTTCCCCTGCAGAAAATCCCAGAAAGAAGGAATGCCGCCCGGGTAATAAACAGTAACATCCAGAATAGAATCAAACTGACCGTTCATGGCGTTGAGCGCAAACGCCATCCCGCCGGCCTTGGGTTTCAATAAGTACTGATAAGGCGACTGCTGTTCGTCGTGTTTTGCCTGAGAAAAGCGTGTGCCTTCAAGAAAATTCATCACACTGGTCGGTATTGTGCGGAATTTTTCACAGGCTTTCTGCGTGGTTTCCAGATCTTTACCCTGTTTTTCCGGATACTTTTCCAGATAGCTTTTTGAATAGCGTTTCATAAAAGGAAAATCCAGCGCCCACCAGGCGGCCCCCATGACAGGGACTTTAATCAGCTCCTGTTTCAGGAAAAATTTCAGCAGGGGGATTTTTCGGTTAAGTACGTGTTGCAGCACCAGAATATCGACCCAGCTCTGGTGATTGCTGACGACAAAATACCAGCCTTTGCGTTTCAGGTTGTCTGGCAGGTCTGTTTGCCAGTCCATTGTCTGCGTCAGTTTCATCCAGCCGGAATTGCAGGCAATCCAGTTCTCAGCCAGCCAGTTCAGTATTGTCGTTATCCAATGACGCACACTGGGGATCGGGATAATGATTTTAAAAAAGGTGAAAATAAACAGCAGCGAACACCAGAAAATGATATTGATCGCCAGCAGAGTGCTGGCGATGATGCCTGTGAGCAGCGGCGGCATTAGAATATCCTGTTTTATTGTTGTTGTGTGAATTGTGCCTGAATGGCAGTGAGAGCAATAGTGTACACAATGTCTTCCACCAATGCCCCCCGTGACAGATCATTCACGGGTTTTGCCAGCCCCTGCAGCATGGGGCCAATGCTGATGACATTGGCACTGCGCTGTACGGCTTTATAGGTGGTGTTGCCGGTGTTCAGATCCGGGAAGATAACGACTGTTGCCTGACCGGCGACCGGGCTGTCCGGTGCTTTGCTTCTGGCCACACTGGCGGTGGTGGCGGCATCGTATTGCAGCGGACCATCAATCACCAGATCCGGTCGCTGTTCTTTGACCAGTGCCGTGGCTTTACGCACTTTCTCCACATCGGCACCACTGCCGGATGAGCCGGTGCTGTAACTGATCATGGCAACCCGGGCCGGAATGCCCATGGCAATGGCGGAATCTGCACTCTGAATGGCGATATCGGCCAGCTCTTCTGCGTCCGGATCGGGATTGACGGCGCAATCTCCGTAGACCAGCACCTGATCGGGTAATCCCATAAAAAATACCGATGAAACCAGTCGGGCACCGGGGGCGGTTTTTATCAGCTGTAATGCCGGACGTATGGTATTTGCGGTGGTGTGAACGGCCCCGGAAACCAGACCATCCACTTCTTCTTCGGCCAGCATCATGGTGCCCAGTACGACGTTGTCTTCCAGCTGCGACAGCGCCATGGGTTCTGTCAGTTGTTTATGTTTTCTGAGCGCCACCATGGGGGCGACATACTGTTCACGGACGCTGGACGGATCGGTCAGCTGCAGTGTCTCCGGCAGTTCTATCTCGGTGGCTTCGGCCACCTGACGGATGCGTTCCGGATCACCGAGCAGTACACAGTTGGCAATACCGCGCTGCTGACAGATAGCAGCCGCCTGAATGGTGCGTGGTTCTTCACCTTCCGGCAATACGATGCGTTTATGCGCAGCACGGGCTTTGCTGACAATCTGGTGACGGAAAGCGGCCGGACTCAGACGGCTGGCGTGAGGCTGGCCTAACTGCTCCATCAGGGTTTTCATATCCAGATGATCGGCGATGGTGGTCATCAGGTTGTGCACCCGGTCAGCATCGTCGACCGGTACCCGGGTTTCCATATCGGTTAACATCTGCGCGGTGGTGAAAGTGTCGTGGCGGGTTTTCAATACCGGTACCCCGGTCTGCAAAGCGGCACGGCACAGATTAATCACGTTGTCACCGGGCTGCAGGCCGCTGGTCAGCAGCAGACCCGCCAGCGGCGTACCATTGGTGGCGGCGATGGCGGCGGCGACAATAATATCGTCCCGGTCTCCGGGGGTGACCAGCAGGGTGCCCGGGCGCAGCACATCCACCATATTACCCAGCGAACGTGCGCACAGGGCGATACGTAACACACGGCGACTGTCCAGCTCCCCTTCATGCAGAATATCGGCATCCAGCGCCCGCGCAACATCCATCATTCTCGGGCTGACCAGCTGTGGTTTCCAGGGAATCACGCCCAGCACCGGGCAGCGCTCGCTTTTCAGCTGCCAGTAGGGGGCACAGACCTCATCATCGTTCTGTTCAATAATATCGCTGGCTTCGCCGGACGGCACACCTTCGTGCCGGGGAGCGACGCCGGCTTTGTTGATGATGCAGCCCAGCAGACTGGTGCTGCCATAGATACCGGACTGTACCCTGACTTCTGTTTTCAGCTGTTCCGGTGTGTGGTTGAGACCACTGGCGACCATCAGGACGTCAGCGTTCAGAGCTTTGGCTATTTCGGCATTGATTTTCGCTGTATAGGGTTCACTGCGGTCCGGTACCAGGCCTTCAATTAAAACGACATCACAATCCTGAGCAACCTGATCGTGCAGGCCAACCACTTCTTCCAGTACACGATCCAGCTGGCCATCACTGATGCGTTGCTGCACGCGGTGCAGTTGCATCGGATTAGGCGTATTCAGCTGCAGTACGGTACGCACCAGATGGCTGGAACGTTCGCTGTCTGCGTAATCCGGGGCGACGGGTTTAATAAATCCGACTTTCAGCCCCTGGGCGTCCAGCGCACGGATCAGACCGAGACTGATGGTCGTCAGGCCGGTGTCCAGGCCTATGGGGGCTATCAGAATATTGATCATAGGTTACTCATTGTCTGGTGTGTACGGTTTGATGAACTCAACTCTTCATGAGTATATCAGCGATAGACAGAGAGTCCGGGTTTAACATCAATTTACTGCGGATATCTGAGGCGTCAGACAAAAAATAATCGCGATAATTGTATGACAATCGGGCAATGGTGAACTGGTCACAGGCAGGATTAAGAAGGGGATAGGGTAAGGCGGTTACCACAGTAACCGCCAGTGATGTTTATTTACATCAGATATTTATCGCGCAGCGCAGCGATATCGTCGTCGCTCATGCCCAGCGCCTGGTGCAAATAATTCATCACACTGCCGTGCTCCTGAATCATGGTATCAATGGCTGCCTGCAGATATTCCGGGCTGACGCCCATAAATACTGCACTTACTTCTTGCGGTAAGCGGCTCATCATGGCGGCGGTGGAATCGTTTTTTCCATCACTGTGCTGACGGGAAAATTCAGCCACTCTGGCGGCATAGTATTGGTTGGACAGCAGATAATCTTTCATCACCGTATCCTGTGGGACGCCCAGTGCTGTCAGAATCAGCATTGCGGCCATGCCGGTACGGTCTTTACCGGCAGAGCAGTGAAACAGCAGGGCATCATCATCCTCTAATAACTGCTCAAACATGGCGCGGTAGTTACTGGTCTGTTGTTTGAGAATACCGGGATACATCCGGGTAAACATGGCCTTGGCTTTTTCCGCAGTAATGTCTTTCATCATGCCGCGGAACTGGCTGTAATCCATGTTGTAATCCGTGGTGATCCAGTCGATTTCTCCGGCTTTCCAGTCCGTCACTTCTTTTGCACGTTCATCATTGGAACGCAGGTCAGCAATAGTGCCGATATGCAGTGGTTTGATCATCTGATAATCGTCAGCGGTTAAATGCGCGAGCATGGATGAACGGTAAAGTTTGCCCCATTTGACGGTGCGGCCATCGGCGGTTTGGTAACCACCCAGATCACGGAAGTTAAGTGCACCATCGGCAGGCAGCAAACGCGATGCTGTGATGACGGCGTCCCCCTGTTCCGGGGTAATAATAAAAAACTGACGCTGAGCTTTTTCAGGGCCCTGCCATAAGAAATGACCGGAGCTGATTTTTTCTGCCAGCAGCTGGCTGTCGTTGCTGTCCGGAGTCTGACTGACGGCAATAGTGACGGCCGTGCCCGGGGTCCAGTTGAGTGAATAAATCCGGTTGTCGTTGTCGTAGGTGACACGGGTTTCTGACAGGTCTGAAACATCGTTAACCTGCTGTTTGGCGGACATGGAAAAGGCCGCAACAGGAGATAAAGCCATAACGGCCGCAAAGACATAAACGGAAAAGGGTCTCATAAAAAATCCTGCATAATCTGTGTTAAAAAAGGCCGGTGTTACCCGGCCGAGGAGAGTGAAGATGACGTGATCAGTAGTTCACACGGATACCGGCAAGGTAACTGCGGCCGTAGCTTTCTGACTGATTGATCGTGCCGTTGCCTGCGTAACGGTTATCCGTTTCGTTGGTCAGGTTGTTGGCGTTGAAATAAATGGAGCTGGTTTCACCTGCAGCGCTATAAGGAATTTCATAGCTCATAGAAAAGTCGACACGTTCCTGATCGCCCCAGACTTCGCTCGGATCTTCAACCGGTGAAATCCATTCGGTACGGAACATGTAGTTCAAACGGGCAGAGAAACCATAGTTTTCATAGAACAGAGAAGCGTTATAAATCGTGTCAGACGTGCCTGGTAAGTCGTATTTCTGACCATCCTGATCTTTAAATTCACTGTTCACATAAGCAGCGTTGGCGCTGGCACCCAGGCCATTTTCCAGTGATCCCATAAAGTTGAGTTCGATACCGGAAAGAACACCGTCTGAACCATTAAAATAGCTGGTGTACTGCCATTCGTTTCCGGTTTCAGAGCTGATGAAACGCCCGCCGTCGACCGTTTCGGTGCTGGCATAAATGACGTTATCAATGGTGCGGTAAAAAGCGCCGGCTGAAAGAATACTGGCGGGGGCAAAGTAGTATTCCACCGATGTATCCAGGCCAAGCGCTTCTTCGGCGTCCAGTTCCGGGTTGCCACCGCTGGCTTCGTGCTCAGTGGCGTCCAAACCGATGGCCGCACGCCACTCGCTGTAGTTTGGCCGGCTGACACCGCTGCTGACGGAAGCGCGGACTTTCACCTCGTCCGATACATCCAGATTCACATGCACAGAAGGCAGAATGTTGATAAAGGTATCGTCGGCCTTCACTTTTTCACCGTTCATGGTGCCTTCGCTGGAATAGCTAGTCTGCTCAATGCGTGCTCCGACGGTAAAATTCCCCCAGCCGGTTTCTGAGGTTGTCATGGCATAAACCGCCGTGATGTCTTCATCGATGGCAATTTTATCCGCCTCTGCGACGCTGATATCGTCAAACGCACCGGTCGCTGCCCAGGCATCGTACAGGCCTTTATTGTCATAATAGGTACCGCCAATGGTATTGGTGGTATTGCTGTCCCAGCGTTCACCGGTATTGAACTGGTCAATATCAATGGCTGCCAGCGTTGTCATATCCGTCTGATAGTTGGCGACGTAGCCGGAAGCTTCACGTTGATCCAGCTGCACGCCCATGGCCAGTGAGGAAGCGTAATTGAATAAGGTGATGTTGCGCTGCGCATCCAGCTTGAATTTTGTTTCTTCATTTTCGAGCTGCTGCACATATGGCAGGCCGATGGTCATCGCATAATCAATGGATGACAGATCGTCGTCCAGTGTCAGTCTGGGGTCTTCAATATCACTCAGATTGTAATCAGCGGTACTGCTGCCAAGCATGCTGCGGGCAATAGGCAGAAACATTTCGAATTCTGTTTCGGTCAGGGTGATGCTTGGCGTTAACATCCAGCCACCGGCAATCAGATCAAAGCCTAAGGTGTTGGTCGATGTTGAGTTTTCGTATTTACCGTATTCCAGCATACGGCTCACACCAACAGCGACATTTTCACCGGAGGTACCGGTTGCGCCGCCCATGTCGAAGACAAACTGGTTACGTTCTTCGTGGTCAATAAATTCGCTGTACAGGGTGTTGAAAAATGCGCGTTGCAGAACACCGTCACCACGGTATTCCAGTTTGCCCCCCCAGGCTGAGTCTTCACGTTTGACTTTATAGCTGCGGAAATCCAGTGTGTTGACCTGCAGTTCGCCGGTATCTGTGTAGCCAAGATCGTATTCACGGTTATCCGTGATCTGGTCGCGCTCATTGTGGGAAGTAAAAGCCACGACACCGAAGCGGTCGTTTGACCATGACAGGCGCAGACTTTGTTTGGATATATCGCCACCGCCGAGTTTCTGCTCTCCGGTGCCCAGGTCAAGGGCAGCACCGAACCCCGGTTGGGTAAAGGGATCGTAGGTACCGATATTTATGTAGCCGGCGACGGCTTCGCCCGGCATATTTGGCATGATGGCTTTGTTGGCTTCGATGCGGCTGGTAATGGCAGAAGGGAAACTGTCAAAACGCGGGGTACGGCCATTTTCTGCGCCCGGTACATCGATACCGTCCAGAGCGATTTTGGTGTAACGGAATGGTGCCCCCCGGAAGTTAATATAACGTGCCTGGCCCTGGTCACGTTCAATGGCCAGGCCCGGCAGGCGACCGAGAGAATCGGCCAGGTTCTGGTCCGGGAAGCGGCCGATGGTGTCGGCGGAAATAACATCCACGGTGTTGTCAGCGTTACGTTTGGCTTCAATCGCGGCCTGTTGGCTGTCGCGGATAGGTGAGGCTACGGCAACCACTTCTTCAATAATCTGTTCATTATCGGTGGCTTCTGATTCTGTATCTGCCGCGAGGGTATGGCCACTGAGGGCGGTCAGACTCAGCAGGGCAATGGCGGCCGAAAGTTTATTAGGCTTCAGCTTTTTCATGGTCAGCTCCGGGTGGGTGAGTTGTCAGACGGAGCCATGGTGTTGGTCTTGTGTGGCAGCTCTGTGAAAACAACCTCTCTGCCGATTTTGGAGATGTCTATAAAAATTAATCCAATAAAAACAATGGGTTATGTGGCCTGGTCAGCGGTGTTTAAGGATATCTCTGAGACCTCTTCAACCCCTGTGATGGCCTCTGGAGGCAGTTTGATGCGGTATTTGCTGCGCCCGCTCTGGGCGTCTCTTGCGGTTTCGAACAGATAGTCCGCGGCCAGGGTTTCACCCAGTACAGACACCAGTTCATCTTTAATCTTACTGCGGTTCTGATCCAGGGTTTTGGCTTTCAGCCCATTGCTCTGCAGATCGTTGATGGCTTTACCATGGCCACCATAATGCTGCATCAGCTGACTGAGCCGGCGCCCCTGTTCGTAATCGGGGCGGTTCGTGGGTGGATTGGTGAACCAGCCTTCATCCGCGGGGCTGTCAGCCCGGATTCCGGCATACCACAGATAGTAGAGAAACGGCGTCAGCGGCAGGCGCAGCGGAATACCGTGAATCTCTGCTGTTTGCGCAGCAGTGTCAAAGTGCAGCCGGGCCGGAGAGCAGGCAACCCTGACAACCTGGTCGGGCTGATCCGGATATTGCTCAAGCGCTTTTAACAGCCAGGCCGGTTCCACCTGCTTGCCGTTCTGGTTGATCTGCCGGGCGATCTGCAGTGCCACTGGCACCGGGCATCCGGGCTGTTGCAGCAGAAGTTCCATCACAGGCCGGGCGTTGTCTTTTAATGCGCGTAATTGCTGTAACAGATTCTGGTCGTCTGCCTGATGGGGATGATGTCTTTGCAGTGTCTGTTGCCAGCGCCGCCCGGCTGGACTGAGCGGGCGGGGCAGATGCAGGAACAGTGCGGTCAGCAGGGCGGCAATCCCCAGTTGAGTGGGAAGCCACCAGGCATAGTCAGGCTGACAGGCAAAGGCGAAGGCAAATTCCTGTGTTCCTTCGGTGCTTTGTCTGGCCAGGACGATCAAGCCGTCTTTGGCGGCGTTGGGCTGCGGATGGCCATGAAGAGCCTGCAGGTGAAGTGAGCATTCAGAAATCACCGGCAGCCAGGCCTGTGGTTTCAGGGTCTGAATGTCCCGATTGATTTTTGCCAGTAAATCATCGTCTCTTTCGTACTGGCCGATGCGGAAGCCTTTGGCGGCAATGATCCGTGGCAGCAGACCGGTATCCAGCTCAGCACTGATGGATTCTCTGGCACTGTGAGTGGCGCAGGCCCAGGATAACCACAAAAGTGCGACGCTGATCAGCAGCCAGAGCAGAACCGCCGCCGCTGGCTTACTGGCAGTCATGGCTGGCTTCGGCATCAGGAAAAACCTCGGAATAATAAATATTGAGTGCCGTTTGCAGGGCACAGTGAACGTCTGGGTTGACGGCGTTACTCAGGTACCATTTACCCGGCGACATATCGTTGGAAATCAGCTGGTAGCGGGCTTTGCTTTCATCAAAGTTATTGCTGATCAGGCCTTTGGGCGTTGTCATCAGATCCACATCACCGGCATTAAAGGCGTTGTACAGTGACAACATATCGCCATAAAAAATAATCTGTTGTGGTTGCAGGCCTATGCCGGCGATTTTCAGTGAATCCAGCGGTTCGATATGGAAGCTCTGGCTGTGGGGGTCCGCCAGCAGACCAATGGTCTTGCCGGCAAAATATTCCGGGGTCATTTGTGGCTGGTCGTTCAGGCTCACCCAATAAAGACTGTAATGGGGTGAGTCACGGAACATGCGGTAATAAAGGTCGAGGTTGGGGGCGATTCCTTCGACGACGTGGGCACGGTTAAAAAACAGGTCAAAGCGGGTGTTCTGAATTTTATCCAGTGTCAGAAAATCACGCCGTTGCCAGCGGATCCGCACTCCGGAATAGTAACGGGCGAAGTCCTCCCGGCCGCACAGTTTGTCGGCGATCTGCGCCGCATGGGGGCTGGCCACCGTCAGAATCTGAAATTCAGGTTTGTCAGCCGCAGAAGAGGGCAGTGGTCGGGTCAGGCACTGGTAGCTGTAGTAATCACTCAGGTTCAGCGGCGGGGCTTTTGTATGAAACAACAACCAATAGGCGCTCACCAACGCGGTAATGAGCAGACAGATGGTCAACGCATAATGGAAATAACTGCGGCTGATCAGAGTCAACAAAGCGCACCCGGAAATTAATTGATAACGTCCGGGCATCATGCTTCATTTTTATGACAACTGTATTATTAAGCAGCTATATTCACACAATCAGCTGAGCTGAGCGCTGATCAGTGCCAGTGTATCCTGAGCAATCATACTTTCTTCATCGGTCGGAACGACCAGAACCCGCGGCGTGTCTTCGACACTGATACGGCCCTGCGTGCTGCTGCCGTTTTTGCGGTTAGGGTAGTCATCCAGCCGGAAGCCCATGGCCGGCCAGTTGGCGAGAATTTTTTCCCGTACGACGCCGGAATGTTCGCCGATACCACCGGTAAAGACCACAGCATCCACACTGGGTAACGAGACGGATAACGCCGCAAATTGCCGCGCCACACGGAAGCAGAAAACGTCGATTGCGCGCTGACAGGCGTCATTACCGGCTTTGGCAGCCAGCAGCAGAGTGCGCATATCATTGCTTTTACCGGACAGGCCTTTGAGGCCGGCGCCCCGGTTCAGCTGTTTCATGATATCCGCCATGGGCAGGTCACGGCTGCGCATCATATGTTCAATTAAACCCGGATCAATATCCCCGCTGCGGGTGCCCATCACCAGACCTTCCATCGGCGTCAGCCCCATGGTGGTATCCACCGATTGACCACCGCGCACAGCACAGGCACTGCAGCCGTTGCCCAGATGAGCAATCAGCAGATTAATGTCTGCAACGGGTTTATCCAGCAGGCGTGCAGTTTCCTGAGTGATATAGCGGTAACTGGTGCCGTGAAAGCCGTAGCGGCGCACACCATCCTGTTCATACCAGTCGTAGGGGACGCCGTACAGGTAAACGGATTCATCCATACTCTGGTGGAATGAGGTATCAAAGACCGCTGCCTGAGGCACACCGGGAAAGAGCTCTTGGCATAATTCAATGCCAAGCATATTGATCGGGTTGTGCAGCGGGGCCAGCGGATTCAGTTCTTTCAGCGCAGCGATAGTCTCCGCGTCGAGCAGTACACTGTCGTGAAAGCGCTCGCCACCGTGGACGACCCGGTGTCCGATACCGGCCAGTGCCGACAGATCTTCCTCTGCCTGATCAATAAATACCTGCATGGCCTGACGGTGATCCGCCCTGGCCGGCAGCATCACCTGACCGTTGATGGCACCTTGGTAGATAATATCCGGCTGCTCTTCACCGAGTTTCTCTGCGACTGCGCTTAACAGGGGGCGTTTAAGGTCGGACTTATCATAAAGGCCGAATTTAATGGAGGAGCTGCCGCAGTTAATTACCAGAATCGAGGTGGTCACAATGCATCCCTGTGTTGTTGGCCATCAGGCTGCTGATGGCTCTTTTAATGTGGTTTCCAGACGTTTCAGTATGGTGTAAACGCCGCGGCTGGCGGGCTCCGGCAGTTCGCCGATGGCAAACTTCAGCGCACACAGATAATCAGCTTCAATCATTTCGGAGCGCACCACGACCGCGGGAACGGATTGCAGCCGGTGGTGCATATTTTCCAGCGTCAGCAGCAGGCGCTGGCCTGGTTTCAGTTTCAGCGGGGTAATAATGGCAATGCCCCCCAGCGCGAAATCCCGTCCGATGGCATGGTGCGCTTTTTTCGGACGACCAAACCAGTTGAGCCGGCGTATTTCCAGTTTCAGTGGTGACGCATCATAACGCTGACGAAAGCGGCGTTCGTTATTCTGCACGTTCTTCTCCCGGTGTTTGCGGATCAGACTGGGGCCGGTCGTACTGCTCCAGACCGTTGTAGTCGATCATGTGGCGGATTTCATTGACGTAGGCCTGCCCACGTTCGGAATACCCGATTAATCCGGCGGCTAATGCGGTGCCGGATGCCCAGCCTTTTTCTTCAATCTGTTTACTGCGGATTAAGCGCAGCTGACGGTATTTGTTGTGACGGTTCAGATTCAGTATATAACTTTCTATGGATTCCATCGGCGAACTGAAACTGCGCACTTCGTGTATCGCCCCATCGTTACGTGCCGCCGGAACCAGGCCGCAGCCTTTGCTGAAACACCACTGGCCAAATAAGTTATTCCCCTGACGGGCAAAGCGGGAAGTGCCCCAGGCAGATTCGTTGGCGGCCTGTGCCAGTACGAGCGAGGCCGGTATGGCGTTAACCCGGTTCAGCAATACTTCCTGCTGGCCGGCTTCAGTTTCAGCCTTGACCCGGTATTTACTGATCAGTTCCTGCAGCTGTTGCTGCTCCTCTTCGCTGAGGCTGCCTTCCCGGCGCCATTTTTTGACCAGCTCGCGCTCCTGCTTAACCCGCCGGTTGGCTTCCCGGATCATGGGCAGCAGGTAGTCGAAAAAGGCCTGCTTTTTCTTCTGCACATTGGTGAACGTGGTAAAGTCCGGCAGCGCAGCGGCTTTAAACGTGGTGGAAGATTCTTCCCTGTTGTCTGTCTGCTCTGAGCAGGCGGAAAGGCCAAGAATGAAGATTGCTGTTACGAATCTGCGCATATAACCATCTGATTTAAATCATTAATATCCCATCAGTTTAGCGAATAACGTGGGTTATCCCCAGTCTGTCAGTTGGAATACCGACAAAATACATTAATTGACGCCATACACTGATGAAATCAGCTGATATTCTGGCGGATTATTTCCGTCTATAACATTTTTGTTATTTTTTATTACCTGAAATAAGGTTTCGTGTATTCTTGCCGATAGCCGGTTAAACCCGGCAGGATTCTTCTCATATGGGATACAGCATGGCAAAAAAACCACTGATTATTGTGGCTGACGCAACCCTTGGCATTCAGGCCCAGCTGGGGGACTTCTTATCCGGAGAGTTTCTTGTTAACAGCGCGCTTAATCTGAAACAGCTCAGACAATGGCTGGAGGGCGAACAACCCCGGCCAGCGGATATGCTATTGCTGGATTCTGCCCTGACGGAGGAAGGGCTGACGGCTTTCTGTCGTCAGTGGATGGCTAATCCCCATACCCGGCAAACAGACATCATTGTGATGGGGCCGGCGGATGAAAACAGCGAGATCGAAGCCCTGATGGCCGGTGCTGTGGACTATCTGCGCAAACCGGTGAACCCATACCTGTGTCTTGCCCGGGTGAAAACACAGCTGCGGCAGCGCAGCGTGCGCCGGGAACTGGAGTCGATGTCACTGACCGACAGCCTGACCGGACTGGCCAACCGCCGCTATCTGGATGACTTTTTACAGGCTGAATGGCGTCAGGCGCAGCGCGTGAAGGGCTCGGTGGGAATGCTGATGGTGGATATTGACCACTTCAAAGCCTACAACGACCATTACGGTCATCCACAGGGGGACCGTTGTCTGGCACAGGTCGGTCACTGTATGAAATCGGCGGTACAGCGCCCGCGGGATCTGGTGGCGCGCTACGGTGGCGAGGAGTTTGCTGTGATTCTGCCGGGCGTGCATAAAGAGGGGGTGCAGGTGGTTGCGGAACGTATCCGTGATGCAATTGAAAATATGGCGCTGCCCCATGCCACATCGCCGGTGGCAGATCATGTTACGCTGAGTTTTGGACTGGCCTGGTGCGAACCTGTGCAGGGTGAACGTCCGGATTTGCTGGTGGAAGCGGCGGATGAAGCACTTTACGCGGCTAAAGGTGCCGGCCGTAACCGCCTGAGTGAAACCGTTGATCTGGCCAGTATCCGGCATCTGATGCCGAACTGACCCTGTTCGGCTCTCAGGCGTTGGTCATATGCGCCGTCAGACGGTTAAGCAGGGCCGCCAGGCGGTCGGATGTCCGTTGACGGCGGGGCATGGTCATCTGGGCATGCTGCAGATCTTTCATAACCTGCATCAGCACTTCCTGGCTGGTGCTGATGACTTCATATTCGTAATGATGATCCTGCACGCTGATTTTCAGCAGCTCCATATATTCACCGATCATCAGTTGCATCAGATTAAATACCCGGTCTTTTTCCTCCATTGAGGAAGCTTCCCAGTACGCATCTTCTAAGGTCAGATTGAGTTCCCAGATCAGTTCACTGGCCTGGGCTATGGTCAATGCAGCCATGAGTAATCCACTTCGGTTAATCCATTCACTGTTTTCAGCCTAGCAGAGGGCCGGCATTTTTCTGCCTGGTCCTGCGGTTTAATGACGGACGTCAGGTTTCACCCGGCGGGAAAGAAGGCGGCGGGGGCCGCACAGAAGAGAAGCGGCAGCCGTGGCGGCTGCCATGACAGTCAGTGGCGTTCAGCCTTCGGTTTTGGCGAAGTGGCGCAGGTAGCGCTGATTGATATCGTCACGGGCAAGCAGAATCAGGGCGTCCACAACGTTGAAATCTTTATCCAGGCAAGGTTCGCCACACACTTTCACACCAATGCGCAGATAGGCTTTTAACAGCGGCGGAATCAGAGATTTTCCGTCCTGCTCAACCTCGATGCGGGGCATATGGTGTTTGGGCTCTGCGCGCATGGAAGCATCGGTAAAATACTTATCACGCAGATGATTGACGATGGCGACGGCGCGGGCATAGCCTTCATTGAGTGAAATACTCGCGCAGCCCATCAGATAATCAATATTATTGGCTGCCATAAACTGAGCAATGCCGGACCACAGCAAACCAATCACGGCGCCACTGCGGAAGTCGGGATCGACGCAGGTGCGGCCGATTTCCATGTAGCGTTTACCCGGCTGCACAATGTGGCTCAGATCAAACTCAGTGGCGGAATAAAAACCACCGGTTTTTTGCGCCAGTTCGTTGGTCAGGATACGGCTGTAACCGACCACAGCGTCATTGATGACATCTTTTACAATCAGGTGCAGACAAGTGTCGTCAAAGTGATCTTTGTCGATACCTTCCCCGGCTGTTGGCAGGCTGGCGCCCATGCCTTCAGCAAATACACGGTAGCGCAGTTCCAGCGCCTGACGGATTTCAACCGGATCGTCCGTAATACGGGCGACCAGAGGTGCTTCCTGAGTTTCAGCCTGTTGGCGGGCAGTCGCTTGCAGCATCGTCTTAATCCAGTGTTCTGTTCTTTGGTTGACGCGCTGACTTTAAGTCAGGCCTGTGACATTTCCGTTACAAAAACGCGTATCTCTGTCAGGCCAGCTATTCTTATCAGAGGAGGGCAGTTTATGCGTGTTTTTTTATTCCTTTTTGTTGTTTCAATGGGGCTGGATGCGGTCGCCGAACCGGTACTGGGGCCCAATACCGCAGAAAAGCTGATTGATCAGGGATTGCAGTCGCAGGCATTGCTGTGGCTGCCCTTTCCGTTACCTTATGAAGTAGAGCGCCGCAGTAAGAGTAAAGATGCCCGTTTATTGGCGGCACTGCATAAATACGGTCTGGTGGAACGTGATAAAGCCATGCAGATGGAAAAAATCGATGACGATGATGACGCCCGCAAGCGTCTGAAATTATTGTGGGTATACCGTTATCCTGACAATAAACCCCTGCTTGATCAGGAAGGTTTTTATTACGGGCGCGGCAAACTGAAAAATATTCTGGAATTATCACCACCCGTGGCGCGCGGCGATTATTACTATGTCGAGGCTTATGTGCAGTGGTACGTGGATGATATGCAGGCCTGGATTAAAGATCCGGCATTCCGTATCGCCAGAACACTGCGCCGTTCCGCAGAGTCTTATGAAAAACCCTTTGAGAAAAAAGTCTATCTTGAGTACCACCAGGGGCAGTGGCACTACTGGCAGCCGGCCCCGGGGGAAGGACCATTGGGATGGTAGCGTTATCAGGTAAGTACTATCAGTTGAGCGCCATTATCTGTAGCGCAGAAATGGGGGTCAGAAATGCGTCCGCAGCCATAACCCGGGTGGCGTACTGACGCCACGGTCGGCGTGCAGGATATTGCCGTTTTTTCCTACCACGTAATAACTGGGGTAACCGCTGATTTTCCAGGCGGCGGAAGTCTCCGGTGTGCCCAGTAAAACCTCGCCGCTGAAACCGGTATCGCTGATAAATTGCCTGACTTCCTGTTCGTCTTGCCAGTCCAGCGCCACTGCCACCACTCTGAGGTGTTGATCATCTGTCTCCAGTAATGTCAGTCCCGGCATGCTGATGCGGCAGACTGAGCACCAGGGAGCAAAAAAATACACCAGTGTGCGTTCGTGGGATGATGGCCAGCTGAGGGGCGTTGGCTGCCGGGTGGACAGCTGTGTTAAACGGCTGTTGGGGGCCTGAGCGTCTCTGTCCAGCATGTGGCGTCCCAGCCAGACACTGATGGCAACGAATAAAAGGATAAAAACAGTGGCTTCCGCTGCCCGCCGCAGCCATTTCCGGCGGCGGGCAGTCCTGGTCAGAGGTTCAGATGGCGCGCGAGAATCGTTGTTGTTCATGTTTCTGCAGATAGGTATCAAATGCCATGCAGGCATTACGTACCAATAAGCGGCCCTTGTCAGTGATACGGACAGACTGATCGTCAATTTCAACCAGACCATCTTTCACCATGGGCGCCAGTTCTGCAAGATCGGGTTTCAGCAACGCGCGGCTGTCAACATGATGCTCAGCATCCAGATCATCATAATTGAAATGCAGATGGCACAGCAGGCTGGTAATCACCTGACGGCGCAGTTTATCTTCCGCGGTCGCTTTCAGACTTTTCATGGTCGGCAGAGACTCTTTATCCAGCGCTTCCTGCCAGGTTTCCTGCGTGACATGGTTTTGCAGATAATAATCACCAATCTGACTGATGGATGAGACACCAAAGCCAATCAGGTCACAGTCACCGTGGGTGGTGTAACCCTGAAAATTACGGTGCAGTTCGCCGGCAGCCTGTGCTCTGGCCAGCTCATCATCCGGGCGGGCAAAGTGGTCCATACCCACATAATGATAATCGGCGGCAGAAAGTTTACTGATGCAGTGGCCGAGAATGGCCAGCTTTTCATCGGCGGATGGCAGATCATCACCGGAGATACGGCGCTGGGGTTTAAAGCGTTCCGGCAGGTGAGCGTAATTAAACACGGATAAACGGTCAGGCTGCATATCAATAATGGTATCCAGCGTGCGGTCGAAGCTTTCCAGGTTCTGATGGGGCAGGCCGTATATCAGGTCCATATTGATGGAGCGGAAGCCCAGCTCCCGGGCTTCTGTCATGACGTTACGGATCATCTCTTCAGACTGGACGCGGTTAACCGCTACCTGCACCTTTTCGTCCAGATCCTGAACGCCGTAGCTGAGGCGGTTAAAGCCCAGCTCACGTAACAGTTTCAGCGTGCCTGGGCGCAGTTCGCGCGGATCAATCTCGATGGAATAGTCAGCGCTGTCTTTGTCGCTGAAACGGAACTGAGTGCGCAGGAAGGTCATCAGGTCCTGCAGTTGATCATCACTCAGGAAGGTGGGAGTACCACCGCCCAGGTGCAGTTGTTCAACGACGGCATCATCATTAAGCAGAGCACGCTTCATCGCGATTTCGCGTTTCAGCTCTGCCAGATAAGGGGCTGCTCTGTCAGTATTTTTGGTCACGATTTTATTGCAGCCACAGTAGTAACAGACGTGACGGCAAAAGGGGATATGAAAATACAGCGATAACGGCGTCGCCGGATTACGTTCGGCAAACGCCTGGCGCTCATCGGCATCATGACTGACCGGCTGAAATTCGACAGCGGTCGGGTAGGACGTATAACGGGGCCCGGGGCGGTTATAGCGTTGTATCAATAATGGGTCCCAGCAAAGGTTCTCAGTCATAGTCGTCATCACTCTTTTATCAGCCGTTGATTGTAGAGGGCATGGGGCAAAATGCCCTTGCGCCACATCAAGTGACCGGTGGATGGTATGTGATTTACATGAGTTTAATTATCATTTGTTGATCAATTGGTGCCGATATTCCGGCAATCCACCATATTTTTCCATGAAACACCGCTAACGGGGTTGATTTTACTGGAAATCAGACGTTTTATAGACTTGCGGAATATATAAACAAAACACTGCGGTTGCAGGTCTCCGGTCCGGGGATGTTAAGGGGTAGGACCTATGCCAAAGAAACCGTTTACGGCGGAAGAAATTGCTGCACAACGCGAGCGGATTATGGACAGCGCGTCCAGTGTGATGGCGGATGTCGGGTTTCACCATCTGTCGATGCGCAAACTGGCATCCCAGCTGGGGATGACCGCCAGTAATATTTACAATTATTTCCCTAATAAAGAATCCCTTTTCATCAATACCCGACGCCGTGGCTTCGATCTGGTGTTTGCAGACATTAATGAGCAAATGGCCGGCGCCAGCAATCCGGCGCAGTCTTTGTTTACCTTTGCCCGCCAGCTGATTCATTTTGCCCAGCGTTATCCGGGCTATTACCAGCTGATGTTCCAGCCTCCGCTGCTGACACTGGATGAAAGCGAATCCGTGGATCAGGAAATTCAGCTGCAGGTTGAGCGTCTGGTGGAAGAGTGGCAGCAGCACCTGATGTCATTGCTAACGGATGCGGTTCCGGCGCTGGCTGACAAAACCGACGCCACACAAAAACAGCAGGCGTTATTTTTTGTCGCTTCGATTCACGGCCTGATTGATTCCTACCGCTATCGGGCCCTGCCTTTGCTGTTGTCCGGGGTGGATCTGATTCCGGATGACGTTGTGCAACAGCATATCGGCTGGTTGCTGAATACGCTGGAGCAGACACCGGCTGAAGCCTGAGGACAGCCGGTTCGCCTGCTTGCCCGCCTTTTAATTTAACGCCGGTCTGACCGGTTCTCCGCCCCGCAGCTGACGTTCTGTGGGCTAAAGCTGGTCGGCACTGTCCGGGGTTTTGCCCTCTAACCGGTACACGAACGCCAGAATCTCAGCGATAACCTGATACAGCTGCTGAGGAATTTCGTCTCCGACATCCAGTTGCGACAGCCAGCGGGTCAGGGACGCATTCTCATACACAGGCACCTGATGCTGGATCGCCAGCTGAATAATGGCCTGTGCCAGCTCGTCTTCGCCCCGGGCGCTGACTGTCGGTGCCGTGATGCCGTCGTAACTCAGTGCAACTGCTTCACTGGCCTGCAGCAGAGACTCGGGAATGGAGCAGGATTCTTTTGAGTTGCTCTGGTTCTGATTGTCCTGATTCTGGTTCGTCTGGTTATTGATATCTTCGTTACTCATGGGTGTCCACCAGATACTGACGCACCTGATTCCGGCTCATGGGCGGAAGACTGCCGTGCCGGGCCTGCAGCTCGCTGACCTCAACCCCCATGGCTTGCAACCTTTGCCGCAACGGGGTCAGGCGATGATTCAGCAGACGCAGCGTGTCTGCCTGTTCTGACCAGAAAGTTGCTTCCAATCTGGGCAGTGACAGGCTGAGCTCGACATCCATATTGCCGAGCTTTTCCAGTTCAAAGTGCAGACGGAGTTGCCAGCGTACCGCTTTCTTCTGCTGTTGGTCCGTCTGTTCCTCCTCTTCACGGCGGATCTGCAACTGAATTTCGCGCAGTTGTTCGCCCTGGCGGAAAAACAGCGGAATATTCATCAGGTTATCGTTGCCGCTTTGCAGCCGGGCAACCTGTTCATTTTCGGTTTGTGCCAGCGCCGTCTGCAGCAGACGGAAAGCTTCCGGGGTATCCGTTGACGGCGGTTGCGTGACCGGCAGTTCACGCAGTGGCGCAGTGCCTTCCGGGCGCAGCTGATTCAGCCATTGCAGCAGTGCCCTGGCCAATACGGCCTTGTGGTCTCCGGACAACAACCGGTGAACCTGCAGGTCGGTTTCTGTCTGCGGCGTTATGTGGCTGGCTTCGAGTCCGGCACGGGTCTGTTCAAGCGCTGCTTTCAGACTGTCAGGGCCCGGCGCCTGCTGAAACCCCTGCAGACGGACATGGCTTTGCAGAGCAGCGTTCGCCTGCGCAGCACGGGACAGTCCGGTGCCGGTCGTGGCGGATGGGCCAGTGGAAGCGGAAGCATTATCCGTCCGGGGACGATTGACAGTGGGAGCGGCCTTCAGCCAGAGATTACGGAACATATCGGCCAGCTCTCTGCCTGCTGACGCTGGACGGCTGGCAGAGTCTGTGGCGGGGCCGGAGGAGGTGCCGGCCTGACGGCCTGAGGCTGCTCCCTTTTCTGCTGATGTGCCGGATTGCGTGCCAGAAAGGGCGTCAGTACCCGTCTGACCCGGAGCATTGGCCGCTGCCATGCTGCCGCCCGGGGTTCTGCCTCCGGCTGACCGCGCAGCCGTGGATGATGACATGGCCTGCGCAAGGCTTTGCTGGCCGCCACGGATCTGTTCGGCCAGACGCATTAACTGATGTTCGTAGCTGAGGCCGCTTTGCCGGACCTGTCGTACCAGGGTTTGTTGCTGTCCCAGTTGCTCGCCATCGGGCAGCTGACTCACCCAGTTGTCAATTAATTGCCGCACGCCGTCAGGCGCCGCGGCGGAATTTGTCCCGGCCGCTATTCCCGGGGAGGCGGGCATCCTGGCTGAACTCTCAGACGCTGCCTGTTGACCCCCTTTTAACGCCGCCAGTAACTGATGCATGGCCGACGGCTGTGGTATCGCAGCAGAACCGGATGCGGGCGGTGCGGTGCTGTAACCGCGGGCGGAATATAAGGACTCAGCCGCAGCGCCAGCTGTGGCTGTATTGGTGGTGGCTGGCAGCAGAGGCACGCGGCTGGCAAGAAACTGCTGTAACAGCGGGCGTAACAAGGCCGCATTGGCCTCGTTGTGCAAAGATCCGCCGGTATTGGCGCCGGATGGCAGAGTGATGGATTTCACCTGTAATTCGACACCGGCTTTGCCCTCGGTCAGCGCCAGCTGCACCCGGGTTTCACGGGGCAGGGGGTATTCACTTTTGACCTGAAATTCCTGGCCTGCCGACCTGAGCGTAAGATTCCAGCCGTCACGGGTTGGTCTGACCGCCGTTACTTCAGCCTCCAGTGTGCGGCTGCTGGCATCGGTCTGGCGTGCCTGTGCCGTGCCGGCGGAAGCTGCCCGCAGGACATTGGCTGAGATAAGCGGAGTGGAATCTGGCTGCATAATTTTGATATCGGCCAAGGTTTACGTACCTTTACTCAGCTTAGTGGCTAAGTGGCCGCCGCGACAGGCTGTTTTTGTATATAATGCCGCCGTTTTTTGTGTCAGGATTGCGACTTTCTGTTGAGTCCTATCCATTGATCCGTTTCGTTTCGGTCTGAATGATTGCAGACCCTGAGGTTTTGAAATGCCTGCCAGCAGTGGCCAGACAACCATTGATCTTGAAGCCCGTCAGCTGTTCTGTGAACGCGACGACCGGGTGTTATTTGATCACCTGGATCTCAGGGTGCGTAACGGCGATCTGTTACAGCTGGCCGGTCCGAATGGCGCCGGTAAAACAACCTTACTGCGTCTGTTATCCGGTCTTAACCGCGATTTTGACGGTGAACTGCTGTGGCACGGCGAAGCGCTGTACGATGACTACTCAGGCTACGCCAGCCTGCGCCTGTATCAGGGGCATCTGGCGGCCGTTAAGAAGGCGCTGACACCGCTGGAAAATCTGAGCTGGCTGGTCAGTCAGTGGTCGGTCGCTGAGGATGATCTGTGGCAGGCACTCGACGCGGTCGAACTCGGGGGCTATGAAGAGACGCCCTGTCAGCAGCTGTCTGCCGGTCAACAGCGCCGCGTGGCACTGGCCCGGCTGTGTGTTGCCCCGGCACCCTTGTGGATTCTCGATGAACCTTTTACGGCGTTGGATAAATACGGTGTCACCTGGCTGGAGCAACAGCTGCAGAAGAAAGTGGAATCCGGTGGCGCCGTGATCATTACCAGTCACCACGCGCTGGAAAATATTGCCAGCCTGCAGCAGCTGGAGCTGGGGAGTGTGCGCGCATGAGTCTGGGATTAGTCGGTGCCACTATCCGTCGCGATCTGACACTCGCCGCACGCAATCCCGGCGAGTGGCTCAACCCGCTGATGTTCTTCCTGATGGTGGCTGCGCTGTTCCCGCTGGCCGTCGATCCGGACCCGAAATTCCTGAGTAAAATTGCCGGCGGTGTGATCTGGGTGGCGGCCTTGTTAGCCACTCTGCTGTCGCTGGATGCGCTCTACAAAGCGGACGTGGAAGATGGCTCGCTGGAACAATGGCTGGCCTCGGGCGAATCCCTGTACGCTATGTCGCTGGGCAAAGCGCTGGTGCACTGGTGTATTTCCGGCCTGCCGCTGACCCTTATGGCGCCCCTGCTGGGACTCATGCTGTCGTTACCCGCGGATGCTTATCAGGCACTTATTTTCAGCCTGCTGGTCGGAACGCCGGTGCTGAGTCTGTTGGGCGCGGTCGGCGCTGCGTTAACGGCAGGGGTGCGCAGTGGCGGATTGTTGCTGAGCCTGCTGATTTTACCTTTGTATATTCCTGTCCTGATTTTTGCTGCCAGTGCGGTTTATCACGCCGGTATCGGTATGGATTACAAAGGGCAGATCGGATTTTTAGGGGCACTGCTGGCGCTGGCCGCGTGCCTGACGCCGTTCGCTTCGGCGGCGGCATTAAAACTTAACTTATCGCGCTGATTGGAAAATTCTATGTGGCAGTGGCTTAAACGACTTTATCATCGACTTGGCTCGCCGAAATGGTTTTACGAAATTACGGCTAAGTGGATTCCGTGGCTGGCCATTATATCCGTGGTGGGCTGTGTCACAGGACTGGTATTGGGGCTGCTGTATGCACCGGCGGACTATCTGCAGGGGAACAGCTTCCGCATTATTTATATCCATGTGCCGGCGGCCATTCTGGCCCAGAGCGCCTTTATGATGATGGCTATTGCCGGCGCTGTGTATCTGATCTGGAAAATGAAAATGGCCGCCTGGGTAGCCAAAGTGATTGCACCGATCGGCGCAGGTTTTTGCCTGATTGCACTCTTTACCGGCGCTATCTGGGGAAAGCCTACCTGGGGAACCTGGTGGGTCTGGGATGCCCGTCTGACATCCATGCTGTTACTGCTGTTTCTGTATTTTGGTGTGATGGCACTGCAACAGGCGATGGATTCTGAGGAAAGCGGTTTTAAAGCCGCGGCTATTTTAGCGCTGGTGGGACTGGTGAATATTCCCATCATTAAATATTCGGTGGAATGGTGGAATACCCTGCATCAGCCAGCCACGCTGAAGCTCACAGAAAAGCCCAGTATGCACCCGGATATGTTAATACCGCTGCTGATTATGATTGTAACGACCTATGTGTTTTTTGCTTTGCTGGTGATTCTCCGTACCCGTAACGAAATTCTCTGGCATGAGCGTAAGCGCAGCTGGGTAAAAGATATTCTGGAGCCCTGATGGAATTTAACAGCTTCGCCGAATTTATCGCCATGGGTGGCCATGGCCTGTATGTATGGCTCTCATACGGCCTGACAGCCGTGGTAATTGCCTGGAATGTGGCGCAACCTGTGATGCGTCGCCGCCGTTTGTTAAAAGAGCAGGCTCAGCGTCTGCGCCGGGAGAAAAAGCATGACGCCAAAGCGTAAAAAACGTCTGATTCTGATTTTATTTCTGGTTGCCGGCGTTGGTACTGCGGTCGGACTTTTAATGTATTCCCTGAGTCAGAATATCAACCTCTTTATGACGCCGACCCAGATCGCCAATGGCGAAGTACCTTATGGCCGGACAATCCGTGCCGGTGGGCTGGTGGTTGTCGGCAGTCTGCAACGCAGTCAGGACTCCCTGGTGTCTGAATTTAAAGTCACAGATGGTAACGCTGAAGTGACCATTACCTATGATGGCATACTGCCGGATCTCTTCCGTGAAGGGCAGGGCATTGTGGCGATGGGAAAACTGAACCGTGACAATGTGTTTGTGGCGTCAGAAGTCCTGGCGAAACACGACGAAAATTACATGCCACCGGAAGTAAAAGACGCGCTGGAAAAAGCGCATCTGGATGGCAAAGAAGCGCTGGAATCGGCGAGGTATTAACATGACGGAGTGGTATGGCATGGTGCCGGAGTTTGGACAGCTGGCGTTAATTTTTGCGTTGCTGGTGGCGGCCCTGCAGGTTGTAATTCCTCTGCTTGGATTAAAAATGCAGCACGATTGGCTGATGGGATTTGCCCGTCCTCTGGCCAATGCTCAGGCGGTTTTTCTGCTGATCAGCCTGGTGATTCTTGCTTATTGTTTTGTGGTCGATGATTTTTCAGTCGCTTACGTTGCGGCTAATTCTAATACCGCATTGCCCACGCCCTATAAAATCAGTGCCGTTTGGGGGGCGCACGAAGGCTCTCTGCTGTTATGGGTGACCATGCTCGGTTGCTGGGGCATGGCGGTTGCTATGTTCAGCCGCAGTCTGCCTGCCGATATGGTGGCGCGGGTTCTGGCGATTATGGGGCTGGTATCGCTGGGCTTTATTCTTTTCACGCTGGAAACGTCCAACCCTTTTGCCCGTAACCTGCCGTCCATTCCATCAGAAGGCGCTGACCTGAACCCGCTGCTGCAGGATTTCGGTCTGATTGTGCATCCGCCAACGCTGTACATGGGATACGTTGGCCTGTCTGTGGCCTTTGCCTTTGCACTGGCGGCTCTGATGGGCGGGCGTCTGGATGCTGCCTGGGCACGCTGGTCACGTCCATGGACTACCGCCGCCTGGATTTTTCTGACCATTGGTATTGCCCTGGGTAGCTGGTGGGCATATTACGAACTTGGCTGGGGTGGCTGGTGGTTCTGGGACCCGGTAGAAAATGCGTCACTGATGCCCTGGCTGGTGGCCACGGCACTGCTACATTCTCTGGCTGTCACAGAAAAACGCGGCCTGTTTAAAAGCTGGACCGTACTGCTGGCTATTTTTGCTTTCTCTCTGAGCCTGTTAGGAACCTTCCTGGTGCGCTCAGGCGTGCTGACATCGGTGCACGCTTTTGCTTCCGATCCGGAACGCGGCGTGTTTGTGCTGGCTCTGCTTGGTATCTGCGTCGGTGGTTCTCTGTTGCTGTACGCATTAAAAGCACCAACGGTGGCCTCGGTTGGCCGTTACGCCTGGGTCTCACGGGAAAGTTTTCTGTTATTGAATAACCTTTTATTGGTGGTCGCGGCGTTTGCCATTCTGTTGGGAACTCTGTATCCGCTGATCATTGATTTTCTTGGTCTGGGGAAAATCTCCGTCGGGGCGTCCTGGTTTAATACCATGTTTGTGCCGCTGGGTATTCTGCTGGCCATTGTGGTTGGTCCGGGGTCGGTGTCCCGCTGGAAGGCGGATGAGGTTAAACGTCTGGGCAGTAAGATGATTGCAGCCCTGATCGCGGCGGTGATTTTCGGTGTGGCGACACCTCTCATCCATGGCGGCGATATGAACTGGCAGGTCCTGCTGGGAATGGCGGTTGCCATCTGGCTGATCGGCGTCACCCTGCAGGATATGTGGTACAAGGCCCGTGGCAGCCTGTCGCGTATTCCTAAGCTGGGTCTGAGTTATCACGGGATGGTGATTGCTCACCTGGGTATTGCCGTGACGGTTATTGGCATCACCATGGTGGCCAACTACAGCGAAGAAACGTCAGCACGTATGGCGCCGGGCGATGTGGCAGAACTGGAAGGCTATCGTTTTGAATTTATCGACGCCGGGCATGTAGAAGGCCCGAACTACACCTCGGATGCAGCGCGCTTCCGGGTGTTCGATGGCGATGATGAAATCGCGCTCCTGATGCCGGAAAAACGCCGTTACAGCGCCCGTGGTCAGGTGATGACCGAAGCCGCGATCGATGTTTCTCTGTGGCGGGATGTGTACGTCTCTATGGGTGAGCCGCTGGATGGCGGTGCCTGGGGGATGCGCCTGCAGGTAAAACCTTTTATGCGCTGGGTGTGGCTGGGGGCCATCTTTATGTCACTGGGTGGTTTGCTGGCGATGCTGGATAAACGTTACCGTTCACGTAAGAAACAACCTGCTGTACAGGAGGCTGCGGCATGAATCGTCTGAAGCTATTTATTCCGCTGGCGGTCTTTGTCGCCATCGGCATTCTGTTCTGGGTGGGGCTGGGCAAAGAAGATAAAGATGTTTTGCCGTCGCCGCTGATCGGCAAACCTTTCCCGCAATTTATTTTAAAAACGGTTGAGTCCGGTGAAGAAACCAATCACCTGCCGGAAGAACCGGTGCTGGTCAATGTCTGGGCGACCTGGTGTCCGACCTGTAAAGCAGAACACGCTTTCCTGAATAAACTGGCGGAAGAGCAGGGCATTAAAATTGTTGGCATCAATTATAAGGATGATGACTTCAAAGCGAAGCAATGGCTGAAAGCCTATGGCAATCCTTACCTGTTTAATATTGCTGACCCTGACGGTCAGCTGGGTCTGGAGCTCGGTGTATATGGTGCACCGGAAACATTTCTGGTGGACAGTCAGGGCATAATCCGCGCTAAACACGTGGGGGATCTCAATGCCACTGTGTGGGAAAAACTGGGACCAGAGTTTGAGGCGCTGAAATGAAAAAATTCGTGCTGATTTTTTGTGTATGTCTGACACTGCCGGCGTGGGCTGTTGTTGAAGGTTATAAGTATCAGTTTGACTCTCAGCGTGAAACGGACCGCTTTAATCAATTGGCAGAAGACTTACGCTGCCCTAAATGCCAGAACCAGAATCTCGCGGATTCCAACGCGCCGGTGGCCAGTGACATGCGCGAAAAAGTGTATGAAATGATGCAGGCGGGAAAAACCGATGAAGAAATTGTCGGTTACATGGTTGAGCGTTATGGCGATTTTGTGAATTACACGCCGCCTGTTAAGAGTAAAACCCTGTTCCTCTGGTTAGGTCCTGTGGCGGTATTTGTGATCGGACTGCTGGTTCTGGCTATGATCCGGCGTGGTCAGAAACAGGCGCTACAGCCCCTGACTGAAGAAGAAAAGGAACGCCTGAATGCACTGAAAAATAAGGCTGATACAAAATGATCTGGGTTTTGCTGCTACTGAGTTTATTGTTGCTGTTGTTACTGCTGCCATCCTACCGGGTACGCGAAGGCACAGCTGCCCGGAATCATTCAGAAGAAAACCTGCGTCTGTATGAAGAACGCACGGAAGAATTGCAGGCCAGCGATATGGACGACGAAGAAAAGTCGGCTCTGCAGCTGGAACTGGACCGTGAGTTTCTTGCCAATGCGGAGCCGGAAACTGCGTCCGGACAGGCCCAGAGTGGGATAAAACGCTGGCCGCTGGCGTTTGCTATGGTGGCCGTTGTGGTTGCCGGGACTTTGCTTTTTTATCAGTTCTGGGGCGCATCGGTTGAGCTGAAAGCCACGGGGCTGCTGGATAAAGCCGCGCAGGCAGAACTCACGAAACCGGAACGTGAGCAGTTGATCAGCTATTTACAGCAGGCGGCTGATAAAAATCCGCAGAATCAGGAATGGTATTATCTGTACGGTCGTATGCTGACGGTTAACAGTGAGTTTGATCGTGCCGCCAAAGTGTTTGCCGATATTCTGGTGACTCTGCCGGAAGAGGCAGTGGAAGACCGCGCCGTGACTCTGACCCTGCTGGCACAGGCTAAATTTTTTGCCGCCGATCAGAAAGCAGATGAAGAAACCTATAACCTGTTGAAAGAATCACTCGAATTGCAGCCGGATAACCGTCAGACCCAGGGGCTGGCTGGGATGCTGGCGTTTGAGCTGAATAAATATCAGGCGGCCATTGAGCACTGGAAAGCCGTCTGGCTGTCTCTGCCGGATTCACCGGAAGCACAGATGCTGGCGCAGGGTATTCAGCGGGCAGCAGAACGATTGCAGGAGCAGGGCGAGACAGCAGACCTGAGCTGGATGAAACGTGCCAGCATCAAGGTGCTGGTTGATCTGTCTGAAGAGGCCCGTCAGGCGGTGAAGGCGGACGATACGGTGTTTGTTCTGGCACGTGCCGTGTCTGGCCCTCCGATGCCGCTGGCGGCCCGGAAACTGACGGTGGCCGATCTTCCTCAGGTCATTACTCTGAGCGATGCTCAGGCCATGGCGCCGGGAATGAATATCAGCAGTTATGATCAGCTGACACTCGTCGCCCGGGTATCTGCCAGCGGTCAGCCGCAGCCGCAGAGCGGGGACTGGCAGGCGTTAAAAACCCCGGTCAGTAATCAGGAAGAATCCATGATCCGGCTGGTAGTGGATGAACAGATTCCCTGATTTGCCGGGTTGTTTGTGAAACCATAAAAATAAAGCCGGTCTGTGACCGGTTTTATTTTATGCCTGTTACCAACGCGCGTAGTGGTCTTCGGCCAGTCCCCATTCACCGGTCAGACGAAGGGTTTCACCGGGCAAACGGATCTCACCGTGATAACGGCCAAAGTACTGTTTAAAGTTAGACGCTATAAGCAGTGCATTAATCTTTTCTTCGCGTTTACCCTGTGGTTCGAAATGCAGATCAATGATGCCGTCAGCCGAGCGCATAGCCCAGGCATGAGTGGGGTGATAACGGTCAAACAGAAAATCCGTCATATCGATTTTTATCAGCCGGCCATCGAGCCACAGCGCATTTTCAGTAAAGCCGGTTTCGTTAACGCCGGCGGCCAGATTCAGCCCCAGCCGGCGGCCATCCGCCAGCCGGCATGACAGGCTGGCCCAGTTCCAGAAGGTTTCACGACGCATATAGCCGGCACTCCAGTCGACGGCGGCCAGGGTATCCAGTTGCTTAAGATCGTAATCCTTACCCTGCCAGTGTACATCGCCGTTGCATACCCGGGCTGCGCTTTTCTGAGTAAAGGTCCAGCCCTGATAACCGGCACGTGTGCACAGTGCTAATGGCTGATAACCCGTGGTTTCATCAATAGTGGCATCGACCCGGGTGCCATTGTTCAGTGTTATCTGCAGGCGCCGCACACCCGGTATCCGGGTAGCCTGAATACTGAAATGGTTGTTGCCTTTGCGGAATACTGCGTCGCCGTTAAGGGGGCTGGTATCTATTCGGGTATGGCGCGCCAGTGGCTGCAGAAAACTGAATTCTTCATAGGTGTCACTGGCGGGGTGATAAAAATACAGAAACGCATTACTGACCAGTTTCAGATCCACAATGGCAGCGCCGATAATAAGCTCCGGGCTGATCAGGCTGATAAACTGGAACTGGTTAAAGCGCAGGCGTTTGGCCAGAGTTGAGCGACGCCTGTCCATATGGCTGCGCAGATCAAAATCGAGATAGTTAATGGTTTCCACACCGTCAGGAAACAGGCCACAGGCCGGCTGGCCCTGAGGGTTAATCAGTTTTTCACGTACTGGCATGAAAGCATCCTTATGCCCGTAATTGTGTTCGCCACCGGCAGTATAAACGCTGGGTTTTCTTATGTCGGGTCAGGGAAAGACAAGATATCACGACTGGCCCGGAAAGCCTGCCGTAATTATTGGAAAGCAGAACGCAGTGTGGCGAGGGTTTCCTGATCCGCTTTGAAGCGCATTTTCAGGTAGACACCTTTGGCGGTGAAGTTAGAGGCGGAGAAATCCGTATCGACGAAACCAGTGAAGTTGTATCCCACGCTTACCCAGACGTTGGTGGCCGGAATATAACCCACTGACAGTCCGGCGCCGTGCAGGCTCTGGCCGGCTTCATAACTATGAAGACGGCGGCCATGGGCACCGATGTCCCAGCGATCATTCAGATGGTGGCGCCATTCCGCGGCCATAAAGTCCGTGGTAGATGCATAATCTTCGCTGGCGTACTGATCCAGCACACGCTTAATACCGTATTGGGCGGCCAGCTGGTTGGCCGGATTGATCAGCCAGTTGCCGTGAACATTGTTAATCAGTTTACGGCTGCGCTCCGGTGTTTCGCCATTTTCTCCGCTGGCGTCCTGTACCCAACGGGTCTGCCACAGCATAGCAACCGGCAGTTTACGCGGACGCAGAGCAAGGTCGAAGGAAGCATCCAGCGAGTTCTCATAACGGCTGTCAGCGCTTTCCTGAGTAAAATATTCCACACTGGCACCGGTGGTCAGAGCATCTGACAGGGGATGGTAAACACTGGAACGCAGCACCCACTTATCTGTTTCGTCACCATCGCGTTTTTCCACACGGTTATTCCATTGCCAGATCTGTGAACGGTAAGAGGCTCCGGCGTAGACGGCGTAGTAATCTTCGGTGGACAGGTTGTCGTCATCATCGCCAAGGATTGACGCTTCCAGGTTACGCGCCTGGTCAAAGCCCAGCGTCATACTCCAGGTTTCGTTCAGTGTGACCTGCTGCTGCAGACCGGAAACTGCATACAGAGAGTGTGCATCATCCTGCTGGGATTGCTCCAGACTCTGGTTGATCTGTGCGCCGGTCCATGGTGTGGCACGGGCACCGATGGTCGTTTGTTGTAACGCATCAGAACCAAACTGATTCTGTTGGTTAGCGTAAACGCTCAGTGCCTGATTAATGCGGTATTCAGCAGACAGCGAAATCTCATCGTCTTCATCGCTGCGGGCGGTCATTGCGCTGGCCCCATTGACGCCCAGCTGCAGTCGATTACCCATCAGCCGGGTTTTGTAACCGGCGGTCAGTTTGTCACTGAATTGTTTGTCGCCGTCGTCTTCATCCTGAGTGGTCAGTACACCAACCGAGATCTGTTGTTTTTCATCCAGATTGCGCAGCCATTGTGCTTCCAGCTGGTAGGTGTCATCACCGCTACTGATTTCCTCGTGGTGGAAAGTATCGATCTGTAACTGATTGCGATCACTGAGGTAATAGCTGCCTTCCAGGCCTTCTTTACGGTAATTGTTTTCACTTTGCGGGCTCTGTTCAAACCCGAAGTCTTCGTCCTGACTGCGCACGTACGCTTTTGCTGTCAGTTTTTCTGTACGGTGGGTAACTTCCACCAGTTGCGCATTAGCACCGGTTTCACTGCCGTTGCTGACACTCTCACTCTGGGCAACTTCGGCTTTGATTTCGGTGTCGCCGACTTTGACGGTGACGTCTGCACCGTGCAAGTGGACGTCTTCACCACTCTGGTTCTGGCTGATGGCTGTGACACCGGCTTTTATTCTGTCGTCGAGCAGTTTCACTCCGGCACGACCACCGGTTACATAACCGAGATCGCCGGATTCAACATCGTAATCTGCAATAATGTAGCGTGGATTAAAGTTATCGTCGGTGGCTGCGATGACCCGTTTGAAGTAAATCGTACCGTCGCTGTAGTCAATAACGTAGTCGGCATCGCGGGTCAGAGTTTCGGTGCTGATAACCACTTCGCTGCGATAACGTTCGCGCACTTCAATGGTGATAGTCTCACTGTCTTCAACGATGTGTTTATTGCTCAGGTGATACAGGCCCGAGGTGCCGTCACCCTGAATTTCATCGTGTGCTGCGCCGTTGTCAGTCTGGCTGACAAAGCCGGATAACTCGACCAGATCATTCTGGTACTGAGCCTGAGCGCCGGTCATTTTACGGCTGTATTTACTCAGGGTCGTTTCTGTCAGGCCGGTATTAATATCGCCGAAGACGGCATAAAAACGTTCGCGTTCAACCCGCACATACAGTTTTCGGCCAGAGCTTGCATCCAGCGTTTGCTGACTGGCGTCACCGTAAAGGGTGTAGTAGCGGTCCGGATCGATAACACTGGCAAAGGCTTCTGATCTTGGTTTACCGGAATCGTAAGCAGCGGTTATCAGCCATTCGCCGGACACTGTACCCTGGGTATAAAACGCAACACGGCCATCCTGATAAATTTTGTCATCCACCTCAGCGGCATTGCGGCTGCTGTTATCGCCAGAGGCGGAGTTATAACCCACCGTGTAATCACCCAGACCGACCAGAACCCAGTCACGGTCTTTGGGTTTCAGCCAGGCTTTAACCACGTCTTCCTGATCGTTGGCGTGTTTAAAGCGGATTTTGACTTCACCGGCTTTGGTGGTTGGTTTCAGACGGATCAGAGCAATACCGTCGTTACCAACGTAATATTTAATATCCTGGGTTGAGCCCAGCGGATTACCTTCAATCTGCGCGTTAACGTCGTACAGTTCATAAGGAGCTTCAACCGACATTTCACCGCTGACACCATAACGGATGGGGAAGCCTTCTTTATCGGTCAGACGCACGGCAATGACCGGTGGATTAATACCGTCCGCGATGGCTTTCGTCTGCTCTTCAACCAGTTCCGCTTTGGCGGGCACCTGAGCGAACTGCACGTTACGTTCAAACTGGCTGGTAATATCACCATCTTTGTTGATGACAAAGACGGTGAAACGGTTTGCACCTGGCTGCAGGTCGACGCCGCGCCATTTGGAAACCGACAGGTTGCGCGCTGAACTTTTCTCTTCGCCGTCGTAATTCACAGCACTGACCGGTTTATCGTTCAGCAATAACTTAATACGTTCATCTTTGGCGTGTGAGATAGCGATTTTGGTGCTGGCAATCGCAGGGCTGCGATCCACCGGAGGCCACAGCCACTGAGCGTAATCCGATGCCGTGTTAAACCATTTTTCATCGAAGTCCGGCATTTGTGGAGCATTGTACTCTTCCAGACTTCCGGCAGCGGTGGCCGGCAGGTCGGCGAGGAAATTTTCCAGCGACGCTTCAATATGTGTGCTCTTAACATCGCTGCTGAGAGAAGCCAGACGGATATCCGGATCCCCGTTCAATACATTCACTTCCACGCGACGGTTTTTGGCGCGCCCCAGTGCGCTGCTGTTACTTGCCACAGGTTCACTGGCACCTTTACCTGAAGACAGAATCTGTGCCGGATTAATATTCAGCTGTTCAGCAATGTATTTCGCCACGGATGCCGCACGGGCTTCAGACAAGGCCTGGTTATCTGCAAAAATATGACGGTTACGGGCGGCGATTGGCGTACTGTCTGTGTGGCCAACCACTTCAACCTTCAGGTTACGCAGTCCGCGCAGACGTTCCACCACGTGCTTCAGGTTGAATTTATCTTCTTCCGTTAACAGATCGGAGAAATTGGAAAACTTAGGTGGCGTAATGGGTTTGACGCTGCCATCTTCCGGCGGCAACTGCAGAACAGCGGTGGTATCCACCGGCTTGATCTGATAACTCTTGTTGCCCTTATTATCTTTAAAACGGGTAATGGCTTTTGCTTTCAGTTTGCCACCCTTTGCCTTATCGCTGATCACAGCGGTAAAGCTCAGTTTGTGTTCCCATTTGGCCGGGCGATCACCGAGTTTATAAATCAGAGTTCCGTAAGAAACGCGCGGATCCTGCCATGGCTCACCATCCAGCAGGGTGCTGCCGGGTTCATAGACGACGCCTTCCGGCAGGGCGACCATTTCCATCAGGCTGGTGATTTCAACACCTTCACCCTGCAGGTAAACCGTATAGTGCAGCTTTTCATTGACTGGCGAGTTGTAAGGCCGTGAACCATCGTCCTGTGCCTGCAGCGGAATCAACTCGTGGGTAATGCGCTGACTGACTTCACCGGTTTCCGGCTTTTTCATTTTCAGAGCAAAATCAACCCGCCAGAAACTGCCGCCCTGAACATCCACGAACTGACTGAATGAGCGGCCGGCATGGAAGCCGCGCTGATCACAGGTCATCACTTCCATATAAGGGGGGATGCTGGCGCTGTCCAGTTGCACAACGTGCGTGCCCGGACGCACGTTTTCGATGTGCCATTCACCGTTTTCATCAGTAACAACTGAGGTGCCGTCTTCCATCAGCAGGCGGATATTCGGCACGGCTTCGGCATCCAGATTGCCGTTACAGTCATCCAGATACACACGGCCGAACAGACGGGCGGTGTCTTTGAAGAATTCATCCGTCACATTGACGCTGGCAGACGCTGTATTACTGCTGACAACATCATCGTCCAACCAGGCCTGGTTAACGAGACGGTCTTTGGCCAGTGCCGTCACCTGAGTCACATAGGTAATGGTCAGGCTGCCGTCGGCGGCAATTTCCGGCAATGCGAAACGCAGTTCGCGGCCATTACCGGCAATGACAGGGTCGCTGACTTTTTCCTGATTATAGTGTGCTGATCCGGAACGGTAGCGCAGACCTGCCGGCAAGCGGTCGATGACACTGCCATCACTGATTTCAACATCGGCATTGGCAAGGGTGATAGTGAACTGAATAAAATCGCCGATACCGGCTTCGGTTTTACTGGCGGTTTTACTCAGCAGTACACCACTGTCGAGATTATCGGCCGGAATATCGGCTAATAAAACATGGTCGTTCAGGTTGAAATCCTGACCCCGGGAAATGGCATTAATTGTGAAATTGCCCAGGGTTTCAATTTCTTCATCCGTCGCGGTGGATGGAATACGGTAATTGGACGGCGCGCTGAATTCCAGACGGTAATCACCGGCCGGAATAAACGGAAAGCGGAAACTGCCGTCCGGAAATTCTCCATCATCAACGGCCATTGCTGAAAAACCAGAGGCTGCAGAAGCCGGCCCAGTCGTCACGGTGGATGGGTATGGTGTGACGCCATCGTCGTCAAATACGGTAGCCGGGTCCCCTGTGCTGGCGTCAATAATGGTAACCTGGACACCGTTAATCGGGTTGCCGGTTTCAGCATCAAAAATGCGGCTGTATGGATCGAATGCCGCTTCGGCAAAACTGGTATCTGTGGTGTCGTAACTGTCGGTGTAACTGGCGGTGACAGTTTCTGCCTGGGTAAGCGCCAGGGCGCAATCATTATTGTTAATACCGCCCAGGTTTTGGATGGTATTGATCGCACCGGCGAAAACACCGGTATTCACGCCGGTCTCAGTGAGACGCAGCTGTTCCGTGTCGGTGCCATTGCTGGTTGTCAGAGTGACAATAATGGTCTCAGCAATGTTGTTATAAAGGTTTTTATCGCCGTCCGCCACTGTAATCAGTAACGGCTCGCCGATTTTAAATCCGTATTCTGCCTGGGAATAAGCAAAGGTTCCTGGCAGAGAATATGAGGTACCGGAGACACCATCGACAGAGGAAATAACCGAGTAATTTCCAGAGCCGTCGGAGCATTCGGTAGCAGGTACCGGCAGTCCGGAGGCATCGTTGCCGGACAGGTGCCGTACGCTGAGTTCAGACGCGGTTGGCGCGACCGATGCAGGGTTTACTTCCTGCGAAACAAAACTGGCAGCGTTGCTGACAACATAAGACTGGCTGTCAACGCTGAAGGTGGCATAAGCCCGGTTGGTAATGGTGGTGTTGGCAGGCGTAACGGCCTGCGCATTGAATATCATGCCCGCCAGCAACAGGCACGCACCGGCCCGGGCAAAAAGCCCGTGCCGGATTGCTGCTGTTAACTGGCGGACAGATATCATCATGGCTTACTGCACAGTCACGTAGAAGGTGATAATGCTTTGATAGCCTGAATAGAAGTCGGTACCGTAAGTAACAGTCACGTCGTCGTTGGTGGAATCATAAACCGGTGTGTAGACGGGTAAATCTGTACCCACATCGGTATAAACACTTGTATCCAGTGCTGAATAAAAGTCAGGCGCGGTAGCTTTAGCAACGCTGCAACCAATAGAAGTGTCTGTGCAATACGCTGTATCGTCTGGAATCGGATCTGTGACCACCAGATTGTTGGCACTGCCTGAACCCAGGTTTGTTACAGTGATGGTGTATTCAATAACTGCTCCCGGAATGGCTTTTGGGAAAACTCCGTTGGCTGTATCGAGTGCACCGTTAATCGGATCGTAAATCACAGTTGCTGTTTTAATAAAGCCATCTTCTGTTGCATCACCATTACCGTCAGTATCTTCAGGGAAAGATGCTGCAGACAGTTCCATAGCGTCATAGGCAATTTCTGAATTGTCACGGCCGCTGTCGGCAATAACAAACTCGACAGCATCGGTATTAGCTGCTGTGGTTTCAGAGATAGTCACGTCGTCGGTATCCCGATCGCCATCGGTATCGGTATCGGTTGCTGACATGGTCAGGCTGACACCCAGAACAGCTGCATCGGTAGCTGTTATATTGGCCGTCGGAATCAACACATAAACTGTATTGCCTTCAGTCATATCTTGCTCAAGGCTGAGTTCACTGCCACTGGCTAATGCAGCAGGTGCAGTAGTCGTAATGGTTGTACCGCTCAAACTCGCACTGGGAACAATCACATAGTCAGTGAGTGTTGCATCGATTGTGTCTGAATCACTGTAGTTTTGAGAGGTGAAATCTCCGTCAAGGTTTGCCAGTGTCAGCGAGAAGTCGGTCTGGGCGTTACCTGTATTGGACAATGAAAATTGGCCAACCATATAGTATGAATTACTATCGTAGGTATAAACGTCAGAATCATTAACAGCCGTGCTGGTGCTTATGGCACTGAAGTCGATTTTTACGTCAATGACAACATCTGCTGTCGCAGTGGTCGAACCTGAAGCGCCATTCACGTCATAGCTGAGCGTGGCTTCATTAGTAATAGTTGTACCGGCTGTTGTACTGGCTTGAGCCCCTGAAGCAAAGAGGCCGGCTGATAACATAACAGCAGGTAAAATCGCTTTTTGTATGATTTTCATACGATCTCTCCTGATTATTTAATACGAACTTTGTATTCCACTTTTCCGCTGTCGCCTGCCTCAACAGGGGTATTCAGCGTCCAGCGGATATTGGTGTAGTCCCCGGCTTTTGCTGGGCGACTTGCGCCGTTTTCAGTCACTGTTAACGCGCTGGCAGTGGCAAAGGTTTCGCCACCGTCAACGGAATAAGTGATGCGGGTATTGCGGCCGGTGGCAGTGTTGGCTACGTATTCAGCGTCGGCCGGAACCGGGTTATTGATTACGATACCTTCCGCTGCTTCTTCACCCTGATTGGCGTAAGAAATACGGAAGCCAACTTTGTCACCAGGAACAATTTTGTCGGCCGCCTGCCACTCCTCAATGGCAGTGCCGTCGGACTGCTGAACAGCCACAATTTTGAATGCTTCGGTCTTTAGCGTGACCTCTGCCATAACGAAGGATGGCAACAGCATTAATGCCAGAAGAAGAGTGCGCATACGGCCTCCTTTTTATCAGTTAATAGTTGCCTGGAACTGAATGGTGTAAAACAGCGTGGTGCTGTCGTAATCCACGTCGCCCAGGTCCACAGTGACACGGCCATTTTCGTCCGCGCTTTGCTCAAATTTACCGATATCGGTATCAGAATCGTCGGACAGCAGGGTGCCGGAAGAACTGATGTCGTTGCCTGAATTGTCAGCGGCTTCGTAGTAAAGCGTGCCTTCTTCGTAGGTAACGTCTTCCGGCAGGGGGTCGGTAATAACCAGATCGGTCACATCGTCGTAGACTGACACCAGAATCTGATAGGTCACTGTGGCGCCGGGAATGCGGCTGTCCCCACCGAACTGGTCTTCATAACCGATGATGTTCTTGGCAACTCTTACCAGCGTGGTGTTTTCGACTGTGTAGGTATGATCTGCCTGGTAGTTGGCGCCGGCTGAGGCAATCACAGCATCGACACCGTCGTCACCAACACCGTCAAGTACATCACCTTCAGCCGCGGCAGAGGCTCCGCTGGTGTTGGATACGGCGGTCAGGGTCGTCTCTGCTGACTGTCCGTCACCCGCTGTTGCCGGCACATTCACCACAGCCAGAATCGTGACGCTTTCACCGGCATCGAGGTTAATGACACCGTCGGCTGCAACTGTACTTTCCGTACCATCAAAACCGGCATTATTGTCTTCGTAATAAAGAGAAATACCTTCGAGATCGAAGTCATCTCCGGTGCCGTTCACATCGGTAATGGTGAAGTCTTCAGAACCGTTACCTGTGTTGGTGATGACGTAGCTGACAACGACACCGGTTTCACCGGAAGTGACGGTGCTTTCGGTGGCGTCACTGCTGATGGTGACATCAATCAGTTCCTGAACCTTGAAAGTGAAGGTGCTTTGAGCTGTTAACGCGTTGGTCGAATCGCCCGCCGCGTAATAGGTTGCGGTGGCGGTGTTTTCGATGTCGGTGCCGGCTGGCGTTGCTGCTGCCCAGCTTCCGGCCGACGTCAGCAAACCTGCGATCAGCAGCGCTGTGGATTGAATGGTCTTCATCGGAATCTCCTTCAGGGACCGTAGGGAAGGTAAAAACGAACAGAGACTCTGCCTTGGGGCTGGGTCTCTCTGGTGATTCAGGCATTCTGCGCCAGAGGCAGACGACCTGTGGGTATTCTTCATACAGGCACTGGTACATCCGTACCGGGCGTGTGTATCAGCAAAATTTGCTTCAGAAAGGGCGAAATTTTCGATATTTGTGGCGGGCAGGCGATATTGCCCTGCAGATAAGCGGGGGCCACGGTGCTGATCAGCACGAACCGGCGTCAAAGACCGGTCAGGGGTAGGGAGTGTCAGTACTTTCATACAAAAGTACTTATGAATTGTGCGCATGGCGCGGATATTAGGGCTGGCGGGCAGTGCAGTCAATTTGTCGGCAACTGCTTATGGTGACAAAACTTGTCGCTCTAACCGTCTGTTTTTCTTGCTTAATTTCTTACTAATAAGAAACACTTTCGATAAATATGGAAAATAGGCGGCCTTCGGGACGTTTATCGGTTGTTTGGTACTAAGGTTCTGTCGGCGGTGGGGTGAAAGTGACAAAAAACGTCATATTCGTGTGTTCCTGTTAATTTTGTTTCTTTTTGTAAAAATGTGCTTTCTGATAATTATATTATTGACGGATTGTGGCACCCGACAGGAAAGTCAGGTCTGTTTGGCTTTACCTTCTGTTTCAGTCAGAAACATTTATTATCTATGACAGAAGGTGTCTCAGTGGTTTGTCTGTGTGGAATGGCGATGAAATTGGCAGGAGTCGTACGACGGAGATCTGACAGGCAGATTCGGGGCATAAAAAAACCGGCCGGAGCCGGTTTTTTGACGCTTTCGATCTATCAGAAGCTGTATTTGGCAGTGAATTGCAGACGATCCAGATCCCCTTCAGATTCGTCGGTTTTTTCGATCGTTGCCATGCTGTATTCCACACCATAAGTCACTGACTTCTCTGGTGAGTACATCAGGTTGATACGGGTGCTGGAGGAAGACTGCTCAGTATCATCTTCCAGGTCGGCATCGAACATGGAGTAGGCGATTGTTGAACGCAGTTGGGAGTTCCAGTGATGACGGAATGCCACAAATGCTGCATCGACGGTAGTCGCTTCCAGTTCTCCATCACCATTAACGATCACGTCACTGACCTGGCCAAGACCCACGTAGCGGGCGACGTTACCTGTGGTGTAGCTGAATTTCAGGTCATCTGCACCAACCATGACTTTACCGGATACGTTGACGCCAAAGCCTGTGGCCGTTTCATCAACACCGGCACCGTCCTGCAGTGCGAACTGACGCCCGATGGCGGCGACGGTGAAGGCATGATCACCAGCTTTCATGTTGTAGCGAGCGACGATATCAGGAATGCCACCGTCATCGGAAGCACCAGCGCCAGCCACGGTTGTTTCCGGGTTTTCCAGAGCGAACTGGAAGTCACCCATGGTATACCGGATCTGTGCCTGGCGGTTAAATACAGTCCCGTCACTGACGCCGAGGAAATCGACAGTTTCAGCCAGTGCACCGGTATTCATAAATGTGGACCAGGTCTGACCAAAAGTCAGATCACCGTATTTGAAAAACGCATGGCGCAGACGCGGACTGTATGAATTGGAAACGACTTCATTACCCTGAGCTGAGCCCAGAAAGTCCATTTCCACGTAACTGGTCAGTGTTTCGCCATTATCCAGAGTCGTTACTGATTTCAGATTAAAACGGGAAGATTTAGCGGTCATATCAAAGCTGCTGGTTTCTTCACCGGCACCACCGCTGGTCGGAATGGTGGATGGCACGTAAAAATCCCGTCCCAGGCTGGCTGCACCAAGATCACCGTCTGAGTAAGTACTCATCATGGCGTCGAGTTTAATATAACCACCGTAACTGAATTCAGTGTTTGCTGCCTGAACTGCCATCGGCAGGGCTGCGGTCAGCAGGATTAAAGGGGTTTTGCGCATGTCACTCTCCTTTTTTTTATCGTAGTTGTGCCTGCTCACTATGGTGCACGGTTTCTGTGCAGAGAAATTAGCCAAAGGTCGAAAGACAGACGTATTAAGCATAATTACTTAAGTTTGTTTGTAGGTACTAATACAGAGGTCTGTTGCTGCCAATGGCTGTGATTTAAATTGACGATACAGGGCTTATTCAGGAGAGGCATAAATCATTAAAAGCAGGCCTCTGACCTGAAAATACATCGGGCATCAGGCGGATAATTAAAAATATTGCTTATTTTTCATAGGCTTGGAAATGTCGCGAATTTTATTGGGTGATAGGTAAATAACACTCTGCCAGCGCGCGTTGTCAGCGGCCTGAGACTGTGTACCGTCTTCACAGGCTGCAAGCGGATTGGCTCGTTCAGATACCTGTGGGACTGAGAACTGATAGACCATTGTCTAATTTTGGCAAAGGCCATCAGTGACCAATATGATTCACAGGACATTTATATAGTGCGCAGAAGCATTCGCGATCTAAAAATAATCATTCGGGAGAACGCTATGAGCGAACAGAAGGTGTATCCGGTAAAGCAGGAATTTGCTGATTCCGCCTGGATTAATAACGAAAAATATCTGCAGATGTATCAGCAGTCCGTCATCAATCCGGAAGGGTTCTGGCGTGAACAGGCCGAACAACGTATCGACTGGATTAAACCTTTCACCAAAGTACGTAACGTGTCGTTCGATGACCATAATGTCGCCATCAAGTGGTTCGAAGACGGTACTCTGAACGCCTCTGCTAACTGTCTTGACCGCCATCTGGAAACCCGTGGTGATCAGGCCGCGATAATCTGGGAAGGTGATGAGCCGGATCAGGACCGTACCATTACGTACAAAGAGCTGCACGAAGAAGTGTCACGCTTTGCCAACGCGCTGCGTGGTCAGGGCGTACGCAAGGGTGATGTGGTCTGTATTTACATGCCGATGATTCCGGAAGCTGCAGTGGCCATGCTGGCCTGTACCCGTATCGGGGCCATTCACTCGGTTGTATTCGGTGGTTTCTCTCCGGATGCCCTGGCCGGCCGTATCGAAGACAGTAATGCCAAGATCGTTATTACGTCTGACGAAGGCGTACGGGGTGGTAAACAGGTACCACTGAAAGCGAACGTGGACGAAGCCCTGACACATCCAAGCATCCGTTCACTGGAAAAAGTCATTGTGGTTAAGCGCACCGGTTCTGATGTTCCGTGGCACAACGCCCGTGATGTCTGGTATCACGAGCTGCTGGAAATCTCTTCCCCGCATTGCCCGGCGGAAGAAATGAACGCAGAAGACCCGCTGTTCATACTCTATACCTCAGGTTCCACCGGTAAGCCCAAAGGGGTGGTTCACACCACGGGCGGCTACATGGTTTGGGCATCCATCACTCATCAGTACGTGTTTGATTACCACGATGGTGATGTGTACTGGTGTACTGCAGATGTCGGCTGGATTACCGGCCACACCTATCTGCTGTATGGCCCGCTGGCCAATGGTGGTATCACGCTGATGTGTGAAGGGGTACCGAATTATCCCGATATCAACCGCTTCTCTCAGATTGTGGATAAGCATAACGTCAATATTCTGTATACCGCGCCAACCGCTATCCGCTCGCTGATGGCCGAGGGTCGTAAGGCTGTGGAAGGCACACATCGTGAGTCTCTGCGTCTGCTGGGCTCGGTAGGTGAGCCGATTAACCCGGAGGCCTGGCAGTGGTACTACGATGTGATCGGTGAAGAAAACTGCCCGATTGTGGATACCTGGTGGCAGACAGAAACCGGTGGCATCATGATCACGCCGCTGCCGGGGGCAACGGATATGAAACCGGGGTCGGCAACCCGTCCGTTCTTCGGTGTGCAGCCGGCTCTGGTGGATAACTCCGGTATGCTGCAGGAAGGTGCCACCGAAGGTAACCTGGTGATGGTCGACAGCTGGCCTGGCCAGGCCCGTACCGTGTACGGCGATCATGACCGCTTTGTGCAGACTTACTTCAGCACATTCCGTGGTATGTACTTTACCGGGGATGGTGCACGCCGTGATGAAGACGGTTATTACTGGATTACCGGACGTGTCGATGACGTGATCAACGTTTCCGGCCACCGTATGGGCACCGCGGAAGTTGAAAGCTCGCTGGTGGCGCATCCGAAAGTGGCTGAGGCGGCGGTAGTGGGTTATCCACACGACATCAAAGGGCAGGGCATCTACGTCTATGTCACGCTGAATGCCGGTGAAGAAGCCAGTGAAGAGCTGGCGAAAGAGCTGCGCAACTGGGTACGTGGTGATATCGGTCCTGTGGCAACTCCGGATCTGATCCAGATCACACCAGGGCTGCCAAAAACCCGCTCCGGTAAAATCATGCGCCGTATTCTGCGTAAGATTGCCGCCAACGAGCATGAAGCGCTGGGGGATATTTCTACCCTGGCGGACCCATCCGTGGTTGAGTCGTTGATTGACCAGCGTCTTAACCGCTGATCGGCGATTCATTGTTGCTGTGAATGAAAAACTGCTCTGGGGCACCACCCCAGGGCAGTTTTTTGTTTTAAAATATGCCCAGACTTTATAAAAATAAGTAAGCTACCCCACACAGTAGCAAGCTCCGTGGAGGAGACTATGCAATTAGCACAAAAAATCATCATTGCCGATGATCACCCGTTGTTCCGAACTGCGATGCAGCAGGCAGTGAAACAGCTGGTACCGGATGTGACCATTGAGCAGGCAGAATCTCTGCCTGAGCTGCAGCAGGTAGTGGAACAGCATAAAGATGCCGATCTGGTCCTGCTGGATTTACAGATGCCGGGGGCACACGGCTATTCCGGTCTGGTATTTCTGCGTTCGCATTATCCGGAAATTCCGGTGATTGTCGTGTCGGCCTGTGAAGATCCGGCGATTATGTGTCAGGCTGTTGATCATGAGGCATCCGGTTATATCGCCAAATCCGCTCCGCTGGAAGATATCGCCAAAGCCATTGAGCAGGTACTGCAGGGTGATATTTATTTGCCGGAAGCCGCCCGTCGTCATCAGCATCAGCCGAATCAGAATGCGCTTGATCTGGCTGAACGTCTGGCCAGTCTGACGCCTCAGCAGTTCCGCGTCCTCACGATGATGTCTGAAGGCATGCTCAATAAACAGATCGCCTACGATCTGGATGTCAGTGAAGCAACCATCAAGGCCCACGTGACGGCGATCTTCCGCAAACTCGGTGTACGTACCCGTACACAGGCCGTGATTGCGGTGCAGAGTCTGGATATCGAAAAGCCGGACACGGCGGTGGCAGGACAGGGCAGCGTCTGACATCCTGTATCACACGGCTGAAGCGCAATAAAAAAACCGGTCATGTGACCGGTTTTTTTATTGCTCTGGCTATTGAAACGGGTTTCCGGCGGTTAACGGAGTGCGCAGCATTTAGCAGCCAGACTCAGCGGATCAGCCGCCGTATCAGCGCCCTTAATGCCGCCGGTTTCACCGGTTTGCGCAGGAACCAGAAGCCGAGGTTACGGGCTTCCTCTTCCACTTCGGCCCGCGGATCGGCAGTGATCAGAACCCCCGGAATGTCTTCACCAAAGTGTTTACGCAGTCTGATCATTGCCTGCAGGCCGGTCTCATCGTTATCCAGCTGGTAATCCGCCAGCATAATGGCCGGTTTAAAAGGAATCTCGGCGCTTTCTTCCAGGTTACTGCAGCTGTAGACATTGCATTTCCAGCTGCTCAGTAACGCATTCATTCCGGCCAGTACTTCCGGATCATTATCAATGCAGAAAGTAGGCAGGCCCTCAAAACTGCCGGTCACCCGGCTGGTGGATTCCTGACGGGTATCAACAGCCGGTTTTACCGCCTCGGTCAGCGGTAAGGTGACGCGGAAACGGGTTCCGTTACCCACCCAGGAGTCCACTTCGATGGTGTGATTCATGCGTTTGGCCATGCGGTCCACAATGGCCAGCCCCAGCCCCAGCCCCTTGGAATCCTGATTTTCCTGATTCAGACGTTTGAATTCGCCGAATATTTCATTCAGTTTGGATTTCGGGATGCCTGGCCCGGTATCCCACACTTCCACGACCAGATGGTCACCACGTTTGCGACAGCCGAGCAGGACACCGCCCTGACGGGTATAACGCACGGCGTTGGACAGCAGGTTCTGAATAATCCGGCGCAGCCAGTGGGCATCACTGATAACCCAGGCGTCGCTGCCGCGGAATCTCAGTTGCAGGCCTTTCGCGGCCGCTAATGCAGTGAATTCGTCGCGTAACGGTTTCAGTACCGCAGCCAGATTAATAGCACGCACACTGGGTTCCATGGCGCCGGCATCCAGTTTGGATATTTCCACCAGCACTGACAGCACGTCTTCCGCCGATTGCAGAGAGCCTTCCAGGTGTTCGAGCAGACCTTGCTGATCAGTGCTCAGATTCTGCTGAGCTAAGGTGGAGGCAAATAATTTAGCCGCATTTAAGGGTTGCATTAAATCGTGGCCGGCGGCCGCCAGAAAGCGGGTTTTACTGGTGTTGGCTTCAATCAGCCGCGATGTCAGATCATCCAGTTCACGGGTGCTTTTTTCTACCCGCTGCTCCAGGTTGATGTTGGCTTCTTTCAGCGCCTGCTCCGCTTTTCTGTGCACGGTAATGTCGGTAAAACTGGTCACAAAACCACCGTCCGGCATTGGGTGACCCTGCATGTAAATAACCACGCCGTTGGGTAACAGACGCTCAAACTGGTGGGCGGAACCGGCCCGCAGGAAGTTCATACGCCGGGCCACCTGTTCTTCAATGGAACCGCTGCCGCAGAAACCGCGCCGGGCATTAAACTCGATGACTTCGGCGATGGGTTTACCTACCTGGATTAACCCCGGCGGGTAGTGAAATATTTCCAGATAGCGGTGATTCCAGGCGACCAGATTCAGATTACGGTCCACCACGCTGACGCCCTGCTGCAGATTTTCCAGCGCTGCCTGCAGTTGTTCCCGGCTCATCGCGAACGCCTGACTGGCTTCACTGGCGAGGAAGGCCAGGTCGCGGATCTGAATCTGTTCACCACCCAGCAGGGTGGAGAAAATAACCCGCGCAGATGAGGAGCCGACAACCGACGCCAGCAGCTTCTCTGCCTCATGCAGCAGATCATTGGTGGCGATCGCATGATCGTACTGAATACCGTGTCTGGCCTGATAATCAGAGAAAAACAGTTCGGCTTTTTTGAACCCCAGAATACGTTCCAGTACCACCCGGACATCGTCTACTTTGCAGGAAAAGTTAGGGGCTACCGGTTTTCCGGAAACCTGCGCTTTGGTACTGGTGAAATCCGAGGCCAGCATGCGTTCACGTACTGAGGCATTGGTCACCATAGAGAAGAACACATAACAGGAAATATTGACCACCAGTGACAGGATGACGCCAAAACTGAAATCGTCCAGATTCATGCCCAGCATGCGGGTCGTTGAGCTGCTGCTTTCAAGCCCCTGAGCCAATACCGGCCACAGCAGGGTGTAAACCCAGATGCCGGTACCGCTGACCAGCCCGGTGACCGCGCCCTGGCGGTTGCCGCCCTGCCAGATCAGTCCGCCAATTAACGGCGGGGCAAACTGGGCGACGGCGGCAAACGATAGCAGGCCAATGGCCGCCAGGGATTCAAACTCGCCCACCAGGCGATAAAACAGATACGACCCCAGCAGCATGGCCAGAATCACCATCCGCCGTACGGTCAGTACCAGGGTCCTGACGCTGGAGGATTGCTGGATGTCCGCCTGCTGCTGCGTGTTGCGGAAAAACGCCGGCAGAATCAGCTCATTCGATACCATGGTGCTGACCGCAATGGTGGCGACAATAATCATCCCCGTGGCGGCACTGCCACCGCCGATAAAGGCGATAACAGCCAGGGTCTCCTGACCGAGTGAAACCGGCAGACTGAGTACATAAGTGTCCGGGGCAAACCCCAGTTCGCGCATAAACATATGGCCCGTGAGGGCAATCGGCACGACAAACAGCAGCATCAGAATCAGGTACACCGGAAAGGTCCAGCGCGCGGTATGAATATGGCGCGGTGATTCATTTTCGATCACGGCAACCTGAAACTGGCGTGGCAGGCACAGAATGGCGAAACCGGCCAGCAGGGTCTGCAGAATAAAGGCCAGGGAAATAACATCACTGCTGAACAGAGCGTGCTGGGGAAAACTTTCCATCGACAGGGTGAATACATCCAGTGGCGAATCGAACAGGCTGGTCATAACCCAGCCGCCAATGGCGATCATTGCCAGCAGTTTCACCATGGATTCAAACGCCACGGCGAGAATCATTCCGGGATGCTGTTCGCTGGCATCAATGTCCCGCGTGCCGAAAATAATGACGAACAGCGCCATGGCCCAGCTGATATGGAAAGCCGTATCCTGCCAGAAAGGCAGTGCCCCATTGGTGGTGACCCCCAGCGGCTGGGTGACCAGCTCAAACGTGGTGGCAATGGCTTTCAGTTGCAGGGCGATATAAGGAACCACGCCCAGTACGGCCACCAGCGTGACCAGAATCGCCAGCGAATGATCACGGCCGTAACGGGTGGCGATAAAATCGGCGATGGAAGTCAGGCGTTTTTCTTTGGCAATGCGGATAATTTTGCCCAGCATGCGCCAGAAAAAAAGCAGAAACAGAATCGGCCCGACATAAATACTCAGGAACAGCCAGCCGCTGGTATCGGCCTGACCCACAGCGCCATAAAATGTCCAGGAGGTGCAGTAAACCGCCAGCGACAGACTGTATATCAGACCTGTGTTGTGGATGGGTTTGCCGCATTGTGCACGCCGGTCCCCATACCAGGCGATCCAGAAAAGCGTACCAATGTATAACACGGAAATAGAGACGAGCTGCCAGCTGGGGATCATAAAGTTCCTTGTCATTATTGTGGGCTGCCAAGCAGGCCACAGCTTATCACGGACACCGTCCGCTGCCTGCGCGGGGCAGGGGTTGTATTAGACTAAAGTTGAAGTCGGGGCGGCGCAAGAACTCATGCCTGTGGGCGCCTGTTGCGCTGCCTGTTTGCACGCTGTAACAACAGCAGCCGGGTAATGGTTCACCACCGACTATGGTCTTGCTGAGTCTGTTGGCCGGGGTTTGTAAACTGAAATCTGGGGCACATGCAGGCCGGATACCGGATCAGGGAGAATAACGATGACAATACAGATAAACCTGAATCAGCCACCCTTCAGTTTTCTTTCTGATGAGCAGCTGGAATGGCTCACCAGCCGCCTGGATCTGGTTTTTTTTCCCCAGGGAGCGGTGATTCTGGATGAAGGTGATCCGGCCCCCGGTATCTATATCGTCTACAAAGGCATCGTGGAAGAAACGGATTCTGAAGGGACGATTTTCTCCCAGTACGGTAATGAAGATGTATTTGATGTGCGGGCGGTACTGGAAACCGCCTGCAAACACAGATACACGGCCATGGAAGAGACGCTCTGTTATCTGCTTAAGGCCAAAGACTTTGTCCAGTTGCTGGAAGAATCGAATGATTTTTCCATCTATTTTAAAACCGACCTGGGGACCCAGGAACAGCTGGTGGATCAGCGTGAAACCGGTGTGTCTGAATTTATTCTGTCGCGCATTGATGAAGATACCATCCGTTCGCCGGTATACGTTACCGGCCAGACCAGCCTTGCCCGTGTTGCGGCGCTGATGAGAGAACAGAAACACGACGCCATTCTGGTCCGCACGGCAAAAAAAGTGGGTATTGTCACCGGAACCGACTTGCTGAGAGCCACATTACTGGGCGACATGACCAAGCAGACCAAAGTCGCCGATATTGCTAACTACAATCTGATTGATGTGACCTACGGCGATTTTCTGTTTAACGCCCTGCTTAAAATGACCCAGCACGGTATTGAACGGGTGGTGGTCCGTCAGGACGGCGATATTATCGGCATGCTTGAGTTGATGGATATGCTCAGCCTGTTTTCCACCCATTCCCATGTGATTGCCATGCGTATTGAACAGGCAAAAACCATGAAAGAGCTTGTCGTGGCTGCCAGGCGTTTGGAAACCCTGATTAATAATCTGTTTACCCAGGGCGTGAAGGTGGTGGCCATTATGGAGCTGATCACCACACTCAACCGCCGTCTGATGCAACGGGCATACGATCTTATTTTCCCCGAGCGTCTGCGTAACAGTATCTGCATTCTGGTATTGGGCAGTGAAGGGCGGGGCGAGCAGATACTGAAAACCGATCAGGATAACGCCGTCATTCTCGAAAACGAACATGACCGGGAAGCGGTTCTGCCATTGTTACAGCGTCTGCATGAAGCCTTTCTTGATTTTGGCTATCCGCCCTGTCCGGGGGGCGTGATGTTTATCAGCGACAGCTGGATAGACACCGGCGAAGGCTGGCAAAACCGTGTTAACCGCTGGCTCAGCTCAGCAGAGCCTGAACCTATGATGAATATGGCGATTTTCATGGATGCCGAACCCGTCTGTGGTAACCCGGAACTGTTTAAACCGGTAAAAGCCAGCTGGCAAAAGGAGTCGCTGCGTTCCAGTATTACCTCGGCATGGTTTGCCCGCCCGGCCCTGCAGTTTGAAACCCCTCTGACATTCCTTGGTAAAATCCGTGAAGATCACGGCAGTATCGATATTAAAAAAGGGGGGATTTTTCCGCTGGTTCATGGTGTCCGGGCGTTATCATTTGAATACGGCATTAATGAGTGCAATACCCTGGCACGACTGGAAATTCTGCAGGGACGTCACGTACTGGATGAAGAAATCGCCCAGGGCTTAAAGGATGCATTACTGCTTTTTCTGCGCATCCGTCTGCGGCAGCAGCTGCAAAGCCACAGCGATAATCCGGGGCTGAGTCAGCAGCTGAAACTGAATTCTTTGCGCAGTGTTGATCGCAGCCTGCTGCGTCATGCGCTGCACCGGGTGAAAAAGTTTAAACAGTTTCTGATCAATCATTATCATCTGGAGAGCTTCTGATGTGGAAGCATGCTTTGTGGAAAAAGCTATCCGGGCAGATGCCGCCACAGGGCCGCTGGCAGCATCTGGCGGACCCTTATGACGGTGATGAAGTAGTTGTTCTCGATTGTGAAACCAGTGTCTTTGATAAACGCAAAGGTGAGCTGTTGAGCGTCGCTGCTGTGCGGGTCAAAGGCCGCGAAATTATGTTGTCCGGCGCCATTGATATCACGGTAAAATCCAATGCTGTGACGGACCCGAACGCGGTTCGTGTGCACTACCTGCGCCGTGAAGACCGGGAGCAGGGGGTGGCTGTTTCTGAAGCCATTGAAAACCTCCTCGATTTTATTGGTAATCGCCCCATCTGTGGTTTTTATATTGAGTACGACCGAGCGGTACTTAACCGCTACATTAAGCAACTTTATAACTTTAAACTGCCCAACCGTTTTATCGAAGTCTCAGAAATTTACGTGCGCAGAAAGCGCAGACTGGTTCCTGAGCTGCATCTGGACTTAACCTTTGAAGGCCTGGCGAAAGACCTGAAAGTCCCCGTTATTGAGCGGCATACCGCGATGGGTGATGTGATTTCTACCGCGCTGATGTATATCAAACTGACCCGGTTCTGATCACTCGCGGGACGATGGCTCAGCCTGTTTTTCTGTTCCTGTTTTTTCCGTCATATCAGTGGCACTGTGCCAGTTGCCTGTGTTACAGGTATCAGCCCTGCCAACAGCCGCAGTCTGCACTCTGGCTGCACAGGGACAGAAAACAAAAAACCCGGCATGCGCCGGGTTTTTTGTCTTGCTCAGGTGAGTTGTGGATCAGTGATCCTGAGCTTCACCTGCACCTTTCGGGAAGCGGATATCTTCCACCATATGGCGGATGTCATCCGGTACCGGTGCTGTCATATTCGACACCACAAAGGCAGTGACGAAGTTCAGCAGCGCACCCAGTGCACCGAAGGCTTCTGGTGCAATACCCAGGAACCAGTTATCCGGTGTGTTAGGCAGCATATTGGTACCGGCAACAAAGAACCAGCCTTTGTAGGTGAAGATGTACACCAGGGTGGACACCAGACCAACCAGCATACCGCTCACTGCACCTGTGTTATTCACCTTGGTACTGAAGATACCCATCATCAACACAGGGAAGATGGAGGATGCCGCCAGACCGAAGGCCAGTGCTACCACCTGAGCCGCGAAGCCTGGTGGGTTCATACCCAGATAACCTGCCACCAGAATCGCACCGGCCATGGCAATACGGGCTGCCATCAGCTCCTGCTTCTCACCGATATCCGGCATGAAGGTACGTTTCAGCAGGTCATGCGATATCGCGGTGGAGATCGCCAGCAGTAAGCCCGCTGCTGTGGACAGGGCTGCGGCAAGACCACCGGCGGCGACCAGAGCAATTACCCAGTTCGGCAGTTGAGCGATTTCCGGGTTAGCCAATACCATGATGTCACGGTCAACCTTGATCATTTCGTTGCCTTTCCAACCGAAGGATTCAGCCTTGGCAGCAAACTCAGGGTTGGTGTCATCGTAGTACTGGATACGGCCGTCACCGTTTTTATCTTCAAACTGCAGCAGACCTGTGGTTTCCCAGTTTTTGAACCACTCCGGACGTTCTGCATAGACCAGGTTACCTTCAGCAGAGCCTACCGGGCCAGACTGAATGGTATTGGTCAGGTTCAGACGCGCCATGGAACCTACAGCCGGTGCTGTGGTGTACAGAATCGCGATGAACAGCAGCGCCCAGCCAGCTGAAGTACGGGCGTCGGATACCTTAGGTACTGTGAAGAAACGGATAATTACGTGTGGCAGACCAGCAGTACCCATCATCAGAGACAGTGTGTACATCAGCATGTTGAATGAACCGCCTTTCTGCGCGGTATATTCAGCGAAGCCGAGGTCGACCAGCGTCTGGTCCAGTTTCACCAGCAGTGGCGTACCGTCACCGGTATCAGACAGGAAACCCAGCTGAGGGATCGGGTTGCCGGTCAGATTCAGCGAGATAAAGACCGCCGGTACGGTGTAGGCGAAGATCAGTACACAATACTGAGCGATCTGAGTGTAAGTCACACCCTTCATACCACCCAGAACGGCATAGAAGAATACGATCCCCATGCCTGTGTACAGACCAGTGGAGTAGTCCACATCCATAAAGCGGGAGAAGGCCACGCCGATCCCTTTCATCTGACCGATTACGTACGTCAGTGAAGCAACGATCAGACAGATCACTGCCACGATACGCGCTGTACTGGAGTAGTAGCGGTCACCGATGAAGTCAGGCACGGTAAATTTACCGAACTTACGCAGGTAAGGTGCCAGACACAGAGCCAGCAGTACATAACCACCAGTCCAGCCCATCAGGAAGATGGAAGCATCGTAGCCCTTAAAGGCAATCAGACCGGCCATGCCGATAAAGGAAGCCGCTGACATCCAGTCGGCAGCGGTGGCCATACCATTGGCAACAGGGTGAACCCCACGGCCGGCAGCGTAATATTCACCAGTGGTTCCCGCACGGGCCCAGATGGCGATACCGAAATAGAGGGCAAACGTCAGGCCCACTACGATATAAGTTAAAGTCTGTAAATCCATCATGTGCTCCTGTTAATTAGTCGTCGTCAACGCCGAATTCGCGATCAAGTGCACGCATTTTTTTCGCGTAAATTGCAACGATCGCGAGGAACACATAAATGGACCCCTGTTGTGCAAACCAGAAACCCAGACCAACGCCGCCTACCGGAATCGCATCCAGCACCGGACGTAACAGGATGCCGAAGCCATAAGACACCAGCGCCCAGACAACGAGCAGTGTGAACATCAGATTCAGGTTCTTGCGCCAATAGGCTTTTTTATCGTCTTCAGACTGGAAAGCCATAACCCCTCCTTTTAATTTTTATTTGAATGCCACTCCAACCTAGCAGTAACGGCTTAATAGCTCCTAGCTAGACCTTGGTAGTAACACAGGGTTATGAACATATTACGGCTTAAAATTTCTTTAAATAACAAATAATTAAGGCGTTTTTTTACGCCTTCGGCGGGGGGCAGACCAAGGTAGTAAAGGCACTGAACAGGAGGCAGAAACGCCCGCTTAATGCGGCAATCCGAGAGCGTCTGTCGGACTTTTTTATCCTTCAGATACTGATCAAAGCAGGCCAGAATTCCCGGCAGCGTGCATGGTTTTGATCGCATGTGTTCAAAATGTATCAAAGCAGGCCAATGATTTTGGCCATTCAGGGCCTGCCCGGCGGTTACTTTCCTGGCGACATCCCTTACAGTGTCGTTGCCGATAATAACGATAATCAAGATACGAAATTTTACGGAGTACCAGTTATATGAAATTCAGACTGTTTGCCGCTTCTCTGTTAATAACAGCCGTGCCGGCACTGGCCGATCCTGCGGTTGGTCAATGGGTTACAGTAGATGATGATGACGGCAGCCACAAAAGCGTGGTCAATATTTCAGTGAATGATGAGGGGAAACTGCAGGGCACAGTCATTGAAATTCTGCAGGAAGAAGAGAAAGGCAAATTATGCGAAGAATGCCCGGACGACTTTAAAAACCAGCCGATTGAAGGCCTGACCTTTATGTGGGGACTGGAAAAAGAAGGCGAAGGTGAATGGGAAAGTGGTCATATTCTTGATCCGGAATCCGGCAAAATCTATAAATCCAAACTGGAAGTCGGCGAAGACGGTGAAACACTGGAAGTACGGGGTTATATCGGAGTCTCCTGGATCGGCCGCAGTCAGACCTGGCTGAAATACGAAGAGCCCGCACAAACGGCCGAAGCCACGGACGCGGCGGAAGAAGCATCAGAAGCCGTCAGTGAACAGGCGACCACTGCGACTGCTGAATAAACAGATTTCCTGTAAATAAAAAAGCCCGCACTGTTAAACAGCGCGGGCTTTTTTATGTGTGACGCATTTTGGGCTTACAGCGTCAGCACGTATTGCACCAGATCAGAGACTTCTTCTGCGCTGTCTGCACACCATGGGTGAGGTGCATCCGGCATACCAATGGGTTGGGGCGTTCCCATTTCATCCGGGCCGTATTCAGCGCGCATTTTCTGGTAATCCCAGTAGTAATGATCCGGGTCCCAGTCCACTTCCACAAAGTATTTGTGGCGTTCGATAAAGCGGTTACGTTTGTAGCCGCGGTCCAGGCTGGTCAGATAATCGGATTTAGGCACACGGAACACATCGCCTTTGCGGTTCAGATCCGGGTGGGGTAATACATGATCCGGGCCTCCGGCATCCGGACGTACCGGCTCATGCAATGTGTAATAGTTGTTGTACAGCGTGGTGCCCGGCGTACAGCGGGCGGGGTTAACCAGATCTTCCAGGTTACGCACGTGACCATCGCTGAGCAGACCGCGGTGCTGAGTCCAGTACATATCGCGCAGGAAGGTAGCACGGATGGATTCGGTTTCTTTCTGATAAATGGTCGGTGTAAAGAAGCGGCCGACTTCATCCAGACGGATCATTTTCTCGTTGGTGTGCGCACCCAGGGCATCGCTGTGGCAGCTGGCACAGTCACGCTCAAAGGTTTGTTGTCCGCGCGCAACTGCGTCAGCCACCCCCGGGTATGATTGCCACCCGGCAGAGACGAATTCGCCCTCGCTCAGGCCAGCAGTACCTGTCTGATGGTCGAGCTTGTCGTAATAATTCAGCCAGCGGTACAGGCCTACGTTGCGCAGATCGTCGTCATCCTGATCAAGTACTGTCATATAAGCGGTGAGGGATTCCAGCCACTCTTTGCTCATATTGCCCTGGGCGCCGTCCGGCTCTTCAGCATGAATATAAGAACCTTCGAAACCGACGTAAGACTCGGTGTGCGACAGAGAACGGCGGATGGCCATGTAATGGGTGACGTTGGGAATCGCGATCGGCGAGAACTGGTAATCGTTGTCGGTATGGCTGCCTTCACCCACAATGCGCACCATATTGTGCTCACCGGCACCGGCGGGCATATGGTAAAGCAACATATCTTTAGCGATGTCTTTTTTACCGGACGCCCATGACGGACCTTCCTCTGCGGTATAAATACCTTCGAATTTATCCGTCAGTGTCTGCAATACCGTCCATTTCATAGACCACTCAGGATTCGGCAGGCCACCAATTACTTTGGTGATGGTATTGCCCGGCGACTGCTCATAAGTCACCTTGTAGCCGTGGCAGGAAGCACAGTTAAAACCGATCCATTCACCATCGCCTTTATAGGGTTCAACCGCTTCTGCGTAGCGGTAGCCGACCCAACCGGAATCCCGGGTGTTGCCTTTAAATTTGGCATCGCCGGTGGCCAGAAAACCAGGAATGGGCGTTGCCATCGGATAGCTGTCGAAATACACGTCGTCGATGGCTTCATCCGGTACTTGACCGCGTACGCTGCGCACCGCACCAAAGAGTTTCGCCGGATCGGCTTTACCACCGGCAATCGGGTCGTCGGCCTTGTATTCAAAAATGGCATCCCAGTTAAGACTGCGCACACTGTGGGCGACACCAATGTTGTAATCATAAGACCAGAATACCTGACGGCCTTTTTCCACCAGTTCATCAAAGCCCGGGTTGTTCACGCTGACGCTGATCGGCGTGGTGGCTTTAACGTCTGACAGGGTGGAGACAACATCACATTCGTGTTCGAAATCATCAGAAATAATGCGCGAGGTTTGTGCATCAATCACATTGTGCGGCTGGCCCGGGTGAACCAGAGATTCGTTATAACCGGTGCGCTTCTGTATCTGCACGACCAGTTCGCCACCACTGGTATGTTCAGGCACACGGAAGCGGATTTCGCTGTCGTTCCAGCTGAGGATGTCTTTATCCCAGCTGTCGACCTGTTCGTCCGTCTCGAAATTCACCTGATCGTTAATGGCCAGCTCCTGTTTGAACATCATCAGGTCGGTTTCCAGAATACGGGTGTTACCGATCATAATTTTGGAAAAATCGATATCCGTACCGGCACCCAGACCGCTGCCGCGCAGGGTAACGATATCGCCCGGTGTCAGCAGAGGCGTACCACCGGCTGTGGCCGTCCAGCGCTGCTGACCGTTCACCAGCAATTGCTGAATCTGAGGTTGTGGGAAATTTGCTGCAGAGGCAGCACGCTGAGCTTCACGGTCGGCATCGAAGGTACAGATTTCTTCCTGATGGGGGAATTCACCCGGCAGTTCGGTGATACAGCCTGACGCTGCAATGGCGCCCAGCATCATCAGTGGCGGGCGCAGCAGGCGTTGCCGTAAGTTCGGTGGCCGGTTGAGAGGGGTAGAGTCCTGTGCCATAGGAGAGTCCTCGTTGTTGTTATTTTTTGGTAAGAATGCGCCGGTCTTCTCCGGCCTGCTGAGCATAGGCAGTGCTTTCAGCTGGCAGCAATGGGCCTCCCGGGCCTTAATATCGGGCTTTTCCGACTGGCCTGAGTTGTGTTGGTACGTTAGTGTTATTATTGGAGTCTGGCGTAAAAGGTCTGGCTATTCGGTGTGACTACAGGTTCTTTATCAGGTTCTTATTGTTCCTGACGGCGTATGTCAGTGCCGGGCTCAAAGCCACGCCATCAGGGAATCTGCCGCCATACGGAAGGAAAGAGGTACCTGGCTGGAGACCCGTGTCAGGCCCCGTTATACTGCCGCCCTGTAAATTATTTGTACCTCTTTTATTACTTCTTTATACCTCCGGACCTGACAATATGACGCGTGTAATGACCTGGCAGCAGCTGCTCTCTTCTGATCGTTTTGGCGTCTCCCAGGGGAGTCTGAATCTGGAAACCGCGCGCACGCCATTCCATAAAGATTATGACCGTATTATTTTTTCCTCGGCCTTCCGTCGTCTGGACCGGAAAACTCAGGTGCATCCTCTGACCGAGAACGACCATATTCATACTCGTCTGACTCACAGCCTGGAAGTCGGCAGTGTCGGACGTTCACTGGGAACTCATGTGGGTCAGGCACTGGCGTTACCTGATCATATGAACGCCAGTGATGTCGGCGCTTTGGTTCAGGCTGCGTGCCTGGCTCATGATATTGGTAATCCACCCTATGGGCACACTGGTGAGGATGCTATCCGTCACTGGTTCCGGGATGCGGAAAATGCCCGCTTTCTGGAAGGTTTAAGTGATCTGGAAAAAGCCGATCTGCAGACATTCGAAGGCAACGCCCAGGGGTTCCGTCTGGTAACCCAGGTGGAGTCTCACCGTTTTCAGGGTGGCATGCGCCTGACTTTTGGCACCCTGGGCGCTTTTCTCAAATACCCCTGGACGGTGAATTATGTCAGCTCGGGGGCGGCGAAAAAATTTGGCTGTTATCAATCGGAGCGGGACATTCTGCGCGCCGTGGCCGAACGTCTGGGACTGATTGAACTGCAGCCGGATTTCTGGGCCCGGCATCCGCTGGTGTATCTGCTCGAAGCCGCGGATGACATCTGCTATGGGCTGATTGATCTGGAAGATGGCATTGAGATGGAGTTGCTGAGTTATCAGGAAGTCGAAGATCTGTTACAGCCGTTACTGGCAGAGCAGTGGCCTGCTGTCAGCGAGGAACTGGAACAGGCAGATAATCTGCGCCGGCGTCTGCAGATGCTGCGAGGGCAGGCCATGGAAGTCATGGTAAATGCCGTCAGTCAGGCCTTTATTAAAAACGAAGCCGCGTTATTACGTGGTGAACTGCAGGGTGATCTGATTGATTATTGTCCGCCGGTGATTAAACAGGTGGTTGTGGCGGCAAAAAATATGGCCCGCGAAAGGATCTTCCGTGACAGCCGCAAGCTGGCGGTGGAAATTGGCTCATACTCTACGCTGGGCGTATTGCTGGAAGCCTTTCTCAGCGCGGTGCGCGAACGGGTGCTGAATGGTGAGGCAACGTTCCGCAATCAGCGTGTACTGGAGCTGATGGGACGTTCGGCGCCGGCGCAGCACTGGACCTTATACGAAGCCTATATGCGCGCCATCGATTTTATCTCCGGTATGACGGATAACTACGCGGCGCAGCTGGCGCGCCAGTTTGCCGGTTATCATCCCGCGCGCACGGTCTGATCAGGCCTGCTGGCGGGGAAGGGGGATAACCCTGGCGCTGTTGGCGGCCGCCAGTTCTTCTGCGGACTCCGCCGTATCAGCATCGGTCTGTGGTGCCGGCTGCAGGCGTTTTTCCAGAGCCTTCTGCTGCTTTTTATGCCAGCGTTTTTCACTTTTTTTCAGATGTTTGCTTAACAGTTTGACCAGCTTGGGCACCAGCAGCGGGGGCAGATCGTGGCCCATACCAGTGATAATTTTTAACTTGGCTTTGCGGATGGCGGCGGCGGTGTCTTCCCCCATGCGCGCCGGAATCAGCGGATCATCGCTGCCGTGAATGACCAGTGTCGGCACTTTGATTTTCTTCAGCAGATGACTGCGGTCGCCGGCGGCAGTAATGGCGACCAGCTGGCGTTTAAATCCGGTCGGGCTGGCGCTGCGTTCGACACTGGTTTCAGCCAGTGCGCGCAGTTCCATTTCATCCATGGGATAAGCCGGGCTGCCAATCAGCCGGTTCATGCGCATGGTATAGCGGATGGCCGCTTCACGATTAAAGGGCGTCGGCCGGCGGGCCAGTTTCAGTAACACATCCAGTTTGGCGCCCGGCAGACCCGGGCTGGTATTGGATGACATAATGGACGTCAGACTGCGGACCCGTTTTTTATGTTTGGCGGCGAGAATCTGGGCGATCATGCCCCCCATGGAAGCGCCCACCAGATGAGCGCTGTCGATCTTCAGCTCATCCATCAGGGCCAGTACATCGCGGGCCATATCTTTCAGCGTGTAGGGCACCTGCGCTTTACGCTTGAGTTTGGTCGACAGCCAGGCCGCGAGCAGACTGGGGTTGCCGTGATCATCCAGCTGACTGGACAAACCAACATCCCGGTTGTCAAAACGCACTACCTGATAACCTTTATCGACCAGGGCATAACACAGGGCATCGGGCCAGATGCGCATCTGTGCGCCCAGCCCCATGATCAAAATCACGGTAGGGTTGTCAGGGTCACCCATGCGTTCATAAGCGAGTTTGATGCCTTTTGGGGTAGTGATATGGCTCACGTAACCATTTCTCCGTTTTGTTGTCATACCCGGCCTGCGCCGGTGCTGGTTGGCTTCAGAGGCCCGCTGCCGCTCGCGTTATCTGTGTCCGGCGGTTAGAATGCCTGACTTTCATTTTCAGCCGAAGCTAAGTGTAGAGCGATGGATATCGATTTTCCCCTGATTTTACTGGTACTGACGGCCGGCACTGGTGCCATTGCTGCCATTGACAAATTCTGGCTGGCGAAAAAACGCCGGGCTGCGGCAGACGAACTGATTGACCGCCATGCTCATCCTGACGATATCCATAAGGCTGAAAGCGAGCCTTTCATTATTGAACAGTCAAAGTCGTTCTTTCCGGTCCTGCTGATTGTTTTTGTATTGCGTTCTTTTATTGCCGAGCCTTTTCAGATTCCGTCCGGCTCCATGGAGCCGGGATTGGTTAAGGGAGACTTTATTCTGGTGAGCAAGTTCCATTACGGACTGCGCATGCCGGTGTTCGGTAATACCCTGATACCTATCGGTGAGCCGGAACGTGGTGATGTCATGGTGTTCTTCCCGCCGAATGACTCGCGCTACTTTATTAAACGGGTTATCGGTCTGCCGGGAGATCACGTGGAATACCGCAACCATCAGCTGACGATCAACGGTCAGACGATTGATACTCGGGAGCTTGGTGGCGAGCCCGCTTATCGGCCGCTTAAATACCTGGCCGAAGAAAAACTCGACTCGGCGACTGCTACCGTCCAGTGGATGCAGGCCCGTGATTCACTCACCAATCAGCCCATTATCTGGGCAGGTCCGGAAGGGGAGTGGGATGTCCCGGCCGGTCATTATCTGATGATGGGGGATAACCGCGGTAACAGCAGCGATGGCCGGGTGTGGGGTTTTGTGCCGGAAGAGAATATCGTCGGTAAAGCCGTTGCTGTGTGGATGCATTGGGAATCCTGGGGAGACGTACCGTCCTTCAGCCGTAACAAATGGATTGAATAACCGGCCATCTGCTGTGGCTGCTACACTGAAAGCTGACCTGATAACCGGAGTTCAGCCTGTGGCAGCCACGTCTAATCACTCTGCACCTTCTTCAACATCTGCCCGACGTAAGCCATGCCGCTTCTGTCAGCGTTCACGCTGGGCGCTGACGCTGGTCAGCCTGGCGCTGTTGGCAAGCGTCGTATTTCTGAATCTCAGTGGGGCAAGGCTCTGAGCGATTATTACATTCCCGGCATTAATTTCTGTTTATTTTTTCCCTCACATGGGTAGATATTCCTGACTTCTTCTCTACAATGCCGCCCAATCGTATCTGAAGTACGGCAGGCAAATTTATGCTGACGAGACACCTGAAAGCCAGAGCTCTGAATGTTGTTGATCGTTTGGTCCCGGTAAAACCGGTTAACCGCTCACGGGAAGAACAGAGTAAGCTCGACCGCGAATCCCGGCGCATGCATCTTTACTACTGCCGTAGTTGTCCTTCCTCCATCAATGTCCGCCGCCAGTGTGAAAAGCTCGGGCTGCGTGTGGTGGAAAAAGACGTGATGCGGGTGAATGCCTACCGTAACGAACTGATCCATGGTGGCGGTGCGCCCAAGGTGCCCTGTCTGCGGGTGGATAATGGCGAGCGTGGACAGCAATGGCTGTACAGTTCTGACGCCATTCTTGAATATCTCAGCAAGCGGTTCTGACATTATCCGGTGAGGGCAGTAGAATCTGACCTTTCCGCGACAGGACCCTGACATGCCCCTGATTACCTCTGATTATCGTTCGCCCTGGCTGGTGTCTAACGGCTATGTGCAGAGCATTCTGCCAACGTTAATACGTACTCTCCCGGACCAGCATTTACAGCGTGAACGTATCGCCACGGATGATGGTGATTTTCTTGATCTCGACTGGAGCCGCTGCGGCTCAGAAACTCTGGTGATCGTTTCCCATGGGCTGGAAGGCCATTCACGCCGTCCATATGTACTCGGCACGCTGCGTGAAGCCAACCGGCGCGGCTGGGATGGACTGGGCTGGAATTTCCGTTCCTGCGGTGGCGACATGAATCTGTTGCCGCGTATGTATCACAGTGGTGCCACCGATGATCTGCACCGGGTCGTTCAGCACGCTCTGTTACAGGGCTACCGGCGCATCCATCTGGTGGGTTACTCAATGGGCGGTAATCTGTCGCTGGTGTACGCCGGGCGTGAGGCGCATCTGTTGCCGCAGGAAGTGAAAAGTGTGGCTGCCTTTTCGGTGCCCTGTGACCTGCAGGGCAGTGCCTGGCAGTTGGCAAAATGGCAGAACCGGGTGTTCATGTGGAAGTTTCTCAAAGATCTGCAGGAAAAAATGGAAGTGAAAGCCCGTATGTTTCCGCAGCTGGTCAGCGCCGAAGGCTTTGCTGACATAAAAAACTTCAAGCAGTTCGATGATCGCTACACCGCCCCGCTGCATGGTTTTGCCGATGCTGAAGATTACTGGCATCAATCGGGCAGCATCCGTTATCTGGAACAGATAAAAATACCGGCATTGTTGGTGAATGCCGACAATGATCCGTTTTTATCGGACAGCTGCTATCCGCGTGAATTTGCCGCCGCGAGTGATCATTTTACCCTCGAAATTCCGGCCAGTGGCGGGCATGTGGGATTTATTCTGCGCACCCCGGACCAGACCTACTGGATGGAACAGCGGGCAGCGGATTTTATTAGCCTGAATAACGCTGAAGCGGATATGGCTGAGGCGCAGCAACGCCTGGTTAATTGTGAGTAAGGCCCGGTAATCTTTTGTATCAGCCGGTGTGTAGTGCGTACATTGGTTGGTACTGTAAGAAAAATTGACGTTTTTTCGTAAAATTTATCGTCAATAAAATGTTGTTTTGTGTGCTATTTGTATAAACAAATATTTACTAAACAATAGTTAACTATGGTTAAGGTAACACCTGAGTGAGCCTTAACCATGAAGCACCTGCTGGCAATATCACTAGCTGCCGTTTTCTTACTGACCAGTCTGCAGGTCCGGGCCACGGTGCTGCCGCCCGAGCAGTGGGTAACCATTACCCTCAGTGACAGCCGCCGGCTGGAAGTCATGCCGGTGACCTTTCATGGCGCCGGCAATACGCTGATTTCATTGGCCCGTACCCGGGATAACCGTCTGATCACCGAAGCCGGGGGCTATTGGTACCAGGCCTACGAAGATCCGCGTTCAGGCTGGCAGGCCGGTGATCCGCTGGTGGCGGGTAATCCGCCAGCCACTAAGATGCAGGAAAAGTACATAAACCCGGCGCAGGCAGCCATTAAAACTCTCTCAGCCGCGGTGCCTGAGCGGTTACCCTACCGCTATCAGCCGGAAGTATTTCCCGGCGGTTTTGAACAGCCTTTGCTGGTTATCCGGGTCGCCTTTTCTGATACCGCCTTCCATTACAGTGACGCAGAGATCGCAGAGCGCTTTTACGGTGCCGGAAACAGCGTCGCCGCTTATTACGAAGAAAACTCATACAGCCGTTTCCATATGATTCCCGCCGCGGAAAGCTCCGCGGCAGTGGGTGATGGCATCGTGCAGGTCACGTTGGATATTCCCCATCCGGATTTCGGCAGTAGTTTTGGTTCGGCCAGTCAGAGCCTGGTACGACAGGCGACCGCCGCGGCCGCCCCTTATATCAATGCAGCGGCCTATGACCGCAACGGTGATGGCTGGCTGGACCCGAACGAGCTCGCCGTGGTGGTCATGGTGGCTGGCTACGAGCAGGCCTTTGCCGGTGCCGGAACCTCACACCCGCGGGTCTGGGCACATAAATCCACCATTTCTCAGGCGCAGCTGGGTGATTACTACTTTGCCGAGTACGCCATGTTCGGAGAACGCCATCAGGATCACCTGGCCACCATCGGCGTGATTTGTCATGAGCTGGGCCACCTGCTGCTGGATCTGCCGGATCTTTACGCCGGCAGCCGGTCCGGCGCTGCCGTCGGTCGCTGGGGATTAATGGGGCTGGGCGGCTGGAATTCAGACCATGGACACGCCGGTGATCGTCCCGGACATATGCTGGCCTGGAGTAAAGAAATGGCCGGTTTTATGCAACCAGCCAGCGTGCCGGCCGGTGTGAACGACGTATCCCTGCGTGCCGTCAGTGATGCAGAAGATGCCCTGCAGGTCAGTCTGGATGCCTACGGTCACGGTGAACGCCTGTTGCTGGAACACCGTCGTCAGACCGGTTTTGATGCGGGTCTGCCGGGCAGTGGTCTGCTGGTAAGCCGGGTGAATGATAAAGCAGGTTTTGGCTCAGTCAGTGAGCTGGCCGGGGAAGGAGCCCTGCTGCGCATTGAGGAAGCGGACGGCCGCAGTGATCTGGTGGCCAACACCAACCCGGGCGAACCTTCTGATGTTTACAGTTCGTTGTCAGCGGGTCTGCAGCTGGCTGCTGAGGCGGGATCTGCGGTGCAGGATGTGGAACTGCTCAGTGTCGAAGCCGGCCTGGTTGCGTATATGAAACTGGCACTGGAAGGCAGCACTCAGGGGACAAACATTGGTCTCGACGATCTGCCACCCAATGACTTTTACGGCAACTATGGTGGCCGTGCTGCGGTACGTATGACACTGGATACTCCATCCGCCCAGAGCGCAGACGGCGTAGACATCTTCTTACCCGGCGCAGCGCAGGTGGTGGTCAGCGTGAGCCGTGTCAGCGGCGACCTGCTGGCAGAGCAATCCTTTGCCGCGGTTGCCGGCTGGAACCGTTTGTTATTGTCCCAGCCACTGAACATCAGCACTGAAGATCAGCTGGTGATTAGCATCAGCAGTCGTGCCGATGGTTATCATGCACCACTGGCCGTGGACGCCCAGGGCATGCTCAGTGGCCGTACAGAAGTTGAATCGTCTGCCGGGTTTGTGGCGGCGTCGTTTGATCTGAGCGCCCGACTGCTGGTCACAAGCACCGCAACTGCGGCTGCCGGTCAGTCGGCTGAACGGCCTGACGAGGCGGACAGCGAATCAGCATCCTCTTCATCTTCCGGTGGTGGCGCTCTGTCGCCGCTGTGGTTACTGGTTCTTCTGGCGGCGCGCCTGGTTCGCCGTCAGGCTGTCCGTCCGGTAAGATAGCGGCTGATCAGGCCATCAGAACCATCCTACATGTCGCTGTTTCTGCGTAATTACCATTTTCCGCTGCTGTTGGCAGCGCTGATTCTTCTGTTCGCTGTGCTGGAGCCTGTCTCCGGCCAATGGCTGCGGTTTGACCGTGCGGCTATGGATCAGGGTGAGTGGTGGCGTTTTCTCACCGCCCATTGGGTGCATCTGTCATGGCCTCATGCGTTGGGGAATCTCGGCGGCCTGGCGTTATTTGCCTATATCAGTGGCCGTCAGAGCAGCCAGTGGATGATGCCGGGTTATTGCCTGTTCAGCTGTCTGATGATCTCCGCCGGACTGTATTTCTTCGCTCCGGATCTTAACTTTTATGTCGGGTTGTCCGGTGTGTTGCATGGTCTGTTGCTGGTCGGGATGGTGCGTTCACCGTATTACACTGCGCCGGTGCGCTGGGGATTTGTACTCATCGTTGTGGCCAAGGTCATCTGGGAACAGACAGGTTTTTACGATGATCAGGCGCTCAGTGGTTACATTGGCGGACGGGTTGAAACCCGGGCGCATTTGCTCGGCAGTCTCAGTGCATTCTGCTGGCTGGTAGCGGGCCTGATCCGGAACAGAATAAAGGACAAAGGACATGGATAAATACAACCCGTGGACACTGCTCAGTGCAGACACTGTGTACGATAACGACTGGATTCGTGTCACCCATCATCAGGTTCTCAACCCGGCAGGCCGGCCCGGTATATACGGCACAGTCAGTTTTAAACACCGTGCGGTCGCTGTCGTTCCGCTGGCGGCCAATGGTGATACCTGGCTGGTCGGACAATATCGCTTCCCGTTGCAGGCGTTTCATTGGGAAGTCCCTATGGGCGGGGCGCCGGCGGGCGAATCTGCTGAGGCCTGCGCGTTACGTGAACTGAAAGAAGAGACCGGGCTGACAGCAGGTTCGCTGGAAGCGGTCTGTCACCTGCATACCAGCAACTGCATCACGGATGAAGCCGCTGTGGCTTATATTGCGCGCGACCTGGTGATGGGAGAGGCTGAGCCGGAAGACACCGAGCAGCTGAGTGTGAAACGTCTGCCGTTTGCGGAAGCGCTGGCCATGGCGATGGACGGTCGTATGACTGATGCCGTCAGCGTGGCCGCGCTGATGAAGATACGTTTACTGGGAATTGCCTGACACCTGCGTGGCAGAAGCCAGGCAATTCTGTCAGCTGTTGGCCGCCAGCAATACTGCGCGGTTGGCCTGACGGTACTGAGCCGGGCTCTGATCAATTTCTTTAATAAAGATCCGGTCGAGAGTGCGGCGGCCGGACAGACCGATGGCGAGGGCAATCTGCTCAATGCTGTCATCCGTCGTTGTCAGCATCTGTTTGGCAATTTCCAGGCGTACGGAAGTGACCAGCTGTTTCAGAGAGGTTTCTTCACGATGCAGATGGCGGTTCAGTGTACGGGCGCTGATATGGAAATAATCAGCCACTTCCTGCTGGTTAGCTCCGAGGCGGATTTTGTTCTGCATCAGTGCTTTACGGATACGCTCAGCCAGTGAGCCGGAACGCGCCAGCTTACGGTATTGTTCTTCCACTTCACGCTTCATCATATTCAGGATGTGCGGATTGGTATTGTGCAGGCCTTCGTCGAGCCAGCGTGAGTGGAACTGAATGGAACATTCATCGGAGTTGAACGCGATATCCGCTTTCCAGCGCTGCTGGTACTCACCGGCATACTGTGTGGCCGGGTAAGGCAGCGCAATGGCATTCAGTACCAGCTGAGAACCGCACAGCTGGCGCAACCAGCTCAGCAGAGTACTGATGGTCATTTCCGTACGGCGACGCTGCGTTGAGACGATAAAATTGTCTTCCACCGGCAGTTTGATTTTGATCACGCTGTCACGGGTACGGGTAACCTGAACTTCCAGCTGATCGCTCAGCAATGAAGAGAATTTTTCCAGGTAATAAAGCGCTTCGCGCAGAGTATTGCAGCACAGAAACAAATGTTGCAGCTGGCAACTGCCGTTGACGCTGAATTTGTTTGCCGACTGAACACAAACGGATTCATCACCGGATTGTCTGACAAGCAGATTGATCAGTTCGTCTGCATCCTGACTGTTAATGCGGCTGTCCGGATCTTTGAGACTCTTCAGAACCCGTTGGGTGGATTCCGCATTGTCCTGTAACTGATCAAAGAATGCCGGGCCTGCGGCCTCCAGCAAAGGTCTGACCAGCGCCGTTGATATATAACCTTGTTCCATGTTCATACGTATCTAATCTGCGGTATTTGATTTCTGACCATACTCCGGAGCAATGCATATGCCACGGAGAGATCCGTAATGAATTCAGGGTTAATAGTAATAGAATGTGACCAAATTTGTCATGTGTTACCAAGGGTAACACTTCTGTGAGAAAAGATTACTCAGCGCCAGCGCTGGCGCTGCGCGCGGGGTGAATGATTGCCTCGATAAAATGTTTACTGGCGGTAAACCACATGATTGTTCAGTGATCAGGGTGAATCCTTGTGGAGTATCTGCACTTCTGTCGGGCACAGCCTGTGGGGGTCAGAAGTCGTACTGCAGTCCCAGAGTCATTAACTGAAAACGAACTCGTTCAAATGCTTTGCTATCCAGCGCCGTAGTCTCAAGTTCGGCGCGAATTGACATATCTTTCATGACATCCCAGATGAAACCGCCACCACTTATCTGGTCAACTGCTGATGTCTGCCCTTTTTTGTCCACTGTTTTTGTCAGGCTACCGTCCTGGTAGGCAGTAATTTCTGTGATCTCATAATCTGCCCACCAGATGTTAGCGCCGGTTTTCAGGAAGAAATCCAGGTTATCCAGTAACGGGAAGCGATACCGTAATGTAATCAGAAAACTTTGTGGGTGGGCGGAAGAGAATCCGGTGTAGGTGGCATAGGCCTGTTCACCGCCGGAAGCGGTTGCTGAGGTGACAGTCCCCCGTGCACTGTTTGTGAAAGATGGTGGTGTGTCGTCGTTCACCCCGGTGAAGTCGGCTTCGGGATCTTCGTAACTGGCTTCGCCCATATCCATCAGGCCCATTTCCAGGCTCAGACGTTCAGTAATATCAGGGCCAAATGTCAGCCTGACGTTGTTATTGAAATTATCCATGTCCTGTGAATCTGTGATGCCTCCCTGTAATCCCACAAAACCGCCGTCGGCGTGGGCATTAATGGTCAGGGATGAAACAAACAGCATCGTTGTTAACGGGAAGAGTGCAGATAAGCGCATGTTTTAATTTCCGTTTTTTTATTTTTTTAATAGGTTGCCGGGCGATTCCTGCCGCGCAGGGAATAATACCAGCCGGGCAGAGGACGGTAATCTGGTTTCCATGTCAGGAATGTGAACTATGCCAGTCAGGCCGCCAAGCCTTTGCTAGAATTGCTATTCACAGTGTTTTGTTGATTCTTTTATAAAGAAACACGGGTAATGTCTTTATTTTCGATTAAATTTTGCTATCTTTTATGAAATTCATTTCTATTAAACAGTTTTGTTATGACCATTCGTGAGGTCGACTCACCAGAGAAACCGAGAACCTGGTTAGGGTCAAACGGCATCATTTACCATGACCTGAAAGGATTCAGCCATCTGACGCTGGATCTTATCCGCTATCTGAACACGGCTCATCTGCGTATTAACGATACCAGCCCAAAGCCGGTCCTGATGCTGGCCGCGGATGTTTTAACCATGGATTTTGAGGTTCAGGTCTTTGCCTCACATCCCAGAGTGCTCGGTGCCATCAGTGCCATTGCTGTGGTCGGGGATTCCTTTATGCTGCGTCACCTGACCTCTATGTTCCTCAGTTACCATAAACCGGCTTATCCGGTTATGTTGTTCCCTTCAAGGGCGGACGCTGAAGCCTGGTTGCTTGGCAGCGCACAGAGTCAGGCTGACAGCGCAGATTAATCAGCGCGTTCCGCTTTTTACCCTGACGCTCTTCATCGTTAAAGAGCCCTTAACTCGCCAGCCACATGTGTTTTATCGCCGCGTTTGTTAGTCAGCTCAAAGCGGAAACCGCGGGCCGCTTGCGTGCCATTAACAGCCGTTGCCGACAGACGACTGTAGTTCAGAGTCACCTGCGACGGCAGAAACACCGGGGCACGGAATTCCGTGGTTAAACAGAATGCTTTGTGGCTGAAAGCTTTGCTGAGGCTGGCCGCAATGCGGGCTTTACTCCACATTCCATGGGCGATGTGGCGCTTAAAGCCAAACAGCCGGGCGCTGAAAGCGAACAGATGAATAGGGTTGGAATCTGCGGAAACCCGGGCGTAACGTCGCCCCAGATCCGATGCCAGCTGCCAGCATTCAGAATAATCAAAACGGGCGGCTGCCCGCCTGTCGTCACCGGCGTCTGTCTTTGGCGGCCGGTTTTGTGCCGCGCGGCGCTGACGGAAAAAATAAGTACTCACTGACTGCCACAGCATTTCGTCGCCACTGCTGACCTCTGAGCAGATATCAAACTCAATGCCTTTTTCCGTGCGCTGACTGCGCCCCAGCCGGCAACGGATATTAAGGGGCTCGCGGAGTCTGATGGGCCGGTATTGGGTCATACTGTTGCGGATATGTACCAGGCCCAGCAGCGGCAGCGGGAAATCTTTGTGCAGCATTAATTCCATCTGCAGTGGAAAACTCAGAATGTGGGGGTAGGTGCAGGGCAGTATGTCTGCTTCGTTTTCTGTCTGCGTAAATTCACACACACGGGCATAGCGTTCTGCTTTGGCGGTATTCACCGTCACATTGTTCAGGCCGGCTTGCAGGGCGGGGAAGGCGGGATGTGCCGCGGCGCTGTTTTTCCCCCGCGCGAACACTGCCCGCAGATACTGGCTGAGGACCGGCGGCGGCGTGCTGAAGGTCAGCGTGGTGGCACTGTTCATAAACGGTTCTCTTCGGTGTCTGTTGTCATTGTTATCAGCCCGATTATCGGCCGGCCCTGTGACGCCTGGCATTGGCATTGCGCCGCCGGCCGCTTGTCAGCAGGGTCAATTGCATTTGCACTGACCGTCGTATCTGGCAGAATCTTCTCACTCACCTCAGGAATATCAATAACTTATGTCTGGTGGAATGTCTGAGCTGCGCGATTCCGGCGTTATGATCCAGTTGGCTCATCAGGCCATGCTTAAGATGGGTCTGGATGTCGATACCGTGATGACGCGTCTGGGTGTCACCCCGGATCTGCTCACGGATCGCCATGTACGCACACCTCACGCGGCCCAGGCACTGTTCTGGCAGGTATTGGAAGAAGTCAGCCAGGATAAAGACATCGGCCTGCACCTCGGTGAGCATATGCCTGTGTACACCGGCCAGGTGCTGCAGTATCTGTTTTTATCCAGCCCGACGTTCGGAGACGGCCTCAGCCGTGTTCTCAACTATCAGCGTCTGCTGTCCGATGCGACTCAGGCAACCACGGATCAGGATGGCACCCAGGCATGCATTATTGTCGATAACAGCAGCGACGAAAGTGGCTACCTGCGCCACCTGAATGAGTGCCTGATGCTGGCCATGATTACCTTCTTCCGTTATGTCACGGATGGTGAATTCCGCCCCTCAGCCATCTGGTTTAAACATCCGAGTCCGGCCGATACATCCGGGCATGAACGCATATTTGGTTGCCCGGTGCTGTTTGATCAGGCCGAGAACCGCCTGTATTTCAGTAAAACCCTGCTTGATCTGCCGTCATCCCATGCGGAGCCGGAACTACTGAAGCTGCATGAAAAACTCGCCAGTGAACATGTCGCCAAGCTGGAACGTCAGGATGTCGTGGCACGGGTTTACCGGGTATTCGGTGAAATCCTGGAAAGCGGTGACGTCAGTCTTGAAGAAGTCGCTGCAAGACTGGATCTCAAAGCCAGGACTCTGCGCTCGCGGCTGGCAGAAGCGGGGACTAACTTCAACCAGTTGCTGGCCGACTATCGCTGTACGCTGGCCCGGCGGCTGTTATCCGCAACCGATGAAAGTATCGATGAAATCGTCTATCTCACCGGTTTTTCTGAGCCCAGTACCTTTTACCGAGCTTTCAAACGCTGGACCGGGCAGACGCCAGTAGAGTACCGCAACCAGCGGCGCAAGGCGGATTGATTCTTATATTTGAGTTAATGAGCCTTTCAGATGGGTACTGATGCTTTCTGGTCAATAAAGTGTTTATTTTTTGATCTTTTCTTCCGTCGCCGGATGGGTCACTGTGTCTGAGTAGTCAGAATTCACAGGAGAGCCGTTATGGGTCCTAATCAGAAACTCAGTTTAATCCAGCCGCTGGTCATGCACTTACTGGCGCAGCAGGATCTGGCCGGCTGGCGCCGTGAACTGGCCGATGCCGGTGTGATGGAACTGGAAGAAGCCATGGCTTTATCACCGGAAGCCATGACAGCTGCCTACCGTACACTGAAAACACTGCAGTTTATGCAGCAGCATCCGGATCAGATCATGAATGCCATTGATGAACATAATGTCTGCTGGCAGGTGGATCTGGATTACGATTACCGCCACGGCGTCATCTGCTACTGATCACGCCTGTCAGATACACCTGAATCTCTGCCGCAAAAAGCGGTAGAGACAGCCCTTCAGTTATTCTCCGTTCAGCCGATAACTCTCTCCAGCCCCGTAAAGACGGAGACCGGTTATGTCTGTTCATCTGAATCCCACACAATTTTTCTCTAACACCCATCGCCATGCCGCCAATGTGACACCCCAAGTGCGTCAGGGTCAGGAAGGTACGCCGTCCCGGGAGGCATCTGCCCGCGCAGACGTTGCCAGTTCCGGCCCGGTGACACTGGGTCCGCGACAGTCACCGCAAGATACCGCGGAGAATATCCTTAATCATGTCAGACAGGGCCTGCAGCAGCTTCAGGCGGAGGGAGCCGGGAGTGAGCGTCTCAAAGAACGCCTGGATGCGGCCCGCTCCGGTATTGAGCAGGGCTATCAGGAAGCCACTGAGATGCTGCGCGATATGGGTATGCTGGACGATGATATGCAGGCCGGTATTGACGCTGGCCGCCAGCTGGTGGATGACGGCCTGGAGCAGCTGGACAAGGCTATCAGTACGCCGGTCAGTGTGGCCGGACAGGAAGCCGCTTCCCTCAGCAACCGTCTGTCACTGCAGGTGGTGACCCGTGACGGCGACCGGGTCAACGTCAGCTTCTCCCAGTCTGCCAGTGCTGCCGGCGCCTGGAATGAATCCGCTTCGGCGATGGGATTTAATGCTGAATCCGGCTGGCAGATGGAGGTTGTTGGCTCACTGGATGAAGACGAACACAAAGCGCTGGCGGGACTGATGAAAGATGTTCAGTCACTGAGTGAACAGTTTTTTAACGGTGATATTGGTCAGGCACTGCAAAGTGCCGGAGAACTGGGATTCAGTGGTGACCAGCTGGCCGCCATGAGCCTGCAGCTGACGCAGACCAGTGTGACCAGCCGCAGCCAGTATTACCAGCCACAGCAACCCTCATTGCCAACGCCTGAACTGGAGAGTCTGAAAGCGCCGCTGGCGTCGTACGCGGATCAGTACGCTACCGCACTGGAAAAACTGGGTGTATTTGAGCGCCCTGAATCCATGGTCAGTGAGCTGGTGCATCAGCTCGCCGGCGAGGATGAACGTATCGGCATGTGGGACGATTTTCATCAGGGTCTGAACAGTCTGCTGGCGCCGGCTCCTGCTGACAATCAGTGATGGCTTCTGCGGCCCCGGGTTCATACTGCCCAGGCTGAACAATAACGCCGGTGGCGAATCCGGCGCGTGATCGCGGTGTGACTCAGGCGAGAGGCAGGATCGTATCATCACATCCACATCGGAGGTTGTCCGTCAGTGGCAGAGCGCTATACTTTGCCCACATGCATAACGTGACGGATACATTATGTCTCTGGTTCTGCTGGGCACCGAAGGGTGCCACCTCTGCGAGGAAGCTCAGGCACTGATACTCAGGCTGGACGGGAAGATCCCGTGGGATGTCTTTTTGCAGGATATCGGTGAGTCTGAGCAAATGGTTGAGCGTTATGGTGAGCGCATTCCCGTACTCAGGTATGAGGCGCCTGCGGACGGTCAGGACGCTGAGCTTGACTGGCCGTTTGACGAACAGGATGTGCTTGAATTCGTCCACAATATTTCCCAAACCTGAATCTGTTCCGACACTAAGGAAAACATCCATGAAACGAGCGAGTTCGCTGCTGCTGGCAGCACTGGTATTACTGCAGGGTTGTTCCAATAATCCTCTGTCACCAACCGGTGAGGCTGTCTATTATGCGTTGCAGACGGATACTACTCTGCGCGCCTGGGCTGATGCCTGTGCCGATGTCAGCGCTGAAACCCGGCAAGCCGCTTATACGGCGGAGCAGAACTGGTGGAAACGCAATGGAGCCTTTGTTGAGAGCGCTGATTTCGGTCTTAACTACGACATTATTACGGTCACCGATGAACGTGCGGAAACCGGCGCCCGTATGGCCATGGCATTGACCTGGCAGGTGGTGGAAACCGCGGAAGCGGAAGTCAATGACCTGCTGAGTGGCGCCAGTAACAAAGAAGATTTGTGTCTGCGGGTGCTGAATCAATATAACGATGGCGAGCGCGATCTGCGCGGCAATGACAAAGTCTATAACTCCCTGGTCGATCTGCAGCGCCGCAGTCAGAAACAGGGGGAAGACCTGGCGATAAAACGTGCGGCGGTGGAAAAGAAAACCGGTAAAGTTTACGGCCGCTCTTTTTATGTCGTAGAAAAAATGGCGAAGCGTAATGGTTGTCCCGGCGCAGAGGTTCATCTGTTAAAAAATGCCTGGCCATTTGAAGTGTACGATGCCAAATGCCCGGATGGGAGCTATTTGTTAATGCGCTGTGAATGGGGCAATTGCCTGGTAACTGAGTGAGTGGGCTGCAGCAGCAAGGTTCCTTTTAACCTTGCCCGTCCGACAATAAAAAAGAGCCGCATCAGCGGCTCTTTTTCGTACGGAAGTGGTTTACTCCAGCGCCAGCAGGCTGCGGTTCTTCTCCAGAATCGCATCTCCCACCCCTTTGACAGACTTGAGTTCATCCAGTGATTCAAACTTACCGTGTTCCTCACGGTATTGAATAATGGCTTCCGCTTTCATCTGACCAATGCCTTTCAGCTCCGCCAGCTGTTCGGCCGTTGCTGTGTTCAGATTGATCAGGGTGGCAGGCTCTTCGGCAAAAGATAATGTGCTGAAGCTCAGGCAGGCGGCAATAATAATTGAGAATATTCCTTTCATTTTTCATTCCTTTCCGTAGGTGAAATAAAAACATAACAATGAAAGAATGCCGCGAAAATCCGGAATAAGTACGAAATCTTCTATCTGATTATCACCCGCAGGTATGAATTTTTCGGGAAGCGACGGGAGCGTCATCAGTGGTGGTCAGGGAGGGGGATGGTCCGGAAATCTTTGTCCGGATGTGAGTGGTTGCTGGTACAGGATCTGACGCCGCCTGGCAGGCGGCGTCAGATTCTGTGCAGCATCAGCTATCCGATCAGCTATCCGCTTTTTTCGCTTTTGCTTTCGGCTTGGCCTTCGCTTTAGCCTTTGCTTTGGGCGCCGCTTTTTTCTTTTCCTGGACTTCCCATTTACCATTATTGAAGTAGGCAGACCAGCCACTGGCTTTGCCGTCTTTCTCCGTCATGACGTATTGTTCTTTGGTTTTACGGCTGTAACGGATAATGGTCGGATTGCCTTCGCTGTCTTCGCGCGGTGCATCCAGCAGGAAGTGGTATTTTTCCGGCAGCACTGCCTGGTAAGGAATCAGTTCCTGAACCAGCGGGGCGCGGGTTTCACGTTTTTTCGGAAACTGGCTGGCGGCCAGAAACAGTCCGGTGGCACCGTCACGCAGTACATAAGTGTCATCCACTTTCTGACATTTGAGTTCCGGCATCGGAATCGGGTCCATCTTCGGCGGTGCCGCTTCACCGTTCTTCAGCAGTTTACGGGTATTTTTACATTCGCTGTTGGTACAGCCGAAGTATTTGCCGAAGCGTCCGGATTTAAGTTGCATTTCACTGCCGCACTTATCACATTCAAGCGTTGGCCCGTCGTAGCCCTTAATCTTGAAGTGCCCGGTTTCTACCTCATAGCCACTGCAATCCGGGTTATTACCGCAGATATGCACTTTACGGGTTTCATCCAGCAGATAGTTTTCCATCGCGGTGTCACATTTCGGACAGCGACGTTTGTGCATCAGCCGGCGGCTTTCTGCTTCTTCATCTTCATCGGCTGATATAGCTTCATCGCCGGGCACCAGATTCAGGGTCTGTGTGCAGCGTTCTTTGGGCGGCAGGCTGTAGCCGGAGCAACCGAGGAATACCCCGGTGGAACCGGTACGGATCTGCATATGGCGACCACAGGTCGGGCAGGGGATATCCGTGTCGACCGGATCATTCGGGCGCATGCCATCTTCGCTGCCCGCGACTTCCAGCTTGTGGTGAAAGTCGCTGTAAAAATCGTCCAGCAGAGCGGTCCAGTTAATTTCACCGTCAGCGACATCATCCAGTTTCTCTTCCATATTGGCGGTGAAGCTGTAATCCATCAGATCATCAAAGCTTTCCATCAGCCGGCTGGTAACGATATCGCCCATTTTTTCCGCATAGAAACGCCGGCCTTTGAGACTGACGTAACCGCGCTCCTGAATGGTGGAAATAATGGATGCATAAGTCGATGGGCGGCCAATGCCGCGTTTTTCCAGTTCTTTCACCAGTGCAGCTTCGGAATAACGCGGGGCCGGTTTGGTAAAATGCTGTTTGGGCTCCAGCTCATTGAGCTTCAGCTGCTCACCTTCTTTGACATCCGGCAGCAGCACATCGTCATCCCCTTTGCTGACCGGCGGCAGTGCTTTCAGGTGACCATCAAAGCGCATAACGCGGCCACGGGTGCGCAGCTCGAAATCACCGGCGGTGATCACAATGCTGGTGCTGGTGAACTTGGCATCTGTGGTCTGACAGGCGACAAAACGGCGCCAGATCAGGTCATAAAGACGCTGGGCGTCGGGTTCCATCGAGCTGAGATCAGAGGCCTTCAGTTTGACATCGGAAGGGCGGATCGCTTCGTGCGCTTCCTGGGCCCCTTCTTTGGATGTGTACACCCGCGGTTGCTCCGGCAGGTATTCCTCGCCAAAGTTTTTGCTGATGTAGCCGCGCACTGATTCCACCGCTTCCTGACTCAGGTTGGTGGAGTCGGTACGCATATAAGTAATGTAACCGGCTTCGTACAGACGCTGGGCCAGCGTCATGGTTTTCTTCACGCTGAACCCCATGCGGGTACTGGCCGCCTGCTGCAGCGTCGAAGTAATAAAAGGCGCAGCCGGGCGTGAGCTGGTCGGTTTATCCTCGCGTTTGCTGACGGTGAAATCGGCCTGACGCAGCTGCTCCAGCGCAGCATTGGTCTGATCTTCGCTGCCGGGGCGGAATTCCGCGCCATTCTGGCGGGTGACCTGAGCCCGCAGGTCAGCACCGGCCGGCGTGCTCATGGCAGCGAATGCTTCCCAGTATTCTTCCGGTACGAAAGCACGGATTTCACGCTCGCGTTCGACAATCAGGCGCACAGCGACCGACTGTACCCGGCCCGCGGATAACCCCCGCGCCACTTTACTCCACAGCAGAGGAGAGACCATAAAGCCCACCACCCGGTCCAGAAACCGGCGTGCCTGCTGGGCATTCACACGGTTCATGTTCAGTTCAGACGGTTGCTCAAAAGCGCTCTGAATGGCTTTTTTGGTGATCTCGTTAAACACCACCCGGCGATAATCTTTTTTCTCATTACCAATGATTTCCCGCAGGTGCCAGGCAATGGCTTCCCCTTCGCGGTCCAAATCCGTTGCGAGATAGATATGGTCGGCATCTTTGGCCAGACGTTTCAGTTCATCGACGACTTTTTCTTTGCCCGGTAATACCTGGTAGTTGGCTTTCCAGTGGTCTTCCGGGTTGATGCCCATGCGTGCGATGAGCTGATCATGGGCTTTTTTCTTTTTATAGACGGCTTTTTCTTCCGGCGACATTTTTCGCGTCAGTGCAGCCTGTTTGGCGCGCTCTTTCGGGTCGCTGGTCTGCCCTGAGCCGGAAGTCGGCAGGTCGCGCACATGGCCGACACTGGACTTCACAACGTAGTCTTTCCCCAGGTATTTATTAATGGTCTTCGCCTTGGCAGGCGATTCCACGATAACCAGCGATTTGCCCATAATCCTTTGAATTACCTTATTTGTGGGGCCTGCCTGTTCTGTGTCAGACAGAGCCTGATATCGGCCTAAACGATTCAGAAATGGCGTTTATAAGCCACTCTGACGGAATTTTTGCAGTTCAGTTGCAGATGAAAAAAGCGTTGGTGGCTGATGACCCGGTAATATTCCGGGCATGGCTCCCTGTGCTCTTATCAGTGCTGTCAGTCTGATTTAATCTGCCCTTTACATCTCAGTTCCGCACGTGAGTGCAGATCTCCGCTGTCCGGAAAGCATAGCTTACTGGTGGCTGAAACCGAATTCCGGACGCAGAGAAGGCGACACTTTATAGGTACACCGGGGGGGCAGGTCAAGCCCGTTGATAGGTGCGTCACTTCTCATACTAACCGGCAATCTTATAAATAAAGACTAAACTGGAGTCATCTGCCCGGGGGAAAAATCCCGGTGTTTATCAGGAATAGCACAGATTCTGGAGTTGGTTCTTTATGTCAGCAATCGCGTTGGTCATTGCCATTGCATTGCCGGTGGCAATGGTCATGTTTGGCCTGGTATACGCAGGACGGCGGCAGCAGGCAAAGCTGCAGCAGCGGGGCCATGCACGCAAAATACGGGAGTCGGCAGATGATCTGCTGGAGGCTCTTGAGTTTCTGATCCGGCTGGATAACTTCAAGGAAGTACAGCATGTGATTCTCGACCGGGTGGTGTATCTGTACGACCTTTACCACGAAAATCTGCCGCCCGGCGATGCACAGAATGACGGCGGGCCGGAACTCAATGTTGATATGTACCGGCAGCGGATAGAAAAAGGCAAAGGCAACCGCCGGGTGCTGAAAAGTGATCGCGAAATCCGGCTGGCGCAGCGCATGATCAGCCGGGCACTGAAAGCGCTGGCTGCCATGGTCAAGAAAAAGGTTATTTCTGAAACCGCGATGCTGGAATACCGCCGTTATCTGCGTCTTACTCTGCTGGAGCGGGAAGTGGATACCTATACCGCTCAGGGCGATGTGGCGGCAGGGCGCGGTGATGTGGTCACCGCGACCAACTACTATAAAGCCGCGAAGAAACTGCTGATTGAATTTGATATGCAGTATCCGGAAAAAAATGATCGCATCCGCAGTCTGACGGAGCGTACCGCGTCACTTTATTCCGGTGGCAATGCCCATGAAGATACCCTGTCGAAAGAATTATCGCGGGAAAACGAGGATGATCACGATGCCTTCGGAATCCCGGCGAATCCTACGGAAAAACGTAAATTCTGACACTCCGGAGGCTCTGACTGGCCTGCTCAGGTACCCCGCGGATTGGCAAGCCGGTATGCGGCTGCCAGAATTGCCGCAATAATGGTGAGCCTGTGTGAGGTTTAAAAGTGACAGCAGAGACAGATGGTGTATCAGAGCCGGGCAGGCTGATGGCGCTGTCGTCAGTGTATGAACTGGCTTCTGCAGAAAGACTCCGCGCGCTGATTGAACCTGCCAGTCTGTATGGCGGCCCGCAGAATCTGGATCTGCTGCGGCTGGACAAAGTCCACGCTGAGCTGTCCGGCAACAAAGTGTTCAAGCTGCTGGGGTTCTTAAAGGAATTTGAAGCCTCAGCCGATGCCCGGGCGCTGCTCAGTTTCGGTGGCCCCTATTCCAATCATTTACATGCCCTGGCTGCGCTTGGCTGCCTGACCGGGATACCCGTGATTCTGGTGGTGCGTGGCTATGAGCACCTGCCGCTGACCCCGACGTTACAGGATTGCCGCCGATGGGGAGCAGAGATTGTCTTTGCCGATAAGAAAACCTACGCACAGCGATACGATCCTGACTGGCAGGGCAGGCTGGCCTGTCAGTATCAGGCCCTGACTATTCCGGAAGGCGGGCAGGGGATCGCCGGTGAACGCGGCTGCGCTGCCATCGCGTCTGTGTGTTCTGGCTATGATCAGATCTGGCTTGCGACAGGAACCGGCACCACCGCTCTGGGCATTGCACGGGTATTGTCGGAGCAGGCGTTTACCGGCGAGCTGGTTGGTGTACACGCACTGGCGGATCAGGGCGCTCTGGCGCGTTCATGGCAAACGGCGATGCCGGAAACCATCCGCTGGCGCCTGATTGACGATGCCCACGGTGGTGGTTTTGCCAGAGTCAGTGCAGATCTGCTGGCGCTGATTGCAGGCTGGGATCAGCGCGGGTTAGCGCTGGACCCCGTCTATACCGCCAAACTGATGTGGGCATTGCAGCGGGAAACCGCAGAGGAGGAGGCGGAGGAAACAGCGATGCAGCCACGGCGTTTAATGGTTCATTCCGGCGGGCTGCAGGGGCGTCGCGGGGTCAAAGCTCTGGCCTGACGGCCCTCAGGGGGGGGCCCTGAGATACTTATGGGTACCCTGTTGTGGCCAGTGATCCGGCATAATCAGCCAGCGCTGTTGCTCAGTGATTCCCCAGGGGCCGGGGGCTGTCAGAACCGCACAGACCGGGAAGCTGACATGGCGCAGCTGAAGACCGGCGTAACGGATCAGTTCGTCACGCTTGATGGTGCTGCTGACCCTGGCCGGGCTCATCCACTGATCCTTGGCGAGAATGCTCCACTCTCCCGCTGGCAGCCTGTCCATGCCGCTGGCATGACACCAGTATCCGTGCCAGTGATGTGGATTCAGCTCCGCCGGCAGATGCAGGTCTTCCTGCTGGTGTGCGGGGTAAAACAGACAGCCGCGCATAACCGCCTGGGGCTGAATGTCGGTCCAGCCCTGTTCTGCCAGTGTTGTCTGGGTGCCGGAATCCCGGCTCAGATCGAGCTGGTGATGGCGGGTGTGGCCGAGTTTGGTATAGAAGCGGTCGCGGCTGTTCGGTCCGATCCAGTCATCGCCCACCGCCAGATAGAATTTCAGTGCCAGTTCAAGATGCCAGTTGGTGCCGTTCATGCGTGTCAGCAGGTCCATTTCGCCGATGGTGACGCCCTCACGGATCAGTTGCAGGTTGGCGCGGCTCTGTTCCGCCGTCAGCTCAAAGTACTGCTGCCAAAGCTGCTCAAACTTCAGCCCCAGGCGCTGACTGTGGTACTGCGGCGCCGGCAGCCGGTTCACACGCTGCAGCAATCCCCAGTCCGGGGAGTGCGGCAGCCAGGGGGGCTGAGCCGGGCTCCAGGAGCAGTCCAGCAGGGCAGGGCCAAACAGACTCCAGAGGCGGTCGCGCTGATGCTGTTCCGGTAATTCAAAAAACGGGTGGTCCGGCGCGGGTTGAGTTGGTAACAAGCGTTTTTAACTCCTGTATGGTATAAACGGCCCTTTCGCAAACAGCGCTCTGATCACACAGCGCCCTGATTAAGGTTGGCAAATCGCAGCGATGGAAGAATTCCGCAACATAGGCATTATAGGCCGTCTTAACAGCAATAAAGTCATTGAGACGATCAAACGTCTCCTGCGTTATCTGCCTGAAGAAGGCTATCACGTTATTCTGGATGATCGCATCGCGGAAGTGATGCCGGGTCATGGCATGCAGGTCAGCAAGGTCAACCTGTTGGGTGAGATCTGTGATCTGGTCATTGTGGTGGGGGGCGACGGCAGTCTGCTGGGCGCGGCGCGCGCGCTGGCCAAGTATAAAACGCCGGTGCTGGGTATTAACCGCGGTAATCTCGGGTTTCTCACCGATATCACCCCGGATGACACTATGCTGGATGCCGTGCAGGCGGTGCTTAATGGCGAGTACGTCAGTGAGATGCGCTTCCTGCTGGATGCTGAAATCAAACGGGATGGCAACCCGATTGCCACGGCAGCAGCACTCAATGATGTGGTTCTGCATCCGGGCAAATCAACGCGCATGATTGCGTTTGATCTCTGGATCGAAGGCCAGTATGTGTACCGTCAGCGTTCCGATGGCCTGATTGTGTCGACCCCGACCGGGTCCACGGCGTATTCCCTGTCCGGCGGCGGGCCTATCATGCATCCGAAGCTGGATGCGCTGGTACTGGTGCCCATGTTCCCGCATACCTTATCCAGCCGCCCGATTGTGGTGGATGGCAAGAGCGAAATTAAAATTGTCATCGACAGTGAGCAGGGCCTGTATCCGACCATTAGTTGCGATGGTCAGAACCATATCCCCTGCGCACCGGGAGACTCGATTACCATCCGTAAAAAAGCCCATAAACTGAAGCTGATTCACCCCACTGGTCACAATTTCTATGAAATCTGCCGGACCAAACTGGGCTGGAGTAGCAACCTGGGAGAGTGAGAAGTATGCACCAGGGTTACGATTTAATCGGCGATATTCACGGTTGTGGTAATACGCTGATTGAGCTGCTGGAACAGCTTGGCTACAGCAAACGGAATGGCATTTATCAGCATCCGAAACGCAAAGTGGTGTTTCTGGGGGATATTGTCGACCGCGGGCCGCATATCCGTCTGGCGTGCCATATTGTGCGTGACATGGTAGATGCCGGTCATGCCGATATTGTTATGGGGAATCACGAATACAACCTGGTGACCTATCTCAGCGAAGCCCCGCCGGGGATGAGGCAGCCATTTTTACGACCCCATACGGCGCGCAATAATTTTATTGTTGAGCAGAGTATTAAACAGTTTGAAGATCATCCGCACGAATTTAATGAATTCCTCGATTGGTTTATCGATCTGCCACTGTTTCTGGAATACGAGCATTTTCGTGTGGTTCATGCCTGCTGGGATCAGGCAATGGTGGATGAATATCTGCGCCGTTATGGCAACAATCACATCACCCGGGAAATGCTGCCGGAATCGGTGAATACGGATTCGTTTCTGTACAAATTTCTTGACCGCAGCTTGCGAGGCACATCCCTGAAACTGCCTGACGGCCGTTCGATGACCGCCAAAGATGGCATGGTGAGGCAGTTTTTCCGCACCAAGTTCTGGGCTCAGGACCCGCAGAAATACAGTGACGTGGTGTTTCAGCCAGACCCGCTGCCGGAAGATATTGAACACGGTATTTTAAGTGCGGATGAGAAAGAACAGCTGCTTTTTTACGGCCCGCAGGAAAAACCGCTGTTTATTGGCCATTACTGGATGCAGGGTATACCGGCTCCCATTGTGCCTAATATCGCCTGTCTTGATTACAGTGCGGTTAAATACGGCCGCCTGGTCGCTTATCGCATGGATACCGAACGACATCTGCAACCCGGTAAATTTGCCTGGGTACGGGTTGAAAAGAACGAACGCTGATGACTGAACCTGCGCTGATTCTGGTGGCAGAGCTGGATGTTGATCTGTCGCCTGTGACAAAACATCTGTGGGCCGAACGCATTGCTCACCGGGTCGTTGAGCAGGATGACAGGCAATACCTGTATCTGGCCGACGCCGCGGATGCGGAAAGGGTCAAAGACTGGCTGCAACAATGGCAGGATGGTGAGTTGCAGGCGCCGTCGCCGACAGAGCGGGCGGATACCCGCCAGCAACTGCAGACATGGTTGCAAACACCGGTCAGTTTCGTTTTTCTGCTGCTGTTTATTGCGGTATTCATCTGGATGCAGGTGTCTGACAGCTGGCAGAACTGGCTCACGACCGGCGCTGATCTCTGGCCGCAGCAGCGCCTGCAGCTGTCGACTTACCTGGATATCGGCCTGTGGGCGCTGTGGCGTCCGACGCTGCTGCACTTTTCCTTTATGCACATACTGTTCAACAGCCTGTGGTGGTTTATTCTGGCGCGGCCGATCGAACGTCATGATGGTGTGTTACCTCTGCTGGCTCTGGTGCTTATCTGTGGCCTGGCAGGTAATGCGGTTCAGTGGTGGTACGCCGGGCCATCGTTTGGTGGTGTGTCCGGTGTCACCATGGGCATGCTGGGCTGGGTCGGTCTGCGTTTGCGCCGGGTGCCCTATGCCGTGCCGACCATGCTGCTGCCGGTTATGGTAGGCTGGATGGTGATCAGCGTGGCGCTGGATACCGTTATTCCCGGTACATCGGGCACGGCCCACGGTGCTCATATCGGTGGCCTGATCAGCGGCTTCCTGCTCGCGGCCCTGTGGCCGGTTAAACAATCTCAATCACCCCCTGAGGTCTGAACCATGACTCTTGATGAACTTATTCAGTCTCTGACTCCAGAGATGTACCAGAACCTGCGCACTGCGGTTGAGCTGGGGCGCTGGCCGGACGGACGCCGTCTGGAAAAAGATCAGGTCGAGCTGTGTCTGCAGGCGATTATCTATTACGAAAAAATGAATGATCTGCCCGCCGATCAGCGGGTCGGGCATATGGAAGGCAGCTGTCAGTCATCGCATAACCATGATGACGACGATGATGTACAGCCACTGACGCTGCAGTAAGCGATGCCAGGTTTCAGTGCCAGCGGCCATCTCAGTAAAATGGCCATCAGTCCGGTGGCTGATGGCGGAGCCGTACAGTATCAGCTGCGTCTGGATGATCAGTCTGTTGACCTTAATCCTTATCTTCAGCAAAGGGTGCAGCTGCAGTGGCTGGGAGAAATCCACTGCTGCCATTGCGGGCGTAAAACCAGGAAAAGTTTTTCTCAGGGCTTCTGCTATCCCTGTTTTACCCGGTTGGCGCAGTGCGACAGTTGCATGATGAGCCCGGAGAAGTGTCACTACGCTCAGGGCACATGCCGGGACCCGTCCTGGGCCGATGACGTCTGTTTTAACGATCATATTGTGTATCTGGCCAATTCATCGGGACTGAAGGTGGGTATTACCCGCGCCACTCAGATGCCAACCCGCTGGCTGGATCAGGGGGCGGCCCAGGCATTGCCGATTGCCCGGGTCAGCAATCGCCGTCTGTCCGGATTGATCGAAGATCTGCTGCGCACTCAGGTGGCGGACAAAACCAATTGGCGTACCCTGTTAAAACAGGAAGCGGAGCCGCTGGATCTGGCAGCAGAGCGGGACCGTCTGTTTCATGAATTCAGCGACCAGATCCGGCAGATTGAACGGCAGGAAGGGCCGGATTCAGTGCGCCTGATCGATAATGCAGTGACTGAACATTTTCATTATCCTGTGGTGCAGTATCCGGCCAAAATCAGCAGTCACAATTTTGATAAGAATCCGCTGGTAAGTGGTTGCTTACAGGGAATCAAAGGTCAGTACCTGATTCTCGATACCGGTGTGATTAATCTGAGAAAATTTACTTCGTACCATATTCAATTCAGCGTGGACTAAATTATGCGTGATGCTCAGCCTAAAGCGATTTACCTGAAAGACTACCGTGAACCCGATTACTGGATTGAAACCACGGATCTGACGTTTGAACTCAGTGAAGAGTCAACGCTGGTAACCTCCGTGCTGACAATGACGCGTAATAAAAATGCCGCGGCTGATGCACCACTGGTGCTGGCCGGTCAGGCGCTGGAGCTGGTGTCCGTCGCTGTTGACGGTCAGACGCTGAACGCCGCTGACTATCACACGGATGACGAATCCCTGACCATTACCTCCGTGCCTGAGGCATTCCGTCTTCAGGTGCAGACCCGGATTTATCCGGATAAAAATACTGCGCTGGAAGGTCTGTACCGCTCCGGTGGTATGTATTGCACCCAGTGTGAAGCCGAAGGTTTCCGCCGGATTACCTATTATCTGGATCGTCCGGATGTGATGTCGGTGTTTACCACCCATATTATTGCCGATGCTGATAAATACCCGGTGATGCTCTCCAACGGCAATAAAATCGCTGAAAGTGAAAATAACGGCGTGCGTAAAGTCAGCTGGCACGATCCGCATAAAAAACCCGCTTATCTGTTCGCACTGGTGGCTGGTTCCCTGCTGAGTAAAGAAGATACCTTTGTGACCCGCAGTGGCCGCAACGTCAAACTGCAGATTTTTGTTGAACCGCAGAATATCGATAAAACGGATTACGCCCTGGATGCACTCAAGCGCTCCATGCGCTGGGATGAAGAAACCTACGGCCGTGAATACGATCTGGATATTTTTATGATCGTCGCCGTGGATGATTTCAATATGGGCGCGATGGAAAATAAAGGGCTGAATATTTTTAATTCATCCTGTGTGCTGGCTAACCCGCAGACCGCTACGGATGCCGCTTATCAGCGCATTGAATCCATTGTGGCACACGAATATTTTCATAATTGGTCCGGTAACCGGGTAACCTGCCGCGACTGGTTTCAGCTGAGTCTGAAAGAAGGCTTCACCGTATTCCGTGATGCCGGTTTTTCATCCGATATGAATTCCGCCACGGTAAAACGTATTGAAGACGCCAATATTCTGCGCACTGTGCAATTTGCCGAAGACAGCGGGCCTATGGCGCATCCGGTACAGCCGGATTCTTTTATTGAAATATCCAATTTTTATACCGTCACCATTTATGAAAAAGGTGCGGAAGTGGTTGGCATGATCCGCAAAATTCTCGGCGCCGAAGGTTTCCGTAAAGGTTCCGATCTGTATTTCGGGCGTCACGATGGTCAGGCCGTCACTATTTATGACTTTGTCGGCGCCATGGAAGATGCCAATGGCGTGGATTTAACTCAGTTTAAACTCTGGTATAAGCAGGCCGGCACGCCGGTAATTGATGTTCAGTCAGACTATGACGCCGACGCACAGGTTCTGCGTTTAACCCTGCGTCAGAACTGTCCTGATACCCCGGGGCAAAGCGATAAAAAGCCCATGTGGATTCCTCTGCAGCTGGGGCTGATCGGCGCCGATGGCGGGGATATGCCGGTGAATGTCACCCCGGCGGAAGCCTGGACTGATGCCAGTCAGGTTCTGCACCTCACCGAAGCAGAACAGACGTTCGTATTCAGTGATGTGAAAGAGCAGCCCGTCGTTTCTCTGTTGCGTGATTTTTCTGCGCCGGTAAAAGTGAATTTTGCCCAGTCCGATGAAGAACTGCTGTTTCGCCTGAAACATGACAGTGACGGTTTTAATCGCTGGGATGCCGGGCAGCGGCTGATGCTGAACTGGATTAACGCTGCGATGACAGAAGACTTCAGCTTATCTGACGAAGCCCGGGCAACCTTCGTCGCACTGCTGAACGATGACACTCTGGATCCGGCGATGGTGACCTACCTGCTGTCGCTGCCGTCCGAAGCCTACATTGCGGAATTTTCTGAGGTCGTTGATCCTCAGGCTATTCACGCGGCACGTAAAAAAGTGCAGCTGGCGATGGCGGCCTCTCTGCAGGATGAATTTGTTGACTGTTACCGCCGTCTGACGTCCGATGCGCCTTATGCGCCGGAACCGGCACAGATGTCAGCCCGGGCGCTTAAAAATCTGGCGCTGGCGTATTGGGCGAAAACCAGCCGTGATGGTCTGACAGCGGCAGAACAGCAGTTCGCCGCCGCAGATAATATGACCGACCAGATGGCGGCGCTGGTGGCTGTGGTTAACAGCGGCGATAAAGCCATGGCGGAAACTCTGCTGCAGAGCTTCTATCAGCAGTGGTCAGGGGATTCTCTGGTCGTGAATCAGTGGCTGTCAGTACAGGCCGGTTCTGCCGAACTCAGCAGTGCTGCATTTATCCGTTCACTGCAGGCGCATGAGGTATTTGACTGGCGCAATCCTAACAAAGTCCGCTCTGTCATTGGCGCCTTTGCCAATAAAGCGCTGGTACATTTTCACGCTGCTGACGGCAGTGGTTATGAATTATTGGCGGATGCGGTATTAAAACTGGATGAATCCAATCCGCAACTGGCTGCGCGTTTACTCGGACCGCTGACCAAATGGAAACGTCTGGTGCCAGCACAGGCACAACAAATGAAGGCACAATTACAACGCATTATGGCACAGGGAACATTGTCCAAAGATGTGTACGAGGTGGTCAGTAAGAGCCTGGGTGCCTTTAAATAACTAAAAAACGGGGCTCCCCCGGTTTTTTCTGCATAAGTCAGGCTGGCCCTGCCTGACAGACGGTGCTGTGTCGTTGGTGGCACAGTACCGGCCTATCGTAAGTTCAGATGTGCGGATGTGGATGTCAGAAAGCAACGTGACGTTTTTTGTCATTGCTATGGCAACCAGCCCCGCGCACGGCGGGCGAAATCAACCAGAGGTACCTTTCGTTTGAGCATTGGGCCAGGATTCTTTATCCTTGGCCAAAGGGAAGTGCCGCAGGAAGCGGTAAAAATCGAGGTCGCATAATGAACAAGAATAATTTACTCGCGGCTGGCGCACTGGCGCTTATCTGCCTGGTCAATACTGCCCATGCAGCCGTATCTGTAAAAGAAGCCGATAAACTGAAAGGGGAGCTGACCCCGCTGGGGGGCGAACGGCAGGGCAATGGCAGTGATATTCCACCCTGGCGTGGTGGTCTCAGTCTGCCGCCGGAAAGCTATCAGAAACCCGGACAACATCACCCGGACCCTTATCCGCAGGATAAACCCCTGTTCGAGATCACGGCATCCAACATGAGCCAGTTTGAAAAATATCTGACCGCAGGTCAGAAGGCCATGTTTGCTACTTATCCGGATACATTCCGTATGCCGGTTTATAAAACCCGCCGTACTGCCGCAGCGCCGGACTGGGTGTATGAAAACACCTATAAAAATGCCATCCGCGCTGAGCTGACAGAAGCCGGTAACGGTCTGCTTTACGCTTACGGTGGTATTCCTTTCCCGATTGCCAAAACCGGTCTGGAAGCCATCTGGAATCACATAACCCGCTGGCGTGGTACCTATCTGGTGCGGCGGGCGTCAGAAATTGCTGTTCATACTGATGGTGATTATTCTCTGGTGACCGTGCAGCAGGAAGTGGAATTTAACTACTACCGCAATGACCGCACCATTGATGACCTGAATAATATTCTTTTTTATTACCTGTCGTTTACCAAAGCCCCGGCGCGCTTAGCCGGTGGCGCTGTGCTGGTACATGAAACCCTCAATCAGGTGGAAGAGCCCCGCCAGGCATGGGGTTACAACGCCGGTCAGCGGCGGGTACGGCGGGCACCTAATCTTGCTTATGACACTCCGATTGCAGCCGCCGATGGTCTGCGTTATGCCGATGATACGGATATGTATAACGGCGCGCCGGACCGTTATGAATGGGAGCTGAAAGGGAAGCGCGAAATATATATTCCATACAACAGTTACCGTCTGACTTCCGGCGATGTGGAATATGAAGATCTGATTAAACCCGGCCATCTCAACCCGGATTACACCCGTTATGAAAAGCACCGTGTCTGGGTCGTGGAAGGCAGGCTGAAAGATGGCGTGCGCCATGTATACAGTAAGCGGGTTTATTATCTGGATGAAGATACCTGGCAGATCGCAGCAGCGGATCTGTATGACGAAAAAGGTGAACTCTGGCGGGTGAATCTGGCGTATATCAAGAACTTTTATGAATTGCCGGTAACCTGGAGTGCGATGGATGTTTTCCACGATATCAAGGCCCGCCGTTATCATCTGCAGGGGCTGGATAACGAGGAAAACGGTACCGTGGATTACAGTCAGGAACCGCCGGGTGAACGTTATTTTACACCGTCTGAACTGCGCCGCCGGGGTCGTCGTTAAGGCCCTGACAGTAAGGCCTGCGGGCTTTCTGACGGTATAAAAAGTCCCCGCTTCTGTGTTGAATCGGGGACGGAAATTTCTTACATTCTGTTACAACTAGACGTTAGTCAATGTTACGTCTGTCAGCTAGACTAGCGGCCTTCCGACATTACTATAAAAACGGAGCTCCTTATGTTTTCTGATTTGGTTCAGAAGTCTGCCCATGCATTGGGTAAGGCTCTGCGAACCGGCTTCGCCCGTGCCGGGTTGATAATGCTCAGTCTGTCTCTGACAACGACTGCGCAGGCGGTATGGCAAGACCCACTCAATACGCCCGCACTGGCGACTGAAAAAGCCCATGAAGCACTTTTGCTGGATGTGATCCGTGTCGATCAGCGTCTGGTAGCCGTCGGTGGTCATGGCCACATTATTTATTCTGATGATCAGGGCGCTTCCTGGACGCAGGCATCGGTGCCTGTCTCCGTGACTCTGACAGCCGTGTATTTTCCATCCGGTGACTATGGCTGGGCCGTCGGCCATGACGGTGTGATTCTGCATTCCACCGATGGCGGGAAAACCTGGAGCAAACAGTTTGACGGCTATAAAGCCAATGAGGCTATGGTTGAAGGGGCCAGAGCGAAAAAGGCCAAAGCTGCTGCACGGCTGGAAGAAGCCGAAGCCAATGGTGATGATATCGCCATTGAAGACGCAGAAATTGCCCTTGAAGATGCCACCTTCGGTCTGGAAGACGCCTTATACGATCTGGAAACCGGCTCAACCAAACCTTTCCTCGACGTCTGGTTTTACGACGCCAAACGCGGTTTTGCCGTTGGTGCATACGGCATGTTTTTTCATACTTCTGACGGTGGTCAGAGCTGGCAGGATGCCTCTGCCCGGTTAAATAATCCTCAGCGTCTGCACATCAATGCTATTTCTCTGGTGGGTCCTCAGTCTCTGACCGTTGCCGGCGAAATGGGCATGCTGTTGCGTTCAGATGATCTGGGAGAAACCTGGTCCGTGCAGGAATCCCCATACGATGGTTCTCTGTTTGGCATAGTCGCCAAAGGCGACAAACAATTGCTGTTTGGTCTGCGTGGCCATGTTTATGAATCCCTTGATGGTGGTGTTGTCTGGAACGAAATTGATACCGGCAGTGAGCAGACGGTTCTCTCCGGTGTCGTGGGAAAAGAGCACACACTGCTGGTCGGCAATGCCGGTTCTGTTGTGGTATTTGATCAGTCGCTGTCGCAACCGGAAGCGACCACGCTGGAAGGTCGTAAAGGCTATGCCGCTGCTGCGGAAACATCCGATGGCCATTTTGTTCTGGTCGGTGAAGCCGGGGTCATGCGCCTCAACGCTGAAGCCGAATTAATCCATCAGACCATCAGTATGGCAGCAGGAGATCTCTGATCATGAGTGAACAAAAACACCGTTATTCTTCTGAGCCTGAACACTACATTCTGTCGAAAGAGACAGAGCCGGCTCTGGAACGTTTTCTTTTCCATAACCGTGGTCTGGTGCTGTTAATCCTCGCGGCGCTGACGCTGTTGTTCGGTTACGGGCTGACCAAAGTTAAGCTGGACTCCAGCATTGAAAAATATATCCCGCTGAACCACGAGTACATTCAGAATTATCTGGTTCACAAGGATGATATGAAAAGTGGTGTCGCCAACGTCAAAATTGCCGTGGAAGCGGTGGATGGCGATATTTTCACCAAAGATTATATGGAAACCCTGAGCAAGATTAACGATGAAGTTTTCTTCGTTAATGGTGTCGACCGCTCAGGGATGCAATCTTTGTGGACGCCCAACACCCGCTGGATGGAAGTAACGGAAGAAGGCTTCCAGGGCGGTCCGGTTATTCCGAGTACTTACGATGGCAGCCCTGAAAGTCTGGAACAGGTACGCCAGAACGTATTGAAATCCGGGCAGGTCGGGCGTCTGGTTTCCAACGATTTTACCTCGTCCATTATTGATGTACCGCTGGTAGAAAAAGATCCGGAAACCGGTGAGAAGCTCAGCTATCAGCAGTTCTCTCACGATCTGGAAGAAAAAATCCGCGCGAAATACAGTCAGGATGGTAAATACCGCATTTACATTACGGGCACGCCGAAAAAACTCGGTGACCTGATGGACGGTGCCCGTCAGATTGCCGTGTTCTTTCTGATCGCCATGATTGCCACGGCTGTTCTGCTGTACCTGTATTCGCGCTGCCCGAAGGGCACCATTGTGCCGATTCTGGCTTCCCTGACCGCCGTTATCTGGCAGCTGGGGGCTCTGGCTCTGCTGGGCTACACCGTGGACCTGTATTCCGTGCTGGTGCCTTTCCTGGTATTTGCCATCGGTATTTCCCATGGCGTACAGATTATTAACGGTATTGCAATTGAAGCCGGCAAGGGCGCCAACCATGTGCAGGCTGCCCGTAAAGCCTTCCGTGGCCTGTATGTGCCCGGCATGCTGGCACTGCTGTCGGATGCGATGGGTTTCCTGACACTGCTGTTTATTGATATCGGTGTGATTCAGGAACTGGCGATGGCAGCCAGTATCGGTGTGGCCATGATCATTATCACCAACCTGGTGCTGTTGCCGATTGTTATGTCTTACATCGGTATCAGTCAGTCCGGGGTGGCGCACGCGAAAAAGACCGAAGCCGCAGAACCCAAACTGTGGAAAGCCATGTCGTTCTTTGCCAACGGTAAAGTTGCTCCGGTTCCGGTGGTTATTGCCGTGGTTATGGCCATTGGCGGCTACTTTATGAGTCAGGATCTGAAAATCGGTGATCTGGATAAAGGCGCACCGGAGCTGCGCGCGGATTCCCGTTATAACCTCGATAACGACTTTATGGTGTCCAATTATTCCACCAGTTCGGACGTTCTGGTGGTGATGGTGGAAAGCGGTAAAGAGCAGTGCAACAGCTATAAAGTGATGGACGCCATTGACCGCTTTATGTGGTACATGGATAACGTTGACGGCGTACAGTCCACCACCTCGCTGGTGACGGTCTCCAAGCTGGTGACCAAGGCCATGAACGAAGGCAACCTGAACTGGTCGGCTCTGTCGCGTAACCAGACTATTCTGAATACCTCGATTCAGCGTGCCCCCAGCGGGCTGATTAATCCCGACTGTTCCATGACACCGGTGATTATTTATCTGAACGATCACAAAGCAGAAACGCTGGAAACAGCCGTAGCTGCGGTTGAAGAGTTTAAATCTCAGTACGACGATAACGTCGATGAAAAGTACTTCAGCTACACCATTGCTGAAACTCAGGAGGCCATCGAAAACGGTGAAATTGATTCCGTGCCGGTCCGCTTCCAGCTGGCGTCCGGTAATGCCGGGATCGAAGCCGCGACCAACCAGGTGATTGCCGACGCACAGGACACCATGCTGATTTTCGTGTATGTAGTGGTGTTTGTGCTGTGCTTTATGACCTTCCGCTCGTTCACCGCGGTGGCCTGTATTCTGTTACCACTGGCGTTGACCTCTGTCCTCAGTCAGGCGCTGATGACGTATCTCGGCATCGGGGTGAAGGTGGCGACATTGCCGGTGATTGCGTTAGGGGTTGGTATCGGTGTGGATTATGGTATCTACATCTACAGCCGTCTTGAGGTGATGCTGATTGCCGGTAAATCCATGCAGGAAGCCTTCCTGGAGACCCTGAAATCGACTGGTAAAGCGGTCAGCTTCACCGGTGTCACATTAGCGCTGGGGGTTGCGACCTGGATTCTGTCGCCGATCAAGTTCCAGGCTGACATGGGGATTCTGCTGACCTTTATGTTCCTGTGGAACATGCTGGGCGCGCTGATTCTGCTGCCAGCGCTGGCGCATTATCTGCTCCGTCCGGAAAAAATTATTGCCCGTCACAAGAAACGGCATGGCGATATTCCGCCAGCGGGGTAATAATCACAAAAACGGTGGCCACGGCCACCGTTTTTTTTGCGACAATACCAGGCAGTATTGATGCAGAGAACCTGATTATGAAAAGCCCCCTTGGTCTGAATACCGAATTACCGGTCGGTGATATGATTTCAGAAGCGGTCAATCTGTTGTGGCAGAAGCGACAACAGGTATTGGCCATGTTTTTGCCGGCGATCCTGCTGCTGGCGTTCGTGGACTGGACCAGTTCGCAGTTTATTCCCACTAACCATTGGGGGCAGTTACTCTTCCTGATAGTTTCACTGCTGCTCAGCGTACTGTTTGCCACGGCTGCTCACCGTTTTACCCTGCTGCCGCAGGAGCAATGGAACCGCAACGCAATTCATATGTGGAAGCGGGAAGAGTTTGGTTATCTGTTGCGGGCTTTGCAGATCGGTATCATGGCGGCGGTGCTGTTTTTTATCATTATGGTGGCGCTGATGATGGTACTGGGGAAAGAGCTGATGCCGCTGGCGGCGGTAGCCGGTGCGCTGCCGGCACTGTATATCTGGGGCCGCTTTTCCGTCACGCTGCCGGAAGTGGCGCTGGGACGTAAAACTTCGCTGAAACGGGCCTGGGCCATGAGTGAGGGGAATGGCAGCCGTATGGTACTGGTGGTGATCATTATTCCATTGCTGATGACCGCGCCATTTCTGTTGCTGTATCTGCTGGACATTGCCGTGCTGAATTATGTGGCCGCTTTTGGCAGCTATATTACGACCCTGATTTCACTGGTAATGCTGTCACTCACATACCGCTTTCTGTTGTCCTTCTATGAGCAGACACCTGAGGAAGCCGTCGATCGTCCTGACACTGAAGATGAGGATGATGACACTGACAACCGGCCGGGAAACGGCGGTTTTGATGCCTGAGAACGGCTGTTGCTGAATTATGCGTCTGGGTGATATTTCTGTCGCTTATGTGGAGCTGATGGCCCGTGCGGTTGAGGAGGGCGGCGGCAGTCCGGGTGATATTCTCAGCCAGTATCAGCTGGATGAGCTGCGCTTATCTTCGCCGGATGCGCGCATCAGTATTCCCCGTTTTATGCGTATGGGGCACAGTTTCATACAGGCTTTTGATATGCCCTGGCTGGGGCTTGAAATGGGCCGGCACACATCGGCGCCCGCCATGGGGCTGCCAGGATTGCTGGCTCAGAGTGCAGCGGATGTGCGCACGGCAGCACGGGCATTACTCGATTATCAGTTGTTATCGAGCTTTAACGCCCGGGGGCAGTCAGCATTTTATATTGAGCAGGGGCAGGGCGTCTGCTGCTTTTACTCCATCAGTCCTTACAACCGTTATAACCTGTTTGTTGTCGATTCTGTGCTCAGCAGCTGGTATCACTTTCTGTCAGCGCTGTGTGGCCGGCAGGATATTCTGCGGCGCGTCGAGGTGGAATTTTCAGAGCCTGACTACCGTGAACATTACAACGACTGCTTTCGCGGTGAGATCCGCTTCGGAGCACCGCGCAATGCCATCACACTGCATGACTGGGCGCTCGATCTGCCGGTGATTTCCCGTTGTTCATCCACCTATAACGGCCTCCGTCAGCAGGCTGACCGTGAGCTGGAAAGAGTCCGGCTGGGGCTGAGTTTCAGGGAGATCACCGAGCGTGCTATCGGGCCGTTACTGAATGGTCAGACACCGACGCTGGAGCAGGTTGCACAGCGGCTTAATATGGCGCCCTGGACGGTCAGGCGGCGACTGGTGGATGAAGGCACTACGTTCCAGCAGGTGTTAAATGATACCCGGCGGGATCTGGCGGTCAGTTATGTGAAGGATACGGCGCTGACGCTGGGGGAAATCGCGTATTTGCTCGGATTTGGTTCAGCGACAGCGTTTCAGAGGGCCTTCAAACGCTGGACCGGTGAAGCACCGGGGCGTTATCGGGAAAGGGTTGGCAGAGATTACATTTCTACCGCGTCATCAACATCATCTTCATAGTCGTCGTAATCGACGTCGAGAAGATCTTCTATATAGTCAGACATCATTGTCTCCTTTATCTTCTTGTTAGTTTCCAAAGCTTCCTAGCACTCATCGTGCCATCTCCAACTAAATTTAGTTGAAGAATGCTAATTGACAAGAAACTTCTGAAAGAGTTTCTTCATGCCTTCTGCACAGGGGCACTATCAGGTCCCGGTGTTACAGGGATATGAAAGAATCGCTGCGATTTTGTGATCGGATGCCGTTTATTGCCCTGGCTGTGCTTTTTATTGTCGTGGCTGTGCGTTGATACGCAATAAAGGCTCAGTCGCAGGTATGAATAAAGTATCTTATTCCATGGTTACGGTGATCTTTTTTGGTGCAGATCCGGTTGATGGTAAAACCATAAAGCAAAAGTTGATGGCAAAACCATAACGCAAAAGATGCGGATGTTCCTGGGGACTCGTTGAGCCGTGAATAGCGCTAATGACAATCAAAAAGAAAAAATGTTGGCGGACTGGACGGAACGCGACGGGGCCAGCCTCTGGACCGCGACCAGGGCTAATGAAAATCAGAATCTTGAAGAATGTTGGCGGACTGGACGGGACGCGACGGGGCCAGCCTCTGGATCGCGACCAGGGCTAATGCAATCAGAATATAAGGGAAAATGTTGGCGGACTGGACGGGACTCGAACCCGCGACCCCCGGCGTGACAGGCCGGTATTCTAACCAACTGAACTACCAGTCCAGAGATGGTGGGTGATGACGGGATCGAACCGCCGACCCTCTGCTTGTAAGGCAGATGCTCTCCCAGCTGAGCTAATCACCCATTCTGTTAATCGCTTCGCTATTCACTTAATAACTGCGTTGTTCCTCGCTCGGCCTTTCGCCTACCAATCCGGTATGTCTCAGGTCCTCGCTGCGGTACGCCTTGTACTGCATCTGAAATCTAAACCACCGAAACACCGCGTATGGTTCAGACTCTCTGTTTTACATCTGAGAATAAGATGGCGGACTGGACGGGACTCGAACCCGCGACCCCCGGCGTGACAGGCCGGTATTCTAACCAACTGAACTACCAGTCCACATTTTGGTGGGTGATGACGGGATCGAACCGCCGACCCTCTGCTTGTAAGGCAGATGCTCTCCCAGCTGAGCTAATCACCCTGATTTAGTGTTTTATCTTTCAGCGCATTACGGCGTTGTTCCTCGCTCGACCTTTCGCCTACCAATCTGGTATGTCTCAGGTTCTCGCTGCGGTACGCCTTGTACTGCATCTGAAATCTAAACCACCGAAGCACTGAGTGCTAAAGTCGTTTCGCTTTCAATCTCAGGATTGAAAATGGCGGACTGGACGGGACTCGAACCCGCGACCCCCGGCGTGACAGGCCGGTATTCTAACCAACTGAACTACCAGTCCGCTGCGTCACTGCTGATCTTGTCAGATCATCGCTTTTAAAGTCTGGTGGGTGATGACGGGATCGAACCGCCGACCCTCTGCTTGTAAGGCAGATGCTCTCCCAGCTGAGCTAATCACCCTCTCCAAAAGCGAGTGGGCATTCTACTCGCGCAGTGCCGGATGTCAAACGCTATTTCCCAGTTTTTTCTGATTTTTTTCAGTAACTTGCAGCACAGGATGATGATGCAGCGGCCGCAACTCTTGCGGCCGCTGAGGTTCAGCTGCCAGCCTGGTCTGAGGCAGGCTGAATGGCCGGCAGTGCCGCCCCCGGATGACGGTGGCGTTTCGATCCCAATACCAGCAGGCAGGGCGTCAGAATAAGCGTGAGTACCGTGGCAAAAGTCAGGCCGCCGGCAATGGCGGTTGAAAGTTGCGTCCACCACTGGGAAGACGGCGCGCCAACGGAAAAGTGCTGGTTAATCAGGTCAATGTTCCATTGCATCACCATGGGCATCAGACCAACCACTGTGGTGACCGCAGTCAGCAGCACAGGGCGCAGGCGCTGGGCGCCGGTTCTCAGCGCTGCCTCAATCGGATCGACACCCTGTTTAAGGATGTAGTTATAGGTATCGATCAGAACAATATTATTGTTCACCACAATGCCGGCAAGCGCGATAACGCCGACCCCGCTCATGACCACACCAAAGGGTTCGCCGCGGATCAGCAGCCCCATCAGTACCCCGACTACAGACAATACAATGGCACTCATAATCAGGGTGGCCTGATAAAAGCTGTTGAACTGAGTCACCAGAATGGTCGCCATCAGGAAGATGGCGATGGCAAAGGCTTTACCCAGAAATTCACCGGTTTCGGCCATTTTTTCAAAGTCGCCCCGGAAGCGGGGCATAACCCCGGCTTCACGCCAGTCTAGATCCTGAATTTTCTCACCCAGGACTTTGATTTTCTCCATGGCATTGACACCTTCCTGTACGGAAGCCGTCACCCGGTAGCGGTATTTACCATCGATACGCACAATATCGCCGGATTTGGGCGCCGCAACGCGTTCGATAAAATTAGAAGCGGGTACCAGCCCATAGGGCGTCTGAATATTAAAGTCAGAAAACTGTTCGATATTGCGCGAGCGGGTCGGATAGCGCAGCAGTATTTCCACTTCTTCATCACTGAAGTCCGGCTGAAATTCGCCGACTTTCTGGCCGCCGGTGATCATGCGGATCATGGCGCCGGTACTGGCGATATCCGTACCATAGCGGCTGGCTTCTTCACGGTTTATATTCAGTTGCCATTCAATGCCTTCCAGCGGCAGATCATCGCGCACATCCTTTAATTCCGGGTCGGCATTAAAAATGGTTTTTACCTGTTCAATCAGGGGCAGCATGGCTTCGCGGCTGGCAGAGGTCAGCTGCAGCTGTATGGGCGGTCCGCTGGCAGGGCCATTTTTCTTTTTCTGGGTTTCTATAATAATACCGGCGATATCGGCGGTACGGTCTTCAATATCGGCCAGAATCGTATCCGCCTGTCGCCTGTGCTCCCAGTTAACCAGCTCCAGCTGGATGCGGCCGATGACGTCTGCGGCGGTATCACTGTCACTGGGGGGCTTCACGAAGGTAGCCGTGTAGATGGACTGAATTTCCGCCATATCGAAAATCCGGCTTTCCACCTGTTGCACCAGTGCTTCACGCTCAGCCAGAGACAGGTTACCGCGGGCACGGATATCCACCAGACCGATGTCAGCATCCACATCGGGGAAAAATTCAGAACCGTGACCGAGGAAAAAATACACCACAAACGACGTGACCAGCGCGGCAACTGCCAGACCAAGCACTTTCAGAGGATGTTGCAGAGCTTTGTGTAACGTGCGGATATAAAAGCCGCCAAAGCCTTTCAGTTCATGAAAACGGCCCTGTTCAGCGGCTTCAATGGTGGCCAGTGCCTCCGGGTTATGATGACCATCTTTTCCCATAACAGTCCCAATGGTCGGAACGACGATCAGCGCCATTATCAGTGAGCCGGTCAGGGTGTACAGCAGGGTCAGCGGCAGAAACTTCATAAAATCGCCGGTGGTGCCCGGCCAGAACAACAACGGCAGAAATACCGCCAGGGTGGTCGCGGTTGAGGCAATGATTGGCCAGGCCATGCGCTGTGCCGCTTCGGCATAGGCAACGCGTTTTCTGGCGCCTTCCGCCAGTCGGCGATCCGCGTATTCGGTCACCACGATGGCCCCATCGACCAGCATGCCAACGGATAAAATCAGTGAAAAGAGCACCACCATATTCATGGTGTAACCCATCATACTGAGTGCAATTAACGCCATCAGAAAAGCACCGGGTATCGCCAGCCCGACCATAAACGAGCTTTTTAATCCCAGGCTGCCGAGCACCAGAATCATCACCAGTAAGGTGGCAACCAGCACGTTATTAAACAGATCGTTAAGCATTTCTTTAATCTGCCGCGATTCATCCTGAGTCACGCCAACGTCAATGCCATCCGGCCAGAATGGCTTAACCTCATGGATGATGTTTTTTACTTCATCCAGGGTTTCAATAATATTGGAACCGATGCGTTTTTTGATTTCTAACGTCACCGCCTGTTTGCCGTTAACCCGCGCGCTGTTCTGACGGTCTTTATAAGATAAGCGGCCTACGGCGATATCACGGAACAGGACGACATTGTCACCATCCACTTTGACCGGCAGTTGCAGAATATCGGGAATATTTTCGATCAGCCCGGGCACCTTAACGCTGAAGCGTCCGGCCCCCGTGTCCAGATCTTCGCTGGCAACCAGCTTGTTGTTGTTGCTGACCAGTTGCGCCAGTTCATCAAAGGATAAGCCGTAATTATCCATGCGCGCCGGATCAACAATAATCTCGGCGATTTCTTCACGCTTTCCCTGAATGGTGGCTTCCAGCACACCGGGCAGAGCCTCGAGGCGGTCCTGCAGGTCTTCGGCGACTGTATAGAGCGAGGATTCATCCACTTCGCCGGACAGTGTGACCACCATCACCGGGAACAGAGCGACGTTGATCTCTTTAACTCTGGGTTCATTACTTTCTTCCGGAAACTCGCCTTTGGCATCATCCACTTTCTGGCGTACATCCAGCAGTGCCTGGTCGATATCAACGTCAGTATAAAACTCCAGAGTGACGGACAGATGGCCGGTGCTGGCGGTGGATACCATTTCTTTCAGACCATCCAGCCCGCGCAGCTCTTTTTCCAGCTGTTTATAAATCAGGGCGTCGGCGTCTTCCGGGGCGATACCGTCGTGGGTGACTGATACGTAGACAAAGGGAACGGTAATATCCGGATTACTTTCTTTGGGAATGCTTATCAGGGTGGCAATCCCCACCAACATGACCAGCGTAAACAGCATCAGGACGGTACGGGAACGGTGCAGCGAGGCATTAATCAGGGAAAGCATGCTGTTACTCCGCCGTCATGGCTGTACTGTTGTCGGCCGGTGGCGTGGTGGCGGTGTCGCGGTTTTTGGCTTGGGTATAAACCGGTTCGACGGTCTGCCCGTATTTTACGAAGCCACCGCCGACGGTAATAACGTCCGCTTCCTCACCCAGGCCGTAAAGCCAGATCCCTGTGTTATCGGCTTTCAGCAGTTTGGCAGGTAAAAACACCACCTGATTTTTATCATTAATACCTTTCAGGCCGAGGTCTCCCTGATCATTAAGAATCAGCAGGGCAGGGGAAACAAAATAAGCGTAGGTGTCTGGCTGGGGCACATGAATATCGGCCGTCAGGCCACTGGTCATTTTGCCCGACGGATTGGCGATTTCGACTTCAATGGGAAAGGTGCGTGTGCTGGCGTTGGCTTCGGCGGCAATATAGCGCACTTTACCTTCCACGCGCTCACCGTTAACCAGACTGGCCCAGGCATCGTCACCAATATGGATGTCACCGGCCTCATCTTCTGCGGCTTCCCCGCGGATTAAATAGGGTGAAAAATCCAGCACGGTGAGCAGTGGGGTACTGTCTTTAACAAAATCACCGATTTCGACAAAACGCTGATCAATAATGCCATCAAACGGCGCTTTGATGCGGGTGGCAGCTAACTGAATACGGGCGTTGGTTAATTCCGCTTCGGCGTTTGCCAATGCGGTATCCGCCTGGGCAACCTGAGCCTGATTGGCCAGCCCCTTATCCGCCAGCCGGCGTGCACTGTCGGCTTCAATACGACGCTGCCTGAGGGCGGCCTGCGCCTGTTTTACCCGGGCCGGCCAGTCTCTGGCGTCCAGCTCCAGAATGAGTTCGCCGCGTTGAACCGCCTCGCCTTTCTGTTTATGTATGGCTGTCACTTTGGCACGGATTTCAGCCTTAACCTCAACCCGGCGGTTGGGCGCAGTGTGGGCAGAAACCACGATGTCGCGGCTGACAGCCTCGCCCTGCATACGTTCAACCTGCACCCGTTGCAGACCTGTATCCATGACCAGAGGACGTGAATTGCTGATTTCCGGGTCAGAGGTCAGTGAGCCGGCGACCATCCAGACGATCAGTGCGCAGGCAAGGAGCAGGGCGGCGATATGTCCCTGATTCAGGCGAATTGTCATGCTGAGTTCCGCTGTTATGTTCTGTTTTTTGTATTTCCGGGCGGGTCCTTCCCGGTTGGCGCAGCCAATATAAGGCAAATGCTCATTAACTGCACCCCGGGGCAGACCGTCCCGTCAGGCACTGACTTTAGCTCAGTCCGGGCCTGTGGGGCAGGTCCGCACTGGCCGTTGTGGGGCGGTTTGATACAGGTTTATACAGAAGACCGGTTAAACCCGTATACTGGCGCCCTTTGAAACGCCTCAGGTTAAGGGCAAGTATGGTACTGGTAAGTTTAAAGCAGGCAGAACTGGCGTTTGGTGACCATGTGCTGCTGGATAAAGTCGATCTGGATATTCACAGTGGTGAACGCTTGTGTGTGGTCGGGCGCAATGGTGAAGGTAAATCCACGCTGCTGAAAATGCTTAACCGCCAGGTGCTGCCGGACGATGGCCGGGTTGAACATCTCGACATGCTGCGTATTGCTGCACTGCAGCAGGAATTACCCAAAGCCGCTGATAAGCCGGTGTATGACGTGGTTGCAGACGGGCTGGGGGATGTCGGTCACCTGATTGCCCGTTATCACGACGAAACCGCGCGTGGCGCGGATGCGGATCTGAAAAAATTAGAGGAACTGCAGACCGCGATTGAAGCCGCTGACGGCTGGAGCTGGCAACAGAAGGTGGATGCCATTATTCAGCGCCTGAATCTGCCCGGTGAAACCAGCTTTGCCGAATTATCCGGCGGCTGGCAGCGTCGGGTCATGCTGGCGCGGGCGTTAGTCGTCGAGCCGGATCTGCTGATTCTTGATGAGCCGACCAACCATATGGATGTGGCAACCATCGAGTGGCTGGAAGAGCAACTCAAGCAGTTCAATGGCTCGCTGGTATTTATCAGCCACGACCGGGCATTTGTACAGAATCTGGCGACCCGTATTATCGAACTGGACCGGGGTCAGATTTATAACTGGCAGGGTGATTACCAAAGCTTCGTTGATTACCGCGAAAAACGTCTGGAAGAAGAAGCCACCCAGAATGCACTGTTTGATAAGCGTCTGGCAGAAGAAGAAAAATGGATCCGCAAAGGCATTGAAGCCCGCCGTACCCGTAATGAAGGCCGGGTGCGTGCATTAAAGGCCATGCGCAACGAGCGCAAAGCCCGCCGTGATGTTCAGGGCAATGCCAATATCAGCATGAATGCCGCGGAATCTTCCGGTAAACAGGTGTTTGAAATAGAACACCTGACTTACGCCTGGAAAGACGTCATGCAGGTGAAAGATTTCTCCACGCTGGTGATGCGTGGCGACCGCATTGGTCTGGTAGGCCCCAACGGCGTCGGCAAAAGTACGTTGCTGAAGTTATTGCTGGGCCAGCTTGAGCCACAGTCCGGCAGCATTAAACACGGCACAAAGATCGAAGTGGCTTACTTTGATCAGGCGCGCCACTTACTGGATGACGAAAAATCCATTGCTGACAACGTCGCCGATGGCAAAGACCAGGTCGAAGTGAATGGTCAGAGCCGGCATATCATCGGCTATCTGGGCGACTTCCTGTTTTCTGCCCAGCGTGCCCGCACACCGGTGAAAGCCTTATCCGGTGGTGAGCGCAACCGTGTACTACTCGCCAAACTGTTTCTTAAACCCTGCAACCTGCTGGTGATGGACGAACCCACCAACGATCTGGATGTGGAAACACTGGAGCTACTGGAAGAACGCTTAATGGAATACAAGGGCACCCTGCTGCTGGTCAGTCACGACCGGGCATTTCTGGATAACGTTATCACCCAGATGTGGGTATTTGGTGAAGGCGAGCCCGGCTACATAGAAGAGCAGGTCGGCGGGTACAGCGACTGGCAGGCGCGTAAGCAAGCGCAGGAAGCCAGCCGCTCCGCACAAAAAGCCGCACAGAAACCGGCGGAGAAGAAAAACGCCGGCAAAAAACCGGAGGCAGCACCCGCTCAAACGCAGAACAGTAAAAGCACGGCTAAAAAGCTCTCCTATAAGCTGCAGCGTGAACTGGATATGTTGCCGGATCAGATCGCTGCTGCCGAAGCCGAGCGCGATGCACTGGCGGCAAAAGCCGGCGAAGCGGATTTCTATTCCGGTGATGCCGACGATATTCAGACAACCCTGGAAGCATTAGCAGACGCTGAAAAGAAAGTAGAAGCTCTGGAAGAACGCTGGCTTGAGCTGGAGGAGATGGCGTCATGATTTTCTGGCTGGTATTGGCATTCGTCATCCTCACCATTTTTGGCTCCGTCTACTGGCTGAAGCCCAGCCAGCGCGATAAGCGTCTCTCCGGGCTGCGCCTGGACGCCATAAGAAGTGGCCTGCAGATACGTCAGTTCACCTTTAAACCGGATTCCGCCAAAACCGGTATCCGTGACGACATCACCGCCACCAGTTACACCCTGGTGCGGCCCGGTAATCAGCAGGGCGGTGAGCTGAAATTCCGCGTGGCAGGACAGCCCGGCTGGGATACCGACGGACTGCCGGAGGGGCTGTGCTGGCACAATCAGGGCAGCGAACAGGACGCGGAAAAAATCCGTCAGGCATGGCCGGCACTACAGGATGATCTGCTGTTGCTGGAAGTGTACGAAAACCGCGTGGTGCTGATGCCAGCGGAAAGAAAATCCGCCAGCGTTGCGGCCTACCGGCATTTTATGGAGCAGTTTTTATAAAACGCTGCCATAAAAACACATAAAAAACGCTGTCAGAACCGGCTTTCCAGTTCTTCCAGATGCTCCACAATGCGGTCGTTATAGCTGACCACCAGAAACGGCACAGTATTTTCGTTGTAGTTTCTGATGCGTTCTTCCATAAAGCGCCATTTACTGTTCACGCTGTTCATCAGAATATCGTTCTGTTCAGAACGGACCATGCCCTCCAGAGCCTGCAGCTGCTTATGGAAGTCTTCGGCCATGTCTGTCAGCGTGCGTTCATAACTGCCCATAAACACCTGCCCAAGGTTAGTCGTACCGCGGGCAGCATACTGAGAAGTGATTTCTTCCATCAGCAGCGCCAGATCGCGGGCTTTTTCCACCACCGGGCTGGGACGGATGCCACTGGATTCTTCCAGCGTCTGGTAAGCGGCGGATATCTGATTGACCAGATCGGCACTGGTACGGCCCATTTCATCCACCAGGCGGACATTGGGGAAGCCCTGGGTGAGCATATCTTTACGGTTGGTTGCCATCAGCTTGCCAATGGTATTCCACTGCACTTCGATGGCGGCGATTTCATCCCCCAGACGATTCACGCCAGCCAGCGCCCGCGCGCTGTTCAGTGCAGCGGAAAAGCGGCCCATGGCAGCGTCGATACGGCGCTCGTACTTACTGTCAGCATCCAGACCGGAAAACATATAAAAATTGGTCACGGCATTGGTTGCCGCCAGGCGCATGTGTTGCAGGTCACTCAGCAGCTGCTGTGGCGTGGCCAGAGCGGTATGGCTCAACGACAGCAGAACCCCCAGCAGAACTCCGGAACGGAGCAGGTTGATAGCGGATTTCATTATATTTTCTTCTTGTTGTTATGGCTGATTACAGCCTTTTCAGCACGGCTGTATTGATTGAAGTTTATGAGAACGGCCCTCTGATCCCTAGGGGCTATTACAATCTGTAACAAAAAACTCAACAGTCCCAACGCCCTGAAAACACTGTTTAATCAGGCTAAGCGGCTGATTTTAATAAAATATTATTAGAGTCTTTGCCCGGACGGGCGGTCAATATAAAGGCCATACGGGTCGATTCTGGCTGAAAAACAGACAGATGGCCCGGGCAATTCCGAACCATCTATTGACTTTCCGGCCACTTTGCATGAATGTGTGCCTCTCAGATTCAAACGCCCGTATGAATCGTTCGTTTTTTGAACAGTTAAGGGCATTGTTTCACCAACCGGCAGAATGCTGACAGGCGATATCTGTCAGGCAAAAAGCTAACCACCATGTGGAGATCAGTTGATGATTTACGAAGGTAAAGCCATCACGGTAAACATGATCGAAGACGGCATCGCCGAACTGAAATTCGATCTGCAGGGCGACTCTGTAAACAAGTTTAACCGCGTTACTCTGGAAGACCTCAAAGCAGGCGTTGAAGCTATTAAAGGCAACGCTGATGTGAAAGGTGTTCTGGTTACTTCTGGAAAAGACGTTTTCATCGTAGGCGCTGATATCACCGAATTCGGTGAAGCCTTCAAAAAAGAAGAAGACGAAATTGCAGCCTGGTGTCTGGAAGCCAACCAGATCTTCAATGCTTACGAAGACCTGACTGTACCAACACTGGTCGCGATCAATGGTATCGCGCTGGGCGGCGGCTTCGAAATGTGTCTGGCCTCTGACCTGCGTGTCATGTCTGACAAAGCCAAAGTCGGTCTGCCTGAAGTAAAACTGGGCCTGATGCCAGGTTTCGGTGGTACGGTTCGTCTGCCACGCGTCATCGGTGCAGACAATGCCATCGAATGGATCTGCATGGGCGCTGAAAACAAGCCGGAAAAAGCACTGAAAGACGGTGCTGTTGATGCGGTTGTGACAGCAGACAAACTGCGTGAGCAATCCATTGCCATGCTGAAAGAAGCCATCGCCGGTGACATCAACTGGCAGGCACGTCGTGAAGAGAAACAGTCCAAACTGCATCTGAACACGATGGAACAGATGATGGTTTTCGAAACCGCCAAAGGTTTTGTAGCTGGCCAGACCAAAGGTCAGTACCCGGCACCGATTCAGGCAATTAAAACCATGCAGAAAGCGGCCAATGCCGGCCGTGATAAAGCACTGGATGCCGAATCCAAAGGATTCGCGAAGCTGGCAAAAACCACAGAATCTCAGGCTCTGATCGGTCTGTTCCTGAACGACCAGCTGCTGAAGAAAAAAGCCAAAGATTTCGACAAGCAAGCCAAAGACACCAACAAAGCAGCCGTACTGGGTGCTGGTATCATGGGCGGCGGTATCGCGTATCAGTCTGCACTGAAAGGCACCCCGATCATGATGAAAGATATCGCCGAAGCCGGTATCGAACTGGGTCTGTCAGAAGCCAACAAGCTGCTGTCCAAGCGGGTAGAGAAGAAGAAGATGAAGCCGTATGCGATGGGTGAAACCCTGAACCGCATCCGTCCGACTCTGTCTTATGCTGAATTCGGTGATGTGGATACCGTGGTTGAAGCCGTGGTTGAAAACCCGAAAGTGAAGAAAATGGTTCTGGCCGAGCTGGAAGACAACGTCAGCGAAGACACCATCGTGACGTCAAACACGTCCACTATTTCCATCGACCTGCTGGCGGAAGACCTGAAGCGTCCGGAAAACTTCCTCGGTATGCACTTCTTTAACCCGGTACACATGATGCCGCTGGTGGAAGTGATCCGTGGTAAGAAAACGTCCGAAGATGCGGTTGCCACCGTGGTTTCTTATGCCAAGAAAATGGGTAAAACCCCGATCGTTGTAAACGACTGCCCTGGCTTCCTGGTCAACCGTGTACTCTTCCCATATTTTGCTGGTTTTGCTGGTCTGGTGCGCGATGGCGCAGACTTCCAGAAAGTCGACAAAGTGATGGAAAAATTCGGTTTCCCGATGGGGCCTGCTTACCTGCTCGACGTTGTTGGTATTGATACCGGTGTTCACGCCAACGAAGTGATGGCAGAAGGCTTCCCGGATCGCATGAAGGCAGACTACAAAACTGCCATGGAAGTGATGTTCGAAAACGAACGTTACGGACAGAAAAACAACATCGGCTTCTACAAGTATGAAACCGATAAGAAAGGCAAGCCGAAGAAAGTGGTTGATGAAGCAACTTACGAGCTGATCAAGCCAGTCGTTGCTGAAGCCAAAGAATTTGACGCAGACGAAATTATCGCGCGTTGCATGATTCCAATGTGCATCGAAGTGGCCCGCTGTCTGGAAGAGGGTATCGTTGATACACCGAACGAAGCGGATATGGGTCTGATCTTTGGTATTGGTTTCCCTCCATTCCGTGGCGGTGCATGCCGTTACATGGACACCGTGGGTATGGCTGAATTTGTTGCTCTGTGCGACAAGTTTGAAGGCCTGGGTAACCTGTACAAACCAACCGATCGTATGCGTGAAATGGCTGCGAACGGCGAAAGCTACTTCGGTTAATAAGCGCACCAGGAGAATTTATACCATGTCTTACAATCCAAAAGACGTAGTTGTTGTTGATGCCGTGCGCTCACCAATGGGTCGTTCCAAAGGTGGCGTATTCCGCAACGTACGTGCAGAGACTATCTCTGCCAATCTGATCAACGCACTGTTTGAACGCAACCCGGCTGCTAACCCGGCCGAGGTTGAAGATATCATCTGGGGCTGTGTCAACCAGACGCTGGAACAGGGCTTTAACGTCGCCCGTCAGATCGGTCTGATGACCGTTGTGCCGAAAGAAGCCGGCGCCCTGACCGTGAACCGCCTGTGTGGTTCCGCGATGTCTGCTATTCACACCGCCGCTCAGGCAATTCAGACCGGTAACGGCGATGTATTCGTTGTGGGTGGTGTGGAGCACATGGGCCACGTGAACATGCAGCACGGTTTTGACCACAATCCGGAATCGTCCAAGTACTTCGCCAAAGCCTCTAACATGATGGGTCTGACAGCGGAAATGCTGGGTAAAATGCACGGTATTACCCGTGAACAGCAGGATGAATTCGCAGCACGTTCTCACCGCCTGGCGCACAAAGCGACCCTGGACGGTAAGTTCAAAAACGAAATCATCCCGATGTACGGCCATGACGCCGACGGTAAAGAAGTTCTGGTAACCGAAGACGAAACCATTCGTCCGGAAACCACAGCAGAAAGCCTGTCAGGCCTGCGTCCTGCATTCGATCCTAAGAGCGGTACCGTAACTGCCGGTACTTCTTCACAGATCACCGATGGTGCAGCGGCCATGCTGCTGATGAGCTATGAAAAAGCTCAGCAACTGGGTCTCAAGCCACGTGCACGTATCGTGTCTATGGCAGTTGCCGGTGTTGACGCTGCGATCATGGGTTACGGCCCGGTTCCGGCCACCAAAAAAGCACTGAAGCGTGCCGGCCTGGACACCACCGACATCGACTACTGGGAACTGAACGAAGCCTTTGCTGCTCAGTCTCTGCCTTGCATCAAGGATCTGAAACTGAAAGAAATCGCTGATTCCCGCATCAACATCCACGGCGGCGCGATCGCACTGGGTCACCCTCTGGGTTGTTCCGGTGCCCGTATCTCCACCACACTGATCAACGTGCTTGAGCAGGAAGGTGGTAAGTACGGTGTCTCAACCATGTGTATTGGTCTGGGGCAGGGTATTGCTACTGTATGGGAGCGTATGGACTGAGCGCTACTGCGCTCGCCTGACCTTTGTTAAAGATCTCTCGTGATGTGACCGCCATGGATGGCGGAAATGCAGATTTTGCAGGAGCAAAAATCTGCCTCATGTAGGCTAACTACACTCCGCTTGCTCAGAGATCTTTGCCTCGGTCAGCCATCGCTCGCGACGCGCTCCATATTCTGGGGCGCTTCTAAAAAAACCGGCTTCGGCCGGTTTTTTTGTGCCGGTTACATGGGAAATTAAGGATCAGTTCAACATATCTAACGGGCTGGATGTTCCGGCAAAATGTTCGCCAATCACATGAGTGTAAATCTGAGTGGTTGCAACATCGCTGTGGCCTAACAACTCCTGTACCGTTCTGATATCCCGGCCGTTACGCAATAGCTCGGTAGCAAAGCTGTGCCTGAAGGTATGGCAGGTTATGCGTTTATGCGTAAGTCCGGCGTCAATGACCGCCTGCTTAAGCGCTTTACGCGGAACAGAATCATGTAAATGATGACGACACAAAACGCCAGTCGTCGGGTGATTACAAAGTCCTGTCGATGGGAATAAAAACATCCATGCAGTCTGTCGGTGAGCAGACGGGTATTTCCGGCCTAATGCACCAGGAATAGATGGTCCAATGCCTTTTTGGTTGTCAGCTTGTTGAATCTGTAGGGCCTTATTAAAGAAATCCGAGCAAAGAGGCTTCAGACTGTGCGGAAGGACAGTAACGCGATCTTTAGCACCTTTGCCATCATGAATAGTCAGAGAGCCGCGGTTAAAGTCGAAATCTTTGATTCTGAGTCGCAGGCATTCCGAAATTCTTAAGCCTGATCCGAATAATAAGGAAAAAATTAACCGATCCCGGGGTTCACACCATCTCAGGATCTGTCCGACTTCAGTGGAGGACAGAACGGTTGGTAGTGTTCTCGGGCGAGTAGCAAAAGTAAATCCAAGTTCGCCCAAAGGCTGGTTAAGATAATTGTTATACAGGAATGCTAAAGCGTTCAGCGCGATCTTTTGGGTATTGATTGACACGTCGCGTTTATTCGCCAGAAAACTCAGAAACATCACCACGTGATCCGGCCCTAAGGCTGATGGATGCTGCAGGCGATGAAAACGAATGTAAAACCTGATCCAGTAAATGTAAGTATGTTCTGTGCGGATGCTGTAGCCGTGCAGGCGCATGTACTCACGGATTTCAGTCAGAAACTTACTTTTCGCCATCCTGGCCTCCGGGTGTTATATATGCTGTTTATATATACAGTATATTTTTATAAAATCAAGAAATCTGGCACACTTTACATTTACTCTTGCTCGTTTTGCCAGAGGGTAGTAAGGTAAATGCAATAGAATCAACAACTTGTAGACTGGGTTTACAAGTTTATGTGCATTGCAATGCGGAATTAACAGGCGTGCGCGTTTTTCTGGAAGGGATTTTTGGGTTATGGACGATTCTTTAGTTGGATCAATGGGTTACGAAGGGTTTCTCGAAATAGTCGCCCGGGATAAGTGTGCGTGCATACTAATAAGCTGTTATGTGTGAATCAGGTATGAGTGAATTTGACCAAATAAAAGGAAGTTGGAAGCATTCCGCACCGTGGGATAGTGATGATTACTTGGCGATGTACGAAATCTCTGGAACTGAATCGAATCCAATAGTGAGTGGAATCGATCTGAATGATGGAGAGAAATTCGAGATAAGCGAAGTTGTCTGGCGCAATAATGAATTGAGCTTTACGTCTTTTATGCCCTCTACTAAACGCAAGGGTATAAATACTTTTAGGCTGAATAAACAGGGTGAAATCACAGCCAGCTTCACATTTACAGTAATCGAGAACCTGGTGCGTGAAAACACATAACAAGGTGGTCAAGTTCACTCCGGCCGCAAAAGACGCGGCCTGCGCGGGACAGCTTACGCGTTGCTTCAGCTGCCCCTTACCACGGCGTTAAAAGGTAAGGATAAACCTCATGGATGAGTTGGTAGTTGTCGTTCTGGATGCCTTAATTGGCGGTGTGGTTTTGTGGCTTGCCGCAAAAATCACATCTGTAGATTTAGCTTTGAGTGAAACCGTAATTGCAGCGGGTGGAGCTGCCGCTGTTGCTTTGGTTCCGACCGCAGGCTGGATCTTATCAATCGTTGTGCTTTTTGTGCTTCTCAAAAAGTTCAGCAAAGCCAGTATCTGGCCAGATATTATTTTGATGGTCATCGTTGGCAGGCTGGTATCGTTTGTTGCCCTCATGGCTTTGGGTGGCCTGCGATAGCTTTTAACAAGTCAATCAAGTTCGTTCCGGCCTGGCGGCCTCCACCGGACGCCCCTGTCGGGCCGCCGCTTATTTTTGGCGTTATGTGTAAAAACAAGCATGGAGAAGTTATGAAAGTTGTAGATGTTAATGAAAAACAGATATATGGAATTTCGGTAAGGACAACTAATGCAAATGAGATGGGTCCTGAAACTGCCAAAATAGGAAAAACATGGCAACAATTCGACCGCGAAGTTTCTGTCAATTATCAAGCAGGTGAAAGAGTTTATGGCGTCTATTACGAGTATGAATCTGATGCCAATGGTGAATTTAACGTACTCGCGGGAACCGAGAATCCTAATGAGTCTCTTGAGCAAGTCACCATTCTGAAAGGGAAATATCTCGTTTTTGAAGGCAAAGCAACATCACCTGATGACAACGCGAGAATTCAAGCGGTTATAGATACTTGGGGAAAAGTATGGGGTTACTTTAGCAATGAAGAAACAGAATATAAAAGAGCTTACAAAACAGATTTTGAGCATTACATAAATCAAACGGACATAAACATATATATTTCAATTGTATAAATAAAGCACATAACAAGCGACTGTGATTCAACCG
>DCCG01000038.1 GCA_002314145.1 Thalassolituus sp. UBA1087 | reverse complement strand
CCCTGGGAGGCATCAGTCACTACGAATTTAAAAGTTGTTTACAGAAAGCAGAGTGCTATCAAACTGTGGGACACCAGTGTCCTGACGGAGGCTTTTTACGCACGGTCCGGCAGTTATTTTCCGCCGCGCATGCTGTCAAAGAACTCGTCGTTGGTTTTTGTCTGACGCAGTTTATCCAGCAGGAATTCAATCGAGGCTACGTCTTCCATTTCAGTCAGCAGGCGACGCAGAATCCATAAACGTTGCAGGGAGCTTTCATCAAACATCATATCTTCACGGCGGGTACCGGAACGACGGATATTAATGGCCGGATAAATGCGTTTTTCCGCGACTTTACGGTCAAGGTGCAGTTCCTGGTTACCAGTCCCTTTAAACTCTTCGTAAATAACCTCGTCCATTTTTGAACCGGTATCAACCAGAGCGGTGGCGATAATACTGAGAGAACCACCTTCTTCAACGTTACGGGCCGCACCGAAGAAACGTTTGGGTTTTTCCAGTGCATTGGCATCCACACCACCGGTCAGTACTTTACCGGAGGACGGAATCACAGTGTTATAGGCACGGGCCAGACGGGTAATGGAATCCAGCAGAATCACCACATCACGCTTGTGTTCAACCAGACGTTTGGCTTTTTCGATTACCATTTCCGCGACCTGCACGTGACGCGCCGGTGGCTCATCAAACGTGGAAGCAACCACTTCACCGCGCACAGAGCGCTTCATTTCAGTCACTTCTTCCGGACGCTCATCAATCAGCAGAACGATCAGATGGACATCCGGGCTGTTGCGGGTAATCGACTGTGCGATGGTCTGCAGCAGCATGGTTTTACCGGCTTTCGGCGGTGCCACAATCAGGCCACGCTGACCTTTACCGATCGGCGCCACCAGATCCAGAACCCGGGAAGACAGATCTTCAGTCGAACCGTTGCCCTGTTCCAGTACAAAGCGTTCCTGCGGAAACAGTGGTGTCAGGTTTTCAAACAGCACTTTGTTTTTGGTGTTTTCCGGCTTATCGCCATTAATCTGCGCAACTTTTAACAGCGCAAAATAACGTTCGCCTTCTTTTGGCGGGCGGATTTTACCGGCGACTTCATCACCTTTACGCAGGTTAAAGCGGCGGATCTGGCTGGGTGACACATAAATATCATCCGGTCCGGCCAGATAAGAACTGTTGGCACTGCGCAGAAAACCGAAACCGTCCTGGAGAATTTCCAGCACACCATCACCGTAAATGTCTTCACCGCTTTTTGCGTGGTGTTTCAGAATCGTAAAAATAATGTCTTGCTTGCGGGTACGGCTGACGTTGTCCAGGCCCATATCCCGGGCAATTTCTAACAACTCAGGGACGGACTTCAGCTTCAGATCAGAAAGATTCATATATAGATTGCGTAATGGCGGTTAATGAAGATTTATCGATGATTAATACTAATAAGGAAGAGGACGTCGCGGGCGGAACCCCGGACGTGCAATGACTATAGACAGATTAAATGCGGGTGTCCAGCGTAAAAAAGGCGCATATACGCCTTTTTTACAAAAAATATGCCTGATATCAGACCATAGTTATCAGGCATTTGACTGATAATTGGCGTATTTACAGGGCCTGCTCAATAAAGGCAGTCAGCTCAGATTTGCTCATCGCGCCAATTTTAGTCGCTTCTGCATTGCCATTTTTGAACAGAATCAGTGTCGGAATCGAACGGATACCGAATTTAGGCGCGGTGGCTTCATTCTGATCGATGTTCAGTTTGGCAATTTTCAGCTTGCCGGCATATTCGTCAGCGATTTCTTCCAGTACGGGTGCGATCATTTTGCACGGTCCGCACCATTCAGCCCAGAAATCAACCAGTACCGGTACGTCTGAACCCAGCACGTCGGCGTCAAAAGAATCGTCTGTTACGGTCAGCATGTTATCGCTCATGTGTTTCCCCTGTGGAATAAGTCGTGGTTCACTGTCAGGCATTGTAACCCGGCTTTGCCCGGAATCAATTCCCCAATATGGCTGCACAGTAACATAAGTGACGGCAGGAACTTGCCAAATCTGGCTGTCAGCGGCGGATTTCCTGCCATGATTCATGTATATATGGGGTTAACGGCGTGGCAGTTTGGCCGTGGAACAGTACTTTCAGGAATCAGATATGACGGATACTCAAGGAACCCCGGACGATTTGATCGCCGCAGTTGATCTGGGTTCTAACAGCTTTCATATGGTTATTGCCCAGGAATTTCAGGGTGAAATCCGCACCATCGAAAAGCGCGGCCAGAAGGTTCAGCTGGGCGCCGGTCTTGATGCCAATGGCATCCTCTCGGAAGAAGCTCAGCAGCGCGGCATTGATTGCCTGCGCGAGTTCGGCCAGCGCCTGCAGGGCATGGACGGTGGCCGCGTCTCCGTTCTGGCCACCAATGCACTGCGCGCCGCGCGCAACCGCAAAGAATTTATCAGCCGGGCCGAAGAAGTGCTGGGCTATCCCATTGAAGTCATCGCCGGGCGCGAAGAAGCGCGGCTTATTTATCTGGGCGTATCTCACACACTGGCGGATGATGCCGGCAAACGCCTGGTCGTGGATATCGGCGGTGGCAGCACTGAGTTTATTATTGGCGAGCGTTTCGAGCCGCTGGCGCTGGAAAGCCTGCACATGGGCTGTGTCTCCTTTACCCGCCGCTTCTTTGCCGATGGCAAAATCACCGAAGAGCGCTTCAACGAAGCTGTGTCTGCGGCCAGTCAGGAACTGCTGAATATTGAATCCAACTACAAAAAGATCGGCTGGCTGAGCGTGGTGGGGTCTTCCGGCACGATACGCGCGGCTGAGCAGGCGCTGATTGAGCATGGGCTGGAGAGTGAAGGCATCACGGCCTCTGGCCTGAAAAAACTGCGCAAGCAGATGCTGCAGTATAAAACCGTGGATGACGTGTCGCTGCCCGGGGTAAAACCCGAACGGCGTCAGGTATTTATCGGTGGCCTGGCCATTCTGACGGCCATTTTCAACCTGTTTGAACCCGGCCGCATGATCTATTCCGATGGCGCCCTGCGTGAAGGCGCGCTGTGGGATCTGGTCGGCCGTTCTTCCCATGAGAACGTACGCCAGCGCACCGTAGAGGGCATGTGTGAACGCTTTTATGTGGATCAGTCACAGGCGGAGCGGGTCAAAGACACAGCGCTGGCCATGTTTCGTCAGGTGAAAAACGACTGGCAACTGGATGGCATGGCCGAAGCCTTTATTGGCTGGGCCGCACAGCTGCATGAAATTGGCCTCGCCATCTCCCACAGCAGCTTCCATAAGCACGGCGCCTATCTGTTACAGCATGCCGATATGCTGGGGTTTACCCGCCAGGGACAGGCTAAACTGGCCGCACTGGTGCGCAGCCACCGGCGCAAACTGAACAGCGATCTGTTCAGTGAAGTAGCCCCGGCCCGTCAGCAGGTGGCCATGAAACTCGCCCGCCTGCTGCGACTGGCGGTGACACTGAATCACAGCCGTGGCGCCTATCCGGTACCGGTACCCGAACTCATCCCATCGGGTCAGCGTCTGAGCATCCGCATGCCCGAAGGCTGGCTCGATGAACATCCCCTGACGGCCAGAGATCTGGCAGCGGAAGCCGCGGTGCAGAATAACGCCGGGTTTGAAGTCGAGATACTCTGAAATCAGACCGGGGCCGGGCAATCTCTGCCTCAGCCCCGGCAGTCATCAGTCTTTACTGACCACTTCCATCGCATCCACATTCTGGAAGCCTCGCGGCAGCTTATTACCGCGCCGGCCACGCTCGCCCAGATAATGCTCAAGATCCGCAAATTTCATTTTCAGATGACGCTTACCGGCATACACCAGCAAAGTGTCATCCTGCGTGAAGGCTACCGCACCGACCATCAGTTCTTCACGGGCGGCGGCTTTAGCGCTGTTAATACTGATCATCTTATTGCCTTTACCGCGCGCCATCTGCGGTAAATCAGCGGCCGGGAACACCAGCATACGGCCTTCATTGCTGACTGCGGCAATCCAGGATTTTTCCGGATCAATAATCGCCGCCGGCGTCAGCACGCGGGCATTATCGGGCACATTAATGAGGTTTTTACCGGCTTTATTCTTACTCTGCATATCCGCAATGGTGCCGATAAAACCGTAGCCGGCATCAGTACTGAGCAGATACCGGTCTTCATCTTTGCCCATCAGAGCGCTGATAAAGCTGCTGCCCGATGGCGGCGTCAGGCGTCCGGTCAAAGGTTCACCCTGGCCACGGGCGGACGGCAGGGTATGCGCCTGCAGGCTGTAAGAACGGCCACTGCTGTCGAGGAATATCGCATTCTGATTCGACTTACCCTGCGCACTGGTGAGGTAGTTATCGCCGGCTTTGTAATTCAGGTTTTCCACATCAATGTCATGGCCTTTGGCCGAGCGGACCCAGCCTTTCTGCGACAGCACCACGGTCACCGGATCGGCAGACACCAGTTCGGTTTCACTGAAAGCTCTGGCTTCACCACGCACCACCACCGGTGAACGGCGTTCGTCACCGTATTGTTCAGCATCCGCCGTGATTTCTTTTTTGATCAGGGTTTTCATACGACGCTCAGAACCCAGGGTTTTTTCCAGGCTCTCACGTTCTTTTTCCAGCTCATCCTGCTCGCCGCGGATTTTCATTTCCTCGAGTTTGGCCAGATGACGCAGTTTTAATTCCAGGATGGCTTCCGCCTGAGTATCACTGATACCAAAGCGCTGCATTAATACCGGCTTGGGCTGATCTTCCGTGCGGATAATTTCGATCACTTCATCGATATTAAGAAAAGCGACCAGCAAACCTTCCAGAATATGCAGACGGGCCAGCACTTTATCCAGACGGTGTTGCAAACGACGACGTACGGTTTCTGTACGGTACGTCAGCCATTCGGTGAGCATGGTCTTCAGGTCTTTAACCTGCGGCCGGCCATCCAGACCGATCACGTTCATATTAACGCGATAATTTTTTTCCAGATCGGTAGTGGCAAATAAATGCGCCATTACTGCATCAGTATCAACCCGGTTGGATTTCGGTACGATCACCAGACGGGTCGGATTTTCGTGGTCCGACTCATCACGCAGGTCAGTGACTAACGGCAATTTTTTGGCCTGCATCTGGGCCGCAATCTGCTCCAGAATTTTTGCGCCGGAGACCTGGTGCGGCAATGCCGTAATCACAATATCGCCATCTTCTTTATGATATACCGCACGCATTTTAACGGTGCCACGACCGTCACGGTACATCTTACGCAGATCATCCCGCGGCGTAATAATTTCTGCTTCGGTCGGAAAATCCGGCGCCACAACATGGTCGCACAGATCATCCACTCCGGCTTTTGGCTCATCCAGTAAACGGATACAGGCACTGGCTACTTCACGGATATTATGCGGCGGAATATCCGTCGCCATCCCCACTGCAATGCCGGTGGTGCCATTCAGCAACACATTAGGCAGGCGTGCCGGCAGGGTAACAGGTTCATCCATGGTGCCATCAAAGTTGGGCTGCCACTCAACCGTGCCCTGTCCGAGCTCACTGAGCAGCACTTCCGAATAAGGCGCCAGTTTGGCCTCGGTGTAACGCATGGCGGCGAAGGACTTCGGATCGTCCGGCGCCCCCCAGTTGCCCTGGCCATCCACCAGTGGATAACGGTAAGAAAATGGCTGCGCCATTAATACCATGGCTTCGTAGCAGGCGCTGTCGCCATGGGGGTGATATTTACCCAGCACGTCACCCACTGTACGGGCAGACTTTTTGTACTTAGCGGTATGTTTCAGACCGAGTTCGCTCATGGCATACACAATCCGGCGCTGTACCGGTTTGAGACCATCGCCGACATGCGGCAGGGCGCGGTCCAGAATCACATACATAGAGTAATTCAGGTAAGCGCTCTCGGTGTATTGTTTCAGCGACTGGCGTTCAACGCCTTCGTCGGTGTAGCTGATCTGATCTGTCATAATTCCTCAGAGTCAGGTTTACTCAGGCCACTGTTATTTATGCAAATAAAAGTCGCCTGCAGTCGGTTTACAAATCAATGGTGTGCCGGATTATTTCTGCCCACCGTACCGTTCAAAAAAGCAGCCGCCATCCATTGGCCGCGCATAGTAATAACCCTGCACCCACTCACATCCGATGCGATGCAGAGTCTGTTCCTGTTCTTCCTGTTCAACCCCTTCCGCCACCACGGTCAGGCCCAGACTGCGCGCCATTAAAACAATCGCGCGGATGATTTCGTAGTCGTTGATATCATCATTGATATCACGCACAAAAGACTGGTCAATTTTCAACACGGTGACCGGCATGGACTTGATTTTACTCAGTGACGAGTATCCGGTACCAAAATCATCAATGGCGAATTCAACGCCCATGTCGCGCAGCTTCTGTATCTGTTGATTGACTTCGGTGGTGCCCGACATCATCAGACTTTCTGTCACTTCCAGTTCCAGCCATTCCGGGCGGAAGCCGAGGTGATTAAGAATACCCGCCACGGTGTTGGCAAAACTGGCATTAATCTGAATAGCCGACACATTGACGGCAATTTTATCCAGCTCAAGTCCCTGCTGACGCCAGAACATAAACTGCTGACAGGCCGATTTAAGCACCCAGAAGCCTAACTCTATAATCATTCCTGTGGTCTCTGCCAGAGGAATAAAATCCAGGGGGGAAATAGCTCCCCGTACCGGATGGGTCCAGCGCAATAATGCTTCAACCCGGCGTGGGCGTGATTCGCCGACATAAAACTGCGGCTGATAGGCCAGCTGGAATTCATGGTTTTCCATCGCTGAGCGCATGTCCTGTTCCAGCGACATGCGCGAATGAATGGTATCGGTCAGCTCCCGGCGATAATAACAATAACGGTTACGGCCAAGCTCTTTGGCTTTATGCAACGCCGCATCGGCATTGCGGATCAGTTCCTCTACCCGGTTACCATGTTCCGGATAAATACTGATGCCGGCACTGGCAAACACACTGAGCATATGCCCCTGCAGGCTGTACGGCCGGGAAATAACCTGCAACAGCTGTTCACATTTTTCCTGTATGGTGGTGGCACTGTCCACCTGGGTCAGGACCACAACAAATTCATCACCGCCAAGACGTGCGCAGATATCAGAATCCCGGACGTTGGAATCCAGCCGTTGCGCCACATCTTTCAGTAGCAGATCGCCGATGTCGTGACCTATGGTGTCATTAATATCTTTAAAGCGATCCAGATCGATAAAAATAATTGCCAGGGATTCACCACTGCGACGCGAAAGCTGTAGTGCGTATTCCAGTTTTTTATTCAGCAACAGCCGGTTAGGCAGACCGGTCAACACATCATGATGGGCGATATGCTCAAGGTTTTCCTGGGCTTTTTTCAATTCGGTAATATCGCGGCTGAGACCAAAGACGCCCAGCAACTCCCCCTGAGGATCGTATATAGGCGTCTTTTTCGTTTCGATCAGCATGGTGGTGCCATCAGCGCCATGCACCCACTCTTCATTTGTGGCGCCGCCTTTGCGGCTCAGCGCTTCACGGTCTTTTTGCTGAAAAAACTCCGCGGTTTCTTTATCGAATATTTCCAGATCGTTTTTACCCACCGGATCGACGCCAAAGAATTCGTTATAGCGGCGATTGCTCAGCACATACCGGCCTTTAAGGTCTTTGTAAAACATCAGATCAGGAACCGAATCGATAATATTACGCATCAGCTCAGTCCGCTGATCGAGTTGCGCATCACTCAGGCGACGCCGGCGTATTTCCGTCACAAACAGCAGCAGAATAAATAAAACCGCGAGCACCACCAGGGTCAGGGTAACAATTCCGCTGCGGTGCTGTTCAAAAAATCCCGGGCTCTGGTTAAGAACGGTAACGGATTCCGGGAACATGACATCCCCCAGTCCGTAGCGTTCCAGCACTTGTCTGTCGACGGTGGTTGTGAAATCGTTCTGCCATTGGGCGGGAATATCTGCCGCGGCATTGCCAGCCAAGATATCCAGGGCGATGTCGACCGCTTTTTCCGCATTCCTGTGAATATCAGTAAATACACCACCGGCCAGACCATCACCGATACCGGACTGCCATAAATGCCAGACCGGGCTGGCGGACGTACTGGTGATTTTTGAAATAGCCTGATTCAGCGATAGCTTCAGATGCTGAGCGTCCTGCCGCGCTGACAGCAATACCACCGGCTGGTTGTGTATTTCACTCAAGGTCTGTTGCAGTGCCTGCCAGCTGAGTTCATCTAACGAATGAACAACCAGATTTTCGTTCAGACTGTCAGTGGCGAGCCTGAGTTTTTTCAGCCGCTCTTCGCGGCCGGGCAGTCCATCCGTAATGGCATGGATGCTTTTAAAACCGGGAAACAGGTAACGCATAAAGGAAATATATTCGTACACCGGCAGCGCTTCCGGCAGCCCGGTAAAATTACCTTGCATACGTACACGGCGGATCAGGTCAGCATCACTGACGCCCAGAAAAACCACCTGAGGCTGATGAAAAAGACGGTAATTATCAGCCACCAGCGACAACGCCTGCTGACCCGCGGCAATCACCACGTCATACGTCAGGCCGTCAGCCGCGTGTTTTTTCGCCATCAGATCACGGAAGGCAGCCAGATATTCCGGTGTGCTGGAAAAATCAGCGTCCATAAATTCAACATGCAGACGCACACCGTCAGGGGCTTTCTGTGCAAAGTTATCCCGGATGGTGTGCACCACAATCTGCGCCGCCGGGTAGGTGGGCTCATAAGACAGCAATAACAGAACCTGAGCCGGGCGCCCGGCCTGTCTGTCTGTGGCAGCAGGTTCTGCCGCCTGAAGCTGAGCGCACAGCAGGCACAGACATGCAGCAATCAGCACCCGTATTCCTGTCGCCATGCGTTTAGCTCTCCGTTCCGCAAACGGCCATTGCCGCTGGTTGAATATCAGGCGATTTCCGCCTCATTACCGTAGGTCTCAAGCCAGCTTTTACGGTCACTGGCGCGTTTTTTGGCCAGCAGCATGTCCATCATCTCATTGGTACCGTCGCCCGGTTCCAGCGTCAGCTGTACCAGCCGGCGCGTGTCCGGTGCCATGGTGGTTTCACGCAACTGCAGAGGGTTCATTTCCCCCAGACCTTTAAAGCGCTGGACATTGACTTTACCGCGTTTTTTCTCGGCCTTGATGCGCTCCAGAATGCCCTGCTTTTCATTTTCATCGAGGGCGTAATAAACGTCTTTACCGATATCAATGCGATACAGTGGCGGCATGGCGACGTAGACATGCCCGCCGGCCACCAGACTGCGGAAGTGGCGCACAAACAGCGCGCACAGCAGCGTGGCAATGTGCAGACCGTCAGAGTCGGCATCGGCAAGAATACAGACTTTGCCATAGCGCAGCCCGGTAAGATCATCGGCGCCCGGATCAATACCCAGCGCCACGGCGATATCATGCACTTCCTGAGACGCCAGAATCTGATTGGACTCCACTTCCCAAGTATTCAGAATCTTACCGCGCAGCGCCATGATGGCCTGAAATTCGCGGTCCCGGGCCTGTTTGGCGGAACCACCGGCGGAATCCCCTTCCACCAGAAACAACTCACTGCGTTCACTGTCCTGACCACTGCAATCGGCCAGCTTGCCGGGTAACGCCGGCCCCTGGGTCACTTTTTTACGCGCCACGGTTTTGGCTTTGCGCAGACGTGACTGGGCACTGGAAATGGCCAGCTCAGCGATTTTTTCCGCTTCGCCGGTGTTCTCGTTCAACCACAGGGCGAAAGCGTCTTTGACCACACCTGAGATAAACGGCGTTGCTTCACGGGATGACAGACGCTCTTTGGTTTGCCCGGCAAACTGCGGATCTGTCATTTTGGCGGACAATACGTAAGAACAGCGTTCCCACAGATCGTCCGGCGTCAGTTTGATACCGCGCGGCAACAGGTTACGGAACTCACAGAACTCACGCAGTGCATCCAGCAGGCCGGAGCGGAAACCATTTACATGGGTCCCGCCCTGCGCCGTCGGAATCAGGTTAACGTAGCTCTCCTGCAACAGTTCACCGCCTTCCGGCTGCCAGTGCACGGCCCAGTCCACGCCTTCCGTTTCACCGGTCATGGCGCCGGTAAAGGGCTCGGCGGGCGTGACTTCATAGCCGGTGGCATGGATTTGAAGATAATCCTTCAGCCCGTCTTCGTAATACCACTCCGCACTGTCTTCGGCATTCGGCGCATGAAACTTAATACGCAGCCCGGGACACAGCACGGCTTTGGCACGCAATACGTGTTTGAGGCGCGGCACTGAGAATTTGGCAGAATCAAAGTATTTCGGGTCCGGCAGGAAACGGACACTGGTGCCGGTTTTCTTTTTGCCGCAGGTATCCACCACCTGCAGATCCAGTGCTTTATAGCCGTCTTTAAAACCAATGCGGAATACTTCACCGCCGCGCCAGATAGTCACTTCCAGCACCTGCGACAGCGCATTCACGACCGACACACCCACACCGTGCAGACCACCGGAGAACTGATAGTTGTCGTTGGAGAATTTCCCCCCGGCGTGCAGCTGGCTGAGAATCAGCTCGACCCCGGATACTCCGTGCTCCGGGTGGATATCCGTGGGCATACCACGGCCGTCGTCGAGCACCGTCATGGAACCATCGCCATGCAGGGTAACCTCGACATAGCTGGCGTGTCCGGCCAGCGCCTCGTCCACGGAGTTGTCGATGACTTCCTGGGCAAGGTGGTTCGGCCGGGTGGTGTCTGTGTACATGCCGGGACGTTTACGTACCGGGTCGAGGCCACTCAGGACCTCAATGGATGACGCTGTGTATTGCTTTGACATTCAAACCTCGAAGTGCCAGCGGGATCGTTAGTTGCTGGCGAGTATAGCGGCAGCAGACAAGCTATGGGAATTGTCTGGCGGCATTCAGGGAGTTGGTTCTGTTCTTTCAGCCCAGTGGAGCAGCATCGGCAGGCGTGCGGCAAAGTGGCTGAAACTGTGATTACCGCCGCCTTCCAGCCAGGATGGACAGGCCCGGTAGTAATCGGCTGCAAGACGGTAATCCAGGGTTTCATCCCCGGTCTGCAGTAACAGCAGCAGATTCTGCGGATTCTCAATCCGTTCAATATGCATGGCCTTCAGCTGCGCGATATGTGCGTACGTCAGCTCATGCACTTCACCCGTGTAAAAATGAGTATTGGGACCAAGATAATGTTCAAACAGGTCAAATGGGCGCACCGCCGGGTTCACCAGTACTGCTTTGACACCCTGCGTCCGGGCCAGCCAGGTCGCGTAAAACCCGCCCAGCGAACTGCCGATGATAAAGACCTGTTCACAGCGTTGCTGCAGCTGCTGCAACGCCGTCTGCGCCACGACGGCCGCGTCCTGCGGGGCAAAAGGTAAGGCCGGAATCTGTATCTGCGGGGCCATGCCATGGTGACGGAAAAAGTCGAGCGTCTGCTGCGCCTTGGCGGATTGGGGAGAACTGAGAAAACCGTGCAGATAAAGACAGCCGATGTTGCGAGTGCTCAAAAAACCTCAGTAACCTTTAACCGAGTAGTCGATTTCGAACTCAATGTCTTCGACCCGGCTGACACCTGTGTCGATGCTGCCATCCGCCTGCAGATCCAGCCAGCGGTATCCCGGCGCGCGGCAATCCACGGAGAAGTCTTCCGATTGCGGGGTAAACTGTACACAGGTTGAAGGCGTCGACAGATAGCGTACGCCATTGATCATCTGATCGCTTTCCTGGTGCACGTGCCCCCAGAGAACACACTTAACCTGGGGGTAATCGCGGATCAGGGTGTGAAACTCGTCGGCATTTTTCACCCCGATGCGGTCAATCCATTCACTGCCCATATTCAGCGGGTGGTGATGGAATGTGATCAGGGTGTGTAAATCCGGCTGTTCTTTCAGTGCCTGCTCCAGCAGTGCCAGCTGGTCCTGCGCCAGACGCCCGTATACCGCGCCCTCGACCTGGGAATTGAGCATAATAATCTGCCAGTGCGGCGTGCGGATAATGCGTTCAAGATGTTCTGTGCCGGCGGCCACCTGCTGCATGGCATCCGGGTTATCGTGATTACCTTCCAGCCAGAAAACCGGACAGGCGAAAGGGGTCAGTGCGTGATGCAGATGGCGGTAAGCGGTAACACTGCCGTCCTGGGATAAATCGCCGGTGACCAGAAAAGCATCAACCGAGGGGCGCTCAGAACGCACAATATCCAGCACACAATTCATACTGTGGAGGGTTTTCATACCCAGCAGATGCCCTTCTTCCGGGCCGTTCAGGTGGGTATCTGTTATCTGTAACAGTCGCAGCGCATTGCCTGAGTCCAATGAATACAAACTGCACCTCTGTCCCTGGTTTACTCCGATGCCGGCACGGACCAGGGCATCTGTTTATTGGTATAGTCGCGGCAGTCTAAGGATTATAGCTGCTTCTTATCCGAGTTTGAGACTTTATCGACCATGACGCAATCGGACCAAGAACAAGTTCACAATTGTCATCCATTGTCAGTATAAAACCCCCAAAATGGCAGTTATCGCACTGTTATCTGCCCTTCCAGGACAGTGATCGTGGGCTGGGCGTACCCATAGCGCAGACAGTGCTCCAGCCACTCCGCAAGAAAACGATTGAGCTGGACTTTTTCATCCGGCAGCCGCATTTCCGCATTAGGATACTGATAGCGGCCATCAAATCTCTGCTGCTCCTGGTAGCCGGTCACTTCTGCCATATTGGCATCGTGATAAAGCCGCACCTGCATCACCACAGGTTGCAGCCAGCCTGGCGTCAGCCCTTCCTGACTGATACTGAGCATACTGGTGTATCTGTGGTCTTCGTCCACCCGCAGGCGAATCCTGGCGCTGTGCCCTTCCCCTTCAATAACAAACACACGCTCGTCCTCCTCATGCGGTACCAGCCGCATCAGACGCAGATAGTTGGCTTCGCACAGGGCAGCCATTTCCTGCAGATCAGGGACGTAACGTTTGGGTTTCACAGACACTCCCGCTTATCAGCTGTGTTCGCTCAGCCCGGCCATACTTCGCCGGAGGCGCAGATTATCCGAACAGGCCGGCAACCACCAGACCAGGTTAAAAATGTACTATTAATAACTCTATTTATAACTATCAGTACTGAAGAGGTGCTGATGATTAAGCTTAAGCCATTGTAACGCCATTATCGTCGCCGCATTATTAATGTCACCTTTCTCCAGCCGCTGCCAGGCGTCGGTAAAGGTCATTTTCACCAGCCGTATGTCTTCATTTTCTTCTTCCAGACCATGAATTCCCCCGACGCCCTCACTGTCGATCAGGCCGCAGAACAGATGCACACGTTCGCTGGTACCGCCCGGAGAAACCCAGTAACGGCAGACCGGCAACAGATCGTAAAAACGGCAACCGGCTTCTTCTTCGGTTTCACGCCGGGCAACATCTTCAGCGGACTCCCCGGGTTCCACCATACCGGCCACCAGTTCCAGCAGCCAGGGAGAGCGTTCGTCGTCCAGTGCGCCGATGCGGAATTGTTCCACCAGCGTAACCACATCACGCTGCGGATCATAAAGCAGGACACAAACAGCCTCCCCCCGCTCAAACAATTCCCGGGGGAATTCTCCGCTCCATCCGCCCCGGAAGAGCTTATGCCGGAGCGTGACCTTATCAATCCGGAAAAACCCCTTGAACACAGTCTCTGTCTTTACAATCTGGACATCATCTCTGACAAATTCCGGGTCATTCATGCTTGACCTACCTATATTACTGATTAAGAATATTCTAATTCCGGAGTACGACCGAACATGCACGATGTGTTGCTGCTGGTGAGACAATCAGTGCAAAATCTGGCCGATCTTTTCTGCTAGAATCCGGCTAACCCAATGACTTTAAGCTGCGAAAGGCAACTTTATGAAAAAAATCCTCTCACTGACGACTGCCCTGCTGGCTTCCGGGGTCGCCTCTGCCGCGGACCTCAGCACCATTTATGAACAGGCAGCCAGCAATGATGCGGAAATCGCAGCTGCCCGTGCGACCCGTGAAGCTGACGCGTATAACGTCACCATCGCGCGCGGCGCTCTGCTGCCCCAGGCCCAGGTATCCTACAACCATACTGAAATCAGCGCTGACCTGTCAGGTGCCCAGACCCCGGGCGGCGCTTCCGTCGATACTGACAGTGATTATGACCGCGATGTTCTGCAACTGTCAGCGTCACAGACGCTGTTTAACCTGAACAGCTGGTACACCTATCAGGCAGCCCGGACCGGCGACGAAGCCTCTGAGCTGACGCTGCAGATGTCCGAGCAACAACTGCTGCTGCGTACCGCGCAGGCCTATTTTGATGTGCTGCGCGCCAAAGACAACCTGTCCACCGCCCAGGCGGAAGAACAGGCCGTCAAACGCTCGCTGGAACAGACCAAACAACGCTTTGATGTGGGCCTGATTGCCATTACCGAAGTCCATGAAGCCCAGGCCACGTATGACCTGACCTATGTAAACCTGCTGGGCATGGAGTCGTCGCTGGATATCAGTTACGAAGCACTGGAACAACTGACCGGACAACGCTTCGATCAGGTTGACCCGCTGCGTGACGAAGTGCCGATGGAAATGCCGGAACCTGCCGACGCAAGCGCCTGGGTTGATTCCGGTATGGACAAATACGCGGGGCTGCTGCTGGCAGAAGCCAACAAAGATGCTGTCCGTCTGCAGCGTAATGCCACACGTTCCAACCATTTGCCAACCGTCACCCTGAGCGGTGCCTATATGGACGGTGATCAGCAATCCATGGACGCCAACGGTGATCCCTATGATGGCAGCATCACTCAGGTCGGTATTGAAGTATCCATGCCACTGCTGGCCGGCGGTTCTCTGTACGGTCAAAGCAAGCAGGCAGCGCTGAACTATGCCGCCGCGGATTATCAGCTGGAACAGCAGCGCCGTGCTCTGAAGCAGAATATCCGCAGCCTGTTCCGTCAGGTAAAAACCGACGTACTGAACATCAAGGCGCGCAAACAGGCCATCAAGTCCGCTGAAAGCGCACTGGAAGCCGCGGAAACCGGTTACAGAGTGGGTACCCGTAATATCGTTGAAGTACTGGATGCGAAACGCAATGTCTTCAGTGCCCAGCGTGATTACGCTAACGCCCGTTACGACTACATCATCAACCTGATGAACCTTAAGTTCTACGCCGGCACCCTGAACGAAGGCGATATTCAGCTGCTGAACAGCTGGCTGAAAGCCGCCTGATACAGCTGTACAGGAAATAAAAAAACCCGCCTGCGGCGGGTTTTTTTATGGCTGACGATACGCTTCAGGACAACCTGAGATAACCGGCGGATAACTCAACCAGGCGGCCTACGGCACCCCGGTTATCCTCCACCACTTTCATACCGGCCTCACCCATCCGCTGTCGCAGGTCATCATCCTGCAGATACTGCAGCAGCTGCTCATACAGGGTGTCAGGATCATCGCTGACCTGTGCCAGGGCCTTATGCTGCTGCAGGCTGTCGACGATGGCAGCAAAGTTGAAATGGTGGGGGCCCGTCAATGTCGCCTTACCCAGAGCAGCGGGCTCAATCGGGTTGTGACCACCATGAGCCACCAGGCTGCCGCCCACCAGCACCAGATCACAGGCGCTCAGCAACAGCAGCATTTCCCCCATAGAATCGGCCAGATATACCTGAGTCTCACTGCCGGCATCACCGGATGAACGCCGGTGCCCTTTTAAGCCGCGACTGCGCACCGCCACCGCCACTTCATCAAAACGCTCAGGGTGACGGGGAATCAACAGCAGCAAGAGATGTGGAATCTGCGCCGCCAGCGGCCGGTACAGATCGAGCAGCTGTTCATCCTCACCGGCATGGCCGGAAGCCAGCGCCAGTACCTTTCGCTCAGCCCCCCACTGGCTGCGCAAGGCCAGCCCCCGCTCATGGATGCCTGCCGGTATCGTCACGTCATACTTCACCGAACCAGTGACTTCCATGCGTTCTGATGGCAGGCCAAGCTGAACAAAACGTTCGCCATCCACCGGATTCTGCACCGCCACCATAGCCAGACGCTGCAGCATCGGGCGCGTCAGCGCGGCGAACCTGTCATAGCCACGGGCAGATTTTTCCGACATCCGGGCGTTAGCCAGCACAACCGGGATATCCCTGGATTCACAGGCCGCCAGCAGGTTGGGCCAGAGCTCCGTTTCCATCACCACCAGCAACCCGGGTTTCAGCGTATTGAGAAAACGCGCGAGAAAGGGCGGCAGATCATAGGGCATATACATATGAAAGACAGAATGACCGAACAGACGCTGCACCTGCTCTGAACCGGTTGGCGTGGTGGTGGTCACAATCACGGCGACATCAGGATGGCGCTGCTGAAAAGCTTTAACGAAAGGGGCTGCGGCCAGGGTTTCTCCCACGGACACCGCATGCACCCAGAGACCGTTTGGGCGCGGCGCGTGGGGCAGGCGCCCGAAACGTTCACTGATGCGGCGGCGGTAGCCCGGATTTCTGCGTCCACGCCACCACAAACGGGCGACGAATAGCGGTAACAACAGAGTGAATAACAGGGTGTAGAGAATACGTGCCACGAGACTTCTGCCGCCCATTGCTGCGATGTGAAAAAGTTGCGGCATCATACCATAAGCAGGTTCTGCGACTGACAACCAGCCTGTGATAAACTCCGCGGCAACTTTCCTGTGAAAAAAGAAATTGAATGATGGATGTTAAAACCCCGGATTTTCATCACGCCAGAGTACTGGTGTTTGGTGACGTCATGCTTGACCGCTACTGGCACGGACCGACATCACGTATTTCACCGGAAGCGCCGGTGCCCGTGGTTAAAATCCAGGACATCGATAACCGTGCCGGCGGTGCCGGCAACGTGGCGCTGAATATTTCCCGTCTCGGGGCCGGTGCCGACCTGCTGGGCATCACAGGCGCAGACGATAACGCTGCCGCGCTGCGCGAAATGCTGACCGCCGCCCATGTTGACTGCTGTTTTCTGCAGCATCCGCAGCATCCGACCATCACCAAACTGCGGGTTATGAGCCGTCATCAACAACTGATCCGGCTGGATTTTGAGGAAGGGTTTCATGCCACCGACCTGACCAGCCTGTACGCAGACTACGAACAGCGCCTGCAGCAGGCGGATGCGGTGATTCTGTCAGACTATGGCAAAGGCGCACTGAACAACCCCCAGCGCCTGATCAATGCCGCGCGCCGGGCCGGTAAACCGGTACTGATTGATCCTAAAGGAACGGATTTTGAGCGCTACCGCGGCGCCAGTCTGATTACGCCGAATCTGAATGAATTTGAAGCCGTGGTCGGGCCGGCCGCGGATGACGAAACACTGGTCGCCAAAGCCCGTACCCTGCTGGCCGACTTCGATCTGGACGCCGTACTGGTGACCCGCAGTGAAAAAGGCATGACACTGGTGCAGAAAAATCAGGAACCTCTGCATCTGCCGGCCAAAGCCCGGGAAGTCTTTGATGTGACCGGCGCCGGCGACACCGTCATTTCTGTTCTCGCCGCCGCGCTGGCCGCCGGTCAGAGTTATGAACAGGCCACCGCACTGGCCAATACCGCGGCCGGAATCGTCGTTGCCAAGCTGGGCACCGCCACCGTTTCCACCGAAGAACTGCGCCGTGAGCTGCGCCATGAAAACAATCAGGGCGCCGGCTTATTCGATGAAGAAAGCCTGCTGCTGTTGGTGGAAGAGGCCCGTGCCCGCGGTGAGACTCTGGTGATGACCAATGGCTGTTTCGATATCATTCACCCCGGCCATGTGCAGTACCTGAAAGAAGCCAAAGCGCTGGGTGACCGGCTGCTGGTTGCAGTCAATGCCGATGAATCGGTGAGCCGTTTAAAAGGACCGCAGCGCCCGGTCAATCCGCTCGATCACCGTATGGCGGTACTGGCGGGACTGGAAAGCGTCGACTGGGTTGTGCCTTTCAGTGAAGATACGCCGGAGCGGCTTATCTGCCGTGTGCTGCCGGATATTCTGGTGAAAGGCGGTGACTATAAAGCAGAAGATGTTGCCGGCGGGCAGTGTGTACAGAAAAATGGTGGCGAGGTGATTATTCTGAGCTTTAAAGATAATTGCTCAACCTCGGCCATTGTGAAAAAAATTCAGGAGCGTGAAATATGATTATCGTCACCGGCGGGGCCGGTTTTATTGGCAGTAATATTGTAAAAACCCTGAATGAACAGGGCCGCACTGATATTCTGGTTGTGGATGATCTCAGTGATGGCAAACAGTTCTATAACATCAGCGACTGTGATATTGCCGACTATCTGGATAAAGACGATTTTATCGCCCGGGTCAGAAATAACGACGGTATTCTCGATAACGTTGAAGTCATTTTCCACGAAGGCGCCTGCTCTTCCACCACGGAATGGGATGGCAAATTCATGATGGAAAATAACTACGAATACTCCAAAACTCTGCTGCATGCCTGTCTGGAAAAGGGCATCGCTTATCTGTATGCCTCCAGTGCTTCCGTTTACGGCGGCAGTGATGTGTTTAAAGAAGAACGTCAGCACGAAAAGCCGCTGAACGTTTACGGTTACTCGAAATGGCAGTTTGACCAGTACGTGCGTCACCTGCGGGCCACGCAGCCTGAGTTATTCAGAAGCCAGGTGGTTGGCTTCCGTTACTTTAATGTTTACGGCCCGCGCGAGCAGCACAAAGGCTCCATGTCTTCGGTTGCCTTCCATTTTAATAATCAGATTAAAGAGACCGGCGTCTGCAAACTGTTTGGCGGCAGCGGCGGTTATGGTGACGGCGAACAGCGCCGTGATTTCGTCTACGTGGGCGATGTAGTGAAAGTGAATCTGTGGTTCTGGGCGAACCCGGACAAGAGCGGCATTTTCAATCTGGGTACCGGCAGTTGCCAGAGCTTTAACGATGTCGCCGACGCAGTGATCCACTGGCATAAAGACCAGGGAATACAAGGCCGTAAAGAATACATGCCCTTCCCGGATCACCTGAAAGGTGCTTATCAGAGTTTTACCGAAGCCGATATCAGCGCTTTACGTGACGCCGGCTACGCTGAACCATTTGCCACGGTCGAGCAGGGTGTTAAAGAGTATATGGACTGGCTTAATGGCTGAGCAGAAAGGTTTCTTCCGTGATATGCCGAAGCCTCTGCTGAAGCCAGTATACTGGCCGGTGTGGCTGGGCGTATTTTTTATCAAACTGGCCACCATGCTGCCCTACCGCGCACAGTTATTGATCGGCCGCTGTCTTGGTCTGCTGCTTTATCGTCTGGCCCGTGGCCGCCGCAATATTGTGGAAGTGAATATTGACCTCTGCTTCCCGGAAAAAACCGCCGGCGAGCGGGCGCAACTGGTGCGCCAGACCTTTATCGACAACGGCATCGGCATTATGGAGACCATGATTGCCTGGTTCCGGCCACGGGATTATCTGCTGGAACGCACGACATTCCATGGCCTCGAAAAAATCACCGAAGTTCAGAAGCAGGGAAAAGGCGTTCTTCTGCTGGGCGGCCATTACACCATGCTGGATTTATCCGGCGCCCTGATCACCAATCACATTGATGCCTGCGTCAGCTACCGCCCGCAGGACAACCCGGCGATGGATTATGTGGTACAGCGCGGCCGGGAACGTCTGTATGAGGACTGTTTCACCCGCAAAGATATCCGTGGCTTTATCCGTGCCCTCAAAAAAGGCGGTATTCTGTGGTATGCACAGGATCAGGATTTTGGCCGCAAAAACAGCGTCTTTGTTGATTTCTTTGGCATCCCCACAGCAACCATTACAGCCACCTCACGCATTGCCAAAGCCGGTAACGCCGTGGTGCTGCCGCTGACGTATTTCCGCCGTGAAGATAATTCCGGCTACGATATTACTGTACACGATGCTTTGCCCATTCCCAGCGGGGACGATATCGAAGATGCCCGCCTGGCCAATGCATTTCTTGAACAGCAGATACGCCAGCACCCCAGCCAGTATTTATGGCTGCATAAACGCTTTAAAACACGTCCGGATAAAAGTGAGAAAAAAGGCGGACTTTACCGTTCCTGATCAGAGCGCAGAAGGCAGTGACAGAATTACACTGCCAGCATTAAAAAAAGCCTGCAGCTGTCGCCCGGGTTGCAGTGCCAGTTGCCCGGCACTGTCTTCGCTCAGTACGGCGGTCAGTTGCTGACCGGGTCCGTATTCCAGATCGATTTCACAACTGACGGCTCCATCCCGCCGGGCACTGACAATACCCGTGATCACATTATCAGCGCTGAGCGGTTGTGGTATGACATCAGACAAAATGATGGCGCTGGCCGGTATCAGCGCCGTGACAGCAACGCCCGGCATCAGCTGCAGCGACTGCGAACTTGCGCGGGTCACGGTGACCACCAGCATCTGTCCGCCATCCAGCCGGATATCCACTTCATCATTGACGGCACCAGGGCGCACCTGATGCACAATACCGGAGAGACGGTTTTCAGCACTGGCGGACAACATGACGGTCGGCTATCCCTTATGTGGATGTGGCGTCAGGCAGGGTGTGCGGAAACCACCCGTAAAAACGTTTCCTGCAGGACTTTAACGTCGTTGGCTGCGCGGTGGCGCTCGACACCAAATTCTTCCCACAGGGATTTCTTGGTATCGTGCCAGCTTTCCATCTGCTCCGGTGTCAGGATGCGGTTGATGGTTTCGATACGGAAACGCTGCACCAGATCAGCTTCATCAAATAAGCGTCCGAGCCAGGAAGAATCAAAACTCCAGGCGTCTGAATAGAGCGTTTTACCGCGCAGGTGTTCGTTCATTTTCAGCGCGATTTCGCGCGGAGTGAGACCCTCTTCTTCCAGCATATTGCGGGAAATACCATGAATCTCTTCCGCTTCATCACTCCAGTGCAGCCAACTGCCTGCCGGCTTGACCAGATAACTGGTGGTTTCGCGGTCTTCCAGCGCATACCCTATCTCAATCGGGTAACTGCCACGGCCAAAACCTGAGGCTTCCAGATCAATTATCGGTGGGACGCTGACTGACACAAAATATCCTTAATGAGAAACGAGTTACTAGTAATTTTACCAATATAAGTATAGCGGCTATCAGGCAGAGGGTCTGTGCTGCAGGCAGCATTCCATCCACTGCAAATGCCCGTCTATCCGGGCGAACGGTTAAGCGGTGCCACCCGCATGACTTCTTCGATGGTGGTTAATCCGGCCGCCACTTTATGAGCGCCACTGAGACGCAGACTGTGCATGCCTTCTTTCATGGCCGACTGACGCAGCCGGGCATGATCCATCTGATCATGAATCTGGGTTTCCAGGTTTTCCGTCATGGGCATGACTTCGTAAATCCCCATCCGCCCCATATAGCCGGTGCCACGACATTCAAGGCACCCTTTTGCACCATAGACATGCTCCGGGGTTTTTACCAGCCAGGGGGCGGTCAGTTGTTTCCAGGCTTTCTCATCAATTTTCTGCTGCACTTTGCAATGCGGACACAGCGTCCGTACCAGCCGTTGCGCCATCACCCCCAGTACGCTCGAACGTATCAGGTACGCCGGCAGCCCCAGCTCCAGCAGACGGGTAAAGGCAGAGGGGGCATCATTGGTATGCAGAGTGGACAACACAAGGTGGCCGGTCAGCGCGGCCTGCACGGCAATTTCAGCGGTTTCCAGATCCCGCACCTCACCCACCATGATGATATCCGGGTCCTGACGCAGTAACGCCCGGACGCCGCTGGCAAAGGTCAGATCGATACCATGCTGAACCTGCATCTGATTAAACGCCGGTTCCACCATTTCAATCGGGTCTTCAATGGTTGAGACGTTCACTTCCGGTGTGGCCAGTTGTTTCAGCGTGGAATACAGGGTGGTGGTTTTGCCCGAGCCGGTGGGGCCGGTGACGAACACAATACCGTGGTTATTACCGGTCATCTGGTTCCAGCGGCGGTGATCTTCCTTACCGAAACCCAGTTCGGAGAAACTGCGCACCAGTACATCCGGATCAAACACCCGCATCACCAGCTTTTCACCGAAGGCGGTTGGCATGGTCGATAACCGCAGCTCCACTTCCTGACCCGACGGTGTTTTGGTTTTCAGGCGGCTGTCCTGCGGGCGGCGTTTCTCTGCGATGTTCATGCGTCCGAGCGATTTCACCCGTGCCAGCACCGCCATCCCGACCTGTGCCGGCAGGTCGTAAACATTGTGCAGCACACCATCGATACGGAAGCGCACGTGGGCCACGTCGCGGCGCGGCTCAATATGAATATCACTGGCGCGCTGATCAAAGGCGTACTGCAGCAGCCAGTCGACGATGTTAACGATGTGTTCGTCATTGGCGTCCGGGGCTTTGGCTTTGCCCAGCTCCAGCATAGATTCCAGATTCTGCACCGTGCTGGCGCCATGGTGGGCCTGACGGGCATGACTGACGGAATTGGCCAGCTGATAAAATTCTACCCGGTAACGTTCGATATCCGCCGGGGCTGACAGAACGCGCTTTACCTGGCGGCGGGTAACGTGCTCAAGGTCCGGCACCCAGCCGGCAACGCCGGGCTCAGAGCAGGCCACCACAATGGTGTCGGCGAGCACTTTCACCCCCAGAATCCGGTGACGTTCAGCAAAGGCATAGGACATCAGTTCGGTGATTTTGGTGACGTCCACTTCCAGCGGATCAATCTGTACGCATTCCATGTTGTGCTGTTCGGCCAGCCATTCAGTCAGCACGTGCTCACTCAGGACTTTGCCCTGACGCCGGGCATCGGCAAATCCCTGGCGGCCGATCAGCGTCAGCGGATGCAGGTTGGCCTCATCCGGTTTACGGCGGATATTGAGCGCCTGCTGATAATCTTCGTCGTTCAGCAACCTGTGCCGGTGAAGATCATCAATCAACGACTGTAACGTCAGTTGGCGATCAGCCTGCGCCTGCATATCCGTTTCTCCTGATTAATACGGCCACCCGGTTTATAGCTGCCGGGCCAGCTGGCTCAGGTGTTCCAGAGCCCATTCGGTGTATTCATCGACACTGCGCAGCTGGTCATCATCCGCCACAGGCCAGGGTCTTTTTAACAAACATTGCGCTGCATTTATATCGCCCAGCAGGCGCAGGGTACCATCCCCCGTCTGCAAGCCTTTGCTGGCTTCCGGTATGACCCGGCTGTAGTCCAGCAGCTGCTGCATAGTGCGTCCGGCGGGTAACAGTGCACGCCATTTTTCCGCGGTCTGCGGGCGTTCGCTGTGCAGCTGCGTCACCATGTCTCTGTAGTTCTGCAGCCCCTGTCTCAGCCAATGACCAATGTTGTCTGCGCCAGCACAGAGCGCCGGCAGGTGGAAAAGTTCAGTGGCAACCTGCAGTAACGCGCTGGCCAGTGACGGGCTGCTCAGAATCTCATGAATTATCTGCTGTTGCTGCGCGCTGACAGCTTTCAGCTCTGCCCGGATATCCACTTCGGCGTCGGCGGCCTGCAGATACCCCTGCAACTGGCCCAGCACTTCCAGCCGGGCCAGGGGTGCTTCAAATTCATCCAGCGCTTCGCGCAGCGCCCGGGTCTGTCTGCGTTTCAGTACTTTGCCCGCCATGGTGGGCAGATTACGCAAACCATGCCAGTGGCTGTAAAGAATATCGGCATGGCTGGTATCAGCGTCCCACAGACAGGTTTCCAGTCCCCGTTTGAACTGCTGGAATTCATACTGCAGAAGCGCCGGAATGGCGTGCGCAAGATCCATATCCGCGCTGACGTCTGGCTGCGCCTGCCATGGCCGGCTGAGCCCCGCCAGCCGGTAACCGCGTTCGGCTTTGCTGATATCACTGAGCCACAGCGGTACCTGCTGTGTCAGCGCGCTGGCCATTTGCCAGAGCCCGGCGGCGTCGCCATCTTTTAACTCCAGTTCCACTTCGCACAGCGGCATTGTTTTACCGTCGGCACGGATTTCGCCCTGATCAATCACCACTTCTGCACTACAGCCGTTCTCCGTCCAGAGCCAGGCCTGACGTTCAAAGTGGGTGGTAAAGACTTCCGCCAACGCGGAGACATCAAGGCCTGCAGGCCAGTGTTCAGTCACCTCAGGCTGGCGCAGATAATCTGTATTCAGGGTTGGTTGTGACAGCGGCCAGTTCCACTCTCCGCGTTGCTGCATCCCGGCCACACTGACGCCGCGGGTTTTCAGCGTCTGCTCATAGCCGTTGTCGTGCTGGCGGATACGCAGTGCCGCACGGGCTGCCGCCACCTCCGCCGCGGGAGTATCCAGATACCAGTTTTTCAACGTAGAATGGCCCTGAGCCGTGGCCCGGGTATTGAGAAACTGCGCCAGTGCCTGCGCACTTTGCGGCTGCAGCCGTAATTTGAGTTCGGTTTCTTTAGTCATGGCGTTATTGTCCCACAACTGAGCAAGGACAGGTATGAATTCCCAACACCAGCCAACGCTGGTTTCCCGTCTTAAGCAACTGATCGGCACTAACAGCATCAGTTCTTCATTGCCGGAGCTGGATGAAAGCAACCTGGAAGTCATCGTATTGCTGGCCGACTGGTGCGAATCTCTGGGGATGCGGGCCGAAGTGCTGCCGGTACCGGGCCAGCCCGGCAAAGCCAATATGCTGGCCACTCTGGGGCGGGGTGATGGCGGCCTGGTGCTCAGTGGTCATACGGACACTGTGCCCTGCAATCCGGAACGCTGGCAATCCGATCCGCATACCCTCACCGAGCGCGATCAGCGTTTTTATGGTCTGGGTACCTGCGACATGAAAGGTTTTTTCGCCATGGTGCTGGAAGCGGTGAAAGACTACCGTGATGCCGATTTTAAACAGCCGCTGATGATTCTCGCCACCGCTGATGAAGAAAGTGCCATGGGGGGTGCGCGGGCGCTGGCGGATCAGGGAATACCCAAAGCGCGCTATGCCGTGGTGGGTGAACCCACCAGCCTGGTGCCGGTACGGGCCCACAAAGGCATTATGATGGAGACCATCCGCCTCACCGGCAAAGCCGGCCATTCCTCCAACCCGGCGCTGGGCGTCAATGCACTGGATGCCATGCTGCCGGTAATGGCCGAACTGCAGAATTTCCGCCTGCAGCTGGCGCAGAATTATCAGAATGCGCATTTTGCAGTGGCAACCCCGACCATGAACTTCGGCTGCATTCACGGCGGCGATAACCCCAACCGTATCTGCGGTGCCTGTGAAATGGCTTTCGATCTGCGCACCCTGCCCGGCATGAGTAACGACGATCTGCGCGCCGAAATTCAGCAGCGCCTGACGCCCATCGCCGAACAGCATCAGGTGACGCTGGAATACACCCCCATGTTCCCCGGCGTGGATTCCTTCCAGACGGATCAGAGCAGTCCGCTGGTGCAGGCCGCCGAACGTTTAACCGGCCACAGCAGTGTGGCGGTGAACTATGCCACCGAAGCCCCTTTTCTGAAAAAAATGGGGATGGATACCATTGTTTTAGGCCCCGGCAGTATTGATCAGGCCCACCAGCCGGACGAATTTCTTGATCAGCAACAGATCGATCCCTGTGTGAATCTGATCCGGCGCCTGATAGAAGACTTCTGCCTGAAGGAAAGCCGTGATTAAATCAGCTCATCGCTTACGTACAGGTTAAGGAAGCACAGTGAACCCGACTGAATACGTGCAATGGTTCCGTCAATCATCGCCGTACATCAACGCCCACCGGGACAAAACCTTTGTCATCATGTTCGAAGGGGATGCCATCGCCCATGATAACTTCACCAATGTGGTGCAGGATATTGCCCTGCTCAGCAGCCTGGGCGTGCGCCTGGTGCTGGTGCACGGTGCCCGGCCACAGATTGATGCCGCCCTGCAGAAACTGAACCTTCAGAGCCGCTTCCATCATGATATGCGCATCACCGACAGCGAGGCCCTGAATGCGGTCAAAGCAGCCGTCGGTATCGTTAAAGCGGATATTGAATCGCGTCTGTCCATTGGCCTGCCCAATTCACCGATGCACGGCGCCCGCATCCGGCTGGTCAGCGGTAATTTTGTCACCGCCAAACCCCTGGGGGTGATTGATGGCGTGGACCTGCAGCACACAGGTGAAGTGCGGCGGGTGGACCATCAGGCCATCACAGAACAGCTGCAGCAGCGTAATATTGTCCTGCTGTCGAATACCGGTTATTCCCCATCCGGGGAAATGTTCAACCTCAGTGTGGAAGACGTTGCCCAGCACGCCGCCATTGCCCTGCGCGCCGATAAACTGATTCTGATGGGTGAACATAATGGCCTGCCGGCGGGCGCCGGCGATTTCGTTAAAGAACTCACCTGCATTGATCTGGAAAACCATCTCAATCAGCTCAAAGGAGAACCCCGCCGTCACGCCCAGAGTGCGATTAAAGCAGTGCGTCAGGGGGTTCCCAGGGCGCATCTGGTGAGCTATCAGGATGACGGCGCATTGCTGCAGGAACTGTTCACCCGCGAAGGTGGCGGTACTCTGGTCAGCCAGTTTGCCTACGACCAGCTGCGGGCAGCCCGCACGGATGACATTAACGGCATCATTGAACTGCTGACGCCGCTGGAAGAGCAGGGCATTCTGGTGCACCGCTCACGGGAGTTGCTGGAAAATGAGGTGCACCGTTTTTATGTCATCGAACGCGACGGCATGATCACCGCCTGTGCCGCACTCTACCCCTATTCCGATCATGAAGCAGAACTGGCCTGCGTGGCGGTGCATCCGGATTACCGCGGCACCAACAGAGGCCAGCGTTTGCTGGAGCAGATCGAACAGGAAGCCCGCCGGCGTCAGTATCAACAACTGTTTGTACTGACGACCCGCACCGCACACTGGTTTATTGAGCATGGCTTCAGTGCCGGCTCGGTGAATGAACTGCCACAGGAACGTCAGCAGCTGTACAACTGGCAGCGTAACTCCAAGGTATTCTTCAAACAGCTGTAATGGATATTCTCAATACATTGGGGCATCTCGGGCGGGAAATTCACCGCTGTTACGATGAATTCGGTCCGCTGCTGGTGTTCGACGACGGCAACAAACGTTTTCTGAGTTTCGGTACCGCCGACGAACAGAGTTGTCAGCTGAAGAAGAACCCGCTGATTCTGCAGCACGATTATGCCCGTGCCATGCTCGGCGTACTGACCCAGTACGGGGATCTGAGCAAGCTGCAACAGGTCACCCTGCTGGGAACCGGGGGCGGCACGCTGGCCACGGTTCTGCATGACCGTCTGCCACACACCCACATAGTGGCTGTGGACGTACGCGCCGCGGTGTTCCGCATCGCCCGGCAATATTTTTCTCTGCCACGCAGCCCGAGACTGACAACCTTCACCCAGGACGCCAGCCACTATCTGGCGACCGCTGCAGCGGGGCAATGCAATCTGCTGGTCACCGACCTCTATCAGTCAGAGGGACTCGACCCACTGGTACTGCAGAAAGACTTTCTGCAGCTGTGCGCCGCCCATCTCAGTGAACACGGCTGGCTGGTTCTCAACCTGTGGAAAGAGCACCGCGAAGAAAGCGATTGCCTGCAGCAGCTGCAGGCCATTTTCCCGCACATCCGGATGAATACCACAGTGGATGGCAACTGGATTATCTGGGCCAGCCGCAGCACAGAAGACATAACCCGGGACGCTGCCAAACAACGCTGCAAAGCACTGGCCGGATTACTGGAATTTAATCTCTGGCAACAGGTAAAAGGCTTTTTCCGTTCTGCCTCCCGGAGCCGCTAGCCAGCACAAAAAACCGGGCCCGGATGGCAAAAGGGACAATCGTCGGTTATCCACTGCCACAGGCAGCATCAGGCTTTCCCTCCGCTCACTTTTCTCTGGTATGTTTAGTCCAACAACAATAACAACCTGAGACAGCGCAATGATTCTGAACCTGATACAGATCGGGCTGCCGATCGCTCTTATTCTGATTATGGCCGGTGTCGGTCTGGGACTGACCCCGGAAGACTTCCGGCGAGTATTCCGCCAGCCACGCGGCTTTATTATTGGTGCCCTGTGCCAGATGGTGCTGCTGCCTCTGATCGCCATTGGCATTATTGAGCTGACCGGCATCCACGGCGAAGTCGCCATCGGCCTGTTTATTCTGTCCCTGTGCCCGGGCGGCACCACCTCCAATCTGTACAGCTATCTGGCCAAAGCCGATACCGGTTTATCGGTATCATTAACCGCGGTGATCGGCTTTATTACACCTTTCACGATTCCGGTACTGGGAGTCTGGGCCATTAATCATTACGCCGATGGCGGTACCCACTTTGAATTGCCACTGCTGAAAACCTGGCTGCAGCTGATCGTCATTACGGTCATTCCGGTGATTGCCGGTATGGCTGTACGGGCAAAATGGCCGCACCTTGCCCGCCGTATGGAACCCCTGATTTCCCGTTTTTCGGTGATCGTACTGGCGGTCGTGATTGCCGTGATCGGCATCAAACTGGGCTCCAGACTGCTGGATTATATCCTCATCGCCGGGCCTGCCGCGCTGGCGCTGAATGTGGCGACCATGCTGCTCGGCTATGTGGCCGGACGCTGGCTGCTGCACAGTAACAAACAGGCACGCACCATCAGCCTCGAAGTCGGTCTGCAGAACGGCACGCTAGCGCTGCTGATCACCACCGGGATTCTGCAGAGTACCGAGATGTCCATTGCCCCCAGTGTGTACAGCCTGATCATGTTTATCACCGCCACCCTGTTTACCTGGTTGGTACTGCGCTCGGACCGCAGGCATAAGCCCGCTACCGCAACGGCCTGACCCTGTCTGCCGCCGGTACGATAAACCGGCGGCGCCCGCTTCACCCTCTATTGCAGCACTTTGCGCGCTGCATTCACCGGCACATCACCAGATACATTGCCTCGCCCGCGCTCTGCCATGCAGGTAAAACATTCAACCCTGTCTTTGCTATAATTATGACCGGTTACGCCGATTACGGATGACGGCGCTGAATAACGACAGGAGTCAGGTTTTATGTGCCGCCCCGCCCTTCTTACCACCATTCTGATGATGCTTATTGCCGGCATTGGCAGCGCCCGTGCTGATGATCTGGTGCTGAACGGTGCGGCAGTTTTCAGCCAGCTGAGCCGGGACTACTACCTCGGTGGTTTATGGCTGCCACAGCGCTCGTCTTCTCCGGATTACATTACCTCAGCCGATACCGCCCGCCGCATGCAGTTGGTGGTACTGGCGGAGCACTGGTCGCCGCGTAACTGGTCACGCCTGTGGCAGAACAATATTTTCATTAATAACGAATCCGGCAGCCTGCCGGCAGATGTTCAGCAGGGTTTAATGCGCTTTACCCGGCTGCTGCGTGACGACCTTAAACAAGGCGACGAAATCCGCATTGAATATCAGCCTGCGGGCAACACCCGGGTACTGCTCAATCGTGAAATCGTGGCAGCGTCCCCCGGGCCGGCCTTGTTTAACGCCCTGCTGAATACCTGGATCGGTCAGCGCCCACCGTCACGGGAATTCCGTCGTCATATCCTGGGCGAAGGCGATTCAGCAGCCCGGCAGAGGTATTTTCAGCGCCTGTACAATCACCCGGTTCCGCTATCACGACTGTCTCTTTTTTCCGCCTGGCAGGCTGCAGAAGAAGCCGAACGCCAGGCACAGGCACGGGCCGCCGCCGCGGAAAAACGCCGCATTGAGCAGCAACGTCGGCAACAACGCCAACAACGGGCACTCGAGGCCGAACAGGCAAAACAAGCGGAACAGGCGCGACAGGAAAAACGCCGGGCAGAACAGGCCCGGGCACAGGCAGCTGCCGAACAACAGGCACAGGAAGAAAGCATTCAGGCGGCCCGGGATGCTGCCTGGCGCCGCTATTTACAGCGCCAGGCAGCGCTGGAGGAGGCCCAGCGGCAGGCCGCGGAAAATCAGGCCCGGCATCTGGTCGGTCAAACCAGCAATGTGCTGGGCGCCGGTAAATCCTCCGACACGCTGGCGCAGGAACAGCGTTATTATCTGCAACTGTTGCAGTGGCGCCTTCAGCGGGCCACCCGCCAGGCGGTGGAATACCCGGGCTGGGCCAGACAATTTGGCGAGGAAGGTCAGGCACAGATTGATTTTATTCTCAGTCGTGACGCGACCGTTACAGACATCACACCACGAGATGAGCAGGTGGCTGATCTGCTGCTCGCAGAACTCGGGCGGGCGGTTAAACAAGCCGCGGCCAGTACCGGAATTCCGGACGAACTGGCCGGTGATCAGTGGCCATTATCTGTGTCTTACCACTTCTCTCTGAGCAGCGATGAACAGCCTTCCGACGCCATGCCGGAAGCGCCACCATGGTTACAACGCAAAATATTGAGTCCGCTCCGGCAGGAAGAATTAGCGGCACGCTATCAACAGCAGCTGCGCGAACAGATTATTGCTGCCATCCGCTACCCTCAGGCCGCCCGCATTCTGAAAAAACAGGGGCCCGTGGGGCTGCAGTTGACCATTCATGCGGATGGCCGCCTGCAGTCTGTTGAGCTGACCCACCCATCCGCACACCGGGAATTAAACGATGCCTTAATCCGGGCGGTACGCGATAGCGCACCATTCGATCCTTATCCCGACGGCCTCAGCACAGAGCCGATGACACTGGCTATCCACTACCGCTTCGTTCTCTAGCGCCGGCCTGACTTACCAGGGCAAAGGCTCAGCCACTGCCGCCCAGCGCTGGTTATCATGAATATCCTGCAGTTCGTCAGCCAGCTTTTCACATTCAGCCGCGGCGATATCCCAGCGCCTGCGCCGTTCGCTGTAATCGGGATATTGATAAAAATCGTCCAGATCCGGTATCCGCCCACCCGGCAGAGTGGCGGCGAACTCCCATGACGGCGCAATAATAATGGTGCGTTTATAATATTCCCGTGATGAGGTACGCCACTTCAGTTTTTTATCAAACCAGCCGCCGATCGGCGCTTTGGCAAAATAATGCGGATAAAGCACAAAGCCTTTTTCCGGCAATACCGGCAGATCAAACTGATAGTCGGTAATACCGCCGTCACGGTAAGTGCCTCTGGGCGCGCCGGGAATATCGTGAACACCGGAAATAGCCATAGGAATTGCACCGGTCGCCAGTACCGCAGGGGCCAGATTATCTGCCGTCAGCGCGACATGCCGTGCCGGTAAATGGGGAAAATAATCAATCGGAGGTTTGTGCGGATGATGAAAAAAGACCCGTTCCACCCAGGGGCGCATGGCGCTGCGGGCAAGCATATTAGATGACATGGCGCCCACCATACCCAACCCCTGCAGCACTTTATTTTCTGAGGCTCCCAGCCCCCGGCAACGGGTAACCAGCGTGTTATAGCGCATCACAGCATGGTTCATGATTTCCTGTTCACCAGGGATATCCGTGTCAGGCCTGAGAATCTCGCTGAGAATATGCCGGCACTCTGCGCCCACTTCCTGAGCCGAAGGTTTGGCCGAATATTGCTGTCCCATATAGGCGTCCTGAAAACGCGCATGGGCCGCCAGTGGATTATTGCGGGCATAACAGGCAAGACGCCAGCCTCCGGCAGAAGTGCCCAGCAGGTGCAGAGGTTTTGTCCGGCCGCCAAACCATTCAGAGATCAGATAACGATCAATGGCCGCCAGCGAAATCCATTTGGGTCCGCCGGAAGCGCCCATCACCATATCAATATCGTCTGCGGATAAACCGTTCGAGCGGATATGTTCCAGAGCGTCTGCGCCGGCAAAAATTTTCAGGGCAGCCATCTGCCATTCTCCTGCGGAATAAACAAAGGGCTATTTTTACCGGTTTTGGCGCACGGATTAAGGGCCAAAGGTGTAACGAAAGCAGCAGAAAAAGTATTGTGAAAAGTGAAGCTGAGTACTGCAGCTTCACCCGGAGTTGTTATCGCCTTTCGTATACGACAAAACTGTAGTCATAGGGATTGCCGCCTTCGGCCTGGAAATCCTCGCGCGCCACTGCCTGCCACAGGCTGCGGTCAAATTCCGGAAAACGGGCATCGCCGTCTACGTCGGCGTGCACTTCGGTCATATACATCCGTTCCACCAGCGGCAGTGCCTGACTGTATATTTCAGCACCACCAATAATCATGGCTTCATCCTGACCATTAACGATGGCCAGTGAGTTCGCCAGATCACGGGCCTCTTCCAGCGAGGAGACGATTTTCACACTGTCGGTTTTACCCGGGGGCTGATAACCGGACTGACGGGTAATAATAATATTGGTACGGCCCGGCAGGGGCTTGCCGATACTTTCATAGGTTTTACGCCCCATGATAATGGCTTTGCCCATGGTGACCTGCTTAAAATATTTCAGGTCGTTGGGCAGATACCAGGGCAGTTTGTTGTCGACGCCAATCACGTGATTCTGCGCCAGGGCAACGATAAGAGAAAGTTTCACAGCGCCTCCGCACTCGGTTCAGTTCAGCGCCATCATACCAGAAAGCCCTGCCTGAACCTGTGACAATAAAGCTGTGCAGGCGTCACGCACGTTATCCCTAAGCAACGTCTGAGCGCGATGACGTGAATGATGAATCTGATTCTTGTGAAGCGTCGCAGTCAGCACCAGGCCATTTCAGGCGCAGCGCCGGGCCAATATTGGTATTTCAGCTGCCGCTACGGGGCGGGCAAAATAAAACCCCTGATACTGATCGCAGCCGAATACCTGCAGCACATCCAGCACTTCTTCGTCTTCCACGCCTTCAGCGATTACCTGCAGGCCGAGGTTATGGGCCAGTGCAATGATCGAACTGGCAATGGCGGCATCATGGCTGGAACTGACGATATCTTTGACGAACATGCGGTCAATTTTCAGGTAGTCGATGGGCAGGTCTTTGAGATAGGCCAGCGAAGAATAGCCGGTACCAAAGTCATCAATGGCGGTGGCCACCCCCAGCGCCCGCAGTCCGTTCAGCACACTGACCCCGGCAGCGACATTCCGCATCAGCGTACTCTCAGTAATTTCCAGCGTCAGATGGTGTGCCGCCAGCCCGGCATCCGTCAGTGCGCTGCAGATTTTTTCCGTCAGATCCGGTTGGGAAAACTGCCGCGGTGACAGGTTAACCGATAATTTGGCATCGGCAGGCACCAGGCCCTGCGCCACCCACAGTGCAAACTGCTGGCAGGACTGGCGCAGAACCCACTCACCGAAGCGGGCAATCAGCCCGGTTTCTTCCATCACCGGAATAAATACCGCCGGGGAGACACAGCCCAGCACCGGGTGTTGCCAGCGCAGCAACACTTCCACCCCGGAAAAGCGGCCGTTATCAATGGCGACCTGGGGCTGATAAACCAACCGCAGCTGATCCTGTTCCAGCGCACTGTGCAGTCCGGATTCCAGCGCTGCCCGGACGCGTTCCTCCGGCCCCTGAGAATCCTGATACAGGCGATAGCTGCTGCTGTCATCACTCCGCACCTGATGCATGGCCAGTTCCGCATGACGCACCATATTATCCGCATCATGGCTGCTGCGCTCTGCCGTCTCGATGCCCATACGCACTGAGATAAAGACTTCGCGTCCCTGAATCACAAACGGCCGGCTCAATTCGGAATTGATTTTTTCGGCAACGCCGAGAGCGGCTGCGGTATCGGTCACGGGTTCGAGTAATACGGCAAACTGATCGCCGCCCATGCGGGCGATGGAATCCGAACAGCGCAGCAGAGATTGCAGGCGCCGGGCGCAGGCGACCAGAAGATCATCCCCGGCCTGCAGACCATGCAATTCATTAATCATGCGGAAGCGGCTGATGCCGAGACTGAAGAGCGCAACATCCGTGTTACGGCGTTTACTCTGACGGATGGCATGCTGAACCCGGTCATGCATCAGATGGCGGCTGGCCAGCCCGGTCAGTTCGTCGCGGTGGCTGCCCAGCCGGCGGATGCGTTCAGCCTGATGGCGCACCAGCGCCCGGTGAAACAGGGCAGCGTCGGGCTGGCGCTCGGCAGTGACCTCCAGCGCGCCGGCCGCCAGTAACGGCATATGCTGACTGCTGTCTGCCACCGCCACCAGTGCTGCATCGGTGAGGGTGGATTTAAGGTGCTGTACGTCAGATTCATCGGCATCCAGCAACAGCACAACCGCTTCTCCGGCCAACAGACCAGCCTGTATCAGTTCATCGGCCGTGCTGAACTCCTGCCGCATATAGCCGGGATAATCCGGCAGACGGGCAGATACGGAGCCATACAAAACCAGCAGAGGCAGACCAGCGGCTGCAGACAATGGTTGCATAACACTTGTTCATTATGAGCATGAAACTCAAGTATAGATGGGGGGGAGAAAGTGCCAGCCGCACAGGTGAGATATACGAAGAAAGGCTGGTACTACAGTGCCGGTCGATTAGCCAATTACCGCCAGTTGTTCACCGGCTGCGCAGCCGGTCGCTCACACGGCGACCGGTGCTTTGATGTGCGGATGGGATTCGTAGCCTTCGATCACGAAGTCTTCGAATTTATAACCGAACAGACTGTCTGGTTTACGCTGAATCGACAGCTTCGGCAGGGGCAGCGGCTCGCGGCTGAGCTGCAGGTCGGTCTGTTCAAGGTGGTTGGCGTACAGGTGCACGTCACCGCCGGTCCAGACAAAATCGCCCACGTCGAGATCACACTGCTGCGCCATCATATGCAGCAGCAGAGCATAACTGGCGATGTTAAAAGGCACCCCGAGGAAGATATCGGCACTGCGCTGATACAGCTGACAGGAGAGTTTGCCATCCGCCACATAGAACTGGAAAAACGCATGGCAGGGCGGCAGTGCCATATTGTCCAGCTCACCCACATTCCACGCCGAGACAATAATACGGCGCGAATCCGGGTTGCTTTTTATCTGCTCAATCACCTGCGAGATCTGATCGATATGACGGCCATCGGCACTGGGCCAGCTGCGCCACTGGGAACCGTATACCGGACCCAGATTGCCGTCTTCATCAGCCCATTCGTCCCAGATAGACACACCGTTTTCTTTCAGGTAACGGATATTGGTGTCACCGCTTAAAAACCACAGCAGCTCATGAATGATTGAGCGCAGGTGCAGCTTTTTGGTGGTCACCAGCGGGAAGCCTTCGCTGAGATCAAAACGCATCTGATAACCGAAGCAACTGTAGGTACCAGTGCCGGTACGGTCTTCTTTGAACACCCCGTGCTCACGCACGTGACGCATCAGATCCAGGTATTGCTTCATGCTTTCTTTTCTCCGGTTTCCGGGCTGCGGTAAGCAATCACCAGCAGCACGATGCCGACCACAATCATCGGCAGACTCAGCAGTTGTCCGCGGGTTACCCAGCCAAGCAGATCAAAGCCAATCTGAGCATCGGGCTCGCGGAAGAATTCGGCAATGGTACGGAAAACCCCGTAGCCGATCAAAAATACTGCACTCACGGCCTTCTGCGGCCGCGGCCGGGAAGAATAAAACCACAGAATCACGAACAGCAGAAAACCTTCCATACAGGCCTGATAAATCTGCGACGGATGACGTGGTAACTCTCCGGCACGGGGAAATACCATCGCCCAGGGAACCACGGCAGGGTCTGCCACCCGTCCCCACAGCTCGCCACCGATAAAGTTGCCGATGCGGCCGAACATCAGACCAATCGGCACAAAAGGGGCACCGAAATCGCCGATCTCAAAGAAGCTTTTCTTATGTTTGCGGCCAAAGACAATGAATGCACCTAAGACGCCCAGTAACCCTCCGTGGAACGACATACCGCCTTCCCACACCCGCAACAGCCACAGCGGGTCCTGTAAAAACTGAGGAAAATTATAAAACAGCACATAGCCGCAGCGACCACCGATGATGACTCCCATAGCACCAAAGAAAATCAGGTCTGATACCTGCTCGGTGGTCCAGCCGGAACCCGGCTTACGCGCCCGGTAGTTGGCCAGAGCCCAGGCCGTCCCGAAGGCCAGCAGATACATCAGGCCATACCAGTGGATTTTCAGCGGACCAATGGCCACAGCAACCGGGTCAATTTCAGGGTAGGTGAGCATGCAGGGTTCCTTGGTTTAACAATACGGAAGGCTGACACAGCTAAACACGGACAGATGAAGCCCGTATGAATTCCATCAGAATAATAAAAACTTCCCGCCCACCAACAGCAGGAGTACGGCAAAGGCTTTTTTCAACAGCGCCTGATCCAGGCGATGGGCGAGCTTAGCCCCCACTCTGGCAAAGGGCACGCTGGTCAGCACAATACCAGCGATGGCAGGCCAATAGAGAAACCCGGTGCTCCATCCGGGCAAGGCCGGGTTTTCCCAGCCTGCCAGTACGTTACTGACGGCACCGGTTATGGCAATCGGCAGACCACAGGCAGCGGATGTGGCCACCGCCTGGCGCATGGGGATTTTCATCCAGCTCAGATAAGGCACGGTAAAAGTACCACCGCCGATACCGAACCAGGACGAGCCGAAACCAATCACACCGCCGGCGGTAACCAGACCCGGATTGCGCGGGCGTTTCCCTTCACCCGGCGGCTCCAGACCAAAAAACATCTTCACCGACAGCAACAGCGCAAACACCCCGATGATATTCTGCAACACCGGACCAGGAACCGCCGTTATCAGTGATACGCCCAGAGCAGTCCCGACCACGATGCCAATCCCCAGTACAAAGACCAGCGGCCAGTCCACTGCACCTTTGCGGTGGTGTTCAAGCACAGAACTGACGGAGGTAAACACGATCGTCGCCAGCGAGGTCGCGACTGCCATATGGGTAAGTACGGATTCACTGACGCCCTGCGCGCTAAACGTCAGAACCAGCACAGGCACAATGACCATCCCGCCACCAATACCGAACAGGCCAGCCAGTACACCGGCTACAGCACCGACCGCCAGGAACAGCAGAAAAATCATCATAATGAAAAGGGTCACAGATTACGGATCAGTGTCGCATTATGAACGAGGGGAGAGATTAACGGAAGAAAAGGGCCAGCCGGCGTTAGCGGCAGGCCCTGGAGACCATCAGTTATAACGGGTCCAGACAACATTGACCTCGTTGCCTGAGTAAGAGGGATCACCGGATGTATCAGTGATTTCATCGCCGTCATAGGTGTCGGATTCTTCTACTTCCACCGTGGTTGAACCATTCAGGTTATTGCCTTCCTTACCATCGACATACCCGTCTCCCAGCGCACCGGAGGTAATGGCACCATGAATAACGGTACCACCACCGGTAGCAATTACGTCTCCGGCCAGTACCTGGCCCCAGACTTCACTGCTGGCAGATAAACTGATATCGCCACCGGAATAGGAACCATCACCGGACGGATCATAGCCGCCAGCAACCAGTCCGGCATTACCAGTGGATGTGGGCAGATATTTTCTTTCCTCCATATCGCACAGGTTGGTCGGACGCACTTTCAAGTAATAACTGCA
>DCCG01000024.1:1829-78618 GCA_002314145.1 Thalassolituus sp. UBA1087 | reverse complement strand
CGCTCCAGAGGCGAAGGAATGGCTTCCTTAATGTCACTTTTCAATACAGCTCAGTCGCTGAATTTTAGTCAGAGACATGAAATTCAGTTTCGCCGTGAGTTTTGAAATAAGGCTGTGAGGTCACCAGTCCGGCGAGAGGGGGCAAGGCCCCTCTGTGAGGTTAAGGGGCTTTGAAGTTCTCACAAAAATTTAAATAAAAATTTGTGGGACAACAGTGCGGCCTGTGCCGGCTTTTTGTATCTGGTCACCGCAGAAGAAGGTCAATTATTCTGACTGATGACGTTCTCCAGCTTGTCCAGTGCATCCATCATTAACCGCGACTGCTCCGATAAGCGTTCCAGTTCTTTTTCGATTTTAACTTTCTGGGCGACCCGGTCGGTAGTGGCGGATTTTCCCATCAGTTTGCGCCAGATTGAGGGCTCTGGCTTGTCGAATAAGGTCTGGAAAATTTCCTGGTAAACAGTATGCACCTGCTGGTGAATGTCTTCGATGTCGCGGAATTCCTGATAATGGTTTAAGGCCTGTCCTTCGCCATAGTACCAGCCGCCAAACTGGCACTCGGTATGCTGAACAGGTAACTGGCCTTCTTCAACGGCGTAGCCTGAGCTCAATGCCATGGCATAGGCGCGCCAGCGCAGGTGAGCGGTTTTGGCTTTGCGGATCTGTAACAGGGTATCCTCAAGCTCCGCGCTTGTTTTTGTATCTGACATAACGTCCCCGGTCCTGGTTGTGTCCTTGCTGGTGTACTGACAGGCTCTCGCAGAGCTGTCATACGGGTTCATTATATGCCTATACAGCAATCTTAGTCAGGATAAAAGCGTCCCTGCTCCCTCAATCCCTGCCTTTGTCCGTCCGCTGTCCGTTAATGTGGACCGCGACCGTTTTCTTTTCCCGCCTGGCGGCAGCGCTGACAGATCAGTGTGAACTCGTGTGTCAGGTAGCGCAGTTGCTGACTGCAGGCCGGGTTAATGCGATACAGGTGCACCAGCGCAAAGTACGGCTGGTACAGATAGTCAGCGCAGAGCGAGCGCCAGCCAAGGGGAGCGTCGTGACTCAGTGCTGAAGCGCGCAACGTCTGGTACAGGCGCTGGACCCAGCTGGTCTGCAACCGGGTCAGACGACGTTCTCCGGCCCGGCAGGCCAGTTCCAGCCCCAGATCAAGGTAGTCATTCAGCCAGCGGGCTTTCTGACTCAGCGGTGCCTGATCACAGAGTTTCTGTTCCAGCCGGCTGAGCTCGCTCTCTTCCAGCGTATTGATGATATCCGGGGCAGGTGCGCTGCCGGGGGAAAGGCTGTGGGCCATAGACTGGACATGCATGGGACTGTCTCCGCGGATAGGGTATACCTGTTAAGTTAATAGTAATAATTATCATTTGCAAGTCAGAAGTTTGCCTGATATCAATGAATTCATACTCAGGTACCTCTGCTGGCCAGCGACCATGCAACAGGCAGCACTGGCAGCAGAGGTGAATAGTTGAATGGGTGAACAGTTAAATGGCTGAATAGGTGAATAAATGCGGCGCTGACGCAACAGGAGGCCAGTCCCGCTGACACAGCAGGCATTGCGGCGACAGCGGGCGAATGATCAATCAGGCGGAGAGGGCGGGGATTACCAGTGAACCGGTTTTTCTTCGTTGCGGATCAGTTTGATCCAGCCACCGGCGGAGTCATCTTCGTTTTCCTGCCAGCCGCTGTCTGAACAGCGCACTTCAATGCCCAGCGCAGCGTGTGCACTGCGGGCACATTCGAGATCCGTATTCCACGGCGAGTGATTCTGTTTGAACCACAGACTGGCAAAATTCTTTTCTGCTTTGTCGTTCAGGAATACGTCCATGACATGGCCGTCCAGCGTTACCCGCCAGTGGCAATGCCCGGGCACCACCCGCTGGTCTTCGATGTGGTCGCCGAGTTGCCGGGCCAGCCAGTCGCGCACGGCGCCAGCATCCGGCTTCATCAGATAAATTTCCAGGTCAGGAAAACGATAGGTCATTTTTTATCCATTATGCGGATGATACGGAAAATACTCAGGCTGATATAACCCGCTGCGGCGCACAGTCCACCGGCGGCGGTGATCACCAGCCCGAACAGTACGATGATTTCCTGCTGAACGGAAGCAACCAGCAGCTGATTAGCAAACACAATCATGCTGAGGCCAAAGAAAAAGATAAAGGCTCCGACCACAAAAAGACGCAGGTTTTCCCGGTCTTTGCTGGCCCGCTCTGATATCCACCGGCGAAAAGAAGACACAGATAGCTCCGCTGACATTCGATTGGTTAAGTTTAGCAAAAAGCCAGCGCCAGAACGCCGGATCATTCTGTGGTGGCAGAAATTGGCAGGGTTATCGATAGGTAACTAAACTTTACTCAGCGGCTTTTACGAATGGCTGTCATTTAATCGATTGCAGGAGAATATGTGTGAGACACGAGGACGAAGAACTGAGCGAATCCCAGCGCCTGTCGATGCTGGAAGCGACCGTGTCGACCAACCGGGTGGGGCTGATGATTATGGCTGTCTCCGCGGTGATTGCTATTTCGGTGGCAGTAACGGTGGCCGTCGTGAATATTATGCGCCCGGATATCAGCTATGTGGAGGCGCGGGAATTTTCCCGTTTGCAGGGGGATGTGGAAATCCTCAAAGAAGCGGCCATCGCTTATGAGAAAAGCGTTAACAAAACCCGCCGGATTCTGGATGCCAGCAACGCCTCAGCGCTGAAAGCTCTGATGCTGGAGCAGGAGCAGAGTTATCAGACGCACCTTAATGCTCTGAAACAGGGAATGCGCGAACTCGCTAAAATGATTCCGGGCTCCCGCACCTGGCTGGATATCTATGATGAGCAGATGGATATCGCACTGGAACAGAGCCGCGCCCGCATGAAGCGGCTGGCAGAGATTCAGACCAGCGAGCTACCGGATATGAAGTCGGTGACCCTGCCGGATCTGCCGGGCGTAAAAACCATCGAAGAGCCCTGATATCAGCCGCGTTTGTCTGCCACAAACGGATTGGTACGCCGCTCCTGTCCGAAGGTGGACTGCGGCCCATGGCCGGGGATAAAGCTGATATCGTCGCCCAGCGGAAACAGCTTGTCACGGATGGAGGCGATTAATTCCTCATGGTTGCCTTGCGGAAAGTCTGTACGGCCAATGGAGCCCTGAAAGATCACATCGCCGACAATCGCCAACTGTTCAGCGCGATCATAAAACACCACATGGCCCGGCGTATGACCCGGGCAGTGAATCACATCCAGCGTCACATTGCCGACGGTGACCGTATCACCATCATTCAGCCAGCGGTCCGGGGTAAACGTCTCCACCGGCGGAAAGCCAAACATGGCGGATTGCTGCGCCAGCCCCTGAATCCAGAACAGATCCCCTTTATGGGGTCCTTCAATCGGCAGTGACAATGTCTTTGCCAGTTCGGCTGTGCCGCCGGCATGATCAATGTGGGCATGGGTCAGCAGGATTTTTTCCGGCGTGGCATTCATCGCCTCCAATTGCTGTCTGATGCGCCCGAGATCGCCGCCCGGGTCGACAATAGCCGCCTTATGGGTGTCATTGCACATCAGGATGCTGCAATTCTGGGCAAAGGCCGTGACCGGTACGATGGCAACAGATAAAGACATAACAGACCCGCATTGATTGAAAGGCTGCAAGGTTAGCCTGCAGTCTGTTCCCGGTAAAGGGTGGGGCGGGAATCCGCCCTGTTCAGAACGCGCTGATATCCGGCGTAACACCCGCGTAGCGCGGAATGGTCATGCCGACATCGGCATTAATGTAAGTCGGGTCGGCCACCACGTATTGTTTACCGTTAAACGCCCAATGGTCACCGCCGACGCCGCCACTGAAGGCCACGGCGGTGGCAACGTGACCGGGGTAGCTGAGAATCACCACGTCGAGACCCAGCAGTGATTCGGTCAGCCAGGCGAACAGGGCTGCACGGTCTTCGCAATCTGAATTACGGTAATGCAGGGTTTCCAGCGGGAAGAGGTAATTTTCTTCATGGAACTGGTCTTCATCGGTTTCATAACCAAAGGCGGTCTGCACGAAGCGCAGCAGGCGGTTAACCGCTTCCGTTTCTGTCTGTCCGGCCACCACGGGTTTCAGCTGCTGTAACAGGCTGTGGGCGGTCACGGCAGGCAGTCCGGCGCGGAAATAGTTGGGCAGGGATAACTGCGGATAACTGCGGAAGTAGTCTACATAACGTGCCGGATAGCGCACCGCCAGTTCATAGGCCTGGCCCTGATAGCGGAAACTCAGCTGCCGCGTTTCATCACTGCCTCTGGCGGCAAAGCGCACCGGGTCACTGAAATCCAGTGGCCGGGCTCCGCTGTCATGTTGGCCCTGGTAGGTGAACACTTTGCCCGGTTTCATCTGTTTACCGTCAAGCCGCACCGCGTAATAGCGTTTGTTGTCGAGCCGGAAATAGGTGACCCCAAAGATGGGCTGATCGGAGGTCATCAACAGGAAAATGCGGTTGTTGTAAGCCACCCGGGCGTCGTAGCCGGCCTTGACCAGTAAAAACCAGGTGGTCAGCGTGCGGCTGGCATCGTTGCGCTGCAGGGTCGCGGCAAAGGCTTCAAACAATTGGGCGGTTCCCCAGTCGTTGAGCTGCAGTTCAGCGGCGGTACGTTTCAGATAGTCCACGGTTTGCTGATGGGGAGCTGAGGCTATGTTCTTCCAGTAAGCAGCGATCGCCTGGCTGCCGGGGCGGGACACAAAGCCGACTTTCATCTCATGCGCATAAGGCACCGACAACGGATAACCATAGAAATCAAAGTCAGCCGTCAGTGCGCCGGGTTTGACCGCTTCTGGCCGCGGCCCGGGCGGCGGTTGCGGAGGCTGTTGTGGTTGTGTGTCCTGCGGCAGGGTGACTACCGGAGTGTCGCCGGGCTGCGGTTTGTCCTGCGGTTGCGGTGCCTGCGGTGGTTCTTCCGGCTTGGGCTCCGGATCACGTTGCTGTGCCGGATTAAGATCAACGGATTGCCAGCGTTGTTTCAGAAAGCCGATAAAGGCTTTGTCGTTCTCATCGAGGTAGGCCTGGAAGTCATTGCGGGTCTGTTGCAGCCATTGCTGGTATTCGTCCTGCGCCGCCTGCACCGGGGCGCTTGCCAGAACCAGTGCGGCGACTGCCGTCAGCAGAGTTTTCATGATGCCGTGTTACTCCCGGTTATCAACAAAAAAGCCGGCTGACGCCGGCTTTAATGCATGGAAATAAGGGATTACTTACCCATGTTGGCGATGTCGGCGGCCATTTCGTCGAATGACTTTTCCGCCTGGAATTTCTGCCACAGGGCGCGATCATTGTTCATGGACGTTTTCAGTGCCTGCTCGGTCACCTGAGCAATCATGTCGGCATCCAGACCGACCATCACCACCATGCCGCCGGTTGGCGTCGGGCGCTGATGGATAATTTTCGAGCCTACCAGGGTTTCTTTGGTAAGCTGCTTGGTCACGGAGGTATTCACACGGTCAACGGTTTCATCATCACCGGCGCCGGTGGTTTCAGCATACTGCTTGATCATGTTCTGAACTTCTACGCGCATGTTCTGCGCCAGTTCAACCCGGGCTGCGGTGGCCGCCATCTGTTTCATGAAGTTAGGGCCGGCACCGGATTTATCGGCATAGCCAACGGCGGTTAATTCAACATCCGGTTCCACACCACAGACCCATTCCGGTGCTGCCTGGCCAGAACCATCGGCAAATACACAGTCGGCTACGGGCGTCGAAGGTACCGGTTGGTTAGAAGAACAGGCTGCCAGCAGAGTGGCGGCAGCGACGGCAAACACAGCATGAAATTTCATCTTCATCTCCTTGAACGGGTCAGCCCGGATAAGCCGGTATCAAATAAGCAAACGGATCGCTGTTTAAGAGTATCGAGAATAGCCGAGGTTCCTGCAAAATACTACCGCACGGAATGCGCTGACAGGCGGTATTAACCGTTGCAGAAAGGCATACTCAGCGTCAGCAGAGAGCGGTAACCGAACAGTCTGGCGCGTCTCTGTGACAGCTTTGTGATGCCCGCGGCTCAGTGGTGATGACCACCCGGGCCATGGGCATGGCCGTGATCAATTTCTTCCGCAGTGGCCGCGCGCACGGCAACAATGCGGACGTCAAAGGTCAGGGTTTTTCCGCTCAGCGGGTGGTTGGTATCCACCTCGGCCATAAAGCGTCCGGGTTTGATGACCGTCACCTGGCGTGTGCCCTGTTCCGTCTCAACCCAGGCCACCATCCCCTTGCGCCATTTTTTACTGCCCTGCAGGTGTTTGATCGGCACACGCGCCGGTTGCGGGGGCCGCGCCGGGCCGTAGGCCTGTTCCGGTGACAGGGTAAAACTGAAGGATTCGCCGCTCTCGTGGCCATTAACCGCCTGTTCAAAAGCGCTGATCATATTGCCGTGTCCCTGCAGATAAGCCACCGGCTCACCCTGAAGCGTACTTTCAATCTGCTGGCCATCGCCATCGGTTAATGTGTAGTGCAGCTGCACTACGGTGTTTTTACTGATTTTCATAAATCTTCCGTTTGTGGATTACCACTGGCTGAGGAGCGCGAGTATCACGGCCTTCCCCGGCGGACGCAAGCACCGGCGCGGTGACTTGATATCAGATTTGCTGCCCCCATATCCCAGAGTTCATGTCCAACCATCAGGAAACATGTCATGACAACGATAGTATCCGTTCGCCGGGGCAACGAAGTGGTAATCGGAGGCGACGGTCAGGTTTCTCTGGGTAATACCGTCATGAAAGGTAATGCCCGCAAAGTCCGCCGCCTGTACAACGATAAAGTGTTGGCGGGATTTGCCGGAGGCACAGCCGATGCCTTCACCCTGTTTGAAAAATTTGAAGCTCAGTTGCAGAAACACCATGGGCAACTGACCCGGGCCGCGGTGGAACTGGCCAAAGAATGGCGTTCCGACCGGGCCCTGCGCAAGCTGGAAGCTATTCTGGCGGTGGCTGACCACACCGCCTCGCTGATCATCACCGGTAACGGTGACGTGGTGCAGCCGGAAAACGATCTCATTGGTGTGGGCTCCGGCGGCAACTATGCACTGGCATCAGCACGTGCGCTGCTGGATAACACCGACCTGGGCGCCCGTGAAATTGTCGAAAAAAGTCTGAATATCGCTGCCGACATCTGCGTCTTCACCAATGGCAATCTGACCATTGAAACCCTGACATCAGAGCCTGTGGCGGAGGAGAACGCATGAGCCAGATGACCCCCCGTGAAATTGTCCACGAACTGGACCGCCATATTATTGGCCAGAGCAATGCCAAACGTGCGGTGGCCATTGCGTTGCGTAACCGCTGGCGCCGTATGCAGTTACCCGCAGAACTGCGTGATGAAGTGACGCCCAAAAATATTCTGATGATCGGCCCCACCGGGGTGGGTAAAACGGAAATTGCCCGTCGTCTGGCGAAACTGGCCAACGCGCCTTTCATTAAAGTGGAAGCAACCAAATTCACCGAAGTGGGTTACGTGGGTAAAGACGTAGAATCCATTATCCGTGATCTGGTGGAAACCGGTATTAAATTGCTGCGCGAGCAGGAAATGGCGCGCGTCTCTTCGCAGGCTGAAGTGGCGGCGGAAGAGCGTATTCTGGACGTTCTGTTACCACCGGCGCGTTCATCCAATAACTGGGACACCACAGAAGAGCCACCGAAAGAAGACAGTGCAACCCGTCAGGTATTCCGTAAAAAACTGCGTGAAGGCCAGCTGGACGACAAAGAAGTGGAAGTGGATCTGGCGCAGGTGAATGTCGGCGTGGAGATTATGGCACCGCCCGGCATGGAAGAAATGACCAGCCAGCTGCAGAACATGTTTTCCAGTATGGGTGGTGATAAGAAAACCAAACGTAAGCTGAAAATCAAAGACGCTCTGAAACAGCTGAAAGATGAAGAAGCCGCCAACATGGTCAACATGGAAGAGCTGAAAGGCCGTGCGCTGGAGCTGGTGGAGCAGAATGGCATCGTCTTTATCGACGAAATCGATAAAGTCGCCAAACGTAATGAATCCGGCAGCGGCGGTGATGTGTCCCGCGAAGGTGTGCAGCGTGATTTACTGCCGCTGATCGAAGGCAGTACCGTGAGCACCAAACACGGCATGGTCAAAACTGACCATATACTGTTCGTTGCTTCCGGTGCCTTTCACGTCTCGCGGCCATCGGATCTGATTCCGGAGTTGCAGGGTCGTCTGCCCATCCGCGTTGAACTCGACGCCTTAACGCCGGAAGATTTCCAGCGTATTCTGACCGAGCCCAATGCATCACTGACACAGCAGTACCGTGCGCTGATGGAAACGGAAGGTCTGCAGATTGATTTTACTCAGGATGCCATTGAGCGTCTGGCGCAGATCGCGTTTGAAGTGAATGAATCCACCGAAAATATCGGTGCACGCCGCCTGCATACCATCATGGAACGTCTGCTGGAGCATATTTCGTTTGAAGCGACGGATATGTCAGAGCCGGTCAATATTGATGCTGCCTATGTAGAAGAACAGCTGGGTGGACTGGCCAGAGATGAGGACCTCAGTCAGTTTATTCTCTGATCGTGGGCGCCGTCTTTGGTGTCGTGTAATCAATAGAAAGGCAGTGCGGTTGCACTGCCTTTTTTATATTAATGGTTGCCGGCCCGGGCCGGTCAGTTACTCCACTTTAAAGCGTTTAATCAGATTCACCATGGTGGCGCTGCTTTCTGCCAGTTTATGACTGGAGCTTTCGGTTTTACGCATATTGTCAGCAATAAAACCGGAAGACTCAGCGATCCGCACCACATTGCCACTGATTTCGTTCGCGGCTGCGCTTTGTTCTTCCACCGCACTGGCGATGCTGAGATTCATTTCGGTAATGGTATTTACCGCCGCGGTAATAGACGATATCGCTTCCAGCGCCTGATGGGCACTTTCGGCGGTATCTTCCGAGTTTTTCGCATTCTGTTCCATTGAGCCCACTGCCGTGGCCGCCTGTTCCTGCAGGCGGGTAATCATGGTGTTAATTTCTTCCGTGGATTCCTGCGTGCGTGATGCCAGCGTGCGCACCTCATCGGCGACCACCGCAAAGCCACGCCCCTGTTCACCGGCCCGGGCTGCTTCAATGGCCGCATTCAGCGCCAGCAGGTTGGTCTGTTCGGCAATGCCGCGGATAACATCCAGCACCGAGCCAATGGCGTCGGTTTCTTTACGCAGGTTCTGAATCACCCCGCAGGAATTCTGAATATCCTGAGCCAGATCACCGATGCGCTGCTGAGTGCTTTCCATGGTGCCTTTGCCGCGGCTCGCATTTTCTGCCACATCCGTTGCCGCCGATGCGGCACGTTCAGCATTACCGGCGACTTCATGGATGGTCTGGCTCATTTCATTGGAACCGGTTGCCGCCTGGTCAGTCTGTTGCAGCTGGTCATCGGTTAAATGCCGGGTTTCAGAACTGATTGTGGTAATTTCTTCACTCAGCTGCGCCAGAATATCGGACGCACTTCTGCTTTCCCGGACCAGATCCTGAATCTGGCCAATAAAGGTATTAAAAGATTGCGCAATGGCGGTGATTTCATCATTGCCACGAATCGGCAGGCGCTGGGTCAGATCACCTTCGCCGCGGGCGATCTCATTCATCGCATTATTCACATTACGCAGTGGTGTACGGATACTGCTCAGTATCAGCATCAGACCGGTGATAAGAACGGCAATAAAAATAATACTGACGGTCAGCATCTGACTGGCGTCTTTCCAGAAAGCCGTGCTGATATCGTCGGTATAAACGCCGGTACCAATAATCCAGCCCCAGGGTTTGAATTCTTTGACGAAACTGACTTTTGGCTGCGGCTGATCTTTGCCGGGTTTTGGCCACATATAATGAACAAACCCACCTTCGTCACGGGCCAGAGCGGTTTTAACGATTTCGCGGAACAGGTAACTACCGTTCGGGTCCTGTATATCGCCGACGTTTTTACCTTCCAGTGCGGGTTTGGTACCGTGCACGATCATGACCGGCTGTTCGTCATTGATCCAGAAATATTCAGAGCCGCTGTAACGCAGCTTGCGGATGGCATCTTTTGCAGCCTGTTTGGCTTCTGCTTCCGGCATACCAGCCTGAAAAAGTTCGTAGTAATGTTTGACCAGACTGAAGGTATTATCGGTCTGTTGCTGAACCGCCAGCTCACGGCTGTCCGTCATGCTGGTGTGTAAACGTTGCATGGCCTGAAGTTCAATCAGGAGTACGCAGACAATGGTTGCGATCAGTATCAGCCAGAGTCGCGCTTTAATGGTTATTTTGCGTAACGAAGTCATAGGCAGCCCAGTGTGCACAATAGTAAACTTAAGTGTTGCAGCCAGACTACCGCAGTTATTTTACGGCCATGTCAGTAGCGTTTCAGTCCATCGAGCGGTGTTGGCTAATGATTTCAGTGTAGCCAGCCGTTCAGAAATTGCCGCATAAGTAAAAAACCGGGTGAAACTACGTGATTCCTACATCAATTAAAGTTAAAAATATCAGTAAGGTGCTGGAACTCAGCTATGACACGCAAGTGTATGATTTACCTTACGAATACCTGAGAGTGTATTCGCCGTCGGCCGAAGTCAGAGGGCACGGTGTGGGCAATGAAGTGCTGCAGTACGGCAAAAAAGATGTCACCCTGCTGCGTATTGAACCGGCTGGCAATTATGCCCTGAAACTGGTCTTTGACGACGGCCACGACTCAGGACTGTACGACTGGAACTACCTGCACCACCTGGCCGTTAATCAGCAAACGCTGTGGGCAGAATACCTGCAGAAATTAGCGGCGGCCGGTAAAAGCCGGGAGTCCGCCACCATAAATATTAAAGAACTGAAATAGCCTGTTATCATTGGGCCGACTGTTCAAACTTTTAAAAAACTAACAGGAGCCGCACATTGACGGATTCCAGCGATCAGACACCAAAAACCGTTTTTCACGACCCTAAAGCCGCCGAGGAAGCCGAAAAATACGATAACCCGGTTGCCAGCCGTGATGCTCTGCTGAGCCTGCTGGAAGAGATCGGGCACCCGGCGACGCATGCCGAAGTCTGCGCGCACCTGGGCGAAACCGATGAAGACCGGGTGGAAGCCTTGCGCCGCCGGCTGATTGCCATGTCACGGGACGGCCAGCTGATCAGTAACCGCCGTAACCAGTTTGCCCCGCTGCGCAAAGTGGATCTGGTTACCGGACTGGTGATGGGACACCGTGATGGCTTTGGTTTTGTGTTGCGTGATGGTGCTGACGATGTGCATCTCTCCAACCGCCAGATGAGCAAAGTCTTTCATGGCGACCGGGTCGCTGTGCAGATTCTCGGGCTGGATCGCCGTGGTCGTCCGGAAGGCAAAATTGTTGAAGTACTGGAACGCAACACCACCCAGATTGTCGGCCGCTATTTTGAACAGGGCGGAGGCAATGACAGCGATGACGGTGGTGTGATCGGACTGGTACAGCCGGATAATAAACGGGTATCAAAAGAAGTGCTGATTCCGGCGGCAGGGCGTAATCAGGCCCGTCATGGCCAGTTCGTGGTCGTACATATTACCCGTCAGCCTCAGGCCGGTGGTTTACCCATGGGCGAAGTGATTGAGGTGCTGGGAGAACATCTGGCACCGGGTATGGAAATCGATGTCGCCATCCGCAGTCACAATATTCCGTTTGAATGGCCGGATGAAGTCGGCATTGAAACCAAAAAACTGCCTGACGAAGTTAAAGAGAAGGATAAGAAAAACCGCATCGACCTGCGTCATCTGCCGTTCGTCACCATTGACGGGGAAGACGCCAAAGACTTCGATGATGCGGTGTATTGTGAGAAAAACCGCAATACCGGTGGCTGGCGTCTGTGGGTCGCCATCGCTGACGTATCCCACTACGTACAGGTCAATTCAGCGCTGGATAATGAAGCCAGGCAACGTGGCAACTCGGTCTATTTTCCGGAATTTGTGGTGCCCATGCTGCCGGAAAAACTATCCAACGGTCTGTGTTCCCTGAACCCTCAGGTTGACCGTCTGGTCATGGTCTGTGAAATGACCATCTCCAAAGCCGGTAATATTTCCGGTTATAAATTTATGGAAGGCCTGATTCATTCTCACGCCCGCCTGACCTACAACAAAGTCTGGCAGATGCTTGAGCAGCCGCGCACCGAACAGGGTGAAACCTGGCGTGAACATTATGCTTCTGTGGTGCCCCATGTCGAAGATCTGTACGGGCTGTTTAAACTGCTGCGCAGTAAACGTGAAGTGCGTGGGGCGATGGATTTTGACTCCGTTGAAACACGCATTGTGTTTGATGCTGAGCGCAAAATTCAGGAAATTGTGCCGGTACAGCGCAACGATGCCCACATGCTGATCGAAGAATGCATGCTGGCGGCCAACGTATGCGCGGCGGATTTTCTGCAGCGTTATAAAGTGCCGGCACTGTACCGTGTGCATAACGGACCGACGTCAGAAAAACTGGAGAATCTGCATTCCTTCCTGGGAGAAATGGGCTTATCTCTGGCCCATGGCCAGGACCCGTCACCAAAAGACTACCAGACCTTACTGGCGCAGGTTGAAAACCGGCCGGATTCCCATCTGATTCAGACAGTACTGTTGCGCTCACTCAGTCAGGCGGTGTATCAGCCGGAAAATGAAGGGCACTTTGGCCTGGCTTACAAAGCCTATACGCACTTTACCTCGCCTATCCGCCGGTATACCGATTTGCTGGTCCACAGGGGCATCCGCAGCGTGATCCGCAGTGAGCGTGAATGCAAACACGTACAGCGTGCCGACGGGGCGAAACCGCTGGCGCAGAAAAATATTTACCCCTATGACATGAATGCCATTGTGCAGATGGGTGAGCAGTGCTCCATGACCGAGCGGCGGGCCGATGACGCCACCCGTGATGTGGTGGATTTTCTCAAATGTGAATATATATCAGACCGCATCGGCGAAGAGTTTGAAGGTGTTATTACCGCCGTCACCGGCTTTGGTCTGTTTGTGGAACTGAAAGATGTGTATGTGGAAGGTCTGGTGCATGTCTCCCACCTAGCCAATGATTACTACCACTTTGATTCGGTAAAACACCGCTTAATCGGAGAGCGCACCCGTCGCAGTTTCCGCCTTGGCGATAAACTCTGGGTACGGGTCGCGGGTGTTGATCTGGATGACCGTAAAGTGGATTTCGAACTGACCACTGCGCCGATGAATAAAAATCGCGGGGCCGCTGCCGATATGCCGAAGCCCGCCCGTTCTCCGCGTCGTCGTGAACGCCGGGCGGCAGGTCAGACCGAAGAGGTGGAACTGAAACCGGGTCGCCGTCAATCCGCTGAAGACAAGCAGGATGGTAAAAAAAATGACGGTAAAAGCTCAGCGTCAGCAAAGAAAAAGCCCAGCAAACGGCAAAAACTGAATGCTAAAAAATCGGCAGGAAAAAAGGGCGAAGGTAAGAAAAAAAGCACTAAGAAAGATGGTAAAAAAACATCGGCAAAAAAGTCGGTAGCGACACCCGATAAAAAGACGCCCGATAAAAAGAAACCGGGTAAAAAGAAAACAGCCAGGAAAAGCAGTGCTAAAAAAGACAGTACCAGGCCTGCCGCAAAAAAGTAACAGGATATTAAATGAAATCTGAAGCCGTTTACGGGCTGCATGCTGTGACCACTTTATTACAGCGCAGCCCGGATCAGGTGATCGAAATCTGGGTGCAGAAAGGGCGCCAGGATAAGCGTATGCAAGTGGTTCTGGATCTGGCAACAGAACAGGGCCTGATGATCAGTGATGTTGATAAAGGCCTGATGAATCAGAAAGCCGGCGAAGGCAATAATCATCAGGGCATTATTGCCTGGCGTAAGCCGGTGCAGAATAAATCGGAAAAACATCTGCCGGACATACTTGATGCTCTGTCCGGCTCTGCGCTGATCCTGATTCTGGATGGCGTTACCGACCCTCACAATTTAGGTGCCTGTCTGCGTACGGCAGACGCCGCCGGTGTACAGGTCGTCATTGCTCCGAAAGATAAATCCGCACCGTTAAATGCCACTGCCGCAAAAGTAGCCTGTGGCGCGGCGGAAGCTGTGCCCTATATCCAGGTTACTAATCTGGCCCGCACCATGAAAGAGCTGCAGGAACGCGGCATCTGGATTATCGGTACCGCCGGAGAAGCGCAGCAGACCATTTATCAACAGGACCTGAAAGGCGCCGTGGCCATTGTTATGGGCGCAGAAGGTGCGGGTATGCGCCGTCTTACCCGTGAGCATTGTGATTTCCTCGCCCATATTCCCATGGCCGGGGAAGTCAGTTCCCTGAACGTATCGGTCGCCACCGGTGTGTGTTTATTTGAAGCAGTGCGCCAGCGGCAGACAGCTGGCTGATCACTGGTTATTGGAGTTAATAACGTGGAATGGTGGAATGATTTATCGTCACAGAATTACGACTGGTTCTGGGATGTATCAATAGCATTAGGCATTACCCTGGTGGCCGGACTGATCTGGCGCCTGTTCAGAAAGACACTGGCGCGGCTGGTGGCCGGAACCAATACACAATGGGATGACATCGTCATCGAAGCCATTGGTATTCCGGTTAACTGGATGATTGTGGCCGTGGGGGCCACCTGGATTGCCGACATTACTGCCCGTCATTACTCCTCGGAAATCGTCACCAGTATTCCCATTGTGCGTCAGCTGTCGCTGATTATTCTGGTGGCCTGGGCGTTATGGCGCTTAATCAGCCGCATTGAACAACAGCAACTGCATCGTGGCAGTGATCCGACCACGGTGCAGATGGTGGGTAAAATCGCCAAGCTCACCGTCACGGTTCTGATTGTGCTGCCGGTATTTCAGATGCTGGGAATTTCCATCTCCGGCATCCTCGCCTTCGGTGGTGTGGGTGGTCTGATTGTGGGTATGGCCGCCAAAGATCTGCTGGCCAATTTTTTCGGTTCGTTAATTATTTATCTCGACCGTCCATTCCGCGTCGGCGACTGGATACGTTCACCGGACCGCAGTATTGAAGGCACGGTTGAGCACATCGGCTTCCGCGTTACCCGTATCCGTACCTTTGATAAACGCCCCCTGTATGTACCGAATTCGGTGTTTACCACCATTACGGTGGAGAACCCGTCGCGTATGCTCAATCGCCGGATTTATGAAACCATGGGTGTGCGTTATCAGGATTCCCGGGCATTGGACGGCATTATCGAAGACGTCAAAACCATGCTGCGCAATCACGAAGAAATCGACAAGGATCAAACCATGATCGTGAACTTCAACGCCTTTGGTGCGTCGAGTCTGGATTTCTTTATTTACACCTTCACCAAAACCACCGATTGGGTGCGTTACCACGAAATTAAACAGGACGTGCTACTGAAAGTGCTGAACATTATTCATCAGCATGGCGCTGACTGTGCCTTCCCGACCCGCACTCTGCATCTCGACAGCGTGCCGGCAGAATTGCTGACAGGGAATGTAAACCAGGCTTCGGTACCGGCTTCTTCCTGAAGCCGGTCAGTTATCTTGTGTACAAATAATTAAGCCGCTGCGGACTCGCAGCCGATTTAATTATCTGATCGCTGCTGATCGGCCTCCTGCTGAAGCTGGTGTATCAGGCCCAGGATAATACGGCTGCCGGTCTGAACCATTAACCGGCGACTGTGACTATGGCCGGACATTAACCAGCTGGTCGATATCTGCCGGACGGCACCAACAAGGCCTGTACCCAGTAATTCCGCTTCATCATCCTGCAGCTGCCAGTGCGGGTAGGCGCGCCGCGACATACTCATCAGCAAGAGTGCGAAGCGACGGATATAGCCCAGATACAGAGTGTCGGTTCCGGCGCTGACCCCTTCCAGTTCCAGCATGCACACCCGGGCAACCCGGGGATCTTCCAGCTCAGCGAAAAACACTTCCAGTGTGCTTTCCACCACCTCACGCATACTGTCACCGGCGGATAGCTGCGCCAGTTCCGCCATCAGCTGTTGATAAATGCGGTCCATACAATCGCAGTAAACAGCCTGTAACAGGCCTTCGAGATTGCCGAATTCTTCATAGAAATAGCGGTCGGTGAGCTGCGCTGTGCGGCAGATGCTGCGCACGGTGGCAAGACGGAACCCCTCGGTGCCAAATACTTCCAGCCCGGCGTCCAGAAACTGTTGGCGCCGCTGTGCCTGACGCTGCTCGCGGCTTTGTCCTCCGTAGGTACGACCGCTTTGAGTTTCATCGCTGCCGGCTGTATGTGCGGCCTGTTTTTTTGTCTGTAATTGACTCATGGTTCCATTTGACGACAGGTGTCTTCAGAAGTAAAGTGATGACGCTTGTCTTCACTTTTAACAATAAAAATTCGCGCCGCTCTGACCGGTCGTGAAGGGAGCCGGAATGTCTTCTTATACCGTCATCATCATCGGCAGTGGCTTTGGTGGCCAGTGCGCAGCTATTAATCTGCACAAACAGGGAATCGACGATTACCTGATTCTGGAGCGCCGCGAGTTTATGGGCGGCACCTGGGCTCAGAATACGTATCCGGGCGCAGCGGTGGATGTGCAGTCACCCTTATATTCGATTGAATCCGAGCCTTACAACTGGTCACAGATGTTCGCTGAACAGAATGAATTGCGGGAATACACCAACTATGTGATTGATAAGCACGGCCTGCGTGACAAAACCCGCACCAGTGCCAACGTCAGTAAAATTCAGTGGCGCGATGATGAAAACCAGTGGCTGGTTGAAATTAACGACGGTGAGATTTTAACAGCGCAGTTTATTGTTAATGCCTCCGGCCCGCTGAGTACGCCGGTGATACCGGATTTTAAAGGCCGCGATACGTTTAAAGGTAAATCTTTCCACACCAATAACTGGGACCAGAGTTACGACTATAAAGGCAAGCGCGTGGCCATTATCGGCAGTGGTGCCAGTGCTGCTCAGGTGATTCCGGCGATAGCGCCGGATGTTGACCATCTGCATGTGTTTCAGCGCACGCCTCACTGGGTGATGCCTCGCCCGGATTACGTATTTAAAAACTGGCAGCGTAAATTGCTGAGCAATAAGTTTATCTATCGCATGTTACGTGAAGCCATTTACTGGGGGCTGGAAACCCGGGTCATCGGGTTTAAATACTCTGATTTTATGCTCGAGCTACTGGCTGGCAGAAAAGCCCGCAGACACATTAAAAATCAGATCAAAGATCCACAGCTGCAAAAGAAAGTGACACCGGATTTTACCATCGGCTGCAAACGGGTCATTCTGTCCGATACCCTGTACCCGGCCTTTTGCCGCGATAACGTTACCCTGCATGATAAAACGGATGGTATCAGCGAGATCAATGAACAGGGTATTAAAACAGAATCCGGTGAACAGCTGGATCTGGATCTGATTATTTATTCCACCGGCTACGATGCGACAGACGGTGTGATTTCTTATCCGGTGATTGGCCAGCAGGGTAAAACACTGGCGGATGTGTGGGCCGATTACCCGCGCGCTTATCTGGGTACTTCGGCACCTGGCTTCCCGAATTTATTTATTGTTACCGGGCCGAATACCGGCATAGGCCATACTTCCGCGATCTTTATTATCGAAGCGCAGATGAATTACATTATGCGCGCCATTAAAGAAGTCCGTCAGCGTGGCAAGCAGCGTATTGAAGTAAAACCTCAGGCGGAGGCCAGTTACACTGGCCATATTCATGATGAAATGGCGAAAACGGTCTGGCAGACCGGTGGCTGTAACAGCTGGTATAAAAGCAAAAGCGGCAAAGTCATTGCTATGTTTCCGGGCTTCAGTTTTACCTTCCGCCGCTGGACGAAAAACTTCCGCGAAAAAGACCATGATTTTGTCTGACCCTGGCAGTCGAAACTGACAAACGAAACTGACGATCGCAACTGAGAAAAAACAATAAATAAAAAAGGTGAGCGTATGAAAAAGGTGACTCTGTTAGTCGTGCCACTGATACTGGCACTGTTGTTTGGTCTGCTGCAGGGCAGCTATTCTGCTGTGGGCCACTGGCTGTATAACCATGCCACTGATCTGGAGGCTTCGTTATACGGGCTGGAGCAGAAGACGGTTGTTATCAAAGCAGAAGAAGGCAGTGCCCCGGGCCCGGACGCACTGGTGATTTACCACCATAAGAACCCGGGCAAGCCTGCTATTATTATGCTGCATGGTTACAGTGCGGATAAAGATGTATGGCCACGTTTTGCCAAGCATTTCACCGACGATTATGAAGTGATTATCCCGGATATGGCGGGCCATGGGGATACCGGCTTTGCCTCTGGCTGGGATTACACCATGCCAGCTCAGGCAGCACGTATCAGTCGTTTAATGGATGCGCTGAATGTGCCTGCTGCACATATCATCGGTAACTCCATGGGGGGCTTTTTAACCGCTACTTTTGCCATCCGCTACCCGCAGAAAACCCTGTCGGCGACCATGGTCGACCCGGCCGGTATCCGGGAGTATCCGCAGCAGAGCCGTATGGAAAAAATGCTGAATGCCGGACATAACCCTTTCTTTATCCGTCAGCGCGAAGGGTTTGATACTTTTTATCCGATGACGATGGAAAATCCGCCTTATTTACCGGATATCGTGCTGAATGCCATTGCCGAAAATTACATTGAGCGCCGTCCGCAACTGGAAGCCATTTTTGATCAGTTTTACGGCGTCGATTTTCTTGATGATCAGTTTGATGAATTGCAGGCCCCGGCGATGCTCTGGTGGGGAAGCGAAGACCAGCTGCTGCACGTCAGTGGGGCACAGGTATGGCAGCAACATATACCTCAGCTTAAAGTGCATATCTTTGAGGGGACTGGCCATATGCCGATGCTGGAAGAGACGGCTGACAGTGCGGCTATTTATCACGATTTTCTCAGCGGGCTATCAGATTGATAAAAAATCCGCATTAGTGGCTGCGGAATGATTTCTTTATTGTGTTGTCATTTTTAACAGACAATATCAGCATTCAGGAGCCGGCTATGACAGAACTGAACCCGCAATACCGTACCGAACGTGACAGTATGGGGGAGCTTCAGGTACCGGCTGCTGCCCTGTATGGTGCTCAGACTCAGCGTGCCATCAATAACTTCCCGGTCAGCGGGCAGAGTCTGCCGCAAGCCTTTATCCGCGCGTTGATTATGATTAAAGCAGCCGCCGCAAAGGCCAACCGGGAACTGGAGGTGATTCCTTCGGCCATCGGTGTGGCCATTGAGCAGAGTGCACAGCAGTTGCTCAATGATGATCAGTTAATGCAGCACTTTCCGGTGGATGTGTTTCAGACCGGTTCCGGTACCAGCTCCAATATGAACGCCAACGAAGTGCTGGCGCATCTGGCCAGTGAACGCTGCGGTCAGCCCGTGAGCCCGAATGATCATGTAAACGCCGGGCAGAGCAGTAACGATACCATTCCCTCCGCCATTCATCTGAGTGCCGCGTTGTTGCTGGAAACATCGCTGTTGCCGGCTCTGGACCATCTGCAGCAGGTGATCGGGCAGAAAGGTGAAAGCCTGAAAGACGTGGTAAAAACCGGCCGCACTCACCTGATGGATGCCATGCCGCTGCGTTTTGATCAGGCGCTCAGCGGCTGGCAAACACAGATTACACAGAATATCCGCGCACTGAGCGGGCTTCAGCCAACACTGCACTCACTGGCACAGGGCGGTACGGCCGTGGGCACCGGCGTCAACGCACATCCTGAGTTTGTCCCTGTCTTCCTGCGCGAGCTGTCGGGTATCAGTGGTCTGACACTGACCCGGGCGGAAAATTATTTTGCGCACATGAGTAGCCAGGATGTTGCTGTCTCGCTTTCCGGACAGTTAAAAGCCACCGCGGTCTCGGTGATGAAAATTGCCAATGATCTGCGCTGGATGAATTCCGGTCCGCTGGCCGGGCTGGGGGAAATTGAGCTGGAGGCCCTGCAACCGGGCTCGTCCATTATGCCGGGGAAGGTGAACCCGGTGATTCCGGAATCTGCCGCGATGGTCGCCGCACAGGTCATCGGTAATGATGCGACCATTACCGTGGCCGGGCAATCCGGTAATTTTGAACTGAATGTGATGCTGCCGCTGGTGGCCAGTAACCTGTGTGAAAGTCTGCAGTTGCTGGCGAACGTTGCGCGTCTGCTGGCCGATAAAGCCATTGCTACCTTTACCGTGAATGAAGAGCAGCTGAACGCAGCACTGGGGCGTAACCCGATTCTGGTCACAGCGCTTAATCCGGTTATCGGTTACCTGAAAGCGGCCGATATAGCCAAGCAGGCGTATAAAGAGAAACGGCCGGTGATCGATGTCGCGGAGGAGAATACAGACCTCAGCCGCGCCGAACTGGAACAGTTGCTGGCGCCGCATAAGCTTGCCGGGCCTGCCTGAGCAGGCATTTCCGCCGCCAGCAACTAAAATAAGAATACGCTTTATCAGCTGAGGACGTGTTTATGCGCACATTACAGGCACTTGCCGCAGCGCTGGTCATGGTAATCAGTGGTTGTGATCAGGGGTTGCAGGGCGATGTCAGAGATCTGGGGGAAGCCATCCAGCATTGTCGTGAGTACAGCAAAAAGGTACTGATCAGTGATGTCGTGATCAGTGTCGATCAGCTGTCTACCCGTGAGCAGGGCGGCTATTACAAGGTCTTTCTCAACCTCGATAATCAGCATAAACACGGTTACGCCTCGTGTGAGGTGGATATGTCCGGGCTGATCGTCAACTATTCTGCCCCGGGCTTCCACAAGAATACCGGTGCGTTCAGTCAGTTCAGTAATAACTGATCAATATCATCCCTGTGGCGGGGTCTGTTCCGGAACCCCGTCATAATCTGCATGAAATACACAAAATAACACTCTGACTTTTACAGCCTGTTACCTTGGTTACAGAACGGATGATATACACTGCTTTCTGTACCTGGGTACACATAGCAGAGGAGGGATTGCAGTGAAAGGAGCAGGTGTTCTGGTAGTAACCGCTGTACTGGCCATCACAGGCTGCGCGACAGATGACGGCTATCCCTCACAGGCAAAGGGCGGTGTCCGTAATCTGGGGCAGGCCATTAATCACTGCCGGAACTATACCCATGACCATGTGGAAGGCGATCCGGTGATCAGTCTGGATGCGTTATCCACGCGCCGCGAATCCCGCTACTATGAAGTGTTTCTGAGTCTGGATACCAAAGAAGACAGTGGCTGGGCCCATTGCCGGATCACCATGGCGGGCGATATCCGTGTCCACCGAGTCCACGGTTTTGATAAGGGCGGCAGCTTTTTCGGTTTCTGATTGGCCGCATTTCTTTCATCATGGCTTTCCTTTCACGCCGGCCTTGCAGTCACGCTATCTTTGCTGTCCTAAAGCCGCCTGAATTTTAATCAGGATATCCATCGCGTCTACCGGCTTGGATATATGATATTCCATCCCGGCCGCCCGGCACGCCTTAACATCTGAGTCCATCGCATTAGCTGTCATGGCCAGCACCGGAATCTGTGTGCAGCCGGGCAGTGCATGAATCTGATGGGTGGCTTCAAAGCCATCCATGACCGGCATCTGCAGATCCATCAGGATAACATCGGGTTTCAGGCCGTCTTTAACTTTATCCAGCGCTTCCAGACCGTTGTTGGCAATCACGACTTCAGCCCCCATCTGGCTCAGTAACTCCTGGGCCAGTATCTGATTGAGTAACACATCTTCCGCCAACAGACAGGTAATGCCCTTCAGCGGATAAACACTGGCATTGGGGTGGGGGTCCGCATCCGGCGTGGTGTGTTCTTCTTCATCGTGCCAGTTAATCGTGTCTTCGCCCACTGGTTCTGCCTGAACCAGCGCCGTAAAGCAGCTGCCTTTGCCCGGTTCGCTGGTGATGTCGATATCACCGTGCATCAGCACTGCCAGCTCGCGGCTGATGCTCAGCCCCAGACCGGTGCCGCCGAAACGGCGGCTGGTCGAACTGTCAGCCTGACGGAAGGCATCAAACAGATGCGGAATCTGGCTGGCTTCAATACCAATACCTGTATCGGTCACTGAGATTTCCAGCTGTTGCCGGCTGGCCAGATAACGCAGATGCAGGCTGACACTGCCCTGTTCTGTGAACTTGAATGCGTTACTCAACAGGTTAAGAAATATCTGCTCCAGCCTGAGTTCATCGGCCAATATTGTCGCCGGAACGTCGTGATCCGTATTGATGTTAAAGGCGAGATCCTTTTCGTGAGCCTGAAGATCAAACAGAGCATGCATTTTGCGCAGCAGTCGCGACAATGGAAATTCTTCACGGTTAATTTCCAGCTGGCCGGCTTCAATTTTGGCGTAATCCAGCGATTCGTTAATCAGTGCCAGCAGTGTTGTCGAAGCCATATGGGATTTATTGAGATAATCCCGTTGTTTCTGATCAAGGTCGGTCTTAAGGCACAGGTTAATAAAACCAATGATGGCATTCATCGGGGTACGCAGTTCATGGCTCATATTTGCCAGAAAACGGGATTTAGCTTCATTGGCGGCGTTGGCCTTATCCATGGCGGTGCGTAATTCACGGGTTTTCAGCGTTACCTGACGGCTGACGTGCTCCACCGTGCCGGTGATCAGCAAAATAAAGACCTGAAATAACGCCGTCAGCAGGAACCCGGAGGTAATAATAATCCAGCTGCTCCAGTCTTTGCCTTTATCCTGTTCAAAGTGATTGGCGTAAAGCTCAATATCGTATTTGCGTGAACCAAATTCGGAGAAATACGTATAAGTCTGATATTGAGGATTGACCGGATCAGCCGAATCAAACAGCAATTCGCGGTCGCCATATTCACTGCGGTCATAAATCCTTATAGAGACGCCGGTCCAGCGGAATTCTTTAAGAATCTCAGTCAGCATATCGCCAATACGGATAACGCCACTGGCATAGCCAAGAAACTCCTGATCATTATCGTAGAACTTAAACACCGGCATATACAGAATGGTCGCTTTCTGGTTGTCTTTTTCCTGGGCCAGAATAATGGGCGATGTCGCCACCGGCTTATTCAGTATTCTTGCCTGCAGTAATGCATCACGGCGTGAGGTGTTGGCAGCCAGGTTAAGACCGAGTGCGCGTTTGTTGCGCTCGTATGGGTAGATATAAACAACCGGAAAGTATTCTTTTTTTTGTGTTGCCGGAATCAGGGTTCCGTTGTTGGTTAATTCCGTAAGACGGAACCCCGGGTATTCCTGTTGCATGCTTTTTTCAAACGCAGCACGATCTTCATGTTTGATGACCGGGGTCCAGCCAATGCCATAAAGGGTGGCGTCAGAGCCGGATATAACATGAGAAAAGCGTTCAAACTCCGAACGGTTAACCTCGGTTGAGGCATTAAACAGTGCGCCGTAAGAGACCAGTTTTTTTTCCGCCAGGCGAAAGGTTTCACTGATTTTCTGGCCGGTCCGCTCAGCTGACTTATCAAATTCACTCTGTTTCTTCTCGCGGTAATAATTGCTGGAGGCCACAAATGCGCCGGTGACCAGGGTAAACAGAATGATGGTGGGAATGGCAACCTGCAGCCGGCGCCGTATATCAATGCCCTGCTGAAACAGAATCACCACCAGCGGGGCGAACAGAAAAATACCGATGGCATCCCCAACCCACCAGGTTATCCAGCTGAAGGGCACGGCATTGCCAGCAATAAAGCCGGCGGCATACAGGGTCAGAGTGCCTGCTGAGCTGTTGATCAGTGGTGTTAACAAAGCAACGACCAGCGCAAAGTAAGCAATGGCTCTCGGCGAGTTGGGTATGTCCTCGTCTTTATTGTTGCTTTCAGAATGGCGGAACAGCTGATAACCGGCGAATGCCTGTACGCTGGCCCCGGCGCCGATTATCAGAGGAGGCCAGGTGCTGTGCAGCGAAAATTCAGTAAACCAGGCGGTGGATACGGTCAGGTTGGCCAGACAGGAGCCGGTGAGAATCCCCAGCAGGACTGAGTGGCGCCCGTCCGTCAGGTGCAGCAGGGCCAGCGCGACCCCGGCGGCCGGCCAGACTGCGGAGGCAAAACCCGGTGGAATGGCCAGTTGCAGACCACCCATCGCCGCAACAAAGTAGGCGGCCACCGAGATGAAAAACAGGGGGACAAACTGAGGCATTCCGGCTCCTCTGCACGGGCTTAAGACCAGCCTGCCGGAAACCGGACGGCGGTCTTAAACCAGTATAGACAGAGGTTTCGCTTATGCAGCCGGCGCAGTGCGAAAAAGCTGGCGCGCCGCTCCCGGTCCGTCAGTCAGAGGGTATAACGTTGATGGCAGTGGGCAATGCCGGACACGATGGGGTAGTTCTGACATTCCTGCGTGGTGCAGCGGAAAGCATCCAGACGGGCTTCTGCCGGCAGCAGTACCTCGGGTTCGCCCAGATAACCGGCCGGGCAGAGTTCTTTCGCGCGGCGATGCCAGTGCTGTTTGAAGGCACTGATGGTTTCGTCGTAGTTGAGAACAAACGCCAGCCTTCCCAGCTGGCGTACTTCTATCACAAAATTCCCGGGGGATATCTGTTCATCCATATAGCCATTGCGGGCATCACCCAGAACACCGCTGACCGGCTGGTATGGCACAGGACTGCAGCCGCTCAGAAATAACAAGACGGCCAGGAGTAATAAAGGTTTCATATGGCAGAAAGGTTGTCTGACAAAATTTTCCGAGCATTCTGCACAGGCATTGCCTGCGCGTCTATAAGTGAATCACACTGTTTCTTCAGGCTGTGACGGGCTTTGCGTCACGCCATCAGGGGATAAAAGTCCGCCCGTGTCAGGGTGGCCAGGTCCTGCGGAGCCAGAGCAATCTCAAGACCACGGCGTCCGGCGCTGACATGGATTTTATCCAGCCCGGTGGCGCTGGCATCAATGACCGTCGGTAAGGCTTTCTTCTGGCCCAGCGGGCTGATGCCGCCGACCACGTAGCCTGTGGTCTTCTCCGCCAGGTGTGGATCGGCCATTTCGGCCTTTTTGGCGCCAACGGCCTTAGCGATGGCTTTCAGGGAGAGCTGATGGGAGACGGGCAGGACAGCCACGGCCAGCGTACTTTTGTGGCCGCTGAGGCTGACCAGCAGGGTTTTGAACACCTGATCCGGGTTCAGCCCCAGTGCCTGTGCCGCTTCCCCGCCATAAGAGGCGGCCTCAGGGTTATGCTCATACTCCAGCACGTCGTAGGCGATCTTTGCTTTTTTGGCAGCGTTAATGGCCGGCGTCACAGCGGGTCCTCCGGTGCAACCTTCAGCAGTGGCTGCACTTCTTCGGTCGCTTCCTGCAGACGGAATCTGGGCTGTTTATGGCCATCCACTTCCACCTCGTCAACAAACATGGAATAAGGGCGGACCCAGCTGGAGTAATCACCGTACAGGGTTTTATACAGCACCAGATATTCTTCGGTTTCACTGTGACGCACCAGCCCCAGCACCTGGTAGTCATTACCTTTGTAATGACGGTAGATGCCGGGCGTTATGGTGGGCTGTTGCGGCTTGATCGGGTCGTTCATAGCGGTTTTATTCTTCATCCAGTTTAAAGCGCACCTGTACCGACGCAGAGACGGTCTGCTTCTGCAGTAACATAGGTGCAGGTTCGGCGGTTTTGGCTTCTGCCATGGCACTCATACGCAGAATGCGCGGCTGGGCTGCTCCCTGTTCGATGATATAGAGCACGCCATCCAGCCGGTTATCCAGGGTCGCGGCCATAAAGCTGGCTTTGTCTCTGGCATTCAGCAGGGCGGCTTTGGTGGCCTTCTGCTGCAGCGCTTGCGGGTCATCAAACCCGGTACTGGTGTTGTTAATGGTCAGATTTTTAATGGCAAACAGGCGTTGGCTCAGCTCGGTGTAGTCGTCTGTATTGCGCAGTGTCAGTACCAGATTGCGGCGCACCTGCTCGCCCATGTACTGGCGTCCGTCTTTGTGCCATTCCCATTGCGGCTGACGGCTGATGCGGTCAGCCAGTATGTCGGACTCGTCAATATTGAACGTGGCAGCCAATGCCAGCGCCTGATTCATGCTCTGATCCACCAGGCTTTTGGCGGTTTCGGCGTTTTTATCGGTGGCGCTGACCGTCATGTTCAGCTCCAGATAATCGGGCCAGGCTTCGGCTTCGCCCTGGCCGGTTACATCAATGTATTCATCACCGGCGGTGGCCTGGCATGCCAGCAGTGGCAGGGTCAGGGCGAGCAGGGTAGTTAACAGTGGTCGGATCATCCTGTTTCTCCGGGGTTATAGTGTCAGATGTCAGTTATGACCCTGTGGCGCGCCACAGGTTCTTATTTCTGACGCGCGTTAAAAGCTTCCAGCTGTTCGGGCGTGGCTTCTTTCTGGAATTTTTCTTTCCATTCGGCGTAGGGCATGCCATAGACTTTTTCCCGTGCCTGCTCGTAATCCAGCGTCACACCTTCCTGTTCGGCTGCCGTTACCATCCACTTGGCGAGGCAGTTACGGCAGAAGTCGGCAAGAATCATCAGCTCGATGTTCTGCACTTCTTTGTGTTCATCCAGGTGTTGCAGTAAGCGGCGGAAAACCGCTGCGTCGATATTGGTCTGTTGTTGTTCATTCATAATGATATTCCTGATCCGGATGTGGCCATAAGCCTGATAAAACCATGCAACAGAGTGTATAGGATCGCGCTGTCTTCGTCAGTGGCATCCGGGGTCTGATTGCGGGACAATACGTTGCTTATGTTGCCTGAAAACGGTGGTCAGAAGTTTTATGTCAGAGTCCGCTCAACCTGTTCGTATTGCCATTAATGGCTTTGGCCGTATCGGCCGCTGTATCGTGCGTGCATTGTACGAGAATGGCTATCGTGATCAGCTGCAGGTGGTGGCCATCAATGAGCTGGCGGATATTGAAACCATCAGTTATATGCTGCGCTACGACAGCACACACGGGCGCTTTCCGGGTAAAGTGGAAGTCGCTGACGAACGCCATCTGCTGGTTAACGGCGACCGTATCTGCGTCCGCCATGAAGCGGATACTGCCCGCCACGACTGGGCATCACTGAATGTGGATCTGGTGCTGGAATGCAGCGGCCAGATCAAAACCCGCAGCGAGTGTGAATCACATCTGAATGGCGGTGCCGGTAAAGTGCTGATTTCCAACCCGGCGGACAGCGCCGTGGATAACACCATTATTTTCGGGCTCAATCATCACACTCTGACTGCAGATCAGCGCATTGTTTCCAACGGCTCCTGCTCGACCAACTGTCTGCTGCCGCTGCTGACATTACTGGATAATGAATACGGCATCGACGCAGGGGTGACGACTACCATTCACTCGGCCATGAATGATCAGCCGGTGATCGACGCTTATCATTCGGATCTGCGCCGCACCCGCTCAGCGGTCCAGAGCATCATTCCGGTGGATACCAGTCTGCCACTGGGGATTGCCCGGTTAATGCCGCAACTGGCAGGCAAAATCGAAAGCCTGCATGTGCGTGTGCCCACTATTAATGTGTCTGCACTGGATATCAGTCTGCAACTGCGCAGTGAGGCCAGAGCGGGGGACATCAACGATATGCTTCAGGCCGCCACCGCCGGTTCGCTGGCGGGCATTCTGGGTATGACCCGGGAAGCCCATGCCTCCATCGACTTTAATCACGATCCGCGCTCGGGGATTGTCGACGCAACCCAGACCCGGGTCAGCGGAGGCAAGCTGCTGAAGATGCTGGTGTGGTTCGATAACGAATGGGGCTTTGCCAACCGTATGCTGGATACGGCCTGTACCATGATGTCGCGTCAGCGCCCGGGTACGGCTGACAGCTGAACTCCGCTAAGGATATCAGCTGTCAGTCGTGGTCATCGTCAGAGCGTACGGCAATCCAGCCACGACTGACCTGTGCTTGATACCATGGCATTCAGGGCCGGCAGATTGTGCAACGCCCGGCCATGAATATCGTGGTAGAGAATAATACCCCGCCGCCATAACAGCATCAGTGTGATGACCCGGTCCTGCACCTGTTGATCGGTTAAGGCGCGGTTCCAGTCCTGACTGTCGATATTCCACAGCATGACCTTTTGCTGGTGTTGTTGCAGTTCATCCAGCAATGCCTGATGACGTTGTCCATACGGCGGCCGCAGCCACGGCGACTGTTGCGGGTAAGCCGTCAGCAACTGGCGTGTATCTTTGACGGAGTCTGCCCAGCCGCTCATTTTCTGATGACTTTTATGCACATAGCCGTGTGATCCCAGACACTGATCTTTATACACGGCGGCCTCTGGCTGCAGCTGTTGCAGACGTTCGCCAAGAACAAAAAACTGCGCATGAATATGCTCGCCGCGCAGCGCCGCGGTTAACGCCTGCGTGCGGTTACTGCCGTTATGAGACGCCGCCGGGCCATCGTCATAGGACAGCAGAAAATGGCCGTCGGCGAATTCAAAACCGGTAATTTCCTGTGCTTCAGATAACACATCAATCTCACTGGTGATACGCGGAAACAGGGCCGCCAGTCTGACCTGCTCATACAGATAACGGCGGTAAAACTGTGCGCTGGCGCTGGCCCAGTCATCCAGCGCCGGCGTTTGTGGTTTTGGTGTTGTGGTTGTTGGTGGTATCAGTGAACTTGACGACTCAGCTACCAACTGCTGCCAGTCTGCGCTGGCTGCACACTGGCCACAGGCGCTGGCGTAATTCTGTTGCAGACGCCGGCGGGTGGTGTTTAACCATCGCTGCACGGACTGCGTATTAACTTTATCAATGCCGGTAAAAGACTGAATATCGGCTTGTGTGTTTAATTCTGTGGTTGCCATTACCCGCACAAACGACAGAATTTCCGCGCCCGATGCCTGGTCAAACGCTGCCTGAGTGTTAATCGCCCGGGGCCAGAGCTGGCGCTCCAGTGTGGCGATTTTTTCCGGCCCGGCGGCCAGCGCAGGCCAGGTCGCCATCCAGCCGGTCAGCACTAACAGCGGCAGACGGAATAATTTTTTTGACGAAAAAATCTGCTGTGATAAAGAGAGCATCATAACGAATCCTTTTAAGCGCCCGAAAATAAATATGCCTCCGTGAGGAGGCATACAAGTGACTTCAGCAGTCATGAAAAACAACGGCGTCAGTGATTACTGAGCGAGTTTTTCCTGCATACGCTGAATGCCTTTATCGTAGGCACTGTGTTCACGCAGCGATTTGGCTTTGCGGAAGTTATCCAGTGCATCCTGCCACTGGCCTTTGGCTTCATAAATACGCGCAATATTATAGTAGCTGCTGGCCTGTACACGGTTTTTACTGTTGCCGCTGGCCAGTTCAATGGCTTTACGGTTTGCCCACAGCGCTTCGGCCGTACGGTCCAGTTTCTGGTAAGTCAGCCCCAGGTTACTGTATGCCTGACCGTATGACGGGTAGAGGTTAATGGCTTCCTGGAAGCGGTACATAGCGTCTTCCAGACGTTTTTCGTGGTACAGGGATTCACCACGGGTATTGATGCGTTTGGCTTCCTGTTTAATTTCGGCGGTAATCAGTGAGTGATCTTCAAACGAGGAGGCACTGATCAGGCTGTTCAGGTGTTTCGCCATGCCCTGACGGCTGAGGCTCAGATACTGGTTAATATCGTGGAAGGCACCCTGTTCATCAATGCCGAATACAATCCAGCTGGTGGCGGTGGTTTCCGGTTTAACGTTATAGGTACGGATCAGCGTCTGGCCAACGTATACCTGAACCCGGGCATGGCTGAAGCTCATGGCATCCGAGTTCTTTTTATTATTCACACCATTGGTGTAGTCGTGCACCGCGTACACATAACGTTCACCCTGATGTTTACGTTCAATGGTGATGGTTTCCGGACCGTAGCTGGTGGTGTCATCCACATCCAGGTTGGCATCAGCGGCCACTTTATCCTCAAAGAATATATGGTTGCCCGGGTAGCTCAGATGGGAGTCGAGATCTTTGGGGGTTTTGCCCCAGGTGAGAACCACCCGCAGACCGTCCAGGTTCGTCATCACTGGCGACAGAGCATAGGTGAAACCATCGCACGGGCATTTAACAACCAGCGTGGAATACCCGGGTTTGGTAATAATCATATTGGTATTACCATCATCGGTCATACCATCCGGCACGGACAAGGTTCCGCTGCCAGAGGTCACCCCCTGCAGGGAACTTTCCCCGTTACGCTGCCAGGTTACCTGGGCATCGGCGATGGTTTTATCTTTAACCACAGCACTTAAAACGGTAATTTCGCCGGCGTGGGTCAGCGCAGAAACGCCTGCCGCCAGCGGCAACAACAGCGTGAGGAAAAAATTTCGCATGTAAAAATCCTGTTCTCGGTGGGAGTCAGTCCGTTGGTTTTAAATTCCAGCCTGTTGCTCAGCAGAAGCAGCAGGCGGCGCAAAGTTTATACTAAAAGAATGTTCAGCAAGGCGCCGGATGTCTCATTTTTTTGGGATTTCCGGCATCTTCTTGCGCTGGCTCATGAAAGATTTCCACGGCCGCTGAACTGCAGCTCTGCCAGGCGCTGATACAGCGGCGAAGAATGCAGCAGCTGCTCATGGGTACCCACCGCCACAATGCAGCCCTGATCCATGACCACAATACGGTCAACATTTTTAATGGTGGCCAGACGGTGTGCAATCACAAAGGTGGTGCGCTCCTGCATTAAGTCATCAAGGGCCTGTTGTACCAGGTGCTCGCTCTGGGCATCCAGGGCACTGGTGGCTTCGTCCAGTAACAGAATTTTCGGTTCGCGCAGGATGGCCCGGGCAATGGCCAGACGCTGTTTCTGGCCGCCGGACAGTTTCACTCCCTGTTCGCCCAGATACGACTCATACTGATCCGGCAACTGACGGATAAAGTCATCCGCGTTAGCGGCTTTGGCGGCGGCGATAATCGCTTCTTCGCTGGCATCCGGGCGTCCGTATCTGAGGTTATCCAGCACATTGGCGCTGAACAGCACCGGCTGCTGGGGGACCAGCGCGAAGCAGCCGCGCAGAGCCTGCAGATTCCACCCGGTCAGCGGCCGGCCGTTCAGCAGAATCTGTCCCTGCTGAGGGTCACGGAAGCGCAGCAATAAATCGAACAGGGTGGATTTTCCCGCCCCGGAGGGGCCTACCAGGGCAATGCGTTCGCCACTGCGCACACTCAGGTTCAGCTGGCTCAGCGCTTGCCGGTCAGGGCGTGAAGGGTAGTGATAACTGACATTACGGAATTCAATCTGCGGTTCCTGCGCAGCGGTCACTTCTTCATCGCCGTCAGGGCTATCCCCGGCCGATACAATATCCGTTTCAGCCGCCATTAATTCACGGATGCGCTCTGCCGCACCGGCGGCACGCTGCACCTCGCCATAGACTTCGGTCACGGCTGCCAGCGATCCGGCCACCATAATGGCGTAAAACACAAAGGCAGCCAGATCACCGCCGGATAAATCCCCGGCAATCACATCACGGCCACCGATGTACAACATACCGGCGACGGAGCCCATCACCAGAATCATCACCAGCGCGATCATAAAAGCACGCTGACGAATGCGCAGCAGAGCAACTCCGAAGGCACCTTCGGCGGCGTTGGCAAACTGCCGGTTAACAATGTCTTCGCGGGTGAAGGCCTGCACCACCTTGATATGCTGCAGACTTTCACTGGCCCAGGCGCCGACGCTGGCGACTTTATCCTGACTGGCGCGCGACAGCTTCTTCACCTTGCGGCCAAAGAAGATCATCGGGAATACAATCAGAGGTACGGCGATCAGGACAATCAGGCTGAGTTTCAGATTGGTAATAAACATCAGCACAATGCCGCCGGTGAAGGTCAGCGAATTGCGCAGCGCAAACGAGAAGGAGGAGCCGATGACGGTCTGCAGCAGGGTGGTATCCGTGGTGATACGGCTCTGAATCTCGCCGGCCAGGTTGTCTTCAAAAAACGACGGCGGCAGGCTGATCAGATGACGGTAGAGTTGCTGACGGATATCCGCGACCACCCGCTCGCCCAGCCAGGACACCATATAAAAACGCAGGTAAGCGCCCACTGACACCGCCACAACCAGCACGGCAAAGAAACTCAGCGCCTGCCCGAGGCCTTCGACGGAACCGGCAGAAAAGCCCTGATCCACCATCAGGCGCACGCCCTGGCCCAGACTCAGGGTCAGCCCGGCGGTGATGATCAGCGCCAGTGCGGCGACGGTTAAACGGATTTTATAAGGGCGGATAAACTGCCATAGCCAACGCAGCATAAGATATTCTCAGCTAAAGGGATGCTGCAGGCTAACGGCTGGCGGCGCCGGCGACAACAGAATAAGTACCAGGGCCTGACATAGTGTTGCGGCTGCGGTGAAACCCAATGGTCATACTGCTATAATCGCGGCCACCTTTTACCCTGCCGGGTGGTCTGAGTTTCACAGCCGCCGCGGCAGCATAATTTTAAAACCTGATCTGCCTGCACCCGGGCAAGACACAAAGGAAGCCTCATGTCTGTTTTGAAAATGACCGACCTGGACCTGAAAGGTAAACGGGTTCTGATCCGCGAAGATCTCAATGTGCCGGTAAAAGAAGGCAAAGTAACGTCTGATGTGCGCATCCGCGCCTCACTGCCAACCATTCAGCACGCACTGCAGGCCGGTGCAAAAGTGATCGTGATGTCGCATCTGGGCCGTCCGAGTGAAGGCGAATACGCCGACGAATTTTCCATGCAGCCAGTGGCTGATCATCTGGCTGGTCTGCTGGGGCGTGATGTTAACCTGGTGAAAGACTTCCGCGCCGGCGTTGATCTGGCCGATGGCGAACTGGCGCTGCTGGAAAACGTACGCTTTAACAAAGGCGAAAAGAAAGACGAAGACGAGCTGTCCAAAGCCTACGCTGAATTGTGCGATATCTTTGTGATGGACGCTTTCGGTACGGCGCACCGTGCTCAGGCGTCCACACACGGTGTGGCGAAGTTTGCTCCGCTTGCCTGCGCCGGTCCGCTGTTAGCCGCGGAACTGGACGCACTGGGCAAGGCGCTGGATAAACCGGCCCGTCCGCTGGTGGCGATTGTCGGTGGTTCCAAAGTGTCCACTAAGCTGGAAGTACTGGAAAGCCTGTCCGATATCTGTGATCAGATTATTGTTGGTGGCGGTATTGCCAATACCTTCCTTGCCGCGGCCGGCAAACCGGTGGGCAAATCACTGTACGAAGAAGACCTGATTCCGGCGGCTAAGAAGCTGATGGAAAAAGTCTCCATTCCGGTTCCGACTGACGTTGTCTGCGGCAAAGAATTCTCAGAAAGCGCAGAAGCGACGCTGAAAAGCGCTGATGATGTCGACGCAGACGATATGATTTTCGATATCGGCCCGGATTCTGCCGCCGCCCTGGCAGCGCAGCTGAAAGAAGCGCAAACCATCATCTGGAACGGTCCGGTCGGGGTATTCGAATTTGACCAGTTCGGCGCCGGCACTAAGGCGCTGTCGCTGGCCATCGCTGAATCCGATGCCTTCTCCATCGCCGGTGGCGGTGACACACTGGCAGCGGTGGATAAGTATGATATCGCTGAACAGGTGTCTTACATTTCCACTGGTGGCGGCGCTTTCCTCGAATTTGTGGAAGGCAAAACCCTGCCAGCCGTAGCGATTCTGGAAGAACGCGCGAAGTAAGCGCTTGCCAGACCATAAAACCCCGGTCTTTCCGTGGTTTTTTATTACCGAAGCCGCCACTGCCCGGCGGTTTCTATCCCGTCTGATAGCCGTTAGAATACGGCCAGATATTTACAACGGTTAAGGTACTAATCATGGCATTAATCAGCATGCGTCAGATGCTGGATCACGCCGCCGAATTCGGCTACGGCGTTCCGGCTTTCAACGTCAACAACCTCGAACAGATGCGCGCCATTATGGAAGCGGCAGACAAAACGGACTCGCCAGTGATTGTTCAGGCGTCTGCCGGTGCCCGTAAATACGCCGGTGCGCCATTCCTGCGTCACCTGATTCTGGCGGCCGTGGAAGAATTTCCGCACATTCCGGTGGTTATGCACCAGGATCACGGTACCTCGCCTTCTGTTTGTCAGCGCTCTATTCAGCTGGGCTTCAGCTCAGTAATGATGGACGGCTCACTGGGTGAAGACGGTAAAACACCGACCAGCTATGAATACAATGTGGATGTCACCAGCCGCACCGTTGAAATGGCCCATGCCTGTGGCGTATCCGTTGAAGGTGAGCTGGGTTGTCTGGGCTCACTGGAAACCGGACAGGCCGGTGAAGAAGACGGTATCGGCGCAGAAGGTACTCTGAGCCATGATCAGATGCTGACCGATCCGGAAGAAGCCGCTGACTTCGTGAGCAAGACACAGGTCGACGCACTGGCTATCGCCTGCGGTACCTCCCACGGCGCATACAAATTTACCCGTCCGCCGACGGATGACATCCTGGCCATTGACCGTATCAAAGAAATCCACAAACGCATTCCGGATACTCATCTGGTGATGCACGGTTCGTCTTCTGTGCCTCAGGAGTGGCTGGCCATCATCAATGAATTCGGTGGTGAAATTCCGGAAACCTACGGTGTACCGGTTGAACAGATCGTCGAAGGCATCAAGTACGGTGTGCGCAAAGTGAATATCGATACCGATCTGCGTCTGGCCTCCACCGGCGCTATCCGCCGCTTTATGGCGCAGAACCCGGCCGAGTTTGATCCGCGTAAATATCTGAAAGAATCCGTGAAGGCGATGAGTGAAATCTGTATCGCCCGTTACGAAGCCTTTGGTACCGCCGGCAATGCATCCAAAATCAAAGCCGATTCTCTGGAAGTTATGTTCGAGCGTTATCAGCGCGGTGAACTGGACCCGAAAATCAGCTGATGGCGGCATCTGCAAAAAACCGGGATTGATCCCGGTTTTTTTATGTCTGGCGAATGGCGGCAGAACGCAGAGGGAGTGAATTGAGAGAGCAGTGAATGCAGAGGCAGAAGGGGTGATGCCGCAGGATAATGAATCCTGAAAGCCGGACCGGCAGGTGGAAACTCAAGGAGATGATATCGCTGCACATCCCTGTGCAAAAACGCCTGTGCAAAAAAACGACAGGCCTTCCCAGGCCCGCCAAATAGAGTGGATAGTACTAACTTAGTAGCATATTGATGGATAAGCAATACTACATAATCCTCAGTATTGAGTGATTTGTATACATCCTGACCGCTTTGTCACTATTATTGTTTAAAAATACCCCCAAACACACCGTTGTCTGATCACAGCCCAATCCTGCCGGTAATCTCCGTATAATGGCAGACCATTAAAAACAGGCTGCGGTCCGGCCAGTAATCTCCGCCAGGTTCTGACACATACGTGCAAATCTTTACGCCTCAGGCGGGCGGGTTTATGGCATGCTGCTGCGCTTTACTCCGTGACGAATACTGACCTGACAATTCCCGGGAGCCCGGTTTACATGCATGATCCTTTTTTAAAAAAGTCTGGCATTCAGGCGTTCTCGCTGGCCCTTGTGTTGTCAGTGATGGTCAGTGGCTGTTCCGTGGTCATGCCGGCAGAATCGCTTAATGAGGCGGCCAGCACCGATGAACAGTGGCAGTCTGAAATGCCTGCGGGGGTCAGTCAGGAAGCAATGAACGACGCCAGCGCGGGCGCGCGCTGGTGGCAGCAGATGCATGACCCGTTATTGCAGCGTCTGATCACCATGACACTGAACAACAGCCCGGATATGGAAAGTGCACGTCTGACTTATCGCAGGGCGCAACTGCAGGCGGAGATTGCCGGTGTTAATAACCTGCCTTCGCTGAGCGTTTCAACCGGTGTCAGCCGTGCCGGCAGTGTGGACACCGGCACCCGTACCAACTACAGCGGTAGTCTGCAGGCTTCCTGGGAAGTGGATCTGTGGGGCGAGGCTTCATCAGAGAAACGCCAGGCCAAGGCCGCCATCGCCCAGGCCGATGAGCTTCTGCGCAATGCCCGTATCAGCCTGATGGCGCGTACTGCAAACGCCTACACCAACCTGCGCCTGGCACAGGAAAATCTGCGCGTGGCCAGAGCCGGGGTGGATATCCGCAGCGAAAGTTACGACCTTGCGCGCTTTGAATACCAGTCGGGAATCGGTACCGAACTTGAAGTGATGCAGGCCAAAACACAGCTCGACCGGGCAAAGGCGGAACTGCCCCAATACCGCCAGACACAGGAAGAAGCCATCAACCAGCTGCGTGCACTGACCGACGGTGAACTGACAACACTGCTCAGCGAACTGCGCGAACAGCGTAACCTGCCGCAGCCACCGGTGAATCTGGCGCTCAACCTGCCGGCGGAGATACTGCGCCAGCGGCCGGATGTGAAAGCGCAGGAATACGCGGTTATCCAACAGGCCGAAACTGTTAATCAGGCGCGTAAAGCCAGATTTCCGTCTTTCCGCTTAAGCGGCAGTCTGACTGGCAGCGGCGACAATTACGCCGACGTCTTTGATGCCGACAGCCTGGTACGCTCTGTGGCTGCCAGTCTGTCTTATGCGCTGTTTGATAACGGGGTATTAAAAAATAATGAATTAACTCAGGAAATTGAACTCGATACCGCTCTGAATACTTACCGCGACACCATACTGACGGCGCAGCAGGAAGTGGAGGATGCTCTCTCCTCACTGTACACCGCGCAACAGCAGAAGGCGTCATATCAGCAGGCCGAAGATTCAGCCACGCTGGCAGAACAGCTGGCACGATATCAGTACGATGCCGGAATGCTGGATTTTACTGACCTGCTGGATACCCAGTCAGCCCTGCTCGATGCCCGGAATGCCAGAGTACAGAATGAAGGCACTATTTTAACCGCCTGGGTTGAACTTTACCGCGCTGCCGGTGGTGGCTGGCAAACACAGAAGGATACCGGTAAAGACAGCCGCGACAGCACAGATAATCAACCATCCACAGATCAGGGTGACGTAAGTGAATAACAGTGAACAGAAAAAAGCCGCTGATCTCGGGCTTATTCAGGAAAAAACGAGCGGTAAATTACGCTGGATAATCATTGCGGTCGTGCTGCTTATTATCGTCGTGGGTGGCTGGCTTCTGTTGCAGCCGGAAGACCCGGCCGCCGGACAGATTTATAAAACCGATACGGTCACGCGCACCAGTCTGGCCGTCACGGTAACCGCCACCGGTACCGTTGAACCGAAAGACGAAGTGGAAGTCAGTTCTGAGCTGTCCGGTATTATGGACGAGGTTTACGTCGACTATAACGACCAGATCAAGAAAGGTCAGGCACTGGCCAAACTGGATACCACCACACTGGAAGCCACCGTCTTTGAACGCGCCAGTTCATTAAAGTCTGCCAAAGCCAACGTCACTCAGAGCGAAGCGGATCTGGAAGAAGCACAGCTGGATTATCAGCACTACCAGACCGTGTATAAGCTCAGTGGCGGTAAACACCCATCGCAACAGACGATGGACAGTGCCCGTATTGCCGTCACCAAAGCCAAAGCGTCGCTGGAAGTTGCCAAGGCCAATGTGGACATGGCACAGGCAGATCTGGATACCGCCCGGACCGATCTGGTGAAAGCGACACTGGTCTCGCCGATTGATGGCATCGTGCTGAGCAAAGACGTTGAGCCAGGCCAGACCATTGCTTCCAACTATTCTGCGCCCACGCTGTTTCTGTTAGCGCGGGATTTAAAAAGCATGGAATTGCATGTGGATATTGATGAAGCGGATATTGCCCAGATAAAACAGGGTCAGAAAGCGACCGTTACCGTGGATGCCTGGGGTGGCCGCCAGTTTGATGCCGAAATTGCTCAGATACGGCTCGCCAGCACCGACGATGACAGCACCTCTACCGTGGTGTCGTATGAAACCATTCTGGATGTCGACAACGAAGATTTAGCACTGTTGCCCGGGATGACTGCGGTCACGGATATCAAAGTAAAATCGGCTGAAAACGTACTGACGGTTTCTTCGGCGGCATTAAGATACACCCCGGCCAGCGAGACTACGGCAGAAGAACAGCCGGGCGCCGATAAAAAATCCGGTGGTGGAATGCTGTTTTTCCCCGGCCCGCGGCGTGATAACCGCAAAAAAGGCATGGGTGATTTCTCTGGTTCAGTGGAAAATAAAGAATTTACCATCTGGGTGTTACGCAATAATCAGCCTCAACCGGTAACCATTAAAACCGGTATGACAGACGGGCTGCGCAGTGAAATTGCAGAAAGCGATCTGCAGGAAGGCGACGAAATTATTGTTGATGCCGTACAGGTACAGAAATAATGTCGGCCACTGAGCATGATGCCCTGATCCGGTTTCAGCAGGTGACCAAGCGTTATGGTCATGGCGATGCTGAATTTCTTGCCCTGAAAGGCGTCGACTTTTCCGTATCCTCCGGCGAATTTGTTTCCCTGATGGGCCCCAGCGGCTCCGGGAAATCCACCGTGATGAACATACTCGGTTGCCTGGATGTGCTGACGTCCGGTGAATACTATTTCCGCGGCGTTCCTGTGTCTGAACTCGACCGCAATCAGCGCGCCTTGCTGCGCCGCAATCATATCGGTTTTGTCTTTCAGGGATTTAATCTGCTGGCCAGAACCTCAGCTCAGGAAAATGTCGAGCTGCCACTGGTGTATCGCGGGCTGAATAAAAAAGAACGTAATCGTCTGTCCATGGAAGCGCTGGATAAAGTGGGACTGGGACAATGGGCGCATCACCATCCGTCGGAATTATCCGGTGGTCAGCAGCAGCGGGTGGCCATTGCCCGGGCATTGGTTACAACCCCTTCCATACTGTTAGCCGATGAACCTACGGGTAACCTGGATACTGAACGCAGTCAGGAAATTATGGAGCTGATGGCAGCGCTTAACCGTGAACAGAACCTGACGATTCTGATGGTGACCCATGAACCTGAAATGGCGGAATATTCTCACCGTGTTATTCATTTCGTCGACGGAAAAGTGGATCGTGAAATGCTGCACGATCACGCCCGGCAGGACAGGAGCTGAGCCATGTTAATGAATGCCCTTAAACTGGCTCTGCAACAGATCCGCCGTAATATTATGCGCTCCTTCCTGACCACACTGGGAATTATTATTGGCGTTGCAGCGGTTATTACCATGGTGGCATTAGGGAACGGGGCAACCGCTCAGGTGACGGAACGCATCTCCGCACTGGGCAGCAACCTGATGATGCTCAACCGTGGACAGGGATTCGGCCCGGGACGTTCTAGACAGTCCGGCCCGGCGTTTGAGCTTGATGATATTGACGCCATCCGTGCCGAAATCGCCGGCATCAAAGCCATTTCCCCCGTCAGCAGCAGCTCAGTTACCTTAGTGAATGGCAACAACAGCTGGAGCTCCAGCGTGCGCGGCACCGACAATGCCTATCTGATTGCAGCCAACTGGACGCTGGACAGCGGTCGCCGCTTTACCAGCGAAGAAGAGAGCATAGGCTCACCTGTGTGCATCGTCGGGAAAACCATCGTCAGAGAAGTGTTTGATGGCGCCGATGCAGTGAATCAGAAAATGCGTGTCGACCGTTTTAACTGCACCGTGATCGGCGTATTAAAAGGCAAAGGACAAACGAGTTTTGGCAGTGATCAGGATGATATTGTGATTCTGCCGTTGCCCACCTTTCAGCGCCGTATCGCCGGTAACCGTGATGTCGGCCAGATTTATATTTCACTGCAGGATAATGTTGATTCCGACCACGTTGAAGACCGTCTGACCTCGCTGATGCGTATGCGGCGCAATATATCGCCGAGTGAAACCGACGACTTTAATATTTTTAATACCACCGAAATTGCCGAAACCCTGACCAGCACCACCAAAACCATGACCGGTTTATTGGGCGCAGTAGCGGGTGTCAGCCTGCTGGTGGGAGGCATTGGCATTATGAATATTATGCTGGTGTCAGTAACCGAACGGACCCGGGAAATTGGTATCCGCCTTGCCATTGGCGCGCTGGAGCATGAAGTATTGTTGCAGTTTCTGGTTGAAGCCGTTGTCCTGTCCGCGTTGGGCGGTCTGGTCGGTATTATCCTGGCGTTTCTGCTTTCTTATTTTATGGCCATGCTGATGCAGATGCCCTTTATCTTTGATTATTCCATCAGTGTTGCTGCCTTCGTGTTCTCAGCCGCTGTGGGCGTTGTATTCGGTTTTGTGCCGGCACGCCGCGCTGCACGCCTAAACCCGATTGAAGCATTAAGACACGAATAATCACCCTGATTATCGCGTATTTTTGCAGGAGCTGCTTCAGCCGCGAATCCGGCGTATCCAACCAGCACGGGCATTGCGTATCTGTGTAGGAGCTGCTTCAGCTGCGAATCCGGCGCCAGCCGGACATTCCGTGGCATGACGTTCTGCACGGATTATCTGTAAACGCCGCAGAGAAATATTCCTCCTCTCAATAGGCCTGCGGCCCTCGGCGCTGAAGCACCTCCTACAGGGCTAAACGGTGCATAGGGTCTAACAACGGATGCAGGCAATAAACAAGCACTGCATCCGTGGTGGCAGGGCAGCGAAAAATCAGCCCTGACGCAGCCTTTTGGCGGCTTCTACCATAGTCTGCAATGCCGGAATAACTTCCTGCCACTGGCGGGTTTTCAGGCCACAGTCCGGGTTCACCCATAAACGCTCAGCAGGAATCCGTTTCGCCGCTTTTTCCATCAGGTTGACCATTTGTTCTACCGTCGGAATGTTGGGCGAATGAATATCGTAAACCCCCGGGCCGATTTCATTCGGGTATTCAAATTCCTCAAACACATCCAGCAGCTCCATATCCGAGCGTGACGTCTCGATGGTAATTACATCCGCATCCATCTGCGCGATGGATTCAATAATGTCATTGAATTCGGAATAACACATATGGGTGTGAATCTGAGTTTCATCGCTGACACCATTGGCACTGATACGGAAGGATTCCACTGCCCAGTCGAGATAAGCCTGCCATTCACTTTGACGCAGTGGTAAACCTTCACGCAGGGCGGCTTCGTCGATCTGAATAATATTGACTCCGGCCGCTTCCAGATCCTGAACCTCCTGGCGGATGGCCAGTGCCAGCTGCTTACAGGTTTCGCTGCGTGGCTGGTCGTCGCGCACGAAAGACCAGTTAAGAATCGTCACCGGACCGGTGAGCATGCCTTTCATCGGTTTATCCGTGAGCGACTGAGCGTATTGAATCCAGTTAACCGTCATGGCGTGCGGACGGCTGATATCACCGAACAGAATCGGTGGTTTAACACAGCGCGATCCGTATGACTGCACCCAGCCGAACTGACTGAAAACATAGCCCTCCAGTTGTTCGCCGAAATATTCGACCATGTCGTTACGTTCAGCTTCACCGTGTACCAGTACGTCAATATCCAGTTTTTCCTGTTCGCGTACGGCGTGTTCGATTTCCGCCTTCATTCTGGCGCTGTATTCATCCGCTGAGATGGCCTGCTTCTTAAATGCCAGACGTGTTTTACGGATATCCTGCGTCTGCGGAAAAGAGCCGATGGTGGTGGTGGGAAAAGCCGGTAAATGCAGGTTCACACGTTGCTTTTTTGCACGCTCAGCATAAGCGCTCTGGCGCTGACCATACGCAGCCGTAATGTTGTTCACGGCTTCTTTTACCGCCGGATTATGAACACGGGCGGACTGACGGCGGCTGTCGATAGCCAGTTTATTGGCCTGCAATTGCAGCGCAACGGCATCACGTCCTTCGTTAATGGCTTTACCCAGTACGGTTAATTCAGATAATTTCTGTTTGGCGAATGCCAGCCAGCTGCGGATGTCTTCATCCAGTTGTTCTTCACTGTCGAGATCCACCGGTACATGCAAGAGCGAACAGGAAGGGGCAATCCACAGGCGCTCACCGAGTTTTTCCGCCAGCGGCTCCAGCCAGTCAAGAATCGCCGTTAAGTCCGACTTCCAGATATTGCGGCCATCAATTGCACCGATCGAAAGTATTTTATGAGCGGGCAACCAGTCCACCACTTTGGCGGCTTCTTCACGGCCACGGACGGCATCAATATGCAATCCGGCGACGGGCAGATTGCAGGCCTGTTGCAGGTTGTCCTGCAGGGTACCGAAATAGGTGGCCAGCAGCAGTTTAGGGCGATCCGCTTTTAACGTGTGATAGGCGTTTTCAAACGCCTGCTTCCATTCATTCGTCAGTTCCGTTACCAGCACGGGTTCATCCATCTGAACCCATTCGGCACCGGCGTCGGCCAGTTGCTCCAGCAGTTCACTGTACACCGGCAGCAGTTGTTCCAGCAGATTCAGGCGGCTGGAATCGTCTTTTTCTTTGCACAGCCACAGGTAGGTTACCGGCCCAATAATCACCGGCTTCGGGTTGCTGACACCGGCACGGCGCGCTTCTTCCAGTTGCTTCAGTAAACGCTGTGCATTCAGTGAAAATGATGTCGTGGCCGTTACTTCCGGCACTATGTAGTGGTAGTTGGTATCGAACCACTTGGTCATTTCACCGGCATGAACACAATGGCAGTCGCTGTCGTTAGTGGAGCGGCCGCGTGCCACACGGAAATAATTATCCAGCTCGCTGCCTGTCAGCCCCTGCACACGTTCCGGCAGGTTGCCCAGGGTAACACTCATATCCAGCACCTGATCGTACAGCGAAAAATCGCCCACCGGCACATAATCCAGCGATTGTTGAGCCTTCCAGTTGCCGGTGCGGATTTCTTTGGCATTGGCCAGCAATTCAGTTTCAGACGATTGTCCCTTCCAGAATGCTTCCTGAGCAAATTTCAGTTCGCGCTTTGCGCCGATACGCGGAAAGCCAAGGTTGTGAATTAAAGCCATGAGGTATCTCTCTCATCAATAATTGGGCTGAAGTGATTGAGGAGCAGAATAGATAAAGTGACTCATGATGAATAATGGTTTAATCTCATTTAACCATTACTATTGTTCATGGAATGTTTTGTCCTTCCGAACACGGGGAAACCAGCATGATTGACCGTATGCATCTGCGCATCCTGCGTGAGATCGAGCGCCAGGGCTCGCTGACCGCTGCCGCCAAAGCCCTGCACCTGACTCAGTCAGCGCTCAGCCATACCATCAAAAAACTCGAAGCTCAGCTGGGTGCACCGCTGTGGACCAAAGAAGGCCGCAATCTGCAGCTCACTCAGGCCGGGGAATATCTGCAACGTGAAGCCAGCCGCTTGCTGCCGCAGTTGGAGCGGGTTGATCAGGTACTGCGTCAGTACGCCAGTGGTGATAAAGGCACGGTGCGCATCGGCATGGAATGTCACCCCTGTTATCAATGGCTGTTAAAAGTGGTGGAGCCTTATTTAAAGCGCTGGCCGGGTGTCGATGTTGATGTTAAGCAACAGTTTCAGTTTGGCGGTCTGGCGGCTTTGTTTAACCATGATATCGATATTCTGGTCACGCCCGATCCGGTGTTACGGGATGCCATTACTTTTGACCCTGTTTTCCCTTATGAGCAGGTGCTGGTGGTCAGCAAAGATCATCCGCTGGCGGGGGAGACGTTTATTCAACCTGTACAGTTAGCCGATCAGACTCTGTACACCTATCCGGTCTCTCCGGAACGGCTGGATATTTTTCAGCAGTTTTTATTGCCGGCGCATTGCCATCCCAAACGTCATAAAACCTTGGAAGATACCGACATGATTTTACAGATGGTGGCCGCCGAACGCGGTGTTGCGACGCTGCCACAATGGCTGGTGGAAGAGTACGCCCAGACCATGCCTGTTGCGGCTGTTCGCCTGGGAAAAGACGGTGTGCACAAGCATATCCATCTCGGCATCCGCAACGCCTCAGCCGATGATGTGCATATACAGACCTTTATTGAATTCGCCCGTCAGCAGGATATTAATGCCGGTGTTTAGAGGAAGGTTTTTGTTGCCTTGAGTAGCACCAGTTGCAAAACGGAGTATCCAACCACCACAGTCATTGCGTATATATGTAGGCGCTGCTTCAATCGCGAACCCGGCGTATCCAATAATCACAGTCATTGCATATTTCTGTAGGCGCTGCTTCAACCGCGAACCCGGCGTATTCAATCATCACAGTCATTGCGTATATCTGTAGGAGCTGCTTCAGCTGCGAATCCGGCGACAGCCGGACATTCTGTGGATTAGCGTTCTTCACGGAATCCGATTAAAACACCGGACATAAATGCTGACACCACATAAGGCCTGCGGCCCTCGGCGCTGAAGCACCTCCTACAGGGGGACGCCGAGCATAAATTCTCATAACTGCTGCAACCGCGAACCCGGCGTATCCAATCATCACAGCCGTTACGTATCTGTGTAGGCGCTGCTTCAGCTGCGAATCTGGCGGCAGCCGGACATTCTGTGGATCAGCGTTATTCACGGATTCTGATTAAAACACCTCCCACAACCCTGAACAGCAGGCACAAAAAACGCGGCCAAAGCCGCGTTTTTTATGCCTCAACAATGTCGCATCATCAGATGTCGGCATCGTTCTCCAGGTTCAGGTTACCCGGCAGCAGGGTATTCAGAATAATCGCGGCCAAACCACTGACGGTAACGGCTGAGCCGAAAATATTCTGTATGGTTTTTGGCATTTCCTGCAGCAGATCCGGCTGTGCCGCAACCCCCAGACCCAGACCAAAAGACACGGCCATAATCAGCATACTGCGGCGGTCCATATCGATGGTGGACAGAATACGGATACCGGCCGCAGCCACTGTACCAAACATCACCAGGGTGGCGCCGCCGAGAACCGGCTTAGGCAGCTGCTGGAAAATGCCGCCGATAACCGGGAACAGACCCAGAATCACCAGGAAGGCAGCGATATAAAACGCCACATAACGGCTGGCAATACCGGTCAGCTGAATCACGCCGTTGTTCTGGCTGAATGTGGTATTCGGGAAAGTATTAAAAGTAGCGGCGATCATAGAGTTGATACCGTCAGCAAATACACCGGCTTTAATACGGTTACGGTAAACATCACCGGTAATCGGTTCTTTCGATACCATGGAGGTGGCTGTCAGGTCACCGGAAGATTCAATCGCCGTAATCAGATAAATCAGCGCTACCGGCAGGAAGGCGGCAAAATCAAAGCTGAAGCCATATTTAAACGGCACTGGCAGGGCAAACCAATCCATTTTTGACAGGCCGGAGAAATCTACTTTGCCCATCAGCATGGCGGCGATAAAACCGGCCAGCAGACCAAAGAAAATAGCACCGGAACGTACGTAAACGTTTTTGCTCTGGTTCAGAATAATAATCAGCACCAGCACAGAACCACCGAGCGCCAGGTTTTGCAGGCTGCCGAAATCCGGTGCTTTAAAGCCGCCGCCCAGGTCGGTAATGCCGACTTTAATCAGGCTCAGACCAATGGCGGTGATAACGATACCGGTGACCAGCGGGTTAATAAATGTCTTCAGTTTATGCAGGAACTGACTCAGGAAAATCTCAATAAAGGCGCCGAGAAAACACACGCCAAAAATCAGGCTGAGGATTTCGTCCGGACCGCCGCCTTTGCCTTTGGCGATAAAACCCGCCGCCAGAATGGAGCTCAGAAACGCAAAGCTGGTGCCCTGCAGAGCGACCAGGCCGGAGCCGATAGGGCCGATCTGTTTTGCCTGAATAAAGGTCCCCACACCAGAAACAATCAGCGCCATGCTGATCAGGTAAGGAATCTCGCTGCCAAGGCCCAGAACACCACCGATGATCAGTGTTGGGGTGATGATGCCGACAAAGCTGGCCAGCAGGTGCTGCAGTGCCGCCAGAATTGCAGCCGGAACCGGTGGTTTATCGTTCAGACTGTATAACAGTTCTGGTGGATTTGAGGATGTATCAGACATTCGTCTCTCCATTCTTCGGGCTTGCCCCAAAAGTTTTAAGTTGTCGTTTATTGAAAGTTATATAAGGCGTAAAGCAAAAGCGTGCCTGTCTGACTGGCATTTAAAGCAAAAACCTGACCAATTGGTTAAGAAATTCAGAAATTTTTTATATTGATCAGAATGTAATCAATAGGTTGCTGTAAATGGTACAAATCAACCAGTATGGCGTGAATTGATAGATAATAAGACCTAATCAGTCATAAGTGGTAGCCGGCGGGTTCAATGAACAGGCATAAGAATGCACCATAATGTTACCTGGGTAACATTATGGTGCAGGTGTGTGCGTTAACGAAGCAGGTCGGGACGGGCTCAGGCAGATTCTGCAGCGATGGCTTTGATGCGTTCCACCATGGAGCGCAGACCATTGCCCCGGGTCGGGCTCAGGTGTTTGATCAGATCAATCTGAGTAAAATAATCGTCAATATCAAAGGCAATGATATCGGCCGGGGTTTTATGGTTGTAGGCCGCCAGCACGACGCCTAAAAGACCACGCACGATATGAGCGTCGGAGTCAGCTTCCAGCAGGATTTTGCCGTCGCGGACTTCGCTGTCAATCCACACCTGGCTCTGGCAGCCGCGCAGCAGATAATCATCGGTTTTCTTACTGTCATCCATCGCCGGTAACTGCTTACCCAGATCAATGATGTACTTGTAGCGTTCTTCCCAGTCATCGAAGAACCCAAGGGTGTCCAGAATATCGTCCGTGGTAATGTCCTGGCCAAAATTGTTTTCTGTCAGCGGCATAACTCTCTCCTTACAGGCTTTCCACAAAGGCACGGATGCGTTGTGCGGCTTCAATACATTCATCAACGCTGGCCACCAGAGCCATACGTACGCGGTTCTTGCCCGGGTTAATGTCATCAATCGTGCGTGACAGATACGATCCCGGCAGTACCGTCACGTTCTGCTGAGCAAACAGCTGCTGGGCGAAGGTTTCTTCATCCACCGGGGTTCCGGCCCACAGATAAAAGCTGGCATCCGTTTGCTGTACCGGCATTACCGGATTCAGAATCTCAATCACACGGCGGAATTTCTCCGTGTATTCCACCCGGTTCTGCACCACGTGGCTTTCATCGTTCCAGGCAGCAATGCTGGCCAGCTGAGTCTGCACCGGCATGGCACAGCCATGATAGGTGCGGTACAGCAGAAAAGGCTTCAGCAGGCTGGCATCACCGGCGACAAAGCCGGAACGTAAACCAGGCAGGTTAGAACGCTTGGACAGCGAGTGGAAGACAATGCAGTTTTTGTAATCATTGCGGCCCAGTTTTGCGCAGGCTTCCAGCAGACCCATAGGTGCGGCTTTGCCTTCCACATAAATCTCGGAATAGCACTCATCACTGGCGATAATAAAATCGTGCTGGTCGGCCAGCGCGATCAGCTGGCTGAACTCTTCAAAATCCAGCGTGGCGCCGGTCGGATTGCCCGGCGTGCATAAAAACAGTACCTGACAATCATCCCAGACACTCGCCGGTACCGAGGCGTAATCCGGTTTGAAATCATTCTCCTGCAGGCAGGGCAGGAAATGAGGCGTCGCGCCGGACAAATACGCAGCACCTTCGTAAATCTGATAAAACGGATTCGGTGATAACACCAGCGGGTTGTCTGCCGTACGATCCACCGCCGCCTGGGTAAAGGCAAAGATGGCTTCACGGGTACCATTGACAGGAATCACCTGAGTCACCGGGTCCAGCGTCTGCAGATTAAAACGCTTAACCAGCCAGTTGGCGATGCTCTCGCTCAGCTCCGGTAAGCCTTTGGTTGTCGGATAGTTCTCCAGCCGGCTGATATTGTTAATCAGCGCCTGCTGTACAAAATCCGGCGACGGATGCTTGGGCTCCCCGATCGACAATGCAATATGCGCCAGCTCAGCATTGGGCGTCACTGCCGCTTTCAGTTTGGCCAGCTTCTCAAAAGGATAGGGTTGTAGTTTACTCAGATCGGGATTCATACCGTACCAGCAGATAATCAGAACAATTTGGCGCAGTATACCAGCAACCGGCGCAGGGTTCCCGGGTGGAACAGAGAGAGCCGTGTTAACCGCCGGGCCCGGTTTTCACGCCATTATCGACATCCGCGGCCAATCATCACAGCCAATGCATATATCTGTAGGAGCTGCTTCAGCCGCGAATCCGGCGGTAGCCGGACATTCTGTGGATTCACGTTCCAGACGGAATTTAAATAACACACCAGCAATAACGCACCACAAATAACACATCATGGCATAAGGCCATCCGGCCCTCGGCGCTGAAGCACCTCCTACAGGGAAACGTCGTGCACAGATGGTAAGAACAGCGTCAGCCGAGACCACGGCGTACCGAATCATCACAGCCGAGGCATATATTTGTAGGAGCTGCTTCAGCTGCGAATCCGGCGCAGCCGGACATTCTGTGGATTCACGTTCCAGACGGAATTTAAATAACGCACCAGAAATAGCACATCATGGCATAAGGCCATCCGCCCCTCGGAGCTGAAGCACCTCCTACAGGGAAACGTCGTGCACGGATGGTAAGAACAGCGTCCGCCGAGAACCCCGGTGTATCCAATCATCGCAGTCGAGGCATATATTTGTAGGAGCTGCTTCAGCTGCGAATCCGGCGCAGCCGGACATTCTGTGGATTCACGTTCCAGACGGAATTCAAATAACACGCCAGCAATAACACATCATGGCATAAGGCCATCCGGCCCTCGGCGCTGAAGCACCTCCTACAGGGAAACGGCGTGCACGGATGGTAAGAACAGCGTCAGCCGCGAACCCCGGAGTATCCAATCATCACAGTCGAGGCATATATTTGTAGGAGCTGCTTCAGCTGCGAATCCGGCGCCAGCCGGACATGCCGTGGTATGGCGTTATGCACAGGCTCAAAATCTTCCCCGTACACACCATCACATCAGGCCGGTTAAATTTCCAACAGAATAAAATCTTTGCCCTGATACACGCCGGGCTCAATATAAATCCGGTTGCCTAACTGCAGCTGTTCTTCGCTCACGTTGTGACCGTGCACCAGATAATCGACCCCGTTCACCACATGCGGTGAACGATACTCAAAATTACGCCGTGACCAGATGCACTTCAGCCGCAACTCCGGCGTCAGGTATTCAAACTCACTCCATTGGGCATGAGGGTAATCCGCGTGAATAATCCCGTAGCGCAGATCATCTTTACCCTTAACCTCAATGGCCAGTGGCATGGCTTCCATCAGGCTGAACCAATGCGGCCACTGCTCCGGCGAGGTACTGGCAATCCATTCGCCACCCTGTTTAAGCCAGGTCATTTTATCGCGGCTGTTCTGCTGCTTAAGCGCACTCAGCATCATATATTCGTGATTGCCGATCACCGAATAAAACCATTCCTCATCCAGCAGGTTCAGCGCCTGGGCCGACTCTGGTCCACGGTCGATCAGATCACCGGTGCAGATGACCCGATCCGTCTGAGGATCAAAATTCACCTGCTCCAGCTGCTGCATCAACTTGGACACATAGCCGTGAATATCACCCACAATAAAATCCCGGCCGGTCGTATTCTGAGCCAAATACATGATCTCAGCGCGCAGAATCACAGGGCTTCTCCTTGCTGGTTATGAGCCTCTGAATGATGGTGCTTATGCTCCGTGATATCCGGTAAAGGTCTTGTTTTGTGTGGCGCCCAACGGGCGATAAATGCCATGGCCATCAGCAACATAAACATAAACGCATTCGACGGAATCTGCAGATTAAAATCCACGGCAGAATGAATACCAATCGCGCTGATGCCCATTAAGGCGGCGAACCCCATCCCTTTGTACAGCTCACTGTTACGTTTACGCATGGCGACAACGGCATTCCACAAACACCAGCCAACACAGCCTGCCAACATAAGATAGGCCGGGGCGCCGAACTCAGCCAGAAACTGAACTAAATCGTTGTGCGCGTTGTTATAAATTTGTGGGTTGCGGACATCTTCCGACTTAAACGTTGGGTATATCTGAGTGAAAGTCCCCGCACCGGTACCGGTGACAGGATACTGCTCCCACATAATAAAGGTGTCGCGGGATACCTGTGGCCGGCTTTCGGTCTGAATACTGGTCTTCTGCAGGCGTTCCGCAACCTTATCGACACCAAAAAAGGTTCCCACGATGGCAATATCAATCACCAGCAGACTGGAGAGAAGAATCGTGGTGCTGCGGGTTTTGTGACGCATCAGCAACAGCGCCAGACCGCCGGCCAGCATCAGGCTGGCGAAAAAGGCTGTATTCCCCATGCGTGAGCGAGTCAGTACCAGAGCGATCACCATCACCGCCAATAACAGACGAAGAACCACCTTATCGCTCAATAGCATGGCGATCAGCTGACGTAACCTCTGCCGGGCAGAACCATAATAGCGGGTGCTTTGTGCGAGCAAAAAGCCAATGCCCAGGGCCAGTGTTATCTCCAGATAACCCGCCAGACTGTTACGGTTCACAAAGGTGCCGGTGGCTGTTGTACGGTAAAAAACTTTCTCCGTGAAAAAGCCATATTCCCAGCCTGTCAGTACCATTACTGCACCGTACAGCGCCTGAAAGGCAGCGGCCAGGACCGCAACCCATAGGATGCGCTTCACCCGCTCACGTGAATTGAGCATAAGCAGAGTGAGTGCAAAGAACGCTGTCAGGCCAATACCTTTCAACAGACTGACCCAGGTGTCATATGGCGACAGTGATGTTCCCAGCCATTGGGCAAATACCCAAAGTTGCACCAGTGCTAACACCAGCAGCAGCAAACGGGCTCTCACAAATGCTTCAGGAAAAGGAATCGTCGGGAGTTGAGCAACCGCAGTGACTTTCAGGAGGTAGTTCAACTCAGCCAGCAAAAGTACCAGCGCGGCCGTACAGTAAAGTGGCCATGCCCAATCAGCAACACCGCCAAACGGCAGGGGTAACACAAATACCAATATCTGGTAAGCCTTCCAGCGGCTCATACAAATCTCCCTGATGACAGGTCTGCTATTATCCCGGTTCATGGTCAGGCGTCTATCCTGAAATGCAGAAAAAATAGCCTGAAAGCATAAGATCAGATTGCAGGTTACCGGTTGAATACCCTTTACAAAAGCGGCTTCTGAAAGCTGTAGAAGCAGGAGCAGCCATGAATCCGGTGTATCCAATGATCACGGCAGGCACGTATCTGTGTAGGAGCTGCTTCAGCTGCGAAATCCGGCGCCAGCCGGACATACCGTGGCATCGCGTTCTGCACGGGTTCATTAATAAAACACCGTGGATTCAATGTAGGAGCTGCTTCAGCTGCGAATCCGGCGCTAGCCGGACATGCCATGGCGTCGCGTTCTGCGCGGGATCATCAATAAAACACCGTACATAAATGCTGGTACCACAGAAGGCCATCCGGCCCCCGGCGCTGAAGCACCTCCTACAGGGTGACGGCGCGCACCGATGGTATTCAGCTACGAATCTGACGACAGACGGATCTGCCGCACCTCTTTGACAGGGCAAATACAAGGGGGTACAGACACAAAAAAGCCCGGCGAACCGGGCTTTTGGAGTATCCTGAATCAGGCAGCAGGGCTGATTTCGTTGGGGTTAACCGGGGGGACAGGGATAGTTGGGATAACGACAATCGGAGACAAACCGGCCGTTCCGGCAGGGCCCGCAGCGGTACTTTGTGCATCAGTGATCGCTGCCAGAACATAGGTGCTGATATCCTCAGCAGCTATGAGGTTACCCTCGCTGTCGACGAATGTAACACCGTTTGCAGCCGCAGTTGCTGCGCCGTTGCTTATCGCGACAGCCAGAATCTGGGCATCAATACCTGCCGCAGTCATTCCCGCTATAACGTCTGCAATAGACATACCCTGAGTCAGAGCTACCTCTGCGATAGACTCAAGAGCCAAACCCGCTTTTACCATTTGCTCAATAATCGACGACTTTTCTTCCGGAGAGCAATCTGCTCCACAGTCTTCAAGCGCATTTTCCATAACAACGGGTGCTGACAAATTGTTATCAACATCTGTCTGAATATCAGCAAGCGCTGGCAGAGCAGCTGCCAAGAAGGCAACCATAAGTCCGTTTTTGAGTGAGCGCATCCGCATAGTCGTGTCCTGTGTTAACCCGCCGTAGGTCGGGCTTTGCTACGAAATTTAATACTGCAAATTGTATGATTCACGGCGAATCATGCCAAGTGTCGGTTACAAAAAAGTTTCGGTAACAGCTTTAACCAGCCATTTGACAGCATTGGCGTGCAATATAAAGCCGTATTTCTAAGAATAAGGAATGGGAAGACGGGTCCTGCCAGGCCAAATCAGCATCAATCGTGGTTTCCCTATTCCTGTCAGGGTACCGGTTTCGATGCCTGAAATGCGGATCAGTGTCAGATACTGAACGGATATTCCTATGGGGTTAGTTATTGTTTGTGTCCTCAGGAGTGAAATGGCCAAACGGGCAATCGCAACGTTCTCATATTTCCCTGATGCTTCAGGTTTAGTAAGGTGTAAGCGATCACATACTTTCAAAGGGAATGCTTACGAAAGTGCTGGAAGATCAATGTCCTGCGTGCGGCACCAAGACCCTCTCATGACTACATCCTATATCGTCTGGCATGCTGCTGTGGGTTCAGCGCTGTCGCACGTTCACCGGCATAGATATCTGTTACTAGGCGATAAAACACCGTATGTACTGCTGAGTTCATCGTCAGGAAGCGTGAGATGCAAGTTCGACCACTTGATACACCGCAGAGTACCAGCTGTATGTGGCGACAGAATAAGCGCCGGTCTCTTTGAAAAATGACAAATAGCAAGGTAGCTCCCTGATTATGGCCAACTACGATGTGTTCAATGGCGACGCGGATGGTATCTGCTCACTGATCCAGTTGCGGCTGGCACACCCGCGGGATGCAAAGCTGATTACAGGGATTAAAAGCGATATCCGCTTACTGGAACGTCTGGTCGAAAATGTGACAGTCCGGGTTGGCGATCAGGTCACTGTATTAGATGTCTCAATGACAAAGAACCTTGATGCACTGAATAAGGTCCTGGCGGCTGGAGCTGAAGTTTTCTACGCCGATCATCATCAGTCAGGCAACGTCCCTGGACACCCTTTATTGCATGCACACCTGCACCTGGCCGCCAATACCTGTACCGGATTAATCGTGGATCAGTATCTGCAAGGGCAATTCCGGGAGTGGAGCATCGTCGCCGCTTATGGTGACAACATGCTCAAAGTTGCTGATAGTTATATCAAAAGATGCGGGTTAAGCGTGGGTCAGCGTCAACAGCTACATGATCTTGGTATCGCCATGAACTACAACGGCTATGGCGACTGTCTGGATGACCTCTTTTATCATCCTGAAACTCTCTATAAAGAAGCAGTTCAATATAGATCACCATTTGATTTCATCAGCGATAAGCCCGGGATATTCGCCACCCTGACAGCCGGCTACCAGGCTGATATGTGCAAAGGCTTGGCTATTGAGCCAATAAAAAAGAGCAGTAGCCTGGTGATGATAGTGTTACCCAATGAGCCATGGGCTCGTCGAATACGCGGTGTATTAGGAAATGAGCTGGCTAACCGTAATCCCCATATTGGCCACATTATTCTCACAGAACATCATGCTTCTGGCTCAGAATCACAGACTTACCAGGTTAGTTTGAGGGCTCCTGAAGCCAGAATGAGCGGAGCGGATCAGATTGCTGCAAAGTTTGGCGGTGGTGGGCGCAGGGCTGCTGCAGGAATCGGAGGCCTTCCAGCAGGGCAACTGACCGAGTTATGGGATGAAGCATCAGATGTCTGGAAGGAAAGAACGAAGGGTTAATACAGTGAACGGGGTATTCCTGTAACAAATGGTTTGGAGAATTATGACATTTTTAAAATGTGATTCATTTCATTGAAACATTAGTTTTAGTAAAGTGTCGCCTATCGTCATACTGAAGTCTGTATCGAAAAAGGGATTTGGACGGAATACATACTGAGTAACAGGGATAAATGTTCAGATTGCAATCTTGTCAGTACAAAAATCAGCCAGCATGGCAGTCGGCTTTTAGTGCCTGGTTATATGAATCTCCCTTCGGGCTTCTTTCTGTACAAATAAACCAAGGCAGTTATGTTTCCTGTCAGCTGTTTATGATGTCTTCTGTTTGGGAAGCTCCCGGCAGGTAACAGGGATGGCTTTTTAACCATTCACCAGGTTTAAATTAAAGTGTTGAGGCTGCCTCGGTCGGTCAGGATAGCAACACCGGAATAAGGGAATTCAGTTATAAATGAGAGTAGCAATCGTCCACTATTGGTTAAATGGTATGAGGGGTGGAGAGAAGGTTCTGGAATCCCTCTGCCGCCTGTATCCCCTGGCCGACATCTACACTCATGTGTATGAGCCTGAAAAAGTATCTGAGCTGATCAATTCGCATACTGTCTACACCAGTTTCATCAGTAAGCTGCCCTTTGGTAAGAAGAAGTACCAGAGCTACTTACCTTTTATGCCAATAGCCCTCGAACAGCTGGATCTGACCGGCTACGATCTGGTGATCTCAAGTGAATCCGGACCAGCCAAGGGCGTGATAACAAACCCGGAAGCCGTACATGTTTGCTATTGCCACTCGCCAATGCGCTATGTCTGGGATATGTATTACGAATATTTCAAAGGCGCGGGCAAGCTGAAGCGGCTGATCTCGGCCCCCCTGATCCACTACCTTAAAATGTGGGATTACTCGACCGGTGCCCGGGTCGATCACTTTATCGCGAATTCCTCTTACATTGCTAAGCGCATAGAAAAAATTTACCGCCGTGATGCTGAAGTGATTAATCCGCCGGTAGAGTTTGACGCGTTCTCAATCTCTGAAGAAGTTGATGACTACTATCTGGTGCTGGGTCAGATGGTGCAGTACAAGCGGGTAGACCTGGCGGTAGAGGCATTTATAGCCAACGGCAAAAAGCTCGTTATCGTCGGCGACGGTGAAAAAGCCGACGAACTGAGAGAAATGGCCAAAGGCCACTCGAATATCGACATCCGGGGCCGTCAGCCATTCTCGGAAATCATTAAACTGTATTCAGGTTGTCAGGCGTTAATTTTCCCGGGCGTTGAAGACTTTGGCATCGTCCCGCTGGAAGCAATGGCATCCGGTCGCCCGGTAATAGCTTATGGTCGTGGTGGAGTACTGGACTCGGTTGTAGACGGCAAGACCGGCGTCTACTTCAACGAGCAGACAGCAGAATCCTTAAATCAGGCTGTTGCTGATTACGAAGCAGGCCAATACGACTTTGAACCGGAAGCACTGCGTGCCCACGCAATGAGTTTTGCTACCGCAGAATTCGAGAAAAAACTGAAAGCCTACATCGACAGTGTAATGCCATGAGTATCAGTATCATGGGTGTAATAACAGCCCTGTTGGGAATGTGGGGTCAGTTAGCCGGGGTGCGCTTTCTTGTGTACAGCCTGGTTATTTCTTCGCTGTTTATATCAACTTCTGCCGTCAGTCTGGCGGGCAAACCAATTCAGGTTGCATTTCTGTTTTTAGCCTTTCTTTTGCTTTACCTGATCCGCACTCCGGGGTTTTCGTACAGAGTCTGGTACCTGATCCAGAACAATCAGGCCATAAAGTGGTTTACGGCCTACTGCCTGTTTGCTGTATTTATTAGCTTTGTGGCCCCAACTGTATTTTCCGGGAAAGTGAAAATTCTGACCTTCTCGGCGGAGGGGGTTTTTGTCGGAGACTTAACCTTTAATACCGGCCATATAGCCCAGATGATTTATGCAATTGCTGCGATGGTTATATTTCTCACGGTCAGTTTTTTGATTCAGGTGAATAAATCCTTTCTGACTATTTTTGCTTCTGCCTTTCTGTGGATGGGGGTGGTTAATGTTGTTTTCGCCGTTGCGGATCTTCTCAACTTTTATGCAGGCTTTCCGGATGTAATCAGTATTTTCAAAAATGCCGAATACGTCATGGTCGACCAATCCTTTGGCAGTGTACGCCGTGTGGCAGGTATCTTCCCGGAGACATCGGCTTTCAGCTCGTTTACCGCTGCAGTGGGCTGTTTTGCTTTTTTTCTCTATCGTGCCGGTTTTCGCCCAAATTTCAGTCGCAATGTTGCAGCGGCGTCTTTGTTGCTGGTGGTTCTGGCGACGTCAACCTCTGGTTATGTTGGTCTGGCAATGTTTGGCCTTTTGGTGGCTCTGTCAGAAATTCGCCAGTTACGTCGAGGGTATCTCAGTAAGGTCGTATTTTTTACAGCTATCGCTGGTCTGTCGGTTGCGCTGCTGATGTCCATTCTTTTTTATGATCAGATTATGCTGGTTTTGGATACTGCGGTATTTAATAAACTGGGCAGCGATTCGGGCTTGGAACGTTTCAGCTGGAATTCTCTGGCCTGGGGAGACTTTCTTGAAACCTATGGCTTTGGTGTTGGTCTTGGCGGCAACAGAGCATCAAGCCTTCTGATCGTTTTACTGTCTAACGTAGGTTGGATTGGAGTCACCTTGTATAGCATGGCAGTTATATATGTTATGAAAGGTTCCTTCATCGCTGAAAATACAGAGCAGAGTGCTATAGGTAGCGCTGCAAAAAAAGGGGCTTTGGTGGCGTTACTACCAGCAATGGCTGCTGCCACGGCACCGTTTCAGGGAACATTTTTCTATATTCTGTTAGCACTGGCTAATATCAGGGCGAAGGACAAATAATGGCTAATATTGTAATCGGTATTGCAACCTGCGGCCGACCTCAGATACTCGCAGAGGCTCTGGCTTATATGGTTAATCAAACCAGAATGCCGGATGTTATCTACCTCAGCCCGATAAATGCTGCAAAGGACATCAAATTAACTGGGTTGCCTGATGCTATTTTGCAAAGAGTAAAAGTACTGGCAGGACCGGCAGGGTCATCTGCGCAACGTAATACCATTATTAATGCGTTGAGTTATGACGATATTGTCCAGTTTCTCGACGACGACTTTCTGATGCACCCGACCTATTGCGAACAGGTGCTTGCTTTGTTTGAACGTAACCCTGAGGTAGGAGGGCACTCCGGAAAGGTATTGGCAGACGGTGTTAATTCCGGCGGTATCGATATTGCCGATGCAATTACCATACTGGAAGGCGCCAAGCTGCCCGATGAACCAATACACTGGCATCACGGTACTACTTACGGATGTAATATGGCATTCCGTGCATCCGTTCTCCTCGATAATCATGTCCGCTTTGATGAACAGCTCCCTCTGTATGGGTGGTTTGAAGATCTGGACTTCAGTGCATCAGTTGACCGCTTTGCCCCGGTGGTTAATTCGAATTATTGCCTGGGTGTCCACTTGGGCACCAAAGCCGGTCGCAGTCCGGGCTTGCGTCTGGGATATTCACAGGTTGTGAACCCCTGGTATCTGGCCAAAAAGGGGACCATGCCCTGGAAATTAGCCGTTATTTCGATTCTTCGCCGTGTCATTGCGAATACGGTTCGTAGCATAAAGCCAGAGCCATGGGTTGATCGGCTTGGCCGACTGAAGGGCAATTTACTGGGCATTAAAGATTTACTGACAGGCAAAGCACACCCTGCGCGAATATTGGAGTTTTCCAGGAAATGAAGAATAAGACTGCATTACTCTATGATTATCTTTTCTCACGCGGCGGGGCAGAGAAACTTTCTATGACCCTAACTCGTGGTGTAGAGGGCTGTGATTTAATTGTTGGAATGCGGGATGTTGAGTTATTCCCGGATGATGACCTGAGAAATCAGGGTGGCAAACTTAAAGTTCTTACTGGCTATAATGACCGTAAGGGATGGAAAACCCTTAAGACCATGCTGACCTTTGTGTTAAACCCGCCGGATATGCGCGATTACGATAACGCGATATACAGTGGTGAATATGCTCCGATGGCGTTACTGCGTAAAAAAGCACGGGCAAAAAGAAACTTTCTGTATTGCCATACCATTCCCCGTGCGCCATACGATTTGTATGAATTCAAGGTAAAGCAGTTTAAAGGGCTGAAGAAGCTGGCATTCAAGATGATGTGCCTGTTAATACGATTACTCTATGGCCCTTCGCTTAAGCATGTTGATCTTATTATTGCTAACTCAGAGAACGTTAAAAGACGTATAAAGAATTACATAGGTCTTGATTCGGTGGTGATTAATCCGCCGATTGATACTGAGCGCTTTAAGTGGATTGACCAGGGAGATTACTATCTTTCGACTGCCAGGCTGGAGCCTGCAAAGCGCATCGCGACCATTGTTGAGGCGTTCAAAAACATGCCGGATAAAAAACTGGTTGTCGCTTCCGGTGGTTCAGATTATGACTCATTGCAGGAACTGGCGAAAGGTTACGACAATATACGCTTTACTAACTGGACAACAGACGAAGAGTTGTTTGATCTGGTCGGTAACTGTATCGCAACTATCTATATCCCGGTGGATGAAGACTTTGGCATGTCACCACTGGAATCGATGTCGGCAGGTAAACCATGCATCGGTGTGGCTGAAGGTGGTTTGTTAGAAACGATCGTTGATAGCAAAACCGGATGGTTGATGCAGGAAGCTACACCAGATGCTCTGGTGAATCAGGTCAGAGAGGTCACGCCAGAACTGTGTTTGTCTATGAAAGAAACTTGCATAGCTCATGCGCAACAGTACAGCGATAGAGTCTTTATATCAAAAATCAAAGAAAAACTGGAAGCGAACTTACTATAAAAATGATTGGCAGGTTGGAATGAATACGGCTGAAAAAGCATTCAGGCAATAGCTGTGTTGGTGAGGTATATATGAGAAATTTGTGGGTTGATTATGCCAAGGGGATTGGCATTTTACTCGTGGTGTTGGGGCATGTCCTTGGCGGACTGATGCGTGCAGGGATAGCAGAGGGTGAAATTTGGGGTGATATCTTTAATATCATTTACACATTCCACATGCCGCTTTTTTTCCTTTTGTCCGGGATGTTTGTTGAAAGAAGTGTCGTGTCTAAGGGTGTGGGGAGCTTTGTTCTATCGAAGATTGACACTATTGCCTATCCTTACTTTCTTTGGATGATTATTCAAGGCGTGGTTCTAGTGTTTGCGGCAAGTTACACGAATGGGAATTCTGATGTGACCTGGGCTGGTGTATTCGACCTCTTTCCTGCCAAAGATCAATTTTGGTTTCTATATGACCTCTTCATTATGATGATGGTTTCAATGCTGGTTTTGAAATTCGTTCCGAATCCTTTGATGGTAATGGTGATTTTATCGGCGGGTATGTACGTTACAATGGCGGATATTGCATCGACAGAGCTTGCTAAGCTTTCGGCATATCTTATTTACTTTGTGATGGGAATGGTTGTATCGCGAATTCAAACGGCTCTTGCTAAAAATATTGGAAACTATAGTGGGTTGTTGTTTTTGTCCGCTGTTGGGATTTTTGCTCAATATGCTTTTACTTTTTCTTATGAGTACAAGTTTAATGAATACAGTGGATTTTCTATTTTTTTGGCGGTGGTTTCAATATTGATTGTGTTGTCTTTCAGTATCTTGTTAGCAAGTAAGGGGGCAAGTCGATGGATTGCGAATATCGGGGAAGCCTCAATGATTATATTTCTTGGTCATATCATCTCATCAAGCGGTTCGAGAATAGTTCTTCAGAAGTTTTTCGGTATGGATGACATAACTGTACATCTTTTGGTTGGCATGCTAATGGGGATTGCTCCATGGTATCTGTACTACAGGTTTTCCAGGAATTACCCCATTCTTCAGTTTGCATATAAATCAAATGTTAAAGGGATTATCTCTCACAATGCATAGTAGACAAATGTATTTAGTCGTCGTTTGTGTGAGGCTGCTACGTGGAAGCTAAATCTCTGGTTAAAAAAACAAGCCTTATTGCTGCGTCAGAGCTGATCAGTAAACTGATTAATTTTGCCAGTTTTGCGCTACTGGCCATATGGCTTGTGCCAGAAGACTATGGCGTCTTTGCCATAGCCTGGATGGCTTTTGTGGCTGCAGATGCTTTTTTTGATCTTGGTGGCGGAGTTGGTTTCTTTCGGGAGGAAATAACCGAACACAGTCAAAGTCTTTTTAATGGCTATATACTGATTGTTGGTGGCTTCTGGGTCCTTGTTCAGCTTGCGTTCAGTTATGTATTCTACCTTTTTGACAGAACTGATGTGGCGGCTCTTGTGTTGATCTTGGCTATGTCGCTGATTCCCCGGATTGCTATTGCTGCTGCAACGGACTGGTGGAAGGTGAATTTCCAGGCTGAAAAAATGGCTGCATTGCAATGTGTCGTAGCTATAGCAGGAGCGATAGCAGTTGTAGTTTCAGCAAGCCTTGGACTTGCGTTTGAGTCATTAGCTATACGCTTTTTGGTTGGTAACTTCATAGGATTTTTTCTTGTACTGATACTGCAGTCAGGTCTTCTTAACTATCAGTTTGACTTCTCTGTCTATCGCCGTTGGGTGGGCGAAGGCTTTAAATATTCCCTGACAACAAATTGGGGTTGGCTGGTATTCTACTATATAGAGCAACAGGCGATTCTGTTGACTTTTGGTACGGCGTCACTTGGAGTCTACAACTACGCCAAGAAAACCATCGAAGTCGCCATGCAGTCGATGGGAGCGGTTTCCAGAGCGATACTGGTGCCTTATTTTATACGCTATTCAATCAAATTAAGCAGTGTGAAATCGAAAACCCTTATTGGTGCTGCTGGTATCGTAATTCTTGTATCCTTTATGCTACCAATACTGCATTATTTTGAACGCTTTTTATCTTTGCAATGGCAGCCGATCATTGAATTGATATCCATACTGCTTTACATCTTACCTGCAAATGTAATCTTTGTAGTATTGAGTAGTTATCTGGTGGCAAATAAAAAGTACAAAAGCTTTATTTTGATGGAGATCTTTAACTCACTGGTGTTGGCTATTGGTGGGTTGTTAGTTTATCAATATGACCTGTCGATTTCAGAGTTCTGTTACTTTATGGTGGCTGTATACATGCTTAAATCGGTGGTTTTGCTTGGATATTTGAGTGGTCGGAAATTTCGGCAGTTGGGCGTGTAATAGAAGCAGTATGAATTCTTCGGTTTTGGTGGGGGTAGGGGTAGTGGGTGCTATGAGCTTAGAGCGGGCAGGAGGTTAAAAATGGAACGAGTTAAGGTTGTTGTTATTACTGGTGGTAGTGGCTACATTGGTGGATATACCCTGAATCGATTAATCGAAGATGGTCTGGCAGATAAGATTTACCTGTTTGATATTAAACCTCCACGTAAAGAAGTCTGGACGCCTGAAGTACATAAGGCATTCGAGTCTGGTGTGGTGGTATATCAGTATATGGATGTCAGAGACAGTCTGGTATTGGATGAAGATAAAGTTGATCTTATCTTTAATTTTGCCGCGGTGCACCGGGAGCCAGGTCATGAAGCGTATGAGTACTTCGAAACTAATATTAAAGGTGCAGACAATGTTGTCGCCTTTGCAGAAGACAAACACTGCAGCAAAATCGTCTTTACCAGCAGTATAGCGCCATACGGTCACGCTGATGTTGCCAGAACCGAAGAATCTCAGGTTGTTCCTTACTCACCATACGGATCGTCTAAGCTCGCAGCAGAAAAAATCCACGAGGGCTGGCAGCATGCTGATCGCAGCAATCGTCAGTTGGTTATTGCCCGGCCTGGTGTAATATTTGGACCCCATGAAGACGGTAATGTACCTCGCCTGCGCAACGCCCTTAAAAAAGGCTACTTCTGCTACGTTGGTAATAAATCCGTACGTAAATCCGGTGGCTACGTCAAAGAGTTGGTGAATACCTTTATCTGGGTACTGGATTGGCTTGAGATTAATAACAAGCAGTATGTGCTCTATAATTTCAGCTTGCCGGAGCCGCCGACTCTTGAAGAATACGTTGATGCTATTCAGCAGGTGTCAGGCGTCAAGCGCTTTGTGCCAACATTACCTTACCGGGCGCTTCTGATTACATCTTATGTTGTTCAATCTCTTAGCTCTGTTTTTGGCATCAAGCAGCCAATTCATCCTGCTCGTATAAAAAAGTTAAAAGTTGATAATACTATTATTCCGAAATTCTTGATTGAAAATGGTTATAGCTTTACTTTTGATCTGAAAGGTTCACTACATAATTGGAAAAATGATTCAGTTGAGGAGTGGTGAATCTCTATAAATTTTAAGAATGTTTTTAATTGAAGGGAATGAATTATGTTGGTTGTCGATTTTTCATTAGCAATTAATAACCGGACTGGTAAGTATTTCCTGGGGAAGGATATTATATCTGCAATTGCTCCCTACGTAAGTTCGGTCGTGTATGGAAGGCTGAATCATCAGATTAGAAATGACTTCTTACGCCGGGTTCACGGTAGATTATACCACTGGGAGAATTTGTCACGAATCGCTGGAACGCTATATTCGGAGCTTGTGCCGCGACAGCGTCCAGATAAACCGGTATTGCATCTTGATCCTCTGACGGTCTTGAATTATAGCTTAACTTCTTCAGATATTGTTTTGTGCCATGATATTGGTCCTGTTACCCATCCTAAGTATTTTGCACCTAAAACACATGACTTTTATAAGGTGGCTTACGAAAAGATAAAAGATTCAAAATGTCGAATGATATTTGTTTCTTACGCTACTAGGGATGAATTTATTCGTATATATGGAAATGATTTTAATTCTATGGATGTGATCTATATTCCGATAAGACAGAACTTGTTTGAAGAAAGTTTTGATGTTCAGGAAAGTGGAAAGTTCTTTCTAACTACTGGAAGTTTGGGATCAAGAAAAAATCAGATTAATAGTATCAGGGCTTTTGATAAGTCTGGGTTGGCGGAAAAAGGATATCAATACTTTCTTGTCGGCGGTGATGAACCTGGGGCCGATTTGGTTAAAATCGAGGCCGCTAAAACAGAGGGTGTTGTGGTCCTCGGTTATGTAAATGATGATGAATTGAAGCGCTTGTATAAAACAACAGTTGGTTTTGTTTTGATGAGTCATCTGGAAGGGTTTGGTATGCCGATTGCTGAAGCTGCTAGTTATGGAGCGCCTTGTCTCGTTACGAGAGGTGGTGTGTGCGAGGAAGTTGGGGGCAGTTCAGTGCTTGTCGCTGAGCCTGATGATATTGATGAAATCGCTGAGAGATTGGTACAGTTGAGTAATATCGACTTTGAAAGTAAAAACTTACTGTTCCGCTCAGCAAGAAATCATATGGAGAAATTTTTACCTGACTTAATATCAGGGCAGTGGGGTGAGCTGGTTCAATCTATATTTGATGCTTCTGAAATGGATTAATTGTTTGTATGTGTTTCTTTGTGTTGTAGAACGGCTATAGAGTTGTATTGTGTTGAGCCGAGCATTAGGTGTAAAAATGCAAATAATTGATGGTAGAAAGTTAGATGGAATTCAATATTTGAGGGCTTTAGCGGCATTTATGGTCGTTGTTCATCATACTCTGGAGATGGCTATGGGAGCAGTGTCTGAAGTCGCGCCGCATTGGCTCATTCTTGTCGGTGCCGCAGGAGTAGATATATTTTTCGTAATTAGTGGGTTTATTATGATGTACACTTCATTTAAATCCATAAATAGTCCGACACCTTTGTCTTTTTTGAAACATCGTATAATTCGGATTTACCCTCTGTATTTGCTATGTCTTGTAGTTATGTTGACTGTAATGGCGATGGGCTTTCTTGCCAACCATACTCCTGATGTCGCCAATATTATTTCATCGATATTTTTGTTCCCTGATCAGGATCGTATCATTTTTGTTGCCTGGACTTTGGAGTACGAGATTTACTTTTATCTGGTTTTTAGTATAACTTTGTTGCTGAAAAAACCTTTGGCCTCGGTGTTGGCTACCGGAATTATCCTGATTTTTGCTTTTATGCTTTCTGTTTCTTTGGATGGCAATGATATGGGATGGTTCTTTGAAAATCCAGTCCTGTTTGAGTTTGTGTTGGGTATGGTTCTCGCTTACTTGTACCTCAAGTGCGGATTAAATGGCTTTCATTATGCGATTATGTTGGCTGCCTTCGCTGTGATTATTGCATCTCCGTTTTTTGTGGTGTTCAGTAGTACCATTGGCTTAAATGGCTGGGATAGATTTCTGTGGTGGGGTCTTCCATCATTCTTTATTTGTGGTGGTATGTTGAGGGGGGTTGTTAATGCTCGACCGTTACACAAAATTCTCATGCTTCTTGGTGACTCATCTTATTCGCTGTATTTGACACATATCTTCTGGATGGCGTTTTATGGTTTGTTATTCAAAGTAACCGATATTGGTTCGTATAATCAGGTTCCGTTTGTTATCGCTATTCTTTTTGCCTGTTATATAACGTCATTTTTTAGTTATCAGTTGTTTGAAAAGCCGGTTTTAAAGCGGGTGAGGAAGTGGATTTGAATGTAGGTTGATAATTTTGATTTTTAACTTTCAATAGATCTTGGGGTGATATGTATGGCTAAAAGGATAGAATATGTAGATATTGCAAAGGGGTTTTCAATTCTTTTGGTTGTTATTTACCATATGGCAAATCAGGATTATTCTAATGAATATCCTTTTTTTGTTGAGGTAAATAGTTATTTTAGTGTTTTTCGTATGCCCTTTTTCTTTTTTATGTCTGGTGTCTTTTTCTCGTATTCTAAGTCGTTTATGCCATTTTTATTGTCGAAGGCAGATGTGTTTTTAAAGCCATATTTTTTTGTTTTGACTTTGTTGTATGTATTCAATGTCATAGCATATGGTGACGGGGCTAAATTAACAGTGTGGGGTATTTTGTACGGGAATGCATCGACTATTACTTGGGCGCCTATGTGGTTTTTAACGCATCTTTTCGTGTTGTATTTATTTTCTTATGTGGTTTTTGTTTTTTTTCGTTTCAAGCAGTTGAATTTGACTGTGGGTTGTTTGTTGCTTTTAGCGACGTTTTCGGTTGGTATGTTTTTCTTTGATCTTTTTTGGCTTTATCCGATTTCATTTGGGGGAGAGGTCTTTTTAATGCCTGGGTTGCCATTTTCAAGTGATATGCTGCTTGTTACTGCGCCATTTTTCATATTGGGCGGTTTGTTGAGGTATTACATTGTTGATTTTACTCCTGATTTAAAGGTGTTTTTTGTTTCTGGCTTTCTATTTGTTGTTCTTTGTCTGTTTGCTGATGCTGATATTGAGTGGACTAGTCGAAGTATTGATGGGCCTTTTTATATGTTGCTTGGTGCTCTTTCGGGGATTTACATTATGTTATCGTTTGCTTTCTGGATTTCTCGGTTTAGATTTTTGAGTGGCATTCCGTTGTTGCTTGGACGTTCAAGTTTATTTATTTTGATATTTCATGGTTTCTTTTTGTATCGATTGACTCCTTTGTTTGACCGACTTCTGAGTGCCTATGTTGGCGGTTTTGGAGTGATCATTTTAGTGTTGCTGTTTAGCCTTGTTGTTCCAATGGTTATCCGGTGGGTAGTGATTAATAGTAATTATCTTTCGCTGTTTTTCTTGCCAGTGAAGAATAATAAGCTCTTTAGTAAGAGACAAGCTGTGTGAAATTTTGTGCTTCCTTTTATTACCCTATGTTTGTCATGTAAATGAAACTTTGGGTGAGCGGACCTTCAGCTTGGTTGGTGATGGTCTTTGAGGTAGCATCTATAGCAATGATACTTGATACAAGGAAGGTCTAATGATCCCTGTAATTATGGCCGGTGGCTCCGGCACGCGTTTATGGCCCCTCTCGCGTACTGCGTTCCCTAAACAGTTTCTGGCACTGAATAGTCATCTGACCATGCTGCAGCAAACCGCCGCACGGCTGGATGGTATTGCTACAGAACAACCTTTGGTTATCTGTAATGAGGAGCACCGCTTTCTGGTAGCAGAGCAGATGCGTCAGAAAGGTTACAAAGCGAGCATTCTGCTTGAGCCGGTAGGTCGTAATACCGCGCCGGCCATTGCGCTGGCGGCTATTCAGGCACTGCAGGCCGCGGCTGAATCTGATAAGCCACCGGTCATGCTGATTCTGGCGGCGGATCATGTCATCAAAGATACGCAGGCATTTCAGGCTGCAGTAAAAGAGCTATTACCAGCGGTAGAAGCCGGGAAAGTCGGCACTTTGGGTATCGTTCCCACTGAGGCTGCTACGGGGTATGGCTATATCCAGGTGGGGGATGTTTCCACTGGGTCTCAGGCGTTGTTTTCCGTTAAAGAGTTTGTGGAGAAGCCGGATCTGGAAACCGCTCAGCGTTATATGCAGGAGCAAACGCCACAGGGTACCAATAAATGGCTGTGGAACAGCGGCATGTTTATGATCCGTGCGGATCGTTATCTGGAGGCGTTAAAACAGTACCGTCCGGATATTTTCGCCGCCTGTGAACAGGCCATGGCCGGAACGGCAGAAGACTATGATTTTGTCCGTGTTGATGCAGAAGCCTTTAAGGCCTGCCCGGACGAGTCTATCGACTATGCCATTATGGAGCCGCTTTCCAAAGAAGATGGTGATCAGATTCTGGTGACACCGCTGAATGCGGGCTGGAGCGATGTGGGCAGCTGGTCTGCACTTTGGGACATCGCAGACAAAGATGAAGCTGGTAACGCCGTCATGGTATCCGGTGATGTTAAGGCCGATGACATCATGCTGAAAGACACATCCGGTTGTTTTGTGGCCGCTGGCAGCCGTTTGGTCGCTACTCTGGGTGTTGAAGATCTGGTGATTGTCGATACTCCGGATGCTCTGTTGGTAGCCGCCAAAGATAAGGTTCAGGATATCAAAACCATCGTGGCTGATATTAAAGCAGCAGGTCGCAGCGAGCATCACCAGCACCGTGAGGTGTATCGCCCATGGGGTAAGTACGATTCTGTGGATAACGGTCAGCGTTACCAGGTGAAGCGTATTACCGTTAAACCGGGTGCTAAGCTGTCGGTGCAAAAACATCATCATCGCGCAGAGCACTGGATTGTGGTGTCCGGGACGGCGAAAGTCACCAATGGTGATGAGACGTTTCTGGTAACGGAAAATCAGTCTACCTATATTCCGATTGGACAGGTGCATTGCCTGGAAAACCCGGGTGTGATCGAGCTGGAGATGATTGAAGTGCAGTCAGGTTCGTATCTGGGTGAGGATGATATCGTGCGTCTTAAAGACCAGTACGGGCGGGCGTAAGATTCCCGGTTTGTGAATGTCCGGATGCGCCGGATTTCGCGGCTGAAGCGGCTCCTACGATAATGCACGACGTTTCCGTGTAGGAGGTGCTTCAGCGCCGAGGGCCGTACGGCCTATGGTAGGAGTATTTCTGTGCCGCTTTTATAGATAATCCGTGCAAAACGTTATGTCACGGAATGTCCGGCTTTGCCGGGTTTCGCGGCTGAAGCCGCTCCTACAAAGATACACAATGCCGGTATATGCAGGATTCGCAGCTGAAACCGTTCCGTTCTTACGCAGACCTGTGATTCGCGAAGGGCGCAGGTTTCAGGCATCTGTGTGGTGAATGCGTGCATCCTGTCTGCAGCGGGTATTACGCTTACTCTATTACAATAATGTGAAAAGGATACACGGATGTATTCGATAACCCATCACGGTGCCGTTACCGGTGTCACTGGTTCCTGTCATCAGCTTACACTGGATTCCGGCGAAGCTCTCCTGGTTGATTGCGGCATGTTTCAGGGAACTGAGGCGGAGGGCTTGTCATCAGGTTCTGGTGATCTGGCTGAGCAAATCAATTTTGATATCCGTCCGCTCAGGGCTTTGCTGGTAACACACTGTCATATTGATCACGTTGGCCGCCTTCCTTATTTACTGGCCGCTGGTTTTAAGGGCCCGGTGTATGCCAGCCGGGCAACGGCGATGTTGCTGCCTCTGGTGCTGGAGGATGCTTTAAAAGTCGGTGTCACCCGGGATAAACGGTTGATAAACCGCTTTCTGCGTCTGTTGGATAGACACCTGGTGGCGGTGGATTACGATCATTGGTTTAACGTGCAGGGGATGCCCGGTGTGCGCGGGCGCTTCCGGGTTGCGGGGCATATTCTTGGTTCGGCTTATGTTGAGTTGGCACTTGAGGGGCGTGGGCATTCTGACGATAAAAGGGTGGTGTTTTCCGGCGATCTTGGCGCGCCTTATTCGCCACTGTTGCCGGCACCCAGGTCACCTTACCGCTGTGATGATCTGGTGATTGAGAGCACATACGGTGACAGGCTGCACGAAGGGCGCAAAAACCGGCGACGGGCGTTACAGAGGATGATTGAACGCAGTCTTGAAGACGGTGGCGCCGTGCTGATTCCGGCGTTTTCCATTGGCCGCACACAGGAGCTGCTGTATGAGCTGGAAGGGATTATCCATCAGGCCCGGAACCGTACAGGAAAGAAAGCGGAGCAATGGCAGAATCTGAATATTATTGTGGATTCGCCGCTGGCGGCGGATTTCACCCGCCATTACCGTCAGTTGAAATCTTTATGGGATGCAGAAGCCAGAGGGCGTCTGGCCGCTGGGCGTCATCCGTTGTCGTTTGAGCAGTTGACCACCGTCGAAAGCCACCGCGAGCATCTGGCCATGGTGCGTTATCTGCGCGACAGCGGGCAGCCAGCCATTGTGATTGCCGCCAGTGGTATGTGTGCAGGCGGCCGCATTCAGAATTATCTTGAGGCCTTGCTGCCCGACGCCCGTACCGATGTGTTGTTTGTGGGCTATCAGGCGCAGGGGACACCGGGGCGGGATATCCAGAGGTATGGGCCAGAAGGTGGCTACGCCATGTTGGATGGGCACCGGGTGGATATCCGTGCGCAGGTGCATAGCCTTTCAGGTTACAGCGCCCACGCGGATCAGAAGGACCTGGTCAATTTTGTCCGCAGAATGACGGTGAAGCCGCAGCACATCCGTATTGTGCATGGTGATCCGGAAGCCAAAGCAGCGTTGAAGCAATGTTTTGAGGCGTTGGTCCCCCAGAGTGAGGTCGTGATCGCCACACCGTAGCAAGTGTTGGGTGGGGGGTCGGAGGTATGGGGCAGGATTGGGTGAAAGAAGAGGGGATAACGTGATGCCACGGTATGTCCGGCTGCCGCCGGATTTCGCGGCTGAAGCCGCTCCTACAATTGATGCACAGTTTAGCCCTGTAGGAGGTGCTTCAGCGCCGAGGGCCGCAGGCCTTATGTGGTGCCAGTATTTATGTACGGTGTTTTATTGATGATCCCGTGCAGAACGCGATGCCACGGTATGTCCGGCTGACGCCGGATTCGAGGCTGAAGCCTCTCCAACAAATATACGTACCGGCTCTGATGCTTTGGGACGGATGTCTGTTACCTGAATGGCTTTGTGGAACTAAGTCACCAGAATAATTCATTCGTTTTTCTGGTTTGTAACAATCTTCGTTCACTTTGTCGGCTCCAGCGCGGAGATAACGGCTGAAGCTGACGACCATCGCCATTAAAAGGCATATATTGGCGAATCTGAGTAGACATTTTGTGACATGGTCGACATAATGCCTGCGTTTTTTGGTCAGGAAGATAGCCCACCGGGCGAGCCACTTTCTTGGAGTGACGCAATGGATAATCAAGGATTGATTCGGTCCAACCAGAACAGCTTCAGTGCAGCCTATCGGCTGGCTGATGTGCTTATCATCCTGTTGACGCTGCAGGTGTGTGCTGATTCATACAATATTCCGATCAGCCCCAGCTATATGGTGGCCGGGCTTGTGGCTGTGTGTCTGTACCTGCTGGTATCAGAATCCCTTGAGTTATACCGTTCCTGGCGCTCTGCATCCATGACCAGTATGTTGTCGATGATGACACTGGCCTGGCTGACAGCCTGCGCAGGCGTGTTGCTGGCGGCCTTTGCCTTTAAGGCGTCAGAGAGCTTTTCCCGTGTGGTAATCGGCACCTGGATGTTGTCCACACTGGGCGTTCTGTATGTCTGGCGTATCTTTATGCGCCAGGTGTTATCGTCCCTGCGCCGTCGTGGGCTTAACAGCCGCCGGGTGGTGATTGTTGGTGTGAATGAAAGCGGCTGGAAAATGCGCCAGCAGATTAAAGAGATGCCTGAACTGGGTTACCGCTTTATGGGCTTCTTTGATGACAGAAGCCCGGACCGGGTAAAACAGGATTTCCCGGATGCCATTCTGCAGGGCAGCATAGAAGATCTGATTCAGCGCACCCGTGATGATGAGTTTGACGTTATATATATTGCTCTGCCGTTGAAAGCGCAGAAGCGGATCGCTGAAATTCTTGAACGCTGTGGTGATACTACGGCTTCTGTGCATCTGATTCCTGATTTCTTTGTCTATAACCTGTTGCATGCGCGTTTGTGTCAGGTTGGCAGTATGCAGACGCTGAGCGTCTATGAAACCCCTGTATCCGGTATTAACGATGTGCTGAAACGCATGTTTGATATCGTCTTTTCGCTGTGCGTACTGGCGGTTATCGCTTTACCCATGTTGCTGATAGCAGCCATTGTGAAGCTGACGTCCCCGGGGCCCGTTATTTTTAAACAGTATCGTTACGGGCTGGACGGTCGTGCGATTCAGGTGTGGAAGTTCCGCTCGATGACGGCGATGGATAACGGCAGTCATGTCAAGCAGGCCGCAAAGAACGATGCCCGTATTACCCCCTTTGGTGCCTTCATCCGTAAAACATCTCTGGATGAACTGCCACAATTTATTAACGTTCTGCAGGGTACGATGTCGGTGGTCGGGCCGCGTCCTCATGCCGTGGCCCATAACGAAGAGTACCGCAAGCTTATCCCGTACTACATGCTGCGCCACAAAGTAAAACCGGGTATTACGGGTTGGGCGCAGATCAATGGTTACCGGGGTGAAACAGATACTCTGGATAAGATGAGTGGCCGGGTTGACTATGATCTGGATTACATCCGCCACTGGTCTTTATGGATGGATATTAAAATTATTCTGCTGACTATGTGTAAAGGATTCACTGGTAAGAATGTTCACTGAGTTGAGTCCGCTGAGGTTTTAATGGCAGGCACGGGTTTTTAGGTTTGTTGTTAACCAGTATGATACGCCGGAAACGATAGCAAGGTGTTAAAAGTCTGAACACCAGAGTAAAGCGGCGAGGGGTTATGATACCGCTGTTTGTTGGTTATGCGGCGATGCTGGTACTGCTCAGCGGATTGAAGTCATCAGGGCTGTTTCTTACTGAGATATACGCACTTGAACACTGGATGGGCGGTGATAAGTGGATGCATTTTACCCTGGCAATGCTGCTGGCGCTGTTTGCGAATATGGCGGCGCAGCAGCGACTGAAGCTGGGGATGTTAAAGCGGGTGATAGTCCTGATGCTATTGCTCAGCCTGGCGTTGGTTATGGATGAGACTCACCAATATTTTATCGCATCGCGACGTTTTGATTGGGGAGATACGGTCAGTGGCTGTGCAGGCCTGCTTGTCGGTACAGTCATGTACGTGCTTTCAGTATTTGTCTTAAGACGACTTAAAAGACCGGCAATAAGCGACAGAACCTGATGATATCGGGTTAATTTATATGGTTATGTATTGATCAGGCTTGACTGGTCGGTACGAACAAATTAGGTACAGTGCATTATCAATAGTGCACATTCTGAAAAACTTAGGGGAATATTATGCAAGCCTGGAAGCTGACTTCATTGGCTATGGTTGTCGCCAGCGGCAGCGCCAATGCGCTGGAGCCTCAGGGTATGAGTCTGGGGAGTGGTCTGACACTATTACCTTCAGCGCAACTGAGCATTACAGACGACGACAACATCTACAAGCAAAAGTCGGATACCACGTCGTCAACCATTGTGCGCTTTAAGCCAGAAGCTACTTTAGCAGCGGATCTTGGGTCGACAGAGTTGCAGGCTAACGTAACAGCGGACTTAGGACGGTATTCAGAAGAAAGTGATGATGATTACTTTGATCTGAAGACCAGCATTGCCGGCAAGAGCGAGCTGACCGCACGAAATGAAATTGTATATTCTGCAACCCTGAATCAGGATCACGATGACCGTGGGTCGGGTACTACGGAAGGCTCAGCGGCAACAGCTGTCACCGAACCAGATGAATATGACGAAACCACTTTTAACTTAGCTTACACGTATGGTGCTGACACAGCATTGTTCAATGTTGGTGTTTACGGTGAGGCTTATGATAAGGAATACCAGAACAATCGTTCTGTAACTGCAGATCGTGACCATGATAAAAGACTGCTGGGTGCGCGTTTAGGTATACGGGTCAGTCCGGCAACAAGAGCCATTGCCGAAATACGAAATACCGATATTTCATATGATAATGACTCATCCATTTCTGCAGACGGTAGTGAGACCAGCTATTTGGTCGGTAGCAGTTGGGATATCACGGGTACAACGACCGGGGAAGTTAAATTAGGTCTGTCCGATCGCGAGTTTGATGATGCTGATAAAGATTCCCGGGATACCTTTACCTGGGAAGCTTCGGTTACCTATTCGCCACGTTCATATTCAGTATTTACTCTGACAACGGCGCAAACAGCAAACGAGACCAATGGTGTCGGTAATTATATCGATAGTGATTACACGTCGGTCAACTGGAAGCATGATTTCTCTGCATTTTTATCGTTAGTCACTGATTTTTCGCTGGCAAATGACGAATATGTTGATGATCCTGACGATCGGAAAGATACAACCATCAGTTATGGCCTGAAAGGGGTTTTGGCATTCAGTCAGAATGCGGCGGTGAGCTTTGGCTACACTGGCAGTAATCGTGACTCAGAGATCAACGATTTTGATTACGATAAAAATGTTGTCTCGGTGGGGTTACTGGTAGCCTTGTAAAGTGGCTATCACGTTAATCAGTGTTTAAGTCGCGCTATTGAAGGTACCGTATGCGGCCTGCTTTTAGCAGGCCGTCATTATTTCAGATAGCCTGACATATCAGTACACTGCAGTATTATTGGGGAAATGGGTACAGAATGAGATATCGTGTTTTTTTACTGCTGGGCGCGTTGTTGGCCGCAGTAGTGAATGCAGATGTAGGGCGTTATGAGCTTGGCGCTGGTGATCAAATAAGTATCAGTGTTTATGATGAGCCGGATCTGAGCATAGAAAAGGTCAGAATAGGCCCTTCCGGAAGTATTTCTTATCCATTGTTGGGGGAAATTCAGGTTGCAGGGCTTAGCCCGGAAGAATTCGAAAGTAATCTTGTAGCAGGACTTAAAGGTCCGTATCTGGTAAACCCCAGCGTAACGGTATCAGTTGTTGAATATCGTCCTTTCTATGTAACCGGTGAAGTTAAAAAGCCGGGCAGCTATTCATTTCATCCGGGGCTTACAATCGATAAAGCGATATCTGTAGCCGGTGGATTTACTGAACGCGCCTCAAAAAGCAGTATCCATGTAATACATGATGACTCTTCTGACCCGCGGGATGCAGACGAAAATAAAATAGCTGTTAAGCTCTCTGATGTCGTGAAACCAGGTGACGTTGTTACCGTTGAGCAAAGCTTTTTCTGATGGATTTGAATAATGAATAAGCGGGACCAGATGACTGGTATGGCCGATTCAGGCCTGGAAGTAATCGAACTGGGATATTACTGGAATATAGTACGCCGGCAGATCAAGAAGATTATCGCTTTAAGCGTAGTGGTTACACTTATTTCAGTGCTGGTGGTATTGGCTGCAACTCCTGTTTATCGATCTACAGTTACCATGCTGATCGAATCAGAAGAAGCTAAAATATTGTCGATAGAAGAGGTTTACGGTTTGTCCAGTCAATCCTCTGAGTATCTGTTGACACAATTTGAGATTCTTAAATCCAGAGATCTGGCAAGACGTGTTGTTGAGCGTTTGGGATTAGTGAGCGAACCTGAATTTAATCCTTACCATCCTGCTAATAAGAAATCGTTTTCATTGCGAAGCCTGGTGTTTGGTGAGAGTGAGCCACCAACAGAAGCCAAGATTATGGATCGGACTATCGATACATTCTGGCATTCGGTGACCATCTCACCCGTTGCAAAAACACAATTGGTTAAAATATCGGTTGACTCTAAATCGCCCAAATTAGCAACAAAAGCGGCTAACGCTTTTGCATTTGCCTATATTGAGAGTCAAATGGAAGCTAAAATAGATGTCACACAGCAGGCATCTGGACTTCTCTCTGATCGTATTGGTGGTATTAAGGCCAGATTAGAAGAGTCGGAAAAGAAACTTCAGAAATATCGTGAAGAGCACAATCTGGTAGACCTTCAGGGAGTGAGTACTCTGGTCAGTAAGGAGATTGAGCAAATTACTCAGAATCTCGTTGCTGCCCGTACTAAACGTATTGAGCTTGAAGGTGCATATAAACAGGTAAGTTCATTGCAGGATAAAAGTTACGAAAACCTGAGTAGCTTGCCTGCCATTGTGAACAACCCGCTGGTTGTAAGACTCAGAGAAAGTGAAACCGCTGCAGAGCTTAAAGTATCAGAGTTAAGTAAGCGTTATGGTCCTCTCCATCCTAAAATGATTGCGGCACAGTCTGACCTGGATGCCGTTCGTGAATCAATGCATATGCAGATGACACGTATTGCCAGCAGTCTTGAAAATGATTACCGGGTCGCTCAGTCTAAAGAAAAATCCCTGAGTCAGGCATTGGAAGATGCTAAACAACGAGCCAGCGTACTCAATCGTACTGAATTTCAGCTTAACGAATATGAAAGGGAAGTGGAGTCTAACAGGAGCCTCTACGAAACCTTTTTTAACCGGGTGAGAGAAACGGCAGCGACTGGTGACATGCAGGCTGCAAATGCCCGTATTATCGATCCGGCGGTAGAACCAGAAGTACCGGTGAAACCACGGAAAAAGCTGGTTGTTATCCTGGCTATGGTTATTTCAGGAATGTTTGGTGTTTTTCTGGCATTTGTGTTCGACGCCCTTGATGCAACTATCAAAAATGCAGCTGATGTTGATAGGAAAATCGGGTCATCATTGCTCAGTATCCTTCCTTTGGTAAAACGTAATAAAGAAGATGTTCCTGATGGTCCTGATCAAAGAGATTCCCTGGTTAGAGCCTTCGCAGAAAATACCGACGGTTCATTTTCTGAAGCCTTCCGTACCCTGCGCACCAGCCTGACCCTGGCGGGACTTGAACATCCGGCGAATGTGCTACTGGTAACCTCGTCTGTGCCTGGCGAAGGAAAAACCACGACGTCTACCAATCTCGCCGAAGCCTTTGGTCAGATGGAAAAAACACTGTTAATTGATGCTGATATGCGTCGCCCGACGGTGGCTAAAAAGCTGGCATTAACCGGTAATGGTCTGGGCCTGTCGTCCGCTGTTGCCTATCCGGAGACGCTTGATGAATGCATACATCATGTTGAAGAACTGGGTATTGATGTGATGTCGTCGGGACCTGTACCACCAAATCCGCTGGAGTTACTGGCGTCTAAAAATTTCCGTCATCTGCTGGATACACTGAAAGAGCGTTATCAGCGTATTATCATCGATTCTGCCCCCATGCATGCGGTTAGCGATGCTCTGTATTTGTCTACGCTGACCGATGGTGTTGTGTATGTGGTAAAAGCCGATTCGACCAAAGATAAACTGGTTAAATCTGGTGTGGACCGTCTGAGTGATTCTAATGCCCGTTTACTTGGGATTGCTTTGAATCAGGTGGATGTCGAAAAAGAGGCCCGCTACGGCGATCATTATTCCAGCTATGGCAGCACTTATAATTACATAACCAATGACTAATCAGTCGTTTTATAAGATGCGCTGGCTATTGCTGTTGCCAGCGATATTTGCTTTTCATTTAGCGGTTGTTTCCGCCTTCCTTGCGATTGGGCGGTTGGACGAAGTGACAGAGCGGGAAAATGTCTGGCTCACTCTGGCTGATAAGCTGTCTTTTTATAACCCTAATGTAGATGAGGCAATAGCCCGTTATGAGCGCCAGCGTGCGTTAGTTGTAGCGCCTGAACTTCGCAACGAGCATCTGCAAATTGCTATGCAACGCTGGGAAGCGGCACAGGATAAGCGGCCTTTGTGGCCATATTATAAACTCGGTGCCTTTGATGTTGCCGTGGTGATGAAGGCTTCAGAAGAAGAAATCCAGAGGCGTTTTTCAGAGCTTATCGAACTTGCTCCGCATGAGCGTGGAATGGACCTTGGGCTGTTAACCCTGTCAATGTACGTGTGGAACCAGTTATCTGAAGATCAGCAGGCTTGGGTGATAGATCGAATCAGGACCTCTGCGCATGGTACAAGGGTTAAAGTATTGGAGGCTGCGGAGATAACTGGTATGAAGTTAACCCTCTGTGTTCGCTTACCATGGAGTATGGTCAAAAATTATTGCCGGTAGTAATGTCTGTTTATTCAAATATTTGCTATTTCTTTATGGTAATTAATTCAGCTGTGAATCCAGCGTATCCATTCCTCACCGTCATTGCGTATTTTTTGTAGGAGCTGCTTCAGCTGCGAATCCGGCGAAGCCGGACATACCGTGGCATGGCGTTCTGCACAGATTCATTAATAAAACACCGTGGATTCATTGTAGGAGCTGCTTCAGCCGCGAAATCCGTCGATAGCCAGACATTCCGTGGCATGGCGATATACACGAATTCTGAATACTACATCTGGCTGATTGCTCTTTATTCGTATCCTGAGATTCTGAACTCAGGAGGCATTATGGAAAAAGGACATTCCGCGCTCAGGAAGGGGCGGCATTCTCAGAGCGGTCAGATTTATATCGTGACAACGACGACCTTTTCACGAAGACCTGTGTTCAAAGATTGGACGTTGTGCCGCCACATTTGCAAAGAATTCAACGATCAATCAAATAGCGAAGCTTTTACTTTGCTGGCCTGGGTACTGATGCCGGATCATGTGCATTGGCTGTTACAGCTTGCCGGTCAACAAGATCTTTCTTCAGTGATCAGGTATCTGAAATCCGCGTCTGCGGCCAGAGTTAATCAATCAGGGATACATCAAGGTCGCTTATGGGCGTCAGGGTTTCATGATCGGGCAATAAGGCGCGAAACAGATATATTACCTGCGGCACGGTATATTGTTATGAATCCGGTCAGAGCCGGTATTTGCCGGAGGGTAGGGCATTATCCATTCTGGGATGCTATATGGTTGTAGGGTGTTTACGCGGTTTATTTATTATGCGGCCGGTTTCAGGCGTTTATGCTGTGCAATGGGCCTGCGGCCCTCGGCGCTGAAGCACCTCCTACAGGGAAACGTTGTGCATCAATTGTAGGAGCGGCTTCAGCTGCGAAATCCGGCGGCAGCCGGACATTCTGTGGATTAACCTTCCAAACGGAATTTAAATAAAACACCAGCAATAACGCATCACAACATAAGGCCATCCGGCCCTCGGCGCTGAAGCACCTCCTACAGAGCGACGCTGTGCATCAATTGTAGGAGCGGC
>DCCG01000024.1:0-1512 GCA_002314145.1 Thalassolituus sp. UBA1087 | reverse complement strand
ATCAATTGTAGGAGCGGCTTCAGCCGCGAATCCGGAGATAGCCGGACATTCTGTGGATTAACCTTCCAAACGGAATTTAAATAACACACCAGCAATAACGCATCACAACATAAGGCCTGCGGCCCTCGGCGCTGAAGCACCTCCTACAGGGCTAAGCCGGACATACCGTGGTATGGCGTTCTGCACGGTTTTCAATTGCATACCGCAGGGAAGGCTATTTCATAAAGAACCCGGGCGGGAATTTACAGGCATAAAAAAACCCGGCCGTAGCCGGGTTTTTTATTGGCGGGTAACTCTGTATCAGTTCAGTGGGGCGCCTTTATCGAGCCATTCACTGATCATACGCAGTTCGTCTTTGCTCAGCATGCCGCTGTGGTCGTAGCTGAGTGCGTCTTCATCTGCGGTGAATACATAGTTGTCGTCATCGCCATCGCCGTCACCAAATACTTCGTAGAAGTTGGCGGATTCCAGTGCGCCATCAGTCGACATGAGTACCCGTGCAAAGCAGGTAAAGCAGTCGTTGTGTGGCTGGCTGGTCAGCGGCAGCTCGGCATATGTCGCACAGTGAGAAGCTTTCACTGTTTCGAAGCTGTTGGCCAGGTACATATAAGTGGCACGGGCGCTTAACAGTTCACTGTAGGAGGCGACTTCTGCCGGAGTAGAAGCAACGCCGTCCCAGGTGAGGTCAAGGCCGGTGGCACCTGAGTTGTCGTGGCATGCCACACAGCTGCGGCCTTCGCCGTCACGGCCAGCCATTTCCCAGATTGGCTGAATGTTCTGCAGATAGCTGATATCGGCTGAGCAATCGGCGGTCCAGTCGTTCAGGCAGGCAGCGCTGACCGGTGCTGTAGTCCCCAGGTTGCTGTAGCTATAGTCGATATCCATTGACGGATAGCCAACACTCCAGACGTCGGTGTAGTGAACCTCAGCGCTGATGGCTTCAATCTCACCTGTGTTTTCAGCCAACACTTCCGCCATGGTTTGACCGGCTGCGCTGGCGACCAGTGTGGCGTCGGTGTTTTCAAAGGCGACACCGGCTGCTTCTGCGCCCGGGTTAACCTGAGGGCTTTGGAAATAGGCCAGGGTTTCGTCGGCAGCCACGCTGTAAGACTGAGCACTGATGTCCTGCAGGTAGTTGTAGCTGCTGTCTTTGCTGGCAATGGCTTTCAGGTTGGCATTCACCACTTCCATGGTGAAGCTGGTGTCAGCCGGTACCCGGAACAGGGCAGAACCGTCCGGATTAATCTCAGCGTATCCCAGCAGCGCCTGAGTAGCGGTTTCAGTCACACGGATAAAGCGTTCGCTGCGTTGATCCATCGGGTAAGCGGAAGGATCACGCACGGCTTCAATACCACCCTCGGCGTGTTTCATATCCGCGCCCTGATATTCGTAGACGCTGCGGATATTAACGATGCCGTAGGCTGCGGTTGTGTTGTCAGAACCGTCATCGGAGCCATCGTCAGAACCGTCATCGGAGCCATCGTCAGAACCGTCATCGGAGCCGTCGTCAGA
>DCCG01000013.1 GCA_002314145.1 Thalassolituus sp. UBA1087 | reverse complement strand
CCCTGGGAGGCATCAGGCACTGCGAATTTAAAAGTCGTTTACAGGAAGCAGAGTGCTATCAAACTGTGGGACAGCACTGTCGCCATGCGGTGTTTTATGGCTCTGTGATATTCATCCGGCGCTGATAAACATAGGCCAGCGGTGCAGTCAGCAGCGCGCCCAGCAGGTCAGCCAGCATATCTTTCTGCGCGTCCCAGACATCGCCCTGAGCGCCGAGAAAACTGATACCACTCTGCCCGCCTTCCAGCGCTGCGTACCCCCATTCGATGATTTCATACACCGCCGCCACCGTGCCGATGGCAAAGACTGCAAAGAAAACAGCCACCAGCCGGGTCGACAGCCGATGACGGATTAAATATTCGCTGACCGGCAATACAAAAAACCCCACCATAAAATGCCCGATGCGGTCATAAGGGTTGCGTTCAAGCCCCAGCCAATCCATCACGAAGGAAAAAGGTACCTGAGAAAAGGTGTAATGCGCGCCGACTGTATGCCACATCAGGGGGATAAAAACAGCGATATAGCTCAGCAGTGAAAAACGGAAAACGCGCATCGTCAGCAGCAGCAACAGATACACACAAAGCAAAGGAATCACCTCGGCATACCAGACCGTCCGATCGGCAACCTGCCAGCCAAGCAGAAGGAAAAATAACGCGTAAAAAATGAATAAAGAACGTATTGCCATCAGCAGAAACTCTGTTACCGACCCGCGCTGACAATAGCAGAAAAAAATAAACCCCGTCAGATAACGGGGTTTAGCGGGCAGAACAAAGTGTTTCCGCTGCGTTTACTGTGCGACAACACCCTTAACACCCAGCGCCTGCAGTAATTCAGGATCGCTGAAAATGTGATTCCAGAGCGTATCAATGGCGTCGTTGACCCACTCTTCGTTGTATTCAGCCACCGGTGACGCAGCCAGCGAACGTTCCTGATTAATGCGGTAGGGTTTGCTGAAGGTTTTACCGTCGCTCATTACCGTCATTGCCAGTTCAATGGTGATGCCACATTCATTCACCACCACGCCTTCATTACACTGGTAAGAAAAACGATTCACATTCATCTGCACTTTCACCGGTTCAACCGGTGCCGGACCTCCGAACCCTAAATTCTTCAGCGACGCCTGCAGCTTTTCCGTCAGGGTGTTTTTCAGTGGCTGCTCCGACAATAAAGGGGAATTCTCCGGCGCCCGTCCGCCACGGGTGCCCAGTACATCGGCACCGATTCCGCGCTCATCAACGACCCGCACCAGAGCATCGCGCCGGGTCTGAAGCTGACCGGATGGCGTGCTGACATTCTCGTTCAGGGCAATCGTCTGAGGCGCAAGAACACAACCGCTCAGGCTGCCAAATATGGCAGCAGCGGTCATGGCAATCATCAGTTTACGCATTGGCTATATCCTTTTCGGCTCGTTTAAATACAAGAGTATCGGCACCGGAATCCTCATCAGAATAACGATACCCGGCAACATCAAATTTATGCAGTTTGGCAGGCGAATCAATGCCCTGTTCAATCATCCAGCGGGTCATCAGACCGCGGGCTTTTTTGGCATAAAAGCTGATGATTTTATATTTACCGTTTTTCTCATCTTTGAACACAGGTGTAATCAGTTCGGCATTCAGCTGTTTGGCTTTCACCGCACCAAAGTATTCATTGGATGCCAGATTAACGACCACTTTCTGCTTGTGTTGTTCCAGTTCTTTATTCAGCGCATTGGTGATGTCATCACCCCAGAAGCTGTACAGATCTTTGCCTTTCGGGTTTTTCAGTTTGGTGCCCATCTCCAGGCGATAAGGCTGAATCAGATCCAGCGGCCGCAAGACACCGTAAAGGCCACTGAGAATACGCACGTGATCCTGAGCAAAATCCAGTTGTTTTTCTGACAGCGTTTCCGCTGCCAGGCCGGTATAAACATCCCCTTTAAATGCCAGCACGGCGGCTTTGGCATTGTCTTTGGTAAAAGGCAGCTGCCAGTCGTGGAAGCGCTGAACATTGAGCTCAGACAGCTTGTCACTCAGTTTCATCAGCGCCCCCAGTTCCTGGGGCGAATACTGGCGCAGCACCTCAATCAATTCTGCCGATTGATCAAGAAACATGGCGTCCGTGGCTTTGTTCGTGGTCGGGGGCGTGTCAAAATCCAGTGTTTTTGCCGGCGACAATAAAGTCAGCATGTCGATTTCCTGTGTAACCTTTGGGCTGTAACTGTGCCCATCATAACGAGTACGGGCCAATGTCCCAAATTGAGCTGATCAATCACCCTGATTACATCGCGTTTATCGCCCCCTTCCCCTGCCGGGTGCTGAGTTCAGCGGTTCTGAATGGCGGCCTGACCGGCACGCGCTCACTGCTCAATCTCAGGGTAGATAAACACCAGCCACCTCCCTGGCCGAGCCCCCGCGACACCCTGAGCGCACAGGCACAGAAGCTGGCACTGCCTCAGCCGGTGACCGGCATGATGACCGCCGCTTCCATGAAATCCCTGGGAACAGCACAGGCCGATGACGGCGGGCTGATGGTGCAATGCTGGGTCACCGCCGGCCTGAGCAACCTGCTGCGCGCAGGCGACCCGGCAGACGGAGTCCCGGTTCCGGGAACCATCAATATCTGGCTGTATATCAACCAGCCGCTGACCGACGCAGCGCTGGCGGAAGCCTTAATTCTGCTTACCGAAAGCAAAGTCACCGCCGTCCGTGACGCCGGTCTGCAGAGCCCGGTGAGCCACTTACCCGCCAGTGGTACCGGCACCGACAGCCATGCGGTTATCTGTCCGCAGAGCAGCGCTGACGGCCTGGATTATTGCGGCAAACACACCAGGGCCGGAGAACTGATCGGGCGCACCGTGCTGTCGGCCTGCCAGCAAAGTATCTCTTTGTGCCAGCGGGCCATTATCTCTGGCGATACCTGACCCCGTGATTAACTGATAAATCACTATAATAACCTTCAGAATGACCCTCAGGACTTATCACTAAGGTCAACTGAGCCAATGCAGTGCGGGCCGGAAGTGTCAAAGATAGCGGGTCATATTCACACTCCGGACCGGACACCGCCATGGCGAAAGACATTCAGGCGAAAGACATGCAGGGCCTCGGGCTGGGACTGGCAACGCGATTTTCAGGCAGTCGCCTGGCAATAAAAACCGGCTTGCGGGTACCGGCTGAGAAACTGGCCTATCTGTCGGTGAAAACCGGTTTCCGGCTCGCCGGACGCCGCGGCAAACAACGCCCGGCAGCAGCAGACAGCAGCGTTGACGGCGAGCGTCTTCCCAACAGCCGTGAACAGAACCTGTTTGATCTCACTCTGACAGAAGAACAACAGATTATCAGTGCCAGCATGCGCAGCTGCGCGCAGAAACTGCTGCGCCCCAATGCTGATTTTGCTGACGCAGACACTGCACCGCCGGCAGAGTTTTTTCATCATATACACGAACTTGGCCTCAGCCATCTGGCCATCCCGGAAGCACTGGGCGGTGCCGCCAGTGGTTACCAGCCCACCACCAGCTGCCTCATTGCCGAAGCGTTGGCGCATGGCGATTTCAGTCTGGCCTGTGCGGCGCTGTCCCCGGTGGCCGTAGCCAACGCCCTGTCCCGCTGGGGAACATCCCGGCAACAGCAGCTGCTGCAACAGTGGTTGCAGGACGAGCCCCTGCAAGCGGCCATCGCCGCCGAAGAACGGACCCTCAACAACGCCGCCGCCCTGCAGACTCATGCTATCAGAAACACCAGGGGTTACCGGCTGAATGGCAGTAAAACACTGGTACCGCTGGGCGGAGAAGCCAGCCTGTATCTGGTAACCGCCATGCTCGACGATGCACCACGGGTATTTATTGTGCCTGCCGGACGCCGTGGCCTGAGCTTTCATAAACAACCAGCGATGGGGCTGCGGGCAGCAGCCACCGGCGAACTCCGGCTTAATCAAGTACAGCTGGATCAGGACGCCTTACTGGGCAGCGATGATTTTGACTACCAGACCTTTACCGACCTCAGTCTGTTGCACTGGTGTGCCATGGCCGTCGGCACCTGTCAGGCCGCTCTGGATTACCTGATACCTTACTGTAACGAACGCAAGGCCTTTGGTGAGCCCATAACTCACCGTCAGTCTGTGGCTTTTATGCTCGCCGACATGGCCACCGAGCTGGAAGGCATGCGCCTGCTGACCTGGCGCGCAGCGGCATTGGCGGAACAGGGGAAAGACTTTCACCGCGAAGCGGTACTGGCCCACACCCTGTGTACGGAAAATGCCATGAAAACAGGCACCGATGCGGTCCAGCTGCTGGGCGGGCACGGCTTTACTCAGGAGCATCCGGCCGAACGCTGGTATCGCGATCTGCGCCTGTTGGGCTGCATGCGCAACGGAATGCATCTTTAACACCAGCGGTTGTGAATTTCTTATGCTGAACCTTGAGACTCCCAGAAAATATCAGGTACTGATTAACCAGGCCCGGCAGGTAGCGCAGAGTGTGTTCCGCCCCATTTCACGTAAGTATGATCGTGAAGAACATCAGTATCCTGCCGAACTCGATATGCTGGCTGCCATCATGGATGGCATGAATGACGGCACCATGGGCGAAGGCGCCGGTGCCGGTAAACTGAACAGCAGCCCGCGGCATAAGCAGAACACCGCCGGGGGCATTATTAACAGTACCAATATGTCCACGGTACTGGGGCTGCAGGAATTGTGCTGGGGCGATGTCGGTTTATCTCTCTCGCTGCCTCGTCAGGGGCTGGGCAATGCCGCCATTGCAGCAGTCGCCAATGAGCAGCAGCGCCAGCGCTTTAAAGATGTATGGGCAGCGATGGCGATTACCGAACCGGATTGCGGCTCAGACTCCGCTGCCATCCGTACCACGGCGGTAAAAGACGGCGACGATTATATTCTCAACGGCGAAAAAATTTACGTTACGGCCGGTTCCCGGGCCAATGCGGTGGTGGTATGGGCAACGCTGGACCCCTCTCTGGGCCGGGCAGCTATCAAATCCTTCGTGGTCGAAAAAGGTACCCCGGGCATGAGCGTGGGACGGCTGGAAAAGAAACTGGGGATCAAAGCATCGGATACGGCGGCCATTTCTTTTACTGACTGCCGGGTACCGAAAGAAAACCTGCTCGGTAATCCGGACATCGACAGCAGCAAAGGTTTTGCCGGTGCGATGCAGACCTTTGATAACACCCGCCCGGTGGTTGCCGCCATGGCGGTAGGCCTGGCCAAAGCCGCTCTCGACCGTACCCGGGAATTATTGCACCAGGCCGGGATGACACTGAATTACCAGAGCCGGAATCACATGACCAGCGCAACACAAGCAAGCCTGCTGCGTTACGAGGCTGACTGGGAAGCTGCCCGCTTATTGACCTTAAAAGCCGCCTGGATGGCGGACAATGGCATGCCAAATTCCACCGAGGCCTCCATGGCAAAAGCCAAAGCCGGCCGTACGGCTAATAACATTACCTTAGGCTGTGTGGCCCTTTTGGGTACGCTGGGCTACAGCGAAGATGAATTGTTGGAAAAGTGGGCCAGAGATTCAAAAATTCTGGATATTTTTGAAGGCACTCAACAGATTCAGCAATTAATCATCGCCCGCAGAATATTGGGAAAATCATCTTCAGAATTGCGTTAACGTCACATATTGCCGCTTCTGCCGCTTTGCTTTTTATGCCATGCTTTGCGCAGAAACTGTGTGCCCTTAACGGCAAAAAAATATCAATAATAAAAATTCATCACAGGTCTTTACTATGAATCGTTCAGCTATTTCTGCCGATGGTTATTCTTCTTCGGCCGATAATCCGGTGTCTGCCAGCCCCCGCCAGGTTTCCTTTTTCAACGTCCTGCGTGGCGCTGTCGCAATCCTGCCGGAAGCCGGTATCGCACTCAGAGGGCTTACCGCGCTGATCACCACCAAACCGGAGAAGAAAAAATCCATTGGTCTTTTACTGGAACAGCACGCAGCCCTGCAGCCCCGCCACATTGCAATCCGTTATCAGGATATCACCTGGAGCTATCGCGAGCTCAATCAGAAAGTGAACCGCATGGCGCATCTGCTGATGGCTCAGGGCGTACGCGCCGGTGACAGCGTCGGTGTTATGCTGGAAAACCGGCCGGAAACACTGATCGCAGTACTGGCTACGGTAAAACTGGGCGCCATCGCCGGGATGCTGAACACTTCCCAGCGCGGCGAAGTACTGGAGCACAGCATCAATCTGATTCAGCCCAAAGTCATGCTGATTGGCGAAGAAATGCTGGATCATATGGCCACGGTTGAACGCAGTCTGCCAATGTCATTGAAAGCGCAGCTGTATTATGTGGCAGATACCGGTCAGCGCGAATGCCCCGGCCATTATCTGAACCTGGATGATGCCATTACCGGTATGCCGGATAATAATCCGACCACCACCCGTGAAGTGCGTATGCACCAGCCCTGTTATTACATTTTCACCTCGGGTACAACCGGATTACCCAAAGCGTCAGTAATGAGCCACTACCGCTGGTTTAAATCCATGGCGGGCATGGGGCTGGCATCCATGCGTCTGAATAAACACGATGTGTTGTATGTCAGCCTGCCGCTGTATCACAATAATGCGCTGACGGTATCACTGGCTGCGGTGCTGGGAGCCGGCGCCTGCATTGCTATCTCACGTAAATTCAGTGTGTCGCGTTTCTGGGATGAGATACGCGAACACGGCGCCACAGGTTTCTGTTATATCGGTGAGCTGTGCCGCTACCTGCTCAATACCCAGCCAACCGATAAAGACCGCCGGCATAATATCCGCGTCATTATCGGTAATGGCCTGCGCGCCGATATCTGGATGGAATTTAAACAACGTTTTGGCATACATCACGTTAATGAATTTTATGGTGCCAGCGAATGCAATCTGGTGTTTACCAATGCGCTCAACCTGGACCAGACCGCCGGTATCTGCCCGCTGTCATACAATATCGTCGCCTACGACATTGAAAGTGATCAGCCGGTCAGAAATGACAAAGGCTTTATGGAGCCTGTCAAAAAAGGTCACTCAGGCCTGCTGATTACTGAGGTAAACGATAAACAGCCGTTCGACGGCTACACCGATGAAGAAGCCAGTAACAAAAAGCTGTTCCGTGATGTATTCAAAAAAGGCGACTGCTGGTTTAACACCGGTGACCTGGTTATTAATCAGGGCTATAAACATGTTGCCTTTGCCGACCGGCTGGGTGATACCTTCCGCTGGAAAGGTGAAAATGTTGCCACCACGGAAGTGGAATCCATTTTAATGGAATTTCCCGGTGTGGAACACGCCGTGGTATACGGTGTGGAAATTCCGCATACCGATGGCCGTGCCGGCATGGCGGCACTGACGATGAAGCCAGGTTATCAGCCTGACTGGTCTTCCCTTACCCGCCACCTGCGGGAAAAATTACCGGCCTATGCGGTGCCGGTTTTCATTCGTCTGCAACCGCAGGAGGAAATTACCGGTACCTTTAAATACCGTAAAGTTGAATTAAAAAATGATGCTTACCACCTGGATAAGGTGGCCGTTCCTGTTATGTATCTGGCGGCCGGACAAACAGACTATGAGCCGCTGACAGACAGTCTCTGGCAGGATATTGATGCCGGCCGGATCAGTTTCTGAGCCGCCAGCGCAAGCGGTCAATGGCCGCCATTAAGATGCCATTAACCGCTGCCGGTGCCAGGTTATCCGGCCATCCCGCCCTGCTGCGGGCATTCAATCATGTCGCCCAGCGCAGACAGATCAAACGGCTTGGTCAGGTAACCGTCCAGCCCGGCATCCTGGATATCGCCGCCGGTGTAACTTAACGCATCCGCGCTCACGCCATAAATCCGCGCCCTGGCCAGCTCCGGGATAGCACGCAGTTTCTTTAATACTTCCATGCCATGAATATCCGGCAACTCCATATCCAGCAGGATCACTTCCGGTTTTTCCCTGGCCGCCATATCCAGTCCGCGATAACCGTTGTCGGCTACTTTTACCTCCACCTTATGGAGTTTTTTAAAGCCACGTTCCACAAAGCGGGCGCTGGCCGGGTTATCTTCAATGTATAAAATGCGGCAGTCAGAACGGATTTTATGGTGCTCTGCACGGACATCGTCGTCTGGCCCGACAATATATTGCGGAGTCGCCTGCGGTAACTCCAGACAGAACGTACTGCCTTCACCTTCCACACTGCTGGCAGTTAATGTGCCCTGCATCTGTTCCGCCAGTAATTTACTGATGGTTAACCCCAGACCATTACCGTCAATATCTTTGCCGGCGGCACTGAAGCGCTCAAACGGCGTAAATAATCGGGCCAGCTTGTCAGCGCTCAGCCCTTCACCCTGATCGGTAATACAGGTTTTTATGCGACCTTCAATGGGGTTGATATAGACGCTGATTTCACCGCCTTCGCGATTATATTTGACGGCGTTGGATAAGAGATTAAGCAGAATCTGTTTACAGCGCAGCGGGTCAGCCACAACCCAGGGCGTTTCTGCAGCACAATAAAGATGAATGGCAATGCGGCGGACACGTGCCTGGGGACGAATCAGATTCATGCAGTCCCGTACCAGATTTTTTAACGGCAAAGGTTCTTTCTGCAATGGCAGATCACCGGAATCCACGTTAATCAGATCCAGCACCTGATCCACCAGGGATAACAGATGGCGGCCGGCATTCTCGATCATATTGATGGATTCCAGCTGATCATCACCACTCAGATCCGGACGCAACAGCTGACTGAAGCCAATCACGGCATTAAGTGGCGTACGCAACTCATGACTGAGGGAACGGATAAAGCGCAGGTTCTGGCCGGACTGAACGGCGTCGGGATACACCAGATCTTCATTTTTGCTGCCACGGATCATAATCACCGGCCCATTCGACAGTTTTTGCAGACGTATATCCAGCAGCCAGTCACCATCGCGGATGCGTTGTGGCGGCCGTGCACCGGCACGCAGCAGCTTATTAACCGCAGTTACCAACGACGGGGATTCCAGTAATTCAATGCTGACACCGGCAATGGATTCAGCCTGCATACCAAAACGGCCAGCGTACATTTCATTGGCCTGCAGAACCTGGCCGTTGTCAGAAATAAAGGCAACCGGCTCCGGCAAGGCATTCAGCAATTCCGCTCCGGGAGCTGAAGCGGATGTCCCCATGGCCGGCAACGATGAGACGTCCAGAATAATAGAGACAATACCCATCCCCCGCCCGGCGGAATCTTTCAGCAGGTTTTTATTCATCAACAGACTCACCGGCTGCTGTTGCTCGTCATGGCGCAGAAACGGCTCAACAAACATACAGGGCGATTCTGATCTTATGGTTTCGGCATCAGCACGTTCTTCACTGTGTGCCCAGACATCGGGAAAGATGTCGCTGTCACGGCGCCCGAGTAATTGCTTAGGGCTCATGCCCAACAGCTCTTCGGCACGGCGGTTGACCAGCAGGTAGCGTCCCTGCATGTCTTTCACGGTGACCGCCGCCGGGGTTGAATCCAGCACGGTACCCAGCCAGGCATGATCCAGCTGCTGCGGCGGCTGAGCCGCCGGCGCGCTGATGGTTTTCGACAGATCATGGACGATGGCCGTAAAAGTGCGGTCTCCATCCAGCATCATTTCCGATACCGTCAGGTGCAGCAGAAAGGTCTCACCGGACTTGCGCCGTCCGATCACTTCCCGGCCCTTGCCCATAACCCCCGCGTCACCGGTACGCAGATAACGTTCAATATATCCCTGATGGTGCTGCGCATGTTCCGCCTCCATCAGCTGGCTCACATCGGCACCAATCAATTCCTCAGTCTGATAGCCGAACATGAGGCATAACCCCGGATTACAGGCGAGAATCCTGCCGGATGAATCAATCGTCACAATCCCTGCAACGGCCGTATCAAACACGACCTGATAAAGTTCACTCCCTGTCTTTGGTGTAAGTCCGGTGACGACCTGACGTACACGTCCATAGATACCTGTCATATCCCTTAGTGACCCCTGCTCAACAGCTGCGCAGAACGGATTAGCCATAATCCGCCTTTATTTATTTATAAGTATCTCAACTGTATGCACCGATTCCCCACATTTCAAATGGAATTACCAATTTTATGCAAATCAATAAGGACAATTCACGCCATCGCGGCTGGCGGCCCGGCTTTCCTCTGCAGGACTGATTCTCTTCTGCACCTTGTGCTAGAATGCGCCGCTTTCTTCAGCGCAGGCCGCTGCCCGACGTTAACCCCAGGTCAACGGGCCGCCTGTGTACCGCACGGTATTAAAACGAGGATATGCCGATGACCGCGAAGGTTGGAATCATCATGGGCTCCAAAAGCGACTGGCCCACCATGCAACACGCAGCTGAGATGCTGGATAAGCTGGGCGTCGCCTATGAAGTCAAAGTCGTCTCAGCACACCGCACGCCGGACCTGCTGTTCGATTACGCCAAAACGGCCCAGTCCCGTGGTCTCAAGGTAATTATTGCCGGTGCCGGCGGCGCCGCGCATCTGCCTGGTATGTGTGCCTCCCAGACTTCCCTGCCGGTGCTTGGCGTGCCGGTCAAATCCCGTGCCTTGAACGGTCTGGATTCGCTGTTATCCATCGCGCAGATGCCGGGTGGTGTCGCCGTGGGTACCCTGGCCATTGGCGATGCCGGGGCCAAAAATGCCGGTCTGCTGGCGGCCCAGATTCTGGCCACGGCAGACGAACAGCTGCTGGGCAGAATCGACGAGTTCCGACAGACTCAGACCGACACCGTATTATCCGAACCTGATCCGCGCAGCGCACTGTAAAGCCGCTGCGTACACATCAACCAGAGAGAAACACGCACATGAAAATCGGTATTCTGGGAAATGGTCAGCTTGGCCAGATGGCCCTGGACAGTATTCGGGACCTCACAGATCTGGAGGTTTCCCTGTATGACCTGCGCGCTCACAGCGACGCTGCACTGGATACCTTTCTGGCCAGCGTCGACCGCGTATCGTACGAAACCGAAAATATCCCGGCGCCGATTGTTGCCCGTCTGGAACCCGTGGCTGACAAACTCTTCCCCAGTCTGAAGGCGCTGAAAACCTTTCAGAACCGTCTGCTGGAAAAGAACGCCCTGCGCGCAGCCGGTATTGCGACAGCAGAATTCTGTGCCGTGAATTCCCTCGACGATGTCAAACAGGCGGTTGAGCAGCTGGGGCTGCCCATTGTGCTGAAAACCACCACCGAAGGCTACGATGGCAAAGGTCAGTACGTCCTGCGCAGTGCCGATGATGCCGAGCCCGCCTGGCAGGCTATTGGCAACCGCGAATTAATCGCCGAGGCCTTTGTCAGCTTCAGCCGTGAAACGTCCGTCATTGCCAGCCGCGATGTGCACGGCAACATGGTGGTCTGGCCGATGACCGAAAATGTTCACCACGAAGGTATTCTGCGTTATTCGCTGTACCCCTGCGCTGGTCTGAGTGCCGACAAAGCCGCCCAGGCAGAACACTACATCCGCCAGCTGGCGGACAGTCTGGATTACGTCGGCACCATCACCCTGGAACTGTTTGAAACTGATTCCGGACTGGTTGCCAATGAAGTTGCCCCCCGGGTGCACAACTCCGGTCACTGGTCCATCGAAGGCGCCGAGACCAGCCAGTTCCGCAACCACATGCTGGCCATTGCCGGACGAGAACTGGGTGCTACCACAGCCAAATATAATGCTGTCGCCATGATCAATGTGATCAGCGATGAAGGCCCGGCGGAAAAAGCTGAAAACATCAGCAATGCCTTCCGCCACTCTTACGGAAAAGAAGCGCGCCCGGCACGCAAACTCGGCCATGTCACTGTGGTGGCCGACAGCGTGGAACAACGTGATAACACCATTTCTGAGCTGTCAGGTTTAATTCCTGACGGTGTCTGGAAAGTCTGAGGAATCTGCCATGGCTAAGTCATTACAGGACCAACTGCTTGCCGCCGGACTGGTCGACAAAAAGAAAGCAAAGAAAGCGGCAAAAGATCTGAAAAAACAGGATCATCTGCAACGCACCGGCCAGGATAATGAGCTGGACAGTGCCAAACAGAAAGCGGAGACCGCGCGCAAAGAAAAAGCCGCCCGTGACCGCGAGCTGAACCGCCAGAAAGAAACAGAAGCCCAGAAAAAAGCCATTGCTGCGCAGATCCGCCAGTTAATTCTGACCAATGCGGTGGAAAGCGAACAGGCCGATATCAAATATCAGTTTGTTGATGGCAAAAAAGTAAAACAACTGTATGTAGACCAGGCGGTCTGGGACCGGCTGAGCCGTGGCCAGCTGGCGATTATCCGTGTTGAAAAAGTCCCCGGTCAGCGCGACTACGCGGTTATTCCCCTGCCGGTGGCGGAAAAAATACGTCAGCGGGATGAAGACTATTTTATCCTGATCGCGGAAAGCACCCATGGCGATATGGATGAGGATGATCCTTACGCGGCGTATCAGATTCCCGACGATCTGATGTGGTAGGCAGCAAAATCGGTAACACTGCCACCACTGCCCCACAGTTTGATAGCACTCTGCTTTCTGTAAACGACTTTTAAATCCGCAGTGCCTGATGCCTCCCAGGGGAACTTATCCGATACGTCGGACCGCCCTGGCCGGCAGGGCCGCCCCCAGCTTTTCGCTTTCTGGAGCGTCATCCTCATTCTCTTGATTTTTCCTGGCCACGCGCCCGTGCGACATCCCTGTCGCTGTCCGCTCGCCGGGCATC
>DCCG01000014.1:75624-75786 GCA_002314145.1 Thalassolituus sp. UBA1087 | reverse complement strand
CACTGGTGTCCCACAGTTTGATAGCACTCTGCTTTCTGTAAACGACTTTTAAATCCGCAGTGTCTTATGCCTCCCAGGGGAACTTATCCCCTGGCCGGCAGGGCCGCCCCCAGCTTTTCGCTTTCTGGAGCGTTATCCTCATTCTCTTGATTTTTCCTGGCC
>DCCG01000014.1:0-75283 GCA_002314145.1 Thalassolituus sp. UBA1087 | reverse complement strand
CGCGCCCGTGCGACATCCCTGTCGCTGTCCGCTCGCCGGGCATCCATGCCCGGCGGGCCGGAAAAATCATCGTTCATTTCGGCGCATCCAGATGCGAAGAAATGGCTTCCGCAATGTTGCTTTTCAGAAGCAGCTCTATTGCTGAAATTTAATCACAGACAAGCAATTCGAATTCATCGTGAATTCTGGAGACAGGCAGTGAATCTGCCAAAGGGACCTTGAGTTTCTCGAAAAAGCATAAATATAAAGTTGCGGGACAGCAGCAGGCTATAGCCTTGGATTTTATTCCGCGCCCTGACGCAATATCGCGGTCATATCCGCGATGCTATGTGGCGCTTCTTCGTTATTCATCAGAGTTTCCAACAGTTCTTTTGCCAGCAGACAATTACGGCTTCTTATCTCATCGGATTCCTGCTGACTGCGTTCAACATCGTCAGCAAAGGCAGCAACCGCCGGCTGAAAATACTCAGACGTTCTCACCAGCCGGTTAAATTCCGGATAACGGCTGCGGAATACATCTAACGATGCCTGGTAGTCATCTTTCAATGCGGGCGGACATATACTCAGCTGAGCATCCGTCAGCTGATACGTGCGGGAGACAATTTTTCTCTGCTTTTTTTCAATATGTTTAGGCAAACCGGCCGCCATCAGCGCCGGTGACAAAAAACAGATAAGCAGACACAGACCCGGCTTCATAACGCACTCCCCAGCAGCAGCAACAGTAAAATAGCCGCCGCCAATAAAAAACTGATATCCATAAGTCCGAATGAGACGAGACCTGCTTTGCGCTGCTTCTTTAACGCCTCAAGCGCCGGTCCGTCCTCAACATCGTTACACACCGGGCAGTCAGCTGCTTTTCGCGGATAGACAGAGCCACAACGCTGACAGCGCTTCATCATGCGTATTTTAGGTGGCAGGAATACAGGCTGCATAACGACTCCTTCGTGTATCTTTCCGCGACTTTTTTCATGACTCTTTTCTTATTTCTGAGCGTTTAACCATGATTGGTCCTACCCACGAAAAGTAAAATTATAAAGCCACCCATCTTAAAAAATTATAAAGCCACCCATCTTAAAACCGAGACCAATTTTCTCTGAGATCTTCTGAAAACGATACTCTTTTGCTGATAAATTGATGTGGGAATAAGAAACTATAAAATGTCCAACAAATCAGTCAGTTTTCTGTATTCAGAACATGCCAAATCTCAGCAAACACTGATTAAATGGTTACTGTGGGATTTTTCAGGTGTCAGCCAAATACCTCTCGACAACGACTCAGGCCGGCTGCACGTTGATACTCCAGTTTTTCGCATGCTTTTCTAAGGCTCTGTTCGCTACCAGCAAAGGTAGAAAAACAGTTCTCAAAAGACTGCGTCATCGTCAACCACTGATCGTGTTCGATTCCCAATCGATTCAGTATTTTATCTGCCTGCGCCGGTATTGCCCCGCGTTTGTCGTCACGCAGAATACGACCTGTCCAGTCAACCAGCTCAAGATAATCCGTCAGGCACATGGGAATACCCATCGGAATGTCCTGTCTGGGGTTACCTGCAAATGGCAGCAACTGTTTCTGTTGTTGATTCGGATGATTAGGTTGAGCGGTAGTCTGAGCTTTTTCGGCGCGTTTCTTAACCGATGTAAATTCTGATGTTTCCGGTGATTTTGCCATCAAGGCTCGCACAGGATTCAAATCGACGTATGCCATACAGGCAGCCAAAGCAGCTTCATCGAGAAGAGCCTGTGATTTATAGCGCCCTTCCCAGAAACGTCCTGTACATCCATCTTCTGCATTGGCTTCACGGGCGATGGCTTCATTCAGCACCCGCATAAACCAACTTATATCCATTAAGCGTTTGCGCCATTCTTCAATATAGATTTTTAATCTTGCTAATTCGGGCTCAGAAAGAGCCTCTTTGCGATCGTACTTTTGCGATAAAAGATTACCCTTAAAAACCTGATGCCAGCGCTGAACAACCTCTTCATCAGGCCAGGATTTTGCAGATCCGGCATCAACATACAGAACCACATGGTAGTGGTTGCTCATAATGGCGTAAGCAGCTACCTGAATGGCGAACACTTGTGGTAATTCGAGCAGTCGCGTTTCCAGCCAACTACGACGATGCTCATAACTATCACCAGTATCGAAATCTGTTCCGCACAAGAACGCTCTGCGTACGCAGCGGGATACGCAGTGGTAATACGGTGTAGCGTCTAATGAAACCTGATGCTCTCTTGGCTTTGGCATAACTTATTCCTCCGTGAATAAACCAAGAATATTACCGGCATAATTTTTCGCAATAAGAAGATAGTACTAACATGGGTGGCTTAGTAGCTGCCGCAGATTTTCTGCGTCCGAGTGCTTTGACTTGTTACATTACGCTGGGTCATTTCTTGAAGCCCAGAATTATATCTTTGAGCATTTCTAAAGAAGCTATTCTCGGGAGATTACTATACTCATGATTGTAGAATCTCCATTCGTCCCAGTCTTTTTCGTCTTTCTTATCTTCTTCTTTTAGATCAGATAGATTTGAATCTATCTTAGAAATGAGAGAATTATAAAATTCTTTAATCGCTCTATTCGCGTCTTCGGATGTAGAAGAAACTGAAAGATGGCTTACTCCAAAGTCCTCGACATAACACCGGAGTCTTAAGCTAAAAAAACTTCCGTCATAAGAAACGTTAGCATCGTTTATTTCAGCTTTGTCAAAGCACAATGAAAAAGCATGTATTGTTTTCGATAAAGCACCGGAAGCTCTTTTGAAATCACTAATCTTCATCTTGAAAAACTCCTTCTTCTAGTTTTTCTCTGGTAGATAATCGATCTAGAGATACTTCACCATGAACTTCACATATTGCGTTTTCTATCACCTCGATTGGAACTCTAAAAAACTCTCTACGGTAGTTCTCTTTATTAACGCGGTGCTCTTCAAACCGTTTATGAAGCTCTCTTTCTAGCCCCGGAGCATCATCACTATGTATTATCCCGTGAACGTCGAAGAAAAACGGAACTGATGCATCGCCTAGCTCTTTAACCCTATCCATTGGGTCGAGCCGTCTAGTCATACCAATTTTGTATACACCACGACCAAATGAACCTTCATTGCTTATTATATATACATGCCCTGAGCGAGTTAATTGTGCTAGCGATAAAGCTCGCTCTTTTTCTTTAACACTTCTTTCTAATTTAAGCTGTAGGTCATCTATCAGGCGCTTGAGACTTTCAACTTCTGCTTCAGAACTTTCTTTGAGTTCTTTTGTTGCTCGTTCTATTTCTGATTTATAACTTTTCTCTTCTTTTTCCCGTGATTTAACGAATGATTCAATCTCTTTTTGAACTCTCTTTTCTTCACGGATACTTTCGTTAATATAGCGCTCTTCTTCTTTCTCGAATTCTTTTTGTAAGTGATACTCAACAACTACCCTAAGCTCTTCAAGCCTTAACTTTAAGTACTGCCTTTCGATCATAATATGATGATCTTCACCCAACTTATTAATCTTCTCGAACCACTTTTCAATTTTAGTGTGGCAGGCGTGAAAGTTTCCTTTTTTGGCTAAGCTAATTATATTATCTGTTTGGGAGTTAAAAGCTGTTAATAGAAATTTCGCTAGTCGCCTTTGCTGGGCTTTCCCAGCAGAAAGGCTGTTATCTAAATAATAGTGATTGTAAGCTTTCCATGCTTTTCTGCTTTTTATAGCATTCTTCTGCCTTTCTTTATTTTCATCAATTTTTAATTGTATTTCTGAACTATTTACCCCTGTTATCGCTTGCGATACAGAGGTCACCGTACTTATTTCATCCTGAACCTCAATATGTGACTCGAGCTCTTTAAGCTTTCGCTTTTTCCTCTTGATTTCACTAGATAGCTCTGAAAGTTCCTTGGTTGTTTCTGTTAAGGATTTATTTGCCTTATCCAGGTCTCCTTGAATGCCCTCAATTTCCTCTGAGTGTTTTTTCTTTAAATTTTCAATTTTTACGAGTTCTTCATTACGTATGCTTTCAACTTTCTCTTCCAGGTCAGATTTAGCCTTTTTTAACTCTATATCTTTAAACTCTCTTATAGCTTGGCTTTCTTTTTCAAATTGAGATTTCAAATTAGCCAAATCATTTGTCAACTTATCGAAGTCTAACGACCGCTTATACTGCTCACTAAGTGTTAGTTCAGCGTATCGTTTTTCGTGTTCTTCAAGCTTTTGTTGTAGATCTAGAACTGCACTCTCCTTTTCCTTGAGAGCCTTAGTTAATGCTTCGTTTTTATCAATTTCCGCATCTAAATTGGTCTTTTTAACGAATCCAAACATACTGGTCTATTGTCCTTCCTTTGGCTCACAAGCCAATTAAGTAATGTAACGCCCGGCTCACGCGCCGGTTTGGAGCCGCGAAGCGGCGGAAAATCGGTCGCTTTGCAGCCGATTGTTAAGCACTTTTTTCAGGCTAAAATGGCATATCGTCGTCATCATCCGCACTGGATGTATCCTCAACCACATAAGGTAGGTTCCTGAATTTACTCATTAGTTCATCAAGCTCCTCTGAATTACCTTTGTATCTGCTAGCGATGTGATTGACCGCTTTATGCATCTTCTGCAATGAATCCAGTGTTTCTTGGAAAGAACCTTGCTCAGTAGCTTGCTCATCATGAAGAGCAATGTAGTGCTCTAAAAGATCTTGTATTGCCGCCGGAGCAATTGAAGGTCTACTTGATACCTTAGATGTATGACGGCTCAATTGCAGAATCTCTTCTAAAAGCTCACGATCTGGTCTTACGGGGCCTTCCGGCAGGTCAATTTCATCGATGATGCCGGTGATCTTTTGCTCCAAATCCGGCCACCATTTCTCGAAAACTATGTCGAGTGTTTTTTGTGGTAGTTTGCTGTCACCAAGACGAGAGTTGATTACGCCAAGCAAACGATGCATATCACCTTTCTCGAACTCAGTAGTCTGGAACTGTTTCAATGGTCCCGCAAGGTCAGTATTCGTTATCCCAAATAAGATGGGGCAGACGTGTGATTTATCTAAGCTTTTCGATAATGCGCCAGCCTCAAACAGTATCCAGTCGCTGTGGATATTCTCCTGAGTTACACAAAGTATTCCAATCTGTGATTCCGTAAGCTCTTTGGATATATCATTCGACCAGCGCGTGCCCTTTTCAATATCAGATGGCGTAAAGTAGGGTGTTACAAGCTGTATTACGCCTGGCAGCCAATCCCTAATCGCCTCTCCTAATTTTCGACTGTGTGAGCCGGACCAACTGATAAATACTTTCATTTAATCTCCAAGTAAGAATTATGCGAATCATTATGCTTAACGCCCGCATTTGGGGCCGGAGTGAAGCGCAGCGGAACGGAGGTCCCAGCCCCGCAGGGGCGAACAACATGCGTTTGTTACACGTACTTTACCGTGTGACCCAGAATGTTTCACTTTGGTTTTCTCCAGAAGAGTTTTTCCAGGACAACTTAACTTGATATTTTGATGGACTACCTAGATGCATTGCCGCGATTAATTTTACTCTTGAGTTTGGCTTCATTTCGGGATGAGGAAATTTCTCCGATAGATCACTTGTTAGCGGACTATCTTCACAATCTACGAGTTCAAAATTAACCTCATAGGCCGTACCCTCTCCCGTATTTGAAATATAGAAAAAAGATGATTTCCCAAGCTTAGATAGGGTTACGTTAAACTTGGGCTTTGTCTTACTTTCTCGATCTTCTTCCAAGCTTTGAATTTGAAGTCGAGAAAGTTCAGCAGTAACTCTCTCAAGTTCCAGTTGTTCTTTAGCCAGCTTTCGAGTCCGAACTAACGATATTGTTGAAATTATTACCGCTAGGAGTGATACAAGTAATGTAAGAGTTTCGAAGTTACTCATTTAAAGCCTTTAAATGCCTTTTTGAGCATTTTCTCAATCTCTTTCTTTGCCTCAGGAATTACGGCCTCACGAGCTTGTTCAAGGCCAACTTCCCTAAGATCCGCTAACATAATCTCGAATCCACACTGATTGCATTTCACGAAATCGTCGTCTTTTACGTCTTCCGGCTGCTCAAATTCAGTGTGTCCACATTCGGGACACTGGATTGATATATGGTCTGTTTTAATCATGCGATGAACTCACCATGTACGTGTAACAGTTTTATTTATGCGCATGCTCATTTTGTCTTTCCCCGGCCTGACGGATCACCATTCATAACCCATTGATTCCTAAACGATATTCCTGAGTTCTTATACAAACCTTTCCGACAAAAACGCGCATGCGCATAAACACGCTTTGGCCGGGCACACTATCTCTGGCTTTGGATAAAAATCTCTATACTAATCAATAGATTACGAATGCAGGTGAAAGCAAACCGTGCCTATACAAAGAACAAAGCGTGCGCAGATTTCTTATACACTTGAAATATACTGTATGGCATCAACAGATCAGTCAATAGACGATGGCGCAATTTTGAAGGCTGTTTGTTGCCACAGTTCATTCCCATGCAGTAGGCGGCACTTACGTTCCCACGCAGGAGCGTGGGAACGAGGTAACGCAGGAGCATGGGAACGAGGTAACGCAGGAGCATGGGAACGAGGTACCGCAGGAGCGTGGGAACGAGGCAACGCAGGAGCGTGGGAACGAGGCAACGCAGGAGCGTGGGAACGGGGCATAAGTCTGCGCTTTATGCTGGCAGTATCGCGCCACTGACGTTCCCGCGCAGGAGCGTGGGAACGAGGTAAGCGGGTTAACCGGCGCCCGCCCTGCGGATCAGAATTCTTCAGCCTCTATCCCCAGAACCCTTCGTGCAACTTAGCCCCTTCTTCTTCCATCACCGGGCCGATAATTTCTACGGCTCGCTGACCGGATTCAAATACCGTGCGGCATGGTAAATCGAGTGTGGGGTTTTCCGGGTGATTACCTGTGATCTGTTTCAGTGAGTGTTCGCTGAGGCTGTATACCAGGCGTCCCAGACCCGCCCAGTAGGCAGAACCTGCGCACATGGCACAGGGCTCAGCTGAAACGTACATTGTGCAGTTGTTCAGAAAGTCCGGACGGTAGGCTTTGCTGGCCCGGGTCATAAGAACACGCTCTGCGTGGCCGGTCATATCCAGATCCGGCAGGTAAGCGTTAACCTGTTCCATCAGAACATTGCCTTCGCCATCGGTAAGGATGGCAGCAAACGGATGAATACCTTCATCCCGTGCCTTGGCCGCCAGTTCAAAGGTGCGGCGCATGCAGGTTTTATCCTGCTCTGTGAGTTTCTGGTCTTCTGTCATCGTGTGTACCCAATCTGTGTCTTGGTTTTTGTAATCGTGGTTTTTGTCGTCGTGCTTTAAAGCGATCGTGAATCAGTGCGTTAAAAAAGCGTTGCTGATTTTCATCAGCAACGCTTGCCTGCTCTGTGCCCGGCTTATTCCGGGTTTATTCACAGAAGTTCCGGATCAACCACTACTTTTTCTTCGGCAGGCTCCAGGGGAACAGCCAGGTCTGAATCCAGGTAACGGATTTAAACAGCAGCAGACTGATCACTGCGAGGAAAATTAACCCGGCGAAGGCCTGTGGAATTTTAAAGAAGGAAGTGGAGAACTGTATAAAGTACCCCAGCCCCTGCTCTGCCGCCACAAACTCGGCCACTACCGCGCCGATAATCGCCAGTGTGATCGATACTTTCAGACCACTGAAAATATGCGGAATGGCATAAGGTATACGGATCTGCCAGGTTTCACGGTAACGCGGTGCGCGCAGTGACTGGCTGAGTTCCACCAGCTCTTCCGGGGTTTCCAGCATACCGGTCGTAGTGGATACCACTAACGGGAAGAAGGTAATCATGCAGGTAATTAATACCCGCGATACATCGCCGGTACCCATCAGTACGATAATCAGCGGCGCCACAGCCACCACAGGCGTAGCCTGCACAACCACTAAGGCCGGATAGATAACCCGGGTCATCAGTTCAGACCGCACCATGGCAATGGCCAGCGGAATGGCAATAACGATGGACAGCCCAAAACCTAACAGCGCAACCCGTAAGGTGGCCCATAAATGGGTTAGCCAGCGGCTGAATTCCACATCAAAAAAGGCGTGAAAAATCGAACTGGGTGACGGCAGAATATAGTTAGGCACTTCGCCGATACGGCACACCAGCTCCCAGATACCCACCAGCGCAATAAAGAAAATGGCCGAGGCATAACGCATCAGCACGGCACGCACTTTTTTCATTGCTGGCGATTGAGGCGGCAATGCCTTAGTGCGGTTCATAAATATGTTTCCTGATGCGGGCAGTTAATTCAGCAAATTCCGGCGTCTGAATGGTTTGTTCAGTGCGCGGACGCGGAATATCCACGTCGATTAAATCCAGTACCGTACCCGGGCGCTGGCTCATCACCAGAACGCGGTCAGCGAGCAGTACGGCTTCGGATATCGAGTGGGTAATAAACAATACGGTTTTCGGGTTATCGCTCCAGATTTTCAACAGATCAAAGCCCATCTGTTCCCGCGTCATGGCATCCAGCGCAGAGAAAGGTTCATCCATCAGCAGAATATCCGGATTGAGCAGCAGTGCGCGTACGATACCGGCGCGTTGCTGCATACCACCGGATAATTCATCCGGCATACGGTCGGCAAACTGTGCGAGGCCGGCCATGTCCAGCAGTTCGTCGGCGCGTTTTTCATCTTTGGCGGAATAACGCCCGTATTTATGTTTCAGCGGAAAGAGTACGTTTTTACGCACGCTCAGCCACGGCAATAACGTTGGTTTCTGAAACACGATGCCCACGTCATCGCGCGGTTCTGTCACAGGTTTATCAAACACACTGACGTTACCTGCACTGGGGATCAGTAAGCCTGACACCATGCGCAGTAACGTCGATTTGCCACAGCCGGACGGACCTACCACCGCCACGAATTCGTGGCGGTGAATTTCCAGGTCAATCTGCTGCACAGCCATCGGGCCGCCTTCGGGGTTGTAACAATGCCCAACCCCTTCCATGCGTACGAAAGCACGGTCAGCTGCCTGGGTCATATTATTTCTCCGGCATGAAGTCGCGGTTAACCATGGTTTCCGGATCTGCTTTGTCAGCGTCCAGCTTGTTGGCTTTGGCAACCCACTTCCAGGTCATGGCCATACGTTCTTTCGTCAGAGCACCGTAACCGTCGGCGTCAGTTGCGCTGTTGTAGACCAGGCCTTTAATGCTTTTGATCTGTGCCGCTGCAGTGTCGGCATCGACTTCAGGCACGATGGAGTGAATATCTTCACCGGCTTTGTCCGGGTTAGCGTAAGTGAATGCCACGGCTTCCGCGAAGGCTTTAACAAAACGCTTGGCCACGTCAGGACGTTCTTCGAGGAATTTATCCGCCGCCAGCAGTGAGGAACTGTACAGTTCCAGACCAGCTTCTGACCATGGCAGTACGATCAGTTCTTTACCGGCTTCAGCGGCTTGTTTTTCGAACAGAGGCACGTTGGTGGTCCAGGCGATGATCACCGGCACATTGCCTGTCATCAGCATTGGGCCCAGGGCACCCGGATCGGTTTTCAGCAGCGTCACGTCTTTTTCCTGCAGGCCGTTTTCTTCCAGCACCAGTGGCAGGAACAGATTGGAAGAGGTGAACGGAGAGGTCGCTACTTTTTTACCTTTCACGTCTTTAATGGTTTCGACGCCATTACCTTTAACGGTAAAGAAAGCGTGAGGCGCCTGAGAAAAATACGCCAGTACCGCAGAAACCGGTACGTCGTCCTGGGCACGTGCCGCCAGCAGTGCACCAATATCGGCAGTACCGACATCAGACTGGCCGGTGGCCATTTTGGTTACCGCGTCGGTGGAACCACGGCCGCTGGAGATGCTGACGTCCAGTCCGGCTTTTTCGAAGATGCCTTCTTTGATACCCACATACACAGGGGCTTTGTCACCGCCCGGCAGCCAGTCGAGCTGGAAGGTAACTTTATCAGCGGCCATAGACAGGCTGCTGGCAGTCAGGGCTGCCGCCAATGCTAACGGCTTAACGATTTTCTTTAACATGGTCTCTCCAGGTTTCTGAGTCTGAGTTGTCTTGCGCTCAGGGCCTGTGCACACAGGGTGTTTCAGGCCCTAACCAATTGGTCAGGTTTTCTCTCTATGAGCAATAACCGTTCCCATCGTGTTGTTTTTTACTTTTGTTATTGATTGACGCTGATTGGCGCGGGTTCTGAGGCTTCTCCCCCGCCGGTGGTCTGTAAAAACTGGTCGATGGCGGCAGCCACTTCCGCGGGTTTGCCCACTTGTGGTGCATGGCCGGTATCCAGTGATACAACCTGGGCGCCGGGCACCCGGGCCTGCATTTCACGCTGCGCCACCAGGGTGACGGATTTATCCTGTGTGGCTTCGATATACAGGCGCGGCACCCGCCCGAAGTTTTCTTCTGTCCAGCAGGTCATCAGCGCCAGCCCTCTCAGAGGCTGGGCACAAAGCTGCTGCGCCGCACTGATGGCGGTTTTATCGTCGAGGTCCTGAAAGAAAATATCGCGCGCGGCAATTAATGGTACGCGGCTGACGCTGTGATCTTCGTTCCACAACAGGTAAGGATTAATGCCGGTGACTTCCGGGTGGTCAGCTTCCAGTTCGGCGGTCAGATCACCAAAACCTATGCCCGAGGGCAGCATCATACCGGCGATATACACCACCGCCTGAATGCGTTCCGGCATGGCTTCGGCCAGTGCGGTAGCCAGTACACCGGCACCTGAGTGACTGACAATCACCAGCGGGCCTTCTATATTGGCAATCTGTTCGCTCAGGTACCAGAGGTAGGTATCTATGTTCACTTCCCCGGCTGGCGTGTTATCCACGCCATTGCCCGGCAGGTCCACGGCATGCACCCGATACCCCAGACGGGCAAATTCCGGGGTAATTTTCTGCCATACCCAGCGCCCGGCCCAGGCACCGTGAATCAGCAGCAGATTGGTCGTCATTTTCACAAGTTGTCCCATAAAATCAGGGGTAGCCCGCGTTCGCCGCGGGCCTCCGGTTTGTTGTGCGATTATTTACCGTAAGTACGGGCGTACATTTCACGATGGTGCTCTTCCACCGTAACCGGCGGATATTTGGGCTCTTCACCCGCCGCGCAGCAGCCCGGCAGGCAATCCACGACATAATCACTGTTACCGGCATGGAAAAACGGAATCGAATAGCGGTCGCCGCCGGAGACATTGTTGATCACCCGGTGCAGGGTTGAGCGGTACATATCATTGGTCCAGCGCGCGAACATATCGCCGAGGTTGATGTTGTAGGTGCCCGGAATCGGTTCCACATCCAGCCAGATCTGCTGGTTGTCATCCCACACCTGCAGACCACCGGCATCGTCCTGCAGCAGAATGGTGAGGCCGCCAAAGTCGGTGTGTGCACCGGCACCGCGCTGGGCCGGATCGGCATCCGCGGGCTGCGGCGGATAATGCAGCAGACGCAGGGTTGTCATCGGGTCTTTGCAGTAATCGGCAAAGTAGTCTTCCGGCAGTTCCAGCGATAACGCCAGCCCTTTCATCAGACGTTCACCCAGCGCTGTCATCTGCTTCAGATATTCTTCCATCACCGGGCGGAATTCCGGGATTTCCTCTGGCCACTGATTAGGGCCACAGTTGAACTTCCCGGCCACCACATCCGGATGATCAGCGTCTTTCTGCTGGCCCATGTAATAGCCTTCTTTCAGATCCGGCGGGCTGCCCGGCTCCAGGGTCTGATTGCCCATCGGCTCATAGCCGCGGTTGGCCACGGAGTTGGCTTTATCAACAGCCATTTTCTGCGCTTCATCCAATGCGAAGAAACGTTTGGCCTGGTCAAACACCAGCTGCTGCAGCTGTTCATCCACGCCGTGATTGCTGACCAGAAAGAAGCCATTGGCCAGACAGGCGGCACGGATCTCTTTGCCCACGGCCTGACGCTCGGCGGCGTCATCTGACGCCAATCCGGCGATATCGATCACCGGCAGTGTGCTGGCGGCGGCAAAGCGGGATTCGGTGCTGGCAAAGGATTGATTGCGGTTTTCCATTGGTTCGTACTCCTCAGTACATCGTGGGAGCAGTTAACCGCAATTGGGGTGTACACAAAAGAACATTATTTCGAGCAGAGTGATGCCATTTCGGCATCACTGCGCAAACAGACAGGATGCACGTCAGAGGATCGGCGTGATACCCGTGCTCAGCGCATCCTGCTCCTGCTGGCTGCGGCGGGTGATTTCTTCAGTCAGCATGCGCGCGAAGGCATCCACCGCCACCGGCAGCGAGCGCCCGGCGCGGGTGTACAGCCCGAGGTCACTCATCACCGGCTGATTGTTCACAATGGGAATGTGCACCAGATCGCCCCTGGACAACTCTTCCTCAATGCCGATGCGCGTCTGGAAGGCGATACCGGCGCCACGCAGGGCAAGTTTTTTAGCCAGCTCAACCGAGCTGGTTTCCACCACCGCCCGGCCCCAGTTTTTACTGTGGCTGATGGCCGGTGCCAGCAGGTGATGGATCGACAGGTCGGCTTTGGCCAGAATCAGCGGATGCGCCGCACAGCTGGCAAACGTCAGGCGCGAGTGGCCTGCCAGCGGATGATCCGGGCGCATAATGGCACCGAGATGAAAACGCCCGCGGATCAGCTGATGCAGCTCGCTGTTGCGCAGCAATGCAAACGCCAGCCCCAGATCCGCCTGGCCATTCATAATCTGCTCCGGAATCGCCGTGGAACCGAGAATGGAAACGCCCACGGTGACATTGGGATACTGGCTGCGCATCCGCTCAATCACACCGGGCAGCAGATCCACCGTCACGCCCTCTACCGTGGTGATTTCAACGTGACCACTGCGCAACCCCTGCAGGGCATCCAGCTGCGAGCTGACACGCTCGGTGTCCTGTATCACCACGGTCGCGTGGCGGGCGAAAATTTCACCGGCGGCAGTCAGGCGCAGGCCGGAAGGCAAACGCTCAAACAGCGGTGTGCCCAGTTCTTCTTCCAGTTTCAGAATCTGGCGGTTCACCGCCGAGGAAGCCACGTTCAGGCTGCGTGCGGCTTCACGGAAAGAGCCACAGCGACGTACTTTATCGAAATAGAGAATGGCAGGCGCATGGATACGGAGTTTTCTGTGTTTCAAAGTCGGACCCTCAGGAGACGACTTTATCCTGCAGGTAGTCTTTCAGATCGTCAATCATCAGCGGCCGTGAGAAGTAATAACCCTGGAAGGAATCACAGCCGGATTCACGCAACAGCTGCGCCTGCTGTTCATTCTCCACGCCTTCGGCCAGCAGTGTCATGCCCTGATTCTTGCCGATGGCAATAATGCTCTGCACCATTTGCCGGGCGCTGGCATCGTCGAGAATATGGTCGACAAAACTTTTATCAATTTTAAGTTCATCCACCGGCAGCTTATGCAGCAGGCTGAGGGAAGAATAGCCGGTACCGAAATCGTCCATGGAAATGCGGATGCCTTTTTCATGGATAGCGCTGATCAGCTGAATAATCTGCTGCATATCTTCAATAAATATACTCTCGGTAATTTCCAGCACAATCAGTACATGATTCATACCTGAGCGTTTAATCTCCAGCAACAGGGCCGGTAAAAAGCCTTCATGCAGAAACTGACGCACAGAAATATTAATCGACACGCTGAACGCAAGATCCATATTTTTCTGTAACTCAGACAGTTCACTCAGAGAGCGCTGCAGAATAAAGCTGCCAATATCCGGCATCAGACCGGCCTGCTCTGCCACCGGAATAAACTGATCCGGCGGCACCATGCCGCCCATGGCTTCGTTTTCCCAGCGCACCAGACATTCGACACCGGTGAAGCTGCCATCATTGGCCACCTGGGGCTGATACATCATAAATATTTCATCGTTCACCACCGCCGTGCGTAACAGGTGTTCAATGGCAATATTGCGCAGATAAACATCCTGCATGTGGTCTTCGAAGAAACAGACCGGAATACGCTGGCGTTTGGCTTCGTACATACTGATGTCGGCAGAACGCAGCAGCTGATCAAGGCTGCGGCCATCTTTCGGAAAGCGGGCAATCCCCATACTGGCGCCGAGCATAAAGTTACGGCCATCTACCGAATAAGTATCGGTGATCGCAGCCACCAGATGACGGGCGTCATCCAGTGTTGCCTTTTCGCTGTAATAACGCGAAATAATCACAAACTCGTCGCCGCCAAGGCGGAATACCTGATCCCGTTCTTCAATATTATTTTTAATACGGCGGGCAATCTCGCGCAGTACACGATCACCGCATTCGTGCCCGAAGCTGTCGTTAACCCCTTTGAAATTATTCATATCGATAAACTGCAGGGCCAACGGATAACCCGGTGGTTCACGCCAGCGGTCGTAAAGTTGTTGCAGGCTATTGCGGTTGGGCAGACCGGTGAGAGTATCGTGATTGGCCTGATACAGAAGCTCCAGGCGCCGCTTTTCTTCGCTGTTATAAATCAGGCGGAAGAGCAGATACAGACAGATATTAAAGACAATAAAGGAGGCAATATAAACCATCACATTATTGCGTACCTGAGCGATAAAACGACTGAAATCCACTTCCAGCGCCAGCCAGAATTCATAGCGTTCATCGTAGATGGCAACGCCCATTTTCCGGGTTCCGTCCGCCGCTTCACGCAGGTAACTCACCGGCACCCCGGAAAAAGCCTGGTAGCCATCGTTAACGCCCCAGCCCAGCGTCGACAGAAAACGCTGATAAGCCCGCTCATCCATAGGGTAATGATAGATATCCGGGTCATCACCGGCATCGCTGTCGAATAACAGGTAGTGATCCCGGCTGCGGATAATTTTAATATCCGCACACTCCGGCAGACTTCTGTCACAGGTGAATATTCCGCGGAAGGTATCCAGCCAGAAGGCACCGCTCATGATGGCAATCAGGTCACCATTATCATTGCGGATAGCTTTGCGTAACGGCACCACCATACCAGCGGATGTGGGCTGGTAAGCACGCCCGATGACCATTTTCTCCTGCATCATACTGTACAGGAAGGAATCTCTGGCAGCGTCCAGCTGGGTCAGGTTGAGACGCATCTGCATGGCTTCTTTCAGACTGCTGGAAACACCGGCAATTTCTCCGTTCGGCCAGGTCAGTCCGAAACCGGCAAACAGATCCGGGTTCATGGCTTCCAGGCGGTCGAACTCTTTCTGCATGGCGTCCGGGTCTGCCTTTTCAGCAACTTTGCGCCCGACCACATCCATGATGGTTTCCTGCTGTACCAGCAGGCTGTTGATGTTGCCATACCATTGTTCAATCAGACTGGTCTGGCGCATGCGATAGGTATCTTCCATATCATGCCAGCGGCTGATGGACGACACCACCAGCAGTAACACCGAGGTAGCCAGAATAAGGTAATAAATAAGCCAGATATTGCGTTTTAGCAGCGCCATACAGTGTCTCTGAAATTCCGGTATTCCCTATACGGATCAGGGTACTCATCCAGCTTTATTCCGATGCTGGTTTTGTGGCATGTGGTACTGAAGTTACAGGATCATCAGCACTATGGGATAACTTTAGTTTAAAAGCGACGACCTGACTACGGACCTCAGCATAACGGCTCATCTGGTCTCAGAATAAAGATAGAAACATAAAGAGGGAGGCGGCTCATCCATGAACCGCGGCCTGTTGGCCGGTCAGTCCTGCAGGCGCAGGTTCCGGGTCGCACCGTCCAGGTGCTCGGCATCGGCTTCGGAGCCCAGTTTGATCATCAGACGCAGGTCATTCGGTGAGTCAGCATGCGCCATGGCGTCTTCGTAGGTGATTTCGCCCTGCTCATACAGCGCATACAGTGCCTGATCGTAGGTCTGCATGCCGAGTTCGTTGGATTTGGCCATCAGTGGCTTCAGCTCGTGTACTTCCCCTTTACGGATCAGATCCTGCGCCAGCGGCGTATTCAGCAGCACTTCAACAACGGCGCGACGGGCGCGGCCATCCGGCGTCGGAATCAGCTGCTGCGCCACAATGGCTTTCAGGTTGAGCGACAGATCCATCCACACCTGACTGTGACGCTCCGGCGGGAAGAAGTGAATCACACGTTCCAGCGCCTGGTTAGCGTTGTTGGCGTGTAATGTCGCCAGACACAGGTGACCGGTTTCGGCGAAGGTGATGGCGTGTTCCATGGTTTCGGCGGAACGTACCTCACCAATCATGATCACGTCCGGCGCCTGCCGCAGACAGTTTTTCAGGGCCACGTCGAAGCTTTCAGTATCCAGCCCCACTTCACGCTGGGTGATAATGCAGCCATCGTGCTGGTGAATAAATTCGATCGGGTCTTCGATGCTGAGAATGTGGCCTTTACTGTTTTTGTTGCGGTGGCCAATCATCGACGCCAGCGAGGTCGATTTACCGGCACCGGTGGCACCGACAAACAGAATCAGACCGCGTTTGGCCATGGAGATTTCTTTAATAATATCCGGCAGCCCCAGCTGATCCACGCCGGGGATACGCGTTTCAATACGCCGCAGCACCATGCCGCAGACGTTACGCTGATAAAACGCACTGGCCCGGAAACGCCCGATACCGGACGCATTAATGGCGAAGTTGAGTTCTTTTTTCTCTTCGAATTCATCCTGCTGGCGGGAATTCATTAACCCCATGACAACATCACGGGTCTGCTCCGCCCCCAATGGCCCTTTGGTTAACGGCATGATTTTACCGTTCACCTTCATGGACGGCGGCACGCCCGCGGTAATAAAGAGGTCAGACGCGCCCTTTTCTACCATCAGACGCAGGAATTTATCCATCGACATCAGAAGTTCTCCGGTACTTTCGCTTTCTCACGCGCCACATCGCGGGTAATCATGCCTTTGTTCATCAGGGTTTGCAGTGACTGATCCATGGTGGTCATACCGTACGCCGAACCGGTCTGAATGGCCGAATACATCTGCGCAATCTTGTCTTCGCGGATCAGGTTACGGATAGCAGGTGTGCCCACCATAATTTCGTGCGCCGCCACCCGGCCACCGCCGTTTTTCTTCAGCAGCGTCTGCGAGATAACCCCCTGCAGGGATTCCGATAACATAGAACGCACCATGGATTTTTCTTCCGCCGGGAAGACGTCAACAATACGGTCAATGGTTTTTGCCGCTGAGCTGGTGTGCAGGGTGCCGAATACCACGTGGCCGGTTTCTGCTGCGGTCAGCGCCAGACGGATGGTTTCCAGGTCCCGCAGCTCACCTACGAGAATCACGTCCGGGTCTTCCCGCAGCGCAGAACGCAGGGCTTCGTTAAAGCCTAAGGTGTCGCGGTGTACTTCCCGCTGGTTGACCAGCGATTTTTTCGATTCGTGTACGAATTCAATCGGGTCTTCCACGGTCAGGATGTGGTCGTATTTGGTTTCATTAATAAAATCCACCATGGCCGCCAGAGTGGTGGATTTACCGGAACCGGTCGGCCCGGTCACCAGCACAATGCCACGCGGTACCATGGACAGGTCTTTAAATACCTGGCCCATGCCCAGCTGGTCCATGGTCAGAACTTTGGAAGGAATGGTCCGGAATACCGCACCGGCCCCGCGGTTATGGTTAAAGGCGTTCACACGGAAACGGGCCACGCCGGGCACTTCAAACGAGAAATCCGTTTCCAGAAACTCTTCAAAGTCCTTACGCTGCTTATCGTTCATAATGTCGTACACCAGACTATGAACTTCCTTGTGACCAAGCGCCGGCAGGTTAATACGGCGTACATCGCCGTCCACCCGGATCATTGGTGGCAGATCGGATGACAAATGCAGATCCGACGCCCCTTGCTTGGCACTGAAGGCAAGCAGTTCAGTAATATCCATAACCTCTCCTCGTAGACAACAGGCCCTGTTTATAAGGGCCACAAGCATTTATATTATCAATATTCTGGCAGCGTGAATGCGCTGCATGTCAAAATTCATTGGCGGGTCGCCCGCGCTCAGCGTCGCCGGCCTGCCACAAAGCACGGATTCAGCGCCGTTAAGGCACTGATATTAGCGGGCCGCACGCGCATTGAGCAACGCAGATTACAGGCCAGAGATTACAAACTGTGTCTCGGGCCGGCCAGAACGGCGCCCGCATAACCCGGATCATCAACCCGCTGTGTCTGTTCAGCATAGACAGGCCCGACTCAGGCAGCTGTAATGTCTACAATTCAACACAATTACCAGAGCGTCACCCAGCGACTGCAACAGGCCTGTGCCGACTGTGGGCGCGACCCGGCCAGCGTCCGGCTGCTGGCGGTGAGCAAAACCAAACCCGCCGCCATGGTGGAGGCCGTTTACCAGCTGGGTCAGCGTGCCTTTGGTGAAAACTACGTGCAGGACGGTATGGATAAAATCACCGCCCTGTCTCACCTTGATGACATCGAATGGCATTTTATCGGCCCCCTGCAGTCGAACAAGACGCGGATAGTGGCGGAACATTTCCACTGGCTGGAAACCCTGGACCGGGAAAAAATTGCCCGCCGGCTGAATGACCAGCGCCCGCAAAGCATGCCGCCGCTTAAGGTTCTGCTGCAGGTCAACATCAGTGGCGAAGCGCAGAAAAGCGGTTTGCTGGCGCAGGATGTTCTGCCACTGGCGGACAGCATTGCCGGCATGGAGCAGCTCAGCCTGCAGGGGCTGATGTGTATTCCGGAACATACCGATGACGATGAACGCCTGGCGCAGCAGTTCCGCGATATGAAAACCCTGTCGCAGCAGCTGCAGGAGACGCACCCCGGCGCCCGGGTTCTGTCCATGGGTATGTCCGGTGATCTGGAACTGGCCATTGCCTGCGGCTCGACCGAAGTCCGCATCGGCACGGATATTTTTGGCGCCCGGGACTACTCCGCAACGCAAAAGTAATCCAGACTGACCATACTGTTTTATAGTCGTGGCAGTACACCATGACCACACGTTAAGGAATCTACATGACACAAATTGCATTTATCGGCGGTGGCAATATGGCTACCAGCATCATTGGCGGCCTGGTACAGCAGGGTGACATCAGCGCAGCCTCCATTGATGTCGCAGATCCGGGCGCAGAGCAACGCGAAAAGCTGCACGCTTCGTTCGGCGTTAACACCTTTGAAAACAACCTCGACGCCATCACCAACGCCGATGTGGTCATCATGGCGGTGAAACCGCAGGTGATGAAAGACGTTATGGCGCCGCTGAAAAGTACCCTCGAAGCGCGCCAGCCGCTGCTGATTTCCATCGCCGCCGGCATCAGCATGGATGCCCTCGGCCGCTGGAGTGGCTGTAAGGCCATCGTACGCTGCATGCCCAACACCCCGGCGTTGCTGGGCGAAGGCGCCACCGGTCTGTTTGCCAGCGAAGACGTTCACCTTGATCAGCGCAATACCGCAGACTCCCTGCTGCGCGCCGCCGGGATTACCGTGTGGGTGAAAGAAGAAGCCGAGCTGGATGCCGTTATCGCCGTGTCCGGCAGTGGCCCGGCCTATTACTTCCTGATGATGGAAGCCATGATCAGCGCCGGGCAAAAACTCGGACTGACCGAAGAAACTGCCACCAAGCTGACGCTCAAAACCGCACTGGGTGCAGCCCGTATGGCGCTGGAAGCGGATGTCGATCCGGCCGAGCTGCGCCGCCGGGTAACCTCGCCGGGCGGCACCACCGAGCAGGCTATCGCCACTTTCGAAGGTGCTCACATGCGCGATATGGTCGAAGCCGCCATGAAAGCAGCCCATGACCGCGGGGCAGAACTGAGCAAAGAACTGGGAGACAGCTGAGCGCGCTGACCTTCATACAACGCGGTTTTTCCTGCAGGCACTGGAAAAGCCGCGCCGGCGCCTATATGTTTCAGATACTGAGTAACCCAGCGGGCATTTGCACCGCTGACCGGATTTATTAACTACGGAGTGATCATGTCGTCAGCTTTCAGCGATGTCGGTTTATTATTAGTCAACGCCATTGGCAGCCTGGTCCTGCTGGTGATTTTGCTGCGCTTTTTATTGCAGCTGGTGCGCGCCGACTTCTACAACCCGATTTCCCAGTTTATTGTGAAATTCACCAACCCTCTGCTGATCCCGCTGCGTCGCATTATTCCGGGCTTCGGTGGTCTGGACATCGCCTCGCTGCTGCTGGCGTATCTGGCACAGGTCATCATCTATGGTCTGTTATCGTCGCTGAATGGTTACGGCCTGCTGATTCCGCACATCTTTCTCTGGGCTCCGTTAGGCATCTTCGTACTCCTGCTGAACATCTATTTCTGGGGTCTGATCATTATGATCGTCGCCTCCTGGATCGCACCGAATTCCTACAATCCGGTGTTAATTCTGATCAACCAGATTCTGGAGCCGGTGATCCGTCCGATCCGCAGTAAAATGCCGGACCTTGGCGGGCTGGATTTATCCCCCATGGTGATCATGCTGGGCCTGCTGATTATCTACCGCATCGTGATTGTGCCGCTGGCCATAATGCTGCAGTTCCCTAACTTTATTCGCCTGTCTGTAGGCTTTTGAATAACGTCAGCCAGTGGACAGACGGGGACCTGATCCTCGTCTGTCATCTCCAGCCGAAAGCGTCAAAGTCAGAATTTGCCGGCCTCCACGGCGACGCCATCAAAGTGCGCATTCAGGCACCGCCCGTCGATGGCAAAGCCAATGCCGAACTGATTAAATTCCTCTCCCGCCAGTTTGGCGTCAGCAAACGTGACGTAGAAATTATCAGTGGTGAACTCAACCGCCATAAACGGGTAAAAATCACCCGGCCGGAGAAAATTCCGGATGCCGTGGCAGAATTCTGCTGACCGGTTAATCACAACAAACGTCGCCCGGAGCCGGTGCGGAACCAGGCGCAGAACGCGAGATATTTATGCACCTTCCCGTCAATGAAAGCTGGTACGAGGTGACCACCATAGACAGCGATATCCGTCTGATTTCCGAACCGGCGATCAACGAGTTTTACCGCTGTAATATCTGGCATATCCGCGGCCGTGAACGCGACCTGCTGATTGATTCCGGCAGCGGCCTTTACAGCCTGCGCCGCAGCGTCGCCGGGTTGAGCGATAAAGCGATGACAGCGGTTGCCTCTCACGCCCACTTTGACCATATCGGTTGTCACCACGAATTCAGCCATTGTCTGGCACACCCGGCCGAACTGCCGGTGCTGATCCACCCTGATCCGCACGAAACCGTTGCCGATAAGTACGCCACGGCTGAAATGTTTGACCGTCTGCCAGCGGGCGGTTTTGATCCCGCCCGCTATCAGATTCTGCCGGTGGATGAGAACAATATTCTGCCGCTGAATGAAGGCGACCGGCTGGATACCGGTGACCGCAGTTTTGAGGTTCTGCACCTGCCCGGCCATTCTCCCGGCTCTATTGCCCTATGGGATGAGCGCAACGGCATCCTGTTCAGCGGCGATGCCATTTACAATGGCGAGCTGCTGGCAGACAACGACAATTCTGATATGGGTGACTACATCAATACCATGAAGCGTTTACTGGCACTGCCGGTGGAGCAGGTTCATGGCGGGCACTGCAGCAGTTTTGGCCGTGCAACGTATCAGCGTATTATCCGTGAATTTCTTGACCAGCATGACCGCTGATGTGGCCAGTATCCCTGGCGGGCGTTATCAGCTTCCAGAGTAAAAGCGCTGGTGAAATCAATAGTGGAATATTATTCCGGGGGCCGGGCAACAACGAAAACCTGCATTTTCCGGTTAAGGATATGGCAACATTATGAACCACCTGACAGACGTCCTGCTGCCCGTTGCTCTGCTGATTGCCGGCGGTTATTTTATGCGTCGCCGTCATTATCCGGGCACGGATGCTGAATCAGCGGATGCCTTCTGGAAGGGTGCGGAGAGCATCAACTATTCGTTTCTGTTCCCTGCCCTGCTGTTTGTCAGTCTGGCATCCGCACCGCTGAACGGCAGCAATATCAGCACACTTTATTACGCGGCTGCCAGCACGCTCCTGGCTGGTTTTATACTGCTGATCATTGCCCGCGTTTTCCGCCACTGGCCGGCCGCCAGGTTCGGTGTGTATCTGCAGGGCCTGCTGCGCTTTAACACCTATATTGGCCTGGCGGTTGCCGGAGCCCTTTACGGTAAAGAAGGGCTGCAGACCGCAGCCATCGTGTTATCCGTGTTAGTGCCCGTGGTGAATGTGATGTCGGTATGGGCATTGCTGTCCGATGGCGGCACACATCCGCTGGCCCTGTTAAAACCTCTGTTAAAAAATCCACTGATACTCGCCTGCTTAGCCGGACTGGCGGTTAATCTCAGCGGTTTTGGCGTCTGGTCCGGCATTCAGCGGTTACTGGAATTACTTGCCCACGCCAGCCTGCCACTGGGCCTGCTCACCGTCGGCGCCGCACTCAATATCAAAGCCATGCGCCATGAAATAACACCGCTGTTAACCAACAGCCTGCTGCGTTTAACCGCCATGCCCTTACTGGCATTCAGCATCGCTTATCTGTTTTCTCTGCCCGCACTGGAAACATTGATACTGGTGCTGTTTTTCTCGCTGCCAACCGCACCAACGGCGTTTGTGTTAACGCGTAAATTAAACGGCGAGGCAGAGTTAATGGCGGGCGTGATTACCTTGCAGACACTGTTATCGGCCGTCACTTTGAGTGTGGTATTAGCGATATTGTAAGAAGAGATAGCGACGCTGTAAGGGAGACAATTATTGCAGGAGCGACTTCAGTCGCGAAGATCAGCATTCTGCTCAGCCCTGACGATTAATCCCGGACCTGCAGGCACGACTTCAGACACGAAGATCAGTATTCTGCTCAGCCCTGACGATTAATCCCGGACCTGCAGGCACGACTTCAGACACGAAGATCAGTATTCTGCTCAGCGCTTACGATTAATCCAAGACCTGTAGGAGCGACTTCAGTCGCGAAGATCAGCGTTGACGATTAATCCCAGACCTGTAGGAGCGACTTCAGTCGCGAAGCCCAGCGTTCTGCCCGGCGTTGACGATTAATCCAAAACCTGCAGGAGCGACTTCAGTCGCGAAAGATGTGTATCGTTGCCCTGACCATACAGAAAATAGCCTCCTCTCCGGCGGTATTTATTTCTCATCCCAACCGGCAAAATATTCCAGCAGAAAATCAATCGCCATACGGGTCCTTAAGGGCATAAAACGTTTATCCTGATACACAATCCAGCTACTGGCACCTGTCCCCCAATAGGGTTGTAAAACCGGCACCAGGCGGCCATTCTCGATCGCGGTGATAAAATTATCCTGCGGCAGATAAGCGATCCCGAAGCCTTGCTCACAGGCTTTCAGAATGACATTGGTGTTGTTACTGCTCCAGCGCCCCTTCACCTTAACACTGCAGGATTCTTCCCCGTCACTGAACTTCCAGGTGTCGTTATTTGAAATAATACAATGATGGTCTTTCAGATGGTCCGGGTGTGTTGGCTCACCGTGTTGCTGCAGGTATCCTGCTGACGCCACAGCCATCATGGAACGGCTGAGTAATTTGCGTGCAATCAGGCTTGAATCAGACAGTTCACCGTAGCGGATAGCGAAATCCACGTCGTCATCGATAAAATTCACAAAACGGCTGTTAAAGTCTATATCAATGGTGAGGTCGGCATGATTCTGCGCAAACTGCATTAAAGCCGGCGCCAGGTGATATTCCGCGAAGCCGCCAGCCGCGCTCACCCGCAGGGTTCCGGTGAGCTTCACCTGTTCCTGATTAACCTGCTCATTCGCCTGCTGTAACCCGATCAGCAGGTCTTTGGCGTGCTGGTAGTAAATTGCCCCGTTAGGCGTCAGGTTAACCTGGCGCGTGCTGCGTACCAGCAACGCACTCCCCAGCCGTTCCTCCAGCTTACTGATCTGCCGGCTCACATGGCTGGTGCTGCACTTCAGATGCTTAGCGGCTGCGGTAAAGCCCCGCCTTTCTGCGACCGCGACAAACTCAACCAGCCCTTCAAAGCTTTCCATCGGTGATCCCATACTATTGCTGTATAGCAATAGTATTTACACAATCTTCGGGATTATCAACTTTCAAGGGACATTCTATAGTGGCCACCAATGCACAGAGACTCTCAACCCAACCAGAGGAATGACCATGAAAAAGGTACTTATCCCCGTTACTAACCATGCAAAACTTGGCGACACTGACCAGGACAACGGCACCTATGCACCTGAGCTGACCCACGCGCTGCACGTGTTTATCGAACAGGGTGTCGACTATGATATCGCCTCTATAAACGGCGGTAAGGTACCTGTTTACGGTACCGACATCGAAGGCGACGAGGTTAACGCCAGCGTTCTGGCCAGCGAGGATGTTCAGCATCGTCTGAACAACAGCCTGCCGGTATCAGACGTTAACATTGCCGATTACGACGCCGTTTTTTACCCCGGCGGTTTCGGCCTGCTGACGGATTTAGCCCACAATGAAGACTTCGCCAAACTGGCGGCCAGCCACTATGAAAACGGTGGCCTTCTTGGCGCGGTATGCCACGGCCCGGCCGCATTCCTGCCGATTACCCTGAGTTCCGGCGAAGCCTTACTGGCGGATAAATCGGTTACGGCTTTTACCCGTGAAGAGGAAATCGACTACGGCACCATCGATGATATTCCCTTTTTGCTGGAAGAAGCGCTGGCACGCAAAGCCGCCCGTTTCAGCAAGGTTAAGCCCTGGGAGGATTTCGTTATCGAAGATGGCCGGGTAATCAGCGGCCAGAATCCGACCAGCGCCCACAGCGTGGCGAAAGCGATGGTTAAACAGCTCGGATTGTAATTGCCACAAGGCTCTGCTCCCGGGTGGGGCAGAGCCTGATTTTATACCAGCCGATACCCGCTGCACCTCTAATCTGCCAGAGTGAGGATTTAGCTGCTTCCCGGTTGCTGTATCCCCAGCAGTCTGCCATTGCAGGAGCGACTTCAGTCGCGAAGGGTGATCCGGTGACCAAAGCGCAGTGGGATTTTTAACATGGCTGTCGCATCAGGTCGTAGATCATTTATCAATACACGCCCTTTGAAGAAGCGCCTGTATGAGCTATTAGAGTGGGACTCTATTCAGTTCGTGCTTGTTACAATTACCCCCATGGCTCTTTAGGGTATGATTCTTTTTCCGTTATGAAATTCTTACGACCACTGAAAACATCTCCAACAGTAATTCTGAATGCCTCCTTAGGGGCTCCACCTGACATGTAGTCAAAGAAAGTTACTATTGATAACTCTCCATCAGAATTCATTTCAATTTTGTGTGTAAGCAAATTATAATCATTGCCGCAATCATGCGAAATCAGGCGCCTTTTATTTTCCACCTGATTATTTTTAAAGCTATATTTTAAATAAACATATGAAATGACACGTCCACTACCACAGTAGTTACCATTCAGCGCCATTGATTGACTTAAGCGAACTAAATACTCTGCATATTCCCCTTCAATCACGCTATAAAATATAACATCCTCAACTTGTCTTTCAGTTATGAAATCGTTGTATTCCGCTTCAACCAGCTCAAGAATATATTTTTTTGACGTTTTCTCTTTTTGCCATATTAACCTATTACGAAGATATGTAATTCTTGAATCATAGGACAAACTCAAACAGCCTAAGCTGTCGCATAAGTTTCGATTATCAAGCCAGGTTTTCTGACTCTTTTTTAATGCTGGGAATAGAATCTGATATTGGTGAGATTCTAAGCCTTTGGGTATTAATGCGTATAAATCATGTAGCAACTCATCTTTATCTGACAAGCTTTCACTATCACAAATTATTTTCTCAACTTTATTTAAAGTTTCCAGAGAGCAATCATAAGAAGCTGCCGTTACATTTAGACTAAGCAGTGCAATCAGTATTGGTGTTATTTTCAGTATAAAACTCATCATCCATGCCTTAAAATTCAATTAAATATATTTATTGAAAACCGATTTCAAATTAATTACCTCCATCAAAAACCCGCCAAAAAATCCCGAACGTCCCGCCAACGACTTAACAAAATCTCTCGATTTTCAGGCTTACGGTTTACAAACATAGGACTGGGATGTGGGCTGAAAAACACCTGCAGATACGGCGCTATTTCTCTTACATGACGTTCTGCTTTCTGGGCTTTAAGCCCCACCAGAACAATCGCCTTAAGTTTTGGCAGCAAATGCAATAGTTCACCAAGCGAATCAATCCCAGCGGCGATGTCAGCTGAATTCGCTGGCCGGATCTTAGTACCGGAGCCAATGTACCAGGGCACGGTATTCCAGGTAATCGTTTGCTTACGGTCAAATCCTGCCTCATGGCAAATTTCAAAAAAGTTCTTTGCAGTTTCATCCGGATTATTCATAGACACAAAACCGGAATTTCTGGCCTTAGGGCCAGGCGCTTCCAACAGGAAGAGGACTTCGGCTTCTACCCCACCATCCCACGGATCGATAAAAGGGATAGCTGCCTGTGGTCCCATGCGTTCCCGAAGGCGCTCGATAAAGGCGGTAACGGGAACGATATGAGGTTCATTGATCTGCGATAGACGTTGTTCAAGCGCTGCTGCATTACCAAGTAATTTGGGTTTGTCCATTTTATTCCTGAAGATTGGTGCCTTAACTCATCTCTGTGAACTATACCAGATATCAACACACAATTTAGTAGCAGTCTATTAGAGTGGGTGAAGGCATTTAAAATGGGGGAATGGCACACCATTGCTTTGTTAAATCATTCAACAACCGGCGTACCCCAGCCGTCATAATCTGCATCAAATTCGCTCGCCAGCTTTAGCATTAAAGCGTTTTCACTGTTAATGACTTTAATATCCAGGACGGTTTCTTTAATTAAGTCACCATACCAGTAGTGGATGCCGTCATACGTAGTGTCACCAACATTGGCAACACGGTAGCCAAGAGACTCTCCTTTCGTCATGATTTTTTTAAGTGAGTCGAGGCTATAGCAGTAAAAATGATGTTCAAGAGGATGCGGCTGATCCGGATCGGAGCCTGCATCAATCAGTGCCTGAATCGTTTTACTGTTTATATCCACATCGGGTGAAAACTGGGCAGCCTGAGCGCCACTAAACCCTAGCGCAACCAACAGTGAAATAAGCAGTTTTTTCATAAGCATCCTTGGTAACGCCCACAACTGTGGCGCCAAACCCGTAGCAATGAAGGAGAGGAGGCATTGGCGTCCGACAGGACGGCTCGTTAAGGCTTTTTTTCACGAACAACCTATACCTTACGTAAAACAGATTTAGAAACATGCTTTTTAATTGAAAAAATAAATACTGGCACAAACAATACTAGAGGCCAACCTGATGCAAAATAAATTACACATGGCAAAATAATGAGGCTGATTAAAAATGGAAACGTGTAAATTCCAATTCCAAACTTAGGCTCCATTTTGCTCTCCTTACCACACTCTTTGCATACTGCTGGATATAACCACGTAGACCAGCCCTTTTCCCAAGAGCTTATACTTTCTTTTCCACAGTGAGGGCAGTTATCCATAGAACTTCGTAGCCTTAATAGCTTATTAGTGTGCGTGCACATATATCCAGGGCGTCTCTTTCGGGAAACCCTGCGTAACTCATTGACCCAATTAAGAAATTTTCCATAATTCAAAATTCCCTGCCAGAAAAACGCGCACGCCTGTTAACTCCGGCATACTGCACACATAAACCTGTAAGCCTCTCTTTGTATCTCTGAGGGCAAGTTATTGATTCAATTGCGGTTTACGTTACTCACCTCGTGAGAAAACGAGCAAGGCCAAATGCAAAGCGTACAAGCACGCCCTATACATCCGTAAATATACTGTACGCCACTGACAGATGAGTCAATGTCCGATGACGGCATTGTCAGACTGGCAATGACGGATAGTCACACCTTCACCTGAGCACTTAGCAGTTCCCGCGCTTCCGGGCTGACGCCCCTCCTACAATTTATTTTTCCGCGCGGCTGTGCCAACCTGTCAGAAAATTGATGTGCATTGCGCACCCTGCCCGCAACTTCAGACAATTCACCATCCATCATGATCGGGGCCATCGCGATTTCGCGACGGAAGTCGCTCCTACACAACCCCCACAACCCCCACAACCCCCACAACCCCGCTGGAGGCACGTGTAAAAAAGCCCCGGCTGCTTTCACAGCCGGGGCTTTCTGTGTTGAGTATCCCTGCCAGGATCGATGCTTTCCTGAATCGATGGTTACCTGGCGCGATACATTGGCGGCCTGCGGGTTACGCGGCCGACTCCAGCATACGGCGCAGCACATAGTGCAGAATGCCGCCGTTGCGGAAGTATTCCAGCTCGTTGAGCGTGTCGATGCGGCACAGTGCTTTAAAAGTCACTTTGCTGCCGTCGGCTTTTTCCGCTTCAACCTCCAGCTGCTGGTGCGGTTTCAGATCATCGCTGATGCCTTTGATGCTGAATATTTCATCACCTTTAAGGCCCAGTGAGTCGATGCTTTCGCCGTCGGCAAACTGCAGTGGCAGTACGCCAAAGCCAACCAGGTTGGAGCGGTGAATGCGCTCAAAGCTTTCGGCAATTACGGCTTTAACGCCCAGCAACTGGGTCCCTTTGGCGGCCCAGTCACGGCTGGAGCCGGTGCCGTATTCTTTACCCGCTAACACGACCAGCGGTGTATTGCTCTGCTGGTATTTCATCGCGGCATCATAGATGGCGACTTTCTCACCGCTGTCTTTATCGCCTTCCGCGAAGTAAATGGTGTTGCCACCCTCTTCACCATTGAGCAGGCGGTTGCGGATACGGATGTTGGCGAAGGTACCGCGCATCATGACTTCGTGGTTACCACGGCGTGAACCGTAGGAGTTAAAGTCCTGCGCTTTGACGCCCTGCTGCTGCAGATACAGCCCGGCCGGAGATTCCGGTTTAATGGTACCGGCGGGGGAAATATGGTCGGTGGTAATGGAGTCACCGAATACCGCCAGTGCACGGGCGTTTTCAATGTTCTGCAGCGCTGGCAGCGGCTGATCAATCTCATTGAAGTACGGCGGATTACGCACGTAGGTGGATTCACCGCGCCATTGGTATGTCTCGCTGTCGGCAACGTCAATGCTGCGCCAGTGTTCGTCACCGGTGAACACATCGGCGTAACGGCTGCGGTACATATCACTGCTGACCTGCGCCACCGCGGCTTTAATCTGCTCGCCGTCGGGCCATACATCTTTCATATACACAGGTTCGCCTTTGTCGTTCAGCCCCAGCGGCTCGGCTTCCAGGTCCATGGTGGTTTTACCGGCCAGCGCATAGGCAACCACCAGCGGGGGCGACGCCAGCCAGTTAGCACGCACCAGCGGATGAATCCGGCCTTCGAAGTTACGGTTACCGGACAGCACCGCAGAGACGGTCAGATCATGCTCGGCAATGGCTTTGCTGATCGGCTCCGGCAGCGGGCCTGAGTTACCGATACAGGTGGTGCAGCCATACCCTGTGAGGTAGAAGCCCAGTTTTTCCAGATACGGCAGCAGGCCAGCGGCACTCAGATAATCGGTCACCACTTTGGAACCGGGCGCCAGTGATGTTTTCACCCAGGGTTTGCTGACCAGGCCTTTTTCCACGGCGTTTTTCGCCAGCAGACCGGCGGCCATCATCACGCCGGGGTTTGAGGTGTTGGTACAGGAGGTAATGGCGGCAATCACCACAGCACCCTGTGGCAGTTCATGGGTTTCGCCGTCCAGTTCAAAGGTGGCGCCGCTGTCTTCAGCATGGGGGCCACCTTCGCCTTCCAGACGGGATTCCGCCCGGCTCTGTGGTGTCAGCTGTAATGACAGCAGATCGTTGAAAGCGTCTTTTACTTTGCCCAACGGCACACGGTCCTGCGGGCGGCGCGGACCGGCCAGTGCGGGTTCCACCGTGCTCAGGTCGAGTGTCAGGCTGTCGGTGAACTCCGGCTCTTCGCCGGCGGGATCGTGCCACAGCCCCTGGGCTTTGCAGTAATCTTCCACGCGCTGAATCAGAGATTCATCGCGGCCGGACAAACGCAGATAGTTCAGCGTTTCATCGTCCACCGGGAAGAAGCCACAGGTAGCCCCGTATTCCGGTGCCATATTGGCGATGGTGGCGCGGTCAGCAAGTGCTAACTCGCTCAGGCCCGGGCCATAGAATTCAACGAATTTACCCACCACGCCTTTCTGGCGCAGCATTTCGGTGACGCGCAGCACCAGGTCGGTGGCGGTAACACCGGCCGGCAGGCTGCCTTCAAATTTAAAGCCTACGACTTCCGGCACCAGCATAGATACCGGCTGCCCCAGCATGGCGGCTTCGGCTTCAATACCACCCACGCCCCAGCCGAGAATACCGAGTGCGTTAATCATGGTGGTGTGTGAGTCAGTGCCCACTAAGGTGTCGGGGTAAAGAACATCATCGTCGCCTTCTTTGCCCTGCCAGACAACCTGCCCCAGATACTCCAGGTTGACCTGGTGACAGATACCGGTGCCCGGCGGCACCACACTGAAGTTATCAAAGGCTTTCTGGCCCCAGCGCAGGAACTCGTAACGTTCGCCGTTGCGCTCCATCTCTTTCTTCACGTTATCGTCAAAGGCGTGAGAGGAGCCGAATTCGTCAATCATCACCGAGTGGTCGATCACCAGATCCACCGGCGACAGCGGGTTAATCTGCTCCGGATCGCCGCCGGCTTTGACCACAGCATCACGCATGGCGGCGAGGTCGACCACCGCCGGAACGCCGGTGAAGTCCTGCATCAGTACGCGCGCCGGGCGGTATTGAATTTCGCGGTCGGAGGCACGGTTTTTCAGCCAGTCGGCCAGCCCCTGAATATCGTCAGCGGTCACGGTTGTGCCGTCTTCGTGGCGCAGCAGGTTTTCCAGTAATACTTTGAGGGAACGTGGCAGCCGGTGTATATCACCGATGCTTTCGGCGGCTTTGGGGAGGCTGTAATAGGCTGCCTGAGTGCCACCTGTGGTCAGCTGGCTGCGGCAGTGAAAACTGTCGCTGGAAGGATTCTCTTGCTTCCCGGACATAACTCATCTCCTTATCGTCAGTGTGACTACCGGAGCAGAGCAGCCATCTGCCGCGCTCCGGATTATATAATCTGTGAGTGATAGTAAGGCGACAAGCCATGGGGTTGTTAGTTCATTCCATAGAATGAACGCTGTATTACACAGACAATAACAGGCGCCGTTGCCCGTCATTGCCGACAAACAAGTCAGCGATATGTCCGGCGCAGTCCGCCGATGGCCGCCATCCCGTCGCCCTCTGGGTGATACGGGTCAGGTCAGGTGCTTATTGACCGGTGATCACAGACTGCTTTTCAGCAGCCAGCAATCAACAGCCCCAGCAGCCCCGCTGAAGTAAAAACATCTTGGCTGTATTCTGTGATCAATGGGTTGCCGGTATAAATAAGCGCTGCCGTCACAGCTGATTACCCTTGCGGAAAACAATCATGTGGAAATAATTATGTACATTCGTGCCGGATTTAAATCCGGTTTTTATTACCATTAAAACGAAACATACGAACCAATTTCGACAACATAAAAAACCAATAATAACCCCCATTAAAATAGCCTTACCTTGCTGTTATTTATCATTATTTGTGAACTCTCAACACATCTTAAATTTTCATTATCCGTACAATAAATTAACGATTTCAGTAGCGGATTTTTTGTGTACACCTGTACCGTTTAACCTGTATTTAAAGGCATTTCACGTTCTTGCAGGTATTGAATAATTCCCGATAACTTCTCTGTAGTTATGCCGATACCTACAAAGGGGTGCCTATTAAGGGGAGGTGTTTATCCCTGCCGCTCTGAATAAACTGACGATTTTATTATTGATAAATTGCGGAGCAGCAATGAAGATTTTTCTGCACAGTATTTTACTGATTCTGGCCTTAAACACCCAGGCAGCCCCATCGCCGGAAGCCTGTCACACAGTCAATATCGGCGTGGTTGACTGGACCGACCTGCACGTTGCTAACGGTATTGCAGAACAATTGCTGATCCGCCTGGGGTATGAGGTTAACCTGAATGAGCAGCCTTCAATGCCGGAAATTTTCGCCCGTATGGGAGACGCGCAGGTGGATGTTTTTCTCGGATACTGGACACCGGCCATGAGCAGTACCGCGCGCCCGTATTTTGCCAATGATACGGTTGTGCTGCTCACCGATAACCTGCAGAACGCGCGCTGGACACTGGCAGTGCCGACGTATCTGTACGACGAAGGCCTGCAGAATTTTGCCGATATTGTGCGTTTTGGACCACAGTTGGAAAACCGCATTTATGGCCTGGAAAAAGGCAGCAGCGGTAATGCGGCCATTCTGGATATGATTAACAAAAATGCCTTTGGCCTGAAAGATTTTAAACTGATCGAAACCTCTGAACGCCTGATGCTGGCGCAGCTGCGCGGCCGCAGCCGGCGCAAGGAAGCCGTGGTTATTCTCGGCTGGCTGCCTCACCCGATGAACCAGAATTACGATATCCGTTACCTCGCCGGCGGCGATGATTATTTTGGTCCGGATTATGGTCACGCTACCGTCAACACCACCGCACGGCGTGAATTTGTCGACCAGTGCCCCAACCTGAAACGCTTTTTCACCAACCTGACCTTCACCGCCCCCATGGAAGAATCCATTATGGATCACACCACCAATGGCTTTGTGCCGGTGGATCGTGCCGTGCGGATGTGGATGCACGACAATCCGCAACAGGTCAAAGACTGGCTGCAGGGCATCACAGACATTAACGGCCGCAAACCGGATGTGGATGCTCTGATCGCCGGTATGGAACTGACCATGAGTGAATAAGCAGTTGCCGGGTCGCGCTCACAGCGATCCGGCAGTCGCCCCCTGCAAACAGAGCATCCCGGGCGTTGCGTCCCGACATTGAGTATCAGCGCAAACACGGGCAGCATAAGCGGATGATGAGCTAATCACGCAGGCGACACCGGCTTATGCAACAACGACTGCAGCAACTTCGCGTCCGTCATTCTCTGGCCCTTATTCTGATCGTCCAGCTGGCCATGTTCAGCGCCCCTCAGGCGCAGGCGTTTGAAGCACGCGGCCATATCGCTGCCTGTGAACTGGCCTGGCAGCTGATGGCACAGGAAACCCGCAGCTGGATCAGAGAAACACTGGCCGACAGTCCCTATCACAGGTTTAACGCCGCCTGCCCCTGGCCGGACAAAGCCCGCGATCAGCGTGAGTTTAAACATACCGGCCCCTGGCATTACATTAATGTGCCGGCCAGCGCTGCCCGGGTAAGCCTCAGCGACTGCCCGCAGAAAGGCTGTGTACTGTCCGCTGCCGCCACCATGAAACAACGCTTACTGAGCCAGCCCCACGACTGGCAGGCGCTGCTCTTTTTCAGTCATTTTATTGCCGACCTGCATCAGCCACTGCACGTCAGTTATGCCGATGACCGCGGAGGCAACCGCGCCAAAATCCGCCTGCATGGAAAGTGGACCAATCTGCACCGGGTGTGGGATGGGCAACTGCTGGGCATGTACAGCATCAGCGGCCTGCTGGATGAGTGGCTACAGGCGCCGCTGCCAGCCTCAAGATTACGGGGAAGCGCGGCCGACTGGGCCACCGAATCCCTGCAGCTGACCCGCCGGATATACCAGGACTACCGTCAGCATAAAAAGGTGGGAGAAGAATATCAGCAGCGCTTTGCACCCTTGCTCAGACAACGTCTGCAACTGGCAGGCATGCGCCTGGCGGCAGAACTGGATGCAATTGCGAAGCAGGTCACACAGCAATCCGCGCCTGATTGACCCCTGCCCTTGCGCTTAATGACATATGTGTGAAAGATAACCGGGATGCTGTTACCCATTCCGGGGACAGCCCGGAACATACGCCAGAAGGAAGACGTAAAATGAAAACATTGATGTTAGCGACTGCGGTTCTGCTTGCAGCACCGGCCGTACAGGCAGGCATGAAAACAACCTGTACTCACGGCGAACAGACACGCATTATTGAAGTGGTTTATACCGGCGAAGGTGTCGTGCCCTGTGAAGTGCAGTACACCAAAGCGGAAGGCACCCAGACGCTGTGGAGCGCCAGTAATATGGCCGGTTACTGCGAAGAAAAAGCCGCCGATTTTGTTGAAAAACAACGCGGCTGGGGCTGGGAATGTGAAACCGAAATGTCCGACGATATGCAACAGACCATCGACGAATCTGTACAGACCGCCGATGAGCAAAGCACAGACCCGGATACTGCAGTGGATAGTGCAGACAGTGACGAAGTAATGGAAGCGTCAGACAGTGCTGAGGAAGCACCAGCGGATGAAAGCATGGATGATGTGAGCAGCACAGAAGCCAGCGATGCTGAAGCTGAAGAGGCGGCGCCCGCTTCTCCTGTTATCGCGGATTAACCGCCAATAATGCTGTACCAATAAAACCGGTCAAACAGACAGTATATAATCTGATTGACCGGTTTTATTTTCCTGGCGGCTTATTTCAAAAGCTGGACTATTTATTATCACCGGGAGACGGTGCTTTAAGATTCAGCGAAATCCCCACATAGGTTGAATTCTCGATATCAATCTCGCTGTCGAAGCCGTCACTTTCATCAATTTCCAATTGCTGTGCAAACTGCTGACCGGCCTCAAACTGCAGCTGCCACGGGCCGCCAATATCAAAAGTAACGCCGCCGCCAAAACGGTACCCGGTCTGGCGCAGATAATAATCGCGGTCGCTGTCACCGTCGTCATAAACATGCCAGCTGCCTCCGTACGGAAAAAATCCGGCAAAATAGCTGTAACTTTTCTGCGGATAATAACGCACACCAGTGGCCGGGAAGCCCAACGTTAATTCCAGATTTTCTTTACCGGTATAACTGTAACCACCAATCGGAATCAGGCGGTCCGCACCTAACAGGCGGCCATACAATAACCCCAGACTGTAATTATGATTTTCCAGCTTCCAGCTGTGTTGCCCGTATGCACTGAAGGTAAAATCGTCACTTTGCAGATGTTCCATGGACGAATTAAGCGAAGGAATCACGCCCGCCGAAAAGCTGCGTTCATCATTCAGTTTTTTCATATAGCGTACCGGCACAGAAATGTCATAAACGCGTAACACCTCATCCGAACGACCGCTGTGATTCATGGAAAACTGACGCTCGGCGAGGTTCACTTTAATGATCACCGCTCCGTCTTCCGGTTTGCCATAAAAACCGGCCGGCAGGGTCAGTCGCAGATCCTGCTGAGTGACTTCAGAATCCGGGCCGTCTTCAACATTAGCCGGCGTAAAGTAGGTGTAGTTCAGCGTGCCCGAGGGCGGTGCTGCCAACACCGGCTGGCAGTACACTGCGGTTAATGCGGCGGCGAGTAACAAAGAATTACAGGAACTGCGTTTTAACATAGGGCTGCCATCAGTAGGGTTAAAAATCAGACCGAACGATAGCAAACTTATTAAGCGCAAATAAGGATAAGTCTGTTACACAGAAAAAATCCCCCGGCAATGCTGGCATTGCCGGGGGATTGATTAAGCGTATTCATGAAAACAGCCAATCCGGCCTGATTATCCTGAAGCCATCAGCTAACCAGAGACTGTATTGTTATTTTTACGCCCGCCCTGGGGTTCTGTCACAAATTCCTGTCAAAGCCTCAGGTCATAGCTTCCCGTCAAAGAAAGCTATGCCGTATCCGTTATATGATTCTGGTGATGACATCTTGATGATGCCATCTGAGTTATACAACGGCTGGCTGCGCCCGTTTCATAATTGCTTCACAATCGATACCGGCTTCCAGGGTGCCATAGTTGAAAGCGCCGTTACGTACGATCCGCGAACGAACAAAAGCATCCGCGATCAGCTCGTCACCTTTCTGGATCAGTACGCTGGCCTGCAGTGCAACGGCCAGTTTATCGACCACGCTGCGCGAGCGGTATTCCAGTGTTTCACGGTCTCTGAATTCGCCCTGCAGATCCTGCAGGAACTGATCGTAGGCGTCATAGCTACCACAGCCTTTCTGCAATTCAGCGAAGAAAGCATCCACCACTTTGGGTTCTTTGCTCATCGCCCGCAGAACATCCAGACACTGTACGTTACCGGAACCTTCCCAGATGGCGTTCACCGGCGCTTCACGATAAATACGCGGCAATATGTTGTCTTCCACATAGCCAACACCGCCAATGCATTCCATGGCTTCATAAGAAAAATGCGGGGCACGTTTGCAGATCCAGTATTTACCCACTGCGGTGGCCAGCCGGGCAAAGAGGTTTTCGTGCTCGTCTTCCAGGTTGTCCAGGGCATAACCGACGCGCATGGTAATGGCCAGTGCTGCTTCGCTTTCAATCGCCAGATCGGCCAGCACATTCTGCATTAATGGCTGTTGGTGCAGATTATTGCCAAATGCCTCACGCCCGGCCGTATGGTGAATGGCCTGGGCCAGAGCGCCGCGCATCAGTGCCGATGAACCTATCATGCAGTCAAACCGGGTCATGGACACCATTTCAATAATGGTGCGTACGCCACGTCCTTCATCGCCCACCATCCAGGCGAAAGCACCCCGGTATTCCACCTCCGATGAGGCATTGGAGATATTGCCCAGCTTGTCTTTTAAGCGCTGCACATACATCTGGTTTTTACTGCCGTCCGGGCGCCAGCGTGGCAACAGAAAACAACTCAGACCTTTATCGGTATGAGCCAGAATCAGAAAAGCATCGCACATGGGTGCGGAACAGAACCATTTATGACCGACGATTTCGTACTCAGCACCATTGCCGGTCTTTTCTGTCAGCGGATAAGCGCGACTGGTGTTGGCACGCACATCAGAACCGCCCTGTTTTTCTGTCATGGCCATGCCAATGGTGACGCCCTGTTTTTCAAAATAAGGCACATTCCGCTCGTCATAATGCGGCGCCATTATTTTGGGCAGCCATTCTTTCGCCACGGACGGCGCATGCTGTAATGCCGGTACGGCTGCGAAGGTCATGGTTAACGGACAACCGGAACCGGCGTCGGCATTCATGTGCTGATAAACGATGCCGGCACGGGCGACGTGAGCCCCTTTTTTATTGCTGGTCCATGGTAACGAGTGCATTTCTGCTTCAATCGCAGTGCGCATTAATTCGTGATACGCCGGATGAAATTTGGCCAGATCAATACGCTGACCAAAGCGGTCATGGGGATAAAACACCGGCTTATTTTCATTGGCCTGAAACCCGGCTTCGATCAGATCACCACCGCAACGCTGGCCATAGGCAATTAATTTATCTTCTGCCCAGTCACCGTCGTAAGCTTTCACCCAATATTGCAGCGCCACATCACTGGTATAGGTATTAAAATTTTCCAGCGCCGTTGGCTGGTTAAAGACCGGGTGGGTTTCAGCCTGAGATTTGTGCTGCTGACAATCAAACTGCTGATAGTCCAGCGGGGTAAATTCGGTGTGTTTATTCATCGCCTGCCTCCGTTTTATTCTGTTGCTGCCGTTCCGGGTTGTGCCGCGTTCTGCGGGCTGTCTGCCTGGTCTGCGCCTAAAGCGCGCAGACACAATGCGGTAATCTGTGAAATTAATAGCTGCTGCTGTTTTTCCGTCATCACAGCGGCGCTATCCGTGCTGACTGTGCGTAACGGATGCAACGGACCGATCAGTGCCTCGGCCAGTAAGCCGACCATGGCTGCTGCACTGATGCTGGCATCCTGCGCGGCAAACTCACCGCCCGCCATGCCTTCTTCAATCAGGTCTTCAAAAATATCAGCGTAGGCCAGACGATATTTGAGACGTTCCTGCTCCACCCGCGGATCAACCGGCTCTGCAATCAGAGCGTAGGCCAGCCGGGGCCCCTGTAACGCACGCTGGGCAAAAATATTAACGGCGCGGCTGACGCGCGCGGCACAGGGTTCCCCGTTTGTCAGCGACACACTGGCGGCCAGTACGTTGGCGACTTCGTGCTCGGTGGCATAACGGAAGACTTCCGCCACCAGCTCTGCTTTGTTCGGGAAGTGGCGATAAATACTGCCTGCCGCCACGCCGGACCGCTGCGCCACCGCAGCTGCCGTGGCGGCGGCAAAACCGCTTTCCGCCACCAGATCGCGGGCAGCCTTCAGCAGCCGTTGCCGGGTATGGGATTTTTTCGCCCGTGTATGGTCGGTTTCACGGTAAGCCATCAGGGTTCCTGCGCGTGATGTTTAAACAAGTGAATCACGATTCACTTTTTATCTCAAGTCACATTCCCGGCGCTTGTTCAGCGCTTGTGTAGACAGCTGTCATATCCCGCTACTAAGCTTGGTATAAGCTCTGCCACGACAGAGTGCCGTCACAGATCGCATTAACTGAACGCATTAACTGATCGCATTAAAAGGAAGTCATCATGCAAGCCGTTATTCAGTCCGCCCGTGGCCCGTTTCTGATTCTTACTCCGATGTGCGTGCTGGCCGGTGTTGGCGCGGTGGTGGCTCAGGGCGGCCATGTCAGTGTGGCCGATCTTCTGCTGGTGCTGCTCGGTGCACTGAGCGCCCATATCAGTGTGAATGCGTTGAATGAATATCTCGATTTCCGCAGCGGTATCGATCTGCATACCCGGCGCACGCCGTTCAGTGGCGGTAGTGGTGGTTTGCCTGAACATCCGCACGAAGCGTCCGGCGTGTTAATGCTGGGCATAGTGACGCTGGCCATCACCATACTGGTGGGACTGTATTTTCTCTTGCAGGGGGAATACGGTCTGCTGCCGCTGGGGCTGGCCGGCGTCATTATTATTGTTGCTTACACCCGCCATATTCACCGCAGCCCCTGGCTGTGTCTGATTGCCCCGGGTTTTGGCTTTGGTCTGGCGATGGTGGCCGGAACCGGTTATGCCCTTGGTGCGTCCGACAGCCCGACGTTATGGCTGGCCGCGCTGGTACCTTTCTTTCTGGTCAATAACCTGCTGCTGCTCAACCAGTACCCGGATATTGAAGCGGACCGTGCCGGTGGCCGGCGCCATTTCCCCATTGCTTACGGCGTGAAGAACAGCACTCATGTGTTTGCACTGAATCTGCTGGCGGTGGCGGTGGTGCTGGTTCTGGGAGTGGTCGCGGGCTGGTTTCCGCGCTGGTCGCTGCTGGCGCTGATCGCTCTGCTGCCGGGCGTGATGGCATGGCGTGGCGCCGTGAAAATGGGCGCTGATATCGGCCAGCAGCCACAGTTTATGGCGGCCAATGTGGTAGCCAATCTGCTGACACCAGCGGTGCTGGGGCTGACGCTGATTCTGGCCTGACGGTTAACCCGCCAGCCGCGGTTCCGGTAACGGCAGCAATTCGGCGGTCGCCAGTGCACGGGCCTGTTCTTCAGACACACCCAGCGCGCGCAGCAGCAGTTCTGCGCAGTCGGTACCGGCATCACGCCAGGTGCGCAGACCTTCGCGCACCAGATAAATCGCCCCCAGTACGGAACTGCCGATCATGGTGATCACCGCGGATAACTGATCGGCACGGATACGGTACTGACCACTCTGCACACCATCCATCAGAATCTGTACCGGTGCCCCCGAGCCCAGCCGGCGCAGGGCCGCACTGCTGAAGCCAAAACGGCTGATAAAATTACCCCAGGCCGGTTCTTCATGCGCCCGGCGGATGTAATGGCGAACGCCGGTGGCCAGTTTCAGCGCCGGGTCCTGCTGCTGACGCAGCGCACTGAGAATGCGCTGGTTCATTTCATTGGCCAGATGGACGGCCACATCCTCGAACAGAGTCTGCACAGAATCCACGTGGTTGTAGATGGTGCCGCGGGCGACGCCGGCGGTGTCTGCCAGTTCGCTGACTGTCACCTGCGTTGAGCCTTTTTCGGCAAACAGATAAATCGCTGCGTTGTAAATGCGCCGCTGGGCGGATGTCAGCTGAGGCTGCAACATCGTCTGCTCCTGTTTTGCGTTCAGCTATCCCTGACAAGCAAAGTCATCAAAACCCCGCATCCGGTTGCGCGGCTTTATTATTCAAGGTGTATGCAGGATGTCTTATTGGACACCGCCTCGTACTGCGGCGGGCGGTTTGATAAGCCTCCCGGAACGGGCAGGCAAGATTTTGCGCGATTGTATCACAGACGTTCGCTATCGCGATGACCTGCCGCCGTGACTTTCAGGTCACAGCGGCAGCGCCGTTCAGTGTTCCGCTGACGCCAGTACCACAGGCACTTCCAGGATCGCCGCGATGGTGCGCACCAGATCGAGCTCCACCGCGCGCTGCCTGCCGTCATAATCCATGCAGACTTTCATGGCTTTCACAAAGCGGCCCTTAACGTGCGGATAGGCTTCGGTCAGTTTGGCCAGTGCCTGGTTGAGTGGTTTCAGACTGGTTTCCTGCGCCTGCAGTTCCACCCCGCTGAAGCCACCGGCAGCCGCGGCGGCCTGCAATGCGGCGCGGGCATCATCGCCGTTGTCATGGCCATACCAGGCCAGCGATGACAGCACCACAGACATTTCTTTTGCCACATTCTCCGGTTTTGCGTGTTTCGCCTTGACCGGCTGTACCAGCTCAAAGTGAGGGTTCAGATACTGCAGCACCAGGCGGTACAGACACCATTCGAAGATATCGATTTCGCCATCGGCTTTGGCCAGCTTAACCAGCAGCTGGCGGTAACTCTGATACTGACTGAGTGACAATTGCTTCAGCGCCGGAATCGAGCGCTCAACCAGAGGTAAGCGTTCCTCAGCCGGCAGATCATTCAGCACCGGCAACAGGCGCAACACCTGCTTGAGGAAATCCACGCCCTGTTCTGCCTGCACCATATCCAGCTGCTGCTGGTGCACAAAACGCTCCGGCGGCGCCATCAGCAGGGCCACCAGCAACGCGCGTGCGGTATAAGTTTCGCGCGCGGCATCGGTCAGCAGCTGACGTTTGCCCTGTAAGCGGGATGCTGCATCCTCCTGATCAGCACTGATACCTGCCCCTGCCGGTGTCGGGGTGTATTCCGGGGTGTATTCAATGGCGGATTCTGCCGGCTGCGACTGTGGTTGAGATGGTGCCTGACTGTCTGCCCCCGCCAGCGCCATTCCGGCCAGCATGGATACAGAAGCCGCCGCCGAAGAATCTGACTGTGCGGCAATCTGCGGATCATCTTCTTCAGCCTGCTGGCGTTCCTGTGGTGGCAGATACTTGCCATCCCAGTTCGGTTCCACGCGACGGATACGATCTTCCAGCGCCGGATGAGTAGCAAACATGCGCATGCGGAAATTCATCGCCTGGCCGAAAAACATATGCGCGGTTTCTTCCCGCTCCGGGCTGCTGATTTCTGAACCTGCGCCATAGCCAATCACTTTCAGGGCACCGCCGATGCTTTCCGGATCACGGGTAAACTGGACCGCTGAGGCATCAGCCAGATATTCGCGCTGGCGGGATACCGCCGCTTTAATCAGATTGCCGAAGAACACGCCGCAATAACCAATCACCAGCAGACCAAATCCCAGCGCCAGAAAAGCAGCGGCACTGTTATCCCGGTTATTGCTGCGGACCCGGGCGCCGCGCCCGGCGGCTTCGAGCATAAAACGACCGATCATGCCGATAAACAGAATACCGAACAGCACCGCCATAAGGCGGATGTTGAGGCGCATATCACCGTTGAATATATGACTGAATTCATGGGCCAGCACGCCCTGTAACTGATCGCGGCTGAGCTTGGTCATGCAGCCCCGGGTGACGCCAATAACCGCATCGGACGGCTGATAGCCGGCGGCAAAGGCATTGATGCTGTCGTCTTCCAGTACATACACCGGTGGTACCGGCATACCGGAGGCAATGGCCATTTCTTCCACCACATTGAGCAACCGGCGTTCATAAAAATCCCGCGTCTGGGGCAACAGCAGCTGTCCGCCAAGGGATTCCGCCACTTTACGCCCCCCGCCGCGCAGCATCATCCACTTAACGCCACTGGCACCCAGTACCACCGCCACCACGCCCAGCGTGATCAACAGCCACTGCTCCAGCGTCATATAATCAAACAGGGTGGGTTTCACCGGCATGCCAGTGGTGGGATCGTCGGCCAGATAAACCGTATCTGTGTAGGTGCCGGCCATATGCTCATCCGCACCCCACAATACGGCAGCGAGCAACAGGTTAAGAAGGACAATCAGGGTGATGACCGCACCGGCAAAGAGTAAAACCAGCTGACCAGTGCGTTTACGCGCCTGATCCTGATGAGCAAAAAAATCCATGGTGTGTTCCGCAAGCGTTGCCGGGCAGAGGTTCTGCCCGGCACTCAGGTTCAGAAGCTGACTTTCGGTGCCGCCTGAATCTGGGCACTGTCTTCAAACTCCAGCAGTGTGGCATCGGTCGGATGACCAAAAGCACCGGCCAGTACCACCGGCGGGAATGACTGACGGTAGGTATTGTAAGCCGTCACCGCATCGTTAAACGCCTGACGGGCAAACGCCACTTTGTTCTCGGTGGTCGTCAGTTCTTCGGATACCTGCATCATGTTCTGGTTGGCTTTCAGATCCGGGTAGGCTTCCATCACCACATTTAACCGGCCCAGCGCACCGGCCAGATGACCTTCGGCTCCGGCCAGCTGCTTCATGGCCGATTCAGAGCCCGGGCTGCCGGCGGCGGCTTTCAGACCAGCGGCGGCTTCGTTACGGGCCGAGATAACGGCTTCCAGGGTCTCGCGTTCGTGCTTGAGATACCCTTTGGCGGTTTCCACCAGATTAGGAATCAGGTCATAACGGCGTTTCAGCTGCACTTCAATCTGCGCGAATCCGTTTTCGTAGCGGTTTTTCAGTGTTACCAGCTTGTTGTAGATGCTGATGGCGTAAACCACCAGCAGACCAATCACAACCAGAATAACGATGGTGGATGTTTCCATAATGTAAATCCTTAACGGGTCCAGTTTCCTGCGGCGTTCTGATAGTACTCGCCATTGGCGGCAGCTTTCTGTGTCAGTTTTTCGCCTGCAATTTTTTCAATATTGGCCAGTTCAGTATTCTGCTTGGCCGCAATTTCCATATATTTGGCTTTGCGCTTGCTGTTGATTTCAGCCACCAGCGCCGCCGCTTCCGTGTTACCGGCAACCACCGGGGCTAAATAGCCATTGATGCCTTCACCGACCAGGCCCATCTCTTTGGCGCTGTCGAGGTCCATTGCCCAGCTGGCGAACGATACCAGCAAAGCCATCAGAGTCAGCGTGATTCGTTTCATAATTATCTCCAATTGTGCAGACCTGCGCTCAGAACAGCTCGTCATTTTCTTCAAACAGATTTTCCAGTTCTTTTTCCACTTTGACCCGGATCTCATGTTCGATCTTAACGTTGAGGTTGATCACTATCGGGTCTTCCGGGGCGGCCAGTTTAACGGTACAGGCGCCGAGCGGAAGCAGCATTATAAGGGTAAGGAGCGGTTTCATTGGGTTCCCTGCCAGCGGTGAGTCTTGATTTGACACTCTACCGGCAGGGACCACGAAAGCAATAAGAAAAGCATGGTTAAAAGAGCGTTCCATCCGTCTTTTTAATCACCTGCGCAAACGGAACGCAGGCACAGCAGAAAGTCACTGTCAGCCTGCGCCGGGAAAACTTTGACCAGAAGGTCAAATATTCTCAGACACAGCACCTGTGCCCGTAAAAACTACGAATTTATCACTAAACCGCACCACAGACGGCCTGAGACAGTGGCAGGTTGCGCCAGGGCTCAAAAACCTGACCACAGCAATCTGATAAAACGGACATTTCCGTATTCTGGACTGATCGGTCAACTTTTAGACTGCAGCGCAAACTCATAGCGAATCCGACCTGAAGGTGACTGATGATGAACAAACTCTGTGTGCTGCTGACTGCTGTGCTGGCCCTGGCGCCGTGCCACGCCGACACTGTGACGGTGGCGGTGGGCCTTGCGCTGCCTCCTTATGTACTGGCCGATGAAAACCGCGGGGCCGAGCTGGACGTGGTGCGTGAAGCGCTGGCGGTGAAAGGCCATACCCTGAAACCTGTGTACGTGCCCTTCCGTAAAGTGGTGCCCCTGGTAGTGGACGGCGAGGTGGACGCTTCCATGACACTGAACGAGGACTCCGGCGCGGCCTCGCTGTTTTATTCCGGCGTGCATATGGTTTATCAGAATGTGGCGGTCAGTCTGACGGACCGTAATATCGACGTCAGCAGCGTCGAAGACCTCGGCAAATACTGGGTGCTGGGCTTTCAGGATGCCAGCAAATACCTGGGCGATGAGTACGCCCGCATGGCGGAAGAAAACCCGCGTTACGGTGAAACCTCGCGCCAGAAAAGCCAGGTGAGCATGCTGTTCAAAGAGCGGGTGGATGTGGTGGTATCGGATAAAAACATCTTCAACTGGTACCGCCGGCAGCAGAAGGGCGCCAATGTCCGCCGCGCCGTCACCCAGTTTGCGCTGTTTCCGCCCACTAACTACAAGGTGGCCTTTAATAAGGAGGCCCTGCGCAATGACTTTGATGCCGGTCTGGAACAACTGAAGACAAGCGGCCGCTACGCGGAAATTCTGGAGTATTACTTCCGCGAAAGTTAATGCTCAGGATGTGGGTGCTTTTTTGAGGCGTGTCATGGGTTTTAATTTAAACCCCTACAAAATGCCGCTATAATGCCCGGCGATTTTAATAACGGTAAGCCGTGACCCCGGAAAGTAAGCCGTGAACTCCGATTAGAGAGGACCCTCAAGTGAAACAACTGAAAGCACTGATTCTGGCCGCTGCCACCCTGATCATGGCACAGGCCCATGCTGCAACTGATGCCGATGCTGAGAAAATCGCTGAACGCATCAAGCCGGTCGGCGAAGTTTGTGTTGGCGCAGACTGTGGCGGCGCTGCCGTTGCGGCTTCAGCGGAACCCCGTTCCGGCGAAGAAGTTTATAACTCTGCCTGTACGGCATGTCACGGAACCGGCCTGATGGGTTCTCCGAAAACCGGTGATACCGCTGCCTGGGATGAGCGTCTGGCCAAAGGCATGGATGAAACCCTGCAGAACGCCATCAACGGCATCAACTCCATGCCGCCAAAAGGCACCTGCGCTGACTGTTCTGATGATGAACTGCTGGCAGCCATCAAATATATGTCAGGCCGCGACTGACACACCAGCCGCGCACGTCTGACCGGGAAACCGCATGTGGATAAACCCCACCTGCGGTTTTTTTGTGCCTGCAGCGCGTGCAGCTTTGTATATTCTGAACGACTGCTCGTTAGCTTTCAGACGTTCACCACCAGCCGCCACGCCGGAAAACCGCCTGTTTGCCGCCAATCTCTCCTGTTTCGTAAAAATTTTTATCCGCGTGTGGCAGCCCGCTCCAGCTCGACTATAAGTTATGCCAAACGGTTGCGGTGGACACACTCAACCACAGACAAAAGCGATAACTGCGGTCAGTAATACCGGTGGAGAACAATAATGACTGATGAAGATCTGGAAATGGACGAGCAGCTCCAGAACGGGAGCGATAACGAATCGGCCAACGATAACAGCGACAACAATGACGACAACAGCAAAGATGAGGATATGGTGGCAGCCGACATCAGCCACACCTCGCTGGAGGCACGCAACAAGCTGAGAGAAAGCATGGCCGCCGAGGTCGAAGCCTTCCTCTCACGGGGTGGCAATATCCAGAAAATCGACGATAACGTCATGGCGGACCCCCCTCGCAAGCCTCAGACAAATTACGGCAGTCGCCCGATCTGATCGGCTAAGCTGTCTGACATTAAGGTACGGAAGCGCTTCCGTTACCGCCAAGTGGCCCGGCTGGTTGTCCAGTGTCGGGCCTTTTTTTTGTATTTTTCCGCTAAAGGCAGCAATCGCGGTAAATTCCGCTAACCCTCAGCATCACTGCCTGATATTCTCTCACCCTCTGGCAAGGATGCCCTGATGTATATCTATTCAAAAAAGTCACGTCGACGTATGCACGCAATTCCGGCCGCAACCACTCTGATCATTACTGCCCTGCTCTGGCTGCTGACCACCGCGCCGGACGCCCGGGCCACCGAGGTTTTGGCACCGGCCGAACTGAACCAGTGGTCTTCTTACTGCGATCAGTGCGAACTGGAAGCTCAGTATGACGTCATGCTGGGGCCCGTGATACGCATTGCCGCCGAGGGAGGCTATGCCTCGCTCAGCCGCGATCTGGATCTGCCGCTGCAGGCACCCTTGCTGAGCTGGCACTGGAGCGCGGACCGCTTTGCCGATCCCGGCCCTATGATCCTCATCACACTGAATTTTCATGACACCGATGAATGGCCTGAGCGGGTATTACATTACTTGTGGGACAGCAGCCGTAAGGCGGGAGAACAGGATACGGTGTCCGATTTTGAACACTTACTGGTGGTGACCGGCGAGGAAGCCAGGGCAGAGCACTGGTATGAAGTGAGCCGTGATCTCAGTGACGACTGGCAGACGTTTTACAATGATCCGCTGCCGCCACTGGAATCGGTACAGATATCCCTCAACCCGGCGGGCAATAAATCCTGGAACGGCACCTTTATTGATGGCCTCAGTCTGACTGAGCCTGAGCAATTGCCCGCACCGCCGCCGGCAATTGCGACAGATGAGTGATTTCCTGATCGGGCTGAGCATCGGTTTCGGCCCAGGCTGAATCGGCCAGATTCACCCAGATGGTGTTTATCCCCAGACGCGCCGCTGCCACCACATCCTGCTCCTGATGATCACCGATATGAATGCATTCATGGGCTTCCACCCCGGACGCTTGCAGGGCAGCTTCGAACAGATCCGGCTGGGGTTTGGGAGCACCCACCTGTTCGGCATTGAAGTGTGCACTGAACAGATCCTGAATACCGATCAGCCCGAGGTCGGCATTGCCATTGGTCAGCGCCATCAGCGGATAATCTTCACCCAGCTGCTGCAGAATGGCTTCAGCGCCCTCAAACAGGGTGATTTCACTGCGCGCACGATAGAACACATCAAAGGATTCCTGCGCCAGCTGCTGCGCCTGTGCACGCTCAATGCCGGCTTGCAGAAAGACACGCAGCATGACTTCACGGCGTAATTCCGACACCCGGAACCTCAGTTCAGGGTAGCTGGCAGCAATCTGGTTACGGTATTCCAGCAGCGCATCGAGGGAGTATAACGACGCTGCCTGCGGCACATTGCTGCACACCCAGTCATGGGTCAGTTTCTCTGCCCGCGCGATCACCGGGTCGGTGTCCCACAGGGTATTATCCAGGTCGAAAGTCAGCAGACGGATGGCCATAATCAGGCCACCGGAATCTGTGGCAGACGCAGCGCCAGAATATCAGCGATATAGTCCAGAAACAGAGTATCCATGGAGCTGCGGTAGTAGCCCGGGTCTTCGCTGGCCACCACCAAAGCGCCAATATTGCCCTGCCCGCGCACCTGAGCGGCGGCGACGGAGCGGCACTCGGTCTGCGGGCTGGCCAGCAGCAGAGCGATTTCGGTGGGGTCAAGCTGGCCACACACCGCACGGTGACCTTTGAACATACGGTGAATCTGGCGCTGGGTTTCAGCGCTGCGGATGGCTATCAGGGGTTCATCCAGATTGCGTTCGGTAAAGTGCAGCAGCGCCCAGGCGTCAACATTGAAATCTTTGCGCAGCGAGTCATCCAGCGCGGCCTGAACCGCCAGCCAGTTTTCAGCTTCGACCAGCGCCAGCACCAGACGGCGACTTTTCTCAAACAGCTGATCATTACGGCGGGCATTTTCCAGCAGGTCAGACAGGCGCTGGCGCAGTTCCACATTGCGTTCACGATGCACAGACAGCTGGCGCTCCACCAGACTGGTGGCCTGGCCACTGTTGTGCGGCACGCGCAGATCAGCCAGCAGATCGTCTTTGCCGATAAAAAAGTCCGGGTGATCCTGCAGATACTGCATCACATCGGCGTCGGTCAGGCGTGGCTGCTGGCTCATTGGTTTTCCTTCTGTTATTTCTGTCTTACCGCTGCTGATGTCAGCCGGCGGTCGCTCGCTTCAGATATTCATCCGGCCTTCAAAAACGGTCACGGCTGGTCCCGTCATTTTAACGCTGGATTCTCCATCCCATTCAATAAACAGCTCACCGCCGGGTAACGTAACATTCACCCCCGGCTGCAGCCAGCCGCGCAGCTGGCCGGAGACCACCGCAGCACAGGCGCCGGTACCGCAGGCCAGAGTTTCCCCGGCACCGCGTTCATATACCCGCAGGCGGATATTGTGTTCATCCACCACCTGCATAAAACCGACATTGACCTTACGCGGAAACACCGGATGCGGCTCAATCAGCGGCCCCCAGGTGTCTACCGGTGCGCTGTCCACATCGTCCACGCGGATCACCGCATGGGGGTTGCCCATAGAGACAGCGCCCAGCTGCAGCTCACCAATGCCTTCAATATTCACCGTATATTCCGGGCTGAAGGCGGCGGCTTCAAAGGGTATCAGTTGTGGGTCCAGCACCGGCGTGCCCATATCCACCACCACCTGACGATCATCGGTCAGATGAAGGTCCATTAATCCGGAGGCGGTTTCGACACGGATATCACGCTTACCGGTTAAGCGCTGATCATACACAAAACGGGCAAAACAGCGGGCGCCATTTCCGCAGTTCTCCACCTCGCTGCCGTCAGCGTTGAAGATGCGGTAACGGAAATCGACGTCGGGTCTGGATGGCTGCTCAACGATCAGCAGCTGATCAAAGCCCACGCCAAAGTTGCGGTCCGCCAGTTCGCGTACCCGCTCCGGACGGATATGGCCGGCCTGGGTCACCAGATCGATGACCATAAAGTCGTTGCCTAAGCCGTGCATTTTACTGAATTTTAACCACATATCCCGGCTCTCAGTCGGCTGGTAATAAAGATTCACCAGCGAACAGGCTGTCCAGCGGTTCACGCTTACGTACCACCTGGGCACGGGCGCCATCCACCATCACTTCCGCGGCGCGACCACGGGTATTGTAATTGGAGGCCATCACAAAACCATAGGCACCGGCTGACATCACAGCCAGCACGTCACCCTGTTTCAGTGCCAGTTCGCGGTCTTTACCGAGAAAATCGCCGGTTTCGCACACCGGCCCCACCAGATCGTAATGGCGTACCGGCTCGTCACTCTGCTCGGCCACCGGTTTTATATCCTGCCAGGCACTGTACAGCGCCGGACGGATAAGGTCGTTCATGGCACCGTCAATAATGGCGAAATTCTTATGCTCGCTGAGCTTGAGATATTCCACCCGGGTAAGAAACACACCGGCATTGGCGGCGATGGAGCGGCCCGGTTCAAAAATCAGTTTAAAGCGGCGCTCGCCCAGGCGTTCTTTCACGGCGGCAATATAGTCACCGGCCGGGGTCGGGGTTTCGTCGCGGTATTGCACACCGAGACCGCCACCCAGATCCAGATGCTCAATTTCAATGCCCTGCTGAGCGAGCTGATCCACCAGCGCCAGCACCCGGTCAAGGGCATCAAGAAACGGCGTGATTTCGGTCAGCTGGCTGCCGATATGGCAGTCCACGCCTTTCACTTCCAGGCCCGGCAGATCGCTGGCCCGGGCATACACCCGCGGCGCATCATTGATATCAATGCCGAACTTGTTTTCTTTAAGACCAGTGGAAATATAAGGATGGGTTTTGGCATCCACATCCGGGTTCACCCGCAGGGAGACATGGGCGCTTTTCCCCTGCTCCACAGCGACCTGACTGAGTCGCTCCAGCTCGGCTTCGGATTCCACGTTGAAGCAGTACACTCCGGCTTCCAGTGCCCGGGCCATTTCGGCGGCCTGTTTGCCAACGCCGGAGAAGACGACTTTAGCGGCGTCGCCCCCGGCGGCCAGAACGCGTTCCAGCTCGCCCTGACTGACGATATCAAACCCGGCACCCTGACGGGCCAGGGTGTTCAGGACGGCCAGGTTGGAATTGGCTTTGACGGCATAACAGACCAGATGCGGCCAGTCACCCAGGGCATCGGCGTAGGCATGAAACTGCTGCTCCAGTGCCGCGCGGGAATAAACATACAGCGGTGTGCCATATTCGTTAGCGAGCGCCGCCAGCGACACCTGTTCAGCGTGCAGGGCGCCATTCTGATAAGTAAAAATCGACATCAGGATCGGGATTCCGTAAACGAGTTGGAAGGAGTGTCTTCAGGCAGATACAGATCGCCCTTCTGGCCACAGGCACTCAGGGTGAGCGTAAAAAAGGCCAGCAGCGTTAGTAACAGGCGCTGTTGTTGCATCATCAGATTCTCCGGAAATGGCCCGCATTATACGGGGATTGCATCAGGCTGTCTGCCGCCGGGAGGGCGAACGACAGGCATAAAAAAACCGCCGGCAATGCGGCGGTTTCTGCAGACTGCTGTGGCCTCAGTATCAGGCCGACATCAGTTCACCGCCCATGGCTGCTTTCAGCTTTTTCATGGCGTTCTTTTCCAGCTGGCGGATACGCTCAGCCGACACCTGATAAACTGCGGCCAGCTCGTGTAAGGTGGCTTTTTCTTCGGCCAGCCAGCGCTGTTGCAGGATGGCACGGCTGCGCTCATCCAGATCACCCATGGCCTGCAGCAGACGATCGTTGGAATCCTGTTCGAAGTTGTCCGCTTCCACCAGCGTCGCCGGGTCAGCACTGCGGTCTTCGAGATAGGCCGCCGGCGCCTGCCAGGCGGTATCGTCGTCGTCATCGGCACCGGCATCAAAGGCGGCGTCATGGGCGTTGAGACGGGTTTCCATCTCAAACACTGTCTTGGTTTCCACGCCCAGATCATCGGCGATGGATTTGGCTTCATCCTGGCTCAGCCAGCCAAGACGTTTTTTCTGGCTGCGCAGGTTAAAGAACAGCTTACGCTGCGCTTTGGTGGTGGCGACTTTGACGATGCGCCAGTTACGCAGAATAAACTCGTGAATCTCGGCTTTGATCCAGTGCACAGCAAAGGACACCAGGCGCACACCGACTTCCGGGTTAAAGCGCTTAACGGCTTTCATCAGGCCGACGTTACCTTCCTGGATCAGATCCGACTGATTCAGGCCATAACCGGAATAACTGCGCGCGATGTGCACAACAAAACGCAGGTGCGACATCACCAGACGACGCGCCGCTTCCAGATCTTCGTGATAATGAAGTCGTTCGGCCAGCTCACGCTCTTCTTCCTGCGTCAGCACAGGAATCGCGTTGACCGTCGAGATGTAGGACTCCAGATTACCACCTGGGGTCAAAGCATTAACGGCTTGCAAACCTTGGTTCATTGAACACTCCTGAAATAAATTCTTTGAGGACCAGAGCCCCCGTCAGCTCATCGCCGACCTTATCGGCCATGAGTTTAGCATCTGTATTATAGGACATCCAACCTGTGGATAAGTTCCTGTTTGCGACCTGCCGGCGGAACAATTTTTTGCACTCAGGACACCAGCCCGGAGCCGCCATACGGCGCCCGCTGAGTGCCGGCCGGACAGTCTGTCAGGGCTCTATTTCACCCAGATGACGGCTCACGGACCACCAGGCGCCTAACCAGCCCAGAATCATGGCGGCGAGCAGCAGAATCATGGCCGCGCCCGCCGACAGAGGTTTCAGAGTGAACCCGGAACCATAGAGTTCCGCCAGCTGCGCCACCGGCCCCTGCAACAGGGCCCAACAGATAATGAGCAACAACCAGGCCAGTAAGCCGCCTACCATGCCATACCAGAGGCCGGTGTAGAGAAACGGCCGCCGCACCCAGGCATCGGTGCCGCCCACCAGTTTGACCACGCGGATTTCATCCACGCGGGCGGCGATGGCCAGCCGGATGGTGTTGCCCACCACCAGCAGAATGGCCAGCGCCAGCAGAATCCCCAGCACCCAGATCAGGCGTTCCGACAGGTCCAGAATCGCCTGCAGACGCTCCAGCCAGGCCATATCCATCTGCACCGTATCGACCAGCTGATAATTGTTCAGCTGCCCCACCAGTTTCATTAATTCGGCATGTGGCAACTGCAGCGGCGGCTCCACCAGAATCACGGATGGCAGCGGGTTTTCCGGTAAAAAATCCAGCGCCGCTTCCAGACCACTGTTGGCACGGAAATCATCCAGTGCGCTGTCGGCATCGATGAATTCGGTTTCTGCCACGCCCGGTAAACGATCAATACGCTGCGCCAGCTCACGTCCCTGCACCACGTCGGTGCCGGGCTGCAGATAAACACTGATACGCCCGGATTCCTGAAAGCGGCCGCTGAACTGCTGCATATTATCCAGCGCCATCCACAGCGCGCCGGGCAGGGTCAGGGCGATGGCAACCACCATCCAGGTGAGCAGGCTGGCGAGCGGGTTTTTCAGCAGGCGCAGCAGGGTTTCGGCGGCCACCAGCTGATGATGCGCGCCCCAGGCCGACAGCCGCTTACGGCTGCCGATTTTCTGCAGTGACGCGCCAGTACTCTGTTTTTCCTGCGCTTTTTTATCAGCGTTTTTGGCCACGGGCTTTCTGCGCACCTCAGACATACTGGCCTCCGGCAATCACATCGCCTTCGTGTAACTGGCCATGATCGAGAATCAGACGGCGGTGTCCGAGGCGTTCCACCAGCGCAATATCGTGGGTGGCGATCAGCACGCTGACGCCCACCTGCTGGAAGCGCATAAACAGATTCATAATTTCTGCCGACAACTCCGGATCGAGGTTACCGGTGGGCTCATCCGCCAGTAACAGCGGTGGTTTATTCACCACCGCACGGGCAATGCCGACGCGCTGCTGTTCACCACCGGAGAGTTCAATCGGGTTGCGTTTTTCCATCCCCAGCAGGCCCACCGAATCCAGTGCCGCACGCACCCGGCGGCCGGCATCAGCAGGCGAGTAACCGGCGATCTGCAATGGCAGGGCGACATTGTCATAAACGCTGCGGTCAAACAGCAGCTGGTGATTCTGAAAGACAACGCCGACTTTGCGGCGCAGATAAGGCACCTGCGAGGGGCGCAGGCGATTGAGATTGAGTCCGTCGACGAATACCTGGCCGCGGCTGGCGCGCTCCATCAGCATCATCAGCTTCAGCAGGGTACTTTTACCGGCCCCGCTGTGGCCGGTCAGGAAGGCAAATTCGCCCCGGTGCAGATCAAAACTGACGCCACTGAGCGCTTCTTTGCCGCCCGGGTAGCGTTTACTCACCCGGTCGAACCGGACCATCACATTGCTGTTTCCCTGCGTCACTGCTTATCTCCGCGTTCAGGCCTGATTACTGCTCATCGGCTTCACGCTGGAACAGCGCTTTGGTGAATTCTTCCGCGTTGAAAGTCCGCAGGTCATCAATGCCTTCGCCGACACCGATATAACGCACCGGCAGACCAAACTGCTGCGCCAGCGAGAAAATAATGCCGCCTTTGGCGGTGCCGTCGAGCTTGGTCAGGGTCAGCCCGGTGACGCCTACCGCCTGCTGAAATTGTTTGGCCTGATTCACTGCGTTCTGACCGGTACCGGCGTCCAGCACCAGCATCACTTCGTGCGGTGCGGTATCGTCGAGTTTTTTCATCACCCGCACGACTTTTTCCAGTTCCTGCATCAGGTTGTCTTTGTTGTGCAGACGACCGGCGGTATCAGCAATAAGAATATCCGCCTGACGGGATTTGGCAGCCTGGACGGCATCAAAAATGACAGACGCGGAATCGGCACCTGTGTGCTGGGCAATCACAGGTACGTTATTGCGCTCGCCCCAGACCTGCAGCTGTTCAACCGCCGCTGCGCGGAAGGTATCACCGGCGGCCAGCATGACGCTTTTGCCGTCGTTCTGAAATTGCTTGGCCAGCTTACCGATGGTGGTGGTTTTGCCCACCCCGTTGATGCCCACCATCAGGATCACATACGGCGTTTTGCTGCCGTCGATAGTGAGCGGTGCCTGCACGCTGCGCAGGGTATCCTGCAGTTCACTGATTAAGGCGTCGTACAGGGCATCGGAATCGCCCAGTTCTTTGCGGCTCACCCGGTCGGTCAGGCGCTGCATAATTGCCTGGGTAGTATCGACCCCGACGTCAGCCATGATCAGCTGGGTTTCCAGATCTTCCAGCAGATCATCATCAATTTCTTTTTTGCCCAGCAGCAGATTGGCCAGGCCATCAGTCAGCCCGCCACGGGTTTTGCTTAATCCCTGCCGGATACGGCTGAAGAAACCGCCTTTTTTCGCCTGTGGCTGCGCCTGTTCAGCCGCAACAGCAGTGTCTGCCTGCTGTTCGGCCTGCTGCCCGGAATCAGCTGCTGTCAGCCCTTCCGCCGGCAGCTCAGGCTGCGCTTCGGCTTCGCTTTCGTCAACGCGACTGACCGTCTCTGCGGTGTCTGCCGGTTGTTCAGCAGCCTCTTCAACCCCTTCGGCCCCGCTGGCGGCAGCTTGCTGTGGCGCCTCAGCTGTATCCGCCTGAGCCTCTGACGGCTGTTCAGCAGAAGCCGGGATCTCACCCGCGGCCTCTTCAGCGCCCTGTTCTGTATTGTCGGTGACGCCTTCTGCGCCGGTTTCCTGCTTGTCTTCAGTGTCTTTTTTGCGCTTAAAAAAATTAAACATCGGGTACTCTGACTGTCAGATCCGGTAACAATGGTTAGCGCCGCTGGCGGTAATCGTACAATCAGACTTTCCAGCGCCAGCGTCCGCTGGCTATCCTACCATCATTCGACAGGAATCGCGTCAGGACAATCTCACTATGCTGCAGGGCTTAAGCCGCAAATCACTGAACATCATTATCCTTGTCTGCCTGGTGGTTATTACCTGGCTGAATCTGGCAGGCGGTGAGGATCAGGAACCTCCGCTGGAACCGCTGGCGCTGCCGCCACTCCATGACCCGCAATGGCAGATATGGCCCAACAATGAAGGCGTCACTGTGCTGTTGCGTGCCGGTGGCACCATCAAGGGTGGCACGCTGGCCATCCGCGGTGCAGAACAGACGCAACAGATCGCCCTGCCCAACGCCAGCTGGACCATTCCGCTGTATCGCGCACTGGACACAGCGCCGGCGGAAGAACCGGCGGCCCTTCTTATCAGCGGCCCCTGGCCTGCCAGTGAAAAACAGGCCATGGCGGCGCTGGTGATCCGTGAACAGAAATTGCAGCCTCTGGCCACCACCACCGAATCCTGGCCACAGTGTATCCGCAGCCATATGCCCGGGGCATTGTGGCTGGCTCAGCAACAGGGGAAAGACTGGCAGCAGCTGGGACAGCTGGCCGATGATCCTGCAGCGACCGGCATCACGCCACCGGCGCAGCAGGCCTGGGCCGTCTGGCGTCTGCAGCAGAGCCGCGAGTTACGCCGCCGCTGGCAGAATGAACAGACCCAGATCGACATTCAGGCCGATCTTGCCTACCATCGCCTGCCTTTTCAGGCCTACAGCCAGCTGTATGAATCCCTGGCGGATGCCCGTCCCGGAGAGGTCCGTCAGGTGCAGAACTGTCTGACGCGAACTCAGGCGCCTGAAAACGTCAAAGCAGAGAACCCGGAAGCCAACAGCGGAAGCGCAGTCAATGAGTAAAGCCCCGTCCCAGCAGTTACGAATCATCGGTGGAGAATGGCGCTCACGCCGGTTGAAGTTTCCCCTTCTGGATGGCCTGCGCCCGACCATGGACCGGGTGCGTGAAACCCTGTTTAACTGGGTACAGTTTGATGTCGAAGGCGCGCGCGTGCTGGATGCTTTTGCCGGCAGTGGTGCACTGGGGTTCGAAGCCCTTTCGCGCGGTGCCAAAGAAGTTATTTTTCTGGAAAAACACCCCAACGCAGCCCTTCAGCTGAAAGACAATCTGCAATTATTGCAGGCGGACAATGCCCAGGTCTGGGCCGGGGACGCGTTAGTGTGGATGGAAGAAAATCCCGAGCCATTTGATCTGGTATTTCTTGACCCACCTTTTAATAAGAACCTGCTCAATCCGGCCATCGAAAATCTGCGCCTGCTGCCCGGCGCTCTGGTTTATATTGAACATGAGACACGGCTGACGCCGGTGATCCCACCTGACTGGCGCCAGGTAAAATCGAAAAAAACAAAAGAGTTCACATTTTCTCTGTTTGAAGTACAGCCCGGGTGAAAAGCAACGGCCGCGGCGTTATATTAACGCCGCCCATAGGCGCGATTAGGCGCGATCGGTTCACAGTGGCTGTGTCTGCATCTCTGCCCCACCTGACTTTTTTCAGAGGATTTTTTATGTTCAGAATATTATTTACTGCAGTCCTTGTTCTGACTGCCAGTCTGCCTGCTCAGGCGCTTAAACTGAATAAATACATGACGCACCTGACCGACGGCCACCGTATCGATGTGGTCATTGCTGACGTGCGTAACCGTGATAAAGCGCTGTTACAGGTACGCGGCGTCAACAATGATATCGACGGTATTATTTTTATGGCGGACGTCGTTGATGAAGGCCGGGAAAAAACCTCCTACCGCATCCGCTTCGATGGCTCCAAACGATACGTGATCTACAAACGTAAAAATCATTACACACTGTATTTACCGGGTGAGTACGACAGTGAAATCCACCTGAGCATTAATAAAGACGGTTATCGTGAGGTGGATGATCTGCTGATGACTTATGAATCACAGAAAAGTGAAGGCATTCAGGCGCAGTTGGCCGAATACAAACGTGATGACCACCTCGAATATTCTGTCGACAAACTGGAAGGCAAAGACGAATACGTCAATGAAAAGTGCGGCACATCATTAACCACGGCTGTTGACTGGGATGCCATCAGCAATGAGCAGATGATGAGCATGAGTATTCAGGGTTTCTGTGGCCAGGTTGCGGACACCATGGCCAGCCTGTGTCAGACCGATGAGGCGGTAAAAGCAGCGGTTTCCGGCATCACCCAGGTGCGTTGCAGCATCGGTGACAGCCTGAGTATCAGCCGCGAAGAGAATGCAATTGTCTTCCGCACCGATAAAGATACGGCAAACCAACGCGATATTATCAGCGATTTTCTGCGCCAGCTGTAATCGTCTTTATTCTCTCCGTTCATCTGCGTCAGCACCCGGCATCAGGCCGCACTGACGCAGAACTTTCTGCCAGGCGGTAACATGCCGTTTATTCGCCCGGACAAACGCCTGTTGTTGCTGTCCGACCTGATGGCGCCATTGTTGAAATGCCTGCGGCGGTTCTTCTTTTAACAGATTCTTAAGCCTGTCCAGACGCTCCCTTAATGCGTTACCCAGCTGATCAGTGCGGCTGATGTATGGCTGCACCTGACCGGCGTAATACTTCACAAACACATTGTGCAGAATACTGGCATCCGGGGTCTCTTCTCCGGTCGGGCACAGTACTTTACGGGCAAGACGGTTTTCGATGATGGCGGCGGTCTGATTCAGTGTGCGGGTCAACAGGTATTCACTGGCCAGCCAGCGCCCCAGCGTTTCGCCCAGCATCAGCTGCTGCAGTTGCGGTTCCATACCACGCGGTGGGGCGAAGCGCCCGGCGGCAATGTTTTCCCCCTGATGGATGGCGTAGTCCAGTGCGTTTAAGGTCAGTGATATATGGGCAGGCTTTGGTGCATCCGCCGCTGGCCATTGCAGAGGCTGCGCCGCAGTGGCGATAAAATGCTGCCACTCGTCAGCACTCAGCCAGGCATTCCACCAATAACGCATACGGGCTGCGTATTTTTCCTGCAGCGCGCTGTTCAGCTGCCCAGCCAGTTCCGCATCCTGCGGCTGCAATTGCGCAACACAGTCAGCGCCATCACGCAGAATGGCGAGTTCCTGCACCAGCTTCTGACTGGCCGCGGCTAACTTTCCCAGGGTCGAATTTTTCTGCGCCACCGCCTGGCCAATACGGCAATCGTTAAGGCTGAGCAATTCCAGCAGATTGATGCGGTGCTGCGGCAATGGCAGCGCAAAATGCGTAACGGCGATCCGTTCAATCCGGGCACGGGTCCCGACAGCAGGAATATCCTCATCCAGCACCCGGGCAACACGCTGCTGATAATCCAGCAGCTGATCTTCCGGTGTCTGGCCACAGGCACTGAGCGCCAGTGCCAGAATCAACAGCAGTGCCGGCTTCATTCACCGCCAGCCGGATCATGCACCAGCCACGAGGGACGCGGCATATAGCGTTGCTGCAGGGCGATCATTTCGTCGCGGTATTCATCCGTCAGGTAAGGACGTTCGAGGGTAAAAACCTGATAGATGCCCCCCTGCAGCAGTTCCGGTGATATGGTCCCGGCTTCGTCACTGAGCAGGTTACAGCGCAGAAACGAAAACCAGGAAGTCACAATAATCCAGGTGTTCAGTGCCAGCCCGCTGATATCGTCTTCACTGACATTGAGAATACCGGCAGCGCCCAGACCACGGAAAATCGCTTCCACCCGGCTCTGGCAGGTGCGGAAAAAATCGCGGTAATGGCGGTGCAATTCAGGGTCAGCCAGCAGCAGATGCTCCATATCGCGGTGCAGAAAACGGTAATCCCACAGGCCTTTGAATACACCCTGCAGATAATGAAGCTTATCCTGTGGCTGTAATGTGCGTCCGGCCGGAATTTCGAGGATACCCAGTACCCGTTGCTGATACTGTTCAAACAGCGCAAAGATAATCGCCTGCTTATTCTTGAAGTGGTAATACAGATTGCCCGGCGAAATCTGCAGATGAGCGGCAATATGATTGGTACTCACACTGCGTTCTCCCTGTTCATTGAACAGGCTCAGACTGGCCGCCAGAATGCGCTCACGGGTGCTGCTTTTCTGCCCCTGCGGCCGGGTGCCGGTCCGGGTCTTATGGGAATCGGTACTGGTATTCATAACCACCTATTATCGTTCTTTACCGGCTGCAGGCCAAATCTGAGGCCGGTCCCGGGCCACTGTGCTGCCAGACTGGCCGGAATTGCTGCACCCGGACAGTTGACCTTGACTTCAGATCTTTTAGAGTAAACACTCTAACGACGTTTAGAGCAAATACTCTAATAACAATTATCTGCCCGTCGCACTAACCCGGCCGGGCACTATCAGGAGGATTCCGCTATGGTCGCCACGGTCACCAGCCTGCAGACGCCCGATCAGGAACTGCAGCGCATGCAGCAACTTTTTTCCGGCCAGCAACAGGCTTACCGCCAGCATCCTCTGCCCACAGCAGCAGAGCGTATCCGTGATCTGAAACGCCTCAAGCAGGCGTTGCTGACCTACCGTGATGAACTGGCGTCTGCCGTGAATCAGGATTTCAGCTGCCGTTCGAAAGACGAAACAGACATTGCTGAAATCATGACCTGCGCCCAGGGGATCGATTATTCCGTCAAACACCTGAAGCGCTGGATGAAACCATCCCGCCGTCATGTGAGTATGTTATTTGCCCCGTCCCACAACCATGTGATGTACCAGCCGTTAGGGGTAATCGGCATTATGGTGCCGTGGAACTATCCGATTCAGCTGGCAGTGCTGCCGTTAGCGACAGCGCTGAGCGCCGGCAACCGCGCCATGATCAAAATGTCGGAATTTACTCCGGCCACCAACAAAGTGCTGCACAAAATGCTGGCCGACGTTTTCAGCGAAGAGCAGGTGGCGGTGGTGGAAGGTGAAGTCGAAGTCTCCTCTGCCTTTGCGGAACTGCCGTGGGATCATTTAATTTTCACCGGCTCCACGGCGGTGGGAAAAATCGTGATGGGCGCGGCGGCCAAAAACCTGACCCCGGTTACGCTGGAACTGGGCGGCAAATCCCCGGCCATTATTGCTCCCGGCACCAGCATGAAAGACGCGGTGGAACGTATCTGCTTCGGTAAATCACTCAATGCCGGTCAGACCTGCATCGCTCCGGACTATGTGTTATTGCCCGCCGGCAAAGAGCAGGAGTTTATCGATACCTACCAGCAAACCTTTGCCCGTATGTATCCGACGCTGCGCGACAACAGCGATTACACCGCCATCGTGAATGCCCGTCAGTTTGATCGTCTGCAGAGCTGGCTCCGTGATGCCGAAGAAAAAGGCGCCCACATTACCCGGATTAATCCGGCAGATGAAGATTTTTCCGGTACCCGAAAAATGCCGCTGCATATTATTGAAAAGGGTAGCGATGATATGAAGGTACTGCAGGAAGAATTATTCGGTCCGGTACTGCCGCTGGTGCCTTATCAGTCACTGGATGATGCCATTGACTACGTCAACGATCGCGACCGTCCGCTGGCACTGTATTTTTTCAGTTACAACAAAGATGAGCAGACCAGAATTCTGCAGAATACCCACGCTGGCGGTGTCAGCATCAATGACACCCTGATGCATATTGCACAGGACGATATGCCATTTGGCGGCGTCGGACCTTCCGGTATGGGACACTATCACGGTAAAGAAGGTTTTATCGCACTGTCGAAAGCCAAAGCAGTACACCGTAAAGGAAAATTCAACAGCGGACAGTTTATTTACCCGCCTTACGGCAATGCGGTTCAGGGTTTAATTAAAAAACTGTTTATCCGCTGATGGAATCAGAACGTCTATGAATATAAAAACGAAAATAACAACAGACATAACAACAGACATAAAAACAACCAGACGCGGATTTATGCAGCTGGGGGCAACCTCAGCGGCAGCCTTAACCATTGCCGGTTCCGTGGCCGGTTTAAGCGGCTGCAGCCAACAACCGGCGGCCACTGGCTTTAAAGTCTTGCGGGACGGAGATATTGAACTCCTGTCCGCGCTGGCCCCTGTTATTCTGGCGGATGCTTACCCGGGCACACTGGCGGACCAGGCCCGGCCCCGGTTAATGCAGTCCCTCGATCGCCTGATCAGTACCCTGCAGGAATATTCCCGCAGTCAGTTAATGCTGTTGCTGGATGTCCTGCAGGTGGCGCCGGTACGTTTTGTGATGGGCGCTCAATGGCGTCGCTGGCAGGATGCACCGGCCGGCGATATCGAAACCTTTCTCAACAGCTGGAAGACCAGCAGCCTGCAATTAAAACGTATGGGCTATGGCTCGCTGTGTAAATTGCTGACCATGTGCTGGTACATGCAGCCGGAAACTTTTTCCTCTTCCGGTTACCCCGGACCGCCGCAAAAAATTCCGGCCCCGGTCCCGTCCACACAAAGGGTCAGTACTGAGTCCACCCAATAATAAAAATTAAACGAGATAAAGCATGCAAGATTCTCAACAACGTCAGCCGGATATTCCCGTCGTGGCCGGTATACCTGACCCGATTCTCGAAGGCATCAGCAACGGCTGGAATGTCCATGCTGCGAGCGAATTTGATGACGGCACTGTGCTGGAAGCGGATGTCGTGATTATTGGTACCGGTGCCGGTGGCGGAACCAGCGCAGAGATTCTCAGTCAGGCCGGTTTAAAAGTGTTAATGCTGGAAGAAGGTCCGCTGAAAAGTACCAATGATTTCCGCATGGATGAGCGCGAGGCCTACCACGATCTGTATCAGGAATCGGCCGGCCGTATGAGCAAAGATGGCAGCATGTCCATCCTGCAGGGCCGTTGTGTCGGCGGCACCACGGTTATTAACTGGACTTCCTGTTTCCGTACCCCGGAACCGACGCTGGATTACTGGGCACGGGAATTTAATCTGGAAGGTTTTTCTGCCGCCGAGATGGCCCCCTGGTTTGAACGCATGGAACAGCGGCTGAACGTCTCCGACTGGAAAACAGCCCCCAATGAAAATAATTCGGCGCTGGCCAGAGGCTGCACCGCGCTGGGCGTTGACTGGCATTTGATTCCACGCAACGTCAAAGGCTGCTGGAACCTGGGTTACTGCGGCACAGGTTGCCCCACCAATGCCAAGCAATCCATGCTCGTCAGTACCATCCCGGCAGCGCTGGATAACCAGTCACAACTGATATACAGCGCCCGCGCCGAACGCCTGATTATTGAGGGGGATAAAGTTCTGGGCGTGGACGTCACCGCCCTCACCCCGGACTACCAGCCCGGTGGCCGGCGCATTATTGTGAAAGCACCGCATATTGTAATGGCCTGTGGTGCGATTAACGGACCGGCGCTGCTGTTGCGCTCTGATGCACCCGACCCGCAGCAGCGCATCGGTAAACGCACTTTCTTCCATCCCACGACCTTCTGCTTCGCCGAATTTGAGGAGCAGATTGATCCTTACTACGGTGCTCCGCAATCTGTGTATGTGGATCATTATCAATGGCAGGAAGTTAACGGCCGCGTGGGATACAAACTGGAAGTACCGCCACTGCACCCGGGGTTAACCTCCGTGCTGTTGCTCGGCCATGGCCACCAGCATTTTGAGGATATTCATAAACTGCCCAACCTGCAGGCCACCATCGCCCTGCTGCGCGATGGTTTTCATCCTGACAGTCAGGGCGCCAGCATTGAGCTGAGCGACGACGGCTCGCCAATTATTGATCATGAAATTAACGATTATCTGTGGGACGGCGTGGTACGTTCCTGGCTGACCATGACGGAAATTCAGTTTGCCGCCGGCGCCAAAGCCGTGCGCCCATCGCATGTGGATGCGCCCTGGTATCAGAGCTGGGAAGAAGCCAGAGCGGCGATTCCGCAGCTGGCATTCCGTTCCAATGCTTTTACCGCCGGTTCGGCTCATTGCATGGGTGGCCTGGCCATGGGGGAAGATAAAGACGTGTGTCTGGTGAACAGTGAAGGACGCTACCACTATCTGGATAATCTGTATGTGTTCGATGGTTCGGTATTTCCTTCCAGCATCGGCGCCAATCCTCAGCTGTCGATTTACGGGCTGGCCTGTAAGCAGGCCAATGCCCTGCTGGCGCGCATCCGGCGTACCGCCTGACGCCGCACTACCCGGGCTGAAACGCATTCCCATTCAGCCCGGGCCTTTGATTCAGGGCAATATTTCTACTCCCCCATGCAGTGATATAGCAGCTTTTATTGGCAGAGTTCACAGTTTTGTTTACTATGCGCCGCACTCACTACCGTCCAATAAGGTTTTGATATGAACACAGTTGTCTATCCGGGAACGTTTGACCCCATCACCAACGGCCATACCGATCTGGTGGAGCGGGCTGCGCGGATGTTCGACCACATCATTGTGGCGGTAGCCGACAATCCAAAGAAAAAGCCGATGCTGGAACTGGAAGCCAGAGTGGATCTGGCACGCACGACACTGGGCCACCTGGCCAATGTGGAAGTGACCGGTTTCAGTAATCTGCTGGCAGAATTCGTTCAGGAAAAAAATGCTAATATCATTCTGCGTGGTCTGCGGGCCGTGTCGGATTTTGAGTACGAATTCCAGCTGGCCAACATGAACCGTGTGTTGGCACCGAACGTAGAAAGTATGTTCCTCACCCCCGCGGAACAGTACTCCTATATATCATCTACCCTTGTGAGAGAGATTGCGTCCCTCGGTGGCGATGTCAGCAACTTTGTTCATCCGGAAGTTGCCCGCGCCCTGAAGCGGCTCGTGAAGTAATTGCCCGAGACTGAGAGGTAACAATATGTCCCTGATTATCACCGATGAATGCATCAACTGTGATGTATGTGAACCGGAATGCCCGAACGAAGCCATTTCTGCGGGTGACGAAATTTACGTGATCGACCCGAACAAATGCACCGAGTGCGTCGGCCACTACGACGAACCTCAGTGTCAGCTGGTGTGTCCGGTGGACTGTATCCCTCAGGATGAGGACAACATGGAAACCCAGGAAGAGCTGGAAGCCAAATATGAGAAGCTGACCGGCAAAAAAATCGCCTGATCGCCACGGCAGTTGCACCCTTAATTCAGCTGCCACACACTAAGGCCTCCTGATGATGGAGGCTTTTTTATGCGCGCAATCTGCCGCCGGCTGACGCTTGTTCCGGTGATGCTTTTCTTCACGGCCTGCAGTACCACCCCAGAGCAGCCGCCGACGACCACCCTACAGAAAACCGACAGCCCGGCACCGGCGGTTACCCGCGCCGCCATTGCCAGCGCACACCCCCTTGCCACACAGGCCGGGCTGGATATCCTCGCCAGCGGCGGCAACGCCTTTGACGCTGCCGTCGCTGTGGCGGCCTCCCTCGGCGTGGTTGAACCATACAGCGCCGGATTAGGCGGTGGTGGCTTCTGGCTGGTGTATAACGCGCAGGAAGACAGCTACCGTTTTATCGACGCGCGGGAAAAAGCACCGGCCGCTGCTCACCGCGATTATTACCTGAATGACGATGGCTCGGTAAACCGCGATAAAGCGGTTAATGGTCCCACCGCCGCCGGGATTCCCGGCCAGCCAGCGGCTTTTGATTACATCACCCGCCACTATGGCAGGCTGCCGCTGAGCCAGACACTGGCCCCCGCCATCCGCCAGGCGCAGCAGGGATTTGCGGTCGACAAAGTCTATCGTCAGCTGGCCGGCTGGCGCCTGGAAGCGCTGCGCCGCTATCCACAGAGCGCGCAGATATTTCTCGATCAGGGCGACATCCCGGCGGCAGGTTATCAGCTCCGCCAGCCACAGCTGGCCACCACGCTGCAGCGACTTGCCCGTCAGGGTGCGGATGGCTTTTATCAGGGTGCGACCGCACAGCAGCTGGTGCAGTCAGTGCGTCAGCATGGCGGTGACTGGACCCTGCAGGACCTCAGCGATTATCGCGTCGTGGAACGCCTGCCGATCCATGTTCAGTATGGCCGCACGGAAATTATCAGTGCCCCGCCGCCCTCATCCGGTGGCGTCGCCCTGATTGAGATGCTGAATATGCTCAATCATTTCCACTGGCAGGGCATGGACAAGGTCGGCCAGACGCATCTGCTCACCGAGATTATGCGCCGTGCCTACAGAGACCGGGCGGAATACCTGGGTGATCCGGATTACGTCGATGTGCCGGTCACCGCACTGACATCAGAACAGCGCGCGGAACACTGGGTCAGCAGCATTAACCGCATGCAGGCGACCCCGAGCCTGTCATTAAAGGGCCCGAAAAATATTGACGAAGGTTTTCATACCACGCATTTCTCAGTGCTCGATAAAGACGGCAATATGGTATCGGCCACGCTGAGCATTAACCTGCCGTTTGGTTCAGCCTTTGTTGCCGGGGGCACAGGCGTGGTGCTCAACAATGAGATGGATGATTTTTCTGCCAAACCGGATGCCCCCAACGCCTACGGTCTGACCGGCAATGAAGCCAATGCCATCGCCCCGGGGAAACGCCCGCTGTCGAGTATGACTCCGACCATCATCAGCAGCCCGGACAGTGCCGCGATTGTCGGCACACCAGGTGGCAGCCGCATTATCACTATGGTCTTTCTCGGTATGCTGGAGCACCTGCAGGGCAGGCCGGTGACTGACTGGGTTTCACGTCAGCGCTTTCATCATCAGTACTTACCCGATGAACTGCAGTACGAACCCGGTGCCTTCAGCGCCGATGAGAAAGATGCGCTGCGCAGTCTTGGCCACAGGCTGAAAGAAGTGAGTTATAACTACGGCAACATGCAGGCCATCCTGTGGGACAAAACCTCCGGAGAGGTCAGCGCTGCCGCCGATCCCCGCGGCATAGGGGCCGCCGTTGTCATTGAACCAGAGAGTCAGACATCACCATGATTCTGTTTTATCTGAAGAAAATCGTCGGCATGCTGCTGATGCCTATCCCCCTGACCCTGATCGGGTTGCTGGCCGGGCTCCTGCTGCTGAAACGCCGTCCGTGGTTGGGCAAAAGCCTGATTTTTATGTCTGCTCTGTTCCTCGCATTAACCAGCTGGCACCCGGTAGCTGACAGACTGTTAGCGCCTTTTGAAGACGATTATGCGCGCTTCGATATCCGCACACCGGTGGACAGTGTTGTCGTCCTCGGCGGCTGTCACAGCAGCGATGCATCCGTCCCGCCGGCCGCCCAGCTGTGTTCCACCTCGTTATTCCGCCTGACCGAAGGCCTGCGCATTCTACGCGCCAATCCACAGGCAGAATTACTGGTGTCAGGCTATGCCGGCAAGGATACCCGCAGCCATGCGGAAGTCATGCGGGAAGTGGCCATCAGCATGGGCACAGATGAAGCGCGCATCCGTATTTTTCCGCAGGCAAGAGATACGGAAGAAGAAGCTGCGCAGATGGCCATTGATCTGACCGGCAAAACCTTTGCCCTGGTCACAGATGCCTCACATCTGCCCAGAGCCATGACCTTCTTTCAGCATGAGCAGTTATCCCCATTGCCCGCACCGGCGGTAGTGATGAGCCAGGACCATTCCGACTGGCGTATCAACGCCCGCGCGGCGGTGAAAAGTGAACGGGCTTTTTATGAAGGCATCGGCCAGGCCTGGCAATGGCTGAAAGGCTTGTTTTGGTAGCCTTCAAATCAGGCCCAGGTCAGAAATAAGAAAACGACAGACATAAAAAACGGGAGCATGGCTCCCGTTTTTTTATGCTCAGAGATGGCTCAGAACATATAACTCAGATTCAGATCCACCGTGCCGATATCAGCATCATAGTCGTCATCAGAATTTTCCAGGCTGTAAGAAGTGTAATCCAGACCCAGACGGAAAGACTCGCCGAGATCCGTATCCAGTCCGACACCCCAGAGGAAATCAACGCCTGACGTACTGCCGGAAGTGGTGACTCCTCCGTTTTCTACTTCGCGGTCCGTAGACCAGGAATGCAGACCCAGTTTAAACATCAGGTCCAGATCCCAGAAAATTTCTTTCCCGAAACGGCTGACAATCTGATAAGACATCACGTCGTCCGTATAGGTCGCGGTACCGACATCGTAGTCCAGATCCGCGGCCAGTTTTTTGGCCCCCAGCATAACGTCAAAGCGGCTGTGGTCGGCCAGTTCAAAGTGTGTCCCCATGTACAGACCGTAACCGGCGCCGTCACTGCTCTCATCTTCGGAGTCCATCATGCTCAGGCCACCGTTGAGCATGACAAAGTGACGGATGGTTTTGCCTTCACCTTCTTTGACTTCTTTCACTTCATTGGGAATCTTGCCACAGCCCAGACAACGGACAAATGCTGCCTGCAGGGGCGTCACCACAAAGGTTTCAGCGGCTTCATCCGCATTGCCGCCCAACAGGGTAAACGGCAGCGTGGCGCCATATATCAGGGCACCGGCCTGGGACAGAACAAAGTACAGTGGGCGGGCAAACACAGCATCCGCGACCATTGCGCCTGCTCCCGGCGACTCTTCAATTGTTTCAGCGCTGGACACAGAGCTCAGGCCAATTAACAGGGTTGCTACAACAATGTTTACGGGTTTCCGTAACGCCGCCATCAGTTGCATTGTTCTTCCTCTTTCCGATGCAAGTGCGATTAAGCCGACTATATCAGCCCCTGCAGGCCCCGTCACGACCACGGGGTGTGAGCTGGGTCTCGCCCGGGGGGTGAAAAGCGGCGCTTTTTATTTCAGCGCTGACATTTGGGGCAGTACACCGTGGTCCGCTGCCCCTGACGTATTTCTTTCAGCAGGCTGTCACAGACTTTGCACAATTGCCCGCCGCGGCCATAAACGAACAGCTGCTGAGCGAAATAGCCGGGCTTACCGTCACCACCGACAAAGTCCCGCAGCGTGGTTCCACCCTGCTCAATGGCGGCCGCCAGCACCTGTTTAATCTCCGCCACCAGTCGTTCATATCTGGCTCTGCTGATTTTACCGGCCGGCGTCTGCGGGCGGATACCGGCTTTGAACAGGCTTTCATTAGCATAGATATTGCCGACGCCCACTACCACTTTGCCATCCATAATGAAGGTTTTAACCGGTTGTTTTTTACCGCGTGAGCGCTGATACAGGTAGTCCGTTGAAAAATCATCCGCCAGTGGTTCAGGGCCGAGATGACTGAGATGCACGCTGTCTTCGCCCTGCGGCAGCCATAACAGAGCACCGAAGCGGCGCGGATCGTGATAACGCAGCACTTTGCCGTTACTCAGTTGCCAGTCGATATGATCATGAACGCCGGGATCTTCCGCCGGCTCCACCAGGCGCAGCGACCCCGACATCCCCAGATGCCAGATGGCCGTCCCTTTGGCGGTGTTGATCAGAATGTATTTGGCCCGCCGGCTGAGGCTGAGTATCTCTTCCCCCTGCAGCTGCGCAATATCATCAGACACCGGCCAGCGCAGCCTGGGCTGGCGCACAATGATTTTCGTAATCGTCTGATGTTTCAGCCAGGGTTCAATACCACGTTTGGTGGTTTCTACTTCAGGTAATTCAGGCATAACAGGAAAAGGATGGTAGCGGGTCAGGCGTTATTATGCCTGATCTGTGTGCGGATGCTGATGCCGGACATAAAAAAACCCGGCTCAGCCGGGTTCTTTTCAAGCAAAAGAAGCTTACTTAATTTTCGCTTCTTTATACATCACGTGCTTGCGAACAACGGGATCAAATTTTTTGATCTCGAACTTCTCAGGCATGGTGCGCTTGTTTTTGTCTGTGGTGTAGAAGTGACCGGTACCGGCACTTGAAACCAGACGAATCTTATCGCGTGGCATAAGAATGCTCCTTAAACTTTTTCGCCGCGTGCGCGGATCTGAGTCAGCACAGCATCGATACCTTTCTTATCGATGATACGCATACCTTTAGTGGAAACACGCAGACGTACGAAACGTTTTTCGCTTTCTACCCAAAAGCGGTGATATTGCAGGTTAGGCAGGAAGCGGCGCTTGGTTTTGATGTTGGAGTGGGAAACGTTGTTCCCGACTACAGGACCTTTGCCTGTAACTTGGCAAACCTTAGACATTTGATCTTCGCCCCGATTCTTAACTGTATCGAAATCTGTAAATTCGTTACCAACCGTGGGCGTTAGTCACCGTATTGCGGATGACCTTGGACGACCCTGGCTGAAATGAGCTGCGCTTTATACCAAAACCCCAGGTCAGTCGCAAGCAAAAGGATGTTTTTTATACGAATGACAGGGCAGGCGGAGGAATTATACAAGCGTATGCCCGTATACTCAGAATCCGGCTTTAAATCCGGTCTTATAGCCAGCCCCGTTCCGCGAAGGACACGGCATAGCCATCCCCCACCACCAGATGGTCCAGCACCCGGATATCCACCAGCGCCAGCGCCTGCTGCAGACGCTCAGTAATCGCCCGGTCTGACTGACTGGGCTCGGCAATGCCGGAGGGATGATTATGCGCCAGAATCACCGCCGCGGCACCGGTTTCCAGCGCCTGTTTTACCACTTCCCGGGGATAGACCGCCGCCCCGTCAATGGTGCCGCGGAACAACTCCTGAAAGGTCAGCACGCGGTGCTGGTTATCAAGAAACAGACAGGCAAAGACTTCATGCCGCAGATCACGCAGCTGGGCAATCAGATATTGCCGGGTCAGATCCGGGCTGGTCAGGGCGTCACCGTGCTGCAGCTCTTCGGCCAGATGACGGCGGGCCATTTCCAGCACCGCCTGCAACAGTGCGAACTTGGCGCTGCCGAGTCCCAGCGGCTGACAGAAGCGCTTCTGGTCAGCGGTCAGCAATGCCCGCAGGCCACCAAAATCCGTCAGCAGTTCGCGCGCCAGATCGACGGCACTTTTGCCTTTTACCCCGGTACGCAGGAAGATCGCCAGCAACTCCGCATCGGACAGAACCTGCGCCCCCTGAGTGAGTAATTTTTCCCGCGGCCGCTCCTGTGCCGGCCAGTCACAAATCGCCATAGTAACCTCCCTGTTGGTACGGCAGCGCCAGCATCTCCTGATGCGTTCCTGCTACTGCACTCTGATGAACTTCCCTTTATACTCGAAGCATTCTATTGAGCCAGATGACGACTATGCAACAACTCGCCAACAAGCGCATTCTATTAGGCATCACCGGAGGCATAGCGGCCTATAAAGCCGCCGAACTGGTACGTATTCTGAAAAAAGCAGACGCCGACGTCCGTGTTGTTATGACCGTCGGTGCCATGGAGTTTATTACCCCTCTGACCTTACAGGCGCTGTCCGGCAATCCGGTTCATCATGAACTGCTGGATTCGGCCGCAGAAGCCGGCATGGGCCATATTGAACTGGCGCGCTGGGCCGACCTGATTCTGGTAACACCGGCGTCAGCAAATTTTATCGCCCGCCTGACCAATGGTATGGGCGACGATCTGCTGACCACGATCTGCCTGGCCAGTGAGGCACCGCTGGCTCTGGCGCCGGCCATGAATCAGGCCATGTGGCGTGATCCGGTGACTCAGGCCAACGTTGGCCACCTGATCGATCTGAAAGGCAGCAAACTGTATATCTTTGGTCCGGCTGAAGGCTCCCAGGCCTGCGGTGATATCGGTCCCGGGCGCATGCTGGAACCTGAGACCATCGCCGGGATGGCCGCCGATCTGTTTGAAACCGGATTACTGAGTGGCCGTCACGTGGTCATTACCGCCGGTCCTACCCGCGAAGCCATCGACCCGGTACGTTATATCTCCAATCACAGCTCCGGAAAAATGGGCTACGCGCTGGCAGTCGCGGCCCGCGATGCCGGTGCCCGGGTAACCCTGATCAGTGGCCCGGTTAATCTGCCCGCCCCGGATAAAGTCACCGTTGTGCCGGCGGTCAGCGCGCGCGAGATGCTGGATTCATCCCTGGCGCAGCTGTCTGACTGCGATATTTTTATCGCCTCAGCCGCCGTTGCCGATTATCGGCCGCTGGCGCCGCAGGGCGAGAAGATAAAGAAATCTTCCGAAACCATGGAGCTCACCCTGATCAAGAACCCGGATATCGTGTCCACCGTTGCCAATCATGAGCAGCGCCCGTTCACCGTGGGATTTGCTGCTGAAACCCAGGATATCGATACCTATGCCCGCCAGAAGCTGGTGAGCAAGAATCTGGACATGATTGTGGCCAATGATGTGTCACGCAGCGATATCGGTTTCAACAGTGACGAAAATGCCGTCACCGTTTTCTGGAGCGAAAACCAGCAGTCTTTTGATCCGCGCAGCAAGAGCAGTCTGGCCATGGATCTTATTGAACTGATCGCTCACCAGTTCGCGGCCAAACAAGCCGACAAAGTTGTCACACAAACTCAGGAAAAAGAATGACCATGCAGACATTACAGGTAAAATTACTGGACGAACGTCTCGGAAACAGCATCCCGCTGCCGGAATACGCCACGACGGGATCGGCCGGCCTGGATCTGCGTGCGTGCCTCGATGCTCCGCTTACCCTGCACCCGGGTGAAACCCAGCTGATACCGACGGGCATGGCGATTTATATCGAAGACCCGGGCCTGGCGGCAATGATTCTGCCGCGTTCCGGTCTTGGTCATAAACATGGCATCGTGCTGGGTAATCTGGTTGGCCTGATCGATTCCGACTATCAGGGCCAACTCATGGTCAGCTGCTGGAACCGTGGCAGCAGCCCATTTACCATTGAAGTCGGCGAGCGCATCGCCCAGCTGGTTCTGGTGCCTGTGGTGCAGGCAGAGTTCGAACTGGTCAACGAATTTGACAGCACAGAGCGCGGCAGCGGGGGCTTTGGCCATACCGGCACTGTCTGAGCAGCCTCTCTGCCAAACAATAAAACCGGAAAGGAATCAGCATGAGCAGTCACGGCAAAAAGCCGGCACGAACCGTTGTCTATTACAGCCGGATATCCATCTGGCTGGCTTTGCTTTTTATCACCGCCGGCATGGCTGTTCAGAGCATTCAGGTTAACCTCTTCACCCAATCGGATGTGGACAAAGTGTTCGCCAATGCCATGGCGGAACAGATGGCGCACTCCCTCAGCCTGCGCCTGCAGGACACCATCCGCCTGCAGCTGGCCGCCAGTAATCACCCGCAGACACTGGATGCGCTGGAGAATGGCAACAGCCAATGGAAAGCGACTCTGCGCCAGTTTATGCCCGGCGCCACATCGCTGTCGCTGATCAAACGCCGTAACGCCATGGGAATGCAGCGCAGTCATGGGTATGCCGTTCAGCAACTGGTCAGCCGTACGCTGAATGGTGCAGCCATGCGCTTTGAAGCCGTCACCCGTGACGGTAAGACAGCCTTCTACTGGGCGTCCCCGGTCCGTAATGCCGAGAAACGCATTGTGGGTGTGCTGCTGGCCGAGTACGGCCCGCAATGGCTGAGCCAGTTCCAGTCCGGCGCCACCGATACCCTGGGTCAGGTCGTGGTCAGCCAGTTTGTTGATGACGACCGCGAACACGGGCTGGAAATTTTCCGCGCCGGTAATGAACCGGAAAGCCGCGGTACCATGGTCACCTACCCGATCAATGATTACTGGTACCTGACCTATATCCCGTCAGACAAACGTCCGCAGCTGGAATTACTGCCGCTGATTACCCCCTGGCTGGTAGCGCTGGCGGCCACCCTGTTCGGTCTGTTTGTGATGCTGGCACTGCAGAAACGCGCCATCCTGCAGAATCAGCTGAAACTGCTGACCTACGTCCGCTCCCTGAGCCGCAGCGGAGAAGATTCCCCGCCTAAATTTACCCTGCGGGTCTTTTATGAACTGGCAGACGCCATGCGTCATCTGTTTGCCACTATGCGCCCGGCAGGCAGCGAAGGGGCACAGCCGCAGACCCGTCAGCGTATGGATATTCCGCTGCAGCAGCCACAGCGTAAACCGCGTACCCAGGCAGCCACTCCGTCATCACTGGGTTCCGGCATGATGGTGGAAGAAGTCAGCGAAGAGGTCACAGAGATCGCGCCGCATATATTCCGCGCCTACGATATCCGCGGTATCGTCGGAGAAGATCTGACCGAGGACACAGTATACTGGATCGGCCGCGCACTGGGCGCCGAAGTGCAGGCCCGGGGCAGTAAAAAAATATGCCTTGCCTGGGATGGCCGTCATTCCAGTCCATCACTGGCGGAAGCCACCTGCAAAGGGCTGGTTGAATCCGGCTGTACTGTCCTCCGTCTGGGGGCGCAGCCGACCGGGCTGATGTATTTTGCCACCCACGAAACCGATGCCAGCGCCGGGGTGGTGATCACCGGCAGCCATAATCCGTCTGCATACAACGGCCTTAAGATTGTGATTGATCATCAGCCTCTGGCCGGTGATGAATTAATGGCTCTGTATCATAAAATCCGGCGTAATGACCTTCCCCGCGGCCAGGGCAGTGTGGAACAGCGGCAGCTGGATACCGCCTATCTGGAGCGCATTGAAGGTGATATCCAGATCGGCCGGGATCTGAAAATCGTGGTGGATGCCGGCAACGGCATTGCCGGACCATTAGCACAGCGCCTTATCAATGATCTTAATATCGAAGCCGACTATCTGTTCTGTGATGTTGATGGCAGTTTCCCTAATCATCATCCGGACCCGGGCCGGCCGGAAAATCTGACCGACTTGCAGGACAGAATCAAAGCCACAGGGGCCGACCTGGGGCTGGCATTCGACGGCGATGGCGACCGCGTCATGCTGGTCGACAACACCGGCAAAATTATCTGGCCGGACCGCCTGCTGATGTTGCTGGTGCAGGATATTCTGCCGCGTAATCCCGGGCGCGATGTCATCTTTGATGTGAAATCTTCCCGCCACCTGACCGGGTTTATCAGCCGCCACGGTGGCCGCCCGACCATGACCGCCACCGGCCATTCACTGATGAAGCGTAAAATGGCGGAAACCAAAGCCGTGGTCGGTGGGGAGTTCAGTGGTCATATCTACATTGCCGAGCGCTGGTATGGTTTCGACGATGGCCTTTATACCGCCGCCCGGGTACTGGAAATCCTCAGCCTGCGGGATGAGCCTGTGAGCGACGTATTTGCCGCCTTACCGGAAGACGTCAGTACACCGGAACTGACCATCGAAACCGATGAAGCGCGCAAATTCGCCATTATCGAAGCGCTGACCACAGACGAAGAACTGACCCGCGGCGCCCGCCTGTTTACCACCGACGGCCTGCGCATTGAATTCAGCACCGGCTGGGGGCTGATACGTCCGTCCAACACCACCCCGAGCCTGACGCTGCGCTTCGCCGGTGACAGCGAGCAGACCATCGCCAGCATGCAGCAACGCATGAAGCAGGCACTTACCCGTCACGCGCCGGAACTCAAGGTTCCGTTCTGATCGGGATAGCAGGCACACCACCGGTCACGCTATAATGCGGGGCCGGTGACCACCTCACCACCCCGTATTTAATCCTGCCCTGCAAGGAGCCAGCCCATGCCACTGACGCGTGACCGCGCCATTAATGCCACTCAGGTTCTCAGTGAAGCCCTGCCATATCTGCAGCGTTTTGTCGGCAAAACCATTGTCGTGAAATACGGTGGCAACGCCATGATTGATGAGGAACTGAAAAACAGCTTCGCGCGCGACATGGTGATGCTGAAGCTGGTGGGAATTAACCCGATTGTGGTGCATGGCGGCGGCCCTCAGATCGGCGAACTGCTGGAAAAACTGAACATCGAGAGCCGTTTTATTAACGGCATGCGCGTCACCACCAGCGAGACCATGGATGTCGTGGAAATGGTACTGGGTGGTCTGGTCAACAAAGACATTGTGAACCTGATTAACCAGAACGGCGGCAAGGCCATTGGTCTCACCGGCAAAGACGGTCAGCTGCTGCACGCCCGCAAACTGCACGTCACGAAAAAATCACCGGAGCTGGAAAAACCGGAGATCATCGATATCGGTCATGTCGGCGAAGTATCCCGCATCAATACCCAGGTGCTGGATATGCTCACCAACAGTGATTTTATCCCGGTGATTGCGCCCATTGGTGTGGGCGACGATGGCGCCTCTTACAACATCAACGCCGACCTGGTCGCCGGTAAAGTCGCTGAAGTGCTGCAGGCCGAAAAACTTATTCTGCTGACCAATATTCCGGGACTGATGGACAAAGAAGGCGAAGTGCTGACCGGCCTGACCACCAAACAGGTGGACGAACTGATTGCCGACGGCACCATCTACGGCGGCATGCTGCCGAAAATTCAGTGTGCTCTGGATGCGGTTCATTCCGGTGTGGTCAGTGCGCATATTATCGACGGCCGGGTTGGCCATTCCACTCTGCTGGAACTCTTCACCGATGAAGGTGTAGGTACCCTGATCACTAACCGTCGCAACTGAGCGGAGAGACCATGAGCGAACAGAACGAGAACATCTCACGCCGGGATCAGATTCTGCAGGCACTGGTCCATATGCTGGAAACCAATCCGGGGGCACGCATTACCACCGCCAGCCTGGCCAAAGCGGTGGGCGTTTCCGAAGCAGCGCTTTACCGTCATTTTCCATCCAAAGCGAAAATGTTCGAAGGCCTGATCAGCTTTATCGAAGACACGGTATTTTCCCGTGTGAACCGTATTCTGCAGGATTTTGAATCCGCCACCGAGCGCTGCGAAAAAACCCTGACACTGGTGCTGACCTTTGCCGAAAAAAATCCTGGCATGTGCCGCCTGTTGTCCGGCGATGCACTGTCCGGTGAAACTGAGCGACTGCGTCAGCGTATCCAGCAGTTTTTTGAGCGCGTGGAAGTAGAACTGAAGAAAATCCTGCGCGAAGCCGAAATGCGCGAAGGCAAAGTCCCGCAACAGACCGCCAGTGCAGAAGCCAATCTGCTTACCGCGGTACTGGAAGGCCGCATACGTCAGTATGTGCGCAGCGAGTTCGAACTGCTGCCGACCCGTTACTGGGATGAGCAATGGACAATGCTGCAAAGCACGCTGCTGCGTGAGAAAAACCTGACGTCGCTGGCCTGATTTTACGCGTAAAAAAGCCGGACATGCGTCCGGCTACTGTCCCACAGTTTGATAGTACTCCGCTTTCTAAAAACAACTTTTAAATCCGCAGAGCCTGATGCCTCCCAGGGGAACTTATCCGATACGTCGGACCGCCCTGGCCGGCAGGGCCGCCCCCAGCTTTTCGCTTTCTGGAGCGTCATCCTCATTCTCTTGATTTTTCCTGGCCACGCGCCCGTGCGACATCCCTGTCGCTGTCCGCTCGCCGGGCATC
>DCCG01000028.1 GCA_002314145.1 Thalassolituus sp. UBA1087 | reverse complement strand
GTGAGAGTAGGTCATCGTCAAGCTCTTATTCGAAAGCCCCGGTAGCTAACGCTATCGGGGCTTTTTTCATTGGGCACATCCATGTGCCCAACCCTTCGGGCAGCTTCGCTGTGTTGGCTGGCTTCCTGCCAGCCAGATCATTTCGAGATTGCCGAGTACGTCAAGGTCGTGCGCGACCCCGGACAAGGTGTCCCCGTCGTATCCAAAACCCCAGCAGGGCAGCCTGCTGGGGTTTTTCTTTATGCGCGACTGCCTGCCAGGTTGCCCTGTTGAGGTTTGGGGTAGAATACGGTGAGTCTCTGTTACCGGATAAGGGGCAGGCCGATCTCCTGCGTCCTGCAGGATCGGCATTCCCGCCATCCATGGCTGTCATAGCTCATATATGACTGACGATATTTGAAAGTACCCGTAGGGAAACGGGTTGGGCCTTCCAGGTTTTAATGTCGTTTTTAACAGGTTTTAATCTGACAAATAACCTATCTTTTTCTGCCGTATCACTGTGTCCCGGATGAATAATTATTTTCCGGTCGTTTCCGTAAAAGTCCGCTTTATCGGTCTTTTTTTACAGTATTTTTCCTAGTTTTTAAATTTTACTGGTACGAACGTTTTTAAATTAAATCTTAGTGGTACGTTGGTGCATCTGTTTTTAATTGATGATTTATTTTCTCTGGGTAATCTGGTCACACTAAATAAAAATAAAAACAAACGGGTTGAATGTTCCGTTCATTCATCCTGATCTCACCTGGTACCGCTTATGTGGAAGTTCTTCTGCGGGAGTTGTGTGCTCCTGATTTCATCCATGGCTGACGCTGCTCTGACGGCACTCAGCGATGAGCAATTAAGTAATCAGACTGGCCAGGCATTTCTGCAGATTGACCGCGATGCAGCGGGCTCCTTTGATTTCACCCGTTTTACCTTTGGCATGGATGTCGATGTTTCTCTTAATGCGGATCTGGTGGAGCTGGGTAACTATGTCCGTGACGGAGAGCCGGGTGCGGATATCCGCATCAATGATTTTGCGCTCGGCAGTGTGAATGGTGATGGCACACTGAACCCCTTTAATATTCAGGACCCGTATTTCGAGCTGGCATTTGAAACCATTGATGGCAAAGAGGAGCTGGTTGGTGTGCGCCTTGGGTTCACGGAAGCCTTAGGCAAGCTGTCGGGCAATATTGAATCTCTGACCGGTAATATTGAAGTGGATGTGGTGGGAACCGCAGATCCGATTTATGAGCAGGCTAATTTCGGGCAAAGGCTGCTGCTCGGAATTGCCGGCGTCGATCGCGATACGGTACTGCGCTCCAATGCTGTTCTGGTGGATGAAGACGGTAACCCTCAACAGGTACGTGCAGAGTGGGTGGGGATACCTAACGGTACAACCCTGAACTGTGAAAGTGGCTGTAATCTCGGCGGTTTGAGTGATGGTCTTCTCGGTCTTTTCGGCTCTGATGGTTGTCAGATTTTAGGTATTGATACCTGCTTCCCGCTGAATACTTTCCGTACCCTGGATATCGGTGATACGGATAACGGCCAGAGTACTCAGGGGATGTTTCTGTCGTTTCAGACCAAGCAGGTAGCCTGGCTGAACGGTGGTGAAGGCACACCGGCAACCGCCGGGGCTTTTATGAACATTCCCAACGGCGGTATCTCGGTCGACTTTGAAGAGTCGTTCAATGGTATTCAAAGAATAAGAACAAAATTTCTGGACCCGTACTATGACTGATTTCCGGTATCTCAGTATTTGCCTGATATGCCTGCAGTCGTCGATGACGATGGCAGAACTGCAGGCTATGGATGATCATCAGTTGTCGGAAGTGGATGGTGCCGGCATCGGTCTGGTGCTGGAAGACTTCGCTTTTGAAGCGGGTGAAGACGTGGCCAGTGGCAACCGTCTTGACCTCAGCGGCATTACCAATAAAGACGGTGAAGATGTCGTTCTCAGTGTTTCCCAGTTTTATGTGGCCGGCAGCGGCAGTAACCAGGGCGCCAATGTGATTGGTAACCCGGTCAATCTTGGCCGGCTGCTTTATCCCTACAATATTGAGCTGGTTGATGGCGATACCATCGGAATCAATGATAAAGCCATTTTCGAATTCTCGGCACCTGAGCGTCAGGCGGGAAGCTCATCCAAGCCTTTCAGTCTCATGTCTTTCACGTCAGAAAACCGCACAGAAAGCCGCTTCCCGGGTGAAGCTCAGGCCACGGGGAACCGTATCGATTCTGTCAGTGGCATTGATACTTCTGTGCTGAGCAGCCGCAGCGGGGAATTGGCCGATATAGGAATCCGTTTTGACCTGGAAGAAAACAGCGTCCGTGCGCAATCACTGGAGGCACATGCCCAGGGGGTTGCCGTGGATGGCTCTTATCTGCGTTTGTGGGGCGATAACAGTGAAATGGTCGGTAACCTGGCTGTGAATCTGTACGCTCAGGAAATAACGCTGTTTGCCTGTGATGCCGATGGTAATAATTGTGGTCAGAAGGTTCGCCTGCAGGATTTTATTCTGGAAAGTGAGCTGGGTTACGGTGCCGATCAGCCGGTAACCTTTGAAGTGGCTGGTGACGGTAACTTCAGTGTGGAAATCGGCAATATTGAGGGAAAAAGCACAACCTTTTATCAGGATTATTATGCCAATGGTCCGCGTACAGATATTCATATTGGCAACCTCTCGGTTGGCAATACGGATTTTGGCTCGGCTACGATTGCTAACCTGCAGATTCAGTATCTGCGCGCAACCAGCAGGGATCTCTGATGCAACCGTTAATGATTCTGAGCCTGATGTGCATAAGCCTGCCGTTGATGGCACTGGAACCGCTTACGGACACCGCACTGAAGAATGTGAGTGGGCAGGGTGGTGTTTATCTTTCAGGTGATCTGACGATTAATGCTGATGGTGGTCCGCTGAATGTGGATGGTCCATCGGCCTGGACTGCCAATTGCGATTCAGCGTCAGCCAGTAACCGTTGTGGCGGACGTATTGCAGTGAATACGGGTGATTCCGGCAATGAAGGCTGGTTTGTACTCGATAATATCCGCGGTCGTTTTTCGTTCGAAGGACTGACGTTAAAAACCCGCAGTATTGATTCCGGCTTTTCCGGTGATGGTGCTGTGTTTGATAACGATGTGCTGGAAATTGGCTTACCGAATTCCCTTGAGTATGAGGATGTCTCGTTTACGGTAGCCAACAGTAACAGCGCCCGGCCAACCGATGCCGGGTTTGTTCAGACGGATATTTTCACTCTGAATATTAACGGGGAGTCCCGGCTGCAGGGGAATCTGCTGGTCTTCCCGACAGGGGCGCCATAATGAAAAAAATACTGTGCCTGTTATATATCACTTCCGTACATTACAGCCATGCGGCATTGACGCCGATGGACGAAAAAGAAATGCAGCAGGTTAATGGTCAGGCAGGGGTGACGATCGAAACCGACACACTGTTTGATATTGGTGAAATTTCCTATGCGGACGATAACCAGGCTGTACAGATGCAGGATATTCAGTACGGCAGTCAGGATGACATCCGGCAGGGGGTTTTAAACACCCGCGTGATCGATGTGTTGTCTGATGGCTCTTTACAGCTTAACAGTGTCACCGCTCCGGCCTCTCTTTCTGTAGGTGCAATCCGCATCAATGACTCTGCCGCAAGCTTTGGCCAATTCAGGCTTAATTACTCGGCCGAGAGTAATCTGCGCATTGGTACCCCGTCATCAGGCCATTATTTTGTTGAAGGGCGTTTTGATACCAACATTTCAGATGCCGAATTTATCTGGGCGACCAATGGCAGTTCTGTCAGCTTCCGCGATATCGGCTATTCTGCAGTAATCGAAAACCTGGCCATCGGTGAGGTGTCAGACGGAACTTCCGGCGGGCTGAATATTGTGACGGATGATTTTCACTATCAGTTTTCTACCGGTGGTATCTATCTGGGAGCCCGGTCGCTCGGAACCCTGGCCGGCAGTCTGGATCTTGACGGTAATATCGAACTCTATGCCGGTGGTGCGTCAGGCAGCGAGGGCATCCGGATGAATGCCTTTCTTAATATCAATGATAATCCGGCGAATTTTGTCCGTTTTACCGATGATGGTAATTCCCTTTATATGGGGGATTTTAATGGTGATCTGAATCTGACCGGGCTGACCTTTGACGTCATGCCGGATCATCTGCAACTGGGTATCGGGTCTTTTTCGGGTTCATTTAATGCCAATGAAATCCTGATCGGTGACAGCAGCCGGCCGGTTGGTGCTGTGCAGCTGGATTTCCGCTTTGAGGACGCTAACGGCTACCGCAATATGCTTGGGTTTTATCCGGGAGTTGTACAGCCGGATACCAGCGCGATGCCGGTGGCTATTCAGCCTTACGCGGACCATTTTTATAGCGGATTGGGGGCTGCCAGCGATGGCCTGTCAGTGGCGACGGAATGGAGTCTGGCCAATGCTGAAGCGGCCTATATTGATGATAACCGTATGGTGGTGGTCAGCGGTATTGAGAGTTACGGCCGTGGTGATCTGACACTGGATGTACGCCAGTTTGATCACGACAATAATAGTGCGACTGCCGATAAAACCGCTATCGCCGTCGGTATGAACCGTTTCTCCGGCAGCTACAGCATTGATGGTCTGCGCGTTGGCACCAAAAACTCACCGCTGCAGGGGGGCGCCGAGCTGTTGTTGTCGCTCGAGTTGTTCCAGGCGATGGATTTTAATCTTGATGGCTACACCTATATTACTGCCGGTGGTACCAGTGGTGGTGGCGTTCAGGTGGATGGCGATTATCTGTTTTCGGATTCCAATATCGGTTTATCCATTGATGAAAATGGTCAGGGCGTATGGGCCACCGGTGTCGATTACGACCTTCACCTGCGCGGCTTACAGTTTGACGTCAGCATTACGGGGATCAGTCTTAACCGCACTGAGCAATGGAGCACGATGGATGTGGATAATATGCGCTGGGGGGATCGCAATACAGGACGCAGCCTTGGCCGTATCGTCCTTGAGCGTTATGAAAAAGGCTCCTCTCTGACCATTAATCCCGGTGGCGCGGGAGCGGTGTGTGTCGGTGCTGCAGGAACTGACGAGGCGGGCTGTGGAGCCGCTGGCGGACGCTGGGAAGACCGCGGCAACGAGGGGATGACGATCGCCCTGAAAGTGGCCTTTGAACCCGAAGGGGTGACCAGTGACGGCTCCCTCGCGCGTAACCGCCTCACCTGGGAAAACAATCGTGATACGGATGGGGCCGGTAACGCTGTGAATGGCAGCGGCACTCAGATTCTGTTCGATGGTTTCAGTACCAATGATGGCCTGGGACCGGCAGATACCAATGATCACGGTTTTCAGGCGGATCTGAAGATCGATGTGTATGAAACCCGGGTGGCGAAGAAGTTTTCCGGCACTGATGACAATGGCGTCAGCGGCAACCAGGGCGATGAGCTGATTTACGATGACAACAGCCGTACCGGTTATACCTATGTTGCTGAGCCCACTGAGGCACAGAAAGCACTGCGTCCACTGGGGTTTGCGGTGCAGGGCAATGTATCCTTTAAAGACCTGCAGATTGACAGTGTGCAGCTTAAGCATCCGGATGTGGCGGCACCGGAAACCGTTTTCTCCGGTGTCGTGTTACAGAACTTTGATATTACTACCAATCTGACGGCGACTCCGATCCGCTGAGCGGCTGCCAAGAGGCCCTTATCCGGCGTATACTATGCGCCTGATGAGAATTTTCTGGTAGCGGAGTAGCACATGAGCCAGCAAGACCGTTTGGTCATCTTTGATACCACCATGCGTGATGGGGAACAGAGTCCCGGCGCATCCATGACCAAAGAAGAAAAAGTCCGTATTGGTAAGGCGCTGGAAAAAATGCGCGTCGATGTGATCGAAGCCGGCTTTGCCGCAGCATCACAGGGCGACTTCGATGCCATCGCTGCCGTGGCAGCCACGGTACGCGAAAGCACTATCTGCAGTCTGGCCCGGGCGGTTGACCGCGATCTGGAACATGCGGCTGCCGCACTGAAACAGGCCGAACGCGCGCGCATTCATACTTTTATTGCGACCTCACCGATTCATATGCAGTACAAGCTGCGCATGGAGCCTGACCAGGTCATTGAACAGGCAGTCTACGCGGTTAAGAAAGCCCGCGGTTTTGTTGAAGACGTGGAATTCTCCTGTGAAGACGCCGGTCGTTCGGAAGACGATTTCCTCTGCCGTATTATTGAAGCTGCCATTGATGCCGGCGCCAGCACCATCAATATTCCTGACACGGTAGGCTATGCCATTCCGGAAGAGTTTGGCTATAAGATCAAACGCCTGCTGGAACGCATTCCAAACGCTGATAAAGCCATTTTCTCCGTACACTGTCACAACGACCTGGGACTGGCGGTAGCCAACTCGCTGGCGGCGGTTGCCAATGGTGCCCGTCAGGTTGAGTGCACCATCAACGGTCTGGGGGAACGGGCCGGGAATGCGGCACTGGAAGAGATTGTGATGGCTACCCGTACCCGTCAGGATCTGTTTAACATCAGTACCAGTATTGATACCACTCACATTGTGCCGACGTCCCGTCTGGTGTCTTCGATCACGGGCTTCCCGGTCCAGCCGAACAAAGCCATTGTCGGCGCCAACGCGTTCGCGCACGAATCCGGTATTCACCAGGACGGCGTGCTGAAACACCGCGAAACCTACGAAATCATGAAAGCGGAAGACGTCGGCTGGGGCGCTAACAAAATGGTGATGGGGAAACATTCCGGCCGGGCAGCATTCCGCAGCCGTCTGGAAGAACTGGGCGTTACTTTCCCTACCGATGCCGCTCTGAATGAAGCCTTTACCCGCTTTAAAGAACTGGCGGACAAGAAGCACGAAATCTTTGACGAAGACCTGCAGGCACTGGTCAGTGAAGCCATTTCCGATGCCGCGCCGGAAGCCTGGAAACTGGTGGCGCTGGAATGTCATTCCGCCATTGGTGAAACGCCGGTGGCCGAAGTCGTTGTCAGCCATCATGGCGAAGAAAAACGCAGTAAGGCCAATGGCAGTGGTCCCGTCGACGCAGCACTGAAAGCCATTGAAGAGGTCGCTCATACCGGCGCCAACCTGCTGCTGTATTCGGTGAACGCCATCACTCAGGGGACGGACTCTCAGGGTGAAGTGACCGTACGTCTGGAAAAAGGCGGCCGCATCGTAAACGGCAGTGGCGCAGACACTGATATTGTCGTGGCGTCCGCAAAGGCTTATATCCACGCTGTGAACCTGCTGCTGTCTGAGTCCGATCGTCAGCACCCACAGAACGACGGCGTATAAATCATGCTGGAGCAGCGGCGACAGGATTACCTGCAGGCGATGGGCATCACCCACTGGGTGCCCAGAATGGCTTTGCCTAATGCACCGCAACCGCGCTGGATTGCGGAATCCTCTGCCCATGCTCCACAGCCACATCAGGTTTCTGCCGGAGAAGGCCATATCGTACATCCGATGGCCGCCGAGCTGCTGCACGATGCGGCAAAACCGGCAGTAGCCAAAGTACCTGAGAGCCGGGACGAGGTGCTCAGGGAGGAAGCGGACGGTCAGCAAGCGGCGGATCGCGGCAGAGAGCCGGCACCGGCAGTACAGCCAGCCCCGATGCCAGCTGCGGGAACCGATCTGACCCCACCGCGCTTTGAGCTGCAGTTCCTGCGCGTTTCCCATTATGGCGTCTGGGTCAGTGACCAGCCCCATGAGATGGAGCGGCTGCAGGGTTTTGCCTGGCGTGTATTGCAGGCGATGACGGACAACACAGGTTTTATGCAGCCACCGTTTAACTTCCGCTGGCCATTTATTGAATCCGCCCATGAAGATCAGAGCCACCCGGTGGCCGTTCAGGCCTTGTCTGCTCAGTGGCGTTTCTTTGCTGACCAGGGCGCCCGTTATGTGGTCAGTTTTGGTGATACCAGTAAGGAATGGCTCAGCAATATCGGGGTTACGCCCTTGTTTGCCGGCCCGTCACTGGCTGAAGTGATGCAGAGCGCCGCTGAAAAGCGCCGCCTCTGGTACGCTCTGCGGGAACTCGGAGATATCTGACATGGAGTTCAGAGCCGCCGGTCCTGAAGATTTAGCTGCGGTGATGTCAATTGAGCGCCGTGCCCATTTCCACCCCTGGTCTGAATCCGTGATCCGTCGTTATCTGCAGAAACCCGGCAGTGCCTGGGTAGCGCAGAAGGAGGGTACCGTGGTTGGCTGGGCTGTGATTACCCTGATCGCCGGTGAAGCTGAACTCCTGATGATTGCCGTGGACCCGAATTCGCAGGGCCAGGGCATCGGCCGCGCGCTGATGAATTTCCTCCTCGCTTACCTCACCGGACAACACGCGGAGCAATGGTTTCTGGATGTGCGGGAAAGCAACGCCGCGGCAATACACCTGTACGAATCCATGGGCTTCTGCCTCGCCGGTAACCGCCCAAATTATTACCCCACGGCAGACGGGCACGAAGACGCGCTGCTGTATTGCCTGGATTTACAGCCATGATTGATAGCCCGGACCTGCTGCCCGCCTGGGCGTTGTATGCGTCTGCATTTCTGTCGCTGGTGGTGCTGGTAGCGGCATTGATGGGTTACCACTGGCAATCCCTGCTCACCAACCGGGGGGCGCAGCATTTCTTTTTTGGTGGCATTGTGGCGCTGGCCATATTGTGGAATATGCAGGCCGGTATTCTGCCGGGCCTGAGTTTTCATGTTATGGGGGTAACCGCGCTGACTCTGATGACGGGCTGGCGTCTGGCGTTACTGGGGATGCTGCTGGTACAGCTGGTTCTGGTGGCGACCGGTAAACTCTGGTGGGGAGCGCTGGGTTACAGTTATCTGCTCACCGGACTGCTGCCAGTGCTTTTTACCTACGCTTTTTATCTGTGTGTCTACAACCGGCTGATACGCAATCCGTTCGTGTACATTCTGGTGGCGGGCTTTTTAAACGCCGGCCTGACCCATGCGTTCTCCGATCTGCTGCAGGCGGCGGCTCTGTGGCAGATGGAGGTCTATACCCTGGCCAAAGTCTGGCACGACTATCTGCGTTATATGCCGCTGATGATGTTTCCGGAAGGTGTCATTAACGGCATGTTCATTACCGGCATGGTGGTCTTCAACAGCCGCTGGCTGAGCACCTTTGACGAAGACTCCTATTTTAATTGAGCTCCCCCGCGGCTGCCGGCTGAGTGATCTCAGCGCGGCGCGTACTTCTGCAGCTTTCGCTGCAGAGTGCGGCGGTGCATATTCAGCGCCCGGGCCGTGGCGGAAATATTCCCCTGATTTTCATTCAGCACCCGCTGGATGTGTTCCCACTCCAGGCGGTCTACTGACATGACTTCGGCCGGCGCGGAATCTTCCTGTACGGCGCCTGATGAATCCGCAAAGGCATTGATTAACTCCTGCAACGTCGCGGGTTTATGCAGGTAGTTATGGGCGCCCAGTTTGACTGCTTCAACAGCGGTAGGAATGCTGGCGTAGCCGGTCAGCATGACGATACGGCATTCAGGCACAATGGATTTCAGCTGTTCAATCAGATTCAGGCCGGACTCCTGTTCAAGACGCAGGTCGAGGGTGATCCATTCCGGCAGGAAGGCTTTCGCCTGTGCCAGGGCTTCCTCACCATTGGCGGCTACCCGGGATTCATGCCCCTGGCGCTCCAGACTTCTGCCCAGTACCTGGGTGAAATGCTGGTCGTCATCAATAATCAGAACTTTTTCAGGCATGATTTTCCATCCGCGTATTAAGGTTGCTGTTGAAATGGCGTTGGTCTTTGAGCGGTAAACGAATCCGGCAGACACTGCCGCCGTCGGAGCGGGCGCTTAGGTGAATGGCTCCACCGAACTGTTCCACACTGGCATTACTCAGGTAGAGACCAATCCCCATTCCGGTTTCTTTCTGGCTGCTGAACAGACCTTCATGCTGAATGCGCTCAGCGGCCGTCGGGTCTGGCTGAACGATATCCATATGCCAGAAACCGCCGGCCACACCACAGCTCAGCTCGATGGGCTGACTACCGGCTTCAGCGGCGTTATCCAGCAGGTTAAGCAGAGCCTGGTCCAGCAACGGGGAGGCCGGGATGCTGGCATCAGAGCGGATGCCCTGATCCACCCATAACGCATTGGGCTGACTCAGACGCCAGCGGTGCAGCAGGCGGGCCAGCCAGTCAAAGGCTTTATGCTGGCCTTCTTCGTGCGCCGTACGGCCGGCGGTCGCCAGCTGTTGTAACGACTGGCGACACAGGGCGACCTGCTCGCGCAGCAGGTGAAGATCGTGTGTGGTCAGCGGATGATCCGGCTGGTGGACCACATCATCAAGCAGCATCTGCATAGTCATCAGTGGCGTGCCCATTTCATGGGCGGTACCGGCCGCCAGGGTGGCGATACCAATCAGTTGTTCGTTTTTCAGCTGTTGTTCTCTCAGGCTCTGAATCTCGTTCTGCTGTTGCTGCTGAGCTTTGAGCAACTGAGGGATAAAGGCGACGACGATGAGGGCGCTGATGACAAAGGTCAGCCACATACCGGCGACGTGAAGATCGAACAGCGTGGAGCCTGAAAAGCCATACAGCTCGTTGCCATGCAGTGGCTGATACCATTCACTCAGAACACTGTAATCCACGATGCACAGTAACGCGATCAGCGCTGAAAACGACAGCGGCAGGCTGTAAGCACCAACCACCAGAAGCACCAGAAAGTAAGAAATAAACGGGTTGGTCGCACCACCGGTAAAAAATAACAGACCCGCCAGCAGCTGGGTTTCAAAGGCCAGGTGCAACAGCAGGTGCCATTCGCGCACCTTTGAGCGGACTCCCTGCCAGCCGGTCACCAGCAGCAGTGGCACGTACAACGCCAGTAAGCCCCAGGCGATGCCCAGGCCGGCAAAGCCCCGGTACTCCAGGTACACCAGAAACATCAGCCAGATGCTGGCAATCGACAGGCGCAGCAACGCCAGGCGCTGCAACAGGAGGTTCAGATTATTTCTCATGGCAGCATTATAATCGCAGCGGCATATGGAGGGGAGACTGGCAGATCAACAAATTGTCATTTTACCCTCGCGACCGGCTTTGTCCGAACCTGCATTGAGAATCCGCGGCAGATCAGCGAGAATGCGGGCCTTTCCCGTTTCAGTGATCAGGTCCGCCAATAATCAGGGCGGTTGAAGGTTTCATGTCTAATTCGTCATTCCAGAAGGAAGTCGGCAGTCGCCGGACTTTCGGTATCATCTCCCACCCGGATGCGGGTAAAACCACCATTACGGAAAAACTCCTGCTGCTGGGGAACGCTATCCAGCTGGCCGGTACCGTAAAAGGTAAGAAAACCGGCCGTATGGCAACCTCCGACTGGATGCAGATGGAGCAGGAGCGTGGTATCTCAATTACCACGTCGGTCATGCAGTTTCCCTATAAAGAACGCATGGTGAACCTGCTGGACACCCCGGGGCACGAAGACTTCTCGGAAGATACCTACCGAACCCTGACCGCGGTGGATTCCGTGCTGATGGTGATCGACGGGGCCAAAGGTGTGGAAGACCGGACCATCAAGCTGATGGACGTCTGCCGTCTGCGCGATACGCCCATCTTCACCTTTATCAACAAGATGGACCGTGAAGTCCGTGATCATATTGAAGTACTGGACGAAATTGAGACCGTACTGAAAATTAAGTGCTCACCCGTCACCTGGCCCATTGGTATGGGGAAAGCCTTCAAAGGGGTTTATAACCTGCTCACCGATACCATTCATGTGTTTACCCCGGGGCAGGGCAGTGTGCTGCCGGATGATATCCAGATCAAAGGTCTGCGCTCTGCGGAGGCGGTTGAGCTGCTGGGCGAAGATATGATTGATGAACTGGCCGAAGAGATTGAGCTGGTGCAGGGCGCCAGCCATGAATTTAATCTCGATGAATACCGGCGCGGCGAACTGACACCGGTATTTTTCGGTACGGCACTGGCCAACTTCGGTATCCGTGAAATGCTGGATTACTTTGTTGAGTGGGCGCCGTCTCCGTTGCCGCGCAATACAGACAAAGGCGAGATTACTCCGGACAGCGACAAATTTACCGGCTTCGTATTTAAAATTCAGGCCAATATGGACCCCAAACACCGTGACCGCATTGCCTTTATGCGCATTTGCTCGGGTACCTATACCAAAGGCATGAAAATGAAGCATGTGCGTATCGGCAAGGACATTAAAATCGCCGACGCGGTGACCTTCCTGGCCGGTGACCGGTCGGCGGTCGAGGAAGCCATCTCCGGTGATATTATTGGTCTGCATAACCACGGTACGATTCAGATTGGGGATACCTTCACCTTCGGTGACGACATGCAGTTCACCGGTATTCCACACTTCGCGCCGGAACTGTTCAAACGGGTACGGTTAAAAGATCCGCTGAAAATGAAACAACTGCAGAAAGGCCTGCAGCAGTTATCAGAAGAAGGCGCCACCCAGTTGTTTATGCCCATCAATAACAATGATCTGATTCTTGGTGCGGTGGGGGTACTGCAGTTTGATGTGGTGCAGCAGCGTCTGAAAGATGAATACAAAGTGGATTGTATTTATGAGCCGGTCAGCGTGAACACGGCCCGCTGGGTATACTGTGACGATGCGAAAAAACTGGAAGAATTCAAACGTAAAGGAGCGGAGAACCTGGCCATCGATGGTGGCGGTTATCTGACCTATATTGCGCCGACCCGGGTGAACCTGAGCCTGACGCAGGAACGCTGGCCGGATATTCAGTTCAGCGCCACCCGCGAGCACTGATGCCGGTACTGATGCTGATGTAACAGGGCCGGATGGATAACCGGCCTGACCACCCCCGGCAAAGCCCCCGTCAGTGATAAAAAAGTCATCCCGGCTTGCACCTGCCGTGGTCTGAACTAGGCTTTTGAGTAAATCAATGCTTGTTGGGGAATCGGGCACATGCTTGCGTACTTTATGGTTGGTATGGTGCTGGCAGCAGCACTCTGTTTCGGGGCTTACTGGTTGATTCAGCAGAAAGTGCTGGAAGAAACTCTGTCCCTGGATGACGGTAAGGGTTACTTCCTGGTCGCCTGCATCCTGATCGGCTTTGTGCTGGCGCTGGGCGGCTTTTATACCGGACAGACGCTGGGCTATGACCAGCAGGAAGCGTCGTCGACTCTGATGGCGCTGGCGATCCTGCTGTATATTATGGTCACCATGCTGACGCTGATCTTTGGGCTGGTCAAATTCCGCGAACCGGAACATTACTGACCGCTGGGTCCCGGGAGTGCGTCTTCCGGCTGCCAATAAGCCGTAACTGCCTGCCGGTGGTTGCGGCTTTTTTGTGACTGCCGGCAGGCCTGACGGGCACTGACATTTTATCGTAACCGGCACTTGCGGAAGGGGGATCCTTCCTATAGAATGCCGCCCTCTTTTGAATCAACCTGCCCTTGAAGGCGAGAAATTGATGAAAACATACAGCGCGAAACCAGAAACCGTAAAACGTGATTGGTTTGTAGTTGATGCAGCTGAACAGACGCTGGGTCGCCTGGCCACTGAGGTTGCTCGCCGTCTGAGAGGCAAGCACAAGCCAGAATACACTCCACACGTTGATACCGGCGATTATGTCGTCGTGATTAATGCAGACAAAGTTCAAGTTACCGGTAACAAGTCCAGTGATAAGATGTATCACCGTCACACGGGTTACCCTGGTGGTCTGAAGTCTATCTCTTTTGAGAAACTGATTGACCACAAGCCAGAGCAGGTAATCGAACTGGCAGTTAAAGGCATGCTTCCGAAAAACCCTCTCGGTCGTGCCATGTTCAAGAAAATGAAAGTTTATGCTGGCACTGAGCACCCTCATACTGCTCAACAGCCGCAAGAACTGAAACTGGGATAAGATAATGGCAGTAACTCAATACTATGGTACCGGTCGTCGTAAGACTTCCACTGCACGTGTGTTCCTGCGTCCTGGTACTGGCAGCATCGTTGTAAACAAGCGTCCTCTGGACACTTACTTCGGTCGTGAAACCGCCCGTATGGTGGTTCGTCAGCCTCTGGAACTGACCGAAAACCTGGAAAAATTTGACATCATCGTCAATGTTCAGGGCGGCGGCGGCAACGGCCAGGCCGGTGCAATCCGTCACGGTATCACCCGTGCCCTGATGCAATATGACGAAACTCTGCGTCCTTCTCTGCGTGCAGCGGGCTATGTTACCCGTGACGCGCGTGAAGTTGAGCGTAAGAAAGTGGGTCTGCGTAAAGCACGTAAGAAGCCACAGTTCTCCAAGCGTTAATTCGCTGGCAGATTTCATCTGCTTCAAAAAGCGCTCATTGTCTTATGTCAATGAGCGCTTTTTTTATGGCCAAAACCCCATGGCCAGTAGGTTTTTCAGGTTGTCTCCCTCCCTTGTTTTCTTTACTATGTGCGCCGCTCTGTATGCTATGACGGGTCTGTTCAGAAAAAAGACAAGGGGCAGAATCCGCGTGGCAGGAAAGAATTTTTTTGATGGGAGAAGATGGTAATGAGTCAAGACGGCGTGAATAAAGGTCGGCGCACTCTGCTTTTGGGCGCGACCACTGCTGTCGGCGCTGTTGGTGCGGGCTTTGTTGCGGTGCCCTTCGTTAAATCTTGGGTTCCAAGTGAACGGGCTAAGGCAGCAGGCGCTCCGGCTAAGGTCGACATCAGTAAAATCGAGCCGGGTGCAATGCTGACTGCAGAATGGCGTGGTAAGCCAGTGTATGTCGCACGCCGTACCCAGGAAATGCTGGACGTACTGCCGGAGTTGTCGGATCGCCTCAAAGATCCGGATAACTCGGTCAAAACCCAGCAACCTGCTTATGCCGACAACATCAACCGCTCACGTGAGCCTGAGTTGATTGTACTGCTGGGTGTCTGTACTCACCTGGGTTGTGCTCCTAAGTATCATGCAGAAGTGAAGCCGGAACCGTTCGATGAGAACTGGAAAGGCGGCTGGTTCTGCCCATGTCACGGTTCCCGCTTCGACCTGTCCGGTCGTGTATTCAAGGGCTCTCCGGCAGCTACCAACCTGGTGGTTCCGCCTTATATGTATGAGAGCGACAACGTGATTGTGGTCGGTGAAGACGAGGAGAACGCCTGATGAGCAAGAATCAAAACACTCTGATGGGCTGGATTGACGACCGTCTGCCGGTGACTCAGACCTACGAAAAGCATATGTCCAAGTACTATGCTCCGAAGAACTTCAACTTCTGGTACTTCTTCGGCGTACTGTCCATGCTGATGCTGGCCAACCAGATCCTGACCGGTATCTGGCTGACCATGAACTACGTACCAAGTGCCGAAGGTGCATTTGCTTCCGTTGAATACATCATGCGTGATGTGGAGTGGGGCTGGCTGCTGCGCTATATGCATTCCACCGGTGCTACCTTCTTCTTTATCGCTGTTTATCTGCACATGATGCGTGCCGTACTGTACGGTTCCTACCAGAAGCCACGTGAGCTGATCTGGATCTTCGGTATGCTGATCTATCTGGCACTGATGGCAGAAGCCTTTATGGGTTACGTACTGCCATGGGGTCAGATGTCTTACTGGGGTGCACAGGTGATTATCTCCCTGTTCTCTGTGCTGCCTTACGGTGATGCCCTGACTGAATGGATCCGTGGTGACTTCCTGATCTCCGGCGCCACTCTGAACCGTTTCTTCGCTCTGCACGTGATTGCCGTACCTCTGGTGCTGGTGATGCTGGTGGTACTGCACCTGCTGGCACTGCACGAAGTGGGTTCTAACAACCCTGACGGTGTGGATATCAAGAAACTGAAAGACGAAAACGGTAAGCCGCTGGACGGTGTACCTTTCCACCCTTACTACACTGTGCATGACATGGTGGGTATCGTGGTCTTCCTGATGATTTTCTGTACCGTTATGTTCTTCTTCCCGGAAGGTAATGGTTTCATGCTTGAGTACGCTAACTTCGAGCCGGCTAACGGTCTGAAGACGCCTGAGCATATCGCACCGGTATGGTACTTTGGTTCCTTCTATTCGATTCTCCGCGCATTCCCTGACAAAGTGTTAGGTGTTATTGCGATGGCGGCTGCCATTGCCATTCTGTTTGTTCTGCCATGGCTGGATCGCAGCCCGGTTAAGAGCTGGCGCTACAAAGGCTGGATCAGCAAAATCTTCATTCTGGTATTCGCAGTCACTTTCGTTCTGCTGACCTGGCTGGGTACTCAGCCGGCAACCGGTGTGAACCTGATTCTGGCCCGTGTTGGTACTGCTATTTACTTTGCATTCTTCGTGTTAATGCCGTTTTACAGCAGTATGGAAAAAACCAAACCAGTACCAGAGCGCGTAACCGGAGGCCACTGAGAATGAAAAAGGTATTTGCATTAATCGCCGCGTTTATCCCGGCTATCGCGATGGCTGCCGGTGGCCATGTCCACCTGGATGAACACCGTACGGACCTGCACGACACTGCATCACTGCAGCGCGGTGCCAAGATCTTCGCCAACTACTGTATGGGCTGCCACTCGATGGAGCATGCCCGTTACAACCGTGTGGCCAAAGACCTGGGTATTCCACAGGAAATGATGATGGACAACCTGGTGTTTGCCGATAAGAAGTTCGGTGACCTGATGACCATCGCCATGGAGAAGGAAGACGCCAAGCGCTGGTTTGGTAACCCGCCACCGGATCTGACACTGGTGGCCCGGGTCCGTCGTCCGGACTGGCTGTACACTTACCTGCGCAGCTTCTATGAAGATCCGATGCGTCCATGGGGCGTTAACAACGTGGTCTTCAAAGACGTGGGTATGCCGAATGTTCTCGGTCACCTGCAGGGCACTCAGAAGATGGGTACCGCAGAAGTGAAGGTGGGTATTGATCCACTGACCGGCCAGGACATCACCGAAGTGGAAGATAATGTCCTGTATCTGGCTGAAGAAGGTGAGCTGAGCGCCGAAGAGTTCGATAAATTGGTATACGATCTGGTAAACTATATGGTTTACATGGCGGAACCAATCGCACTTGAGCGTCAGACCCTTGGCTGGTGGGTATTACTCTTCCTGGCTATCTTCTTTGTTCCTGTCTATATGCTGAACAAAGAATACTGGAAAGACGTTAAATAAGACGATTCTGTCTTACTGACAGCGCCAGCCCGGACCGTGTGAGCGGCCGGGCTGCGTTTGTTTTGGGTTAATCAGATTTTATTCAGATAAGTGAGGAAACTATGGGGGTTGTGGCAAAGCGCTCTTCCATGACGTTCTATTCAGATGCAACTGATCATTACAGTCATCGTGTTCGTATCGTGCTGGCCGAAAAAGGCGTAGCCGTAGAGATCCATGACGTGGATCCGGACAACAAGCCAGAGGATCTGGCCACCCTCAACCCGTATAACTCGCTGCCGACACTGGTCGACCGTGATCTGGTTCTGTATGAACCCAATGTGATGATGGAATACCTTGATGAGCGCTTCCCGCACCCGCCACTGTTGCCGGTATACCCGGTAGCCCGTGCGCAGAGCCGCCTGTGGATGAACCGCATTGAGAAAGACTGGGCATTGCTGGTTGAAACCATTCTGACCGGTAAAGGCAAAGATGTGGATGCTGCGCGTAAAGAGCTGACCGAAAGCCTGATTTCGACCAGCCCGATCTTTGGTGAGCTGCCGTTCTTTATGAGTGAAGAGTTCTCCATCGTTGATTGCTGCGTGGCGCCGATTCTGTGGCGTCTGCCGGTACTGGGTATCGAACTGAACGAAAAACAATGCAAACCTATGCTGCAATACATGGAGCGTCTGTTTGAGCGCGAAAGCTTCCAGGCCAGCCTCTCTGAAGCAGAACGGGAAATGCGCGACTGATGACTGATACCATGACACCCAGCCGCCCGTATCTGATGCGGGCACTCAATGAGTGGATACTCGACAACCATTGCACGCCTTATGTGCTGGTGGATGCCGCGTTGCCGGGTGTTCAGGTTCCCCAGGACTATGTGAATAACGGTCAGATTGTGCTGAACATCAGCCCGTCGGCGGTTAAAACACTGGAAATTGACAACGAAGGCCTGTCTTTTAACGCCCGTTTCGGCGGCGTTCCTATGCAGGTGTTTGTCCCTGTGGTGGCCATTCTGGCAATTTATGCGCGGGAAAATGGTCAGGGCATGGTGTTCGGCTCCGAAGCCGGTGCGCCGGACCCGGATCAGCCACCGACGCCACCTTCTCCGAAGCCGGGTAAATCACCGGAATCGTCTTCGACAGGCAAACCTTCACTGAAGGTTGTTAAGTAGTCCTGAGCAATATCTGTCGTTCAGTATTTGCAGAAAACCGCCGTCAGGCGGTTTTTTTATGCCCGCTGACAACCACCGATCGCACGGTTAGTTAAATAATGATGAGCGTCGTTATGTAACCGTCATACCCTTTTTTCTGGTTAATAACCCGAACTGTCCCTTGCCTCGTTTGCTGAAACTCAGTGTTCCTGGTTCTGTGTGGCCGCTGAACGTCAGGAATAATTTGTTTTAAAACTGCCTGGTTTTCCGGGTGTTGATCCTAAGTATCTGAATTTTATTTATTTTTTAACAATATTATTTCTGTGTATCAGGTTCGTTGTGACCGGCGTACAGACGGAGCGGTAAAAAATTTACTAATTGTTGACTCAGTGCGAAGACAAAAAATTAAAACTTGGTTAAATACCCAGCTACAACCGTCGTGGCTTGCGCTCATAAACAGCCGCGTTTGCACGTTCGGGTGTGCCCGGCGGCATAAGCAACGCTTCTCTGCGTTGCTGGCACAAACATTCATTTTCAGTATGGAATCAACATGGACGGGATATACGTATTACTCGTTATCATAACGCTTCTTATGTCGCTCTACAGCGCCGTAATGTACATGATCCGGCTTAATCAGAACCGTCAGGCGAGAAAGGCTCTGACGGATAACAGTGCACCATTGCGTACACTGACTGCATCCGAGCGTCAGTGCATCAATAACCTTTCCGGGCTGGAAGGGCATGTCACGTCATCCGATGTTTATTCCCTGCAGGGAAGTTATTCATCGCACGGTATTACCACCAATGGTAATACCGTGATGCACGATGCGATCAATGATGTTCTGGTTTACTTTCCGTATGACGCTGAGAGTTTTCTGCGTGCTCATAATGAAGCAGAAGTGGTGTTTACCAGTAAAGGAAAGGGCGTTGTTATTGCGATGAATGGTGAATTTGATATCGCCACGGCAGAGCAGCGGGTTAAGGATATGGAAAGACGTCAGCAGCGCTGGGAAGAGGGCGTCACAGGCGACCTTGATCAGGATGATGTTATTCAGCCTGATGATGAAGACAGCGAGATTGCGGAACTGACCAGGGTTCACACGATCAGCAGCCGGGAAGAAACTGAAAAAGAAAAGCAGCAGCGTCAGACGCCCGGACTTAAATGGTTGTCTGTTATCTTTTTACTGGGCAGCTTTATTAGTTTGCAGTTGTTGCCCGAATATCCACAGGTGACGGTACCACTGGCTGGTGTCCTCTTTTTACTGTTTTTGGTGACCTATTTTTACCGTGGCAAGGCAAAAGGCAGTGTGCGGGTGAATAAAGTGCAGGGCGTCATGTGGCAGGACCGGGATGGGTTTTATATCGGTGGTATGCGTATTCAGGTTCCGCCTCAATGGATATCCGGAATAGAAATGGATGGCAGGCCTCAGACCTATGAGGTTAATACTGAATATCACCTGATGTCCGCCAATGGATTCTCCATGGAGCGCACGCCGCCGGTGAAAATCCACTATGCCCACCATGTCACATTAGCGATCACCGCGATCATACTCCTGTGCAGCTTCTTTATGGTGTCATCGCATATAAAGGCCGACTTTTACGGCACTTTACTTTGGCTTAACCAGGAAGAGCCTCATGTATACAACAATATGCAGGATGTTGAACGGACTCCGCTGCACAATGGTGATTATGTCAGACTGCAGGGACCCGGCCGCTGCTGGTTTAATTCAATGGAGGAATACACATGTACCCGTCGTCTTTTTGGTGCGCCGGCTGAACTTGTGGATATCAGTGAACTGCAGTTACCGGAAGACGTGCGCCGGCTGAATGAAGACTCCTGGTTTCAGGAAGTTGAGTTAACGGCTACTCAGATGCTGTACATCCAGATGCTGGAAATGCGTGGCGAATACGTGGATGTATCTTCTATGCGTGAGCTTCAGCATCCGGCAGAGTTTCTGCGTTTGATTAAACAGGCCTGTGAAGCCCGTAATAATTGCGATTCCATTACTTATGACATTATGAGGGTGTTTGATAGGGAAAGCTGGGAGGAGTTGTTCAGTATTACCGAGAGTGAGGGTTATGAAGACAATCCGGTTACGCTCAATTATGCCGAATACTCGACGCTGCAGGACAGCATTTCATTGCTGGTACAGGGCGATGCAACGGCATTAATCCGGCGTATAAAACAACGGCTTCTGGAGCATTCAGATAAGGGAATAGTGGTATGGACTGACCCTCCGATGGTGGAAGAACCTCTCGATTTTTACAGTAATAACCGCATCGCTGAACTGCGTCAGCTGGCGGGACCGGAAAGTCTGAGGGAGGTCGAGACCGAGGGTTTTGTGGTTTATAGCGGCCGCCGTGGGGTAACCATTGATACATCGCGGGCTTATGACGATCTTTTTTATTTTTTATCGTCCACGCTCAGTCTGCTGTTAGTACTGGGTGTCTTCATCTGGCAGGCAGCCCTGTGGGTAGTTAAATACCAGCAGGAAAAGCACCTGTTAAGTCCAAAGTGACAGACTGCCCGCCATGAACATGACCGGCTGGCTGAAACTCATAATGGCATCAGGACTGTAAATGAATAATGAAGACCTGCTCGTTGCTCTGGTTGTAATAATGGCCTTTGTGACCATTGTCCGCATGCTGTACCGCATATACCGTATGTACAGTGCGCGTAAGAATCTTCAGCATGGCAGTCCTGCACGTTTATTGACAATCGCTGAGCGCAAGGCAATTAATCAGCTTGGGAATGCCGTTGGTAAAGTAAGAACCGATAAGGTATATCGTTTTTCCGGCCCCTACGTTTGCTATACCTTTAGTTACCAGAATCGCACGGAAAGACATCCAACGATTAACGATGTCCCTGTCAGTCTGCCCTGTAACGCTTCTGAATACCTCCGCGAAATGAATGAGGTTGAGGTCGTTTTCACCCACAAGAAGCGCGAAGGACTGATTCTGTCACTGAACGGGTCCTTTGATATTGTCAGTGCTGTCCGGGAGAAATCGGACAGCAGTGAATGGCTGGGTGATAGTGGTGATCCGATCGCTGGTAGCGATGTTGAAAATACGCCCCAGGGGGTTCGTCAGGAGACCATAGCGGAACGTCGAAACCGATATACCCCGGGCCCTAAACTGATCGCAGCTGCTATTTTCTCAATGGCTCTGATATCCATGCCAGTGGTGCCTTTGCGACCAGCCCTGAGCTCTGTGATTTTTATCGTACTTCTGGGGATTTTTCTGCTGGTGTATCGCCACCGGCGGCGACAACCGGATGTTCCGGTTTACCGTGTACGCGGCGTATTGTGGCGCCAGGCCGGTGAATTTTTTATTGGCGGTATGTGGATCAGGGTTCCACCGGAATGGCAGGATAAACTGACCCTTGATAGCTGGCCGATGTTATATGAATATCGTCCGGATGGTTATCTTCTTTCTGCACCCGGTTTCACGGTGGAACAGAATCCCCCACTGAACCGCTATAAAACGCATCATTGGGTTATGCTTGCGACCACGGCTCTGGTTTTTATTATGCTGTCCTTTGATCAGAATTATACTAAGTCGAATTGGGATGCCACGCTTCATTGGCTGAAACAGGATGCCCCTGTGCTGTATAACGGTTATCAGGCATTACAGGATAAGCCGGTTAGTTATGGTGACTATATCCGCTTGTCCGGTACAGCACGTTGCTGGCCGGAGTCACGCGAATACAGCTGCCGGCAAATGCTGTTCGGTGCGCCTGAACAACTGGTTGATGTGAGTGATCTGCAGCTGTCACAGACTGTCATGGATCTGGATAAGCGCGAGTGGGTGGCAGAGGGCTGGTCTGATAATCCGGACGATTATCGTCAGTTCCGGCAACTTGGCATTGATGTTATTTATCGTAATGGTCGTTACCTGAGAAAGCCTGAGGATCTGATCCGTACTGTTGAACAGACCTGTGGCGATACCTGGTATTGCCGTGACGCGAAGCAGAGTCTGGCGGAGGTGTTCGGCCGCCGTGAATGGAGCGAATTAATTAATATTATTAATCGTGATGACTACCAGGATGAACCTGTTTCTTTAACGGTATCAGAAGAAATTAAGCTGAATGGCATTCTTTCCTATATTTATAAAAAAAGCGTTCAGGCCCTGATTAATGACGTGCGCCAGCGACTGCAGTCGGCAGCCGGCCAGGGAGTGCTTGTAACGGCCATACCGGCTGAACCGGAGGACGAGCAGGATCTGTCCGGTGTTGAGTTACTGGAAGCTTTCTATCGCCTGGCGGGACCACAAGGTCTGCAGCCGGTCGATATTCAGGGTATTGTCCGCCGTTTGTGGGGCGGGATTGAACTGGATACCCGACATTCACCGAATCATCCTGGCCGGTTTTTTCCCTATGTTCTGGTCATTCTGGTACTGATGGCGGTGGTTGTCTGGCAACTGCTGGCGCTGAGCAGAAAATACAGAAACATAAGCTGACATAGCATCCGATGTCCTCCGGCATGATGGCGGCATCGGATGGGCGCAAACGCTGACTTCGCACCATCAGGTAAAGAATGCTATTGTATTGTCAGTCTTCCTTCGTATTTTCAATAATATGCTGAACATTTCCAGGGCTGATCAATCTGAACGGCGCTTTGTTGCCCGTCTTTAAAGTGCCTGTATCCTGGCAGCATTTCATCGGGCACTGTTAAAGTGATTAATGCTGATTTTATGTCACGGAAATGGATCAGTGTGGTCGTCAGGAAGCCTCTTTATTAACAACATCCATCAGGAAGCAGGTATGGCTGAAGTCAAACCGTTATTACTGCGCCTGTCCCGCCGGATCGCCGGTATCTGTGCATCTGTGATCAGGATTTTCAGCCGCTGGCGCAGGCGATTACTGCGCTGGGGCGGACTGAAGCTCAAGCTGATCAGTGCCATTACGGTGGTGGTGTTACTCTCGGTGATCACTCTGAACCACTTTCTGGTCGACCTGATGGAGAAGTCTATCCGCGAGAAAGCATTTGAGGTCGGTGATATGGCCATCGGTCGGGTGGCGGATGCGTCATTTAATGCTATTGTGGAACGCACGTATGAAAACAGGGTGAATCTTCAGGAAATGCTGCGGGAGGCCAGCAACGACCGCAGCAGCCATATTCTCGACATTTCGATTTACGCTCTGGACAAGCAGGATGGAGACTATGTGTTTTCCTATTTTGCCGGCTTTAAACACAGCGCAGAAGGTCTGGAGGATGATGATCTTAAGGATTGGTTATTGGGCAGTCAAAGCAAAGACACCCAGCGTCTGCCGGCTACTTTTCAATACCGCAGTGATGACGCTGAAGAGCCGGTCACAAAAGACGCTTATCGCTTTGTCCGGCCTGTGATTTTTACCGCCAACAATCGCAGTCATGTTGTCGGTGCCGTTGTACTCTATTACGACAGTGAGGCGATTGCCGGTCCTGTGCGTCAGGCCGGCAATATTTCAACCCTGACTACCTTACTGATTCTGTTTCCCGCTATCGCTCTGGCGTGGTGGTTATCTCAGCGTCTGAGCCAGCCAATTCTCAAAGTTTCAGATGCCGCGCGCCGGGTGGCGGATAAGGATCTGGATGTCAGCCTTAACATCCGTACCGCGGATGAAATCGAATTTCTTGCCCGCGAATTTAATCGCATGGTCACAGGGCTGCGTGAGCATGAGCATATGCAGAAATTTGTGTCAGGCTCCACGCTGGACCAGATTCGCCGGCAGTCCGCCGGCATGTCGCTGGGAGGCAGTAAGCGCCTGCAGACGATACTGTTCAGTGATATCCGCGGTTTCACTGCCATGAGTGAACACCGGGAACCGCTTGAGGTTATTGAAGTGGTCAACTTTTACCTGAACCTGCAAACAGAAATCATCCGCCGTCACGGCGGCGACATCGATAAGTTTATTGGTGATGAAATTATGTCCGTCTTTGAAGGCGAAGACGCCGTGCTCAGGGCGTTGCAGGCGGCCATCGAGATTCAGCAGGCGATTGCCGGCCATAATCAGTCACGGGCCGACGATGGGCGCATTACTCTGAGAACCGGCATCGGCATCAACCAGGGAGAAGTGGTGGCCGGTAATATGGGATCTGCCGACCGGATGGATTTTACCAGTGTCGGTGCCACCGTAAATCTCGCTGCGCGCTTGTGCTCGCACGCTCAGGGCGGCGAAATATTGGTACCTGAGAGCGTTTATCTGACAGCCGGAGAAGATTTTGGTGCCGTACCAGCGGAGGCACTGACGATAAAAGGCTTCACGCAACCGGTGCCCGTCGTGGCTCTGACATGCGCTTCATGATGACGGCTGTGTTTCGCCGTAACCGGCTGTATGGTGTGATAGCCATTCTGTTGATGACCGTCTCCGGCTGCAGCTCCGTTTACCCTCTGCTGTCAGCAGAACAGAAGCGTGATGTTTATGAACGGGTATCGGAAGATGTTAAAACCCATGTTGAGCGCGGCCATTTTCTGCGCAGCAGTGGTTACCCCTACCGGGCGCTGAATGAATATCAGCGTGCGCGGTTTTATGGTGATCTGGCACCGGTCAGTGCGGAAACACTGGAGCTGTTAAAAAAACGCATTCACCGGGAGGCGCCTGTCCTTTATCAGCAGGGAAAACAGGCGGCAGACAACCGTCAGTACACCCGAGCACTGAAAAAATTTAACGCTCTGATGCGCCTTAACCCGGACTACAAAGACGGTGCCGATTTATACTACCGTATGCTGAATAAACGCCGGAATACGGACCTGATCGATGAGCTGGCTGAACAGCTGCGTACGGTTATCGACTCACAAACCCCGGACCGTGATACTGACATTGAGCGGCTCAGCAATGAAATACTGAGCTACCAATACGACCACCCGCTTGCCTATGCCCAGCATATGCGTGAATTCGACCGCTATATCCGCGAGCGTAAACAGGGGATGGCTGAAGTACGCAAAGGCTATCGTGCATTGGATAATGGCCATTTTGATGTCGCCGAAGAGCATTTCCGACACGCGCGGGCGCTCAAAGCAACGGCGAAAGAGGGGGTCAGTGGTCTGTACCGGCTGCAAAAGCGGAAAGATGCCATTTATCTGACCAAGCTGGCATCTAACTCGTTAGAACGGGGAGATATGGCGGAAGCAGAGGAGCGTGCAATGCGTGCGGTTGAAGCGGACAAAGCTTATGCGCCGGCAACCCTGCTGCTTAAAAAAATTGTTCGCCAGCGTCTGACGGCAGAATCTCAGTCTTTGACGGGGCAGGCCCGGGCATTGATCAAACAGGGTGAGTACCTGGAAGCCATGCAGTTAATGGATGAGGTGTTGCGCAAACAGCAGGATCATAAGGAAGCCAGAGCACTGCGCAATCAGGCCCGTGCCCGGTTACAAGCCAGTGTGGCCGATTACACAGAGCTTGGCAGTCTGTTGTTTAATCAAAGCCGCTATCAGGAAGCCATACGCTATTTTGAGGCAGTGCTTGCGGTTGAGCCGGATAATCACATTGCACGCACCTATCTGAAAAGAATTGAGTTGCGGCGGCGGACATTGCAGATGTTTGAGTAGCCATCTGCAATGTCTGCTCAGTCGCCATCTTTCCGGCTCGTCATTAACTGCCTGACAATATCCACCATCAGATAACGCCGGTCTGTTTCACTCAGGCGGGCGGATACATACTGAGCCATGGTTGTATTCTCCTGTGCGCTGCAGGCCGTTTTCCATAGCTGATCAATATAGTGCACTGAATTGAAATCTCCCCCGGGCAGCGCCTCTCTGGCAGAAGCCACCGCCAGAATCTGAGCCAGCTTGTCGCGGTAATCATCCAGTTCCTGATCGATTTTCTGACAATGATTATGGAGAGTTTCTTCCGCCTGCTGTAACAGGTTCATTGTGGTCGACCGTCTTAGCTTACGCGGGTTTCTGCCTGCAGATACCTGTCCCGCTGATAACGACAAACCATCACCGCCAGCAATGATCATGCCGCGCAGTGAAGCCAGTCTGGAAACCAGCGGCAGACGGAAAGGCTGCAGGGAATGCTCTGTATCGCTGAGCCAGCGCATGGTGAGTTCCGGGAAGGCATTATTCTGTTGGCTGTAATGATCCACCAGAGGCGGAATACGCAGCAGGCTCTCAATAATACGTTCCCGTATAACAGATTGCATAGCAACTCCGCCTATTCCGGTAAGAGGTGGCTGCGCTTACCACCTTTACCTGATTCTGAGGTTGCCCATTCCAGTCCTTCTTCACGCAAAGTAATGCTCAGTCTTACACTTGACTCAGGTGTTGATTTTTCTTTGACATCACTGGTCAGTGCGGAAGCTTTCAGGCTGGCAGGAATAGATGGCGATTTAAGTGCAACGGATGACACCCGGTGGCGTAATGCTTCTGTTAATGCCGTTTTCTTAACCGCTGCGATTTCCTCACCGGCCGATGATTTCTTCAGAGAGGACTGGAGTGCATCATCAACTGCACGGACCATGGCTTCACGGGTTATTTTACCTGAGGTGCTTTTCTGCTGTTCATACACCCGTTCAATGGCTTTTTTTGCATCTTTATTGAATTGGCTCTGAAAGGTTTTGGTGCTGCTGAGTATATCTTCATCATCCAGTGTGCTGTTAAGTTGTTGCATTAATGCTTTATGAATATTCCCGGGTGTATCCAGTTGAGCGCGGGTTGCATCGGCGTGATCATCAATGGTAACGGGTAAATCGATGGTTAATTCCGGTACCCGGACCCTTGGCAGACTCATACCTTCCAGTAAAGGGTTATCTTTATAATATTCGGCTACGGCGGCGGTTTCTTCGTCAGCCATCCGGCGGGCGTGTACCAGGCTGATCATCATTGAGCCAAGTACTTCACTGAGGTCCGGCATATTCTGCTCCATGAATAAAATAAGTAAGACCTGAATTTTTATTGACGGCCGGATATCCGGCCGTCATCCGTTAGCTCCTGGTATCAGGCAGCAGGTACTTCTTCGATGGCATTTTCCAGAATCCCCAGCAGTCGCTCAGTTCCGGCCGGAAGTTCATCCTGAACAGCACGGACGTGTACTGCCATACTGTAGGTACGTTCCGTTTTGGAACCGGAGGAGGAGGATTTTTTGTACGAATAACTGGCTGACAGTTTGGCGGAGAACGGGCCCCAGCCTGCTTTGGCAGAGAGTTTGGTATTCAGATCATGAGAAGAGCTGGTGGTGGATTCCTGTACCGAATTAATTTTGGCATTGAAATCAATGGTGGTCTCTTCAACCCGGATAAAGGGAATGGGTAACATGGTCAGAATAGGAACCGTCAGGTCATACTTGGTTGGCGTAACCGTGACGGCGCCATTACTGTCTGTACTTTCCACTGGCTTCATGTAACTGAAGGTCACCATTGTCGGTACATTGTTATCATCAAAGCCGACGGATTTTATAAAATCCACGGATGTCTGAGCGGACTGTGCCTGAGCCTGAACAACTGATATCAGGGGAGCGCCAATCAGGTTTTTAAAGTCAATATTCGAAAGCTCGTCACCGATAGCCATAGTTAGATTTCCTTATGCCTGTGATAAATGCGGAGTGAGGCACTACTGCATTTTTCCGTACACCCGTACTCCATGAGACCGGCACTTGCCGGAGCTGCTCAAGACTAGAGTGGCATCGGACGACAAACAAGTCAGTAATATTCCTGATATTGCAGTGTGAATCGGTTTCACGATAGATCTTTAATCAGCAGGATGAAATCTTTTGCTTGTATTTTGATAGTGAATTTTTCTTTGTAATACGGATGTCATTAAATATTAACAACTTTTTTATTCTGCTACAGGATTCTTATAAGTGAGTGTGTTTTTCCTGTTTTATCGTTTTTAATAGTTGTTATTGTTAGTCGGTATGTGGCGGGCAACGCGGTTGCCCGGGGGCCGGATTAAAAAAGGTGAGTGTATGATTGAAGAATTATTTCAGGCGATTGACCAGAAAAACACTGAGACATTCGTGCGTTATTTACATCCTGACGCAGTGTTCCGTTTTGGCAATCAGCCTGCTGTCACTGGCCATGATGCGATAAGGGATTATGTTTCAGGTTTTCTTGCCTCAGTAAAACTTATCAGTCACCGTATTGACGCTGTATGGTCATCAGAGCAGGGGATGGTCTGTCACTTACACGCGTACGGATGGTTCGCAGTTGTCGGTACCTTTCTGTAATCTGATGGCATTGCGGGATGATTTAATTATCGATTATCGTATTTTTGCTGATGTATCTGAATTATATCGTTGAGTTTCTGGCATAAAAAAGCCCTGTAGGTCAGCCTTCAGCTGTTCAATTTTGATCCCGTCGAAATTTCAAATTCACAGCGAACCTGAATGCCATGTCCCGGACTAAAATTCAGCGACTGAGCTGTATTGAAAAGCGGCATTAAGGCATACATTCCTTCGCATCTGGAGCGCCGAAATGAACGATGATTTTTCCTGCCCCCGGGCATGGATGCCCGGTGAGCGGACAGCGACAGGGATGTCGCACGGGCGCGTGGTCAGGAAAAATCGAGAGAATGAGGAGATACGCTCCAGAAAGCGAAAAGCTGGGGGCGGCCCTGCCGGCCAGGGGATAAGTTCCCCTGGGAAGCATCAGTCACTACGGATTTAAAAGTCGTTTACAGAAAGCATAGTACTATCAAGCTGTGGAACAGCAGGGCCTTGTTATACGACCACAGGCCGGAAGGTCAGCCCAGTTCACTCAGTTTTTTCTTCAGTACATCCATCACTACCTGCGGGTTAACCCCGGCAGCCGCTTTACGGGTTAAACCAATAAATGGCCCGATGGCTTTAGCGCGTTTATCTTCCGGTGTATTCAGGTAGCCTTCCACCAGTTTGGGATTGTCGGCCAGTACTTTCTCAACGATGGCTTCGATGGCGCCTGTATCCGATACCTGTTTCAGTCCCAGCGAATCAACCAGCTTATCCACGCTTGCAACCGTGTCATCGCCTTTCCCTTCTAACAGGGCATTAAAGACTTCCCTGGCACCACCGGTGTTCAGTGTGTTGTCTTTAATCAGCTTAAGAATATGACCCAGTTGCTCAGCGGATACGGCCAGTTCGCTGATGCTGATTTCCAGCCGGTTCAGTGCCGCGGAAACATCGCCCTGCACCCAGTTGGCGGCCAGCTTGTAATCGTTGGCACTGTGCGCCACAGTTTCGAAGTAATGCGCAAGTTCGCGGTCGGAGGCCAGTACTGCTGCATCATTGACGGACAGACCATGGTCTTTGACAAAGCGTGCGCGCTTATCATCGGGTAATTCCGGCAGGGTTTCGCGCACTGCTTCGATGTAATTATCGTCGATAATCACCGGCAGCAGATCCGGGCAAGGGAAGTAACGGTAATCGTTGGCCACTTCTTTGGAGCGCATGCTGCGGGTTTCATTTTTATCGGCATCGTACAGGCGGGTTTCCTGAACGATGCTGCCACCGTCTTCCAGAATGTCCATCTGACGTTCAATTTCAGATTCAATGGCGCGTTCAACGTTGCGGAAGGAGTTCACGTTTTTAATTTCGGTACGGGTACCGAATTCTTCCTGACCTTTCGGGCGCAGGGAAACGTTACAGTCACAACGCATGGAGCCCTGGGACAGGTCGCCGTCACAGATTCCCAGGTAGGTCACAATGCTGTGCATTTTGCGGAAATAGGCCGCCGCTTCTTTGGCGCTGCGCATTTCCGGCTCAGAAACGATTTCTACCAGCGGGGTGCCGGCACGGTTCAGGTCGATACCTGACATACTGCCAAACCCTTCGTGTACGGATTTACCGGCGTCTTCTTCCAGGTGCGCGCGGGTAACGTTGATCCGTTTGGTGCTACCGTCATCCAGTTCAATATCAATATGACCCATGCCCACAATCGGGTGGTGCAGCTGGGTGGTCTGGTAACCTTTGGGCAGATCCGGGTAAAAATAGTTTTTACGGTCGAAAACGGATTTTTTACCGATGTCAGCATCAATGGCGAGGCCGAATTTGACAGCCATGCGCAGGGCTTCTTCGTTAAAAACCGGCAGTACCCCCGGCAGACCCAGGTCCACGGCGCAGGCCTGGGTGTTGGCTTCGGCACCATACTGCGTGGAAGCACCGGAGAAAATTTTTGATTTGGTGGCCAGCTGAGCGTGAATCTCAAGGCCGATGACTACTTCCCATTCCATCTTATTGCTCCTCAAATGCCCGCTGGTGTTTTCAGATGCCAGTCAGTGGCCTGCTGGAATTTGTGTGCTGCGTTTAACAGACGGTCTTCGGCGAAGTAATCGCCAATCAGCTGCAGCCCGACAGGCAAATTGTTTACCTGTCCACACGGAATTGACATACCGGGCATACCGGCGAGGTTCAGGGAGATGGTAAAAATGTCTTCGAGATACATTTCCACCGGATCGGATGTTTTTTCACCGCGTTTGAACGCCGGGGTAGGGCTCACCGGGGCGGCCAGGATATCGACTTCTTTTAATGCTGCGCTGAAGTCGTTTTTAATCAGACGGCGCACCTGCTGTGCTTTTTTGTAGTAAGCATCATAGAAACCGGCGGACAGGGCATAAGCACCAATCATAATGCGGCGTTTTACTTCGCCGCCAAAACCTTCACCACGGGAGCGCTTGTACAGATCATTGATGTCCTGCGGATCGTCACAACGGTAACCAAAGCGGACACCGTCCATGCGCGACAGGTTGGCGGAGCATTCCGCCGGCGCAATGATGTAGTAAGCAGGAATTGCCAGCCTGGCATTGGGCAGAGAAACTTCTTTTATGCTGGCGCCCAGTTTTTCATATTCACTGATGGCGTCACGCACTGCCTGCTGCATGTCAGCACTCAGGTCACTGCTGAAATATTCTTTCGGCAGGCCGATGGTCATGCCTTCAAGGCTGTCGTTCAGAGTGCTGGTGTAGTCCGGTACCGGCTGTTCCACGCAGGTGGAATCTTTGGCATCGTAGCCGGCCATAATATTCATCATCATGGCTGCGTCTTCGGCGTTGCGGGTAATACAGCCGCCCTGATCCAGACTGGAGGCGTAAGCAATCATGCCCCAGCGTGAGACGCGGCCATAGGTTGGTTTGATACCGGTGACGCCACAGAAAGCAGCAGGCTGACGGATCGAGCCCCCGGTATCGGTTGCGGTGGCACCGGGTACGAAACCGGCGGCCACGGCAGCAGCTGAACCACCGGAAGAGCCGCCCGGGACATGATCTTTATTCCACGGGTTGGCGACCGGACCATAAAAAGAACTTTCGTTCGATGAACCCATGGCAAATTCATCCATGTTCAGTTTACCCAGTGAGACAGCGCCGGCCTGGTTAAACTTTTCCACCACGGTGGCATCGTAGGGTGCGGCAAAATTACTCAACATTTTTGAGCCACAGCTGGTGACGACGCCGTCGGTACAGAAAATATCTTTATGTGCCATCGGGATACCGGTCCAGGTCTCGGCCTGACCGGCGGCACGGCGTTCATCAGCGGCTTTGGCCTGGGCCAGTGCCTGCTCTCCGGTGACTGTAATGAAGCTGTTGATATCACCGTCGAGTTGTTTTACACGGTTCAGCAGATCGGTGGTGATTTCCACGCTGCTGTATTCACCGGCGGCGAGATCCCGGGCGATCTCGGCAATGGTTTTAGTGTGCATAATGTTTCCTTGTTGCCGGAACTTTTTTCCGGACTTCTGCTCTTACCGGCCGTTTCGGCCTGCGCGTTGTCAATAAAATCCACTGATAAACCACTCATCACAGCAGATATTGGCTAAACTGTTACTGTGAGCCTGTGCCGGAATGTCTGTGGCACAGCGGGTATCGTCAATGGATGGTCTGCTCTGTGCAGTACTGTGGTCGTTATTCAACCACCCGCGGGACGAGGTAATAGCCGTTCTCGGTCTGCGGCGCGCATTGCTGAAAATGGTCGCGCTGGTTTTCCTCAGTGACGGCATCGGCACGTAACCGCTGCACAGCGTCCAGTGGGTGTGCCATGGGTTCAACAGAGCTGGTATCAACGGCAGACAGTTGATCAACCAGGTCGAGAATGCTGCTGAGGTTTTTCTGGTATTCGGCGATCTGGTTATCGTCGAGTTGCAGACGGGCCAGTTCGGCAATGTCACGAACCTGTTGCTGGTCCAGAGCCATGTGCTTACTCCAGTAAATTAAGATCAGTGGAAAATAGATACGGTGGGGCCGAGAGTAGCATAAATGCGCCTTGCTCTAAATCCCCACCATTGCTAGAGTTACCAACAATTTTTGCTACCTGTTAACAGGAATCATCTGGATGTTTAAAAAGATTCGCGGCATGTTTTCCAGCGATTTATCAATCGACCTGGGAACAGCCAATACCCTGATTTATATGCGTGACAAAGGAATCGTTCTGAACGAGCCATCTGTTGTGGCTATCCGGTTGCAGGGGCATCAGAAGAGTGTGGCCGCTGTCGGTACCGAAGCCAAGCGTATGTTGGGGCGTACTCCGGGCAATATTCAGGCAATCCGGCCGATGAAAGACGGCGTGATTGCCGACTTTGAAGTGACGGAGAAAATGCTGCAGTACTTCATTAAAAAAGTACACGAAACCAGTTTTTTACCACCCAGCCCGCGTGTGGTTGTATGCGTACCCTACCAGGCCACCAAGGTCGAACGTAAAGCGATTACGGATTCCGTTCTCGGAGCCGGCGCCAGTAAAGCCTATCTGATTCATGAACCTATGGCGGCAGCCATCGGTGCCGGTCTGCCGGTGGATGAAGCGCGCGGTTCCATGGTGGTGGACATCGGTGGCGGTACCACCGAAATCGCCATTATCTCGCTGAGTGGCGTAGTTTATGCCGAGTCTGTGAAGGTCGGCGGTGACCGTTTTGACGAAGCCATCGTCGCTTATATCCGCCGCAACTACGGCAGCCTGATCGGTGAAGCCACGGCAGAGCGTATCAAGCAGGAGATCGGTACCGCGTATCCGGGCGGTGAAGTCCGTGAAATTGACGTACGTGGACGTAACCTGGCGGAAGGTATTCCGCGCAGCTTTACACTCAACTCCAATGAAATTCTGGAAGCTCTGCAGGAATCACTGGCCGCTATTGTGCAGGCTGTGAAAGGCGCACTGGAGCAATCGCCGCCGGAGCTGGCCTCGGATGTGGCTGAGCGCGGTATGGTGCTGACCGGTGGTGGCGCTTTGCTGCGTGATCTCGATAAGCTGCTGAGCGAAGAAACCGGCCTGCCGGTGATCGTCGCCGAAGACCCGCTGACCTGCGTGGCCCGTGGTGGTGGCCGTTTCCTGGAAACAGCCAGTGAATCACAACTGGAAGTCCTGACGCAGGACTGATCCCGCAGCGCACAAAAAACGGAGCCCAGGCTCCGTTTTTTTATGTCTGTATAACTCCTCCGGCATCATTCATTGAACAGCCGCGTTACTGGTGGCGCGGGGGAGCAGGCGGTATAGTTAACGCTTTGTGATGGTTTCGGCGGGAGCAGGTTATTAAATCGCAGTTTCAGGTGTCGCCCTACCAGCGACAGCGGGTAGCAGGAATCGTAATTCTGTCGCTGGCCCTGATGTGGCTGGACAGTATTTCGCCCTGGGTTCAGCCCGTTCGTTACGTGACCGGTTACTTTCTTGCCCTGCCACAGCAGATTGCCGTGGTGCCGGGGGCGGTCAGTGAATGGTTCAATGAATCTTCCTCCACCCGTCAGGAACTGATGGCGGAAAACAAACAGCTGGCAGCGCGCAACCTGGTGCTGGAGCTGCGTGCTCAGCGGGTTGCATCCCTGGAAGCTGAAAACATCGAACTGCGCGAATTACTCAGCGCATCAGAACAGGTCGACGACCGGGTTCTGGTGACCTCAGTAATCGCCGTTGATCCGGACCCCTTCAGCCAACAGATTCTTATCAACAAGGGCGGCGAAGACGGTGCCTTTATCGGTCAGCCGGTGCTCGATGCCCATGGCCTACTGGGGCAGGTTATTGATGTGATGCCCTTCAGTTCACGGGTACTGATGATCGCCGATTCCAACCATGCGATTCCGGTGCAGGTAAACCGTAACGGTGTGCGCGCCATTGCGGTGGGCACGGGTTCACTGGATGAACTGGAACTGATTTACGTCCCCAATACGGCCGATATCCAGAAAGGAGACCTGCTGGTCAGTTCCGGTCTGGGCGGCCGCTACCCGCGCGGTTATCCGGTGGCTACGGTTACCAGTGTGGAAAATGTACCCGGTAAATCTTTCGCCGAAGTAAAAGCGGCCCCCAGCGCTCAGCTGGATCGCAGCCGCCACCTGTTGCTGGTGTTCTCCCAGGGGGCGGGCAAAGTGCCGCCGTCTGAAATCTGGTCGGAGCAGTAGTCATGGATATCCGCGCTGTTATTCTTGCGTTGGTCACGCTTTTTATTGCCTTTGTTCTCGAACATATGCCGATGCCGGAGATACTGCTGTGGCTGCAACCCAGCTGGGTGTTGCTGGTGGCGACGTTGCTGGTGCTGAATGCGCCCTCGACCTTCGGCCTGTGGCTGGCATTACCGCTGGGTCTGATGCTGGATGTCGAGCACCATACTCTGCTTGGGACCCATATCCTCAGCATGAGTCTGCATATCTTTATTCTGCAGATTCTTTACCGGCGTATGATGATGTTTAACTTTCTGCAGCAGACAGGCGTCATCTTTCTGCTGGTGGGGGTTCAGCAATTATTGGTGTACTGGAGTGTGGCGCTGGTCAGCGAGCAGGTCACGCCGGTATCACTGTGGACGCCGGCACTGACGTCGGCGCTGGTCTGGCCCTGGGTGTATGCGCTCGGACACGCGGCCAGAGTCAGGCTGAACCTGAGATGATGATTCTGGCCTCGGCATCACCGCGGCGGCGTGAGCTGCTGCAGCAGATCGGTGTGCAGTTCCGTTGTGAAGCGGCCGATATCGACGAAACGCCCATAGCCGGAGAGGCTCCGCAACAGTATGTTGAACGCATGGCGTTGAGCAAAGCCCGGGTATTGCTGTCCAAATACCCCGGCGATGTGGTGCTGGGCTCAGACACCACGGTGGTGTTGCATGGCAGGATTCTGGGGAAACCTGCTGACAGCGCTGACGCGGAAGCCATGCTGGAAGATTTATCCGGCCAGACGCATCAGGTGATGACGGCGGTGGCAGTGGTGAGTCAGGTGGCAGAGCGGGTGCAGACGGTGATCACCCGGGTCCGTTTTTCCAGCTTGTCGCGCCAGCAGATCAAAGACTATGTCGCCACCGGCGAACCATCCGACAAAGCCGGTGGCTATGGTATTCAGGGGCTGGGTGCGGTACTGGTGGACAGTATCGAAGGCAGTTACAGCAATGTGGTCGGCCTGCCACTGACGGAAACCGCGGCATTATTGCAGCAAGCCGGCATCTCTATCTGGAATAAGGACCGAGTGTGAACGCAGAAATTCTGATGAACGTCACGCCCACAGAAACCCGGGTGGCCATTGTTGAAAACGGCGTCGTTCAGGAAATCTTTATTGAACGTACCAACCATCGCGGGCTGGTCGGCAATATTTACAAAGGGAAAGTGGTGCGGGTGTTGCCGGGTATGCAGGCCGCATTTGTGGATATCGGTCTGGAACGGGCGGCGTTTATTCATGCCGCTGAGATCGGTAAAGGTGACAACAGTACGCCTATCAGTCAGCTGGTACACGAAGGGGAGTCTCTGGTGGTGCAGGTGACCAAAGACCCGATCGGCACCAAAGGTGCGCGTCTGACCACCCAGCTGTCGATTCCCTCCCGCTATCTGGTCTATATGCCTGGGGCTGATCATGTCGGCGTTTCCCAGCGTATCGAAGAAGACACAGAACGCGACCGGCTCAAAGATCTGGTGCATAACTGTATGGAAGACGAGGGCCTGACCGGTGAGGCCGGGTTTATTCTGCGTACCGCTGCCGAAGGCGTGGGCGAGGAAGAAATTCTCGCCGATACCCGTTACCTGCGGCGTTTATGGCGCAAGCTGGAAGAGCGCATCAAAGGCAATAAGCGGCCCAGTCTGGTGTACGATGAATTACCTCTGTCGTTACGCACGCTGCGTGACTACGCCCGCCCGGAAGTGAATAAGATTTTTATCGATTCGCGCGAAACCTTTCAGAAGATCGAGCAGTTTGTGCAGCAGTATGTGCCGGAAGTGGCGGACCGCATTGGCTATTATCCCGGGCCGCGGCCACTGTTTGAACTGTACAGTGTTGAAGATGAAATTCAGCGCGCGCTGGAACGTAAAGTGCAGCTTAAATCCGGCGGTTATCTGGTGATTGATCAGACTGAGGCCATGACGACCATTGATGTGAATACCGGTGGTTTTGTCGGTCGCCGCAATCTGGAAGAAACCATTTTTAAAACCAATCTGGAAGCTGCCACCACCATTGGCCGGCAGCTGCGTCTGCGTAATCTGGGCGGCATTATTATTCTGGATTTCATTGATATGGCTGATCCGGAGCACCAGCGTCAGGTTCTGCGGATGCTGGAGAAACTGCTGGAAAAGGATCACGCCAAAACCAAAATCAGCGGTGTCTCTGAGCTGGGGCTGGTGGAAATGACCCGCAAGCGGACCCGTGAGAGCCTGGAACAGATGCTCATGGAGCCTTGTCCACATTGTGACGGGCGTGGTTCGGTAAAGACCGCAGAAACCATCTGTTATGAGATTTTCCGTGAGATTCTGCGTGAAGAACGCGCTTACGGCGCCGGTCATTATCTGGTTCTGGCCAGTCAGGCGGTCGTTGATCGTTTACTGGACGAAGACAGTCAGGGGCTGGCGGACCTGGAAGCATTTATTGGCAAAGCCATTAAATTACAGGTGGAAGCCCTGTACGCCCAGGATCAGTACGACATCATTCTTCAATAGGTCGCGATATGGTTTGGTTGCGGGCGCTGTGGACTCAGATCTGGGTCACCCTGGTGGTGGCTGCGGTGGCGCTTGCGCTGTACACCAGTCTGGGTCGTCAGCTGATTCCCCTGGTCGAGACTTATCGTGGCGATCTCGAGCAGCAACTCTCTGAGGCCATCGGTCAGCCGGTATTTATCGGTCAGCTGAAAGGCGGCTGGAACCGTCTGTCACCGCGTGTTGAGATCCGTGATATTCAGTTTGGCCCGGCCGGTGACGGCATTTCTGTGCAGCAGGTGGAGGCTGAACTGGATGTCAGCGCCAGCCTGTTTTACCGCCAGCCGGTGTTCCGCCATATCATCATTAATGGCGTTGCCTCGGAAGTACACCATCTTGGCGGTACGCAATGGCGTATCGGCAGTCAGTGGCTGCTGGATCTGGCCGGCAAAGATCAGCCGGCAGCCACCACGGAGTCTGCGCCGGCGCAGCAGGAGGGAACGCCATCCTGGGTGCGCTGGCTGCAGCGGCAACAGAACATTGAACTCACTGACTGGCAGGTGGTGGCATTTGATCCGGATGACACCCGTGAAGTGCTCAATGTGGATCGCCTGGCTTTACGCAGCCAGGGGAATAATCACGAATTCGACAGCCACATCGAGTGGGGCCGCGAGCAGGTCGCCAGTATCCGCGCGATGGCTTCCCTTGAAGGTGATCTCTGGCCCTGGCGTGAGCAACACGGTGACCTGTATCTGGATGTTCAGTCACAGGAATGGAGCCGCTGGATTCCTGATGCCTTGCCCGCCGGACTCTCCGTTGACACTTTCAGTGCCGGCGCCGAAGCCTGGCTGACGATCCGCGACGGCGACCTGAATTCTCTCTACCTGCAGGCAGATATCCCACAGTTATTGATTAACACCCGGGACCAGCCGGTCGACTTAAGCAACGGCACTCTGGTTGTGGCCGGTGAGCACAATGGCGATGACTGGCATTTGCAGGTACGTCCGCGCTTTGACCAGAGCCTGCCTGTTAACGATTTCAGTCTCAGTTCCATTGCCCTGCAAGGCCATAAAGGCTGGCAGATCGGCATTCCGCAGGCGGATATTGCCAGTGCCACGCAATTCCTTGAACAGCACAGCCTGTTGCCGTCACCCTTTGATCGTTATATCAGTAATATCAATGCCAGTGGCCAGGCGACGGATGTACACCTGTCTGCGATTCCCGGTTCTCCGTGGAAAATGGATGTGCGGGCCAGTCTGCATGAAGTGAGCACGACAGCGTACAAAGGCATTCCCGCCTTCACCGATATATCCGGGCGGGTGCAGTTACAGCCATCCGGCGGACGGCTGGAAGTTGAGAAAGAAGACTTCCGTATGCTGCTCAGCGGCATTTACGATAATCCCTGGAACCTGAAACAGGCCAGCGGACGGTTTTACTGGTCGGTGGAGCCGGATTATGCCCGTCTGGAAGTTAACGGGCTGCAGGGTTACCTGTCGGGCACCGAGGAGGCGCCGGGTATATGGCCTGTGGCGGTTGAACTGGGTCTGACGCTGCCACGTATTGGCAGTGAAAAAGAATCCGCGGTCAGCCTTATGGTGGGTATGCCGGACGCCGATGCATCGCTGCGTCATCAGCTGGTACCGTCTCTGCTGAGCGACGGTATCCGTGACTGGATCAATACCAGTGTCACGGCCGGCAAATTCAGCGGTGCGGCGTTTGTGATGCGCAGGCCGTTACATGACGATGTGCATAATAATACCCAGTCGGCGCAGTTATACCTGAACTTCACCGACGCCAGAGTCAAATATCTGCCTGACTGGCCGGCTGCAGAAGGCCTGTCCGGACGCCTGTTGCTGAGGTCACCGGAACTGGATGTACGGCTCGACAAAGGCCATACCCTGGGAGGTCGTCTGGTCAATCGCAGTGGCCGGGTAACCATACGCAGCGGACAACAGGGACAGCCACAACTGAATGTACGTGCTCACCTGCGCGGCCAGAGCAGTGAAGCGCTGAAGTACTTTACCAGTACGCCGCTGCAGTCGGTGGTGAATAATGCACTGGATTCCTGGCAGGCTGAGGGGCCGGTGGACGCCGCACTGCAGCTCGGGCTGCCGCTGGGGCAGGAAGAAGCACAGCCCGACATCCGCCTGGAAGCCGATATTGCTGACGCCCGTCTGCGCATCCCGGATCTGGATCTGAGTTTTGCCGGGCTTAATGGCCGCCTGAATTACAGTTCGTCCGCCGGGTTAACGGCGGAGTCTCTGAGCGGAAGCACCTTCGGTGGCGAATTCGAAGCTACGATCAATTCGGTGAAACGTGGCAGTGATTTCGATATTCAGCTCAGGGCCAGCGGCAATGCCGGTCTGGACAGCGTCCGTGAGTGGATGCCAACCGTGTTGCTCGATCCGGTCAGTGGTTCTCTGGACTATCAGGCCATGCTGTCCATTGCAGGCGGTGAACTGACGTTTGTGCTGGATTCCCCGCTGCAGGGAACGACGATTGATTTACCCTATCCCTACGGCAAGCAGGCGGATGAAGAACGTGATCTGGTGGTGGAGGTACAGCCCGGGCGGGAGACCCGTATCCATCTGGTATATGACCAGCGGGTCAGAGCGGCGCTGGCGCTGGATGACGCTGGTCTCAGCCGCGGACAGGTCTATCTGGGCGATACCGAGCCCTTTTTGCCCAGCGATAAAGGGCTGGAGATCCGTGGTCATATAGAAGAAACCCTGCAGGCCGATGCCTGGTGGGCAACCTGGCAGCACATGCTGGCTTTGCTGGAACAGGAAGAAGCCGGTCAGTCAGCGGGCAGCAGCTCTGCCGGCAGTGGGACGGGCAGTGTCAGCCGGGCGCAGGCATCCGGCCCCGTGCGCAAGGTCGACCTTGAACTGAGCAATGTGAATCTGTGGGGCACGCCATCCGGTGCGGCCAGTGTCAGTGCTTCTCAGCAGTGGAACGAGTGGCAGTTCCGGTTCGACAGTGAACTGGTGAAAGGCAAAGCCACCCTGTATCCGGATAACAGCCCGCTGGATCTCAACCTCGATTATATCCACTGGCCACCGGATGATGACGAGCTGGAAGCACAGGTCGCCGGGGGCGCCGCGCAGAGCGACAGCGACGGCCAGACTCCGGCTGAAGTGGTGACTGATCCTCTGCAGGATTTTGACCCCGCGGATGTACCGGCCCTGAATATGACGCTGGCGGAGCTCTATGTGGGCACACGCAACTTTGGCCGCTGGCAGCTGGAAAGCCGGCCGCACGATCAGGGGCTGGTGCTGCATATTCTCGACAGTGATACCAAAGGGCTGGAAGTGAAAGGCGATGTCTTCTGGCAGCAGACGGAATCCGGCCAGCGGACGCGGCTCGACGTGCTGAACCTGAGCAGTAAAGATCTGGGCCGTATCCAGCGCGCCTTCCGCCAGGAAGCGGTGCTCGAAGGCAATGATATGAAAGCCGCGCTGCAGCTGAGCTGGCAGGGGTCGCCGCTGGCCTTCAACCTTGATACGCTCAATGGTCTTGCCAGTCTGCGTATCCGTGATGGCAGTATGGCTGCCGAAGGCACGGGCGCGTTAAAAGCCTTTGGCGCGCTGAACTTCAATGCTATTTCGCGCCGGCTGATGCTGGACTTCTCTGATATTTATCAGGAAGGGGTGGCGTTTGACACACTGAAAGGTAAAGCCCGCATTGAAAACGGTGTGATGACACTGACCGAACCTCTGACCATGGACGGGCCGGGTGGTACCTTCCTGACATCCGGCAGCACCAATCTGGTGGATGAAACCCTGGATATGAAAATGGTGGTGACTTTCCCGGTGTCCAGCACGCTGCCTGTCGTCGCCCTGCTGGCGGGTATGGCACCGCCGGTGGCGGCTTCCATTTATGTCACCGAAAAACTCATCGGTGATGAGCTTGCCCGCTTTACCAGCGCCCGTTACAACGTGAATGGCACCTGGGAACAGCCGGACCTGAAAATCGACAAAGCCTTCAACGATAATATTGAAGGCAAGAAGAAACGCGGTTTCTGGCAGCGGATTATCAGCGTACTGGATGTCTTCAACCTGATGGAGGACGATGACGAATGAGTCGTGTAGCCGTGGTGCAGATGAACAGTCTGGCGGATGTACTGTACAACATGGGGGAAGCCCGTCTGCTGGTGCGTGAGGCCGCAGAATGTGGGGCGCGCCTGGTATTGCTGCCGGAGATGTTTATGACCCTGGATGGTAAAGCGTTTCAGGCTATTGCCGCCGATGATGGCTATGTGCAGCAGATGGCGCAGTGGGCGCGGGAATTTAATGTCTGGCTGGTGGCCGGCGCTGTGCCGCAGCCGTCTCCGGATGGCGACCACAGACTGCGTTCCGCCTGCCTGGTGTTTGATCACCGCGGACATCAGGTCGCGCGCTACGATAAAATTCACCTGTTTGATGTTGATATCGGAGACCGTCAGGGCAGTTACCGTGAATCTGACCGTTTTGCCCCGGGACAGGATCTGGTGGTGATTGACAGCCCGCTGGGGAAACTGGGCCTGAGTATCTGTTTTGATCTGCGTTTTCCTGAGCAATACCGGGCGCTGGCCGAAGCCGGAGCCGAGGTTCTGCTGGTGCCGGCGGCCTTTACCTATAAAACCGGACAGGTGCACTGGCAAACGCTGTTGACCGCCAGAGCGGTGGAAAACCAGTGTTTTGTGGTGGCCGCCAATCAATGCGGCTGGCATGACGATAAGCGCCAGACCTGGGGCCATTCCTGCATTATTGACCCCTGGGGTGAAACGCTGAGCGCGGCCGGGGATGAGCCGGGTATCACAGTGGCGGATATTGATCTGCAGCGCCTCGGACAGGTGCGCCGCGCCATGCCGCTCAATCACGTCCGCTTCTGAGGGCAGATCCGCTGGCCGGGCATTTCTGGCCCGACCCTGATGCTCAGTCGGGCATGACCTCTTTGATAAACTGAAACAGTTTTTTATAGTTCGTGCCCGGTTTCGGCGGTTGCGATGCCATTTCTTTGCCGGCATTACGCACCAGGTTACGCAGCTGCTGACGGTCTACCGCCGGAAACTCTTCAATGAAATCGCTGAGCCCGTTTTTATCTTCAATCAGGCGTGTGCGCCACATTTCCTGCTGACGGATGACCCGCCCATAGGCCTCGCTGGACGGGTCCAGCAGATCGAGCTGGTGCTGAATGGCGTCGGTGTCCTCGTTACGCATCAGCTTACCAATGTATTGCAGGTGACGGCGTTTGGCCTCGTTCTGCTTCAGGCGCTGGCTTTCCTGCAGCGCCGCCATCAGGGTTTCTGTGATCGGTAACTCCGGCCATTTCGCCGGATTGAGTTCCGTCAGCTCTTTCCCCAGTTTCTGCAGGCGGTCGGCTTCGCGCTTGAGCTCGGACTTGCTGACATATTCGATGTCGTCGTCTTCGTAGTGCTTGTCTTTCATAAAACTCAGTCTGTTGATTCAGAGATAGAACAGGGTAGCCAACCCCAGAAAAGAGAGGAAGCCCACCACATCGGTCACCGTGGTCAGAACCACGCTGCCGGCCAGAGCCGGATCAATGCCACGGGCTTTCAGAATCAGGGGCAGGGCAGCACCGGCGACGGCGGCTACCAGCAGATTGATAACAATAGCGGCCGCGATGATAGCGGCAATGGACGCATCCCGGAACCAGATAAATGTAATCAGAGCAATCACGGCCGCCCAGAGGAAGCCATTGATGGCAGCGACGATGATTTCACGATTGAATAACCAGCGGAAATTACTGCCGCTGAGGTGGCCCAGCGCCTGGCCGCGAATAACCAGCGTCAGTACCTGGCTGCCGGCAATGCCCCCCATGCTGGCGACAATAGGCATCAGTACCGCCAGCGCCACGACTTTCTCAATGGTTTCATCAAACAGGCCGATCACCGCCGACGCGGCGAGGGCAGTAATCAGATTGATCCCCAGCCACACGGCCCGGCGGCGGCTGGTTTTCAGCGCCGGGGCGAAGGTATCTTCTTCATCATCGAGACCGGCCATACTCATCAGTGAGTGGTCCGCGGTTTCGCGGATAACGTCAACCACGTCATCAATGGTGATCCGGCCGACCAGAATACCGTCATCGTCGACCACCGGGGCGGACACCAGGTCGTGGCGTTCGAACAGTTTGGCCACATCGGTATCGTGCATGGTGGCGGGAATGATTTTGGCGTCTGTACTCATCACTTCCCGCACCGTCTGGTGCGGCGCGCTGACCAGCAGTTTGCTGATCGCCAGAGTGCCAATAAATTCATTGTTGCGGCTGACGACCAGCAGGTTATCGGTCATTTCCGGCAGTGACTTATGCCGGCGCAGGTAACGCAACACCACATCCAGGGTAATATCCGGGCGGATAGTGATGGTGTCGGTGTTCATCAGACCACCGGCACTGTCCTCGGCGTAGCCCAGCACGGATTCCAGCCGGTCCCGGTCCTGCTGGTCCATGGAGTCCAGGACTTCCTGGGTGACACGTTCCGGCAGCTGCTGCAGCATGTCGGCGACATCATCGGTGTCGAGTTCGGCTGCGATATCAGCGACTTCTTCGGCGCTCATATCACTCAGGAAGTGACTCTGCAGTTCCTCACTGAGGTTTTGCAGAACTTCACCTTCCAGCTCTTTATCCACCATCTCCCAAAGGATTTTGCGCGCTTTGGGCGGGGAAGATTCGATCAGGTGAGCAATATCCACCGGTGCCAGACCGGAGTTCAGAATACGACGGACCTGCGTCATCGCACCGCTTTCAAGGGCAGCGCTGAGACTGTGCAGTTTTTTCCTGGAGCGTTCGTTTTGCTCTGCCATGGTGTCGCTTTCCGGTCGTATCCTGTTGCGGCGGGTTACCGGGGTGCAGGTAAGGTGTGGTCAGCAACCCGGGTAGTATGAGTGTATCTTTGTCAGACCACAGATACCATGAAACTACTCGCAAGAATGCGTGTAGTGAGTTGTTTTAAAAACTATTCTTCCTCATCGAAGCGGCGGTTAATCAGATCCGTAATGGCCTGAGTGGCGTCTTCGGCATCGTCGCCGTCGGCGTGCAGTTCCAGCACTGTGCCTTTGCTGGCCGCCAGCATCATGACCGCCATAATGCTTTTGCCGTCGACCATGCGTTCCGGATAGCCGACTTTCACCTGACAGGAATATGCGGAAGCCGTCGATACCAGTTTAGCAGCCGCCCGGGCGTGAAGGCCGAGCTTGTTGATGATGGTCAGTTCGGTTTTGATCATGACAACTCCTGGCTGCTCAGTTCGCGATGACGTATCTGGACGTTGGCATAGCGACTGGCAAACTCTTCTTTTAAACGTTCGGCGAGATAAACCGACCGGTGCTGGCCACCGGTGCAGCCGATGGCGACGGTCATGTAGCTGCGGTTGGCCTCAATGAAGGCCGGTAACCAGCGCTGCATAAAGTGGGCGATATCCTCCTGCATCTGAGCCACCTGGGGCTCGTGACCAAGAAAGTCGATCACCGGCTGTTGCAGACCGTTATAGCTGCGCAGACCCGGGTCCCAGTAGGGGTTGGGCAGATTGCGGACATCGAATACATAATCGGCGTCAATGGGAATGCCGTGTTTGAAACCAAAGGACTCGAACAGAATGGCGATATCATTGCTGGTTTTGCCGGCCACGCGCATTTTGATCAGGCTGCGCAGTTCATGTACTGACATGCTGGTGGTATCCAGTGTCAGATCAGCCAGGTTAGCAATGGGTTCGAGCAGGTCTTTTTCCTGATCAATGGCTTCGGCCAGCGATAAGGTATCACTGGTCAGCGGATGCTTGCGGCGGGTGGAACTGAAGCGCTGCATCAGCACTTCTTCACTGGCGTCTAAATAGACGACGTCCAGCTGGTATTCATCGTTGGGTAACTGATGGAGAATTTCGTCGATATGATCAAAGGCGTGGCGCAGGTTGCGGGCATCAATACTGACGGCGACGCGGGAGAGTTTCTCCTCACTTCCGGTCTGGGCAACCAGAGCCGGCAGCATGGAGATGGGCAGGTTATCAATGCAATAAAAGCCCTGATCTTCCAGGACATGAAGTGCGCTGGATTTTCCGGAGCCGGATCGACCACTGATTACTACCAAACGCATCGGTTGTCTCCATAAGCCTTGCTTAACCGCCTGCGAGTGCCCGTTGATACAGGTATTTCGCATCCGGGGCGTTGCGCAGTGCCTCCCGGTAGCCAGCTTCGCTGAAATTTCTGGCCAGCATGGCCAGTACTTTTAAATGCTCTTCTGTGGCTTCTTCCGGTACCAGCAGGGCAAACACCAGATCAACCGGTTGCTGGTCAATGGCATCGTAGTCCACAGGTTCGTTCAGACGCAGCAGAATGCCAATGGCTTCGCTGCACTGACGCAGACGGCAGTGGGGAATGGCGATGCCTTCCCCGATGCCGGTGCTGCCCAGCCGTTCACGACTGAGCAGGCTGTCGAAAATGTCATCGGCGGAGCAGTCTTTGAGCTGACCGGCGACAAAACCGGCGAGAAACTCCAGCAGTTTTTTCTTACTGGATACTTCCACGTCAATCAGTGTGCGTTCTGCTGTCAGAATATCGCCGATACTCAGTTCCATAAAAAATCAGCCCTGCCCGTGTTGGCGCGCGACCATTTTTTCTTTGTGTTTCAGAAGCTGACGGTCCAGCTTTTCTACCATCTGATCGATGGCGGCATACATATCATCATGCTCGGCTTTGGCGTGCAGGTCCGCACCGGCAGCATGAATGGTCGCTTCAGCAGTCATGCGCTCTTTCACCACGGTGAGTGTCACCTGGCCGTTGGTGATGTTGTCGAAGTGACGGGTCAGTTTAGACATTTTGTCGTCAACGTGATTCTGCAGCGCTTCGGTGATTTCGACATGGTGGCCGCTGATGTTGATTTTCATATTCATGCTCCTTCGTGTGCTGGTTCTGTTTTAATATTTAATCAGCTTGAGGATTAAATTCAGTGTTCTATATCAGCTGTTTACGTTCATTGGATGGCGGAATCATCATGGCTTCACGGTATTTGGCAACAGTACGCCGTGCTACCTGAATACCACGTTCTCCCAGCATCGTTGCAATCTTGTTATCGCTGAGCGGTTTACGTGTATTTTCTTCTGAAATCAGCTTTTTAATCATGGCGCGTATCGCGGTGGAGGAACATTCGCCGCCGCCATCGGTGCTGACATGGCTGGAGAAAAAGTATTTCAGCTCAAAAATTCCCCGTGGCGTGTGCATGTATTTCTGGGTGGTGACACGGGAAATGGTGGACTCGTGCATACCGACGGCTTCGGCAATATCGTGCAGCACCAGAGGTTTCATGGCTTCTTCACCTTCCTCGAAGAATTCGATCTGGTATTCAACGATTTTGGTGGCCACTTTCAGCAGCGTTTCATTACGGCTCTGCAGGCTTTTAATAAACCAGCGGGCTTCCTGCAGATGGTCACGCAGAAAGGCATTGTCGGTGCTGTTATCGGAGCGTCGTACCAGGGCGGCGTAATCAGCGTTCACACGCAGTTTGGGGGCGATGTCCGGATTGAGTTCGACGCGCCACTCATCGCGCACATTGCGTACGATAACGTCTGGCACAACGTATTCCGCCTGTTCACCGCTGACACCGGCACCGGGTTTCGGATTCAGCTCTTTGATCAGACACAGAACTGATTTGAGGTCGTCTTCGCGCAGACGGGTTTTGCGCATCAGCGTCTGATAGTCACGGCTGCCCAGCAGTTCGATGTAGTCACTGATGATCAGGCGGGCTTCTTTCAGCCACTGGGTTTCATCCGGCAGTTGCTGCAGTTGCAGCAACAGACATTCGCGCAGGTCGCGGGCAAATACACCGGCCGGGTCAAACTGTTGCAGACGATGCAGAACGGCAATGACTTCGTCTTCTTCGATTTCCAGTTCCGGGTCCATGCTTTCCACCACATCTTCAACCGTGGTGTGCAGGTAGCCGTCATCATCCACGCCGTCGATTAACATGGTGGCAATTTCACGGTCAGCGTCAGACATCGGCGTCAGGTTAAGCTGCCACTCGAGGTGATCCTGCAGGTTTTCTGTGGTGGCATGACGGGCGTCATAATCGAAGTCGTCATCAATGGCGCCGCTGTTGCCTGAGGCAACGCTGGCTGTGGCCTGGTAGGTGTCGTCCCACTGACTGTCGACCGGCAGATCATCCGGCAACTGTTCCTGTGACCATTGCTCGTCCAGCTCCGGTGTGTCGGCGTCATCTTTACTGGAGACTTCGGTCTTGGTTTCTGAGTTGTCAGAGGAAGAGGCGTCTGACGCTTCATCACCGTCATGCTCTTCCATTTCCAGCATAGGGTTGGCGTCCAGTGCCTCCTGGATCTCCTGCTGGAGGTCAAGAGTTGAGAGTTGCAACAGGCGGATAGCCTGCTGTAACTGAGGGGTCATGGTCAGCTGCTGACCCATCTTTAACTGGAGAGACGCTTTCATAGAGATCAGTATTTACCCAGTGTCGGCACAATCTGTGCATTATACGCCAAGGCCGGGAACCCACAACCGCATTTGTTGGTCACAGGGTGTCGGGCTTGATGTCCGGTACGGGCAAATCTTCGTTTGCCCTATCCCTGAATCCTTTCTGTGCCTGATGTCAGAGGCGGAAGTCCTCGCCCAGATAAACTTTGCGGACCTGTTCACTGGCCAGTACTTCGTCTGCATTTCCTTCTGCAATAATGTGGCCGCCACCGACGATATAGGCTTTTTCGCAGATTGCGAGGGTTTCGCGTACATTGTGGTCGGTAATCAGCACACCGATTCCGCGCGCTTTCAGCTGACGGATGATGTCCATGATGTCAGCTACGGAAATTGGGTCAACCCCGGCGAAAGGCTCGTCGAGTAAAATAAAGGAGGGTTCGGCCGCCAGTGCGCGGGCGATTTCTACCCGCCGGCGTTCACCGCCGGACAGGGCCATCCCCAGACTGTCACGGATATGCTGAATATGGAATTCGTCCAGCAGTCCTTCCAGGCGTTCAAGGCGCTGCTTACGGTTCAGGTCCTGGCGGGTCTCAAGAATCGCAAGAATGTTGTCGGCGACACTGAGCTTACGGAAGATCGAAGCTTCCTGTGGCAGGTAGCCGATCCCTTTGCGTGCGCGGCCGTGCATCGGCAGATGACTGATGTCTTCGTCATCAATGCTGATACTGCCTTTATCAGCCTGCACCAGATTGACGATCATATAAAAACAGGTGGTTTTACCGGCACCGTTCGGACCCAGCAGACCTACAATCTGGCCACTGCTGACCGACATGGAGACATCTTTGACGACTTCCCGGCCGTTGTAACTCTTCGCCAGATGTTGTGCTCTGAGTGTTTTCATTGGCTGTTCCCGTCTGCGTTGCTGCCGGGGTTCGCTGTCGCGGCTTCTTTCTGGGGCTGGATAATCATGCGGATACGGGCGTCGTCGTTCTGGTTTTCGCCACCGGCGGTGCTGGTGGCGCCGCCATCGGCTTTGACCGTTTCAGCACTCATATCATAGGTCAGGCGTTCGCCGTTAAACTGATCACCGCCCTGTTTCAGGATGGCATTACCGCTGACAATCACTTCGTCCTGTTCGCTCAGATATTCTATGCGGCTGCCTTCGGCGTGGGTGATGGGCTTGTCGGCGGTAATACGCTGCTGATAGCGGGCCGGGGCTCCCTCGGCCACGGCGCGTTTGAGGAGGTTACCCTCGTGCAGGATGCGCAGTTTATCGGCAGTTATTTTTAATGTCCCCTGGGTCAGGATGACGTTGCCCTGATAAATGACAATGCCGGTTTTACGGTCCATTTCGGCCTGTTGTGAGCGGATGACCAGCTCCTGTCGGGCGTCTTCAGGTAACGCACGGGCTGGCACGGCGAGCAGAAGAGAGACTGTGATGGAGGCCAGAAACTTAAGGTTCATAGCGTGAGTTAACCTCTGCATTAAAGCGAATATGTTGGGCCGGAATATCCATTCTCATACCAATGGCGCGCAGCTCACCACGGTCACTGGTAATAGTGACAGGTTTGTCGGTATGGGCAATACCTGTGCTGTGATTGTAGGTCAGTTGCGTGGTGGTAATCAGCAGGTTGCTGTTGGCTGCGGCATCCAGCGGACGGATGACGACATTGTTGACCAGCTTCAGGATTTCATCTTCATCGGCCAGAGTGCCCTCAGTCGCAGAAACCTGCCACTGCTCGCCATCCTCAGCGCGCATCTCCAGTTGGGGCTGGCTGAAAAAGGTACTCTGAATGCCCGGATAATGGGTAGATTCTGCCGCGGTGAAGGTCTGTGCCAGCTGGCCGTCGGCATTGTACTGACGGCTGAGGAGCTGGCTGCCGTAATAATCTGCTTCACGCACGGACTCGTCTGTGCCGCCGGGGGTCAGCTGGCTGGTGTAGCGGTCAACAGCCAGTAACGCCAGCCCGAGAAACGCGGCGATAATCAGCAGCAGCCAGCGTTTACGCATCAGATAACGCCTGCGCGTAACAGATCGTGCATATTGATCACGCCCACGGCTTTATCGCCGTCCTTAACCACCAGTGCGTTAATTTTGTTGTCTTCCATCAGCTTCAGGGCTTCTGCGGCCAGTGTCCCCGGTGTGGTGCTTTTGCCACCGTAGGTCATGACATCGGCCATGGTCGCAGTATGGATATCGACGCCGTTATCGATGGCACGGCGCAGGTCACCATCCGTGAAAATCCCCTGCATTTCGCCATTCTGTTGCACTGTGGTCATGCCCAGCCCTTTGGACGTTACCACCAACAGTGCTTCTGACAGCGGGGCGGACGGTTCTACCACAGGCAGTTCAGCACCGGCATGCATAATGTCTTCGACCTTCAGCAGCAGGCGGCGGCCCAGAGAACCGCCGGGATGGGAAAAGGCAAAGTCTTCGGCGGTAAAGCCACGCGCTTCCAGCAGGGCAACGGCCAGAGCGTCGCCCATCACCAGTGCGCAGGTCGTGGATGATGTCGGTGCCAGATTAAGCGGGCAGGCTTCCTGTGCCACACCGGTATCCAGATGCGCGTCGGCGGCGGTGGCGAGTGTGGATTCCGGTTTACCTGTCATGCTGATCAGGCGGGTGCCCAGACGTTTGAACAGGGGCAGCAGGCTGGTGACCTCGCTGCTTTCACCGGAGTTTGATAAGGCGATAACCACATCTTCCGGCTGGATCATACCCATATCACCGTGGCTGGCTTCCCCCGGATGAACGAAAAACGCCGGGGTGCCGGTGCTCGCCAGGGTAGCGGCCATTTTGGTACCGATATGGCCGGATTTCCCCATGCCTGTCACAACCACGCGGCCTTTGCAGGCCAGAATCAGCCGGCAGGCGATGGTAAAATCATCACTCAGACGGCCATTAAGCTGTTCAATGGCCTCCAGTTCCAGTGCGATGGTGCGGTGGGCGGATTGCAGAAAATCAAAATTCACATCAGTAGTCATTAGCTTGCCATCAAATATAAAGACATCATGTAACCAACAAAGCTGGTGGTGAGTAACAGACCCGAAAAACGGCCCAGAGTGCCGCGGCGATAATTGATCAGAAACATAATCACCAGTGCGGCCGTGAGCACCATCATCACAGCATAGTCGCGGTAAAGCGCCTGCGGGTCGACCTGGGTCACCGCCAGCAGGCCGGGGATGGGCATTACCGTCAGCAGGTTAAACATATTGGAGCCGATCACGTTGCCGATGGCGATGTCGTGGTGTCCTTTCAGAGCACTGGCGACGGAAGCCGCCAGCTCCGGCAGACTGGTACCAATGGCCACGATGGTCAGGCCGATGATCAGATCACTGACACCAAAGGCATGGGCAATATCTGTGGCGCCCCACACCAGCAGTTTTGAGGCAACAACCAGAGCGACCAGGCCAATCGCCAGCTCCAGTAAGGCTTTACGCAGCGGCGTATTTTCGATTTCAGCGGCTTCGTCTTCCTCTACAATCTGCTCGCCGGATTCACTGGAGCCAAGAAACATCAGATACAGGGAAACCACCATGGCGCACAGCAGAATCAGGGCGTCGGTGAGGTTGAGTTCAAGATCCGACAGTGTCAGCCCGCCGATGATGCTGATCAGCACCAGCACCGGCAGCTCTTTCTTTAACAGCTTTTTCTGCAGCGGAATCGGACTGATGAGAGCCGTGATACCGAGCACCAGGGCGATGTTGGCAATGTTGGAACCCAGTGCGTTACCGATGGCCAGGTTGCCGGCGCCATCCAGAGAGGCCATGGCGGAGACAAACATTTCCGGCGCAGAGGTGCCCATGGCGACAATGGTGAGGCCGACCAGCAGGGGGGACATGCCCAGACGGCGGGCTGTTGCGGCGGCACCAATGACGAATTTATCGGCACTCCAGACGAGCAGAACTAGTCCGGCGATTACAGCAACAACAGCAGTCAGCATAGGGGCGCTCAGCATGGGATTTGCGGGTCCGTGAGGGTTCTGAAATAAAGCGCGACATTGTACCGGAGGGGATTCTGTACGCAATTGCAACTTATCGTTTTGTTGGTGGGTGCAGGACGTTGGTCGCTGACTGTTGGTTCTGAATGAACATTCCGCTAAGCTAGCGGGCAATTTAAGGGTTCAAGCAGGCAGTGCGCATGACCGCGAGTCAGCCTTATGTCTCTATCCGTGATCTGAGTTTCAGCCGCGGTGACAGACTGATTTATAACAATCTGAATGTGGATTTCCCGCGCGGTAAAGTCACCGCCATCATGGGTCCGTCCGGCACGGGTAAAACAACCCTGTTACGTCTGATCGGCGGGCAGCTGATTGCGGATCAGGGCAGCGTGGTGGTCGATGGCCAGAATGTGGCGGAGCTGTCGCGTAAAAAGCTGTTTGAGCTGCGCCGCCAGAAAATGGGCATGCTGTTTCAGACCGGGGCGTTATTCACCGATCTGAATGTGTTCGATAACGTGGCTTTCCCGTTACGCACGCACACCAGTCTGCCTGAAACCATGATCCGTGATCTGGTTCTGATGAAGCTGGAAGCCGTTGGCTTGCGTGGTGCCCGTCATATGACCCCGGCCGAATTATCGGGTGGTATGGCCCGCCGGGTGGCACTGGCCCGCTCCATTGCCATGGACCCGGAAATTATTATGTACGATGAGCCTTTTACCGGTCTCGACCCGATTTCCATGGGCATGATCGTCAAACTTATCCGTGGCCTCAATGAGGCGCTGGGACTGACCAGTCTGCTGGTATCCCACGATGTCGATGAGTCCTGTGCTATTGCTGATTATCTGTGTGTGGTGTCGGATGGCAAAGTCATCGGTTTTGGTACGCCGGAAGAACTGATGAACGAAGGCAACGCTGAAGTCAGGCAGTTCCTTAATGGCGATCCGGACGGTCCGGTCCCTTTCCATTACCCGGCGGAAGATTACCGCAGGGATATTCTCAACGGGGCGGATGAATGCTGAATAAATTGCAGAGCATCGGCAAAACCGGCACCCGGGCAATCGAAGCCATTGGCCGGGCCACCATTATGCTGTGGCACTCCTTTATGTGGGGCGGTCCCGGCAGTGCCGGCTTTTTTGATCTGATTAAACAGATTTATTCCGTTGGCGTACGTTCGCTGATCATTATTGTCGTGGCCGGGTTTTTCGTCGGTATGGTGCTGGCCCTGCAGGGCTACAATATTCTGGTGGATTTCGGTTCGGAAGCGGTACTGGGGACCCTGGTATCCCTGTCGCTGCTGCGCGAACTGGGCCCGGTGGTGGCGGCACTGCTGTTTGCCGGCCGTGCCGGTTCAGCACTGACCGCTGAAATCGGTCTGATGAAAGCCACCGAACAGCTGACCGCGATGGAAATGATGGGCGTTGATCCGCTCAAACGTGTGATTACCCCGCGCCTGTGGGCCGGGCTGATATCCATGCCGATACTGGCGCTGCTGTTTTCCACGGTAGGGATCTGGGGCGGCGCTTATGTGGCCATTGATCTGGTGGGTATTGATGAAGGGGCGTACTGGGGCAATATGCAGGCCTCAGTGGAATTCTATTCCGATGTCATGAAAGGCACCATTAAGTCCGTGGTATTCGGTCTGGTGATCACCTGGATTGCTGTTTTTCAGGGATACGATTCGGTACCCACTTCGGAAGGTATTGGTAAAGCAACCACCCAGACAGTCGTGATTTCATCACTGGCGGTACTGGGGCTCGATTTTATTCTGACAGCCGTCATGCTGGGAGGCGTTTAAACATGCGCATGCGTTACATTGAACTGAGTGTGGGCGCTTTTATGGTTCTGGGCGTCATTGCCATCGTGCTGATGGCATTCCGGGTCAGTGGTCTGACGCTGCAGACCAGTGACGATACCTACACGATAAAAGCTCATTTTGAGAACCTGGGCGGCCTGACGGAAAAAGCCAAGGTCTCTATGTCTGGCGTGACCATCGGCCGGGTAACCGATATCTACCTCGACCAGGAATGGTATTCGGCGGTGGTGGAGATGGAGATCGATAAATCCATGAGCACACTGACGACGGATACATCGGCATCCATTCTCACTGCCGGCTTACTGGGTGAGAAATACATAGGTCTGACGGTGGGCGCTGAGTCTGACTACCTGAAAGACGGTGACTGGATTGACGATACCCAGTCGGCCATCGTACTGGAAGAGCTGATCGGCCGTTTCCTGTTTAACAGCGCTGAAAACAACTGATTACGGGCAGCAGATGGCAGAACTGAAATGCATTGATGAACAGACCGCGGAACTGAGTGGTGATCTGCTGCACGGTACCGTCACTGATGTGATTGTGCCCGGCCGTGAGCTGATTACTGCTGCCGGCAGTCAATGGACAGTGGATATGCAGGGGGTAGGGCAGGTATCCAGCAGTGGCGTCGCCCTGGTGCTGGAATGGCTGCGCGCCGCAGAAACGGCCAATTGCACCTTACGTATCCGCCATTTGCCGGATCATATGCGCCCCATCATTGATATCAGCGATCTGGAACCCCTGTTCGCACCGCTGCTGACCTGATCTGTATCCGGTCTGAACAGGATTTCATGCCCGGCTTGTCACATTCATCGGGCTGTATGCTTCGTTCCGTCGCGCAAATCCGCTATCATAGCGCGCTTTCGAAATCTGAACGGTAAACCGTATGTCCCCGGCAGAAATTCTGCAAATCCTGCAAACTGAATCCCCCGAAATCAGCTGGACCGTCGATGGTGACGGTTACCACAATGTCGTAGAAGGCGTGGGAGACGCATTTGAAGGGCTGAACGCTGTCAAACGTCAGCAGTTCGTCTATGCATTGCTGAACCCTTACATTGCGGATGGCCGCCTGCACGCGGTATCTATCCGTACTTATACCCCTGCTGAAAAAGCCAGCGCAGAATAAGAGCTTTCTATGGACAAACTGAGAATTGAGGGCGGCAACCGGCTGAACGGAGAAATCCGTATCTCCGGTGCGAAAAACTCCGCCCTGCCTATCCTGTCAGCTACCTTGCTGGCCGATGGTGTTATGCGCGTTGGCAACCTGCCTCATCTGCACGATATTACCACCATGCTGGAGCTGCTTGGCTGCATGGGGGTTGAAGTCGCGATAGACGAAGACATGTCAGTGGAAACCGACTGCGCCAATATCAAAAGCTGTGTCGCTCCTTATGATCTGGTGCGCACCATGCGGGCATCCATTCTGGTGCTTGGCCCTCTGCTGGCCCGCTACGGTGAAGCCGAAGTCTCCCTGCCAGGTGGCTGTGCCATCGGCTCGCGCCCGGTGGATCTGCATATCCGCGGTATGGAAGCCCTGGGGGCAGAAGTGGATGTGGAAGATGGCTACATCAAAGCCCGTGTTCCGGGAGGACGCCTGACCGGTGCCAACATCTTCTTTGACACGGTAACTGTAACCGGCACAGAGAACGTTATGATGGCGGCAGCACTGGCGAAGGGAACCACCACCATTGAAAACGCTGCGCGGGAACCTGAAGTCGTGGATCTGGCTAACTGCCTGAATGCCATGGGGGCAAAAATTTCCGGCGCCGGTTCTGACACCATGGTGATCGAAGGCGTGGAAAAACTTTACGGCTGCTCCTTTGATGTTCTGCCGGATCGTATTGAAACCGGTACCTACCTGGTGGCCGCAGCGGTCACCGGTGGGCGGGTGAAAACCAAAGATACTGATCCGGTGATTATGGAAGCCGTGTTGCACAAACTGGAAGAAGCCGGCGCAGACATTACCATCGGCGACAACTGGATTGAGCTGGATATGCATGGCAAACGGCCCAAAGCCGTCAACGTTAAAACCGCGCCACATCCGGCCTTTCCGACGGATATGCAGGCGCAGTTTATGGTGCTTAACGCGCTGGCCGAAGGTACCGGCACTGTGATTGAGACGGTGTTTGAAAACCGCTTTATGCATGCTCAGGAGCTGGTGCGCATGGGGGCCGATATTGCCGTTGAAGGTAATACCGCCATTGTGACCGGTAAAGAAAAACTGCAGGCGGCGCCGGTGATGGCTACCGATCTGCGTGCTTCTGCATCATTGGTGATCGCAGCGCTGATGGCGGAAGGGGCGACCGATGTAAACCGCATCTATCACATAGACCGCGGCTATGAATGTATTGAAGAAAAGTTTCAGCAGTTAGGGGCGAATATCCGCAGAATATCTGGCTGATAGCTGCCTGCGTTGGCGTAACGGCGTTAAAAACAGGCTCGGAATGCTCATTTACCCGAGTAAACTGCGCTTCCTCTCCTGTTTTTGCCTTGTTCCACCGGCCTCGCCGACGCTATCAGTAAAAGAGTGAAAGCTGCCTGCTTCGCCAACGCTTTCACGGCCTGCGTTGCCATTGAGGTGAGCAGGCGCCACCTTTAAACGTAAAAATCACAGCCTGTTATTGTAAGAACTGAAACTGATTGAAAACACGCTGAAAAAAGAGGATCAGCAACTCATGACTCAACCACTGACCATTGCTCTGTCAAAAGGGCGTATTCTCGATGACACTCTGCCACTGCTGGCGGAAGCCGGTATCCATCCGGCCGAGGATATTAAAAAGAGTCGTAAGCTGATCTTCGATACCAACCATGAGCATATTAAGCTGGTGGTAATCCGTGCCACCGACGTGCCGACTTACGTGGAATACGGCGCCGCCGATCTGGGCGTCGCCGGCAAAGACGTACTGATGGAATACGGCAGTGATAATCTGTGCGAACCCCTGGATCTGAATATCGCCACCTGCCGTTTGATGACAGCGGCGCTGAAGGATGCAGAAATGCCACAGGGGCGTTTAAAAGTGGCGAGTAAATTCGTCAACGTGGCCAAACGTTATTTCGCTGAGCAGGGCCGTCAGGTCGATATTATTAAACTCTACGGCGGCATGGAGCTGGCACCGATTATGGGGCTGGCCGATATGATTGTGGATATCGTCGACACCGGTAACACCCTGAAAGCCAATGGCCTGGAAGCCCGCGATCTGATCGCCCCGATCAGCTCACGCCTGGTGGCTGGCCGCGCGGCGATGAAAGTAAAACACGCGCAGATTCAGCCGATTATTGACCAGATGAAAGCCGCCGTTGAACGTCAGCGCGACGCACAGAAATAAGGAGAACAGAATGACTATTGAAATCCGTCGATTCAGTTCCGCCCAGAACGATTTTGCTCAGCAGATGGATGATCTGCTGTCATGGGAGTCCGTATCCGATGCTGACGTACAGAAAACCGTGGCCGATATTATTTATGATATCCGTACCCGCGGTGATGCGGCGCTGATCGAATACACCAATAAGTTCGACCGTATGGATGTGAAATCCATGGCACAACTGGAACTGAATCAGGAACAGTTGCAGGCTGCCCTGGATTCATTACCGGCTGAACGTCGTGATGCTTTGCTGAAAGCAGCCGAGCGCGTGCGCAGCTATCACGAAAAACAGAAACAGGATTCCTGGGATTACACCGAAGCTGACGGCACCATGCTGGGCCAGAAAGTAACGCCCATGGATCGTGTGGGTCTGTACGTTCCGGGCGGTAAAGCCGCGTATCCTTCGTCTGTGCTGATGAATGCCATTCCGGCGCACGTTGCCGGTGTGCAGGAAATTATTATGGTCGTGCCAACACCGGGCGGTGAACTGAACCAGCTGGTACTGGCTGCGGCAGCCGCCGCCGGTGTCAGCCGCGTATTTACCGTCGGTGGTGCACAGGCGGTCGCGGCGCTGGCGTATGGTACTGAAACCGTGCCGGGCGTGGATAAAATTGTCGGCCCGGGCAACATCTATGTGGCTACTGCCAAGCGCGCCGTATTCGGGCAGGTCGGCATTGATATGATTGCCGGCCCATCGGAAATTCTGGTGGTGTGCGATGGCCAGACCGACGCTGATTGGATTGCCATGGACCTGTTCTCACAGGCTGAACATGATGAAGATGCGCAGTCGATTCTGGTCAGTACCGATGCCGGTTTCCTCGATGCAGTAAAAGCCTCCATCGACAAACTGCTGCCGACCATGGAACGTGAAGACATTATCCGTACCTCGTTAAGTGAACGTGGTGCGCTGATTCTGGCGAAAGATAAAGACGATGCCATTGCCATCGCCAACCGTATTGCGCCGGAACACCTGGAATTATCGGTGGAAGATCCGCAAAGCTGGCTGCCGCAAATCCGTCACGCTGGTGCGATCTTTATGGGCCGTTACACTGCCGAAGCGCTGGGTGATTACTGCGCCGGACCGAACCACGTACTGCCGACCTCCGGGACGGCGCGTTTCTCTTCGCCGCTGGGTGTGTATGACTTCCAGAAGCGTTCGTCACTGATTATGTGCTCCGCTGATGGCGCCTCAGAGCTGGGTAAAACTGCGTCGGTTCTGGCTCGTGGTGAGTTCCTCACCGCTCACGCCCGCAGTGCTGAATTCCGCATTAAGGACTGATTCAAATGAGCCAGCTGTGGAGTCCGTTTGTTAAAAACCTGGTGCCTTATGTACCGGGTGAACAGCCGAAAATGACGCGGCTGGTAAAACTGAATACCAACGAAAACCCGTATGGCCCGTCACCCAAAGCGGTGGCGGCCATGCAGGCCGAACTGACAGATGATCTGCGTTTATACCCTGACCCGAACGGCGATAAGCTGAAGCAGTCGGTGGCAGATTATTACGGCGTAAAAACCAGTCAGGTGTTTGTTGGTAACGGCTCGGACGAAGTGCTGGCGCACGCGTTTCACGGTTTGTTTCAGCACGGCAAACCGCTGCTGTTCCCGGATATCTCTTACAGTTTTTATCCGGTTTACTGTGGTCTGTATGGCATCGAGGCCAAACAGATTCCGCTCGACGATGAATTTCAGATTGATGTCGATGACCTGATCAACGGCGGTGAAAACAGCGGTATTATTTTCCCTAATCCTAATGCACCGACCGGGCGTTTGTTGCCGTTAGTTGCGATTGAAAAACTGCTGCAGCACAACACCCAAAGTGTTGTTTTAGTCGACGAAGCTTACGTCGATTTTGGTGGCGAAAGCGCCATTGCGCTGGTCAATAAATACCCGAATCTGCTGGTCACTCAGACCTTATCCAAATCCCGCTCGTTAGCCGGTATGCGTGTTGGTCTGGCGGTAGGGCATGAAGATTTGATCGAAGCGCTGGAGCGGGTAAAAAACAGCTTTAATTCCTATCCGCTGGATCGTGTAACGCTGGCCGGCGCTGCCGCTGCGTTTGACGATCGTGAGTACTTTCATGAAACCTGCAATAAAGTGATCGCCAGTCGTGAGCAGGTTGCTGCCGGTTTAGCGGCGCTGGGGTTTGATGTTCTGCCGTCCGCGGCGAATTTTGTGTTTGCCCGTCATCCACAGAAAGACGCGGCAGACATTGCTGCTGCGCTACGTGAGCAGGGCATTATCGTACGTCACTTCAAAACTGAACGCATCGCTCAGTTCCTGCGTATTACTATTGGCACTGATGAGCAGAATCAGATTCTGCTCGATGCGTTACAGTCGCTGTAAGCGCCTTCTGCAACGGTAATTCAGTCCGTTTTTTCCGTCCGTATCGTAAAACCTGATACGGACATCTTTCCTCTGAACTGACCTTGGCAAACGATGCTGGTTTATTCCACCGTGGAGTGGGATTCCCGCTGTCCGGCAACGGCATGTGTGGTTTTCACTTTACCATTGCGGATGTATTCCAGGTCGATGCCATCCCCCGGACGCAGCGCAGCGATCTGGTTCATGGCGCGGCGGGCATTATCGGCTTCTTCGCCATTAATTTTTACCAGAATATCGCCGACATTCAGGCTGGCTTTATCCGCGGGTCCGTTTTCATAAATGCCGGTAACAATTAAACCGGTCAGCGCTTCCGGTAGTCCCAGAGCTTTCAGTAACTCGGGAGACGATTCCTGCACTTCAATGCCCAGCCAGCCGCGGATAGTCGTGCCGTGAGCGGCGATATCTGTCAGGGTGCGCATCGCAACCGAGGCCGGAATCGCAAAGCCGATGCCCTGGTTGCCCCCGGTTTTTGAATAAATAGCAGTATTTATCCCCACCAGTTCACCATGGGCGTTGATCAGGGCGCCACCGGAATTGCCGGGGTTAATGGCAGCATCGGTCTGGATGTAGTCTTCGTAGGTGTTAATACCAAGCTCAGTCCGGCCGGTGGCAGAAACAATGCCCAGGGTGACTGTCTGGCCGACGCCAAAGGGGTTACCGATCGCCATCACCACATCACCAATACGCAGACTGGTGTCTTCTTTCACCTGAATATACGGCAGCGCTTCCAGTTCAATTTTCAGCACAGCGAGGTCTGCTTCCGGGTCGGTGCCCACTACTTTGGCGTTAACATCACGGCCATCGTGTAAGGCAACCACAATCTGATCGGCGCCATTAATTACATGGTTATTGGTCAGTACATAACCATCCGGAGACATGATGACACCGGACCCGAGGCTGGACTGGATACGTTCGTTAGGCTCCGGGTTGGTGCGGAAAAAGCGCTGGAAGAAAGGATCATCAAACAGCGGATGAGTTTCGCGCTTCACTACCTTGCGGGTGTAGATATTCACCACCGCCGGGGCGGCTTTATCCACGGCGTCGGCGTAGCTGACCGGACCTGTACCCACGCCGCCAGCGGAGACAGTACCGCCGTCAGTGTTATTATCCGTTGACACCGGTAACTGTGCCGGGGTGCTTTGGCCCGGGGCCCACAGCAGCACAGCCAGCGCTACAGCAAGCCCGGTGAGCGCAGGAACCAGAACAATATTAATGAGTGACTGCAGCGGACGCATTTGCCGAACCTCCCCGGGGCACATAAACTGGCGGGCATAGTAAAGAGCCAATAATACCAGAACCCGACCCGAGGCCCATCATGCTGAATCGACAGGAACTTCTGAAGCACCTTGACACTTTATTGCAAACCAGCCGTTTCCGGGATTATTGCCCGAATGGTCTGCAGGTGGCAGGACGGGAACATGTCAGTCGTATCGTCACCGGGGTGACAGCCAATCAGGCATTAATTGATGCCGCCATTGCTATGGACGCTGACACTCTGCTGGTTCACCACGGCTACTTCTGGAAAGGCGAAGATGCTCGGGTTACCGGCATCAAAAAGGAGCGTCTGAAGGCATTACTGGCCCATGATATCAATCTGATTGCTTACCATCTGCCGCTGGATGCGCATCCGGTGTATGGCAATAACGCGCAGCTGGCCGACGTACTCAACCTGCAGACCGACGGTCTGCTGAATGAAGCGGACCCGGCATCCGTGGGCAATATCGGCCGTTTACCACGCCCGATGAGCGGTAAAGAATTCTGCGCCTGGTTAGGCGAATGCCTGCAACGGGAGCCCCTGCATATCGGTGAAGAGACCGATACCATCGAAACGATTGCCTGGTGTACCGGTGCGGCACAGAGTTATCTGCAGTTGGCGGTGGATGCCGGGATCGATGCTTTCTTAACCGGCGAAATCAATGAGCCTGCCGTGCACCTGGCACGTGAAACCGGAACACATTTTTTCAGCGCCGGCCATCATGCCACTGAACGTTATGGGGTGAAGGCGCTGGGAGAATATCTGGCGGCGGAATACGGACTGGATGTCGAATTCGTGGATATTGATAATCCGGTCTGAGCTGGAGGCCGCCACTGGCTGGAAAAGTCTGTCTTGGTGTGGCGCTGCTGAGTGCGCCGGTGAAGTGGTACACTGGGAGCATAATTCTTCAGCATAAAGTTTCAGCCATGCCTGTCATTACCTGTATTGAAGATCTGCGCAGAATCTATCGCAGACGTGTTCCTAAAATGTTCTATGACTATGCCGAGTCCGGCAGTTATAGCGAACAGACCTTCCGTGAAAATTCATCTGATTTTGCTGATATCCGCCTGCGCCAGAAAGTCGCGGTGGATATGGATGGCCGTTCGACGGCGAGCGAAATGATTGGTCAGCCGGTTTCGTTTCCGCTGGCGTTATCGCCGGTGGGCATGCTTGGTATGCAGCATGCTGACGGTGAAATCAAAGCGGCCCGGGCGGCAGAAAAATTCGGTGTGCCTTATACTCTGTCCACCATGTCGATCTGCTCCATTGAAGATGTGGCAGAGCACACCAGCAGTCCGTTCTGGTTTCAGCTGTATGTGATGCGGGATCAGGAATTTCTTGCTGACATTATTCAGCGTGCTAAAAACGCGGGCTGTTCTGCGCTGGTATTAACCCTGGATCTGCAGATTCTTGGGCAACGCCATAAAGATCTGAAAAACGGTTTGTCGGCACCACCCAAGCTGACCTTGCCCACCATGCTGAACCTGGCCAGCAAGTGGGGGTGGGGGCTTGAAATGCTGCAGACCAAGCGCCGCTTTTTCGGCAATATTGTCGGTCATGCCAAAGGCGTGAAAGATGCGTCGTCACTGCTCAGCTGGACGGCAGAACAATTCGATCCGCGTCTCGATTGGGATAAAGTGGAGGCCATCCGCAAAATGTGGGGTGGCAAATTAATACTGAAAGGTATTCTTGATCCGGACGATGCGCGCAAAGCCGCCGACTTCGGCGCCGATGCGATTGTGGTGTCCAATCATGGCGGCCGCCAGCTTGATGGTGCCTTGTCGTCCATCCGTATGTTGCCTTCGATTGTTGAAGCCGTGGATGGTAAAACCGAAGTCTTTATCGATTCCGGCATCCGCTCCGGTCAGGATGTACTGAAGGCGCTGGCGCTGGGAGCCAAAGGCGCGATGGCAGGCCGTTCTTATGTTTATGGTCTGGGTGCCATGGGCGAGCAGGGGGTTACCCGGGCACTGGAGGTTATGCAGAAGGAAGCGGATATTTCCATGGCGCTGTGCGGAGAAAAGGATATCCGTCAGATGAATCGTGACAATCTGTTGATCCCGCGGGGATATTTTTCTGAATACGAATAAAGCATCCCGTATTCTGCGGCCGGGCGGTTAAAGCGGCAGTCCACCATTAAAAAAGCCAGCGCTGGCGAACCGGCGCTGGCTTTTTTATTGATCGCAGGGCCATGTGCTGAATCAGCGGCGGTCCTGCAGTTTGTAGCCATGAGGTACATTGAACAGGCTGTCGTGACGGGCCTGGGTGCTGGTTTCTTTTACTTCATAAATATAAGTCAGGACGGGTTTATCCGGGCTGGGTTTGAAATGTTTTTCAACCTGCTTTTCAGCCATGCCGGACAGCAGGCCACCGGCCATACTGCTCAGTGATCCCACCGGATCATTCACATCGAATCCGGCCTCTTTTTTCTCTTCTTTGGCGGCGACGACCTCAGGACAGGTATTTTTTTCACTGTACCATTCCATTTTCACCGAAACCGGGTACCCCTGAATCTGATTCAGTTGTTTGGCGATTTTCTTCAGTTCAGGAGAATCGGCCAGCATATTGGCCAGCAGCGTATATATCTGTGCGCTGACAAAGCGGTTCAGTGGGTTGTCCGGATTAATTTTGTTGTACAGTGCATCGCGGAACTCTTGTTCCATGTCCAGCGCAGAACGGATGCCTTCATCTTCTTCTGCGACCCAGAAATCCATGGTGATCAGGTTGGTGTCTTTACGCCCGGCCTTGTCTTTCATGGCGATTTCCAGGCTCACAATATACTGGTCAGCGCGGTAGCCATTGATGGTCCGGCCTTTGGCTTTAGGGGTAACTTTGAACACAGGTTTCTGTGGGGTCAGCTGGCAGGATTGACCGCCGGTGGGGTCGAACGCCGGAGCTTCTTCTTCCTCTTCGCCGCCGCTGATGCTGCCATCTTCTTCTGACGCCCGGATTTCATCCCACAGTGTGGGGGTGTCACAGCCTGTCAGCGGACATTCGGTGTAGGTTTCTTCGTCCGGGTTCAGTGACCAGATCAGGTTGCGGTCGAGGCGGGTGATGGTGCGTGACTCAGCGTCACCGGCCAGCTGGCGGGCAAGCCAGGAGTCGAATTCGGTTTTTTCATCAATACGCTGCTGATCTGCGCGGGTGTAACGGACTTCCGTCACTTTGGCGGCCGGCAGAATAACGCCATCCATGCGATACTCAGAGCGGATGACACTGGTTTCATTAAGCGGCGTTGTGTCTTTCGGGGTACTGGCACAGGCGGCCAGAAAGAGGGCTGAAATGGCCATCAGGCCGGTTTTAACAGTATTCACATTACATCCTTAGTTAATACAGTCATGATCTGACCGGGCCGGATTATGCGCTTTTTTCACCTTGCGGGATGTGAAGTATTGCGCGCTGTGACGTCCTGTTACCCGGGTTATTGCGCGCCTGTCTGTCTTTTGGCTATGGCTGTTGCGCCGGTTTTGTGCCGGATTTGTACCCAGGTGGCACGCGGGTCCGGTATCAGGCGGGCGGCAGCTCAGATACCTGCTGTAACACACCGTCAGCCAGCGCATAAAAATCCCCGATGCGGGCGCTTTTGGTTTTACCCGGATAGCCTCTTCTGGTATTCTGCCCTCCCATCTTGAGCGAGGGTTCAGGAAGACGCCAAGGAGGCGCCTGACCTTCCGTTTTGACTTCTAAATCTCGTTTTTGCGGACCTTCTATGACACGTTTTATCTTTGTCACGGGTGGTGTTGTTTCTTCTTTGGGGAAAGGCATCGCTTCTGCATCTCTGGCTGCCATTCTGGAAGCCCGTGGCCTTAAGGTCACCATGCTCAAGCTGGACCCTTATATCAACGTTGACCCCGGCACCATGAGCCCTTTCCAGCACGGTGAGGTGTTTGTGACAAATGACGGCGCTGAAACTGACCTGGATCTGGGCCATTACGAGCGCTTTATCCGCACTACCATGTCCCGCCGTAACAACTTCACCACCGGCCGTATCTACACCGATGTGCTGGCGAAAGAACGCCGCGGTGACTATCTGGGCGGTACTGTGCAGGTGATTCCTCACATCACGGACGAAATCAAACGTCGTGTACTGGAAGGCGCCGAAGGCTCAGATGTGGCCTTAGTAGAAATTGGTGGCACCGTGGGTGATATCGAATCCCAGCCATTCCTGGAAGCCGTGCGCCAGATGAAAGTGGAGCTGGGCTCTAAACGCGCGCTGTCGCTGCACCTGACCCTGGTCCCTTACATTGCCACCGCCGGTGAAACCAAAACCAAACCGACGCAGCACTCGGTGAAAGAACTGCGTACCATTGGTCTGCAGCCGGACGTACTTATCTGTCGTTCTGACCATAAAATCGATGCGTCGGCACTGCGCAAAATTGCGCTGTTTACCAACGTCGAAGAGCGTGCCGTCATTCCGCTGGAAGATGCCGATACTATCTATAAGATCCCGCGCATGCTGCATGAAGCCGGGCTGGACGATCTGATCGTTGAGAAGTTTGATCTCACCTGCTCAGAAGCTGATCTGGGCGAATGGGATGCCGTGGCGGATGCCAAGCTGAATCCGGAAAAAGAAGTCACCATTGCGATGGTAGGCAAATACATGGATCTGCTGGATGCTTATAAATCCCTGATCGAAGCCATCGACCATGCCGGTATCCATCACAAAGCCAAAGTGAATATCCGCTACGTAGACGCTGAAGATGTGGAACGCAAAGGCATTGAGCTGCTGTCTGGTGTGGATGCCATTCTGGTTCCCGGCGGTTTCGGTAACCGTGGTGTGGAAGGCAAGATCCGCACGGTTCAGTACGCCCGTGAAAACAAAATCCCTTATCTGGGGATCTGTCTGGGAATGCAGGTGGCCGTGATTGAATTCGCCCGCCATGTGGTTGGCTGGGATGACGCTCAGTCGTCTGAGTTCAGCGCCGATACCCAACACCCTGTTATTGGTCTGATCACCGAATGGCAGGATGCATCCGGCCAGGTAGAGAAACGCACCGAAGAATCCGACCTGGGCGGTACCATGCGCCTGGGAGGACAGGAATGCGTGCTGGCACCGGAATCCACCACCGCCAACGCGTATGGCAAAGAGCTGGTCACCGAGCGTCACCGTCATCGTTATGAGGTGAACTCATCGCTGGTCGGCGATCTGGAAAAAGCCGGTCTGCGTATTGCCGGCCGTTCCGTCGACGGCGAGCTGGTGGAAGTTGTGGAAGTTCCGGATCACCCATGGTTTGTGGGTTGTCAGTTCCATCCGGAATTTACTTCTACTCCACGTGATGGTCATGGACTGTTTTCGTCCTTTATCGCCGCAGCACTTGAACATAAAAAGACACATTAATCCCTGACGCTGTAGCCGGGGCCGGCAATGCAAGGCAACAATTGATGATATAGGGGCGTTTATAAATGACCCTGATCGAATTGATTTTTAACGCCGCAGTGGCAACCCCGGGGCAGTTTCAGAAAGCCTCTGTTATTGGAGACAAGCATGGCAAAGATAATTGATATTAAGGCACGCGAAGTACTGGATTCCCGTGGTAACCCGACGGTTGAAGCGGATGTAACCCTGGAAGGCGGTTTTTTTGGTACTGCCTGCGCTCCCAGTGGTGCATCCACCGGCACCCGCGAAGCTCTGGAACTGCGTGATGGCGATAAAAGCCGTTATCTGGGGAAAGGGGTGCTGAAAGCTGTTGCCAATATCAATGACACCATCAAACCAGCCCTGGCAGGGATGGACGCACTGGATCAGCGTGCGCTGGACAACAAAATGCTGGCGCTGGATGGTACCGACAACAAATCCAAACTGGGTGCTAATGCCATTCTGGCGGTTTCGCTGGCCGCTGCCAAAGCAGCCGCTGCCGCGAAAGGCGTTGAACTGTACGAACACATCGCCGATATCAATGGTACTGCCGGTGTTTACTCTATGCCGGTGCCGATGATGAACATCATCAACGGTGGTGAGCACGCCGATAACAACGTCGATATTCAGGAATTTATGGTACAGCCGGTTGGCGCGCCGACCTTTGCGGAAGCCCTGCGTTGTGGAGCAGAAATTTTCCACAGCCTGAAAAAAGTGCTGAGCGCCAAAGGCCTGAACACCGCCGTAGGTGACGAAGGTGGTTTCGCTCCGAACCTGGCATCCAACGCCGATGCACTGGCGGCTATTAAAGAAGCGGTAGCCGGTGCCGGTTATGAGCTGGATAAAGACGTTACTCTGGCGCTGGACTGTGCGTCGTCTGAATTCTACAAAGACGGCAAGTACGACCTGAAAGGCGAAGGCAAAGTATTCAGCGCAGAAGAGTTTTCTGATTATCTGGCACAGCTGTGTGACGACTACCCGATTGTGTCTATCGAAGACGGTCAGGATGAATCTGACTGGGACGGCTGGAAATACCAGACAGAAAAACTGGGCAGCAAAGTACAGCTGGTGGGTGACGACCTGTTCGTCACCAACACCAAAATCCTGGCGGAGGGTATCGAGAAAAGCATCGGTAACTCCATCCTGATCAAGTTCAACCAGATCGGTTCTCTGTCTGAAACGCTGGACGCGATCAAAATGGCGAAAGACGCAGGTTACACCGCGGTGATCTCTCACCGTTCCGGTGAAACGGAAGACGCAACCATCGCTGATCTGGCGGTCGGTACTGCAGCCGGCCAGATCAAAACCGGTTCGCTGTGCCGTTCCGACCGGGTTGCCAAATACAACCGTCTGCTGCGTATCGAAGAACAACTGGCCGGCAAGGCGCCTTATAAAGGCCGCTCTGAAATCAAAGGCCAGTAATACTGAAGGGTATAAAAAACGGGCTCAACAGCCCGTTTTTTTATTACGGCTTTGGTAAGCTACACTTTGTGTACAAATAATATCCGGATCGGTTATGTCGGAAAAATTTATCCCGAACCTGAAAAACCTGCTGATGATTATGGTACCCGCGTTTCTGCTGGTGGTACTGCAATACCGTATCTGGTTTGACGACAGCGGCGTGATCGCCACCCGCAGTCTGCAGCACAGTATCAGTGCTCTGCATCAGGACAATGAGGTTCAGCGCAGTGAAAATGAATCACTGCTGGCGGAAGTAATGGACCTCCGGGCCGGCACCTCGATCCTTGAAGAAAAAGCCCGTGAAGAACTCGGGCTGGTGCGCGAAGGGGAAACTTTTATTCTGTTTGTTGACCCTGAGCCCGCTGAATAACAATGACAACTCTGAGCCCGGTAATTTCCACTACCCATGACAACCCCTAAATACTGGCCGGTCCTCCCGGCTGCCGGTGTTGGTTCGCGCATGCAGGCCGACCGGCCCAAGCAATATCTGCCGCTGCATAACCGCTATCTGATTGATCATACGCTGGCGATGATGCTCAGTTATCCGGCCTTTGAACAACTGGTGCTGGTGTTGTCTGCAGACGATCCATACTGGCCGGACAGTGACTTTGCCCATGACCCGCGCATCATTCGTGCTGCCGGCGGAGAGGAGCGCTGTTACTCTGTGCTGAATGGTCTGCAGGCACTGGAAACGGTCGCCGCTGCTGATGACTGGGTAGTGGTACACGACGTTGCCCGTCCCTGTCTGCAACACCGTGATCTGGATAAACTGCTGGCGGCTCTGCGTGACCCTGGTGCCGTTCTGGCGGCGCCGGTGCGCGATACCATGAAACGAGGCAGACGGGAGCCGGGTCCCGGTGGCGCAGACAGTGCCGTCATTGATCATACGGTTGACCGCCATCAGTTATGGCATGCGCTGACCCCTCAGGTGTTCCGCTACGCGGCATTAAAAAAAGCCCTGCAGCAGGCATTGGCAGATGGCTCTGAAGTAACGGACGAAGCCTCGGCCATGGAGCTCTCGGGTCAGGCTCCCTATCTGGTGGAAGGCAGTGCCGGCAATATTAAAGTCACGCGTCCGGATGACCTGGCGCTGGCTGAATTCTTTTTATCCCGTAAAGAGGACTGAATGTAATGCGGATTGGCCATGGTTTTGACGTACACGCCTTTGAAGAGGGGGATTTTATTACCCTCGGCGGTGTACAGATTCCCCATAATCAGGGGCTGAAAGCACATTCCGATGGCGATGTTGTCCTGCACGCGCTGGCGGACGCTTTGCTCGGTGCGGCGGCACTGGGGGATATTGGTCAACATTTTCCGGATACAGACGCTGAATGGGCGGGCGCAGACAGCCGTCTGTTGCTGCGCCACGTGATCACCCTGATCGCCGATAAAGGCTACCGGGTAGGGAATGCAGACATCACTATTGTGGCTCAGGCGCCGAAAATGGCCTCTCACATTGATGCCATGCGCGATTATATCGCCGCCGATCTGCAGGTGCGCCGCGACGATGTCAATGTCAAAGCCACCACGACTGAAAAACTCGGCTACGTTGGCCGTAAAGAAGGTATCGCCGTGCATGCGGTGGTCCTGTTATTAACCTGAAGAGAAAACCGTGAGCGAATCTTTACTTCCCGAGTGGCCGAAAGCCTACCCCGAAACCCACGCCACCGGCGTGCTGAAAGCTCACAACAGCGACTTCCGGGTGGATGAAATACCGCTGGGCCAACCCTGTAGCGAAGGCGAACATGTCTGGCTGCATATTGAAAAAAACGGCGCAAATACCGCCTGGATTGCCAAAAAGCTGGCAGAACGGGCGGGCGTGAAAGAGATGGATGTTGGCTATGCCGGTATGAAAGACCGCAATGCCATTACCCGTCAGTGGTTCAGTATTTATCTGCCCAGAGTGGAAGCGCCGGATTTTGCTCAGCTGAATGATGATGAAATGACGGTACTGGCGCAGACCCGGCACAGTAAAAAACTGCGTCGTGGTGATCTGCTTGGCAACCGCTTTGATATCCGCCTGACAGGAGTGCAGGGGGAGCAGGGTGCCGTGGACAGCAATCTGCAAAAGATCCGCGAATACGGTGTGCCTAACTATTTTGGCGAGCAGCGCTTTGGGCATGGTGGTGGCAATATCGAATCCGGACGCGCCATGCTGGCCGGCGAATTCAAAGTGAAAAACCGCAATAAAAAAAGTATCTACCTCTCCGCCGTGCGCTCACTGATCTTTAATGATGTGGTGGCAGAACGTATCCGCTGCGGTCTGTGGGGACAGAGCATCGGCGGTGATATTGAAGGTGATGATGGTATTCCGACCGCGCCTTTGTGGGGACGCGGCCGCCTTCAGAGCACCGATGAGGCGCTGGAACTGGAAACCCGGGTGGCCGCTCAGCATGCAGCTCTGTGTGATGGGCTCGAACACGCGGGCCTTAAACAGGAACGGCGGGCCGTTGCTGCTCTGCCGGCCAATCTGCGCTGGGAATGGCAGGAAAAGCCGGAGCATACTGATCTGACTCTCTCCTTTTCTCTGCCAGCCGGGTATTATGCCACCTCCATTATCCGTGAAATTATGCACAGCGAAGAAAAGGAACACAGTGAATGAAGCTGATGTTGTCCAATGATGACGGAGTCCATGCACCCGGGCTCAGGACGCTCAGGCAGTCTCTTGAACAAGCCGGATACGGTATCTGTGTTGTTGCGCCGGATCGTGACCGCAGCGGTGCCAGTAACTCACTGACCCTTGACCGGCCCCTGCATCCGGTCCATCTCGACGCTGATGTCATCAGTGTGAACGGGACCCCGACGGATTGTGTGCACCTCGGCATTAACGCCTTTTATGCCGACCAGTGCGAGCGCGTGATCGCCGGCATTAATGCCGGCGCCAACCTCGGTGATGACGTTATTTACTCAGGCACCGTCGCCGCTGCCATGGAAGGACGCTTCCTCAGTAAAACACCGGTTGCCGTGTCACTGTGTGGCAAAACGTACTTTGCGACGGCGGCACAGGCCCTGCTGGATCTGATCCCCAGACTGGAACAGCTGCAGCTGCCGGCGAATTCCATTATTAACATCAATGTCCCTGATCGCCCCTATACTGAATTAACCGGTATTGAAGTCACGCGTCTCGGACATCGTCACCGGTCCGATAATCCGGTGCTGACCACCAATCCCCGGGGTAAAGAGTGTTACTGGATCTCCGCCGCCGGTGCCTTTGCTGACGACGGTCCCGGGACCGATATTTACGCGGTTGAACAGGGGAAAGTTTCCGTTACCCCCATTCAGATGGACATGACACAGCACACAGCAATTCCGGCTGTGACTGAGGTAATAGAGAACTGAACACGTGAACGATCATCAGCGTAATGGTATAGGCATGACATCTCAGCGCACCCGCAACCGGCTGGTGAAACGGCTGAGAGATAACGGCATCAAAGATGAGACTGTGCTGGATGTTATTGCACAGACTCCCCGTCACCTTTTCGTTGATGAAGCCTTGTCCCACCGCGCCTACGAAGATACTGCCCTGCCCATCGGCAACGGCCAGACCATCAGCCAGCCCTACATTGTTGCCCGGATGACCGAAACCCTGCTGGCCGCCGGACCGCTGGAAAAAGTACTCGAAATAGGAACCGGTTCCGGTTATCAGACCGCTGTGCTCTCTCCGCTGGTCAAAAAAGTTTACAGTGTCGAACGGATAGAGCCGCTGCAGAAACGCGCAGCACAGCGTTTGCGCGAACTGGGCTACCGCAACCTGTCACTGAAATTGTCCGATGGCAGTTGGGGATGGCCGGAATATGGACCCTTTGACGGCATTATTGCCGCCGCCGCACCGGAGCAGGTGCCCGACTCTCTGTTACAGCAGCTGGCTGACGGTGGCCGGCTGATTATGCCGGTGGGCGGGGCGGAACAGAAGCTGGTATTAATTACCCGCCATGGTGAACACTTCAGCCGCAAAACACTCGAAAGTGTCAAATTCGTACCATTTCTGCCGGGCGTACAGAACTGACCAGCCGGAGTCTGGCCTGTAGTCCCGGTGGCTGACAAAAGGATAATAAGGAAATGAAACATCTCTGGCTGTTCCTCAAGGGATTAGCGATGGGGGCAGCCGATGTGGTGCCCGGGGTATCCGGTGGCACCATCGCCTTTATTACCGGTATCTACACAGAGCTGCTGGACAGCATCAAAAGCATCAACCTGAATGCGCTGAACATTCTTTTCCGCCAGGGACCGGCCGCGGCCTGGCAGGCCATCAACGGTACCTTCCTGCTGGTGTTAGGCAGCGGTATTCTGATCGCGTTGCTGTCCCTCGCCCGGGTGATTCACTATCTGTTAATGCATTACCCGGTGTGGGTGTGGTCCTTTTTCTTTGGTCTGATCCTGGCCTCCTGCTGGCATATCAGCAAGCAGATCCCCCGCTGGCGGGCGGCCGAATGTATTCTGTTGCTGGCCGGGGCGGTAATCGCCGGCTGGATCAGCATGGCTTCCCCCACTCAGACTGAGCCAACGCCGGTGATTGTTCTGCTGGCAGGCAGTATCGCTATCTGTGCCATGATTCTGCCGGGGATATCCGGCAGTTTTATCCTGCTGCTGATGGGCTTGTATGGCCCGGTTCTGGGGGCTGTCAAAAGCCTGGATCTGACTATTATCGGTTTGTTTGCGGTTGGTGCCGTGGCCGGTCTGATGGCTTTTTCCCGCATTCTGAGCTGGCTGTTGCATCATTACCGCAGCGCAACTTTTGCGCTGCTCAGCGGTTTTATGGTCGGATCTCTGGTAAAAGTCTGGCCCTGGAAAGAAACCATACAGACCCGGATAAATAGCCACGGGGAAGAAGTTCCCTTTATCCAGAGCAATATCTTGCCGGTTATGGCGGCAGAAACCGGCCTGGCCTGTCTGCTGGCGCTGGCCGGTATCCTGATGGTTTTGCTGATGGAGAAGATTGCAAGAGATTAAAAGACGGACTTTTGTCGTTCTTTTGTTAAAGAACGCTTGTTAACTAAAATTAAAGTTTTGCAAGTCGTGGGAACTTTTTCTTTGTGACTCACCGGTCTAACCCACTAAATGCGCACCGGATGAGAGAAAACCCGGCTTTTTTTAGATTTATTAAGAATAAGCTAGATTTTTTTAATGCCCCATGGTTTGGAGCAGAGACGTAACATGGGAAAATCAAAAAGCTGTCATTTTTGAGTGTCAAAAAACAACCACCGGCGGTAGATGATGAAAGCACTGGCCACTGTCATATTAGTCACGATAGCCACACTGATATCAGGGTGTTTGTCCGGACGAGAATTTATCTCAGTTGAAGAGAAGTTCAGTAAACAGGAAAGCGCGTCGGGAATCCATCTTGTTCGCAAGGGTGAAACACTCTTCTCCATTGCCTGGCGTTACGGAGTAGACTACCGGGAGTTAGCGAGTGCTAACTCTATATACAGCCCTTACACTATCTATCCTGGTCAAAAAATTGACGTTAAGAATATCAATAAAAAATCTGTGAAAACGGTCACACGACGCGTCGAAAAACCGTCAAAAGTGGCGACAAAAAAATCATCAGCTAAGCCAGTCACCCCTAAAATCAGTCAAAACCCGCCAAAAATTACCGCCACTCAAGGTGAAACTGACTGGAAATGGCCAGCAAACGGTCGTTTGATTGGTTATTTTTCGACCAAAAAGCCCGTCAGCAAGGGGATTGATATCACCGGTTCTTTGGGAGAATCTGTGTTGGCAGCAGCGGCAGGAACTGTGGTCTACGCAGGACAGGGGCTGCGCGGTTACGGCAATCTGGTGATTATCAAACACGACGATACCTACCTGAGTGCCTACGCCCACTCCAGCCGCATTCTGGTCCGCGAACAGGAAGTTGTTAAAGCGGGGCAGAAAATTGCCGAAATAGGATCTACTGGTACCGACAAAGTGAAACTTCACTTTGAGATCCGAAGAAACGGCAAGCCGGTTGATCCGCTCCGATACCTGCCATCCAGGTCCGGTTAAGCGGATATAAATTAACCAGTCGTTCTGGCACGGAATCTGTTTCGGTTCAGATTCGGAGCGACCAACAAGGCGGGATTAAACATGGCAGTACAACAGCGGGAAATACGTGAAGAAGACGTTTTTGATGATGTAGAAGAGCTGGCACTGGTAGATGGCGACGCAGGTTCCGACAAGGAAGAAGCCGTTGAAAAGTTTGCAGCTGACACATCATACAAGGCAATGGATGCCACTCAGTTGTATCTGAATGAAATTGGTTTTTCTCCTCTGCTGTCAGCAGAAGAGGAAGTGCATTACGCACGGCTGGCCCGTAAAGGCGATGAAATGGGCCGTCGCCGTATGATTGAGAGTAACCTGCGGCTGGTGGTGAAGATTTCCCGCCGCTATGTCAACCGCGGTTTATCGCTGCTGGATCTGATCGAAGAGGGCAACCTGGGTCTGATCCGTGCAGTCGAAAAGTTTGATCCGGAACGTGGCTTCCGCTTCTCAACTTACGCCACCTGGTGGATTCGCCAGACGATTGAACGGGCCATCATGAACCAGACCCGGACGATCCGCCTGCCAATTCACGTGGTGAAAGAGCTGAACGTCTACCTGCGGGCTGCCCGTGAGCTGACCCAGAAGCTCGACCATGAGCCGACGGCGGAAGAGATTGCCGAGCTGCTGGAGAAACCGGTAGAAGACGTTAAGCGCATGCTGAAGCTGAACGAGCGCGTTACGTCGATTGATACGCCTCTGGGGCCTTCATCGGATAAGTCGATTCTCGATACCATCGCGGATGAGCGGGTTAATGATCCGGGCGAAGAGCTGCAGAATCAGGATATTCATTCCAATCTGGATCGCTGGATTGAAGAATTGCCGGAAAAACAGCGCGAAGTTCTGTCCCGCCGCTTTGGTCTGCGTGGCTATGAAACCAGCACGCTGGAAGATGTGGGCCGTGAAATAGGGCTGACCCGTGAACGTGTCCGTCAGATTCAGGTAGAAGCGCTGAAGCGTCTGCGTGAAATTATGGAGAAACAGGGCCTCAACGCAACGACTCTGTTCGGCGAAGCCTGAAGCTGCCAGGGCTGATGCTTCTGATGCTGCTGTAAGAAGAATCCTGCCAACAAAAAAGCTGCCTGATGGCAGCCTTTTTTGTGTCCGGCGGTTAATCATGCCGGTTTGTCGCAGCGATACGATGGGCCTCAGCGCTCCAGATACTGGAGTTTATCAGCAACACCATCCCACTCTGCGGCGTCGGGCAGCGGGTCTTTCTGTTCTGTGATGTTGTTGTCGACCCATTCTTCTGCCAGCTCGGCGTTGAGCTCAATATACTGTTCCTGACCTGCGGGCACTTCATCTTCAGAAAAAATAGCCTGTGCCGGGCATTCCGGCTCACACAGAGCGCAGTCGATGCACTCATCAGGGTGGATAACCAGAAAGTTAGGGCCTTCATAGAAACAATCAACCGGGCAGACTTCTACGCAGTCGGTGTACTTACATTTCACACAGTTATCGGTAACGACAAACGCCATCCGGTGATCTCCTGTTTTTTAAACTCATCAAGGTTGTGCGTGTTTGCTGCGGGCCTTTTTAAAGGCCCGTCCGCACAGTGTTTATTGCCGGTATTTTAGGTAGCGCAAGCCTGAGCGGCAAGGTCAGACATCAGACTGTTCCGTTATAGCATTATTTAAAGCAGTTATTTCAAACATGCTTTTTATTACCTTAAGCCGTCTGAGCGGGTGGTTAAACCAGCTTTTTAAGTTCATACATGAGTTCCAGTGCCTGACGCGGCGTCAGGTCATCCGGATTAATCCCCGTCAGCTTCTCTTCCGCGGCTGACGGTGCCGAGGCAAACAGGTCATTCTGCCAGGGCTGTTCTTCTGCCGCTTTCAGGCCCGCCACGGGCTCAGGTGCCGGCATGGAGGGCGCGGCAGTATTCTGTACGGGCGGCTGATTATGGCCGTTTGTTCTTTCCAGATACGTCAGTTGTGTACGGGCAGCGTGAATCACACTGTCGGGCACGCCGGCCAGCTGCGCCACCTGCAGACCATAACTCTGACTGGCCGGGCCGTTCTCTACGGCGTGCAGAAAGATAATGCGCTCATCATGTTCTGTGGCTTTCAGGTGAACATTGACCACGTTGTGCTGCTGTTCCGGCAGGGCCGTCATTTCGAAATAGTGGGTCGCGAACAGGGTAAAAGCGCCGGTATGTTCGGCCAGATGTGCGGCGCTGGCCCAGGCCAGGGACAGGCCGTCGAAAGTGGAGGTTCCGCGGCCGACTTCGTCCATCAGCACCAGGCTCTGCTCCGTGGCGTTATGCAGGATATTGGCGGTTTCCGTCATTTCCACCATAAAGGTCGAGCGCCCGCCGGCGACATCGTCGGAGGACCCCATGCGGGTGAAAATACGGTCTACCGGGCCCAGCGTGCAGGCGTCAGCCGGTACGTAACTGCCAATGTAGGCAAGCAGGGAAATCAGAGCCACCTGGCGCATGTAGGTCGATTTACCGCCCATGTTGGGGCCGGTAATAATCTGCATGGTCTGATCGCTGTCCAGATAAGTATCGTTGGCGACGAACGGATCAGTAATCAGGGCTTCAATCACCGGGTGACGGCCCTGTCTGATATCCAGCACGCGTTCTTCCGTCAGTGTGGGCTGCACGAAACGCAGGCTTTCAGCACGTTCAGCGAGGTTGGATAACACATCGGTTTCCGCCAGTGCGGCAGCACATATCTGCAGTGGCACCAGGTCTTCAGCCAGTTCACTGATGAGTTCATCGTAAAGCCCTTTCTCGCGGCTCAGGGCACGGCTTTTGGCGCTCAGTGCTTTGTCTTCAAACTCTTTCAGTTCCGGCGTGATAAAACGTTCGGCATTTTTTAATGTCTGGCGCCGGATGTATTCGGTGGGCGCAGAGTCGGACTGGGCTTTGGAAATTTCGATGTAATAACCATGTACCCGGTTGTAACCCACTTTCAGTGTGGATATGCCGGTGCGTTCTTTTTCCTGCTCTTCCAGTTTAACGAGATAGTCGCCGGCGTTTTCGCTCAGAGATCTGAGTTCGTCGAGTTCGCTGTCATAGCCTTCCGCAATCACACCGCCATCACGGATAACCACTGGCGGGTTTTCAATAATGGCTTTATTCAAACGTTCAACCCAGTGGGGAAATTCTGTGGCACGCTGCAGCAGATTGCCGGCTAACGGGCTGTCCAGGCTTTCCAGCAAACGGCGCACATCCGGCACAATAGCCAGAGAATCACGCAGCCGTGCAAGGTCGCGCGGGCGGGCAGACCCCAGTGCCACGCGTGACAGAATACGTTCAATGTCGCCGACCTGTTTCAGCGCACTGTGCAGTTCATCGGTGGTGTAGGTCTGGATCAGCTGGGCAATAAACGCCTGGCGCTGCTGCAGAATATTACGGTCCCGCAGCGGGCGGTTAAGCCAGCGTTTCAGTAAACGGCTGCCCATGGCCGTTGCGGTTTTATCCATCATCCAGGCCAGGGTTTTATCATCGTCGCCTTTTTGGTTGATATCGATTTCCAGATTACGGCGGCTGGCCGGGTCGATAATAATGGCATCATCCGGCTGTTCGACCTGCAGTGAACGGATATGCGGCAGGCTGTTGCGCTGGGTTTCCTGCGCATAGTGGAGCAGGGCGCCGGCGGCGCGGATGGCCACCGTCAGATGTTCGCAGCCAAAGCCACGCAGATCGCGGGTTTTCAGCTGTGTGGTCAGCAGGCGAAAGGCGGTATCAGATTCAAAATGCCAGGGCGCCTGCTGCCTGGCACCGAGGCGTGACGATAAATCGCCCGGGGCCAGCTGGTCTTCGTTTAATAACAGCTCTGCCGGCCGCAGGCGTTCAATTTCAGCCAACAGGGATTCTTCGCCATCGACTTCAAATACGGAAAAGCGCCCGGAGCTGATTTCCAGCACTGCTAACCCATGGCGCTGGTTGTCTGAACATAAAGCCACCAACAGGTTGTCAGAACGTTCATCCAGAAAGGCTTCGTCGGTCAGTGTGCCCGGGGTAATGACCCGCACCACTTTACGCTCCACCGGCCCTTTGGTGGTGGCCGGATCACCGATCTGCTCAGCGATGGCGACCGAAACGCCCTGTTTTACCAGGCGGGCAATGTAATTATCCGCGGCGTGATAGGGGATACCGGCCATGGGGATCGGCTGTCCGCCACTCTGACCGCGGGCCGTCAGGGTAATATCCAGCAGCTGAGCTGAGCGTTTGGCATCATCATAGAAGAGTTCGTAGAAATCCCCCATGCGGTAAAACAGCAGTGTGTCCGGGAAATCTGCCTTGATACGCAGGTACTGCTGCATCATCGGAGTATGTTTGCTGGTCGCGCTTTTATCTGCCATGAAATATTACTGAGCCTGAATACTGCTGTGACTGAAATGTTCGCCGGGTTTGTGTAACGCAGCGATTTTTAAAGCCGCTCAGGGTAGCAAATACTCTGTTAAAGGTCAGCTGACCCTGGCGTGCCCGCCCCCGGCTCAGTATGGATACTGGTTCAGATAATTACCGGACGGTGAGTAGTCACACACGGCATAGGTCATGTAAGGCGTGCTGCCCCCGGTCTGGCATTGGGCGATGGCGCAGCCGACATGCGTGGTGCTGCGCCAGATCAGTTGCGTGTAGTGGCCGACGTCCTGATAACTGACCGTCGTACCCAGCGGCTCATAGACAAAGTCTTCCATTTCACTTTGCCAGAGTGCGGTGAACTGTGCCGGTGAATAGACCTGTTGCGCCGGCGGCTGTGATGAGTAGTAAGCAGCAATATTCTCGCCGACCGAAGCGTCGCCGCCCAGCGCCTGATACTGATCCCCGCGCTGACCATTGTGCGCGTATTGGCACTGATCAGCATAGGACTGTGCAACCTGTGCCAGACGGCTGTCCCATTGCAGATCGGCTATGCCGTCGTCGGGTTTCGGACTGTTGGTCAGTGTGCCGGCGTTGAGCTGCCGGCGTACCTGGTTGTGCGCGTTCAGCCACTGGTCGCACAGGTCAGTACCACTGCCGTCACAGGAGGCTGTGGGTTGTGGTTCTGCGGCGCCATTGTCTGGTCCCTGAGAATGGCCGGATGACGATCCTGCGCAGGCACTCAACCCCAGTGTTAATAACAGCAGTGGCGGGCACAGAGTGCTGCTGGCGGCTGGCGTGAATTTCAGCATAAGCAATATCCGGACGGGTCAGAAAACAGGAAGCCGAAGAATCTGGTTCGGCCGGCTATTGGTCAAGCAGCAACGGGCAAAACTGCTGACTGTTTAGCATGTTTTGTCGGTTCAAAGGAGATGTTGGCGCTACCGGGTCGTGGTAATCTCCTCTCTGTTTAATTCAGCAGGATGACTCTATCAGGATCACACCATGCAAGATGACAGAATCGCTTCGTTATCCGCGCTGGCAGAAATACTGCTAAGCCGTAATATGAAAATCGTCACGGCAGAATCCTGTACCGGGGGCGGTATTGCCAGTGCTATCACCGACCTTCCGGGCAGTTCCGGGTGGTTTGAATGTGGCTTTGTCACCTATTCCAATGAAGCCAAAATCCGTTATCTGGATGTTGCGCCCACCACGATTGAACAGTCCGGTGCGGTCAGCGAGCAGACGGTGCGGGCCATGGTATCCGGTGCGGTGAATAACAGCCTCGGTGATATCGCCGTCGCCGTCAGCGGTGTTGCCGGCCCCGGAGGGGGCAGCGTGGACAAACCGGTTGGCACCGTGTGGTTTGCCTGGGGCAATGCGGAGCATCAGATAACAGAGTGCTGTCACTTCGACGGTGACCGTCATGCCGTGCGGGAGCAGGCCATTGATCAGGGAATCCGCGGATTATGCCGCTGGTTATCCTGCTGATTTACCCTGATTATTTATCCAGTAGTGTATTTTTTCTGCTCCTGCCGCAAACAGGGGTTGGCGACACAAATAAGCTGTGCTTAAATACTGGTTAAATTTACAGTGATTATCCTGTACATTCTCAATCAATGAATGCAGGCCAACCAACAAAGAGGCAGCACAGCGATGGACGCTAACAAACAAAAAGCACTTGATGCGGCACTGGGCCAGATTGAACGCCAGTTTGGTAAAGGCGCCATTATGAAAATGGGCGAGCAGCCACGTGAAGCGATTCCGGCTGTATCGACCGGTTCTCTGGGGCTGGATATTGCACTGGGTATTGGTGGTCTGCCGGTTGGCCGTATTGTTGAAATTTATGGGCCGGAAAGTTCAGGTAAAACCACACTCTGTCTGTCGGCCATGGCGCAGGCTCAGAAGATGGGAAAAACCGTGGCCATCATTGATGCCGAACATGCGCTGGACCCTCTGTATGCAGAAAAGCTGGGTATTGATCTGGACAGTCTGCTGGTCTCGCAGCCGGATACCGGTGAGCAGGCGCTGGAAATCTGTGACAGCCTGGTGCGTTCCAATGCGGTTGACGTGATTGTGGTTGACTCGGTTGCTGCCCTGACCCCAAAAGCAGAAATTGAAGGCGAAATGGGTGACAGTCACGTGGGTCTGCAGGCGCGTCTGATGTCTCAGGCACTGCGTAAAATTACCGGTAATGTTAAAGCGGCCAATTGTCTGGTGATCTTCATTAACCAGATCCGGATGAAAATCGGGGTTATGTTTGGCAGCCCGGAAACCACGACCGGTGGTAATGCACTGAAGTTCTACTCTTCCGTCCGTCTGGATATCCGTCGTATCGGTTCTGTGAAACAGGGCGATGAAGTAGTGGGTAATGAAACCCGCGTGAAAGTGGTTAAGAACAAAGTGTCGCCGCCGTTCAAACAGGCGGAGTTCCAGATTATGTACGGCCAGGGCATTTACCATATGGGTGAGGTCATTGATCTGGGTGTGAAATGCAATCTGGTGGATAAATCCGGCGCATGGTACAGCTACAAAGGCGATAAAATCGGCCAGGGTAAAGCCAATGCTTCTGCTTACCTGGAAGAACACCCGGAGATGGCAGCCGAAATTGAAGCGGCTATCCGTGCTCAGCTGCTGACGGTTGCGGAATCGCCTGAAGACGCTGAAACTGAAGCAAATGAAGAAACCGAAGCCTGATCCGTTAACCTTCTCTGAACTCCGGTGTGCAGCAGTCGATCTGCTGTCACGCCGGGATCATTCCCGCCTTGAACTGCAGCGCAAGCTGCGCCCTAAAGCTGCTTCGGCTGAAGATCTCGAAACCCTGCTGGACGAACTGGCTGAACGGCGCTGGCAATCAGATGAGCGCTTTGCCGAAGCTTATGTGAACAGCCGTTCGCAGCGTGGACAGGGCCCGCTACGCATGAAGCACGAACTGCGGAATAAGGGTGTCGCCGACACCGAGATTTCTGCGGCGATGGAAGAATCCGATTCTGATTGGTACCAAAGTGCTATTAATGTGGCGGAAAAGAAATTCGGCCAGACTCCGGATTTATCGGATTTAAAACTGAAGGCCCGGGTGTATAGTTTTCTGGCTTACCGGGGTTTTACCGGTGACCAGATCAGTTATGTATTGGACCGTTTGGGTTCGTTTTCCGCTGATGACTGATCTTTCCTGACTATTCAGGCTTTTAGGGTCAGTCATCCCCCCTGTCGCCTCAGTCTATTGACACAATACACTGTGGTAACCATGATCCTTCGTTAATTGTATTAAAAGAACGAGTGTTAATCCGGCGGAGTTCGGAAGAATAGGATTTTATGACGTTGGGGAGGGATATGGGCCCAACTGTACAGGTCGATATAGTACTGGTGCAGCATTTACTCAATTTTTGGGACAGCCAGGGGGCGGATATAGCGCCGGTCCTGATGTTATTGGGTATTTCTGGTTCCGGTCCGCTGCCCCCCTGGGTAGCGGCCGATAAATTACGCGAAGCTCAGAACCGGGTTGAACAGGAGTTTGCGGGTACGCTGTTAGCCGCGCGCTCAGGCCGATATCTGGCTGAGCGGGATTTACCCATGGCGCGGCTGATGCGGCAGGCCGAAAATCTTGCTCAGGGGATTCCCGCGGCTCTGCGTTTTTCTCATCGTTCCATCGGGCTGGCACGGGTCTACATTGATTCTGCGGATGATTGCGTACTCCTGCGTGCGGGCACTGCCGATGGCGGTTGCCTGACGTCGTCGGAATGCCAGCAGGCGATGTCGGCGATGGCGCTGTTGTGTCGTGATGCGCTGGGTAACAGTTACCGGCAAGGTGATATCTGTGTGCGGTTTTCCTGCTCGGATGGTAAACACGACGCTCTGACCCGGCTGCTTGAGGTACCCGTCACCGCCGGGGAACGGTGTCAGGTAGAAATCAGTTCCGACGCCTGGGTCCGGATTAATCCCAATCATCACACGCACAGCTTTACCAACACCCTCAGAGAACTGGAATTAAAAGAAAAAAAGCTGAACGAGCACCTGACGCTGTACACTGAATTGCGTGAAATCATCGAAAAATGCCTGCTGCGGCGGCATGTGTCTCAGGAAGATGTGGCTGGTCAGCTGGGGATCAGTGTGCGTAATCTGCAGCGCCGGTTAAAAGCGCTGGGAACAACCTATCAGATTCTGCTGGATGAAAGCCGTCAGGTACTGGCCATGAAACTGATTCAGGATCACGCCATTCCCCTGTATGAAATTGCTTATATGGTTGGCTACGCGGAACCCAGCGCCTTTTATAAAGCGTTCAAACGCTGGACCGGTGCCACGCCGGGTGATTACCGCACGCATATCACTGCCAGCGTCTGACGGCGGATAATGTCCGCCATCAGACGGTCTGTGAGGTGTCAGTGCAGTTTCAGTCTTGGCCGGATCACTTTGTTGATATGGCCCACCAGACTCAGCAGTATGGTATGCCAGTAGCCATGCAGGGCAATCTGGTGCAAACGGTAGAGGGATACGTACACCAGCCGTGCCAGGCGCCCCTCGATCATCATGGATCCTTTGGTGAGGTTCCCCATCAGACTGCCAACTGTGCTGTAGCGGCTGAGCGAGACCAGAGATCCCTTGTCGCGATAAACAAATTCCGGCATTGGCTGACCTTTGTGGCGCGCCCGCAGAGCTTTCAGTAAATGCGATGCCTGCTGATGGGCGGCCTGGGCCCGTGGTGGTACAGGTTTACCGTCTTTGCCCATCACTGAACAGCAGTCACCGAGGGCAAAAATACTTTCATCTTCAGTCTGCAGGCTGGCGTTAACGACCAGCTGATTGGCGCGGTTGGTTTCCAGACCCAGTTCAGACATAAATTCCGGTGCTTTAACCCCGGCAGCCCAGACTCTGAGTTGCGCCGGAATCATACGGCCGTCTTTGGTATTGAAACCATCTTCCGTGACTTCTGTGATCATGGTTTCGGTCTGCACACTGACACCGAGTTTTTCCAGCTCCCGCGTGGCCGCCTGAGAAATGCGTTCCGGCAGCGCCGGCAGAATGCGGGGGCCGGCTTCTATCAGGCTGACTTTAAGATTATCCGGGGTGAGTTTTTTCAGTCCGTAACGCACCAGCAGTTCGGCGGTGTTGTACAGCTCAGCAGACAGTTCAACACCCGTGGCACCGGCCCCCACGATGGCGATATTCAGCGCCCGTGGCCCTTCTTCCGGGTTGGCATTGGCGCGCAGAAATTCGTTCAGCAGGGTGTGGTGGAAACGCTCGGCCTGGTGACGTCCGTCCAGGAAGAAGCAGTTATCGGCTGCGCCTTTGGTGCCGAAATCGTTGGTTACGCTGCCGATGGCCAGCACCAGTGTGTCGTAGGCAATACGGCGTTCCGGCACAATCACTTCGCCTTCATCATCATGAATCGGCGACAGAATCACTTCTTTGTTGTCCCGGTCCAGGCCACACATGCGTCCGAGCTTAAAACTGAAGCCGTGCATTTTGCCGTGGGCCAGATAATTCAGTTCATCGATGCCGGAATCCAGGGCGCCGGTGGCGACTTCATGCAGAAGTGGCTTCCAAAGATGAGTCTGGTTGGCATCGATCAGCTCGATATGGGCTTTGCCGCGCTTACCCAGCAAGCGGCCCAGGCCGGTCGCCAGCTCAAGCCCGCCGGCGCCGCCGCCAACAATCAGGATACGTTCCATAAGAACTCCAGAGTAAAAAGTCTGATAGGATTATAAGGGTTTATCGGTCATTTGTGGCCGTGTCTGTTCATAAAAGTGCAATATTCAGCGATGTGATTCGTGGTTTCTTATAGCTGATAAGTTAATCAGTCGCGCTATAGCCACTGGGAGAGCCGGCTGCGCAGGCCACCTGCGCGAGCCTTCCGTATTGGCCTGTGTATCTGCCGGCCTGGCCGGTTGTCGGTGCAGCGCCCTGACCTTGGGCGCCTGATGTTCACCATCAGAGTCAGTCTGTCGGTGTTAAGTTGCAGTCTGACTGTGACTGATGTGTTCCATGATGCGAACGGCGACTTCCCGGGGTTTGTCGTGGGCCAGCCAATGACTGCCGTCCGGATACGTGATCAGCTCACCGTGGGTAAGATAGTCCAGACTTTTCCGTGCCATCGGCAAAGACAGAGCAATGTCCTGCTCGCCCCAGAGAATCCGTGTGGGAACGGCTATCTCTGGTTGGTCCGGCTGCCGCTGGTGGCGCAGCATGGCGCGGTAATAATTAACCATGGCTTTGATGGTGCCGGGCTGACGCCAGCTGTGGCTGAGAAAGTCGAAGTCTTCATCCTGATAGGCAGCGCTGGACGACGTTGATCTCAGCATGTGCCGCAATATGGCAAAGTTATTCAGCCGCAGCAGCCACTCGGGCAGCCAGGGCAACTGAAAGAAGAAAATGTACCAGCTTTTCAGCAGTTGTCGCGGACTGGAACGCAGGGTTTCGAGAAAAGCCTGTGGGTGGGGGACGTTCACAATCGCCAGACTTATCAATGCCTGCGGATAATGAATGGCATACCACCAGGCCACGGCAGCGCCCCAGTCGTGGCCGGCAAGATGACACTGTTGGCGGCCGCTATGGCGGCGGATAGCGTCGATATCCGTGATCAGTTCATCAAGATGATAACGGCGATAGCCGCGGGGTTTGGAGGATTCACCATAGCCACGCATATCGGGCACCAGTACACGGTAACCCGCTGCCGCAAGCGGCTGGATCTGATGGCGCCAGGTGGCCCAGCATTCCGGAAACCCATGCAGCAGTATGATGACCTCGCCGTCTTCCGGGCCGGCGGCCCGGATATCCAGAGTGATATCGCCGTTGCTGACGCGGATACGTTCCATCGTGTTCTCCTGTTTTTATTATTGTTGTAGGTGGGTTGTGCACAGAGTCTGTTCAGACCCCGTTCAGTCGGTTGGCCAGAACCACAGGCCGGTGGCATGGCTGGCCCCGGCGATGAGGGTAATGGTGGCAATAATCAGTAAAAGGCGTCGGATGCTGGTGGGCCAGGTTGCCCACTTCATGTGCCAGTGCAGCCGGGTCGGGTGGCCGAAAGGGCCTATGGCAAAATGAATCATGACAATCACCATGGCAGGAATCATGGCGGCGATTACCCAGGGGTTAATCATGGGAAGGGTCCGTTTAGTCATCGGTTGAATGGCTGTCCGGCGCGGGCAGTTGTTCTCTGCATTGGCGTTGATTCAGGGCTTCTTCGGCACTGAATACCTGTTGTTGCAGGCAGGCCTGGCGCAGTTGCTGCTGTGTTTGCCGGTATTTTTCAGCGTCGATCATACCCAGCGCTCTGGCGTATTCAAAATAAATGACCGGCAAGCGGGGTTCGTTGGCCAGTGCCTGGTCAAAAGCGGCGATGGCTTTACTGGTGCTGGAACCATAGGTCAGGCGTCCCAGAAAGCCGCCGACCCGTGCTACCACACCGGCGTGAATACCGCCCAGCATCGCCGGATACAGAGGGTTGCCTGGATTTTCTTCCATTAATGACTGCAGCGTATCGCGGGTATCACCCAGGTAGCCACTGGCGGATGCTTCTGAAGTGGGCAGCAGCTCGAGAATCCGGGCACGGGCATAGGCGAGACCAAAACGGGCAAAGGCATCATCAGCGGCCAGTGGCAGCAGTTGCTCTGAAAGCGCTGCCGCTTCACGCAGCAGGCGCAGTTTTTCTTCCGGTTCGCTGACAATCAGGGTGGCATACATCATCTGTGCATACAGGCCGGGGATGGCGCCGACAGGGCCAAGTGATAATCCCAGCTGCCGGGCCTGTTTAAACCGGCCTTCGTAGTGCAGGCGCCAGACCTGCTGAACTGCCTGGGCGAGAGGCTCAAAATTATGGTCGTTGACGGCCTTTAAGGCATCCGCTGCGTCCGCCGCGGCGGCCAGTTCGCGGGTACGGCTCAGCACCGCCGGATAACGCCGGAAATAATCCTGCAGGTAGTCTGCCGTGGGGAAAGGGCGGGCGGGCCCCATCATCAGCTGTGGCCAGAATTGCGCCAGCCGCTCGCCCTGATAGTCAAACTGCGGGAGGCCGGAAGGGTAGGGGGTCCATGTTTCTGCCTGAATGCCAGCTGCAGCCACGAGAAACACTAATACGCTCAGAGGGGAAAAACGCACTCAACACTCCGTCATCTGGCCATCATCGGGTCCGGAGCGCTGAGTATACCCGAGGAGTCCGGTGCAACAGGGTGCTATCCGGCCACTCTCAGGTCTGATATCGTGAGGTTATACCGTGCCTCAGAATCAGGCTTTTTCGCGGTAAAAAGCGCAGCCTGGTTTGGCGCCCATGGCTTTCAGTATCATGGCCAGAGGGCAAAAACCGGTGAATGAGGCCTGAAACATATTGGCACCGACGAAAGCAGTCAGCCACAGCCAGTAGACACTGTGCAACTGAGACAGAGCCAGCGAAGCCAGAATAACGGTTCCGGCAAATGTCATCACAATGCGATCGATATTCATAACATCACCTTTCTCTAAATTAGAATATGCTTATATAGTTATCTTATATTGGCCTGTCGTCAAGAGATTTTTTGTATCAGCAGCCAAAAGGTTGATTATTAACCCCTCAGCGGGACTCGGACTCAGGCGCGCAAAACGCTATACTCCCCCGCTTTCCATTAAAGATAACCGCTTCCGGATACCCGCAGCCGTATGAAAAGCTCAGACATTCGCAAGGCATTCCTTGATTACTTCGCTTCCAAAGGGCATGAAGTGGTGGCTTCCAGCCCCCTGATTCCCGGCAACGACCCGACTCTGCTGTTCACCAACGCCGGCATGGTGCAGTTTAAGGATTTATTCCTTGGGCTGGAAAAGCGCAGCTACACCCGCGCCTGTTCATCACAGCGCTGTGTGCGCGCCGGTGGTAAGCACAATGATCTGGAAAATGTCGGTTACACCGCCCGCCACCATACCTTCTTTGAAATGCTGGGGAATTTCAGCTTCGGTGATTATTTTAAAGAAGACGCGATTAAATTTGCCTGGGAGTTTCTGACTTCTGAGCAGTGGCTGCACCTGCCGGTGGAAAAGCTCATGGTGACTGTGTACGCCGAAGACGAAGAAGCCTACGACATCTGGCACAAGCAGATTGGTGTCCCGGCGGAAAAAATTGTCCGCATCGGTGACAACAAAGGCGCCCGCTATGCCTCAGACAACTTCTGGCAAATGGGCGATACCGGCCCCTGCGGTCCCTGCACTGAAATTTTCTACGACCATGGCGAGCACATCTGGGGCGGTCCTCCGGGATCACCGGAAGAAGACGGCGACCGTTTTATCGAAATCTGGAACAACGTTTTCATGCAGTTCGAGCGCAAAGAAAACGGCGACATGATTCCGCTGCCCAAACCATCGGTGGACACTGGTATGGGGCTGGAGCGTATCTCGGCAATCAAACAGGGTGTGCACAGTAACTACGAAATCGATCTGTTCCAGGCGCTGCTGAAAGCCGCCGGTGAACTGACCGGTTGTGCGGATACCGAAAACAAATCACTGCGCGTGATTGCTGACCACATCCGTTCTACCAGCTTCCTGATTGTTGACGGCGTGCTGCCATCCAACGAAGGCCGTGGCTATGTGTTACGTCGTATTATCCGCCGTGCGGTCCGTCATGGTCATATGCTGGGAGCGCCGGCGGGTTTCTTCCACAAGCTGGTACCGGCACTGTGTGACGAAATGGGCAATGCTTACCCGGAACTGATCAATCTGAAAGATCATGTGATGAAAGTGCTGCGTCTGGAAGAAGAGCAGTTTGCCAAGACGCTGGACAAAGGCATGAGCATTCTTAATGAAGCCATCGCTGAAATGGACGGTGATACCATTTCGGGCGAAACCGCCTTCAGGCTGTACGATACTTTCGGTTTTCCGTTCGACCTCACGGCCGACGTTGCCCGCGAACGTGATCTTAAAGTCGATGAAGCTGGCTTTGACGCAGCGATGGAAAAACAACGTGAGATGGCCCGTTCCGCCAGCCATTTTGATGGTGGTTATGGCAGTGGCCTGACGTTGGATGGGGAAACTCAGTTCCTGGGTTACGAGCAGCTGGAAAACACAGGTTCGGTCAAAGCCCTGTTCAGAAACGGTGAAGCCGTTGACCAGCTGAATGCCGGTGATGAAGCGATTCTGGTACTGGATGAAACGGCGTTCTATGCCGAAAGCGGTGGTCAGGCCGGCGATACCGGTTTCCTGAAAGCTGACGGTGTGGTGTTCCAGGTCAAAGATACCACCAAAGAATCCGGAAACCATCTGCACAAAGGTGTCCTGGTGGAAGGCAGTGTGAAAGTGGGCGATCAGCTGACCGCCACGGTTGATGCTGAGAAGCGTCAGGCCACGGCACTGCATCACTCGGCCACTCACCTCTTGCATGCTGCCCTGCGCCAGGTTCTGGGCGGACATGTGTCGCAGAAAGGCTCTCTGAATACCTATGACCGTCTGCGTTTTGACTTCTCCCATCTGGAAGCCGTCAGCGCCGAAGAGCTGAGTCAGATTGAGAACATCGTGAATGCTCAGATCCGTGCCAATACGCCGGTAACCACCCGCATTATGAACATCGATGATGCCCGTGAAACCGGTGCCGCTGCTCAGTTCGGTGAAAAGTACGGTGATCTCGTGCGGGTGCTCAGCATGGGGGTTGATGATTTCTCGGTGGAACTCTGTGGTGGTACACACGCGGCCCGTACCGGTGACCTCGGGCTGCTGAAAATTGCCTCGGAAAGCGGTATCGCCGCCGGTATCCGCCGTATTGAAGCGGTGGTAGGGCAGGCAGCACTGAACTTTATTGCCGGTGAAGAAGCCACGCTCAACAGCATTGCCCGTCAGCTCAAAGGCTCGACGGATAATGTGGGCGAAAAAGTGGAACAGCTGGTGGCCCGCAGCCGTCAGCTGGAGAAAGAGCTGGAAGCACTGAAAGGCAAGCTGGCCTCCAGTGCCGGTTCGGATCTCGCGGCTCAGGCCCGCGACGTCAGGGGTGTCAAAGTACTGGCCGCTAAACTGGATGGTGCTGATGTGCCGGCCTTGCGTAACACCATGGACCAGCTGAAAAACAAACTGGGTTCCGCACTCATCATGCTGGCCTCTGACAACGACGGCAAAGTGACTCTGCTGGCCGGTGTCACCAAAGATCTGACCGCTAAAGCCAAAGCCGGTGATGCGGTTAAAGCATGTGCCGCATACGTTGATGGCCGCGGTGGCGGTAAGCCGGAAATGGCTCAGGCCGGCGGTCAGAAACCGGAAGGTATTGGCGAAGCGCTGGCGGCGTTTGAACGCTGGGCAGAGGAAGTGCTCTGAGACAGAGCGTTCCATAACTGTTTGGTAATATAGAAAAACGGGCTGCGGCCCGTTTTTTCGTCCCCGGGAGTACACGCCTGTTGACCTGGGTGTACTCAAATAGCCGGCACGGCATCTTTCATGCGCTGAGCAATTGTTGTTTAATTAGCGCCCTTTTTTATTACAGTCAGTCCGGAACGCCATGGCGCTATACGTACAGAAATACGGCGGCACTTCTGTTGGTACAACAGAACGTATTGAAGCGGTCGCCGATAAAGTGAAGTCTTTCCATGATGCCGGCCATCAGGTCGTGGTTGCTGTGTCCGCTATGAGCGGTGAAACCAATCGTCTGATTGCGCTGGCGAAAGATATTTCTGAAACACCTGACCCGCGCGAAATGGACGTGCTGGTATCCACCGGTGAACAGGTCACCATCGCTTTGCTGTCCATGGCACTGCAGAAGCGAGGCGTGGATGCGCGCTCCTTTACCGGCTGGCAGGTGGGAATCAAGACCGATAATGCCTACATGAAGGCCCGTATCGAGGATATTGATACCACCTCCATGCGCAAACAGCTGGATGCCGGAGGCGTGGTGATCGTTGCCGGCTTCCAGGGGATTGATGATGACAACAACATCACCACGCTCGGTCGCGGCGGTTCCGATACCACCGGCGTAGCGCTGGCAGCGGCTCTGGGTGCGGATGAGTGTCAGATCTACACTGATGTCGACGGTGTCTATACCACTGACCCGCGTGTTGTTCCGGCGGCTAAACGCATGGAAAAAGTGACCTTTGAAGAAATGCTGGAAATGGCCAGCCTGGGTTCTAAAGTCCTGCAGATCCGCTCAGTCGAATTCGCCGGCAAATACAAAGTACCGCTGCGCGTGCTTTCTTCCTTTAAAGAAGGCAACGGCACCCTGATCACGATGGAGGAGAACAGCTCCGTGGAAAATCCCGTTATTTCAGGTATCGCGTTTAACCGCGACGAAGCAAAAGTGACCGTTAAAGGCGTACCGGATGTACCGGGGGTTGCCTCGCGTATTCTGGTACCGGTCAGTGATGCCAATATTGAAGTCGACATGATCGTGCAGAACGTATCGGCAGATGGCACCACGGATTTCACCTTTACGATCAATCGTAGTGAATACCAGAAAGCCCTGAAAATCCTTAAAGATGTGGCTGCTGAACTCAATGCCCGTGAAGTCACCGGAACTGATGATATCTGTAAGGTGTCAATGGTAGGGGTAGGGATGCGTTCGCACGCTGGTGTGGCCAGTAAAATGTTTAAAGTATTGGCTGACGAAAATATCAATATTCTCGCCATCACAACCTCAGAAATTAAAATTTCTGTTGTGATTGCAGAAAAGTATCTGGAACTGGCGGTGCGTGCACTGCACACAGCCTTCGGTCTGGATGCTGAGGCAACGGAAGAGTAACTTTCCTGCCTGCCGGAGAGCGCCAATGATTGGTCGCTCTCTAATAACTAAATGTTCTCAAATACCGTATTTAAATCTGACTTTTTTGGTCAATACTGAGGTATGGGACTGAGGACACCGGCGCAAGCCACCATAGCACCCTAGTAACGAACAGGAATGTCAGGAGAACTCCTATGCTTATTTTGACCCGTCGCGTAGGCGAAACATTGATGGTCGGTGACGACGTCACTGTGACCGTCTTAGGCGTTAAAGGAAACCAGGTACGGATTGGCGTCAACGCCCCGAAAGAAGTTGCGGTACACCGTGAAGAAATTTATCAGCGCATTCAGGGCGAGAAAAACGGTGGTGGCGCTTCCGAGCCCAACGGCAACTACTGATACGTCCCGGTAACCTGCCTCTGAGTATTCCTTCTCGGAGGTAAGGCCTTAATTTTTATAAAATTTTCCCTTTGAATTTTGTAAGAACGTGGTATTATGCGCGCCGTGTTCCGGAGAGATGGCCGAGTGGCTGAAGGCGCGCCCCTGCTAAGGGCGTATAGGTTTACCCCTATCGAGGGTTCGAATCCCTCTCTCTCCGCCACACTTTCTGCTCTCAGCAGATGTGTATTACAGGTAGTTGACAGTCCCCGGACGAACCCTATAATACGCGCCCCACGACGATGCGCGCTCGTAGCTCAGCTGGATAGAGTACCTGGCTACGAACCAGGCGGTCGGAGGTTCGAATCCTCCCGAGCGCGCCATTCTTTCCCTCAAGATTGAATGTCTTTCGTTACCCGGACGGGGCAAATTGTTAGTGTCTGATGCGCGCTCGTAGCTCAGCTGGATAGAGTACCTGGCTACGAACCAGGCGGTCGGAGGTTCGAATCCTCCCGAGCGCGCCATTTCTCAGAAACGCCCCCGAAGTCTTCAATTTCGGATTTTCCAGAAACGTTTTTCGAAGCCGCTGTAGCGCGCTTGGTCGGATGAGAACCTCCCGGTTCGACTCGGAGTGAGCCTGCGAACGCAGAGCGCGTAGGCCGAAGGCCAGGTCGCTTGCGACCGGTAGCACATCCTCCCGCCACTTCTCAGAAACGCCCCCGAAGCCTTCAATGCCTGATTTTCCAGAAACGTTTTTTGAAGCCGCTGTAACGCGCTTGGTCGGATGAGAACCTCCTCAGGTTCGACAAATTGCCGGGAACAATTTGGTCCACCGAAGGTGCCCGCAGGGGCGAAGGCAGGACGCCGGAGAGACACCAGTAGCGAGCTTGCGAGCGGAAAGAACGTCGGAGCCTGCGACGACGGCCCGAAGGGCGCTAGTCATCCTCCCGGGCGCGCCATTTCTCAGAAACGCCTCCGAAGCCTTCAATTCCTGATTTTCCAGAAACATCCCGGAGTCTTTACTCCTGAATATATCGGAAACGTTTTCGACCTTGTCTGGCGGGAGGCGATGAAGACGCCGTGAAAGTCTTTGAAAGTCTTAAGGGCGCTACCGGAGTCAGTGTCAGAACGCTGTTCGTCAGGTTGTGAGCGCAAACATCTCTGTTGACTGAGTTAACCCTCATCCTGAGCCAGCAGATACTGTTCCAGCAGATCAAACTGTTGCGGGGTAAAACAACGGATTCCGTGCTGTTCCAGCAGGGCGGCGGTAACCCCCTGTCCCGGCGTTATTTGGCCGCTGAAGCTGCCATCGTAAATACCGTCAGCCCCACACGAGGGGGAGCGTGCGGCCAGCAGAGCGGCGACAGCCCCTTGCTGCAGAGCTGTCTGCAGGGTTTTCTGCGCGCCAGTGACAAAAGGCCGGGTAACATCGTCGCCACTGGCGGTACGTATCACCCCGTTTCCGGATAACACAGCGGCACCGCTGGCGGCGATGATTTCTGCCGCAGGTCGTGGCACCGGCAAGCCCCCGGCCAGTTCCGGGCAGACCTCAACCAGCCGGTTCTGCTGCCGCCATTGCCGGAGCTGCTGTTGGATATGCCTGACTTTACTGGCGTTTGCCTGACCGTCGTAGCGCACGGCCTGTCCGGCCAGACAGGCACTGATAAGAATCTTCATGAATCTGCCTCATTGTGATGGCGGACAGAATGACGCATTGCGGCTGCTGATCGCAAACCGGCTTTAATAAGTATTTTCACAATGGATTTCTTTTGCTCCACTGAATAGTGACCATCAGCCGCTGACTAAGACTACGCTCTGTGGCATGTCAGACCGGGTGACCGGTGCAATACGGGAGTGTTTATGAGCAGTTTAATCCGTGACCTGCAGCGCGCGTTTGTGCTGACCCTGGCTGTGGCCGCCAGCAGTACCTTGTCAGCAGCAACGGAGCGCAATGACAGCAGTGTATTCCGGGCAAAGGCGGTGGCGATTGAATATCCGCCGTTTCTGTCGCCCGATCTGCCGGGATTCGGCCGCTCTTTTGTGGTTCTTCAGCAGCTGTTACAGCAACACTGCTGCTGGCAGTTCGATCCGGTGTTTCTGCCACCCCCGAGACTGCTGAAGTATACCCGTCATAACGATGACTGGTTATTCAGCTTTATGCCGGTGCCGGCGGGCCGGACGGATGTGATGTCGATGAGCTTGCAATCAGGCTATATCAAAAGTGGTTTTTTCCGCCTGCGTAAAGACAGCCCTTTTATATGGCAGGACCTGGAACGCTTCAGCGGGAAGCGCGTGGTCTTAATGCGCGCTCTGACGGAAAGTAATACTGAAAAAAGACTGGTGTCTGCCGGTATGACGGTTATGACGGTGAATCATGTGCGCCAGGGACTGCATATGTTGGCCACAGGCCGGGCAGACTTCGTTCAGGCGTTAGAGGAAACCGGCTATTATTTTGCTGCTGAGGAAGGTCTGGATGCGGAGGCGCTGCAATTTACCGATCCGCCGGCGGCGGTCTACCCGTTAACGCTTTATATCAACAGGCGTCATCCACTGGCTGAATCCTTTATCCGGGCGCTACAGGCCGGACTGCAAGACACCCCCTGATCAGTATTGCTTCTGCGCCAGAAAGTGCACATAGCGGCCGAGGCGGCGGTAAGGTTCCTGCAGACCAAATTCCAGGTCGGCGGCATTGACCTTTTCCTGGCTGATACGCTCGCGGATCTTCTGGTGCATGTGGTCATGAACACAGCGGATACCACGCCAGCGCTGTACCTTAAAACCAAGTGTCTGCAGCGCGCTTTCAATACGATCCGGGTCGAGTGGATGCTGAGGCGAATTTCCCTCTTCACGCAGGCGCTGATTGGCCGATAACGGCGCGTGGGTGCGGCCATTCATGACCTGCCGCCATTGATGGCCGTGCAGGTTATAAAACATCAGCGACAACCAGCCGCCGGGTTTTACTTTATCGCTCAGCAGGGGCAGGGCAGCAAAAGGGTCTTCCAGCCATTCCAGAACGGCGTGATTAAGCACGATGTCGAATTCGCCGGGGAAGTCATTATTCACGTCCTGTAGTGAACATTGCCGGCTGTTTAACGGCAGGTTTCCGGCGGCAAACTGATCCTGTGCCAGTGCCAGCATTTCTGCCGAAATATCGCACAGACTGATCTGTGCTCCCTGACCTGCCAGCTGCAGGCTGAACTGTCCCTGGCCACCACCGATATCCAGAACCTCTGCTTCGTTCAGAGGGATATTCAGGTCGGCGAAATCCTGCTCCAGCGCCAGTAAACGCAGCTGGCCTTTGGGCGTTGCGTAAATGGTGCGGGCAAAGCGTTTCGCTATATCGTCGAAATTGCGGTCTGAGCGACTGCCGTTGGCGGAATCGGTCGGCGTGGACATAAATGAATTTCTGCTGAGGTTTGCCGGCATTTTAATGCACCAGCGGATAAACACCAGAAAGCCATAAACAAAAAAAAGGCCGGAGCCCCTGGCATGGTGGGACTCCGGCAAGCGGGAAGATGGAGAGAGACTATCTTCTTCAGTTTGAGACAATCAGACGATCCATGCGTTCCAGATCGTTCAGCACACGCCAGTCGCCACCGCCTTCGGTGACTCTGTGTTGCCAGTTGTCGAGTCGGTTGAGGTAGTCTCGCGGGTCGATGTTATCACTGCGTAACTTAGTGACATTGAGAGCAACCACGTGAATGTTATCCATGCTAATTGGAAAGTCTCGGGTGTAATCATCGGGCAAATCCTCTTCTAAATCTGAAAATATAAAGACGTACTTTTCACCGGCGCCGGTCTCGTTAAGGTATTCCGTGGCCTGCAACATACCGCCGGTGATATCGGTATTGGCGCTGCCGTGTTTCAGGTTGTTGGCGAACTCGTCGATCGCCTGTTTAAAGCTGCGCTTCTGATCATTGGCGGTGCTGGGGCGCATATCGAAGGTGGTTTTGGCGAGGATGTCTTTCTCGCTGAATGAACCACTGTCGATACGTGCCACGGCGATCGAATCACCACTGTTCAGGTTGGCCAGCAGGTAATTGATAATGGCCTGGGCCTTGTGCAGCTCCTGGGTGTAAGTGCCGGAAGTATCAATCAGCAGGTACACCGCTTTGTTTTTCGGGGCGGTTTCGCCGCACCCGCTCAGCACAAGGCTGAGGGGCAGGGCGGTGGCCACTAACAGTTTCTGTACAATATTCATCTTCGTTCTCCTTCCGTTCAGGCGGCAGCAGCGGCGGTATCGTCGTCAGCCTTGCTGCGGCGGCCTTTACGGCTTTTACGGGCTGGCTGTTCGTCTGTGGCCGTTACATCCGGTATCGCATCAGCGACGGCTTCAGTGCTGCTGCGCAGGCTGACCACCAGACGCTCGATACTCAGCGGTATCATGATCAGCAGGTCATAGGCGCTCATCAGCAGCTTCATGCTGTGGTCGAGCAGGTTGCCCAGAGCCCGCGCTGCAACCGATACCGCCCGGATGGCACCGACCAGCAGCAGTCCCAATACCGTCCGCAGGGAGTGAATGAACGACTCCAGTGGGATGGCAATGAAGGCCAGTGCGAAGGGCAGAATGAAGCCCATCACCATCTGTCCGATGGATGGAATCCAGCGGAACTCTGCATGGCTTGCCGCTACTCCACCTGCAGCGGCGGTGACACCGGTCAGCGACTGAGTCAGAGCCTCGCGGTCCAGCGCCAGCAGATCACGCATATAGGCCAGCGATGCTTCGATACCTGCCAGTACACACAGAATGGTCAGGCTGATCACCATCATGCGGCGGCGCATTCTGTCGTCCATGCTGCTGATGACCGGAAACAGGCGCGTGATACGCAGGGATTCCAGCAGAAACAGCCCCATGGCGATTTCGATCAGAATGATCACCAGCGCGGCGATATCTGACGTTTTCAGCGCACCTATGTAACTGGTGCCGCCAACCATTTCTGACATTGGCAGGGCGATCAGCTGGAAGTTGATCAGGCCGCCCATGACAGCGATGGTCAGTACTAACCCGGCAATAAAGAACTGGGTCAGCGAGCTTGAAGTCAGGCTGCGTACAGCGCTGTCTTCACCGCGGCGGATCTCTTCAAACTGTGCCATCTGCTTATCCAGCTGATGGGTACGTTTATCCAGTCCGTCGACAGTGGCGGCGACGGCATCCGCTTTGTCATTCAGCGTGCGCCATTCAGGCTGCATTTTGCTGAGCAGCTTATGACGCTGAGCGGCACTGTTCTGCCAGGCTTTCAGGGTCTCTTTGTGGGTATCTTCCACCGCACCTTTAATGTTGTTCAGCACCTTGGCGACCGCCGGATCACCGTGGCTTGGCAGTGCCGCGATGGTGTTGACCACCTCACTCCAGGCTGGTGGCAGCGGCGGGTTTTCGCCGGACTCACGGTACGTGTCCTCGATATTGCTGATCGCGGCGGCGATATCACGATGCAGCGCCGGGTAACCGGACAGATCACGGGCAACCAGAGCCTGGATGCGGGTGAACTCGCGTTCGATGCGGCGTTCTGCGTCGTTGCGGGCAGCTGCCAGCAGGACTTCGCGGTTACGTTTTACCAGGTGTCTTTCCAGCTGGCTCAGTGAGCGGCTGGTCAGCCGCAGTACATTGCGCAGGCCTTCGCCGGTGGTGCGCAGCATGCTGTGCGCCGGTTTGCGGCCAAAATAAAGCAGGGTCATTGCCAGCAGCAGCCAGACCGTTGCCGAAACGGCTGTGTTGGCGGACCAGAGTGTCAGTAATGCATCCATCTTCTCGTCCTCTTTGGGTTGGTGGCCCGTCTGACGTCTGTGTCATGAGCCGATGAAGACAGATTGACGGACGCCGGTGAAAAATCGGTGAGAAGAATGTGATATCTGTCGCGCCGCCTGTTGTCTGCGTTCTGCGCGCTGCCTCAGGGGTGTTATGCTGAATATCAGCACCTTGATGCGCACCGACCGACAGAACGCAGAGAAACAGCCATGATCAAGATTTTCTGGGTGGAAGATCAGAGCCACTGGATCGATAAGTTCCGCCCCCTGCTGGAGCGTACCGACTTCGCCCCCGGCGCCGACGGTGATCTGCCCAAAGGCGAACACAACCGGCTGGAAGTATTCAAATTCAGCGAACCGGCGATTAACCGTATTCATCAGACTGAAGACAGTGATGCGCCCCACATTGCCATTCTCGACGCCAACCTCAACGGTAATGACGACGGCGGCTTTACCGTATCCAAAGCGCTGCTGAAAAAATGGCCGGCGCTGCCGATTGTGTTTCTGTCCGAGCATTCCGGTACCGGCATTGAACAGAAAGCCTTTGAAGAAGGCGTTACCCAGGATTTTATCGCCAAACATCAGCGCAATATTGACGGTGTGCTGCTGTGGCGTATGAAGGCGCTGCTGCGTCAGAGCCTGCAGCCGGCAGCCAATAAAAAGGCCCAGCTGGTGAGTGGCGATCTGCGCATTGATCTGGTCAGCTGGGAAGTCTGGTGGAAAGGCAATAAACTGATGAATCCGGCTAACGCTGCGCGCCCGCTGGCGCCGACACCGCGTAAAATTCTGCGTTTTCTGGTGGAAGCCTCACCACGGCCGGTGACGACCATGCAAATGGCGGAATGGCTGGAAGCCGACCTGGAGAAATTCTCCTACGCCAACTACCGCCAGCATATTAAAACCCTGCGTAAATCCCTGGCACAGGCTCATGGCGATGAAGAAGCCTTTATGACGCTGTGTAAAAATGGCGAAGGGGTTGTGACCTTCGGGGCCGAAGGTGCATACCTGTGGAAAACGCCAAAGATCGGATAACTGAAAACGGCCATATAAACGGAATATAAAATGACAGAACAGAACAGCGGTAAAGAAAAGTTTATCTTCCGTATTCAGTATCCATGGCGTACCTTGTTGGCGGTCATCCTGTTGCTGTTTTACGCTCTGTTACTGCTCAGTCCACAGCTGGTGGATATATTAAAAATTCCGCCACGTTTTTTACATCCGTTTTATTTTATTGCGGCGTTTACCGGATTTCTGCTGCTGGCCTGGTTTGATATTAAACGTTTTTTCCGTCAGCAGCGTCTGGTGCGGGACAGTATGCAGCAACTGTGGAGCAGTAAACGTCATCTGCAGGAACGTGCCCAGACGTCGGCCAGTCACACCGATAAGCTGAAGCTGTTTATCAGCGATAAATTACTCGAATACATAGAATACGACGAAAAATATCTGCACTTTAAAAGCATTGCCTCGGAAGTGCGCCACAATGGTGTGATCTCTTTTGATAAAGTCCAGTCGGCACTGACTTATGCCCAGAGCCACAGTCTGCCGGACCAGTCCAGTGATACCTCAGTGAACGCGCGCATGTATCAGGAAGCACTCAGTGGTATGCGTTATCTGTGGGATCTGCTGGATCTGTCGACAACCGATAATATGGCTCTGCACATTGGTGCTCATATCAGCCGCTGTGAAGAGTTGTTATTTCAGGCAGAACTGCAGGGCAGTGAACCGGCAAGTATGCCGGAAGTGCCGACCTTTGATCCCCGTCAGGCATTACTGGATACCCTGGTTCTGCATCTGGGCGTTACCCTGTGCGATGAAAACGGCAACCCCGAACCTCAGGTTTTATTCTCTGCCGATAACAATCAGGCGCTGATACTGACGGATGCTGATGGTTTATACCGTATTGAAATCCAGCCCTGTGAACACCTGCTGGGTAGTGCCAATCATCTGATTCTGTTGCTGGAAAACCTGATTAAAAATGCTCAGTTTTTTGCCACCAAACGTCAGTATAAAAGCCCCTTTGCACCAATATCAGTGCGCCTGTGGGAAGCACAACAATGCCTATGTATGACGATTTATAATCGTGGCCCGCATATTGATTACGACCAGAAAGATCAGATTTTTAAACTGGGGTTCTCTACCCGGCGGGTGCAGGAGCATCATGGCAAAGGCTTAGGTCTGTACTTTGTTCACCAGATTACCCAGGGGTTTGATGGTGATATTGGTTTTGACAATATCCACACGCCGGACAGTCAGTATTCGCTCAGACTGGAGCTGACGTCAGGAGATATTCAGAATATCCATCTGGATGTTATGCAGGATGACAAACAGGTGCCCCGGGTCTGTATCAGCGGCTCAGAAGAAAACCTGGCAAAGTCGCTGGATATTCCGCTGCACAAGCCACTGAAAAGTATTGAGCTCAGCGGACGCGATGATCAGCAGGTATATCGCTTCGATGTTGAGAGTCCGCGGCAGACAATATTTGATCCTCAGAACCCGGCCCATCCGCAGTGGATGATCAGAATTTCTGGGCGCAAAGGTGACCAGCTGACGTTTACCCCGCTGGATATCCGGGGGGTGCAGTTCAGTCTGCGTTTGCCCACTGTGTCCGGCCGCATTGATGGTGTCAGTGCTCAGGTGTCCGGCCCTGAGCTGGAAGCGCTGGAAGCGGGTTTCCGCAGCCCGGATGATTTCTGAGACCCGGCCGGCGGATACCTTAAGCGAACGTTCTGTGACAAAGTAACCCGGTTAAACCATCACCGGGCAGAGCAGGCTGATATTAATCGTCTAAACTTAAGTAAGCGTGTTGGGCATTACTATTAACCACCTGTAACAGCAGTTGTCACTTATGCAAAGTCGGAAACAAGCAGCGGCACCGGAATGCCCGGTTGGTGAATCCCATTGCCCCGTAATCGACGAAGTTATCGGCCTGCGTGAGCAGGTGGTAACCGATCCTCTGACCGGACTCTATAATATCCGTTATTTTCATCAGGCACTTGAGCAGGAGCTGGAACGCACCGAGCGCACCCGGATTGCCACGGCGGTGATGATGATTGATCTGGATTTCTTTAAAAGTATCAACGATACCTGGGGCCACGAAGCCGGCAATGATGTACTGAAACAGACCGCGGATATTATCCGTGCCGGTACCCGGCGCCTTGATGTGCAGTGTCGCTATGGCGGTGAAGAGTTCGTGGTGATTCTGCCTTCCACTGAGCGCCGGCTGGCAGTGCAGGTGGCGGAACGTCTGCGTGAAAATATTGCAACTCATCCTTTTCCGGCCGCGGGGCAGACGCTGAATATTACCGCCAGTATCGGGCTGGCGTTTCACAATGCTGACAACCCGGCGGACCTGACCGGGCTGGTGGCCAGTGCGGATCATTTTCTTTACAAGGCAAAACGTGACGGCCGTAACCGGGTCTGTTTCCCGCCGTTTGAAGTGGAAGAGGCCGCTGTCAGTGGTGAAGAACGTTCGGCACTGGGCTCTATGTTCAGTGATCAGGAAGACGACGGCGAGACTTTTGAAGGTGACTGGTCAGAGTAGTCGCATGAGAAGCAACGGGGATTGCGGCTGTTTTCCTGCATCGGGGATAACGGACAGACTCAGCTTTTCTGCTTCGCCAGCCAGCGATCCAGGGCATTGGCAAACTGAGCTTTGTCGCGCTCTGAGAAAGCCGCCTGACCGCCGCTCTGTACTCCGCTGGAGCGCAGGGTTTCCATAAAATCCCGCATCTGCAGCTTCTGGCGAATGGTCTGCGGGTTATAGGGTTCGCCGCGGTTGTTAATAGCGGCTGCGCCTTTTTCCATCACTTCTGCCGCCAGCGGTATGTCCTGGGTTATAACCATATCCTGCGGTGCACAGCGCTGTGCAATCAGGTTATCGGCTACGTCAAAACCGCTTTCCACCTGCAGACAGCGGATATGCGCAGAAGGTGTCACAGGGACTTTGTGATTGGCAACGAACACGGTTTCTGTGGCCGTGCGTATAGCGGCTTTACAGATGACTTCCCGTACGGCTTTTGGCGTCGCATCCGCGTCTACCCAGATAACCGGCATAGATTTTTTCCTGTTTGATTTCTGTCAGGCCATCAGGCCGGGGCAATACGGCCATTATGCCGCGTTTTGGCAGGTTGGCATATTATCACCTCTTTTATCACGCCTGTTTTGCCATAGTGACCTGATTCCTGCAATAACAGGAATACAGGTACCACTGCTTTCAGGAGGCCCCATGACAGCATCCGCCCGGACACAGAGAGTCACTGCCGGACATTCAGGCGCCCGCACGCCGGCCGGTGTTCAGGTTCAGCCACGCAAAATGGAGTTTGCATTCAGTCAGCTTCAGGGCAGATTCTTTTACGATAATAATCGCCTGTTGTCGGCGTTTTTCGCCGCCCTGTCGTCCACCTTTCCGCCGGGTGAAGCTGAATTTATCGCCTCCGTCAGGAATTACCGCGGGCGCATTACTGATCCGCTGCTGAAAGAGCAGATCCGGGGTTTTATCGGTCAGGAAGGCCATCACAGCCATCAGCATAAAAAAGCCAATCAAGTGCTGCGCGAACTGGGCATGGATGCGGTACGGCTGGAGCATCACCTGCAGCGTGATATTGACCGTTTTCTGCAGCGCCGGCATGCCACCCCCAGGTTCCGTTTAGCCATGACGGTGGGGATGGAACATATGACGGCTATTATGGCGGAATTTGTGCTGCATAATCCGGAGGTACTGGCGCCGCTGGAAGCGTCAGTGAGGGATCTGCTTTACTGGCACGCCGTGGAAGAAATTGAACACAAAGCCGTGGCCTTTGATGTGTATATGGATCAGGAAGGTGATCAGAAATATCTGCGCAAAGTGCTGCGTCTGGTGACGGTGCTGTTTACCGTGCGCATCGCCTGCTACATGGTGGCCCTGATGTGGTGGTCCCGCAAACTGCCGCGCTGGTCAGATGTTAAAGGTCTGTGGCGGTTTATGTTCGGTGCAAAAGGCATGATCAGCCACATCCGTGGCCCTTACCGTGATTACTTTAAACCCGGCTTTCACCCCTGGGACCATGACAACCGTGCGCTGATCGATAAATGGCAGAATGAATTGCGCCGCGATGCCAACAGTGCTGCCTGAGCCTGTGTTCTCTGGCCGAACGTTCTGTTCGGCCTGTACCTCCCTGAGATCGTCTTTCGTCCCTTGTAACCGCTGATACAATCCGCATACTGCACTGAAGTATTTTTGCCGGGAATTGCTTATGCGTACTGCTGTTCATATCGATATGGTGTCTGATGTTATGTGTCCCTGGTGTGCGATTGCCTTCGCCAGTCTGAACAGGGCGCTGGCTGCCATGGACGATCAGATTTCTGCCTATATCCGTTTTCAGCCATTCGAGCTGAACCCGGAGATGCCGCCGGAAGGCCAGAACCTGCGTGAACATCTGAAAGAAAAATACGGCAGCAGTGATGAAGATTCTGCCACCGCCCGTGAACGTATTGTGCAGATGGGAGAGCAGCTGGGGTTTGAATTTAACTTCCATGACGATACCCGAATGCTCAATACGTTCAATGCCCATCAGCTGCTGCACTGGGCAGAGAACGAAGGCCGGCAGCCGCAGTTAAAGGCGGCGCTGTTTGAAGCTTATTTCCGTGATGGCCGTAATGTCAGTGATACCAGTGTGTTGCTCACCATCGCAGAAGAAACCGGGCTGGATAAAGACCAGGCAGCGGCAGTGATTGCTGATCAGCGCTATGCGGATACTGTGCGGGCAATGGAGCAACAATGGCAGGCCATGGGTGTGCACTCCGTGCCGGCGGTTATCCTGCAGGAAAAGTATCTGATTTCCGGTGCTCAGTCGCCGGAAACTTACATTCAGGCGTTAACGGAAGTCATCCGTAATAACACTGATGAAACATCAGCCAGTGCAGATTGAACAGGGAAGGTACAGTTTCTGTTATGAATAACTTCATGAATCTGATCGTTTTGGCTGCTACCGCTTTTCCATTTTGGGCACACGCCGGCTGTGGCGAGATGGACAGCCGTTGTCGTATATACACGCCCGGAGAGACAGACGTTGAAATCCAGGATTACAACTGCCATGTGGTGCAGTGCGGCAATGTGTATTCGATCATCAATCAGTGGGAACTGGAAAACGGTGATCAATACGCCGCGCGCTATGAAATAAAAGAAAACGGTGACACAGAGTCGTCCCTGTTAATCAATGATAAACCGGCCGTCAGCGTCCCGTCTTTTTTATTAAATGATGAATTATCCGAATGCGTCGGTACCCGCGATGGCAGCCATTATTATTGCTTACTAAACGACGGCGACTAAAAGGCCTGGTGTGAGGCTTAGTTTGAGGCTCAGTTTGAGGTATGGCGCGGTCCGGTATTACTTATGTGTGCGGCTGACCAATAATAGCGCCAGCATCATAATCCCGGCGCCCAGTACCAGTCTGAGCACATCGGTATCCCGGTTCCATATCAACAGGTTAACCACTAACCCGGCCGGGATCAGCGCGTTATTCATAATGGCCAGCTGGCCGCTGCTTACTCTGGTAGCACCGACATTCCACAGAAAATAGCCCAGCCCGGAAGCCACAACCCCTAACCAGAGTAAAACTCCCCATTGCACCGGCGTGGCAGGATATTGATCCGTTCCCAGCAGGGCCCACAGCGGTAATACCAGCAACAAAGCACCGATATAAAACCAGCCGAAGGTATGGTGCTGGGCGATGGGTTTTGACGATGGCCAGGTTTCCACTAAACGTTTATACAGCACCTGTCCGCCGGCAAAGCACAGGTTAGACCCCTGCACGACAAAAAAGCCGAGCCAGAAATCGTTACTGAGCTGGTCGTAGCGCATAACCGCCGCACCGATAATGGCCAGCGCCGCGGTCAGCAGGTAGGAGGAGTGGAACCGGCCAGCCAGAAAATCGTAGATCAGGGTTACGTATACCGGCGTAAAAATGGTAAAAACCAGAACTTCCGGCACGCTCAGCAGTAAAAATGACTGATAGTAAAACACATACATCAGCCCCAGCTGAATGGCACCGATGGCCATCACCCGCAGTGCCAGCGCCGGACGTACCGGGTGGCGGATGAGCAATGGCAGAAACACCAGTACCGCCAGCAGAATACGGGTCAGCACCGCAAAGTAACTGTCTACCTGACCAGCCAGATAGACGCCGATCAGGCTGAAAGAAAACGCCCATAGCAGGGTAACAGCCGAAAGAATTGGCATAAGCGGATTTCACACAAGCGGAAACAGAGCGCAGCATGCAGCAAACCTCAGAACGAATCCAGCAACTGTGGCAGCGGCTGCAGACAGTTGTTGAATTTTCATACAGTTCAGAGCCGGGCCCGGCGTCCATGTCAGGCTGGCAGGGGCAGGGCGCAGGCCAGGTAGAGGTGCAGGTCACCGGCGATGATGAAATCCGCTTTATTGAACAGGGGGAATTTACCCTGGCGGGCAATACGCCACTGGCGATGTATAACACCTATATCTGGCAGCAAACACCGACCGGTATCCGGCTCTCCCATGGTCGCCGTGGCGAACCGGTCTTTCTGTTTGAACTGATTCCGCAATCGCATGGCTGGCGGAGTGCCGAAGCTCACGTCTGTATTGATGATCTTTACGCCGGGGAATTACAGGAAACGGCGGATGGATTTGATCTGTGCTGGACCATCCGTGGACCGAAAAAAGATGAATATCTGTATTACCGCTACCGCACGGGCTGACAGTGTCCGCTGACGGCAGCGGATAATCGCACCGCGGGCTCTGCAGTGATGACATTTCTTAACAATATGGCCTCTTGAGATCGATCTCAGTACCTTATAAGTTGTGTTCAGACAATAAATATAACAACCTGAGGAATGATTAATGTCCGGCCAATCCCTGCCCAGCAAACCTCTGCTCGGCCAGATGATGGAGCGCCCGTTGTTGGTGTCCACGCTTCTGGAACATGCCGAAACCACCCATGCCACCTCTGAGATTGTCAGCCGTCGCTGTGAAGGCGATATTCACCGTTACACCATTAAAGATGCCGCCAGCCGTGCACGTAAACTGGCCAATCTGCTGAGCCGCTTTGGCGTGCAGCAGGGCGACCGGGTCGCCACGCTGGCGTGGAACGGTTACCGTCACTGGGAACTGTATTACGGTGTTTCCGGTTTCGGTGCGGTGCTGCACACCATTAATCCGCGCTTATTCGCCGAGCAGCTGGTGTACATCGTTAACCATGCAGAAGACCGTTTTATTTTTGTTGATCTGACCTTTGTCCCCCTGCTGGAAAGTATCAAAGATCAGATCAGCCGGGTGGAAGGTTTCGTCATTCTCTGTGATGAAGACAAAATGCCTGAAACCAGTCTGCCCAACGCCCTGTGTTATGAAACCCTGTTAGCCAACGAACCGGACGATTTTGTCTGGCCGGAATTCGACGAGCGCAGCGCCGCCAGTATGTGCTACACCTCCGGCACCACAGGTAATCCGAAAGGCGTGTTGTATTCTCACCGTTCTACGGTGATTCATGCTATGGCGTCCATCGGTGAAGAAGCGCTGGGGCTGGCATCCACCTCCTGCTTCCTGCCGGTGGTGCCTATGTTCCACGTTAACGCCTGGGGCACGCCGTATTCGGCGGCAATTACCGGTGCCAAGCAGGTGTTTCCGGGGCCGGGGATGGATGGCGCGTCGTTGTGGGAGCTGATCGACGCTGAACAGGTGGATCTGCTGTTAGGTGTACCGACGGTGTGGCTGATGCTGCTCAACCATATGGACAGTATCGGTAAAAAACTGGAATCCGTGCAGAACGTGGTGGTGGGGGGCTCGGCTGCGCCACTGTCGATGATCCGCGACTTCCAGGAAAAGCACGACGCCTTCCTGATTCATGCCTGGGGCATGACGGAAATGAGCCCGATCGGCACCGTCAATGCGCACAGCATTCATATGGAATCCATGCCGCTGGAGGAACGCTACCGCCTGCAGGCCAAGCAGGGCCGCCCGGTGTATGGTGTTGAAATGAAGATCGTCGATGATGACAACCGTGAGCTGCCGCGTGATGGTGAAGCCCGCGGTCGCCTGCTGGTGCGCGGGCCCTGGATTATCAGCGGTTACTACAACAACGATGATCGCAGCAGCTTTATTGATGGCTGGTTCGATACCGGCGATGTGGCCACCATTGATGAGAACAACTACCTGACCATCGTTGACCGTTCCAAAGACGTGATCAAATCCGGCGGTGAATGGATCAGCTCCATCGATCTGGAAAACGCTGCGGTCGGTCATCCGGAACTGAGTGAATGCTGCGTGATTGCCGCACGCCATGAAAAATGGTCGGAACGTCCGGTATTACTGGCGACCCGTCAGGAGGGCAGTCAGATCAGTGAAGCGGATGTGTTGCGTTATCTGGAAGATAAGGTCGCTAAATGGTGGTTGCCGGATGCCATTGTGTTTGTGGAATCCCTGCCTCACACCGCCACCGGTAAACTGCTGAAGGTTGACCTGCGCAAAACCTATGAAAATTACCTGCTGGAAAAGGCGTAATATGTCCAGCCGGTAATCTGTTCTCCTCTCCTTTTGCCCGGCCCGGTGCCGGGCCAATACGGCCTCCTATATCCGGACTATCGTGACATTCCTGACGGATTTGTTCGGGTATTGCTGTGCGGATGCCGTTACATACTGACACAACAGAATAACCAATTGACTGACGACGGCGCGTTTTGTCGTCTTATACTGATATCATACTTTGTAGTGAGTCTGCCGGTGCTGAGCGTGCGACAGACACGTGTTGAGTCAGAGAGTGCCGGTATGAGTGCAGGGGTTATTTCCATGGGACGGCTGTTGGTTATCGTGATAGCGGCCACTTTCGCAGTGCGCAGTTTTGCCCAGGCGCCTTTGATGCTGCAGTCTGCCCATGAGCATATTGAAGTAGAACAGGCCCTGACGCTGCTGCGTGATGAGCAGGGGCAACTCACGCTGGCTGACGTGATGGCCAGTGACGGATTTCAGCCCCTGCAGGGGGATGAACAATCCATGAATTTCGGCTATCTGCAGGATGTTCTGTGGCTGAAGCTGCCGTTGCAGTCCGCTGACAATCATACCGCACACTGGATGCTGGCATTCGAATTCGCTTATCTGGACGACATCCGGGTATTCGTCGTACAGGACGATGGCGTGACTGAAATGCACGCGGGTCTGGCGTACCCGGTGGCTGAATGGCAGGTCGCTGCCCGCAAACCGGTATTTCCTTTTCTGCTGGATGCCGGGGAAAAGGCCACTCTGTACATCCGTGCCGCCAGTCAATCGCCGCTGGTGCTGAATATGGGCCTGGCAACCCCACAGGCCTTTAACCTCAGCGAGAATGTCACTCTGGCCTTTCTGGCGCTGTATTTCGGTATGCTGGTGGCTCTGGGCTGTTACAACCTGCTGCTGTTTATCACCCTGCGACAGCGCGAATTTCTGCTTTATACCCTGTTTGTTTTCAGTTTTGGCATGGCAGCATCCCATATGAATGGCGTCGCACAGCTGACTCTGGGACAGGGCGGTGTTCATTCTCCTTATATGGTGCCGACCGGTTTTGCCCTCGCCGCCACACTGGCGGTGTTGTTCGCACGGCGTTTTCTGTGGCTGCGTAATACCTTACCGGGCTGGCACCGGGCGCTTGGCATTATCTCTGTCCTCTGGTCTGTGGGCACCGTGAGTACTTTGCTGGTGGCTCCGCGCCAGGCGCTGGAAATTATGTCGGTCATGGCGGTGTTGACCACGGTTTCCCTGTTGTCTGCCGGGATTCTCGCCATGCGCCACAAAGTGCCGGCGGCCGGCATTTTTGTCTTTGCCTGGACGCTGTTGCTGGTCGGCACTGCCATGCTGTCGATCCGCAATACCGGCCTGCTGCCGTCAAATAACTTCACCGTTTTTGGTATGCAGTTCGGCTCCGCCACCGAGATGCTGTTGCTGTCTTTTGCACTGGCAGCGCGTTTCACAGATATGAAGGAACAGAAAGAAAAAGCCCAGCAGGCGCTGGTGCAGGCCCTGATTCTGCAGGAGCAGGAACTTGAGAAACGGGTGGTGCAGCGCACAGAACAGCTGGAACAGGCCAAGGCCCGTCTGCAGCAGATGGTGCATGAAGATATTCTTACGGGTTTACCTAACCGGCTGGGATTATCAGCGTCGTTTGATGAGCTTAAACGTCATCAGCACCCGCATCAGGCGGTGGCCGTACTTTTGATTGATCTGGATGGGTTTAAGCCGGTGAATGACGAGCACGGCCATGGCGCCGGCGATGAATTACTGCGCGCTATTGCCTCCGGCCTGCAGGAAGCGGTGGCCGGCACAGGTGTGGTCGGTCGCCTGGGAGGCGATGAATTTGTTGCGTTGCTGAGTGGATTCACTGATTACCAACAGGTTAAGACCCAGGCCGACGCGTTAATGGCCGCGGTGAATGCCGCAGGTATTGAGCGTGATGGTGTGCAGGTGGCCGTGGCGGCGAGTATCGGAATCTGTTTTGGCTGTCTGTACGAGTCCAGCCTCAAAACCCTGATTGCCCGGGCTGACGAAGCTATGTATGAGGTAAAACGCAACGGAAAACGCGGGATTTCTGTGTATCAGGACGATACGGAGCTGGCCTTTCCGGGGCCGGCCTGATCAGCTCAGCACGACTGGCGGATCAGAGGTTGTCCCCAGGCATCCGGATCAAAGGCATGACGGAAGCCCTCGGTGGTCAGTACGGATGACTGCGGAGTATCCAGCAACACCAGCTCTGATGGGCGGTGCAGAGAAATATGGCGGACAAAAGGATGACCATCCGCCAGCCAGTTAAGCATCTTGTCGATATCCGGCACATCGGCCGATGTCAGACGCTCCAGAATCACTTTGGCATTGCCTTCACAGCGGATGCCATGACGCAGCTGGCCGTCGCGTTCTTCGCCGAAGCAGAACATGCGCGGAAACGGGCCTTCCAGTACCCCGGCTTTCAGCTGGGTGCGTAAATCTTCTTCCTGACAACCGGCGAGAGACCCGGTCATACCGAAATCAGGCGCCCAGGCCCAGATAGCGCCGACTGCCTGACGATCCGGGCAGTCGGCCACGGTGGCCAGCCACACCGGACTGAAGGAGCGCAGCCACTTAATTACCTGAGTCAGAACGTCAGCGTTGGAGGGCGTCATCATAGATTATTTCCGTTGCAGCAAGTTAATTTAACACTGAGAAACAAATGTCCGGTTAACGGACAGGACGCCAGCCGGAGGAGGGGGTAGTGAGCGCTTAATGTTCAACATATGCCAACCTCCTGAACTTTTTCTCTGGATTCATGATGACTGCATGCACTGAATTGCTGCACAAACAGACGCTTCCAACTGCTTATTTTAATAGATTGCGACAGCAGGACCATAAAGAAAAGCCCCTTTGCAGGACATTTTTACCATATTACTCCCCCAGCCCCGTATCGATAAGGTTTTTTTCGCACAAGCAGGGTGCCCTGACTGACATCAGGTGCGCGTTAATTGTGCGTAAATCTGAAGATCGCGCTCCTTCTCAGCAGTAAAGTATTGATTTTTAAAGCTTTTAATAATTTGGCATGAAAATTACATTCCTGAGAGGAAAATTTATTTCATCAATACCCGGGAGGGCGTATGAAACTGATCCAGGCGGTTATCCGGCCATCCGCGCTCAACACCCTGAGAGCGGCATTGACGGCGATGGGTATTGGCGGCCTCAGTATTGCCGATGCGGCGGCCTGCGAATGGCAGCAGGGCGGCGAAGAAAAAGCCGGCGTTATTCATCATGATTTCTGCGAACAGAACATGAGAGTTGAGCTGGCGGTAGTGGATGAGGATCTCGAACGTGCCATTGAGGTGATATCCGATGCCGTACGCGGGGAAAAAATCCAGGACGGAAAAATTTTTGTTGTCACTCTGGCTCAGGCGCGCCGTATCCGCACCGGTGAAGCCGATGACAAAGCCATTTAAAACACTGATTGTGAAAAACTGGAGTAAATCATGTTAGCGACAGAAATCGCATACGCGTTAGATACGTTTTATTTTCTGATGTGTGCCGCGCTGGTGATGTGGATGGCCGCAGGTTTTGCCATGCTCGAATCCGGCCTGGTGCGGTCAAAAAATACCGTTGAAATTCTTAACAAAAACGCATTGCTGTACGGCATTGCCTGTATTGTTTATCTGGCCGTGGGTTACAACATTATGTATCCCGCCAACCCGGTAAGCGCAGTGATTCCGGGTCTGGATTTTCTGCTGGGTGCAGACCACACCGTGGATGCGGTCATGGCCGGAGGTGAGGATGCCCCTTACTATTCCGGTATGGCTGATTTTATTTTCCAGGCCGTGTTTGCTGCAGCCACTATGTCGATTGTGTCCGGTGCGGTTGCTGAACGTATGCGCCTGTGGCCTTTCCTGATTTTTGCCATTGTGATGGTCGCCGTTATTTATCCGGTTGAAGGTTACTGGAAATGGGGTGGTGGCTTCCTTGATCAGATGGGCTTCCAGGATTTCGCCGGTTCCGTTGTGGTTCATATGGCAGGTGCATCTGCTGCTCTGGCTGCCGTCATTCTGGTTGGCCCACGTAAAGGTAAATTTGGTCCGAACGGGGAAGTCCGTGCAATTCCGGGCGCTAACCTGCCGATGGCCACGCTGGGTATGTTCATCCTGTGGATGGGCTGGTTCGGTTTTAATGGTGGTTCAGAACTGAAAATCGCAAACATTGAAGAAGCCAATGCCGTTGCCAAAATCTTTGTAAATACCAACGCAGCCGCTGCCGGTGGTATGGTTGTAGCCGCCTTGCTGGCACGTTATATGTTCGGTAAAACCGATCTGACCATGACCATCAATGGTGCGCTGGCCGGACTGGTGGCGATTACTGCCGAACCTTTGATGCCGGGTGCCGGACTGTCGACCATTATCGGCGGTATTGGTGGCGTTGTGGTTGTTCTGTCTGTTGTCGGACTGGATAAACTGAAACTGGACGATCCGGTAGGCGCTATTTCTGTACACGGTACAGCCGGTATCTGGGGTATCTTCGCAGTACTGCTGAGCAACGATGAAGCAACCTTTATGGGTCAGCTGATCGGTGCCGCTGCGACTTTTGCCTGGATGTTCATCGCTTCCTTCATCGTACTCTTCATCATCAAGAAAGTGATCGGTATCCGTGTATCCGAGCACGAAGAGATGGTGGGTATGGACGTGGAAGAGTGCGGCATGTCTGCCTATCCGGAATTTGTTCCGCCAAAAGACTGATTATTTATAACCAACCTGCCGTCAGAGCAGAGACAGGTTCCATTCTTGTGACGCAGCAGTATCGCGTCACAGCCTCCTTCGCCGCCCCTTGTGGGCGGTTTTTTTATACCTGAATTCATAACAGCATAAAAAAGCAGCCTTAAAATCAGGGCTGCTTTTATGACTGTGGTTTTAATGTCGCTGTTATTCCGTGCGGTCTGGTTTTTTTATTCGGTCGTTGTTATGTGTCCAGTGATAGAGAACGGGTAATACCAGCAGCGTCAGAAGGGTTGATGACACTATGCCACCAATCACAACCGTGGCCAGTGGCCGCTGAACCTCAGCACCTGTCCCTGTGTTTAATGCCATCGGAACAAAACCAAGACTGGCAACCAGTGCCGTCATCAGTACCGGCCGCAGTCGTATTAATGCTCCCTGAATCACCGCCTGATAAAGATCACCGTTGCGGTGCCAGAGGTCGCGGATAAAGGCAAGCATAACCAGTCCGTTCAGTACCGCCACGCCGGAAAGCGCAATAAAGCCAACACCTGCGGTTACCGACAGTGGCATATCACGCAGCCATAACGCCAGTACACCGCCGGTTAATGCCAGTGGCACGCCGGTGAAAATAATCAGCGAATCTTTAAGGGAGCCAAAGGCCATCATCAAGAGCCCGATAATCAGCAGCAGGGTTAAAGGCACAACCAGCGATAAGCGCTGACCGGCAGACTCCAGCTGTTCAAAGGTGCCACCATAATTCAGCCAGTACCCGGCGGGGATATCGACCTGACGGGCGATGCGCTGGCGTACATCACTGACAAAGCTTCCCAGATCGCGGCCGCGCACATTGGCACTGACGATAATAAGGCGTTTACCGTTTTCACGGCTGATCTGTGCCGGCGCCGGTTTCTGTGCCAGTGTGGCAACCTCTTTGAGCGGTACATAGTCACCATCCGCCAGTGGAACCGGTAAGGTTGCCAGGCGTTCGCTGTCGGTGCGCAGACTTTCCGGCAGACGCACAACCAGCTTAAAGCGGCGGTCACCTTCATAAATAGTACCTGAGTCTTCGCCGCCTACTGCGGTTGCAATCAGCCGTTGCAGGTCTTCAATATTCAGACCGTAGCGTGCCAGTGCCGTGCGGTCGGGTATAACCGACAGCATGGGGAGTCCGGTGACCTGCTCGACCCGCCCATCAGCAGCGCCCGGGGTTGCATTCACTGTTTTTAAAACATCATTGGCAATGGTGACCAGCTGCTCAAGATTATCGCCAAATATTTTAATCCCGAGGTCTGCCCGTACGCCGGAAATCAGCTCGTTAAACCGCATCTGAATAGGCTGGGTAAATTCATAGTTATTACCCGGAATATCTGCCAGTGATCGTTCCAGTGCGCTCACCAGTTCTGCTTTTGTCTGCTCCGGGTCCGGCCATTCCTGCCGTGGTCTGAGTATCACAAAGGTATCGGCAACATTGGGTGGCATAGGGTCCGTGGCGACTTCCGGTGTACCAATTTTAGCGAACACCTTTTTAACCTGCGGAAATGACAGAATGCGCTCTTCGACCTGCTTCTGCATGTCAACCGACTGGCTGAGGCTGGTCCCCGGGATGCGCATCGCGTGCAATGCGATATCCCCTTCATCCAGTTGCGGAATAAATTCCGATCCCAGAGTGGTCAGCAGCCAGCCACTGAACAGGACCAGTGCCACAGAAAAACCGACAACAGGCCAGCGAAATTTCAGGCTCAGAGTGAGCAGGGGCTGATAGCTGTTTTTCAGCAGTGCCATCAGACGACTTTCTTTTTCACGTACAGGCTTATTCATAAACACAGCCACGGCGGCCGGAACCAGGGTCAGGCAGAACACCATTGCTGCCGTTAAAGCCATAATGACAGTGGCTGCCATGGGATGGAAAGTTTTGCCCTCGACGCCAGTCAGAGTAAAAACAGGCATATAAACCAGAGTAATAATGGCGACACCAAACAGGCTGGGGCGGATCACTTCATTGGTAGCGTCAAAAACGATCTCCAGCCGTTCTTTTAATGGCAGTTTTTTATCTGAGGTCTGATGGTCGGCCAGTCTGCGTATGCAGTTTTCCACGATAATAACTGCACCATCGACGATCAGCCCAAAGTCCAGTGCACCAAGACTCATTAAGTTGGCGGAAATTCCTCCCTGCACCATGCCTGTGATGGTGGCCATCATTGACAGCGGAATAACGGCTGCGGTAATTAATGCGGCGCGGATGTTTCCCAGCAGTAAAAACAGAATAACAATAACCAGCAGTGCGCCTTCGAGCAGGTTTTTCTGTACTGTAACGATGGTTTTATCCACCAGTTTGGTTCTGTCGTACAGGGTATCGGTTGTCACTCCATCGGGCAGCGACGCTTTAATCTCGGCGAGTTTCTCGCCCAGTTTGTAAGCGACTACACGGGGGTTTTCACCCGTCAGCATCATGGCGGTGCCGAGTACGGTTTCTTTGCCATTACGGGTGGCAGCACCGGTCCTCAGCGGCAGGCCCGTTTTTACCTCAGCAACATCACGGATAAGGACCGGCGAACCGGGTGAGCCCCGGAGACCGGAACCGGAATAACCGACGACAATGTTGCGGATATCTTTTAGAGATTTTAACTGCCCGGGCGAACGCACCAGTATCTGCTGGCCACTACGTTCTATATATCCTGCTCCGCGGTTATTATTATTAGCGAGTAAGGCAGCATGAATATCCGTCAGACGAATACCGAACTGCAGCAGTTTTTCCGGCTTTGGCAGTACCTGGTATTCCTTGTCGTAACCACCAATGGTGTTTATTTCTACAACTCCTTTTACCTGAGCCAGCTGAGGTTTGATAATCCAGTCCTGAATTTCTCTCAGTGCCGTTGCATCATAAGGACTGCCATCCGGTTGCCTGGCTCCGTCTCTGGCTGACACGCTGTAGCTGAATATTTCACCCAGTCCGGTGGCTACGGGCCCCATTTCAGGTTCCAGGCCTTCAGGTAATTCGCTTCTTATCCTGGCCAGTCGTTCATCGATGAGGTTACGGGCGTGATACAGATCGGTCCCCTCCTCAAATACCACCGTTACCTGAGATAAGCCATAACGGGATATCGAGCGGGTGTAGTCGAGTTGGGGTAAACCGTACATGGCGGTTTCAACCGGAAAGGTAATGCGCTGTTCGGATTCCAGCGGGGAATAGCCTGGTGCCTCGGTATTAATCTGTACCTGCACATTGGTGATATCCGGTACCGCGTCGATGGGCAGGTGCTGATAGCTCCATACACCGGCCGCGATGAGCACGAAAATCAGGCTCAGAATAAAATAGCGCCTCTGCAATGAGAAACGCAGCATAGAATCAATCATACGTTTCTCCTTTTAATGCTCGTGCGCAGCGCCGGATTTACCGATATCAGCTTTGATCAGGTAGCTGTTTTCAGACACATATTCATCACCAGGCTGTAAACCGGAAATAATTTCAGTGTGGTGTTCGTCGTGCCGCCCGGTTTGTACAGGCACGGCTGTGTAGCGGTCGCCGCTGCGGACAAAGACTGCAACATTGCCTTCGATTTCCTGCAGGGCCTGATTGTTGACGACCAGATTGACCCTGACGGTTTCTGTATCAATATCCGCGCTGATCATATCGCCTGGTGACATGTCTGCCTGTGGGTTATTCAGGGAGGCGCGGGCAATAATATAGGGCTCATTGGCTGCAGAGGGTGTCAGACTGATGATCTCACTCTCATGACGGTGGCCGTTATGAAAAATATGCACCGTCTGATGTTTGTGGACGCCTTCGCGGTCAGCAGGAAATACTTTAAGTTCAGCCCAGAGTTCAGATTCATTCAGAATAATAAACAGTGCTGAATCGCCGCTGATTTCTCCCGCATTAATGCTGCGCTGTTGGATAATACCGTCAATCGGTGAACGGACTTCATAACTCTGCAGACTTTTATCGGACTCTACAACGGCAAGCAACTGGCCCTTTTTAACGGTTTCACCGGTATTAACGCTGACGCGGGTGACCAGTCCGGGAAAGCGGGCATGTACCCGCGCACGATTCTGCGGCGGGATGACCAGGCGGCCATAGGTGTGGATATGGCGTTCAATGGTTCCGTGACCTGCCACCGCCGTGGTGATACCGGATTCTTGTGCCATGGCTGCGGAAATTTGTGTGGCGTCCTGGTGATGATGTTCTTCATCGTTTTCGTGTTCATCCGTGTGTTCATGCTCGTCAGTATGTTCATGCTCGTCAGTATGTTCATGCTCATCCGTGTGTTCGTGTTTATCCGTGTGCTTATGTTCATCAGCGCGATGCGGTGTTTCATGATCCTTGTGATTGTTCGCCTGATGATGGTCAGGGGAGTCCGGGTGAGTGCCAGATTCTGTGGTTGCCGGCTGTTCATCAGATGCGCTCACCTGAGTTGAAAAAAACAGCAAGGCAGAAATCATTAAAAGTAACTGTTTCATAAGATAATCCTGTCAGCGTTTTTCTTGTGCGGTTAAGGGCATTCCGGTCAGCTGCTCAATCAATGCCTGATTCAGCAGGGCCTCACCGGCTGCATTAATCCGGGTCTGGCGTGCATTCAGCAATTCCTGGCGGGCACTGACCCACTCTGAATAACTGTAGCGGCCGCGTTCATAAGCTTTCCGTGTTGCCTCTAATGCCTGTTGTAAGGCGGGAATAACCTGGTTACTCATTTGCCGCGCTTTGCGGGTGCTTTGTTTCTGCTGCTGCCAGGCCTGATACAGGCGCGTATAAAGCTGTAGTTCGGTTATACGCCGGTGATTATCCGTTGATGCCAGTTCAGCCCGGGCGCTTTGCAATGCGCCACGATTGCGGGATGTTGCGGACAAAGGAAGTGATATGCTGGCCGTTAAAGCTGTGTCTGAGCTGTCGGCAAAGTGCGTTGCAGCCAGAGACCATTGAATATCAGCCGATGAGCGGCTTTGCGCCAGTTGCAGTTCCGCTTCGCGGATACGTGCAGTGGAACGGGACAACTGCATGATGGTTGACTGACTGATGCGCTGATACAGTTCGTCAAAGTTTTTAACGGCCGGTAGCTGATATAAATTGCCTGATGCCGCAGAGAAATCAGCCTGTGTGTCTCCCCATAAAGAAGCCAGGGATTGCAGCTGGCTGCGCAGTTCTGCCTGTAACCCGTCCTCTGTGAGCTGAGCCTGTGCCTGCCAGGCTTTGGCCCGCAGCAGTTCAGCTTCCGGCGCAGCTCCGCGTTCAACACGTTGAGCGACCAGCTGAACCGAAGTCCGCGACAGCTGACTTGCTTTATGTGCGAGCTGTTGTTTTTCCTGAATGATTAAGGCGGTAATAAAGCGTTGCGTCAGCGTTGCGAGCTGATCAATAACCGCTGCTTCTTTCTCCAGCTGTCCCTGTTGATAATGTGCAGACGCCAGTGTCACACGTTCCCGGCGCTTGTCGCCCAGTTCAAATACCGATGAGAGCGACAGGCTGTACTCTGCACTGTCGGTGCCCGAGTAGTTACCACTGCCGGCGATATTGCCGGCCTCCAGTCCCAGCTCATAGGCGGGTGACTGGTCTGCGCTGAGTGCTTTTCCCCGCAGTGACTTCAGGCGGTATTGAAAAAGCTGCAGTGATGGGCTGCTTTGCAACAGACGCTCACTTGCCTGTTGCAGCGTAATTTCCCGTGTTGTTTGTGCCTGCAGTGACAAGGCAGGCAATAGAGCCAGCAGACAGGCGATAACACACCGTCTGTAGCCAATAAAGACAGACATATTCTGATCCTGTGAAATATTAATTGAGATCGCTTATAAGCGGGTCATTAACAGACAGAATCAGGCAATAGGAGGGCGGTCGATAAGGGTAACGTCAGTGGATGTGTAAGTATGCCGGAGCACCGTGCAGCCATTGCCGTTTTGGGTATGGAAGGCAACAAAGGAGCGGCTGGCCAACACCAGGTGAGAGCTGTGGCCATGACAGTGGCAGCAATGATCGCAACTCTCCTGCACAGCACTGTTCTGAGCCGGATCTGTTGAGTGCTCACTGGGATGATTTTCATGATGGGGCAGGGAGGAAGCCGCGGAATGGTGACGGTCGTTACTGCTTTGGGAATAACTGCCAATTGCCTCACCTGTCGCGAAGGCACACTGCAACATCAGCAGCAGAATAACTGCTGCCTGCCGCAGAGTGCTGTTACATCGCAGGAAAGCCGGTATTTGTTATAACCATGGTCGGAAATAATGAATGAACGGCAGACTATCACAAACCATGGCCGGGTTTAATCATTGCTGTACCTGTATGCGGTTATGCAGAAATATGCGCTTATCGCAGCTGACGCTTGCACACGTTACACCAGAGCTTCAGCGGCAGCCGCTTTCCGTTGTTCGGCCGCCATGGCTTCATCAATGGTTTTTATAAACCTGGCCGGACTGCCGCCAACAATGGTGTTGTCCGCTACGTCTTTGGTAACCACACTGTTGGCTGCAACGATGGCATTTTCACCAATGGTTACGCCAGGCATGACGGATACCGCGGCACCCAGCCAGGCATTTTTCTTAATCACAATGGGTGCACACCAGGTGGAACGGCGCTGTGCCGGGTCAACCGGGTGATTGATGGTGACCAGGTTAACCTTAGGGCCAATCAGGACGTTGTCTTCCAGTGTAATACCACCACGGTCCATAAACTCACAGCCATGATTGATAAAGACATTCTTACCAACCCGGATATTTTTACCAAAATCGGTATAAAACGGGGGCAACATCCAGAATGAAGCGTCGACGCTCACACCGGTCAGGCGGGTAAACAACGCCCGGGTTTCGTCCGGCGAATGATAGCCGGTATTTATCTCCGCGATCAGCTTCTGTGCTTTGGTAATCAGGCGCGCGATGGTGCCGTATTCCGGATCATCCAGAGAGATGATCTCACCGTTTTTTTCACGTTCTAATATCGTTGTACTCTTCACGCCTGCTTCTCTGTGCTCAATAAAAAAAGTTATGCCGTCAGCCGGCGCAGGTATTTTCTGACAACACCTTCACCGCTGACAAGTATGACGCCTGCAACAACGAATATACTGCCGGTAACAAAACCGGGGTCGAGTGGTTCGTGCAATAACCATACGCCCAGCAGCACGCCGAATACCGGCGTCATAAATGACATGATGCCGATGGGTGAGGCATGGTAATTACGCAGCAGCCAGAACCAGATAAGAAAACCGGCAAAGGCAATCACAATACTCTGAAACGCGATACTGCTGAGAGCAACGGGGGTGGGATTAAACGCCATCTGCCCGCTGACCAGTGCTGCCACCGACAACAACAGAACGGCCATCACCAGTTGATAGAGCAGGGTTTCCCGTGGCGACACGTTTGCCAGCCGGGAGGTCCTGATCACCACAGTGGTGGCTCCCCACGATGCGCCCGCCAGAATGGCCAGTGCATCGCCGAGCAGAATGTCCGTGGCGTCTGTATCCGGGCTGGTGGGCGTCTTGCCAAGAAAGGCCACTGCGGTGCCGCCAAAGGCCAGTACGATCCCCAGCCACTGCAGCCGGTTCATGCGTTCTGACGGAATCAGAAAATGCAGAATTAACGCGGCAAATACCGGCGCCGTATATAAAAAGACCACAGCGTGGGAAGCAGACGTATAACGCAGGGCCTCACCGAGAAACAGATATTCCAGCGCAAACAACAGGCCCACCCATAAGCCGGGTTTCCAGTTGCCGCTGTGACGCTGAATGCTTTCTCCCTGAGAGCGCATATACAGCCAAACCAGCACCGCACCGATGGCCGAGCGGATGGCGATCTGCAGAATCGGAGCGACATCCACGGCGGCGGCTTTCAACGCAATCTGCTGCAGACCCAGCATAAAACAGAAGACGACCATCAGGGAAAACGCCCGGGCATCCGGTGACTTTCTTTGCTGCACATAACCTCCGGGTAATGGCGGCCCGCCGGGAGAGGAGCCGTGATGCAGCAGTATGGGTGTGTCGTATCCTGGGTATATAGCGTAAAATGGACAGTCTGTTTATCGGAACCGACACTTATCACAGGCGGTGCATATGGCAACCCGGATACAGGAAGCGCAGCAACCTCTGCAGCCAGCCTTTGTGGATCTTTCAGACGGCCTGCCGGAAGCGGTAGTATTCCGCGCCGCTGACGTACCGGCGGATTTCCGCTATCCCAGACACACGCATGAATGGGGCGAGTTCGTATATTCCTATCACGGCGTGATGGAGGTGCGGATTGCCGGCCAGCACTATATGGCACCTTCTCAGTATGGCCTCTGGCTGCCGGCGGGGATTGAGCATCAGGGGCTTAACCGTTACGAAGTCAGCCATTGCTCAATCTATGTGTCAGCGCCTCTGACCCGGGGAATGCCGGAGCAGCCCTGTGCTCTGCAGGTAACCCAGCTGACACGCAGCCTGCTGGAACATCTGAAGTCGCATGCGCCGGTAATTCCTTATGCTGTGCCTGAGCAGCGGCTGCTGCAGGTGCTGGTGGATCAGCTGCTGACGGCGGATGTGGCGGGCAGTTATCTGCCCGGTTCCACAGACAGTCTGTTGTCTGCGGTGCTGACGTTTCTGGAGAAAAATCCGGGCAATACCCGGCCACTGGCAGAACTGGCGCAACAGTTTCATACCACCGAACGTACCCTGATGCGGCGCGCGCGGCGCGATCTGGGGATGCCCCTGTCTGAATGGCGTCAGCGGTTGCGGACGGTGGAGGCGATGAAGCAGCTGGATGCGGGAGAGAAAATAGAAAGCATTGCCTTTGACATGGGGTATGCCACGGCATCGGCGTTTATTGCCATGTTCAAACGTCTGACTGGTTTGACGCCGGATGAATACCGGCGCGCTGAACAATAACACCATCCACACCAACTACACCAACTACACCAACTACACCAACTACACCAACTACACCAACTACACCAACTACACCAACTACACCAACTACACCAACTACACCACTGGCGTGCCGGGCCGCCGGCTACGCCGTTAATCAGTCATCCTGGTGGTAAACCACTACCTGCAATAACTTGATCGGCACTTCCGTCAGAATTTCCGGACCGTGAGGAATTTCGGCATCAAACGTCAGGCAATCACCGGGCTCCATATCGTAGACATGGTTGCCGTGGCGGTATGAGATGCGTCCTTCCAGACAATAGAGAAAGGCTTCCCCCGGGTGTGAAAATGACGGGAAAACCTCCGACAGATCATCAAACGTAATCAGAAAGGGCTCAAACGAACGGTTGGCGCCGCGCTGATAATTCAGCAGGTGGTAGGTGTGGCCTTTATCAGAACCACGGCGGATCACCTTCATGCCTTCGTTCGCCTTGGTGAACTGAGCGCGGCTGTCGGGGCGGTCGAAATCATTAAACAGTTTGGAGATCGGCAGGCTGATGGCTTCGCACAGCCGGTTCAGGGTTTCCAGACTGGTGGAGACCTGGGCATTTTCGATTTTACTGATCATCCCCTGGCTGATGCCTGAGATCCGCGCCACATCCGCGATCTTCAGATTTTCCTTCTGCCGCGCCGCTTTTACCTTCATGCCGATGTACTGATCGAGGCCGAAGGAGCGGCCGCTGTTGTCCTTTTCCGGGTGATTCATTTTGGTGTTATTCCCCTGTTGTCGCACAAATAGAGTGCGTCTGTCGCTCGCTTCAGGCATCTGCAACCTTACCCCATCTTGATTATGCAAAGAAGGTGACAATTAAAAAATGCAGGAATATCAGCATCTTGTGAAATCTATGAAATAAATATTCCCGGCAGGAAACTCGTTGGCATAAGCGTTGCTTTTCATAATAGGAAATTAAAATTCCCAGCAAGAATGTTCCGGTCCGGGGCATGCTGGCCTAACTTGAAAAGATTCAGCGAGGTGTCTGATGGCTTCTAACCCAGAGCAGTTCATTACGGAAAACGGAATCAAATACGTACTTGCCCAGTTTGTGGATATCCATGGTGTGGCAAAAACAAAGTCTGTGCCGGCCCATTGCCTGATGGATGTTGTCAATGAAGGTGCAGGATTCGCCGGTTTTGCCGTCTGGGGACTGGGTATGGAGCCTCATGGCCCGGACTTCCTGGCCCGTGGTGATCTGGATTCTCTGTCCATCGTGCCCTGGCAGCCGGGTTATGCCCGTATCGCCTGTGATGGTCATGTGAATGGTGAGCCCTATCCTTATGACAGCCGCGTGGTACTGAAGAAACAACTCGCCCGTCTGGAACAAAAAGGCTGGACGCTGAATACCGGTCTTGAGCCTGAATTCTCACTCTTTAAGCGTCGTGAAGACGGGACTCTGGGTCCGGTGGATGATACCGATACGCTGGATAAACCCTGCTACGACTACAAAGGCCTGTCGCGCTCCCGTGAGTTTCTGGAAAACCTGGTCGAATCGCTGCAGAAAGTGGGTATGGACGTTTATCAGATCGACCATGAAGATGCCAATGGTCAGTTCGAAATTAACTACACCTACAGCGATGCGCTGACCTCCGCGGACCGTTTTACCTTCGTACGTATGGCGGCCGGTGAAATTGCCAATGATCTGGGCATGATCTGTTCCTTTATGCCGAAGCCTGCCTCCGACCGTACCGGTAACGGCATGCACTTCCATTTATCCATTGCCGATAAAGACGGCAAAAACCTGTTTGGTGACGACAGCGATAAAAACGGTCTGGGTCTGTCAAAACTGGCTTACCACTTTACTGCCGGTCTGCTGCATCACGCCAAAGCCCTGTGCGCCATCGCCGCGCCAACAGTGAACTCTTATAAGCGTCTGGTGGTGGGCGGCTCTGCTTCCGGTGCCACCTGGGCGCCTGCCTATATCTGCTACGGTGACAACAACCGTTCGGCCATGGTGCGTATTCCTTATGGACGCCTGGAATTCCGTCTGCCGGATTCCGGCTGTAACCCTTATCTGGTGCATGCGGCCCTGATTGCTGCAGGTATGGATGGTGTTGAGCGTGAACTGGAAGCCGGCGAACCCATGAATATCAATCTCTATTCTCTCAGCCCGGAAGAGCGCGAAGCCAAAGGCATTGATATTCTGCCGCAGAATCTTAATGAGGCCATCGATGCCCTGGAAGCCGATACCGTACTGACCGAGGCCATCGGCAAAGAAGTGATGGGCGAATTTATCAAACTGAAACGCGACGAGTGGATTGATTACAGCCGTCACGTTTCTGACTGGGAAGTGGCCCGCTACGGCGAATTTTTCTGAGCACGGATTGGTAATGAAATCCGGATTTTAATCCGTGACATACTGATGAAGGTAAATTGATATGTGTGGAATTGTAGGTCTTTATTTAAAAAATCCGGCGCTGGAAAGCCAGCTCGGCGCTCTGTTTGAGCCCATGCTGATTTCCATGACGGACCGTGGTCCGGACAGTGCCGGTTTTGCTATTTATGGCGATGAAGTGCCGGATGGCTGGATCAAACTGACCCTGCGTCATCATGACCTGGAATACAGCTGGCAGGCGCTGGCAGATAAAATTAAACAAACACTATCCTGTGATGTGGACTGGTTCAGCAATCATTGTGTTGCCGTGTTTAAAGTACAGGCCGCGGCGGCCGCTGTGGAAAACGTTATTGCGGAAGCCGGTGATGATGTACTGATTCTGAGTGCCGGCCAGTCGATCGAAATTCTGAAAGAAAAAGGTCTGCCGCAGGAAATCGCCGCGAAATTTAATCTCTCCGGAATGAAAGGCACTCATATTATCGGTCATACCCGTATGGCTACCGAATCGGCGGTGACCATGGAAGGCAGCCATCCTTTCTCTACCGGTATGGATTTATGTCTGGTTCACAACGGCTCATTGTCCAACCACAACCGGCTGCGTCTGGAGCTGGAACGTCAGGGGGTTAAATTCGTCACCGAAAATGATTCCGAAGTGGCTGCGGGTTATCTGACCTGGCGCCTGCGTGAAGGTGACACCCTGAATGAAGCACTGAAAAATGCGCTGAAAGATCTGGATGGTTTTTTCACCTTTACGATCGGTACCCGTGATGGTTTTGCTGTTATGCGTGATCCGATTGCCTGCAAGCCGGCAGTACTGGCAGAAACCGACGACTATGTCGCCATGGCCTCAGAATATCAGGCACTGACAACCCTGCCGGGGATTGAAAATGCCAAAGTCTGGGAGCCGGAACCGGCCACTGTTTATGTCTGGGAGCGTGGGCAATAAGCGCCCGGAGGAAATATTATGAAAGTAATTGATATCGAAAAAGCCAGTGTACGTGAACTGAATCAGGCCCTGCATGACCAGCATGTCGAGTGCACGGAACGTGAATGGGAAGTGACCGGTGTCAAAGGCGATCACAACCTGGCCGTGGGTCTGGATGAAGCGATTTCCGTTCATATTAAAGGTCACGCCGGATACTACTGTGCCGGCATGAACAAAAAAGCCAATATTGTGGTACACGGTAATGCTGGCCAGGGTGTGGCAGAAAACATGATGTCCGGTTCTGTGCGCGTGGTGGGTGATGCCTCACAATCCGCTGGTGCCACCGCCCATGGCGGCTTGCTGGTAATCGAAGGCAATGCCGGCGCACGCTGTGGTATTTCCCTTAAAGGGGCAGACATCGTCGTGAAAGGCAACGTCGGCCATATGAGTTGTTTTATGGCACAGGCCGGAACTCTGGTGGTATGCGGCGATGCCGGTGATGCTCTGGGGGATTCACTGTATGAAACGCATATTTATGTGAAAGGCAGTGTGAAATCACTGGGCGCCGATTGCGTGGAAAAAGAAATGCGCGCAGAGCACGTTCAGGAGCTGACCGATCTGCTTAACCGCGCCGGTGTGGATGAAGATCCTGCTGCTTTTAAACGCTATGGTTCTGCACGGAATCTGTATAACTTTAAAGTTGATAATGCATCGGCTTATTAATGTGCCGGGAGATATAACATGAGTGAAAAAGATTTAAACGTAAACGCCGGCCTGCGCGAATCATCAACTTTTGACCTGCATTCCATGCAGGAAATCCGCCGTGCAGCCGACACCGGTATCTATGATATCCGTGGCTTTGGTGCCAAACGTAAAGTGCCGCATTTTGATGACTTACTGTTCCTCGGAGCCAGTATGTCACGTTATCCGCTGGAAGGTTATCGCGAAGCCTGTAACACCAAAGTGACCCTGGGAACCCGTTTCGCCAAAAAACCGATTGAGCTGGATATTCCGGTCACCATCGCCGGTATGAGCTTTGGCGCATTGTCAGCCAACGCCAAAGAAGCACTGGGCCGTGGTGCATCGGAAGTCGGTACCTCCACCACAACCGGTGACGGTGGTATGACACCGGAAGAACGTGGTCAGTCGAAAAAACTGGTATATCAGTATCTGCCGTCACGTTATGGTATGAATCCGGATGACCTGCGTAAAGCCGATGCCATCGAAGTGGTGCTGGGGCAGGGCGCCAAACCCGGCGGTGGCGGTATGCTGCTGGGTCAGAAAATCACTGACCGTGTCGCTCAGATGCGGACTCTGCCAAAAGGCGTTGACCAGCGTTCGGCCTGTCGTCACCCCGACTGGACCGGCCCTGATGATCTGGCCATTAAAATTCAGGAATTGCGCGAGATTACCGACTGGCAGGTACCTATTTATATTAAAGTGGGCGCCACCCGCACTTACTATGATGTCAAACTGGCGGTAAAAGCCGGGGCGGACGTAATTGTGGTGGATGGTATGCAGGGCGGTACGGCGGCCACTCAGGAAGTCTTTATCGAACATGTGGGCATTCCCACCATGGCCGCCATTCCACAGGCTGTTCAGGCGCTGCAGGAAATGGGCATGCACCGTAAGGTCCAGCTGATTGTGTCCGGCGGTATCCGTAACGGCGCAGACGTTGCCAAATGCATGGCACTGGGTGCCGATGCCGTGGCCATTGGTACGGCCGCGTTGATTGCTCTGGGCTGTAACCATCCGAAGTGGGACGAAGAGTTCCGTAAAATCGGATCGGCGGCAGGGTATTATGACGATTACCACGAAGGCAAAGACCCGGCCGGTATCTCAACCCAGGACCCTGAACTGAGCAAACGCCTTGATCCGGTTGCCGGCGGTCACCGTCTGGCTAACTATCTGCGCGTTCTGACCATGGAAGCCCAGACTCTGGCGCGCGCCTGTGGTAAAAACGACCTGCGCAATCTGGAGCCGGAAGATCTGGTTGCCTTAACCGTGGAATCTGCTGCCATGGCCCGTGTTCCTCTGGCCGGCACGGCCTGGATACCTGGTCAGGGTTACTGAAGCAAACGCTTTTAACCTTTAACAGAAACCCTGCGCCGTTCTTTCGGGAGCGGTGGCAGGATGGCTGTGCCCGCACGCAGCCTATAAAGAAAAACTATAGTGAAAGAAGTTCTATTAACAGGAGCAACAAATGAGTACTCAGTCTGAAGCAAACCAGCAGTTTATTTTAAAAGCCAGCTGTAAAGCAGGCAGTGGCATTGTTGCCGGCGTCAGCAGCTATCTTTCTGAACAGGGTTGCTATATCAGCGAGTTAGCTCAGTTCGATGACCAGGACAGCGGCCGGTTTTTTATGCGTGCCTGCTTTCATTTTGAAAGCGCAGATAAAAAAGATCCGGAAGGGCTGCGTCAGGGTTTTGCTCCTGTGGCAGAAAAGTTTGATATGGAGTGGCAGATGTTTGATGCCAGTGCTCCGACCCGTACCCTGATTATGGTGAGTAAAGCTGATCACTGTCTGGACGATCTGCTGTACCGTATGCACAAAGGTGAACTGAATATGGAAGTCACTGCTGTGGTTTCCAATCACCAGGATCTGCGACCTATGGTTGAACGTGAAGGTATCCGCTTTATTCACCTGCCGGTGACCAAAGAGAACAAGCCGGATCAGGAAAAGCGTCTGCTGGAACTGGTTGATGAAACCCGTTCTGATCTGGTGGTTCTTGCCCGTTATATGCAGATTCTTTCCGATGGCCTGTGCCGTCAGCTGGTGGGCCGGGCGATCAATATTCACCACTCTTTTCTGCCGGGCTTTAAAGGTGCCCGTCCTTACTATCAGGCCTACGACCGGGGCGTCAAACTGATTGGTGCCACCGCGCACTATGTGACATCGGATCTGGATGAAGGCCCTATCATTGAGCAGTCTGTGCAGCCGGTTGATCATACTTTTGGTCCGGAAAAACTGACCGCAGCAGGCCGTGATACCGAAACCATGGCACTGGCCCGGGCCGTCAAACGTCACACCGAACACCGCGTATTTCTGGATGGCAATAAAACCGTGGTGTTTAAGTAATAAGTAAGGTGATGAAAATGGCACAGATTATAGATGGTAAACAGATAGCCTCGGAGTTAGTGGCTGAGGTTGCTAACGGTGCTCAGGCAATTTTTTCCGAATACGGTATCCGCCCCGGGTTGGCCGTCGTGCTGGTGGGTGAGGACCCGGCCAGCCAGGTGTATGTGCGCAATAAAGTAGCGCGGGCCAAAGAAGCGGGTCTGAATTCTATTGAACACAGATTACCGGCTGATACTGATCAGGCAACACTGAATGCCCTGGTGGATGAATTAAATGCAGATGAGGCGGTACACGGTATTCTGGTGCAGCTGCCATTACCGCCACAGCTGAACGAAGAAGAAATTATCGCACGTATTAATCCGGACAAAGATGTGGATGGTTTTCATCCGCTGAATGTCGGTGCCCTGGTTGTCGGTAATGCCAGACTGGTGCCCTGTACTCCGCAGGGGTGCCTGATCATGCTGCAGAAAACGCTGGGTGATCTGAGTGGTAAACATGCGGTGGTGATCGGCCGTTCCAATATTGTTGGTAAACCGATGTCCATGTTGCTGCTGCACGCTAACTGTACCGTCAGTATCGTCCATTCCCGTACCCGCAATCCGGAAGAAGTCTGCAGGCAGGCCGATATCCTGGTTGCAGCGGTTGGCCGTACCGAAATGGTCGACGCCGGTTGGATAAAAGAAGGCGCTACCGTGATTGATGTCGGTATTAACGTCACCGAGCGCGATGGCAAGCGTAAGCTGCTGGGGGACGTCAACTTCGCTGATGTAGAACCTGTTGCCAATGCCATTACACCGGTACCGGGCGGTGTGGGCCCGATGACGATTGCCTGTCTGATGAATAACACACTGATTGCGGCACGCAACCAGCTTTCTTAAAGCGCTGGCGTGCCCGGGCGGCAGTATTCTCTGCCGCTCAAATATACAGAATTCTCAACTAAGGAGGGCTTAATATGCCTTTCTCGTTACTTAAATACGGTCTTAATAACGATTATCCGTTTGAAAAAGACGCCGACCTGCCTGCGCCTTCGACGCTGAAATCCCACTATGATGTTGTCATTATCGGCGGCGGTGGCCATGGCGTGGCGACCGCTTATTATCTGGCAAAGTATCACGGTATTACCAATGTCGCGATTCTGGAAAAAGGCTATCTTGGTGGTGGTAATACGGCGCGTAATACTGCAGTAATCCGCTCCAATTATCTGACCTCAGAAGGCGTAAAGTTTTATTCTGAATCGGTGAAAATGTATCAGGAACTGTCGAATGAATTTGATTTTAATATCATGTATTCGCGACGCGGTCAGCTGACGCTGGCGCATACGGATTCCGCTATCCGGGCGTTCCGCCAACGGACAGAAGTGAACAAGCATTTTGGTGGTAAAACGGAATTAATCGGCCCGCAGGAAATCCGCGAGCTGGTGCCGACACTGAATATGAACCCGGGTCATATGCCGGTACTGGCCGGCCTCTGGCATATGGATGGTGCAACAGCGCGCCATGATGCAGTGGCCTGGGGCTACGCTAAAGGGGCTACCCAACGTGGTGCTGAGCTGCATCAGCTGACGGAAGTCACGGGTGTGACGGTAGAAAACGGCAAAGTCACAGGCGTTAAAACCAACCGTGGTGATGTGGGTTGTGGTGTCGTTGTGCAGGCCGTCGCCGGGCACAGTTCGATACTGGCTGAAATGGCTGGCTTCCGTCTGCCGATTGTGACGTATCCACTGCAGGCGATGGTTACCCAGCCGGTGAAGCCTTTCCTGAATCCTCTGGTCAGTTCGCCGGCATTTCACTGCTATGTACAGCAGACCGGTCGCGGAGAAATTGTAATCGGTGGCGGCTCGGACCCTTATCCTCTGTATGGCACCCGTTCCAACCTGGAACTAAAAGAAGGCCTGCTGGTACACGCCGTCGAATTATTCCCGTTTATGTCGAATTTAAAACTTATGCGTCAGTGGGCAGGTATTACCGATATGACTTCTGACTACAGCCCCATCATGGGATTGAGTCCGGTGGATAATTATTATCTGGATGCCGGTTGGGGAACCTGGGGTTTTAAATCCACGCCAATCTGCGGCAAAACCATGGCCGAACTGGTGGCGAGTGGTGGCAAAGTACCGGAATTAATTCAGCCGTTCTCGCTGGATCGTTTCGATACATTCCGTCAGGTTAACGAAATGGGCGCGACCGCCGCTTCCCACTAACAGAGGAACGTTTTTATGAAAATTCTGAACTGCCCTCTGAATGGGCCTCGCAATATCAGTGAATTTGTATACGGCGGGGAAGTGAAACAAATGCCGGACCCGGCCAGTTGCACAGACCGTGAATGGGCTGAGTATGTGTTCTATCACAATAATGGCACCGGTGTGGTACGCGAGTGGTGGCTGCATGCGCCGTCGGGATACTGGTTTATCGCTGAGCGTCATCGTGTCAGTGATGAAGTAGTACGCACCTATGACCCTTCAGAGCTGGAACAGAGCGAATTCTTTGCCGCTCCTCCGGCCGATGTTCAGGAGGCCAGACAATGACAGGCGAACGTTTAAATGCTCCCATGGGGCTGCTGATCAACCGTGATCAGCCGGTCAGTTTCAGTTTTGAAGGGCGTCATTACCGGGGGTATGCCGGTGATTCCATTGCCAGTGCCTTAATCGGTAATGGCCAGTGGCTGATGTCACGCTCCTTTAAATACCATCGTCCGCGTTCCGTGTTGACCATGGCCGGTCAGGATGCCAATACTCTGGTGCAGCTGGCGTCTGATCCGAACGTGCTGGCCGACCGTACACCGGTTTCTGAAGCACTGCGGGTCGAAGGTCAGAACTACGCCGGTTCACTGGAAGGTGACCGCGATGCTTTATTAAACCACTTCGGCCGTTTTATGCCGGTGGGCTTTTATTACCGTGCTTTTTACAAACCAAAAGGTATCTGGGACTGGTGGGAAAAAGCAATCCGCAAAAAAGCCGGGCTGGGGGTTGTGGACCTGAATGCGACTGCCGGCTATCACGATAAAGAATTCCTGCATTATGACGTCGTGATCATTGGTGCCGGTCCGGCAGGACTGTCTGCTGCACTGACCGCTGCCGATGCGGGTGTCAGTGTGTTGCTGGTGGATGAAAACCCGGTGATTGGCGGGGCATTAACCTACAGCCGGTTCGACCCCGCCGGAGTCCATGCGGATGGTCTGCGCAATGAATTGAGCGAAAAAGTCCTTAACCACACGAATATCCGTGTGATGACAGAGGCTACCTGTAATGCCTGGTTTACCGATAACTGGTTACCTGTCATTCAGGGTAAACGTTTATATAAAGTCCGGGCCAAAGAATGCATTGTCGCTGCCGGTGCTTATGAGCAGCATGTGGTATTCCGCAATAACGATTTACCCGGCGTCATGATGTGTAGCGCCGCCGACCGTTTAATGAAGCTGTATGCTGTCAGACCCGGGAAAAAAGCCGTGATTCTGGCCGGTAATGATGAAGCCTATTTAACGGCGCTGGCACTGGCCGAGCAGGGCGTACATGTTGCAGCATTAATTGATATGCGTGATAAAGCCCAGGACCCGGCGCTTGCCGATGCTGTGGCGGAAGCCTGTATTAATATCAAAACCGGTATGACGGTTTACGAAGCCTTGCCGCAGGCGGGTAATAAACATATCCGTGCAGTGGATGTCCGTGCCATTACCGGCCAGGGCAAAGTGGCTGATCAGGGTGAAATTATAGACTGTGATCTGTTGTGCATGTCAGCAGGCTTTATGCCGGCTTATCAGCTGTTGTGTCAGGCGGGCGCCAGACTCAGTTACGATGATGAGCGCGCCCGCTTTGAAATCACTGACCTGCAGCCTCATCTGCACATCGCCGGTTCGGTGAATGGGGTTTATACGCTGAATGCAGTGCTGGCAGATGGTAAAGCCAAAGCCCTGAAAGCTCTGGAATTGCTGGGTAAGGCACCCGCTGAACCGGTTCCGGCAGTGCATTGTGAAAAACAGATGAACTACCACTGGCCGATTTTTAAACATCCGCAGGCCAAAGAGTTCGTCGATTTTGACGAAGATCTTCAGATCAAAGACATCGTCAATGCTACCCGTATTGGTTACCGCGATGTACAGCTGGTGAAACGCTTTTCAACGGTGGGGATGGGGCCATCCCAGGGACGGCATTCTGCTTTACCGACGGCCCGTCTTGTGGCGGATGCCACCGAGCGCAGCGTGAGTGAAACCGGGGTGACCACGGCGCGTCCGCCATTTAATGCCGAAAAGCTGGCCGTGATTGCCGGCCGGGCATTCGATCCTTATCGTCAATCCGCGATGCATCACCGCCATGTCGAACTGGGCGCGAAAATGATACCGGCGGGCAGCTGGCAGCGCCCGGCATTTTACGGTGCGGCCGAGAATCGCCTGGAATGTATCGCCAAAGAAGCACATGCCGTACGTAATAAGGTAGCGGTAATCGATGTTTCTACTCTGGGTGGTATCGAACTAAGGGGACCAGATGCCGCCGAATTTATGAACCGTATTTACACCTTCGGTTTTTTAAAGCAGGCGGTTGGCCGCACCCGTTATGCGGTATTAACCAATGAGCAGGGTGTGGTGATTGATGACGGTGTTTCCTGCCGTTTCGCCGAAGACTGTTTTTATGTCACAGCAACCACCACCGGGGTGGACTCCGTCTACCGTAACATGACGCGCTGGAATGCTATGTGGCGGCTGCGGGTGGATATTTCCAATGTGACATCGGCGTTTGCGGCGGTGAATCTGGCCGGTCCTGATTCACGTAAAGTGCTGGAAAAAATCACTGACCTGGATGTGTCGGCGCAGGCTTTCCCGTATCTGGATTGCCACGAAGCAGACATTAAAACCGCCGCGGGTAATATTCCCGCACGTTTGTTACGCGTGGGTTTTGTGGGTGAGCTGGGTTACGAAATTCACGTACCCTCGCGTTATGGCGAAGCACTCTGGGATGTGGTTATGCAGGCCGGTGCCGAATTTGGCATTACGCCATTCGGTGTGGAAACCCAGCGTCTGCTGCGTCTGGAAAAAGGCCATATCATTGTCAGTCAGGACACCGATGGCATGAGCCACCCGGGTGAACTGTCTCTGGGCTGGGCGATTAACCGTAAAAAACCTTTTTTCGTTGGCTGTCGTTCCGTCGACATTGTGATGAACGCCAAACAGACACGTAAACTGGTTGGCTTCACCTTGCCTGCGGATCTGAGACATAAAGGGCTGAAGCCGGAAGAAGGACACATTGTTCTGCGCGGTGACGACATCAGTGGCAATATCACATCCTGTGAATATTCACCGGCACTGGATGCCATCATCGGTCTGGGTTATGTCGGAATTGATCAGGCCGACACCGGCAGCCAGTTCCGTATCCGCGTCAGTGGTGGCCACGAGGTGCAGGCGGTGGTAACCGAACTGCCGTTTTACGATGCCGACAACAAACGTCAGGAGATGTGAATATGACTGATACCATGGTAACACCGGGTGATACCCTGGCGCGCAGCGGACTGTACCGTAAAATAGCCGATGCTGAATTTCTCAGTACCCCGGAATCGGCCATTGCCGCCAGCTATAGCGCCGATGACAGTGAGCAGGCCAGAAACTGTGGACTCTGTGATCTGACGCCGGTTATCCGCACCGGCTGGCGGGGTAAAACGGCGGCTGAGCATCTGCAGAGCCTTGGCTATCCTGTGCCGGAAAACCCCAATCAGGCGCTCACCAAAGACAGCGGCGAGACCCTGGTGCGTTTAAGCCGTACTGAGTTCTGGGTATTGGGTAGCCTGCAGGATATGGGTACTGCAGTAACGGAGGCGGCCCGACAGCCATCGCCGGGGTCCGATTGTTATCCGTTGTTTTGTCAGGACAGCCATGCCTGGCTGATGCTCAGTGGCGACCACTGTGCTGGCGTCATGGCGAAGCTCTGCGGCGTGGATATGCGTGCGCAAAGTTTTCCGCCCGGGTCTGTTGCTCAGACATCGGTGGCAAGAATTAACGCCATTGTTGTTCACCATCAGGTTGCCGGCACAGACGTTTTTTCGCTGTTGTTTGATGCCGGTTATCACGCTTATCTGTGGGATGTTCTGCAGGATGCCATGGCTGAATTTTCCGGTGCTCCGGTGGGGGTGCGTGCTTTTGGCATATAAACACGGATAACTTTTTGGTGCGTCAGCACCGATAACGGCGTCCCACCCCGGGCGCCGTTAATGGTTAACGCGCTGATGTTTCCAGATGCTTTTATTATGTAATTTGTTATTACAATTTTTGTATCTGTACAAATTGTAATCTAATGCTTCTTTGCTAGGCTGGAAAATAACGACACATCAGGTTATTCAGCCGTGAAAAATCTTACCATCCGCTTTAAAGTCCTGCTCCTGGCCATTATTCCGACCGCGCTGGTCACCGTATTTCTGGTTGCTCTGAATTTATATCAGGCCAATGAAAGTGGCCGGCAGACGGTTAATAATTTCTCATCCGATATGGAAGAACGGATGCAGAATGAAATCCGCAACTACGTCAGTGTGGCTAAAACTTCTGTTACTGAGCTACTTAAAAATAAGCCTGCCATGGGCAAACAGCAGGTCGTAGAGGAAGTCAAAAAGATTCTGCGACCCATGCGCTTTAATGACTCAGGCAGCGAAGGCTACTTTTTTCTTTACACGACCGATGGCGAAGTAGTGGTTCACGGCTTGAAGCCGGAACTGGAAGGTAAAAATCTGTGGGATTTTAAAGACCCCGACGGTGTGCTTCTGATCCGTGAGCTGGTTAAACAGGCAAAGAACGGCGGTGGCTTTGTTCATTATCGCTGGAAAAACGCAGAGGGCATCAATGCCAAAAAGCTGGGGTATGGTGAATTAATTCCGGAACTCAACCTGATGATCGGCAGTGGTTTCTGGATTGACAGCCTGGATCAGGAAATTGCTGATATGGAAAGCAGCATCAGCCGCTCTCTGACACACTCATTAACCGCCTCCGTGATTGCTGCTGCCATTGCTCTGGGGATTGTGCTGGTCCTGGCACTGGTCGTGGTGCGCAGTATCGTTGGTCCGCTGGTATCTGCGGTGAAGGCGATGAACAGTATCGCTGAAGGCGACGGCGACCTGACGGCGCGGCTGGAGGTAAACAGCCATGATGAAGTGGGTCAGTTAGCCAAAGCATTCAATATTTTCGCGGATCAGGTCCATGAACTGGTATCCAGCGTACGTTCGTCCACAAAAACATTGTTTGACTCGGCCAGCAGTCTGAAAGTGATGATGGAAGGTGCGTCTCAGGGCGTGGTGAAGCAGAAAGATGAAAGCGATCAGGTTGCCACCGCCATGTACGAAATGACCGCCGCTGCACAACAGGTGGCGGGCAATGCCGCAGAAGCTTCAAAAGCGGCCGGTGGCGCCAATGAGCAGGTACATGATGCACAGGGGCTGGTACAGCACGCAGTATCCGTCATGAACGGATTGTCCTCCCAGGTGGATGAAGGTGTTAAAGGCATTGAACAGCTCAGCAGTGACTCGCGCCAGATTGACTCAGTACTGGAAGTGATTCGTGCCATTGCCGAGCAGACCAACCTGCTGGCACTGAATGCTGCAATTGAAGCAGCCCGTGCCGGTGAAGCCGGAAGAGGCTTTGCGGTGGTGGCGGATGAGGTACGCACTCTGGCCAGTCGCACGCAGCAGAGTACAGAAGAAATTCAGGCCACCATTGAACAGTTGCAGAAGGGCGCCGCTAATGCCGTACGCCTGATCGGCAATATCAATGAACAGAGTGAAACCGCAGCTTCTGAAACCAGCCAGATTGATACAGCGCTGCATGAAATTCAGCAATCGGTGGGAACCATTACCGATATGAATTCGCAGATTGCCACCGCTGCTGAAGAGCAGACCAATGTCTCGGAAAGTATTAATCAGAATGTGCACGAGATTGTGCGTATCTCAGAACAGACGGCGGAGGCAACATCGCGGGCGGATGAAACCACCCATCAGCTGAACGAACTGGCGCAGCAGATGGATAATCTGGTTCGCCGCTACAAAGTCTGACCGCCTGCCTACACTACCGGCTTTTGTCGCAGCTGCGACAAAAGCCACAACAAAATCCACACCGTCAGCAGACGACCAACTCACTCTTCCCCCTTTATCGCCAGTCAACTCTCCAGCTTATTGATATTTAAAGGTTTTTTAACATCATTCCGGTGGGCTACCGGTGGCTCCGCTTTTGCAACAGAGTCAGGCAGAAAGAACCCGATGGATAAACCCCGGTGATCTGTGTACTGAACAGATCACGTCTGTTGCCCTGTCTTTGGAGTCTGTATGCGTTTTCAAGCTTACCCCAGTGAAATAGCCGCGCTGCCGTCACTGTCTGATGGCGAACGGCTGGATTACTTTCTTATGCGCGTGTTTGAGACAGAAGAATTCTGGGGGCTGAAGCAGGGAGCCGTCTGGTTCAGCCGTGCTTTACCGCAAGACAGCAAAGGTTTCCCCGCGGCGCAACGGATCCTGCCTGCCTGGTGTTATCGGCATTATGCGATGGATGCGGCGCTGGACACCTGGACCGACTGTCGTCCGGCCTCTGTTGCACTGGAATACTTTATCGACGAAGAGATTCCGGCGTTAATCGAGCAGGATATCGTACTGGATATTATGCCACGCGGCAGTGAGCCGGGTTGCATGATTACCGCCCACCGGCTGAGCAGTATCTTTGAAGGCATTATGGACGCCGGGGAATACCGCCTGGAAGGTTGATTCTGATATTAAGGGATCAACGCAGAAAAATCATAAAAAGCATTCAGGGAATTGCGCATGAATAAAATCGGAATGTTTTTCGGAACGGAAACCGGCACCACCCGCCTGGTGGCTAAAAAAATGTACAAACTGCTGGGTGACGATATCGCAGAAAAACCCGTTAACGTAAACCGTATCAGCCCTGACGACCTGCTGCAGTACGATGTACTGATTCTCGGTACGCCGAGTTATGGCGAAGGCGACATTCCGGGTAAAGATGTGGGCTGTCTGGAGAGCAACTGGGCTGAATTTCTGCAGACCTTCGGCACACCGGATTTAACCGGCAAAACCATCGCTATGTTCGGGCTGGGCGCACAGGAACGATACAGCGACCGTTTCGCCAGCTCTCTGGCAGCGCTGTATAACTTTTTTAAAGGGTTAGGGGCTGAGATGATCGGTGACTGGCCGCTGGAAGGCTACAGCTTTAATTTTTCTGCGTCTGTGGTGGATGGCCGTTTTGTCGGTCTTATTATTGATCAGCGTACGCAGGGAATGCACACCGACGAGCGCCTGAAGCAATGGGTTGAGCAGGTGAAACCTGCGTTGGCCGGGCGTCTTGGTTTACAGTTATAAGTGCAGGTATAAATACTTTGTGCAAACCCGTATTAAGAGCCGCTGAGTTCAAGCTGATATACTTTATGTTCGGTATGAAAAGCCTGCTCTGTACCCACCGCCGCTGTTGTACCGGCGGATTCCGTGTGCGTCAGGCTGATATCGAACTGAGGCGTATACAGGCCCAGTAGTTCCGGGTCCACACAATCGCTGCGCTGAGGATCACTGTTTCCGATATCTTCGGTGGTCAATAAAAAAACATGGGTAGAATGATCTATTAACCTGGCCAGGTGGCCGACGTACTGATCGCGGATACTTTGCGGTAACGCGGTCAGCGCCGCACGGTCAAAGACCCGGTCTATTTTCCCCAGCTGATGTTTTTTCAGCCCGAAAAAATCACCGCACAGGATACTTATTGGCCCGCACCGCCAGCAGGTAAAATTTCCTTGGCGGCTTTTTTTGGCTTTCAGGTTATTTTCTTTAAAAAAAGCTTTTACTGCGACCGGACTGATTTCAACGCCGGTGACGCGGTGCCCCTGCGCTGCCAGCCAAAGCATATCCAGACTTTTACCGCACAAAGGCACCAGTACATGGCTGTCCCGTCCATTCTCTGGCGGACGCCAGAAACGTGAAAGTAGCGGGTTTACCTCACTCTGATGAAAATCAGTCTGATGCCCGCGCCAGAGTTCAAGCCATAATAAATTATCCTGTGAAGGGTCGGTGTTCACAGGCGGACAGTCTTTTTCTGTAGTACTCATGGTCGTTTCTCGTGCTTCCCGATGGCGGATCAGGTTTCCGTACGGGGTGTTAACAGGAAGCGACCAATGGTCCGTATCGCTCAGGTTTTATAAAATTCGTTGTGGCTGGTGATCGGTTACCGGCGTCTTCTGGTGGCGGAATTCTGCCGACAGACGTAGCGGAAGGTTAAGTTAATTCTTGGTTGGGTGGTGTCGTCAGGCAGCACCGCATGCTCATATACCTGCTGGAATCCGGCCTGCATCACCAGCAGGGTGCCGCTGGTGAGCATAATATTCTGTTGCTGTTCTGGAGTATTGAATCTACGTATGCTGAATGCCCGTGTGGCACCTAACGAGAGCGAAGCGATAACGGCATTGTCACCCATCTCTTTATCGTCGTCCGTGTGCCAGTCAACATAGTCTTGACCATTACGGTACAGGTTCACCAGTACGGCATTAAAGCGCTCACCCGTTGCCTGTTGTACTTTTTCCCGCAGGGTCTGCAGCAGAGGTGTCCAGGGGCGCGATTCGAGCAGATTATCCGACCAGGAATAAATAATCCCCGCATCGGCGTGCCAGGTCTGCTGGCGCGGCAGAATAAAGCGGCGACCATAGACTTCATAATCCTGTGGTGGCCACGGGTGATGGTGCAGTAATTCGTTAAAGAAGCATTCACTGTCAGCAGGGGAGAGAAAACCCTGCTGTAGTGTTATCCGTTGGCTCAGCTGTTGAGGCAGCTGTTCCCGGCGGGCAGCAGGCTGTACTGCCTCCACAACTTCATATACTTCACGAACAGAGCATGTTTCAGCTGGCATAATCCACGGCGGCGATACAGGCGTCATCGCGTACGGTATGCAGGGCGTTGTTAAATAACATCTCATCACTGAACAGGATGCTGCGCGCCACCGGCAGGCCGCCGGAATCTTTAATCATAAAAAACAGGCCGCCATCTGCCGTCTGCCCTTTGGCTATAAACTGGCTCATCATGGAACCGACGCGGGTATCCTGAATGGCTTTATCAATCATTTCTTTGCCTTCAAAGGCCGGGCTGGTCATCAGCAGTTCGCCTTTCGGGTTGAGGTACTCAAACTGAAAAAAACCTTCGTTTTCGGTGACAACTCTGAATGTACCAGGCATAAGCGGCTCCTCGTTATGGTTTGTCTGGCTGAGTGGCTATTTTTTATCTGCTTTGCTCTCCTTCTATTGAGTTTGCAAAGCCTGAGCCAGACATTAACTGACTGTTTTTGTACGTTTTTTTAGCCGGCCTCTGTTTTTTTGTGCTGATCCCGACAGGTATTTTGCAGTATTCGGTACATAAAGCAGCAGATACAGCGGCGTTAAGCAGGCCGAACAGCATTCAGTCGCCGGGACTGAATTTTGCAGAACATCCTCTCAGGCATACTGTAAGCTGGATGATTCACCGGAGATACGTGATGGCAAACGAATTTAAAGCGCTGAAGGAATGTGCAACAGTTACCGCAACCCTGCAGGAGCTGGCGGGTATTAACGCTATTATCTGTGAAGAGATTCCAATGCCGGGTTTCCGCAGTGAATACGACAGCCTGCTGCTGGATATTGTGAATACCTATCAGGTGGTGGTGGATATTCTGCAGCCGCTGATGATGCTTAACCAGCGCGATTCTTTTGTGTCATCCTTTGAAGATATTGCCCAATGGTACGCTGACCACTATCAGCGGGCGTTAAGTCAGCCGCGCATCAATGCTGAGTTTACCTTTGAGAAATACCTGCAGTTCCGCAAACGTAAAGAAGTCAACACCAGCTACCCGTTACTGAAGGCCTGCTTCGGCCGCCTGCACGATTTTATCGATAAGTGGATCGACAATGATATCTGGCTGGCGATGAGCATTGATACCATGCTGAAGATGGTCAACCTGGTGATCAGCGACCTGGCCGACATACGTAAACGCGACCGGGATGAAGCCTTTATGCTGGCACAGGCCAGCATCGGTAAGCTGGCGCCTTATCTGGCGATGATTGAAGCCGGGCTGGCAGAGATTGCCAGCACCGGCACCCAGGCCGAAGCCTGGTCTGAACAGAAAGGTGAGCAGAAAGGTGAACAGAAAACCGCCTGAGCGGCGGATTTGCTCACCGGCAATCAGCCTGCGGCTTTCTTACTGGCCGGTTCTGCATCTGCAAGATATGCCTCCAGCGAGTCATCCAGCGCGTCCAGCCAGGGCGTGTGGTGTGGCGGTGACATAGTACCCGTCATCAGCGAGCGGTAAGAGTGATTACGGAACCCCATAATGTCTTCTTTTTTATGGTGCTTCCATTCCAGGAATGTCTGGTTAACACCATCAATATCAAAGGTCGGGTAATCCGTCTGCTTGATTAAATGCAGAATATAAGCACCCTGATATTCATACATTTCTTTTGCGGTTTCGAGCTTCAGTTCTTTAATACGCCATTGTGCACTGTCGGCTTTCATCTCATCAGCGGAAGGCAGAGGGATGCGTCCGAGCATCACATCACGGGCAAACCAGGCCTGGGCATCAAACATATTAAAGCTGTACCACTGATCCTGCATACCAATGTAGAAGAGTTTAGGGTTATCTTCCCAGACAACACCCTGATACAGGTCCAGCGGCCACAGACGGTTATCCGTTATCAGTCGCAGGTCATCATTCAGAAACGGGAAGTGGTGGATATAGCCGGTACACAGGATAATGGCATCAATATGTTTGCTGCTGCCATCACTGAAGAATGCCATATTTTCATCCACATGGGTCAGAGCGGGTTTCTCTTCCCAGTTATCGGGCCAGTCAAAACCCATAGGTTCTGACCGATAGCAGGAGGTTATGGAACGCGCACCGTATTTGTAGCACTGCGAGCCAATATCTTCTGCAGAGTAGCTGGAACCTACCACCAGAATATCTTTGTCTTTAAATTCCAGCGCATCGCGGAAATCATGGGCGTGTAATACGCGCCCGCCAAAGCTTTCAAAACCAGGGTATTCCGGTACATTGGGCGTAGAGAAATGACCACTGCAGACCACTACATAATCAAAGTCTTCTGAATAAACTTTGTCTTCATTGTGATCGTGTACAGTAACAGTGAAGTTGTCAGTCTCTTCATTGAACTCGATATGGCGTACCGGCGTACTGAAACGTATGTATTTGCGTACTCCGGCTTTTTCCACCCGTCCTTTAATGTAATCCCAGAGCACCTCCCGGGGCGGGTAGGAAGCAATGGGCCGGCCAAAGTGTTCTTCAAAGGTATAGTCGGCAAATTCCAGGCACTCTTTCGGGCCATTGGACCAGAGATAACGATACATACTGGTATGCACAGGTTCTCCGTTTTCATCCATGCCGGTACGCCAGGTGTAATTCCACTGGCCACCCCAGTCACTTTGTTTTTCGAAGCACACGATTTCGGGAATATCCGCGCCTTTTTCCTGCGCTGACTGAAAAGCCCGGAGTTGAGCCATACCGCTGGGGCCGGCACCAATAATTGCAACACGCTGAGTCATCTTGATCTCCTTTTTAGTGGATACAATCAAGATAAAAAGAATGCCGGTATTTACCTACTCCCCGGTGTGGGTAACCAGAAAGGTATAGTGGCTTATTTATTGACTGTCGCTTTCAAATACGACGCCCTGAACACCGAGCACCTGGCCACTGGCTGAATAAATTCCACGACCTTTTTCTCTTACCGTACGGCGCTTGCCCTCGGCATCACAAATACGGTATTTCAGCTCATAGGCTGTATTATTATTCAGTGCATCCTGTACGGCGGTCCAGACGTACCCCGCGTCCTGGGGATCAATCATAGAACCATAAGACAGCTGTGACTGATTCATCAGTTGTTCCGCCGGGTAGCCGGTCACTTCCAGGCAGCCATCACTGACATATTCCATCGTCCAGCTTAAATTATTGCGTGAACGGAACAGCATGGCCGGAACACCCCGTATCAGTCCGTTCAGACTGCGCAGACTGGCATGCCGGACTTCTTCTTTGCGCACCTGAGGGGTAATGTCGCACAACGTTGCGCTGATCGGATAAAGGCTGCCAGCGCGCATGGATTGCAGACGCATTTCGCACCAGCGTAATTCATCATCCGGGCCGACCAGGCGTACCCAGATAAGCTGACTGAGACGGGTTTCTGCCACATCATGCAGGGCGTTTTGCCAGATGCTGATGTCTTCCGGATGAAAGAAAGACGTCAGCACGCGTCCGACAGTATCTTTTTTACTGACCCCGGTTAATGTCTCCCAGCAGTGATTCACATATTGCAGCTGGTCGCCATCGCTGACACTGAATACCACATCTTTCAGCGAATTCAGTAATTCGTTCATGGAATAGTCCGGCCCCGTGACCGGATCGGTGCGGAAAAATTTCAGCAGGGTCATCAGGGGGTATCCGTGCGGTCAGTGACTGACAGGGTGGTGTTGTTATAAGCCCAGGCCGCCAGCTCCAGGCGCGAATGCAGGTTCAGTTTACGCAGCATATTTTTAACGTACACTTTCACGGTACCATCACTGATGCCCAGCTCCCGGGCAATCAGTTTATTACTCATGCCCTGACTGATCAGCTGCAGAGTCTGCTGTTCACGCTGCGTCAGTTCGTTGGTGTCGTTCAGGTCTGTGTTGGCGTCGCTTTTTTCTGTACTTTCTTCCCGTGGCCCTTCCCGTTGCCCTTCGCGTAATCCGCGTGCCAGCAGATTAACACTGGCAGCATTCAGCGCGACTTCCCCCTGCATGACGTTGCGAAGCTGGCGGGTCATATCATCCGGTGCCGTATCTTTTAACAGGTAGCCATCGGCGCCGGCACTCAGCGCCTCGATTAAATGCTCGCTGTCATCGGACGCGGTAATCATAACGATGCGCATCTCAGTGCCCAGTTCACGAATTTTTTTAAGTGCGTCAAGGCCGGAAATATCCGGCATCTGTAAATCCAGCAGCAACAGATCGGCATCATACTGGTCCAGCTGGTCGATATAGTCGCGGGCATTATCAAAGTCGGCCAGAACGCGGAAGCCGGATGTTTCTTTCAGCAACTGCACCATGCCGCGGCGGAATAGCGGGTGGTCATCAACCACGACTGCCTGTACCGCGGGCAGATTGTCTGCCAGGTGATCGTCAGGGGAAATCATGCCGGCTGCTCTTCCTGTGTGCGGAAAGTTATTTCTACCCGGGTACCGCCACCCTGGCGATTACTGATCTGGCAGCGGGCGGCAATGCTGCTGGCACGCTCCTGCATGATCGTCAGTCCATAGCTGTCCGACCGGGCCTGGTTTCTATCTATACCGCGGCCATTGTCCTCAATGGTCAGTCTGACTTTATTGTGTTTCCGGAACAGACGGATGCGGGCATGACTGGCATGGGAATGACGTACAATATTGGCCAGTGCTTCGCGCACTATATAGCTCAGCTGGGTTAACTGGCGGTGATTAACGGATAAATCCGGACAGCGGTTATCCAGCTGAAAAACGATGGCGGAGTGCTGTTCAAATTCTTCAAGGGCGTTGATAAACATCTGATCCAGCGACTGCTCTCTGAGATTCAGGCGCGATGTGCGGATCAGTTCCCGTACCTGACGGTAGGCCACCAGAGTCTGGTCGGCCAGGTCGTCGCTGATGGTTTTCATGTGGGGCTGTACACAGGTCTCATCCATCAGCGTCTGTAACCGCGCTGAGCGGATGCGCATATAACCCAGCACCTGTGCCAGCGAATCATGCAGCTCTGCCGCCTGAGCGCGGCGTTCACTGTGCAGTGACTGGCGGATTTCCCGCTGACGCTGGCAATACAGGCTGAGTCCGCGTGCAAAAGCGTCACGCATTGGCCGGGTCAGTGAATGCAGGGATTCTTTATCGTATTCATTCAGAGACGACACGACCGCCAGCCAACCGGGTTCGGTTTCTCCTTTCAGTGCCAGTGTCTGCAGGAATATTTCTCTTCCTGCCGTGCGGCCGGCGCCTGACAGTGCGGTGTTGAATACGGTGTCTGCCGCTGCGGCACGGTGGCGCAGCTGGCGGATGTGATGTTGCACAGGCGTAAGCCAGTCCTGCTGAGCGGCTTTATCCGCGGCGGTGATCAGGGTCGCTGCCTGCTCAGTGGCGGGCAGGGCAATGGCCAGTTGCAGTGAATGATCACGCAGCAAATAGCGCAGACGCTGCTGGCAGCGGTGAACAATATCTCTCATTGAGCTCTCGCTGGCGGCGGCGATGTCCAGCGTCAGGCTCTGATAATCCGTCGGCATCAGAGACGGTGTCAGTGGCCGGGCCTTACTGAGCCACATCTGCAGCCACTGGAAAGAGCGGGATGGTTTCTGATCAGTAACAGCTGACATATTCCCCTCCGGTATTTTCTGCGATTGAGTATTGGCGTGCGTGCCATTGTCCGGGCACAGGATTAAATATTCTGTGCGGTGTCTGGCCTTCTGCCCGAAGTAAAGAGCAGAAGTTGTGCCATTCTGCGGCTTTTTGGCCGGGTTACTCCCAAGTGGGTACTCCTCCCGGAGGATTGAGAGAAAAATCCTGCTGGTAAACATTATTAACCAGTGAGAAACACCGGTGCTGTGATCTTTCATTGCCGATCCGGAGCCAGCCGCCTTGTTTTTCGCCATGCTGAGTGACCCGCAAATTGCACAGCACTGGCGCAAAGACGATCACCAATGGGCGATCACGGTGCTGTGTGTTCTCCGTCAACACTGAAGCATCAGACAGGAGACCGGCATGGAATCAATGCCCATCAGCGGCGAGGCAGATCATACCGCTTCCCCTACCCGGATTTACCGGATCGGGGGGCAGGATGCACTGCGCATCAAAGTATCCGCCGGCGACTATCTGTGCGTCAGCAGTGCCAGTGGTCATCAGCCCTGCGAAATGCTCGTGCTCAATTCGGCATCAGAGCCCGCGGCAGCCTGTGTGGACACGGCACAGACACCCGCTCCGGCGCTGCTGACCTGGCAGCTGCTGAAAGAGAACAGCCACGCAGCCCGGGCGCTGAATAATCGCTTTGCGCAGTGGAATATCCGTGATGAACATCTCGGCCAGGCACTGACCTTTGCGGCGCAGAGTTTGCCGGCATTATCCATTCGGCAGGATGCAGAGCTGATCATTATTGCGCCGGGAGCGTCCATGATGGTGGATGACCAGACGCCACCCGAAGAGCTGACGGTGTCACTCCGCAGCGCCTGGGGAATTCAGCAGGAATTCGATGATCTGCCGGAGCCGCTGGCAACGCCGGTGGCGGAACACCGTATTAAAAACAGCACGGCCGGGGTATACGAAGTGAAAGCCGGGCAGTGGATTCAGGTGATTGATGTCGCCGGTAAGCAATGCTCCGACTTAATTGCCTTCGACCTGCAGGCATTACAAAACGGCCGCGAAGTCATGCTGGATGCCACGGCCACTCGCACAGTGCAGGGGCTGAGTCTGCCGCAGCCCGGGCTGCATTCAAAATTTCTCGATGCTGATATGCAGAGCATGTTGCAGGTCGTACAGGATACCGTGGGCCGTCATGACAGTTTTCTGTACGCCTGCACCAATAAATTTTACGAAGATGCCGGTTATTTTGGCCATGTCAGCTGCAGCGATAACTTCAATAAAGCGCTGGCGCCTTATGGCATAGCCCCCCGTGCTGGCTGGCCGGCGATTAATTTATTTTTTAACACAGTGGTCGGTGAGTGCGGAACCATTTTTTCAGACGAGCCTTTTTCCCGCGCCGGGGATTATGTGCTGCTGCGCGCACAGCGTGATCTGCTGATCGGCAGCTCAGCCTGCCCGGATGATATTGATCCGGCCAATGGCTGGGTGCCCACTGATATTCATGTGCGTGTGTATGGCGCGGACGAGGATTTTCCCCGCTCTGTTGCTTATCGCACCCTGCCAGAGGAATTACCGCGTATGACCAGACAAACCGGCTTTCATCCACGCACATCGGCGATGTCCAGCCACTTCACTGAGTACCGTGGCTATTGGGTGGCGGCAGAATATGATGGCTATGGTGCGCGGGCTGAATATCTCGCCTGTCGTGAACGGGTGGCGCTGCTTGATTTAACGCCACTGCGTAAATTTGAAGTGGTAGGTCCGGATGCTGAAGAACTGCTGCAGTATGCCCTGACACGTAACGTACGGCGTCTGGCGGTGGGAGAAATTGTTTACACGGCAGTGTGCTGTGAAACCGGTGGCATGATTGATGACGGCACCTTATTCCGTCTCGGTGAACAGAATTTCCGTTTTGTCGCCGGTGATCCCTATATGGAAACCTGGCTGCGTGAACTGGCTGAGGAAAAAGGCTATCGCGTACGCATTCAGAATTCATCCGACCAGATTCATAATCTGTCGTTACAGGGGCCACAAAGCCGCGCATTACTCAGCGAAATTATCTGGACACCGGACCATCAGCCGGATGTTAAAGATCTGCGCTGGTTCCATTTTACCATTGGCCGTCTGGGCGCTGCGGACGGTATTCCTGTGATGGTCTCGCGTACAGGTTATACCGGCGAGCTGGGGTTTGAAATCTGGTGTCATCCGGATCATGGCGTTGAATTGTGGGATGCCATCTGGTCCGCTGGCCAGTCATTCGGTATTGCTCCGATGGGCTTTGATGCGCTGGATATGCTGCGTATCGAAGCCGGGCTTATTTTCGCCGACCATGAATTCTGTCCGCAGACCAATCCTTACGAAGCCGGTATCGGATTTACGGTACCGATGAAAACCAAAGAAGAAGATTTTGTCGGCCGCAGCGCCATGGCGGCACAGAATCCCGCCAGCCGGAAAAAACTGGTAGGCCTGTTTATTGAAGATACCGATACCGTATCGCATGGGGATGAAGTGTACAGCGGCCGTTATCCGGTCGGTGTGATTACCAGTGCCACCCGTTCCCCCTTACTGAATAAACAGATTGCCATGTGCCGGGTCGCGCCGGAATTTTCAGAGGCCGGCACGTCACTGGAAGTCGGTCAGCTTGATGGACACAAAAAGCGTCTGCGGGCAACCGTCACGACCACACCGTTTTACGATCCTGAGCGTACACGGGTACGTTCTTAATATTAAAAATGAGTAATAAGAGGTAAGTACTATGCCAGCTATGAAATTTTTCCCGCAGGCGATTAAAACAGAGCAACCGGATATGGAACGCCCGGGCGTTAACGCCTGGCTCGGCGATGTTGCCGTTTCCAGCGATGAAGATAAAACCATCGCCGCCGGTTTTTTTCACCTGAAAAAATCTGAAAAACCACTGGTGTATGACTACACCTACCATGAAATGAAATGCATCGTTGAAGGTGAATTTAAAATCACAGATCAGGACGGCAATGTGGCCCATGCCAAAGCCGGGGATGTGTTTTATTTCCCCGCTGGCAGCACCATCACCTTTGAAACCGACAGCTATGGTATCGGCTTCTTCTGCGGTCAGCGCCGTGAGGGTGAAGGCTGAGTCGCCTGTGCCTGTCTGCTGTGTTATTGAGTTCATTGTAAATGAACTGATATGAAGCAGAACTGACCCGGTGTTGTGCATTCAGCCGGGTCAGTGGCTGACGGTACGCTGATTATTACCATATAAAACAATGGCTTAGATAAAAAGCGTACGGCTGGTCCGGTTTTTGCCTTTCCTGTCAGGAATAAAAATATCCTACTGGGCAGGCTGATACCGGGCCCGGGTTGGCCTGAACATGGCTTTGACAGAAGGTTTGTTGTTTCCCGCATGCGCGGTGAATGGTTTCACACAGCTGGAGTTTGGTATGCAAACGAATGCAGATAAGCCAGAACTTACGTTAAATCCCGGTGTAAAAAGCCGGCCGCAGTATCCACCGGTCAGTCTTAATCCGGCGGCACAGTGTCAGGTATTTATTGCCCGGAAAAATACCACCGGCGACAAGGCCGGCGCTCTGTTAAAACCGCTGATGGACGAAGCGGAAAAAAGTGAAAAATCACTGAATATTATTCCTCTGGTGGTGGGCGAAGACGGCGATGTCATCAGTATGTCGCAATTGCCGCAGACCATCAGCAGTCTGCCACTGGCCAGCAGTTTTTATCTGGCCGGTACCGAGGCCTTTATCTGGGATGTGGCCAAACTGATCTGCGAAGCCGGTTTTATTATGGAACAGGTTCATCTTCTGCCGCCGGTCAATAATGAGCGGCGCCTGTTCTGTACCCATTGCTACGCCATCACCGAACCTGTCACCCACAGCCCGGCTGTCTGCAGTGGTTGTGGCCGACATTTATTGGTACGTGATCACTTTTCAAAAATTCACCGTGCCTATGTCGGTGTACAGATTGATGCTGAAGACCCGGCCGACCTGCCGGAAGAATCAGAGGAGTTGTGCTGATGAGTAAGTCGATGATTCCGGTACGTGTGGCATCCGTGCGTGATGTCGCACCGAAAATACGAGAATTCCGTTTTACCGCTGTAGACCAGGCACTGCCGGCATTTTCCGCCGGTTCCCATGTCATGGTGGAAATGCAGGGGGCAGAAAAAACGTACCGTAATGCTTATTCACTGATGAGTGATCCGGCAGATATCAGCAGTTATGGAATTGCCGTGCGACTGCAGGACGAATCCCGTGGTGGCTCCGTTTTCATGCATACTCAGGTGCAAGAAGGTGATGTGCTGAATATTGCACCACCGGCGAATTTATTCGCTCCGCACTGGGCAGCGAAGAAACATATTCTTATTGCCGGTGGTGTGGGGATTACGCCTTTCATGTCGTATCTGCCGGAAATGAAGCGCCGTAACGCCGACTTTGAGCTGCACTATCTGTATCGCAGTGCACAGACCGGTGCTTACCGCCAGCAGCTGTCAGAGGCGCTGGGAGAAAAGTACTTCAGTTATGATTCCGATCACGGACAACAGTGTATCGTGCACCAGCTGTTAGCGCAGCTGAGCCCGGGAGCGCACGTATATATCTGTGGGCCGGAGAGCCTGATTGAGGCGGTAAAAACAGAAGCCGCGACGCTGGGAATTCCGGCCGGCATTATCCATTACGAGGAATTTGCCGCGCCCAAACCCGGCAAAGCATTTACCGTCAGTCTGGCTTCCAGTGGTCAGCAGATCGCTGTGGACGGGGAGAGCAGTATGCTTGAAGCACTGGAAGAAGCCGGTGTTGAAGTCGCCAATATGTGCCGTGGTGGTGTGTGCGGGCAATGTGTAACCGGCGTAAAAGAAGGCATTCCGGAACACCGGGATGATTTTCTGTCTGCTGCTGAAAAAGCCTCCGGGCAATGTGTGATGCCCTGTGTTTCCCGTGCTGTTACTGACAGCCTGACCCTGGACCTGTGAGGAAAGAATGATGCGAACAGCACCTGCTAAATTAGAAACTTTCCGCGATGATTTTACTTACACCAACAGTAAAGAAGCGATTGAGCGTTTTCCTTTTCCTTTTCCGGAAGATGAATACGCCTACTCAGTGAATATTGAGCCACACACATTACCGGGCCCTGCCGGCAGTGTTAATGAATTCCTGTTTGATATTGATGAACACTATCTGTCAGAAATGGCTGAGCGGGATCTGGTATTAAAAGAAAATCCTAAACGCTGTCTGGCCATGCCCCATATGGAGCCGGCATGCTGGGATTTCATTGACCGCGCCATGACGACTATGTCAGCGGATTATCCGGATTATTTTAAACTGGAAAAAAACGGTGATCAGTGGCACTGGCAGAATCTTCTGCTGAAGCTCGATGATACCTTTACCTTTGGTGACAGCAGTACTCTGCCATGCCCGCCGATGGAATACATGGGGCGTCAGGTACAGGGTGATATTGCGCTGCTGGATCAGCGTGACGGCGACCTGTTTCTGGATGCCGGTATCGTGACCTGCCCGGCCGACTGGTCACTGGCCTTTGATGCCGGTATGAGTTTTAAAGAATGGCACGGTCCCGTGCCCATGGCGCACGAAATGGGTGTGTTTGACCGTGCACTGAAATATCTCACGGCTATTCCGGTTGACCGTCCGGTGCGCAGACTCAACTGGACATTAACCGTCAATGCGCGCATGGATACCTCGCCGGAAACTTACCCTATGTGGGGAGCTGAAAACCGTTCTGTCACGCCAGAAAACGTGGGTGAAAAAGTGTATCTGCGTGTGGAATTGCAGGTGCTCGACCGTATGGCGCGTTCCAATGCGCTGATGTTCAGTATCCGTACTTATCTGATCAGTATGGACGATCTGGTCACTAATAAGGATTGGGCACGACGTATGCATCGGGTTATGAAGAATTTACCGGAGCCTCTGATTGACTATAAAGGTCTTACCCATTATCACCAGATACTGGTGGACTGGCTGGCAAAATATGATCCGGTAAACTGATTTTCAGTGTTGTGATCACACAACGGATAATCTGAAATCTTAATACTCCCGCCCACGCGGGAGTTGGCGTTTATTGGGAAAGCTATGACAGGACCAGATAAAGAACCTTTTGAATTACTGACTCATGAACAACAGCTGCAACACCTGCAGAGTGTTGCACAGCGCGCACTGCCAGCCTGGGGCATACCTGAGGACGCAGAGCTGAGGCTGCTCAGCCTGTCTGAAAATGCAACCTACCTGGTAACATCGGCCGCTTCTCCGGTACGCGATGCAGCCGGTGAACCGCAACCTGTGATTCTGCGGGTGCACCGTACCGGCTATCACAGTAAAAACGCAATCCGTACTGAACTGGCCTGGATGAAAGCGCTGCAGGCAGAAGAAAAACTGGCGACACCACAGGCGGTCAGTGCCCTGAATGGTGAAATCATTCAGACCATTGAAACCCCGGCGCTGAAAGAAAGCCGCTTTGCCGTACTGTTTGAACTTATCCCCGGTGAAGCGCCGGATGAATCCCGTTTAATTGAACCTTTTAAACGTCTGGGGGCAGTGACCGCACGTATGCACCGGCATGCACGCCAGTGGCCGCGGCCGGATTATTTTGAACGTTTAATCTGGGATTTTGATGGTTGCCTGGGCGCGGTTCAGTTATGGGGAGACTGGCGTGACGGACCAGGATTATGTGCCGACGGTAAAGTGGTGTTGGAAAATGCACAGGTTCAGATTGAACAGCGTTTACAGGCGTACGGCCGTAATGCCGGAAAATTCGGACTGATTCATGCAGATCTGCGACTGGCCAATCTGCTGGAATCGGACGGTGAAACCCGGGTAATTGATTTTGATGATGCCGGCCTCGGCTGGTTTATGTACGACCTGGCCAGTGCCGTCAGTTTTATTGAAACCCGCGCGGATCTCCCGGAATTAATTCAGGCGTGGATCGAAGGGTATCGTACGCAAGGTCAGCTGAGTGCTGAGGATATTGCCGAAATTCCCACTTTTATTATGCTGCGCCGCATGACTTTGCTGGCCTGGATAGGATCACATTCAAAAACCGAGCTGGCCAGAGAGCAGGGCGAAGAATTTACTCAGGGCACGCTGAAACTGGCCGCCAGATACCTGCAGGGTGAACTGTTAGCGCCGCCCGGCGGTGAGCAGGAAACGCCATGAGCAATGATCACCAGGATGACAACCCGCCATCACTGAAACCCATACTGGATCAGAATGCCTGTGATTTTTCCGCCAGCGGTAATCTTCATATTGATGGCCTGGTGCAGGAAAGACTGCAGACGCTGGGGCCGACGTCGGTACTCTTTTATCGTAAACCGCTGGAGTTTGATCACGGGCAAGGGGTCTGGCTGTTTGATACCGATGGTAACCGCTATCTGGACGCCTACAACAATGTCGCGGTGCTGGGCCATGCTCACCCCGCGGTCAGCGACGCGGTTGCTGCTCAACTGCAAAAAATTAACAGTCACAGCCGCTATCTGAATAAAGCCGGACACACCTATGCTCAGCAATTGCTGGCGACACTCTCCGCGGGCGAAGACTGTGGATTTCTTCCGGACCCTCGTCTGGTCATGACCTGCACCGGCAGTGAAGCAAATGATCTGGCACTGCGTCTGGCATTTTTAGCCACCGGGGCTCAGGGCGTTATTGTTTCTGAAGCGGCTTATCACGGTAATACCTGGCTGGTGAATCAGATTTCTCCGTCATCCTGCCGTCAATTGCCGGACTGGGTTGCGACTTTTTCGCTGGATGCCCTGCAACAGGAGGATATTCCTGTGCATCAGGCGATGGCAGCGATACGGGAAGAAATTACCCGCGCGATCAATACACTGAAAAGCCGGGGCTATGGGGTCGCGGCACTGATCGCTGACAGTATTTTTTCCAGTGACGGTGTCTTCGCTCATCCCACTGGTTTTTTAACCGCCGCGGTGGATGAAGTGCGGGAAGCTGGCGGGGTATTTATTGCCGATGAAGTACAGCCCGGCTTTGCCCGCACGGGTGAAGCATTCTGGGGCTACCTGCGTCACAGTCAGGCACAGCAACCATTGCAGCCGGACATCATCAGTTTTGGCAAACCCATGGGGAATGGTTACCCTGTGGCGGGTCTGATTGCTCCGGACAATCTGTTGCAGGCAATGGCGGATAAAGAAGGTTATTTCAATACCTTCGCCGGTTCCCATGCGGCGGTGGCGGCGGCTCAGGCCGTACTGACCACGATTGGTATGGAAGGCCTGCAGGAAAATGCCCGCCATACCGGCGCTGCCTTTAAACAGGAATTAATCACGCTGGCAGACAGCTGCCCGCTGATCCGTTCCGTCCGTGGCGCGGGTTTATTTATTGGTGTTGATCTGGTGAATGCACACGGTGAACCGGATGCAGAACTGACCAGCCAGATTATCAATGCATTGCGGGAACAGGGCATTCTCATCGGCGCTGCCGGTAAACACGGCAGCACACTGAAAATCCGCCCGCCCCTGTGTTTTTCACAGGACAATGTGGCTCTGTTTATCAGCCGCTTCCGTCATGTACTGACAACCATTCATTCATAACCACCACAGAGACAGGAGCTCAATATGAGTGCGCAGAAAGTTCTGGTAACAGGGGCAACCAAAGGTATTGGCAAAGGCATCGCCAAAGTGTTTGCCAGCCACGGCTGTGATGTAGCCGTGCTGGGCCGTGATCAGAGTACGGCGGATGCCGCAGCCGCAGAACTGGCGGCCAGTACTGGCAGTAAGGTGATCGGGGTGGCAGGGCAGGTCAGTGATAAAGCCTCCATGAGCGCGGCCATTGATAAAGTGGTGGCTGAATTCGGCGGTCTGGATGTGTTGTGTGCCAACGCCGGTATCTTCCCCGATGCGCCCCTGGAAAGCATGTCTGAAGATGACTGGGATCTGGTGATGAACACCAACCTGAAAGGTACCTTTATTTCCGTGCAGGCCGCGATTCCTGCGCTGAAAGAAAGCAGTGCCGGGCGTATTGTTGTTACCTCGTCGATTACCGGTCCGGTGACCGGCTTTCCGGGCTGGGCGCATTATGGTGCCAGTAAAGCGGGACAGCTGGGTTTTATCCGCACCGCGTCGATTGAGCTGGCGAAATATCAGATCACCATCAACGCTGTTATGCCCGGCAATATTCTGACCGAAGGCTTGCAGGGCATGGGCGAAGAGTATTTAACCCAGATGGCGAATTCGATTCCTCTGAAGCGTCTCGGACAAGTGGAAGATATCGGTAACGCCGCTTATTACTTTGCCTCTGAAGGCGCCGGTTATGTCACCGGGCAGACCATTGTGGTGGACGGCGGGCAGATACTGCCGGAATCTCTCGAAGCGCTGGAATAATATCAGTCATGGCCGGCAGGGACGCCGGCAACAGAGTGGCTGCAGAGACATCAGGTTATCCGCGCCAGAACACCGGAGTTAACAGCACCATAACCGTTAATAATTCCAGCCGCCCCAGCACCATGGCAAAACATAAAATCCATTTGGCGGTATCTGTCAGAGGGGCAAAATTACCGGCAGGGCCAATAATGTCGCCCAGGCCGGGCCCGACGTTAGTCAGTGCGGTGGCGGCACCGGTAAAGCTGGATACGAAATCAAGTCCGGTCAGCGACAGAATCAGTGTGGTGATCACCAGGGTAATAAAAAACAGGAAGGAAAAAGCCACCGCCGACGACATAATATCGTCGGAAACGGCTTTGCCATTGTAAGTCACCCGGGATATTCCGTGCGGATGCACCAGACGGTTCATCTGATCTTTTAAAAATAACCACGACAGCTGAAAACGGAAAATTTTCATCCCGCCACTCGTAGAACCGGAACAGCCACCAATAAAGGTGACAAAGAAAAATAACGTAATGCTGAACACGCCCCATTGGGTGTAATCACCGGAGGCATAGCCTGTGGTGGTGATCACAGAGACAATATTAAAGGCCACGTGGGTCAGGGTATCGAAGGCATTGAGGTGATCAGTGGTCAGCAGCCGCTCCAGGGTCAGCAGGATGACCAGACCGGCCACAATCAGTATAAAGCCTTTGGTCTGTTCATCTTTTAACGAAGCTGGACGGCGTTCGTTCATAAAGCGGATAAACAGCATAAAGGGCATACCGCCGAGCATCATAAACAGCGTGGCAATCCACAGAATGCCGTTATCAAAACGGCCCATGGAACTGTCGTCCGTGGCATAGCCGCCGGTTGAGACCGTAGTCATAGCATGATTAACGGCATCAAAGGGCGTCATTCCGGCCAGGAAATAACTCATTGCACAGCAAAACGTCAGGCTGAAATACAGAATCATCAGTGCCCGGGCCAGGTCGCGGAAACGTGGCAGTGATTTATCAGACCAGTCAGACGACTCCGTCTGGAACAGACGCATGCCGCCGACGCGCAGAAAAGGCAGCACCGACACGGCCATACCAATCACACCGAAACCGCCCACCCATTGCAACATAGAGCGCCACAGCAGCAGCGAGCCGGGTAATTCATGCAGACCATGCATCACGGTAGAGCCGGTGGTGGTAATCCCCGAGACTGCTTCGAATACCGCGTCGGTCAGGGTTAATGGGTGGTGTGTCAGGGTCAGTGGCAGGGCACTGAAAAATGACAGCAATAACCAACTGAGCGATGTCAGCAGATACAACTGGCGGGCCGTCAGAGAAAAAGGTTCATCATAGCCCGGCGCCATCATCAGCATGCCGGCAAACGCGGTCAGGGCCGAACCTATCAGAAAGGCCTGATATTCATGGTCATCGCTGAGCAGTGCATAGGCCGCCGGCACCAGCATCAGAGCCGCCATAATAAAGGCGAGGATACCGCATACATAAAATACCGGACGGATCAGCTTAAACAGGAGGGAGGTCTTTTGCATACCAACCATTGCCGTCATCTGAAACCGCAGCAGTCTAGCTCAGCAGGCGCTAAAAGAATAATGTTTCTGCGCGGCGGCCTGTACGCTGCGGCGGAAACAATGTCCGCTGACATTGTCCATCAATGCGCGGCCTGAGCTGCCGGTGAATTGTTTACAATTTGCCGTTGGGCTTTCTAAGTATTTGTTTTTAAAGGACTATATTTGTTTTTATGAAGGTGGCACAGCGGCTGCTATAGGTCTGACAGTCAATGAGTAATTAACCAACAGACTGGAGACAAACAATGTCCACTGGCGCAGAAACAACCGTAACCGCATCTTACCTCCGCCCTATCGATGGCGAAGGTCTGGCCGCTTTTGCAGAAAAAGGGCTGAGCAATCCTGAAAACCGTGGTACCAACAAAACCCGCACCGTCACCGAAGGTCAGTACCGCACCATTACTTACGTCGGTAAGCATGAAGTGGTGGTTGATGAACCCCTGCATCTGTTTGGCGAAGATACCGCGCCAGCACCGGGTGAAATCGTCCTGGCCGCACTGGGCGGATGCCTGTGCGTGGGCGTGACCGCTGTTGCGACCTGGAAAGGCGTCAAACTGTCGCACCTTGAAGTGCTGCTGGAAGCCGATATCGGTAATACCGCTGCCTGGGGTGCCGGTGGTGCTGATCGTCAGCCGGAAGACATGGGGTTCCAGGAAATCCGGGCGAAATTTATCGTGAAAGGCGATGCCAGCCGCGAAGAACTGGAAGAGATTGTTCAGCGTGCGAATTACTATTCGCCAGTGGGCAACTCAATGCGTAACCCGATTCCTATGACCATCAGTCTGGCTGACGACGAATAAGTCAGCACGGCAGCGGGCCGCAGGCGGCCCGTCTTGTATGACAGAATGCACCGGCGCTTTTGGCCGGTGCTTTTTTTTGCCTGCAGCGCAGGGACTGTCCTGACAGGACCTGACGGACGGGCTGAAAAAATAACCATTTGGTTATATACTAATAATTCGATGGCATAACACTCACCCGGAGCGCGGAGCCCGGCGCCTGTTCCGGCCTGCCTCCGGGTGAAATTGAATGATATGTTGAACCCATAACCGGCCTTGTTAATCTGTTAGCAGGCCTCAGCGGCGGAATGCTTATGTTAACTGAAATCCTGCTCGGTGCCGGTGTTGGTGCGGCACTGGGGCTGACCGGAAGTGGCGGCGTACTGGCCGTGCCGGCTCTTATCCTGGGGCTGGGACTGTCATTACCGGAAGCCGTGCCCGTCTCTCTGATTGCTATTGGTACGGCTTCGGCCACTGGCACCATCGAAGGCTTGCGCAAAGGTCTGGTACGTTACCGGGCCGCGGTCGTCATGGCACTGAGCGGCACTCTGCTGTCACCGCTGGGGATCTGGTTATCCCACGTACTGCCACACGATGTCATGATGATTCTGTTCTGCCTGCTGCTGTTTTATATCGCCCTGCGTATGGCGCGGCAGGCGAAAGGGACTCAGGCCCAGGATGAACTCGACGAAGCCATCGGCGCCAATTGTATGCTGCGTCCGGATACCGGCCGTTTCCGCTGGAATTCCCGCTGTTTCGCGACCCTGACCTCTATTGGAGGTCTGTCCGGCCTGTTCAGTGGCATGCTGGGCGTTGGTGGCGGTTTTCTTATCGTGCCCGGCGTCCGTCAGTTCAGTAATCTGGGTATGCACGGTATTGTCGCCACGTCGCTGGCGGTCATCACACTGATTTCAGCCGGTACCGTCACCGGCACCTTGCTGCATGGGGCTACTATTGCGCCGTCCAGCTGGTGGTTTATCGGCGCGACCATTGCCGGTCTTGTGGTGGCGCGACGTTTCGCACCCCGAATTCCGCCTCACGCCCTGCAGTGGGGATTCGCTATTCTTGCCTGTCTGGTATCGGTATTGCTGTTAGGTAAAACCGTCCTCGCCATGGTCTGATAAAAAAACGTTACCACCATTCCTGCATCGACAAGCTGCACAGACCGGATGGCGTCTATAAAAAAACCGCAGATTAAGCTGCGGTTTTTTTATTCCCTTATCACATCCGGTTATACGGCCTTATCCGGCAGCAAACCGCTGGTCTTACCAGGATTTATACGGCAGGAATTTACCGTTCAGGTTGAGCAGCACGCGATCCCCTTTAGGGTTTTCTTCTTTATCCACTTCCATCGAGAAATCAATGGCGCTCATAATGCCGTCACCGAATTTTTCCTGGATCACTTCTTTCAGCGTTTCACCATACACGCCGACAATTTCGTACAGACGATAAATCAGCGGGTCGGTCGGAACGGCCTGATCCCAGACTTTGGTCGGGAATGCCATCAGAGTGTCTTTCGCCTGTGCCGGCAAACCAAGGAATTCCACCAGTTTGGCCGCCGGCTCTTCTTTCAGACTGTTCATACCCAGGCATACGGACGTCACAAAAACCGGTGACATATTCACCGCAGCGGCAATTGCTTCCCAGCTCAGTGATTTTTCCGCTTTGGTTACCATGATCATTTCGGTCAGTTCAAGTTTGCTTAACATAATAATATCCTCGTTGTGGATCGGTTGGGCCGGCAGGGGAGCTGCACGACCCGATTAAACATCAGTATCAGAAATTAATATCGGCCTGCAGCCACATCTTATCGGTGTCTGTGGCGTAATCGTCGGCGCTGTAACTGGCGTATTTCACCGCCACGGCCAGATTGTCATTCACTTTTTTAGCCACCAGGAAGTCCAGCTCTGTACCATAATCGGTACTGCCTTCATCGGCCGAAAAATCGTGATAGAAAGCCACCAGTTTCATTCCCGCCACTTTGCTAGTGGTCCATGCGGTTAATTA